>NZ_JBVHEG010000002.1:0-45259 GCF_055562975.1 Streptomyces sp. NPDC014907 | reverse complement strand
CGCCCCGCCCCGCCCCCCCCCCCCCCCCCCCCCCCCCCCCCCCCCCCGCCCCGCCCGCCCCCCCCCCCCCCCCCCCCCCCCCCCCCCCCCCCCCCCCCCCCCCCGGCGACATCGACGGGGGACCCTTCCATGACCGCGCCCACGACCGCGCCCGTGCCCACGCCCCGCGAGCGGCTCGCCGACGCCCGGCTCTACCTGTGCACCGACGCCCGCAGGCGCCAGGGCGACCTCCCGGACTTCCTCGACGCCGTGCTCTCCTCCGGCGTGGACGTCGTGCAGCTGCGCGACAAGGGCATGGAGGCCGCCGAGGAGCTGGAGCACCTCGCCGTCCTCGCCGACGCCGCCCGCCGGCACGGCAGGCTCCTCGCCGTGAACGACCGGGCCGACGTCGCCCACGCCATCGGCTCCGACGTCCTCCACCTCGGCCAGGGCGACCTGCCCGTCCCCGCCGCCCGGGCGATCCTCGGCGACGGGGTCCTGATCGGCCGTTCCTGCCACGCCGGGGCGGAGGTGGACGCGGCGGCCGCCGAGCCGGGCGTGGACTACTTCTGCACCGGGCCCTGCTGGCCCACCCCCACCAAGCCCGGACGGCACGCGCCGGGACTCGGCCTCGTGCGGTACGCGGCCGGCCTGGCCCAGGACCGGCCCTGGTTCGCGATCGGCGGCATCGACGAGAAGAACCTGGACGAGGTCCTGGACGCGGGCGCCCGGCGGATCGTCGTCGTCCGGGCGATCACCGAGGCCGACGACCCGGCCGCCGCGACCGCCGCCCTCGCCCGGAGGGTCCGGGAGCGCGCGGACGCCTGAGACCGGCCGGAGGACCCGGGGCCGGCGGGGGAGCGGTCCTCCGGGGCCGGACGGGGCCGGGCACGCCCGGACCGGCCGGCCGGGGCACCTCCCCGTGATCTCCGGGAGCGGTTCCCGGGCCCCGCCGCGTGTCCGAAAAGCTGTCCAGCACTCGGACGCCGGGTACGCGGCCCGTCGCCCCGCGTCTAACCTGCCCGTATGGCCCTTGGTACCGCTTCCGTCCGTTCGGACCGCGCGCGCACGGTCCGCGAGATCCTCGCCTCCGGCGGCACGTCGTACTCCTTCGAGTTCTACGCGCCCCGGACCGAGAAGGGCGAGCGGGCCCTGTGGAACACCATGCGCCGCGTCGAGGCGGTCGGCCCCAGCTTCGTCTCCGTGACCTACGGCGCCGGCGGCTCCACCCGGGGCGGCACCGTCAAGGCCACCCAGAAGATCGCCTCCGACACCACGCTCACCCCCGTCGCGCACCTCACCGCCGTCGACCACTCCGTCGCCGAACTGCGCAACGTCCTGGGCCAGTACGCCGACGCCGGCATCCGCAACATGCTCGCCGTCCGCGGCGACCCGCCCGGCGACCCGCTGGGCGAGTGGGTCGAGCACCCGGAGGGGGTCCGGTACGCCGCCGACCTGGTCCGGCTGATCAAGGAGTCGGGAGACTTCTGCGTCGGCGTCGCCGCCTTCCCCGAGATGCACCCCCGCTCCACCGACTGGGACACGGACATCCGGCACTTCGTGGACAAGTGCCGCGCGGGCGCGGACTACGCCATCACCCAGATGTTCTTCGACCCGGAGAACTACCTGCGGTTCCGCGACAGCGTGGTGAAGACGGGCTGCGAGACCCCGATCATCCCCGAGGTCATGCCCGTCGTGAACGTGAAGACCCTCGGCCGGCTGCCCCAGTTGAGCAACGCCGCCTTCCCGGCGCGCGTGAAAGACCGCATCCACGCCGTCAAGGACGATCCCGCCGCTGTACGCTCCATCGGTATCGAGTTCGCGACGGAGTTCTGCGCGCGTCTGCTGTCCGAGGGCGTCCCCGGGCTGCACTTCATCACGCTCAACAACTCCACCGCGACGCTCGAGATCTACGAGAATCTCGGACTGCACCAGCAGTCGTGACCGGTCGTACCCGCCCCGACCCGCGGCGGTGACCGTGGAGAGGGGCGGCGGGGCATGGGGTGGACGGTCCTCTACATCGCGTTCGGCGTGGTCGCGCTGTGGCTGCTGGGGGAGGTGCTCCTCCAGTACAAGGCGCGGCTGCGCTGGCGCCTGCTCGCCTTCGCCGGCTTCCTCGGCGTGGTCCTCGGCGTCCTGATGCCGTCGGTCCCGGTGATCATCGCCGGCGCGGTCGCCTTCGCCGCCGGCCAGACCTGTGTGACGCTCTCGTTCCGCCGCGGCTTCTCCACGGGCTGGGCGATCGGCGGCAACCCCGGCGCGAGCCGCCGCCGCAGGTCCGGCGCGCCGGCCCAGGCCGGCCCCACCCTGGAGGTCACCGGCCTCTCGTACGGCACGGAGGACGAGGGGGGCGCCGGCCACGGTCCCGGGACGCGCCCGGAGACGGCCGTCGAGACCACGATGGTCCACGAGCCCCTGCCGGCGCCCGACGGCACCGGCGGGTACGCGAGCCACGAGACCGGCGGGGGGACCGGCCACCACGCCGGGGCCGCCGCCGGACACGACCCCTACGGCCCCGCCCACGACCCCTACGGGCCGGAGTACGCGCCGGAGCACGGGACCGGGTACGACCCCGGGTACGAGCAGCCCGTCCACCCGCAGCAGGCCTACGACTACGGCGGCGCCGGACAGCAGCAGTACGCCGCCTACTCCGACCCGTACATCGGCCCGGGCACGGACGGCCAGCAGTACACCTCGTACTACGGCGACCCCTACGCGCCCTCGTACGCCTACGACACCCCGCCCGGCGGGGTCTGGGTCCCGCAGCAGCGCGACACCGAGCCGGCCCCGCAGCAGGCCCCCGGCCCGTACGGCCACGAGCCGCACCCGGACGACCGGGAGTACCGCCACTGAGGCGTACGGGACCTCCGCGGCCTCATCGGGAGCCGCGGAAGTCCGCCCCCTCCACGATCAGCCCCGCCACCAGCGCGCCCGACATGCCCGCGTGGGCGAGCCCGCCGCCCGGGTGCGACCAGCCGCCCGCGAGGAAGAGCCCGGGGAGCGGCGCGCGGTTGCCGGCCGGGAGCAGCCGGCCCCCGGCCCCGGCGAGCGCCGGCCCCGGCACCTCGGCCGAACCGGTGTCCCGCCGCACGTCCTCGGGGGTGCGGACGTGCCGCCACAGCAGCCGCTCGCGCAGCTCCGGCACCGCGCTCCCGGCCGCCTCCACCATCCGGTCGGCAAAGGGCTCCCAGTCCTGGCGGGACCCCCCGGTCCGCACGGTCGCCGTGACCGTCACCGCCTCGTGGTCCGCGTCCGGCCGCAGCGCCGGGTCGTCCGGCCGCAGCACGGTCACCGTGGGCCGGGCGCCCTCCGCGTGCACGACGGTCCGGTGGACCGCGTCCGCCTCCCGCGCTCCGCGCAGGGCCAGACAGACCGTCACCCGGCCGGTGCCGAGCACCTGGTGGCGCGGCGGGCCGTCGCCCCGCTCCCCCGCGACGGCGTGCTCGCGGCGGAGCGCGGACACCGGGGCCCCGGAGACCACGTGGTCGGCCGGGACCTCCTCGCCCCCGGCCAGCCGGACGCCGGCCGCCCGGCCGTCCTCCTCCAGGACGTCCTCCACCGGCGCGCCGAAGACGAACTCCACCCGCCGCTTCCGGCACCGCTCGTACACGGCGTCGGCGAGTGCCCGCAGGCCCCCGGCCACGTACCAGCTCCCGAAGGTCTGCTCCATGTACGGCAGGACGGCGGCCGAGGCCGGGGCGCCGGCCGGGTCGAAGCCGTAGGACCACGCGTACGCGTCGAGCAGGGCGGCGAGCCGGGGATCGCGCAACTCCCGCTTCCCCACCTGTGCCAGCGTCGTCGTCGGGCGGCGCAGCAGGCCCGCCTTCGGGGCCGGGTACGGTTCGCGGGCGAGCGGCGCCGGGTCGGCCGGCTGCGGCTCCTCCAGGAGCGGCCGGCGGGTGCGGTCCCAGGCCTCGCGGGCCCGCGTCAGGAAGTCGCCCCACCGCTCGCCCGCGCCCGCGCCGAGCGCCGCGTCCAGGGCGGCGACCGTGCCGGCCCGGGAGGCGTTCGGCAGGTCCACGCGCGTACCGTCGGCGAAGACGTGACGGGCCGCCGGATCGACCTGCGTCAGCGCGACGCACTCCTCCAGGGGCTCCTTGCCCGTCTTCACGAACAGGTCGCGGTACACGGCGGGCAGGTGCAGCAGCCCCGGGCCCGTGTCGAAGGCGAACCCGTCCCGCTCGAAGCGGCCGACCGCGCCGCCGTACGTCGCGCCCCGCTCGTACACCGTCACCCGGTGGCCCGCCACGGCCAGCCGGGCCGCCGCCGCCATGGCGCCGAGTCCCGCGCCGATCACCACAATCCGTGCCATGACGGCGAGCCTATCCGGCCCCCGCGACACCACCGGCCGCGCGGGGAGGGGTCAGGGGAGGGACGGCCCGCCGGGCGGCGGGGGGCCTCCCCGGGCCGCGAGCCTCCTCTCCTCCCGGCGCTGTGACCCGCGGCGCAGAAAGCGGCGGATGCGCCGGGCGAGGAAGACCACGACGACCAGGCCGAGCAGGAGCAGGGCGCCAGCGACGGCCGCCGCCGCCACCGGGTGGAAGAGCGCGAAGGTGACGAGCGCGGCGACCCCCAGGTCCTCCGCCAGGCTCAGCGCGATGTTCGAGAACGGTTCCGGCGAGGTGTTGACCGCCATCCGCGTACCCGCTTTGACCACGTGGCTGAGCAGGGCCGTCGAGCCGCCGACCGCGCCCGCCGCCAGCTCCGGCAGCGATCCGTCCTGCCCGGCGAGGAGGGCGCCGACGACGGCCCCCGCGACCGGCCGGATCACGGTGTGGACGGAGTCCCACGCCGAGTCGACGTACGGGATCTTGTCCGCCACCGCCTCGCACAGGAACAGCACGCCCGCGACGACGAGGACGTCGGTGCGCTGCAAGGAGCCGGGCACCTCGTCGGTCAGCCCGGCCGCGCCGAGGACGCCGAGCAGCAGGACCACCGCGTACGCGTTGATCCCGCTGGCCCAGCCGCTGGTGAACACCAGGGGGAGTACGGACACGCCCGCGATCGTAACCAGGACTGAGTACCCGTACCTAGGCGGCGGGATGAGTAGGCGCGCGGATGGGCCCGGCACGGTCCGGACGGAAGAGTGGGGCCCACGGAAAAGGGGCGCGGCCCCGGACCGCCGGCACGGGGCGGCGGAACGGGACCGCGCACCCGCACCGGTACGGGGGTGCGTGAGAAGGCCGGTGCGGCGAGGCTCGGGGGGATCGAGCTTCGCCGCACCGGCCCTTTCGCGTCCCGCGCGCGTGCGCCCCGCGTCAGCGGCCGCCCACCCGGCCGTGGAGGAGGCGGGAGAGCGCCGCGTGGACGTCGTCGAGCGAACGCCCGCTCTGGAAGGCCTGCCAGTCGAGGGCCGCCACGAGGACCATGCCCACGAGGGCCGCCGCCGTCAGCTGGACGTCGATCTCCTCGTTCAGCTCCCCGGCCTCGATCCCCTCGCGCAGGACGCCCTCGACCACCGCGACCGCCTCCTGGCGGACCACCAGGAGCGTGGAGTTCCACGCCCGGTTGGTGCGCCACAGCTCGGCCACGTACAGCTGGGTGAAGGCCGGGTAGCGGTCGATGAAGACCAGGCCCGCCCGGATCATCGCGTCCAGCGCGTCGACCCGGCTCCCGCCGCGCGCGGCGGTCTCCTCGGCCGCCGTGCGCAGGGAGGCGGCGAGCAGCGACACCCCGTGCCGCAGCAGTTCCTCGAAGAGCTCGGTCTTGCTCTTGAAGTTGTAGTAGACCGTGCCCTTGGCCACGCCCGCCCGCTCGGCGATCTCGTCCACCGTCGTCGCGGAGAAGCCCTGTTCCGCGATGAGGGTGACGGCCGCCTCGTAGAGCTTCGCGCGCGTGGCCCGGCGTCGGGTGCTGCTGCTGTCCATGGGGTCGATTCTCACAGGTGTGACGGGCGGCACCGGCCGCGCCTCACAGGCTCAGTTCGGGATGGAGCCGGTCCAGCGTCCAGACCTGCCGCCTGCGGGCCGAGACGGCCGTGAGGGCCAGGGCGCCCGCGGTGAACGCGGCCAGGACCGCGCAGGCCTGCCAAACGGGCCCGGTCCCGCCTCCCGTGATCAGCCGGCGCAGCGCCTCGACCACGTAGGTCATCGGCAGGAAGGAGTGGACGGCGTTGAAGAAGGCCGGACTGGTCTGTACGGGGTACGTGCCGCCCGCCGAGGTGAGCTGGAGCATCAGGAGCGCGAGCACCAGGATGCGTCCCGCCGCGCCGAAACGGGCGTTGAGCCACTGCACGATCGCGGTGAAGCAGCAGGTGACCAGGGTGAGGAAGCCGACCGTGCCGGCGGCCCGCGCCATCTGGAGGCCCAGCCCCCAGTGCAGCACCGACATCAGGGCCGCGACCTGGAGGACGCCGATCGCCGCCACCGGCAGCCAGCCCGCGAGGGCGATCCGCCAGGCCGAACCGCCCGCCGCGAGGGCGCGCCGGTTCAGCGGCTGGATGATCATGTACGCGACCATCGCGCCGACCCAGAGGGAGAGCGGGATGAAGTACGGGGCGAAACCGGTGCCGTAGTTCGGCGCCTTGTGCATCGACTGGGAGGCGAGCCGCACCGGGTCGGCCATGACCTCCGTGCGCCGGTCGCGGTCCTGCTGGTCGTAGTCCGGTATCCGGCCGACGCCGTCGCGCAGCCCGCCCGCCAGCTCCCCGGAACCGTCGGCCAGCTTGAACAGGCCGCCGTCCAGGTCGGTCGCGCCCTTCTTGAGCTTGCCGATCCCGGTGTCGAGCCTCACCGAACCGCTCTTCGCCCCGGTGATGCCGGTGTGCAGCTTGTCCGCGCCCGCCGCGACCTTCTTGGCGCCCGCGTTGAGCTCGTTGATCTTCCGGACGGCGCCCTCGACGTCCTCGTCCAGGTGCGGTGCGCGGGCGGCCAGCTCGTCGGCCTGCTTCTTGAGCGTGACGAGCCGCGCGTCCAGGACCTTCAGGTCGCCCTTGCTGTCCTTGGTCAGCTCGTGCACGTCGTCCGCGACGGTCGCCACGTCGCCGGCGGTGACCGCGGCCCTCTTCAGGACCTCGCACGCCCGGGCGTCCGGCTCCGGGTTCTCCACGCACGCCTCGCGGTGCAGCGCGGCCATGTCGGTGTCGGCCTTGTGGGCGGCGGTGCGGACCAGCGGGGCCCGCTTGGCCAGGACGTCGAGGTTGTGGCGGACGGCGGTGGCCGAGTCGGAGACCAGCCGGGCCGTGTCGCGGATCGACCTGCCGTTGTCCGCCAGGTAGGGACGGACCTTGTCGGCGGTGCCGTTCACCTTGTCGGCGAGGGCCTGGGTGCCGTCGGCGACCTTGCGGGAACCGTTCTCCAGGTCCTTGGCGCCCTTGTCGAGCTTCTTCAGGCCGGCGGCCAGGTCACCGCTGCCGGTCTTGGCGTTCACGAGGCCGTTCTCCAGGCTCTCGGAGCCCTTCTTCGCCTTGTCCACGCCCCGCTTCAGGTCGGCCGCGCCCGCGGCGGCCTTCTCGGTGGCGTCGTGGATGTCGGAGAAGGAGATGAAGATCTTGTCGAGGAAGGAGCGCGAGGACTTGGCCGAGGCCGCGCTGCGCACCTCGGCGAAGACCGTCCGGGATATCTGGCCGACGATGTAGTTGTTGGCGTCGTTCGTCCGCACCCGCAGGGCCCCGGTCTCGGGGGAGTCGCCGGAGCTGGAGGCGATGCGGGAGCTGAGGTCGCCGGGCATCGTCAGGGACAGGTAGTACTTCCCGTCCTCGACGCCCCGGCGCGCCTCGGCGTCGCTCACCCGGTGCCACTCGAAGGTCCCGCTCTCCAGGAGGCCCTTCGTGAGCTCGTCGCCGGCGTTGATCCTCCGGCCGTCGGCGACGGCCCCCCGGTCCTCGTTGACGAGGGCCACGGGAATCCTGTCGAGCCTGCTGTACGGGTCCCAGAACGAGTACAGGTAGAGGGCGCCGTAGAGCAGGGGCAGCAGCAGGATCGCGACGAGCGCGGCGCGCGGCAGCTTCCCCCTGCCGAAGCGCCTCAGCTCAAGCGCGGCCAGTTTCGGCGAGCGCATCGGCCGCCCCCTCCTCGGTCGTGGACGCGGTGGTGTCCGTTTCGGCGTGGTCGGTTCCGGTGGCGGCGGCCCGGACGGTCGCGGTTTTCGCGTCGCCGGTGCCGGTGGACTCGGTGTCGGCGGGCTCGGTGCCTGCGGGCTCGGCTCCGGAGGGCTTGGCGCCGGAGGGCTTGACGCCGGCCGGCCCGGACTCCGCGCCGCCGGTGCCCGCGGTGCCGGCGGGCCTGCTCTCCGCCCCGCCGGTCCCGGTGCCGGGGGCTCCCGCGTCGCCGGTCCCGGTGCCGCCGGCCGCGGGCTCCTCCGCGTGTTCCTCCGGGGTCTCCTCCTCCCGCACGGGAAGGGTGCGGACCCGCAGGACGTCCGCGGGGGACTCGCTGCAGACGGCGAGGACGGTCGTCCCGGACGCGGCCAGGGAGCGCAGGAGCTCCCAGGCCCCGGCCCGGTCGGCGTCCGAGAGCTTCAGGTCGAGGTCGTCCACGGCGAGCAGCCGGGGGCGGCCGATCAGGGCGAGGGCGAGGGAGAGCCGCAGCGCCGCCGGCCGCTCCAGGTCCCGCACGGCGGTCCGCCCGCCCTTCGGCAGGGCGTCGAGGTCGAGCCCCGCGGCGGCCACGGCCTCCGCGATCCGGGCCCGGGCCTCCGCCGCCCGCGTACCGGGACGCCGCAGGAGCGCCCGTACGGAACCGTCGAAGCGGCGCTGGAGCAGGGCCCGCTCGCGCAGGTGCTCGGCGACCGTGAGGGCGGGGTCCAGCTCGCTGACGCCGAACACCTGGCCCAGCGCGCTGATCCGGCGCACCGCGGCCATCTTCCGGGGCAGCGGGAGACCGCCGACCTCGGCGTGCCCCTCCGACGCCTTCATCCGGCCGGTGAGCGCGAGGAGCAGACAGGTGCGCCCCGAACCCGACGGGCCCTCGATCGCCACCAGCGCGCCCGGCTCCGCCCGGAAGGAGACCTCCCGGAAGGCCCAGCCCCGGGGCCCCTTCACTCCGAAGCCGTCCGCGACGACTGCGGCGCCGTGCGGCGGCCGCCCGGTTTCCGTGTCCACGGACCCACCCCCTTCCCCATTTTTGAACTGACCAGTCAGTGCAAAATTTACCCCTGAGCCAGAACCTTCGCAAAAGAGCAGGTCAGCGTGATTGTCAGTGGGGGTGGGCACCATGAACACATACGGCAGCAGTGCCGTCACGCGACGACAGGAGGCTCGTCATGGCACGTCCATCCGCAGCAGCCACGCCCCGGCGCCACCACGTCCCCGCGCACTCCGGGCCCGCGTCCGACATCCACCCCGTCTCCCGCCGCACCGCCGCCCCGCCCGCCGCCCTCGACCTCCTCGCCAAGGCCCGCGCCGGGCTCGACGAGGCCGCCGCCCTCGACCGTCCCCACGAGCGGTACGCCACCGCCCACCTCGCCGCCCTGCGCGCCGCGGCCGCCGTGCTCGCCGCCCGCGGCAGACCCGAGAGCGGCTCCCACCGCCGGGAGCGGATACGGAGCGCCTGGGAGCTCCTGGCCGAGCTGGCGCCCGAGCTGGCCGAGTGGAGCGACCACTTCGCCGCCGGCGCGCCGCGCAGGGCCCGCGCCGAGGCGGGCATCACGAGCGCCGCCACCCCGAGGGAGGCCGAGGACCTCCTCCGGGACGCCGCGCACTTCCTGCGCCTGGTCGAGCGGCTCCTCTCCCTCCGGCCGGTGCGGCCCCGCGGCCCCGCCGGCGGCGGAACGGAAGGATGATCCGAAAGGCGGGACCGAGGCCATAGGGTGGGGAGGGTCCGTACCCGTCACCGAGGAGTCAACAGCCGTGCCGGACCCTTCCCCCGCCTTCGGACGCGAGGCGACCTCACGCCCGTCGCGCGCCTCCCTGCGCACCGCCGTCGTCTGGGACGTCCTCAAGGACGCCCTGGACCGCCGGGTCGAGGCCACCGGGAAAGACGTCCTCGACGTCCTCGACACGGGCGGCGGCTCCGGGAACTTCGCGGTGCCGGTGGCCCGCCTCGGCCACCGGGTCACCGTCGTCGACCCCAGCCCCAACGCCCTCTTCGCGCTGGAGCGCCGGGCCGCCGAGGCCGGGGTCGCCGACCTCGTGACCGGAGTCCAGGGAGACGCCCGCGGCCTCTTCGACGTGGTCGGGCGCGAGGGGTACGACGCCGTGCTCTGCCACGGCGTCCTGGAGTACGTGGACGACCCCGCCGAGGGCGTGCGGAACGCGGTCGCCGCGCTCCGTCCCGGCGGCAGCCTCAGCCTGCTCGCCGCCGGAGTCGGCGGCGCCGTCCTGGCCCGCGCCCTCGCCGGGCACTTCACCGAGGCCCGGCACGCGCTCACCGATCCGGCGGGCCGCTGGGGCGCGGGCGACCCCGTGCCCCGGCGCTTCACCGCCGAACAGCTCGCCGGACTGGCCACCGGGGCCGGGCTGGACGTCGGCGCCGTGCACGGCGTCCGGATCTTCGCGGACCTCGTCCCCGGCGTCCTCGTGGACACCGAGCCGGACGCCGCCGAGGCCCTCCTCAGGCTGGAGGCCGCCGCCGCCGAGCTGCCCGCCTTCCACGCCGTCGCCACCCAGTTGCACGTTCTCGGCGAGAAGCGGGCCTGAGCAGGGGCCACCCGTCCGGCGGTGCGGGCCACCGTGCTCCATGGAGTACGCCACAGCCCGCCCGGCACGGCCTCCGGCCCCGTATGATCGAGGGACACCATCCGGCATGACGGACCGGGGGCCGGGGAATCAACGCCTCAGCGACCGGTCCTCACGGCGGCCCGGATCGGTTGCACGATTGGCTACTCGGCATTGTGGGCGGGTTTCACGGGGGCGATTCCCTGCCTATTCTGAAAGGGCCGCATACCGGTCGCCCCCGCGACCGACGACTAGGAGGACTCCGTGCCGCTCTCGGAGCACGAGCAGCGAATGCTCGAGCAGATGGAGCGAGCGCTGTACGCCGAAGACCCCAAGTTCGCGACAGCGCTCGAGGGAAGCGGACTGCGTACGTACACCCGGCGACGGGTCTACCAGGCAGTCGCCGGCTTCCTGGTGGGTATCGCGCTCCTCATGGCCGGAATGGTCGCACAGCAGACCTTGATCGGCGTGATGGGATTCCTCATCATGCTGGGCTGCGCGGTCCTGGCGGTCACCGGCTGGCGCAGGGCGCCGAAGCCGGGCGAGCAGCAGGCCGGGGCTGGAACGGCGGCCGTCGGCCGCCGGACCCGGCAGCGACGCTCCATGATGAACCGGATGGAAGAGCGGTGGCAGCGCCGCCGCGACGAACAGCAGGACGGCGGCCACTGACGGCCCCCTGAGCGGCGCCCCCGCTCCTTCCGCACCCGAACCCCGCGAGGCCGCGCACCCGAGCGCACCGGCCCCGCGGGGTTCGAGGTTTTCCGGCCCCCCTCAGTTACCTGTTCCGCACGGGCGGGGAACGGCGGGGGCCGGAGCCCGGAAAGCCCCGGCCCCGACGCCGACGAGCCCGGAGCCGAGGGGGGTCCGGGGGCTCAGGACCGAGGGGGCTGGAGAGCCGGTGCCGGCGAGCCCGGAGCCGAGGAGGTCCGGCCCCGGCCGGGAAGCCCGGCGCCGGTGCCCGGCGGCACCCCGGAGCCGGACCCGGCAGGACCCCGGCCCAACGCCTGGCGGCACCCCAACGCCCCGGTACCCCGATACCGGAGCCCGGCAAGGACCCCGGCACCCCGGCACCGGGCCCGGCAGGACCCCGGCCCGGGGCCCGTTCCCTCAGCCCGTTCCCTGCGGCGCCCGGCGCAGGCGGGACGTCAGCGCGTGGCGGCGGTCCGACCATCCGGCCGCCATCGACGACCGGCGGGCCGAGACCGCCCACCGGACCCGGACCGCCGAGCGCGGGAGGAGGAGGGCGCGCAGGCGGGTGCGGCGGTTCGCCCCCGCGTGGAAGCCCGCCCGGACCCGGGCCGCGTCCTCGGCCAGGCCCGCGGCCGGCCGCGGCCGGGGCGCGTACAGCGCCTCCTCCACCGCCCCCGCCACCCGGCGCACCGCGTCCGCGGCCTCGTCCCGCAGCCCGCCCAGGCGCACGATCCGTTCCGCCGTCCGCCGTGGCGTCCGCGACCCGTCCGGTTCGATCCCGTAGTCCCAGGCGGTGTCGTTGATCTCCCGCCAGACCGCGAGCGTCCGCGCCGCGGTCTCCCCGGCGCCGCGCGTCCCGGCGGAGCCGAGCCGCCGGGCACGGACCCGGGACCGCCAGAGCAGCGGCAGCGACGGCAGGACGAGGAGCAGCAGCGCGGCCAGGGACAGCAGCACCACCGTCAGCGGGTCCGGCCCGGAGCCGCCCGAGGACGCCCCGGCCGCCACCGCCTTCGCGCCGCAGTCGCCGAGCCGCCGCATCTGCGGCGTGCAGCTCTCCGACGCGCTCGGCGCGGCCGACGGCGCCTCCGACGCGGCCGGCCGGGGCTGCGCGGGCCCGGTGGCGGTGCCCGTGGACGTGGTCTCCCGGGCGTACGAGGGGGTGGAGCCCCGGGACGGGGTCGGTTCGAACCGCGTCCAGCCCGCTCCCTCGAAGTACAGCTCGGGCCACGCGTGCGCGTCCCGGATGCCGACCGACACCGATCCGTCGGTCTGGGTCGTGCCCGGCATGAAGCCCACGGCCACCCGGGCCGGGATGCCGAGCGACCGGGCCATCGCCGCCATCGAGAAGGAGAAGTGGACGCAGAAGCCCTGCTTGTCCTTCAGGAAGCGGGAGACCGCCCGCACCCCGGTGCCGGACTCCACGTCGACGTCGTAGCGGAAGCCGCCGTCCCGCGCGAACCAGTCCTGGAGCCGTACGGCCCGCTCGTAGTCGTTGCGCGCGCCCCGGGTGACGCTCAGGGCCGTCGCCCGCACGTCGGGCGGCAGCGACGCGGGCACCCCGGTGTACTCGCGGCGCAGCTTCTCCGGGGCGGCCCCGGCGGCGGCGAGCTGCTCCGCCGTCGGTTCCGTCTCCAGGCTGGTGACCTGGTAGCGGGCGCCCCGGGTGGTCTGCTTGTCGTCGCCGACCAGCATCCGGCCGGCCGGTTCGTAGCGCCAGCGCCCGTCGATGTCGACCCGGGCGGCCGGGTACGGCATCGGCAACCACTTCTGCTCGTACGCGTCGGAGGCGACGAAGTTGGTGGTCACCTCGGTGACCCGGACGCCCTGGGAGAGCCCCTCCGGCCACGGCAGCCGCTCGGGCACGTCCTCGATCGGGCGGACCGAGGACTTCCACGAGACGCCGTCGAACCGGTCGAGCGCGACGAGCCGCAGGTACATGCCGCTGTTGTCGGGGGCGTTGGTCCGGTAGCGCAGGACCTCCCGGTCCTCCTGCTGGCGCAGGTCGTCCTGGAGGGAGACCAGCGGGTTGACGGCGGAGATCGTGCCGCCCCTTCCGGCGCCTCCGGTCCCCTCGCCGTCGCCGGCACCCCCGAGGAGGCCGCCGTCCAGACCGGGCAGCACGAACGGCACCACCAGCGCGACGCCCATGGCCACGGCGCCGATCCGGCGGCCGGTCCGGGTCGGGGCGAAGGACGGGCCGTCGCCGACGGGCGAACCGGGACGGCCGGAACGCCGGACGCCGCCGAAGACCCGCCCCCACTGGGAGAGCCGGTCGCGGCCCTCCGAGAGGAGGAGCAGCAGGTAGCCGGTGGCCGCGAGGAGGAACCAGAGCCATCCCGCGCCGCCGCCGGAGAGGCCGGCCGCCACCGAGTACAGGGCGAGCAGCGGTAGACCGGCCGGCGCCGCCCTGCGGAAGGTGACCGCGAGGGCGTCCACCAGGAACCCGATCACCACCACCCCGCCGACCAGCATGAGCCGGATGCCCTCGGTGTCCGGCGCGGGGACGGCGTACTGGCCGACGTCCTCGGCGCCCGCCCGCAACAGTCCGGCGGCGTGCGCGAACGCCCCCGGTCCGGGGAGCAGCCCGAGCACCGCCCGCTCGCGTGCGAAGATCGCGGTCAGCGCGAGCAGCGCGACGGCGGCCTGGGCGGCCAGGACCGTCCACCGGGCCGACGGCACCCGCCGGACCAGCGTGCCCGTCCCGCTCACCAGGGCGAGCACGAAGGCCGCCGTGAAGATCCAGGTCGCCGGCCTGACCAGCGGGAGCAGGGCCCCGGCCGCCATCAGGGTGGCGGCCCAGGAGGCCAGCGTCAGCCGTGCGAGCCCGCTCATGACCATCCTCCGTAAGGGGTGTCGGCGGCGGTCTCCGCGCGGTCCCCGGCCGCCTGCCGCCACAGATCGGCGAGCCGGGCGCCGGGCGGTACGGCCAGCGCCGTCCAGCCCGCCTCGCGGAGCTGCCGCACCCGGTCCCCGACCGCGCCGGAGACGGAATCGCCGGTGAGCCAGGCGCCGGAGTCCAGGAGGAAGGCGACGGCCGCGCCGGTGCGCTCGCGCATCCGGCCGACCAGGGCGGCCTGCTCCTCGTCGAGATCGCCGAGGAAGGCCACGAGCAGCCCGTCGCCGCCGGCCCGCACCACGTCGGAGGCGCGCGAGAGGCCGGCCCCCTCGGAGTGGTCGATCACCGCGAGGGTGTCCATCATCAGTCCGGCCGAGTCCGCCGGGTCCTGCGCCGGGCCGCCGAAGCCCTCGGAGCCGTCCCCGGGGATCGCGCTGCCGGTGTCCGTGAGGAGCCGGACCGCGTAGCCGCGCTCCAGCATGTGGACGAGCGCGGAGGCGGCGCCGGAGACGGCCCATTCGAAGGCGGATTCGGGGCCCGCGCCCTGGTGGGCGACCTCGCGGGTGTCGAGCAGGACGGTGCAGCGGGCGCGCTGCGGCTGCTCCTCGCGGCGGACCATCAGTTCGCCGTAGCGGGCGGTGGAGCGCCAGTGCACCCGGCGCAGGTCGTCGCCGTGGCGGTAGGCGCGGGGGATGACGTCGTCGTCGCCCGCGAGGGCGAGCGAGCGCTGCTGCCCGTCGCCGTACCCGCCGGCCTGGCCGAAGAGCGCGACCGGCGGCAGGGCCTCGGTCCTGGGCACGACGGTGAGGGTGTCGTACGAGCTGAAGGAGCGGGTCAGCTCGCACAGCCCGAACGGATCGCCCAGCCGCAGCTGGAGCGGTCCGAGCGGGAAGCGGCCGCGCAGGTCGGAGCGGACCCGGTAGGACACCTCGCGCCGCCCGCCCGCCTCGACCCGGTCGAGGACGAAACGGGGGCGGGACCCCAGCATGTAGGGCACGTGGTCCTGGAGCATGAGCAGACCGGTGGGGAGCCGGGAGACGTTCTCCATCCGCAGCCGGACCCGGGCCTCGGCGCCCGCCTCCACCCGCTGGGGCGTGAGCAGGCGCGAGGTCGCGACCCGGTACCGGGTGCGGTGCAGCACGAGGACGCAGAGCAGCGGCAGGACGGCGAGCAGCAGCCCGACGCGCAGCAGGTCGGCCTGGCCGAGCACGTACGCGCAGACGGCGGCGGCCACCCCGGCGGCGAGGAAGGACCGGCCCCGGGTGGTGAGGCCGCCGAGGGAGACCCGCAGCCCGCCCCGGTCGTCCTCGTCCCGCCGCGCGTCCGGCGCGGCGGCGTCCGTCATCACAGCGGCCGGGTGCCGGGCCGCTGCCGGTCGTGGAGCGGGACGGCGGGCGGGGCCGAGGCCGGGACGGGCGTGCGCTGGAGGATGTCGTGGACGACCTGCTCGGCGGTCCGGCGGTTCAGCCGGGCCTGCGCCGTCGGCAGCAGCCGGTGGGCGAGGACGGGCGCGGCGAGGGCCTGGAGGTCGTCCGGCAGGACGTACTCGCGCCCGTCGAGCGCGGCGGAGGCCCGGGCGGCCCGCAGCAGGTGGAGGGTGGCCCGGGGGGAGGCGCCGAGCCGCAGGTCGGGGTGGGCGCGGGTGGCGGCGACGAGGTCGACCGCGTACCGGCGCACGGCGTCGGCGACGTGCACCGCGCGCACCGCCTCGATCAGCTTGAGCACGTCGTGGGCGTGGGCCACCGGCCGCAGGTCGTCCAGGGGGGAGACCGAACCGTGCGCGTCGAGCATCCGGAACTCGGCCTCGGCGCTCGGGTAGCCGATGGAGACCCGGGCCATGAAGCGGTCGCGCTGGGCTTCGGGCAGCGGGTAGGTGCCCTCCATCTCGACCGGGTTCTGGGTGGCGACGACCATGAACGGGCTGGGCAGCTCGTACGTCCGGCCGTCGATGGTGACCTGCCGCTCCTCCATGGACTCCAGGAGCGCGGACTGGGTCTTCGGCGAGGCGCGGTTGATCTCGTCGCCGATCACGATCTGGGCGAAGATCGCGCCGGGCTTGAACTCGAACTCCCGCCGCTGCTGGTCGAAGACCGACACGCCCGTGACGTCCGAGGGCAGCAGGTCGGGGGTGAACTGGATGCGGCGCACCGAGCAGTCGATGGACCGGGCCAGCGTCTTGGCCAGCATGGTCTTGCCGACGCCGGGGACATCCTCGATCAGGAGGTGTCCCTCGGCGAGCAGCACGGTCAGCGAAAGCCGTACGACCTCGGGCTTGCCCTCGATCACGCTCTCCACCGACCTGCGGACCCGCTCCGCGGTGGTGGTCAGATCAGTGAGGCTCGCTCGATCGTCATAGGTCGTCACCCGGCCCTCCTCGGCCTTCCGGAACACACGGACACCTGCCCCCGGAGGGATCTTCGGGGGGCGTCCACCCGGGCATTCTCACGGGCCCGGCCGGGTCGTGTCACTCGGCTGCCGGCAAGTGCGGAGGATATGCCGGGGTTTCGACCGTTAAACCTGGTCGGCGGAGGGGGTGTCCGACGGGTCGATCTCGCGCAGCAGGCCCGTCGTCACGTCGAAGACGAAGCCCCGCACGTCGTCGGTGTGGAGCAGGAAGGGGGAGGTCCGCACCCGCTGCATCGACTGCCGGACGTCCTGGTCCACGTCGCGGAAGGCCTCGACCGCCCAGGCCGGCCGCTGGCCGACCTCCATCTCCAGGTCGTGCCGGAACTCCTCGGTCAGGGACTCCAGGCCGCAGTTGGTGTGGTGGATCAGGACCACGCTGCGCGTCTTCAGGGCGCGCTGGCTGATGGTGAGCGAGCGGATCACGTCGTCGGTGACCACGCCGCCCGCGTTGCGGATGGTGTGGCAGTCGCCGAGTTCGAGACCGAGGGCCGCGTGCAGGTCGAGACGGGCGTCCATGCAGGCGACGACGGCGACGCCCAGCACGGGGCGCGCGTCCATTCCGGGGTCGGTGAAGTCGGCGGCGTAGCGTTCGTTCGCCTCGACGAGACGGTCGGTGACCGTGGAGTCGGTCCGTACGGCGTCGGCGGAAGTGTGTGCGGAGGTCGACATGGTTCAGACGTTATCGGCCGGAGGGCGCCGCGGCGCGTTGTGAGAAGGGACAAAGAACGTCAATGAACCTTGTTGTGAGGTAATCCACAGGGGTGAGGGGCGCGTCCCGAACGGGTGACCCGTCCGGAATGTCCCTCCGGGGCGCCGGAGCCGTGCGACGCGCCAGCCGGTTGATTGACCGGCGGGTCCGGTGGACTAAAGTGACGCGAAGTTCACGGAGAAGACGAGCGGTTTCCGCCGTTTCTCCCCCGTGTGTGCGGCGGTACCTACGGCTCGGCCTCCTCCCGCTCGCCGGTCGGCCGACGCGCCCTTCCGGCGCCGGGCGACCCTCCCCTTCAGCCGGGGCGCCCCGGCGGCGAGCGGGCGGGGACCCGGCGGTACGTGCCCCGTGCCCGACCCGAGAAGGTGCGTTGAGCAACGACCGACACGTCCCGGTGATGCTCCAGCGGTGCCTGGACATGTTGGCCCCCGCCCTGGAACGCCCCGGCGCGGTCGCCGTCGACTGCACCCTGGGACTCGGCGGCCACAGCGAGGCCCTCCTGGAACGGTTCCCCGAGGTGCGGCTCGTCGCCCTCGACCGGGACAAGGAGGCCCTGCGGCTCTCCGGCGAACGGCTCGCCCCCCACGGGGACCGCGCCACCCTCGTCCACGCGGTGTACGACGAACTGCCCGAGGTCCTCGACCGGCTCGGCATCGCCGAGGTGGACGGCGTCCTGTTCGACCTGGGCGTCTCCTCCATGCAGCTCGACGAGGCCGACCGGGGCTTCGCCTACGCCCAGGACGCCCCGCTCGACATGCGCATGGACCAGTCGACCGGCATCGGCGCGGCCGAGGTCCTCAACACCTACCCGCCCGGCGAGCTGGTCCGCATCCTGCGCGCGTACGGCGAGGAGAAGCAGGCCAAGCGGATCGTCTCCGCGATCGTGCGCGAGCGCGAGCGGGAACCCTTCACCACCAGCGCCCGGCTGGTCGAACTCATCCGCGACGCCCTGCCCCAGGCCGCCAAGCGCACCGGCGGCAACCCGGCCAAGCGCACCTTCCAGGCCCTGCGCATCGAGGTCAACCACGAGCTGGAGAGCGTCGAGCGGGCGATCCCGGCGGCCGTGGGGGCCCTCGCCCTCGGCGGCCGGATCGCCGTCCTCTCGTACCAGTCCCTGGAGGACCGCATCGTCAAGCAGGTCTTCGCGGCCGGGGCGGCGACCACCGCCCCGCCGGGCCTGCCGGTCGTCCCCGAGAAGTACCAGCCCCGCCTGAAGCTGCTCACCCGCGGCGCCGAGCTGCCCACCGAGGAGGAGGTCGCCGAGAACCGGCGCGCCGCCCCGGCCCGGCTGCGGGGCGCCGAACGCATCCGGAAAGACGTGCCGTGAGCACGGCGAAGGGGCCGCTCAAAGGGCGGGCCGAGCGGCTCGGACGGCTCATGCCGTCGGAGCCCGGCACGGCCGCCCGCACCCCCTTCGTCCTGCTCGTCGTGGTGCTGCTCGGCGGCGGCCTGATCAGCCTGCTCCTGCTGAACTCGGCGCTCAACCAGGGCTCCTTCCGGCTGAACGAGCTGAAGAACGAGACCACCGAACTGACCGACGAGGAACAGGCCCTCCAGCGGGACGTCGACGACTACGCCGCCCCCGACGCCCTGGAACGGCGCGCCCGCGAACTCGGCATGGTCCCGGGCGGCAGCCCCGCCTTCCTCGGCCCGGACGGCAAGGTGCTCGGCGAGCCCTCCGCCGCCCCCTCGCCGGCTCCCGCCCCGACGGTCCCGCCCACCGCCGGTTCCCCCGCCGCCCCGGCGACGGCGACCGCGCCCGCAACCGCTCCGACGACCTCCGGCAGGTGACCGAGCAGTGCCCCCCAAGGAGCCCACGCGCCGCCGCGTCCCCGGTCCCGCCCGGCCCGCCCGCCCCCGCACCGCCGCGGCCCCCGGCGGGCCCCGCGCGCCCCGTCCCGCACCCCGCCCGGCCGCCGGGCGGACCGCGCCCCGGCCCCCGGCCCGGCGGCCCCGCACCATCCGGCTCGGCAACCCCCGGCCCCGGCTGCGCCTGGTCTCCCTGGGCCTGACCCTGGTCATGCTGGTCTTCGTCGTCCGGCTGCTCCAGGTCCAGGCCGTCGACGCCGGCGCGTACGCCGCCAAGGCCGACAGGTACCGCTTCCAGGAGTACACGCTCTCCGCCGAGCGGGGCGAGATCACCGACCGCAACGGCATCGCCCTCGCCGCCAGCGTCGACGCGTACGACATCACCGCCGACCCCAAGCTCTTCACCCGCGAGGAGAGCAAGGTCGCGGACGCCCCCGAGCGGGCGGCCGCCCTCCTCGCCCCGATCCTCGGCAAGCGGCCCGCCGAACTGGCGAAGAAGCTCCGCACCCCGAAGTCCCGCTACACCCTGCTCGCCCGCAAGCAGACCCCGCAGGTCTGGAACCAGATCAAGGACCTCAAGAGGTTCTACGCCCAGAAGGCCCAGCCCTCCGCCGGCGGCAACGGCGTCAACCTCCTCGGCGGCGTCCTCAGCGAGCCCAGCAGCAAGCGTGTCTACCCGAACGGCGAACTCGCCGCCGGGATACTGGGATACGTCAACGCCGAGGGCCGGGGCGCCGGCGGCGTGGAGTCCATGCTCGACCCGGAGCTGGCGGGGAAGGACGGCACGATCCGCTTCACCCAGTCCGGCGGCCGCCAGGTGCCCACCGCGGGCTCCCGGGGCACCCCCGCCGTCCCCGGCTCCGACATCGAGCTGACCATCGACCGGGACATCCAGTGGGCCGCCCAGCAGGCCATCACCGAACAGGTGGGGAAGTCCGCGGCCGACCGCGGCTACGTCGTCGTGCAGGACACCGCGACCGGCGAGATCCTCGCCCTGGCCAACGCCCCCGGCTTCGACCCCAACGACCTCTCCGCCGCCAACTCCGCCGCCATGGGCAACGCCGCCCTCCAGGACGCCTACGAACCCGGCTCCACCAGCAAGGTCATGTCCATGGCCGCCGTCCTGGAGGAGGGCAAGGCGGCCCCCGACACCCACGTCATCGTCCCCAACCGGCTCCACCGCGGCGACCGGCTCTTCAAGGACGACGTCGACCACGAGACCTGGTACCTGACCCTCAACGGGGTCCTCGCCAAGTCCAGCAACATCGGCACCATCCTCGCCACCGGCCGGCTCGGCCCCACCCAGGCCGAGTCCAACAAGGTCCTCCACTCCTACCTGCGCAAGTTCGGCATCGGCAGCCCCACCGGCCTCGGCTATCCGGGGGAGACCTCCGGCATCCTCGCCAAGCCCCAGGACTGGTCGACCTCGCAGCAGTACACGATCCCCTTCGGCCAGGGCCTCTCCGTCAACGCCGTCCAGGCCGCCTCCGTGTACTCCACCATCGCCAACGGAGGCGTACGGGTCGCCCCGACGCTCGTCCGCGGCACCAGGGGACCCGACGGGCGCTTCGCGCGGGCGGCCGAACCGGAGAAGTCACGGGTCGTCAGCGAGAAGACCGCCAAGACCCTCGCCACCATGCTGGAGTCCGTCGTCGAGGACCGGGAGGGCACCGGCACCAAGGCCGCCATCCCCGGCTACCGCGTCGCGGGCAAGACCGGCACCGCCAACCGGGTCGACCCCGAACTCGGCCGGTACAAGGGCTACACCGCCTCCTTCGCCGGCTTCGCCCCCGCCGACAAACCGCGGATCACCGTCTACTGCGCCATCCAGAACCCCACCCGGGGCAGCCACTTCGGCGGCCAGATCTGCGGCCCCGTCTACAAGAAGGTCATGGAGTTCTCCCTCAAGACCCTCCACGTCGCCCCCACCGGCGACGAACCCGCCCGCCTGCCGGTCACCTTCGACCCCACCCCGTGACACTCCGGGAGCACCAGTGACAACGATCACCCCCCATTCCGGGAACCGGAAATCGAACTCCGGCGAGACCCCGGGCTCTTTTGGCCCCCCACAGGGTGCGCCCGGTACGCTCACCGCCGTGCCACACGCTGATCAGTACCGAACCACCCCGCCACGGCCGGAGCGGGTCCGCCCGACACCCCTGGGCGACCTCGCCGCGCTGCTCGGGACCGACGTCTCCGGGAGCGCCGACGCCTCCGGGACCGCCGAGGTCACGGGCATCACGCACGACTCCCGGGCCGTGCGCCCCGGGGACGTGTACGCGGCCCTGCCCGGCGCCCGCGCCCACGGCGCCGACTTCGTCGCCCAGGCCGCCGGACTCGGCGCCGCCGCGATCCTCACCGACCCGGCGGGCGCCGCCCGCGCCGCCGCGACCGGCCTGCCGGTCCTGGTCGTCGGGGACCCGCGCGGCCGGATGGGCGAACTCGCCGCCGAGATCTACGGACGGCCGGGCACCGGCCTCCTGAAGATCGGCATCACCGGCACCTCCGGCAAGACCACCACCGCCTACCTGGTGGAGGGGGGACTGCGCGGCGCCGGACGCCGGACCGGCCTCGTCGGCACCGTCGAGATGCGGATCGGCGACGAGCGCGTCAAGTCCGAGCGCACCACCCCCGAGGCCACCGACCTCCAGGCCCTCTTCGCCGTCATGCGCGAACGGGACGTGGAGGCCGTCGCCATGGAGGTCTCCAGCCACGCCCTCGTGCTCGGCCGGGTCGACGGCTGCGTCTTCGACGTCGCCGTCTTCAACAACCTCAGCCCGGAGCACATGGAGTTCCACTCCGGCATGGAGGACTACTACCGGGCCAAGGCCGGGCTCTTCACGCCCGTCCGCAGCCGCCTGGGCGTGGTCAACCTGGACGACGCGTACGGCCGCAGGCTCGCCGGGGAGGCCGGCGTCCCGGTCGTCACCTTCTCCGCCGAGGGCCGTCCCGACGCCGACTGGCGCGCCGAGGACCTCGTCCTGGGCTCCCACGGCTCCACGTTCACGGCCGTCGGCCCCGGGGGCGAGCGGATTCCCGCCACCGCCCCGCTGCCCGGCCCGTTCAACGTCGCCAACACCCTCGCCGCGATCGCCACCCTCGCCGTCGCCGGCCTCGACCCGAAGGCCGCCGCCGAGGGCGTCGCCGCCGTCCCCGGCGTACCGGGCCGCCTGGAGCGCGTCGACGCCGGCCAGCCGTACCTCGCGGTCGTCGACTACGCGCACAAGACGGACGCCGTCGAATCGGTGCTGCGCTCCCTGCGCGAGGTCACCGAGGGCCGGCTGCACGTGGTCATCGGCTGCGGAGGCGACCGCGACACCACCAAACGCGGCCCGATGGGCGCCGCGGCGGCCCGCCTCGCCGACACCGCCGTCCTCACCTCGGACAACCCCCGTTCCGAGGACCCCCTGGCCATCCTCACCGCCATGCTCGCGGGGGCCGCGGAGGTCCCCGCCGCGGAGCGCGGCGAGGTCCTCGTCCTCGCCGACCGCGCCGCCGCGATCGCCGCGGCCGTCGCCCGCGCCCGGCCGGGCGACACCGTCCTGGTCGCGGGCAAGGGCCACGAACAGGGCCAGGAGACCGCCGGGACCGTCCGCCCCTTCGACGACCGCGAGGTCCTGCGCGCCGCGATCCTCGAACGGAACGTCCCGGCCACCCCGTCGGACAGCAGCGCCGAAGCCACTCACCAGAACAGTCAGGGATGAAGCAGTGATCGCCCTCTCCCTCGCCGAGATCGCCGGAATCGTCGGCGGGCAGACGCACGACATACCGGACGCCGACGCCCGGATCACCGGGCCCGTCGTCATCGACTCCCGCGAGGTGCGGCCCGGCAGCCTCTTCGCGGCCTTCGCCGGCGAGCGCGCCGACGGCCACGACTACGCGGCACGCGCCGTCGAGGCGGGTGCGACGGCCGTGCTCGTCACCCGCCCCGTCGGCGTGCCCGCGATCGTCGTGGACGACGTCCAGACCGCCCTCGGGGCCCTCGCCCGCGCCGTCGTCGAACGGCTCGGCACCGATGTCGTCGCCCTCACCGGCTCGGCGGGCAAGACCTCCACCAAGGACCTGATCGCCCAGGTCCTCGGCCGGCACGCCCCCACCGTGTGGACGCCCGGCTCGCTCAACAACGAGATCGGCCTGCCGCTCACGGCGCTCCGCGCGACCGAGGAGACCCGGCACCTGGTCCTGGAGATGGGCGCCCGCGGCATCGGCCACATCCGCTACCTCACCGGCCTCACCCCGCCCCGCATCGGCCTCGTTCTCAACGTCGGCTCCGCGCACATCGGCGAGTTCGGCGGCCGGGAGCAGATCGCCGTGGCCAAGGGCGAACTGGTCGAGGCGCTGCCCGCCGAGGCGGAGGGGGGAGTGGCGGTCCTCAACGCCGACGACCCCCTCGTCCGCGCCATGGCGGACCGCACCAAGGCCCGGGTGGTCCTCTTCGGCGAAGCGGACGAAGCGGCCGTACGTGCCGAGAACGTCCACCTCACGGAGGCCGGGACGCCCTCTTTCCGGCTTCACACACCCACCGGGTGCAGCGACGTGACCTTGCGCCTGTACGGTGAGCACCACGTGTCGAACGCGCTCGCCGCGGCCGCCGTCGCGCACGAGCTGGGCATGCCTGCCGAGGAGATCGCCACCGCGCTCTCCGAGGCCGGCTCCCTGTCGCGCTGGCGCATGGAGGTCACCGAGCGTCCGGACGGCGTGACGATCGTCAACGACGCCTACAACGCGAATCCCGAGTCCATGCGAGCCGCCCTGCGCGCGCTCGCGGCCATGGGCAGGGCCGCACAGGCCCGCGGGGGCCGTACGTGGGCGGTGCTCGGCAAGATGGCCGAGCTCGGTGACGCATCGCTCGCCGAGCACGACGCGGTCGGACGGCTCGCCGTCCGGCTCAACGTCAGCAAGCTCGTGGCGGTCGGGGACAGGGAAGCGTCCTGGCTGCAACTGGGCGCATATAACGAGGGTTCGTGGGGTGAGGAGTCGGTGCACGTGTCCGACGCACAGGCGGCGGTCGACCTGTTGCGCAGTGAGCTGCGCCCGGGGGACGTCGTCCTTGTGAAGGCGTCCAGGTCGGTCGGTCTCGAACAGGTCGCCACGGCCCTCCTCGACACCGAGGGCGAGGTCACCGGCCGATGAGGCAGATCCTCTTCGCGGGGGCCATCGGGCTCTTCCTGACCCTGATCGGCACCCCGCTGCTCATCAAGCTCCTCGCGCGCAAGGGGTACGGGCAGTTCATCCGCGACGACGGCCCCCGCGGCCACGCCGGGAAGAAGGGCACGCCCACCATGGGCGGCATCTCCTTCATCCTGGCCACGCTCATCGCGTACGCCCTGGCCAAGGTCATCACGGGCGAACCGCTCTCCTACTCCGGCGTGCTGGTCCTCTTCCTGATGGCCGGCATGGGCCTGGTCGGCTTCCTCGACGACTACATCAAGATCGTCAAGCAGCGGTCGCTCGGCCTGCGGGCCAAGGCGAAGATGGCCGGCCAGCTGATCGTGGGCATCGCCTTCGCGGTGCTCGCGCTCCAGTTCTCCGACTCGCGCGGCCTCACCCCGGCCTCCACCAAGCTCTCCTTCATCACGGACTTCGGCTGGTACATCGGCCCGGTGCTCTTCGTGGTCTGGGCGCTCTTCATGATCCTGGCCATGTCCAACGGCGTGAACCTGACGGACGGTCTGGACGGCCTGGCCACCGGCGCCTCGGTGATGGTCTTCGGCGCGTACACCTTCATCGGGCTCTGGCAGTTCCAGGAGTCCTGCGCCAACGCGCTGACCCTCACCAACCCGAACGCCTGCTTCGAGGTCCGTGACCCGCTCGACCTCGCAGTCGTGGCCTCCGCCCTCATGGGAGCCTGTTTCGGCTTCCTCTGGTGGAACACCTCGCCCGCCAAGATCTTCATGGGCGACACCGGCTCGCTCGCCCTCGGCGGCGCCCTCGCCGGTCTCGCCATCTGCTCCCGCACGGAGCTCCTGCTGGCCCTGCTCGGCGGCCTGTTCGTGCTGATCACGATGTCCGTGGTCATCCAGGTCGGCTCGTTCAAGATGACCGGCAAGCGCGTCTTCCGGATGGCCCCCCTCCAGCACCACTTCGAACTCAAGGGGTGGTCCGAGGTCCTGGTCGTCGTCCGGTTCTGGATCATCCAGGGCATGTGCGTGATCGTGGGCCTGGGCCTCTTCTACGCGGGATGGGCATCGGCGAAGTGACAGAACGGCTCGACTGGAACGGCAAGAAGGTCACCGTCGCGGGACTCGGCGTCTCCGGCGTCCCGGCCGCCCGCGCCCTGCACGGGCTCGGCGCGCGGGTGACCGTCGTCAACGACGGCGACGACGAGCGCTCCCGGGCGCAGGCCGCCGCGCTGGAGGCGGAGGGGATCACCGTCCGGCTCGGCGACGGCGACTCCCTGCCGTCCGGCACCGAACTGATCGTCACCGCGCCCGGCTGGCGGCCCGACAAGCCGCTCTTCGCGGCCGCCGCCGGGGCGGGCGTCGAGATCTGGGGCGACGTCGAACTCGCCTGGCGGCTCCGGGGTCCCGGGGCGGCCCCCTGGCTCGCGGTCACCGGCACCAACGGCAAGACCACGACCGTGCGGATGCTCGCCTCCATCCTGGAGGCGGCCGGTCTGCGGACCGCCGCCGTCGGCAACATCGGCGTCTCGCTCCTCGACGCCGTCCTCGGCGAGGAGGAGTACGACGTGCTCGCCGTCGAACTCTCCAGCTACCAGCTGCACTGGGCGCCCTCGGTCCGCGTCCACTCGGCCGCCGTGCTCAACCTGGCGCCCGACCACCTCGACTGGCACGGCTCCATGGAGGCGTACGCCGCCGACAAGGGCCGGATCTACGAGGGCAACCGGGTCGCCTGCGTCTACAACGCCGCCGACGGCGCGACCGAGGACCTGGTCCGCGAGGCCGACGTCGAGGAGGGCTGCCGGGCGATCGGCTTCACCCTCGGCACCCCCGGCCCCTCCGAACTGGGCGTGGTCGAGGGCATCCTCGTCGACCGGGCCTTCGTGGAGAACCGGCAGAAGAACGCCCAGGAGCTGGCCGAGGTCGCCGACGTGCGGCCCCCGGCCCCGCACAACATCGCCAACGCCCTCGCGGCCGCCGCCCTGGCCCGCGCCTTCGGCGTCGACGCCAGGGCCGTACGGGACGGCCTCAGGGCCTTCCGGCCCGACCCGCACCGCATCGAACCGGTCGAGGAGGTCGGGGGGGTCACGTACGTCGACGACTCCAAGGCCACCAACACCCACGCCGCGGAAGCCTCGTTGGCGGCCTACGAGCCGATCGTCTGGATCGCCGGCGGTCTGGCCAAGGGCACCACCTTCGACGAGCTGGTGCGGAAGTCCGCGAAGCGGCTGCGCGGAGCCGTCCTGATCGGCGCCGACCGGGCCCTGATCCGCGAAGCCCTGGCGCGACACGCCCCGGAGGTCCCGGTGGTCGACCTCGACCGGACCGACACTGGGGCGATGTCCGAGGCGGTCCGCGAGGCGGCCCGGCTCGCCCGCCCGGGAGACACGGTCCTGCTCGCCCCGGCCTGCGCCTCGATGGACATGTTCACCAACTACAACGAGCGCGGCGAGGCCTTCGCGGACGCGGTCCGCGCCCTCGCCGCCACCGGGGACGCCTGACCCGACCAGTGGGAGGGTCCGGCAGCACCGGACACGACCGGAGGGGACAGCGACCATGCCGAGCAAGATCGCCGGGACGCGCCGGCCCTCCGCCGCACGCGGCGGGGGGCGGGCTCCCGCGACCCCGGGGCGGACGCGCGGCGGAGGAGTGCGGGGACTGTACGAGCGGGCCAGGAAGGCCTGGGACCGCCCCCTCACGGCGTACTACGTGATCATCGGCGCGGGGATGCTCATCACCGCGCTCGGGCTCGTGATGGTCTACTCCGCCTCGATGATCACCGCGCTCACCTACGAGCTCGTGCCCTCCTACTTCTTCCGGAAGCAGTTCTTCGCCGCGCTCCTCGGCACGGGGCTGCTGTTCGTCGCCTCCCGGATGCCGGTGAAGCTGCACCGGGCGCTCGCCTACCCGCTGCTGGTCGGCGCGGTCTTCCTGATGGTCCTGGTCCAGATCCCCGGGATAGGGCACGCGGTCAACGGCAACCAGAACTGGATCTCCCTCGGCGGCCCCTTCCAGCTCCAGCCCAGCGAGTTCGGCAAGCTGGCGCTGATCCTGTGGGGGGCCGACCTGCTCGCCCGCAAACAGGACACGCGGCTCCTGACCCAGTGGAAGCACATGCTGGTGCCGCTGGTCCCGGTCGCCTTCATGCTGCTCGGCCTGATCATGCTCGGCGGCGACATGGGCACCTCGATCATCCTCGCCGCGATCCTCTTCGGCCTGCTCTGGACGGCCGGGGCGCCCACCCGGCTCTTCGTCGGGGTGCTCGGGGTCGCCGGCGCGATCGGCGTGCTCCTCATCAAGACGAGCGACAACCGGATGAAGCGCTTCGAGTGCGTCGGAGCGACCGATCCGGGCGGCGAGGGAGCCCCCTGCCTCCAGGCCGCGCACGGAATCTATGCTCTGGCGTCGGGCGGCTGGTTCGGTTCCGGGCTCGGTGCGAGCGTGGAGAAGTGGGGCCAACTGCCCGAGGCGCACACCGACTTCATCTTCGCGGTCACCGGTGAGGAACTGGGCCTCGCGGGGACGCTGTCGGTACTCGCCCTGTTCGCGGCTCTAGGCTATGCGGGTATCCGCGTGGCCGGAGGCACGGAGGACCCCTTCGTGAGGTTCGCCGCGGGAGGTGTGACCACCTGGATCACGGCGCAGGCCGTGATCAACATCGGTGCGGTGCTCGGCCTGCTGCCGATCGCCGGTGTCCCGCTCCCGCTGTTCTCCTACGGAGGGTCGGCCCTGCTGCCGACCATGTTCGCCGTCGGGCTCCTCATCGCCTTCGCGCGACAGGAACCCGCCGCGAAAGCGGCCCTGGCCATGCGCCGCCCCGGCTGGGGCAAGCGGGTCGGGAAGAGATGGAAGTCGATGCGACGGCGCGTGAAGAAGCGCCCGTCCGGAGAGCGGTGAATTTCGGTGCATGTCGTACTCGCCGGTGGGGGGACCGCCGGCCACATCGAGCCCGCGCTCGCCCTCGCGGACGCCCTGCGGAGGCAGGACCCCAGCGTGGGGATCACGGCGCTCGGCACGGAGAAGGGTCTGGAGACCCGGCTCGTGCCCGAGCGGGGCTACGAGCTGGCGCTCATCCCCGCCGTGCCGCTGCCCCGCAAGCCCACCCCCGAGCTGATCACCGTCCCCGGACGGCTGCGCGGCACGATCAAGGCCGCCGAGCAGGTCCTGGAGCGCACCGGGGCGGACTGCGTGGTCGGCTTCGGCGGCTACGTGGCGCTGCCCGGCTACCTCGCGGCCAAGCGGCTCGGCGTGCCGATCGTGGTCCACGAGGCCAATGCCCGGCCGGGCCTGGCCAACAAGATCGGTTCGCGGTACGCGGCCGGGGTCGCCGTCGCCACTCCGGACAGCAAGCTCCGCAACGCCCGTTACATCGGCATCCCGCTGCGGCACACCATCGCGACCCTCGACCGGGCGCGGGTGCGGCCCGAGGCGCGCGCCGCCTTCGGCCTCGACCCGAACCTGCCGACGCTGCTGGTCTCCGGCGGTTCGCAGGGCGCCCGGCGGCTCAACGAGGTGATCCAGCAGGTCGCCCCGGTGCTTCAGCGCTCCGGCATCCAGATCCTGCACGCGGTCGGCCCGAAGAACGAAATGCCGCGCGTCGACAACATGCCCGGTATGCCGCCGTACGTGCCGGTACCGTACGTGGACCGGATGGATCTCGCGTACGCCGCGGCCGACATGATGCTCTGCCGCGCGGGCGCGATGACCGTCGCCGAGCTCTCCGCCGTCGGACTGCCCGCCGCGTACGTCCCGCTGCCCATCGGCAACGGCGAACAGCGGCTCAACGCCCAGCCGGTGGTCAAGGCCGGCGGCGGGCTCCTCGTCGACGACGCGGAGCTGACGCCGCAGTGGGTGCAGGGCAACGTCCTGCCCGTACTGGCCGATCCGCACCGGTTGTACGAGATGTCCCGCGCCGCCGCCGAGTTCGGGCGCCGGGACGCCGACGACCTGCTCGTCGGCATGGTGTACGAGGCGATCGCCGCCCGCCGCCAGGCGTAGCGCGGCGCGCTCCCCCCAGGGACGGAAGGCAGGAGGCGCCAGGTGGCAACCGCACCGACGACCGCCGGGAAGCGCGGCGCGAGCAGGTCGAAGGGGTCGCCGGACGGGCCCGCGCGGCCGGAGGACCGGAACGATCGATTCCGGGCCCTCCGGCCCCGGGTGCTCCTCGCCGCGGCCGGCCTCGTGGCGGTCGCCGCCGGCGCGGCCTGGGCGCTCTACGGGTCGTCCTGGTTCCGCGTGGAGGCCGTGGAGACCTCCGGCACGCGGGTCCTGACCCCGGCCCGGGTCGAGGCGGTCGCCGCCGTCCCGGTGGGCGCCCCGCTCGTCTCCGTCGACACCGGCGCGATCGAGGCCCGGCTGCGGCGGGAACTGCCGCGGATCGGGACGGTCGACGTCGAACGGGACTGGCCGCACGGAATCGCACTGAAAGTGACGGAACGGGAGCCCGTCCTCCTCATCGAGAAGGGCGGGAAGTACACCGAAGTGGACTCGTCCGGCGTGCGGTTCGCCACCGTCCCCACCGCCCCCCGGGGCGTCCCCCGGCTCGTCCTCGACGCCTCCGCCTCCCCGAGCCTCCGCCGCTTCGGCGCGGACCGGCTGCTCCGGGAGGCGGTCCGCGTCCGGGGTGAACTCCCGGAGCGAATCGCCGGGGACACCCGTGTCGTGCGCGTCACCTCGTACGATTCCGTCACCCTGGAACTGACCGGGGGGCGTACCGTCTTCTGGGGGAGCGGCGAGCACGGCCCGGTCAAGGCCCGGGTGCTCACCGCTCTCCTGAAGGCCGCTCCCAAAGCGGGACACTTCGATGTAAGTGCTCCCACGGCGCCCGCCGTGTCGGGGAGTTGACGTCCGTCAGCACTGGCCAGCACCCTGGTTGGCCAGCGCTACGGGTGATCACATAGGGTGAAAAGAAAAACGGGAGGTTCGGCGTGTTCGTTGAACGTGCGCCACTTGTCGACTTAGTGTCCTGTCCGGAAGAGTCCAGCGAACAGAGACACTGGTAACCCTAAACTTCAACGTTAGGGTTTGGGTCGGCGTTTCGGACCGTCCCAATCGGCATCCGTCGTCGCAGCGCGGCCAACCGCGCGGTGGCGACACGTAACTCGAGGCGAGAGGCCTTCGACGTGGCAGCACCGCAGAACTACCTCGCAGTCATCAAGGTCATCGGTGTCGGCGGCGGTGGTGTCAATGCCATCAACCGAATGATCGAGGTCGGTCTCAAGGGCGTCGAGTTCATCGCGATCAACACCGACGCGCAAGCGCTGTTGATGAGCGACGCCGACGTCAAGCTCGACGTCGGCCGTGAACTCACCCGTGGCCTCGGGGCCGGGGCGAACCCGGCCGTCGGTCGCAAGGCGGCAGAGGACCACCGTGAGGAGATCGAGGAGGTCCTCAAGGGGGCCGACATGGTCTTCGTCACCGCCGGCGAAGGCGGCGGCACCGGCACCGGCGGAGCCCCCGTCGTCGCCAACATCGCGCGCTCGCTCGGCGCCCTCACGATCGGTGTGGTCACCCGGCCGTTCACCTTCGAGGGACGCCGTCGCGCCAACCAGGCGGAGGACGGCATCGCCGAACTCCGCGAAGAGGTCGACACCCTCATCGTCATCCCCAACGACCGGCTGCTCTCGATCTCGGACCGCCAGGTCTCCGTGCTCGACGCCTTCAAGTCGGCCGACCAGGTCCTCCTGAGCGGCGTCCAGGGCATCACCGACCTCATCACCACCCCCGGCCTGATCAACCTCGACTTCGCCGACGTCAAGTCGGTCATGTCCGAGGCCGGTTCGGCCCTCATGGGCATCGGTTCCGCCCGCGGCGACGACCGCGCGGTGGCCGCCGCGGAGATGGCGATCTCCTCGCCGCTCCTGGAGGCCTCCATCGACGGCGCCCGCGGCGTGCTGCTCTCCATCTCCGGCGGCAGCGACCTCGGCCTCTTCGAGATCAACGAGGCCGCGCAGCTGGTCAGCGAGGCCGCCCACCCCGAGGCCAACATCATCTTCGGCGCCGTCATCGACGACGCCCTCGGCGACGAGGTCCGGGTCACCGTCATCGCGGCCGGTTTCGACGGCGGCCAGCCGCCGGCCCGCCGGGACAACATCATCGGCTCGGTCTCCGCCAAGCGCGAGGAGCCCGCCCCGGCGCCCCGCGCCACCGAGCCCTCCCGCCCCCTGGGCGGCCTCGGCACGGTGGCCCCGCGCGAGGACCCGGCCCCCGCCCCGGCGGAGCCGGCCCCCCCGGTCGTCAACGAGACCCCGCTGTCTCCCGTCCCGCCGGTGGTGCCGCCGGCCCGTCCGTACGCGGACAGCCAGGCGGAGGAACTGGACGTCCCGGACTTCCTGAAGTGATAGGACGTCGCTTCGACGCGAACGGCGCGCACTTCGCCTTCACCGACCGGTGGGGCGGGGTGAGCGCCGTTCCGTACGAGGAGCTCAACCTCGGCGGCGCGGTGGGCGACGACCCCGGGGCCGTGCTCGCCAACCGGGCGCTCGCCGCCGGGGCCCTCGGGCTCGACCCGGCGCGGGTGGTCTGGATGAACCAGGTGCACGGCGCGGACGTCGTGGAGGTCACCGGCCCCTGGGGGGACGGGGCGGTCCCCTCCGTGGACGCGCTGGTCACCGGCCGGCCCGGACTCGCCCTCGCCGTCCTCACCGCGGACTGCGTCCCCGTCCTGCTCGCCGACCCGGTGGCCGGGGTGGTGTCCGCGGCCCACGCCGGACGGCCCGGAATGGTCGCGGGGGTCGTCCCCGCCGCCGTGCGGGCCATGACCGGCCTCGGCGCCGACCCCGCCCGCATCGTCGCCCGCACCGGCCCGTCCGTCTGCGGACGCTGCTACGAGGTGCCGGAGGCGATGCGCGACGAGGTCGCGGCCGTCGAACCGGCCGCCGCGGCGGAGACCTCCTGGGGGACCCCCGCCGTCGACGTCGCCGCCGGGGTGCGCGCGCAGCTCGCCCGGCTCGGGGTCCGCGACGTCGAGGACGCCGGGGTCTGCACTCTGGAGTCGCGCGACCACTACTCGTACCGGCGGGACCGCACCACGGGACGACTCGCGGGATATGTCTGGTCGGACGCCGCGACGTCCCCGGGGGCGTCCCCCGGTCTCCCGGCAGGAAAGAGCTGATGACGGACCGTACGGCGGAACTCGCCGAGAACCTGGCCCGGGTGGAGGCGCGCATCGCCGCGGCCTGTGCCGCCGCGGGGCGCGCCCGGGAGGAGGTCACCCTGATCGTGGTGACCAAGACCTACCCCGCGAGCGACGTGCGAATCCTCCACGGCCTGGGGGTCCGGCACGTGGCCGAGAACCGGGACCAGGACGCCGCCCCCAAGGCGGCCGCCTGTGCCGATCTCGACCTGAACTGGCACTTCGTGGGCCAGTTGCAGACGAACAAGGTCAAGTCCGTGCTCGGTTATGCCGACGTGGTGCAGTCCGTCGACCGTCCGAAGCTCGTTTCCGCACTTTCCGCCGCGGCGGAGAAGCGGGGACGCGAACTCGGCTGCCTGGTCCAGGTCGCGCTCGACGCCGGCGCCGGCGAGCGGGGCGACCGGGGCGGCGTCGCGCCGGACGGCGTCGAGGAGTTGGCGGCGGCCGTGGACGCCGCTCCCGGGCTGCGGCTCGACGGCCTGATGACCGTCGCCCCGCTCGCCGGGCCGTACGCGGGCCGGCAACGCGCCGCCTTCGACCGGCTGATGGATTTGTCGACTGCCCTGCGCGCGACCCGTCCTGCTGCGAACATGGTCTCGGCGGGAATGAGCGGAGACCTGGAAGAGGCCGTCGCGGCCGGGGCGACACACGTACGCGTCGGTACGGCGGTACTCGGTGTCCGCCCGAAGCTCGGGTAACGTCGCGAAGCAAGTCGGACCACAGCAGAAAATATGGTCATTCCGCAGAACGGCGGGACGACCCGTGGATCGCCGGCACTTGGTGACGAGGCCGATCCACCACAGAGCGGAGGAATCGGAGAATGGCCGGCGCGATGCGCAAGATGGCGGTCTACCTCGGCCTCGTGGAGGACGATGGGTACGACGGCCGGGGCTTCGACCCCGACGACGACTTCGAGCCCGAGCTGGAGCCGGAACCGGAGCGCGACCGGCGCCACGCGCCTCCGCGTCAGGTGGAGCACGAGGAACCGGTACGCGTGGTGAAGCCCCCGGCCCCCCGGGAGCCCGTCGCCCATTCCGTCCCGGTACTCGCCGAAAGCGGACGTCCGGCCCGAATTGCCCCCGTGGCATCCATCACACCCGAACGCCCGAGCCTGGAGAAGAACGCGCCGGTGATCATGCCCAAGGTCGTGTCCGAGCGGGAGCCCTACCGCATCACCACACTGCACCCCCGGACCTACAACGAGGCCCGTACCATCGGGGAACACTTCCGTGAGGGCACCCCGGTGATCATGAATCTCACGGAGATGGACGACACCGACGCGAAGCGACTTGTCGACTTCGCCGCCGGACTCGTCTTCGGACTCCATGGCAGCATTGAGCGCGTGACGCAGAAGGTGTTCCTGTTGTCGCCTGCTAACGTCGATGTCACGGCGGAGGACAAGGCCCGGATCGCAGAGGGCGGATTCTTCAACCAGAGCTGAGAACACAGGAACCGGACGGGCCGGCCGCGAAGCGGCCGGACGAGCGAGAGCACGGAAGCCAGGGGAGAGGGAAACGCGGGATGGGCGTCGCACTACAGGTGGTCTACATCGTGCTGATGTGCTTCCTCGTCCTCCTGATCGTCCGGCTTGTCATGGACTACGTCTTCCAGTTCGCCCGTTCATGGCAACCCGGCAAGGCGATGGTGGTCGTTCTGGAGGCCACCTACACTGTCACCGACCCACCGCTCAAGCTCCTGCGGCGGCTGATCCCGCCGCTGCGTCTCGGGGGCGTGGCACTCGACCTGTCCTTCTTCGTTCTGATGATCATCGTCTACATCCTGATCTCCGTGGTGAGCAGCTTCGCGAGATGAGTGTGGACGATACGGTCTTGCCGACTGCCGACGACTACGTAGAGGTGAAGAAGAGATGCCGCTGACTCCCGAGGACGTGCGGAACAAGCAGTTCACGACCGTCCGCCTTCGAGAAGGCTATGACGAGGACGAGGTCGATGCCTTCCTCGACGAGGTCGAGGCCGAGCTGACCCGCCTGCTCCGCGAGAACGAGGACCTGCGCGCCAAGCTGGCCGCCGCGACGCGTGCCGCCGCGCAGAACCAGCAGCAGCAGGGCATGCGCAAGCCCCCGGAGCAGCAGGATCGTCCCGTCGGTCCCGGGGCTCCGGTGCCCGCCGCCATATCGGGACCGCCGGTCCAGCAGCAGCAGCCCCAGATGGGTCCGCCGCAGCTGCCCTCCGGTGCTCCTCAGCTTCCCGCCGGCCCCATGCAGGGCGGCCCCATGCAGGGCGGGCCCATGGGCCCCGGTCCGATGCAGGGCGGCCCCATGCAGGGCGGTCCGATGGGTCCCGGCCCGATGCAGGGCGGCCCCATGGGTCACCCGCAGCAGCAGCAGATGCAGCAGCAGCAGCCCGCGCAGGGTCCCGGCGGCGACAGCGCCGCGCGTGTCCTCTCGCTGGCCCAGCAGACCGCGGACCAGGCGATCGCGGAGGCCCGTTCCGAGGCCAACAAGATCGTCGGCGAGGCGCGTTCGCGCGCCGAGGGCCTGGAGCGGGACGCCCGCGCCAAGGCGGACGCCCTGGAGCGGGACGCGCAGGAGAAGCACCGCGTCGCGATGGGCTCCCTGGAGTCCGCCCGTGCCACGCTCGAGCGCAAGGTCGAGGACCTGCGCGGCTTCGAACGCGAGTACCGCACGCGTCTGAAGTCGTACCTGGAGTCGCAGCTGCGTCAGCTGGAGACCCAGGCGGACGACTCGCTGGCTCCGCCGCGCACCCCGGCCGCGGCCTCCCTGCCGCCGGCCCCGTCGATGGCCTCGGCCGGCGCGGGCGCGCCGTCCTACGGCAGCGGCGGGATGGGTGGCGGTCCGTCCATGGGCGGTGGCCCGTCCTACGGCGGCGGTCAGCAGCAGATGTCCCCGGCGATGACCCAGCCGATGGCTCCGGTCCGTCCGCAGGCTCCGCAGCCGATGCAGCAGGCTCCGGCGCCGATGCGCGGCTTCCTGATCGACGAGGACGACAACTGACGGCGGGCGCTCGCGCGTCGAGCGCGTAGCCGTCGGCAGGCTGAGAGGGCCGGGCCCCGGGAGACCGGGGCCCGGCCCTCTGCCGTACGCGGACACGGGCACGCCCGGACCGGGCGGCGGAAACGGAACGGCCCGGCTCCCCCCACCGGGGGAGCCGGGCCGTTCGCCGGGCCCTACGCCTTGCGGAGACGGAAGGTCAGGCCCAGGGACTCGTCCGTGAACGGGGCCCCGTACGTGTCGTCGCCCTCGCCGTTCGCGTGGTCCGTCGCCAGGACCTCGTCCGCGATGAGGGCCGCGTGGGCCGTCAGGGCCTCCGCGGTCTCCGGAGAGGCGGAGGTCCAGCGCAGGGCGATGCGGTCGGCGACGTCCAGGCCGCTGTTCTTGCGGGCCTCCTGGATCAGCCGGATCGCGTCACGGGCCAGGCCCGCCTGCCGCAGCTCCGGGGTGATCTCCAGGTCCAGGGCGACCGTCGCGCCCGCGTCCGAGGCCACGGACCAGCCCTCCCGGGGGGTCTCCGTGATGATGACCTCCTCCGGGGTGAGGGTGACGTCCTCGCCGTTCACCGGCAGGACCGCCGTGCCGGAGCGCAGCGCCAGGGAGAGGGCCGCCGCGTCCGCCGCCGCCACCGCCTTCGCCACGTCCTGGACGCCCTTGCCGAAGCGCTTGCCCAGGGCACGGAAGTTGGCCTTGGCCGTGGTGTCGACCAGGCTGCCGCCGACCTCGGAGAGGGACGCCAGCGAGGAGACGTTCAGCTCCTCCGTGATCTGGGACCGGAGCTCCGGGGAGAGGGCCGTGAAGCCCGCGGCCGCCACCAGGGCGCGGGAGAGCGGCTGACGGGTCTTCACGCCCGACTCCGCGCGCGTCGCGCGCCCCAGCTCCACCAGGCGCCGGACGAGCAGCATCTGCTCGGAGAGGGTGCCGTCGATCAGGGCGGCGTCCGCCTCCGGCCAGGTGGCCAGGTGGACCGACTCCGGGGCGTCCGGGGTCACCGGGACCACCATGTCCTGCCAGACCCGCTCGGTGATGAACGGGGTCAGCGGGGCCATCAGGCGCGTGACCGTCTCGACCACCTCGTGCAGGGTCCGCAGGGCCGCCCGGTCGCCCTGCCAGAAGCGGCGGCGGGAGCGGCGCACGTACCAGTTGGAGAGGTCGTCGACGAACGCCGACAGGAGCTTGCCGGTGCGCTGGGTGTCGTACGACTCCATCGCCTCGGTGGTCTCGGCCACCAGCGCGTTCAGCTCGGAGAGCAGCCACCGGTCGAGGACCGGGCGGTCGGCCGGGGCCGGGTCCGCCGCGCTCGGCGCCCAGCCGGACGTGCGGGCGTACAGCGCCTGGAAGGCGACCGTGTTCCAGTACGTCAGGAGGGTCTTGCGGACGACCTCCTGGATCGTGCCGTGGCCCACCCGGCGGGCCGCCCACGGCGAGCCGCCGGCCGCCATGAACCAGCGGACCGCGTCGGCGCCGTGCTGGTCCATCAGCGGGATCGGCTGGAGGATGTTCCCCAGGTGCTTGGACATCTTGCGGCCGTCCTCGGCGAGGATGTGGCCCAGGCAGACCACGTTCTCGTACGCCGACCTGTCGAAGACGAGGGTGCCGACGGCCATCAGGGTGTAGAACCAGCCGCGGGTCTGGTCGATCGCCTCGGAGATGAACTGCGCCGGGTAGCGGCTCTCGAACAGTTCCTTGTTCTCGTACGGGTAGCCGTACTGGGCGAACGGCATGGAGCCCGAGTCGTACCAGGCGTCGATGACCTCGGGGACGCGGGTGGCCGTCCTCCCGCAGCCGTCCGCCGGGCAGTCGAACGTCACCGCGTCGATGTACGGGCGGTGCGGGTCCAGGCCCGACTGGTCGGTGCCGGTCAGCCCGGTCAGCTCGGCGCGCGAGCCCACGCAGGTGAGGTGGCCCTCCTCGCAGCGCCAGATCGGCAGCGGGGTGCCCCAGTAGCGGTTGCGGGAGAGGGCCCAGTCGACGTTGTTGGTCAGCCAGTCGCCGAAGCGCCCGTGCTTGACCGACTCCGGGAACCAGTTGGTCCTCTCGTTCTCCGCGAGCATGCGGTCCTTGACCGCGGTCGTGCGGATGTACCAGGACGGCTGCGCGTAGTAGAGCAGCGCCGTGTGGCAGCGCCAGCAGTGCGGGTAGCTGTGCTCGTACGGGATGTGCCGGAAGAGCAGGCCGCGGGCGTCCAGGTCGGCGGTGAGCGTCTCGTCGGCCTTCTTGAAGAAGACGCCGCCGACCAGCGGCACGTCCTCCTCGAAGGTGCCGTCGGGGCGGACCGGATTCACGACGGGCAGGCCGTACGCCTTGCAGACCCGGAGGTCGTCCTCGCCGAAGGCGGGGGACTGGTGGACCAGACCCGTGCCGTCCTCGGTGGTCACGTACTCGGCGTTCACGACGTAGTGCGCCGGGGCGTCGAAGGGGACCAGCTCGAAGGGGCGCCGGTAGGTCCAGCGCTCCATCTCGGCGCCCGTGAAGCTCTCGCCGGTGGTGACCCAGCCCTCGCCGAGGGCCTTCTCGACCAGCGGCTCGGCGACGACGACCTGCTCGTCGCCGTCGCTGGCGACCACGTAGGTGACCTCGGGGTGGGCGGCGACGGCCGTGTTGGACACCAGGGTCCACGGGGTCGTCGTCCAGACCAGGAGCGCCGCCCGGCCGGCCAGCGGGCCGGAGGTGAGGGGGAAGCGGACGTAGACCGAGGGGTCGACGACCGTCTCGTACCCCTGCGCCAGCTCGTGGTCGGAGAGGCCGGTGCCGCAGCGGGGGCACCAGGGGGCCACCCGGTGGTCCTGGACGAGGAGGTCCTTCTCGAAGATCTGCTTCAGGGACCACCAGACCGACTCGATGTACGAGGGGTCCATGGTCCGGTACGCGTCGTCGAGGTCGACCCAGTAGCCCATCCGGGTCGTCAGCTCGGCGAAGGCGTCGGTGTGCCGGGTCACGGACTCGCGGCACTTGTCGTTGAACTCGGCGATGCCGTACGCCTCGATGTCCTTCTTGCCGGAGAAGCCGAGCTCCTTCTCGACGGCCAGCTCGACCGGCAGGCCGTGGCAGTCCCAGCCGGCCTTGCGGGCCACGTGGTAGCCGCGCATGGTCCGGAAGCGGGGGAAGACGTCCTTGAAGACGCGGGCCTCGATGTGGTGGGCGCCGGGCATGCCGTTGGCGGTGGGCGGGCCCTCGTAGAAGACCCACTCGGGGCGGCCCTCGGACTGCTCCAGGGTCTTCGCGAAGACCTTGTTCTCCCGCCAGAAGTCGAGCACGGCGTGTTCGAGGGCGGGCAGGTCGACCTGGGCGGGCACCTGGCGGTACTGCGGCGGTGTCATGCGGTGGACTCTCCTCCGGACGGACGGTTCTGCTTCCGTCGGAGGGACGAGAGCGCTGCTCCCGCGGTACCACCCTCCTTGGTCCCGGGCGTGACCGTCCGGAACCCCCTCATTGGGGTCGCGACGCCGGGTCTAGTCACCGCGCCTCGGCACGGCTTTCTTCCGGCGGCTCCGGGGTGATGCTTCACATCGGGCTCGCCCCCGGGCTCTCACCGTCCCCGGGTCGCTCATGGCTGCGTACGACGCTACTCGTCCCCATCCAAGCCTTTCGCTGGGGCCAGTGTACGGCGCCCGGGGGAACGCGGGGCACCGGTTTTGCCGTGACCCGAACGGCCACACGGCGGCCACCGGCCCGGCGCGGGGCCATGTGGGGGAGGGGCCGGGGCGGACGGCCGGGCGGGGCCCGGGCGCGGCGGACGCGGGACGCTCCGGCGGGGGAGCGGGGACGGGCGGGAAAGGCGGCGTGGCCCGTTGCCGCGGGCCCCGGGTCGATTTATCGTCCCAGCACGATTCGCGTGCAGGATCACACCTGGTGAAGGGGCCGCGACATGGTGGCGAAGAAGACCGCCGCGAAGAAGGCCACGGCCGGAGGCGGGGCGCCGCGCGCCGCGCGTTCCGCGGCCGGGGAGGAACCGGCGGCCGCCGCGAGGAGCGCCGCCGGGGAGAAGGAGCACGAGGCGAAGGAGCCCGGGGAGAAGGAGCCCGGGGAGGCGTCCGGGAGGAAGCGGACCGGGAGGACGGGCGCCAAGAAGGCCGTCGCGAAGAAGGTGGCGGCCGCCGGGAAGACGGTCGCGAAGAAGGCGGCGGCCGCCCGGAAGGCCGTCGTGGAGAAGACGGGAGCGGCGACCTCCGCGGACGCCGCCCCGGACGCCCCCGCCGGGAAGGCCGGGGCGAGGAGCGCGGCCGCCGGGAAGAAGCCCGCGCGGAAGCAGACAGGAGCCAGGACGGTGGCAGTGAAGAAGACGGCGGGCGGCGTCACGACCGTCGACGGGGAGGCCGCGGTGCCCACCGCACGCGGCGGCGGGCTCGCGGTCCGGCCCGGTGAGGACCCCTGGACGGCGGAGGAGGTCGCCGGGGCCCGTGACGGACTGCGGGCGGAGGCGCTGCGGCTGCGCGGGGAACTGGCCCACTCCCAGCAGGAGCTGACCGGCCTCATGCGGGACTCCGGCGACGGCGCCGGGGACGACCAGGCCGACACCGGCACCAAGAACATCACCCGCGAGCACGAGCTGGCCCTCGCGGCCAACGCCCGGGAGATGCTGGAGCAGACCGAGCACGCCCTGGAACGGCTGGACGCCGGCACGTACGGCCTGTGCGAGGTGTGCGGCGACCCGATCGGCAAGGCCCGGATGCAGGCCTTCCCCCGCGCCACGCTCTGCGTCGAGGACAAGCAGCGGCAGGAGCGGCGCGGCTGACGGCGGGGGCGGCGCGGGGGCGCCGCGACCGGGGGCCCGGCCGGTGCTCTCGGCTGCCGGTCCCGTGCGCCCGTGCCGTACCCTCGGGGCACGGTCAGGCATCGAGGTCGAGGGACTCACTCACGTGGCAGAGGCGGAGCGCATCATCGGTACGCCGGATTCAGCAGGGGCCGACGGGCCGGCCGCCCCCGACGGGACGCCGGGCCCCTCCGGCGGGACCCCGGAATCCCCCGGCAGGGCTCCGGACCACGACGGGACCCCGGACCACGACGTGACCGCGGAATCCTCCGGCGCGGCCCCGGACCGGGACGGCGCGGCCGCCGCCCCGGAGGCGCGGCCCCGGGGCAGGCGCAGGATCGTCGCCCTGTTCGTGGTGGCCGTCCTCGCCTACCTGCTCGACCTCGGCAGCAAGGTGCTCGTGGTCGAGAAGCTGGAGGGCCGCGAGCCGATCCCGGTCATCGGCGACCTGCTCCGCCTCGACGCCCTCCGCAACCCGGGCGCCGCCTTCGGCATGGGCGAGGCCTTCACGATCATCTTCACCTGCATCGCCGTCGCCGTGATCGTCGTGATCGTCCGGCTCGCGCGGAAGCTCTACAGCCTGCCGTGGGCGATCGCGCTCGGCCTGTTGCTCGGCGGCGCGCTCGGCAACCTCACGGACCGGATCTTCCGCTCGCCGGGCGTCTTCGAGGGCGCGGTCGTCGACTTCATCGCCCCCGCGCACTTCGCCGTCTTCAACCTGGCCGACTCGGCGATCGTCTGCGGCGGCGTCCTCATCGTGATCCTGTCGTTCCGGGGCCTGGACCCGGACGGCACCGTCCACGAGGACTGACCCCGGACGGAGCACGCCCCGCACAAGGCATACTCGACGGGTGAGTACGAGTCCCGAGATCCGCACCCTGCCCGTTCCCGATGGCCTGGAGGGCGAGCGCGTCGACGCCGCCATCGCCCGCATGTTCGGCTTCTCCCGCACGAAGGCGGCCGAGCTGGCCGCCGCCGGGAAGGTCCAGGTCGACGGCTCCGTCGTCGGCAAGTCCGAGCGGGTCAGCGGCGGCGCGTGGCTGGAGGTCGAGATGCCGGGCGCGGCCGCGCCCGTGCGGATCGTCGCGGAGCCCGTCGAAGGCATGGAGATCGTCCACGACGACGACGACATCGTGGTGATCATGAAGCCGATCGGCGTCGCCGCGCACCCCAGCCCCGGCTGGACCGGCACCACGGTCATCGGCGGCCTCGCCGCCGCCGGGTACCGCATCTCCACCTCCGGCGCCGCCGAGCGCCAGGGCATCGTGCACCGCCTCGACGTCGGCACCTCCGGCCTCATGGTGGTCGCCAAGTCGGAGTACGCGTACACCTCGCTCAAGCGCCAGTTCAAGGAGCGCACGGTCGACAAGCGCTACCACGCCCTGGTGCAGGGGCACCCCGACCCGATGAGCGGCACCATCGACGCCCCGATCGGCCGGCACCCGAACCACGACTACAAGTGGGCGGTGACCGCCGACGGCAAGCCCTCCGTCACGCACTACGACCTCATCGAGGCGTACCGCTCGGCCTCGCTGCTCGACATCAAGCTGGAGACGGGCCGCACCCACCAGATCCGGGTGCACATGTCCGCCCACCGCCACCCCTGCGTCGGCGACCTCACCTACGGCGCCGACCCGACCCTCGCCAAGCGCCTCGGCCTGACCCGGCAGTGGCTGCACGCCGTCCGCCTCGGTTTCGAGCACCCGGGCGACGGGTCGTGGGTCGAGTTCGCCAGCGAGTACCCCGAGGACCTCCGGCGGGCCCTGGACCGGATCGCGTCGGAGAGCCGGTGAGCACCGCGTACACCGTCCGCGAGGCGCGGGGCGACGAGGACCGCGCGGCGTGCTTCGCGGTCCGCCGCGAGGTCTTCGTCGAGGAGCAGGGCGTCCCGGAGGAGCTGGAGTACGACGCGTACGACGCGACCGCCGTGCACGTGCTCGCGGTGCGCGGGGACGGGCTGCCGCTGGGCGCCGGGCGGCTGCTGCACGGTGACGACGCCCTCGGGCGGACCGGCGGCGACGCCTCGGTGGGCTCGCTCGGCCGGCTCGCGGTCGTCGGCGCGGCGCGCGGCCTCGGGGTCGGCGCGGCCCTCGTCCGGAGCGTCGAGGACGCGGCGAGGGAGCGCGGGCTGACCGCCGTCGACCTGCACGCGCAGACCCACGCGCTCGGTTTCTACGAGCGGCTGGGGTACGAGGCGTACGGCCCCGAGTTCCCGGACGCGGGCATTCCGCACCGGTCCATGCGCAAGGCCCTGTAGGCGCGGTCCGGCGGACGCGCGCCGGGTGCCGGACGGACCGGCGCCGCGCCCGCCCCCGGGGCTCGACCAGGGGTAACGGGTGTGAAAACGGACTTACGTGGCAGGCTGAGGCCGTGGATCAATTGGCCCTGCTGTTCCTGCTGCTCCTCGGCGCCGTGCTCACCGTGCCCCTCGGCGAGCGGCTGGGGCTGCCCGCGCCCGTCCTGATGACCCTCGTCGGGATCGTGCTGGCCTTCCTGCCGTTCGTGCCGAACGTCGAGATCCCGCCGGAGTACATCCTTCCACTGGTGCTGCCGCCCCTGCTGTACGCCGCCGTGCAGCGGACCTCCTGGCGTCAGTTCGCGGCCAACAGACGGCCGATCTTCCTGCTCGCGGTCGCCCTGGTGTTCGTCACCACGGCCGCCGTCGGCGCCGTCGCGAACGCGCTGGTGCCCGGCATCCCGCTGGCCGCCGCCATCGCCCTCGGCGCCCTCGTCGCGCCGCCGGACCCGGTCGCCGCGACCGCCGTCGCGGGCTCGCTCGGACTCCCCCGCCGGCTGGTGTCGATCCTGGAGGGCGAGGGGCTCTTCAACGACGTCACCGCGATCGTGCTCTACCACGTGGCGATCGCCGCCGCCGTCAGCGGCTCCTTCTCCTGGTACGGGGCGGCCGGGCAGCTGGTGCTCTCGGCCGTCGTCGCCGTCGCCGTCGGCCTGGGGCTCGGCTGGCTCTCCAACAAGCTCATCGGGGTCCTGGGCGACGCCACCCTCCAGACCGGCCTCACCCTCCTCGTGCCCTTCGTGAGCTACGTCCTCGCCGAGGAGCTGCACGGTTCCGGGGTCCTCTCCGTCCTGATCACCGCGCTCTTCCTGGCCGAGCACGCGGCCGACGCCGACGACGTCATGGGCCGGCTCGCCGGGCAGACCTTCTGGCAGGTCGTCGACACCCTCGTCACCGGCATCGCCTTCGGCCTCATCGGCCTGGAGGTCGTCCACGTCTTCGGGTACGCGAACGGGCACGCCCTGGAGATGATCGGCTGGGGCGCCGCCGTGGCCGGGACGGTCGTCGTCGTCCGGCTGCTGTGGCTGCTGCCCGCGACCTGGCTGGCGAAGAGGCTGCACACGCTCCGGGACGTGGACGAGGAGATCCCCGTGAGCTGGCGGGAGACCGTCGTCATGTGGTGGGCGGGGATGCGCGGGGTGGCCTCGGTGGCGCTGGCGCTCGCCGTTCCGCTCACCACCGACGACGGCTCGCCCTTCCCTGGCCGCGCGGAGATCGTCTTCATCGCCTTCTGCGTGATCCTCACCACCCTCGTCCTCCAGGGGCTCACCCTGCCCGCCCTGGTCCGGCGGCTCGGGGTGAAGGCGGACACCGAGGCGGAGCGGGCCCTGGAGCGCGACCTCGCCGTCCGGGCCGCGAACGCGGCCAAGCGGAGGCTCAAGGAGATCGAGGAGGTCGAGGACCTGCCCGAGGAGGTGCAGGAACGGCTCCACCGGGGCGCCTTCGACATCGGGGCGCGGATCAGCCCCGACATGGTGGAGGACGAGCGGCGGGCCGCCTCCGCCGAGCGGGCGAACCGGTTCAAGGCGGTGCAGCGCATCCAGCGGGAGCTGATGTCGGCCGCCCGGCACGAGGTCCTCGCGGCGCGCAGCGAGCCGGGCGCCGACCCCGAGGTGGTGGACCGGGTCCTCCGTCAGCTGGACGTGCGCAGCATGCGGTGACGGGCGGCGCGGCCCGGACGCGCGGCCGGGCGGACGGCGGCCGTGGCCGCCTCCGTGTTCGTCGGCGGTCCCGCCCGGCCCGGCCCGCGAGGGGCCGGGATGCGAGGGGCCGGGCCCCGCTCAGGCCAGGGAGAGGAACAGCTTCTCCAGCCGGGCGCGCATCTGCTCCCGGTCACCGGAGGCGGCCATGTCCGCGTCGGTCAGGCAGTGCTGCAGCCCCGTGGCGATGATCGCGAAACCCGCCTTGTCCAGCGCCCGGGAGGCCGCCGCGAGCTGGGTGACCACGTCCTCGCAGTCCCGCCCCTCCTCGATCATCTTGATCACGCCGGCGATCTGGCCCTGCGCCCGGCGCAGCCGGTTGACCACCGTCTTCAGTTCCTCGGCCGCCATGGCCAGCTCCACGGCCCACACTCCTTCGCGATACCCCCACGGGTACCTTACCGAAGAGGGAACCCCTCGGGCCGGAGGAAAGTCCCCCGGGGGACCCCTCGCCGCCTCCACCGCCGGCCGGGCCGGGCCGGGGAGGGTCCGGCGGCCCGCGGCGGGTGCCGGGCCCGGCTTTCGGAGCGGCCCCGCGGCGGGTGGCAGGATGGCGCGCATGGACATCATGCTTTTCCACTCGGTTCACGGAGTGCGCCCGGCCGTCGGGGCCGCGGCCGACCGGCTGCGGGACGCCGGACACCGGGTGTGGACGCCGGACCTCTTCGACGGCTGGACCACCGAGTCGGTGGAGGAGGGCATGGCGAAGCGGGACGAGATCGGCAAGGACGAACTGCTGAAGCGCGCGATCCTGGCCGCCGCCCCGTACTCGGAGCGCGGTCTCGTGTACGCCGGCTTCTCGTTCGGCGCGTCGGTCGCGCAGACCCTGGCCCTCGGCGACCGGAAGGCGCGCGGCCTCCTGCTGCTGCACGGCACCTCCGACCTCGCGCCGAACGCGTCGGTGGACGAGCTGCCGGTGCAGCTCCACGTGGCCGAGCCCGACCCCTTCGAGACGGACGACTGGCTGTCCGCCTGGTACCTCCAGATGGGCAGGGCCGGGGCGGACGTGGAGATCTACCGCTACCGGGGCGCCGGGCACCTGTACACGGACCCGGGGCTGCCCGACTGGGACGCGGAGGCCGCCGGGCGGACCTGGTCGGTGGCGCTGTCGTTCCTGGAGGGGCTGGAAGGGGCGTAGGGCGCGCGCACGTGTGCCGGGGGGGGGGGGGGGGGGGGGGGGCGCCCCCCCCCCCCCCCCCCCCCCCCCCCGCCGGGGGCGGGTGGTCCGTGTTTTCGAGGGCGGCTTCCGTTCCTGGGGGCTC
>NZ_JBVHEG010000001.1:995343-1180026 GCF_055562975.1 Streptomyces sp. NPDC014907 | reverse complement strand
AGTTCGGCGCGGGCGGCCACCACGGCCAGGGCCAGGGGCAGGCGTCCGCACAGGCGGACGATGTCGGCGGCGGCGTCGGGTTCGGCGGCCAGGCGTTCGGGCCCCAGGCGCCGGGCGAGGGTCTGGTGGGCCTCGGTGGGGGAGGGCAGGGGCAGGGTCAGGGGGCGGGCGCCGTCGGCGGCGATCAGGCCCGGGAGGCGGTTGCGGCTGGTGACCAGGGTCAGGCAGCCCTCGCCGGCGGGCAGCAGGGGGCGGACGTGCTGTTCGTCGCGGGCGTTGTCCAGGACGATCAGGACGCGCCGGCCGGCCAGGAGGCTGCGGAACAGGGTGCCGCGGTCGCCGGTGTCCTCCGGGATGCGCGGGGCGGGCACGCCCAGCGCGACGAGGAAGCCGTGCAGGGCCTCGCCCGGCTCGACCGCGGGTGCGTGGGGGTGGAAGCCGCACAGGTTGACGAAGAGCTGCCCGTCGGGAAAGGCCGGGGCGATGCGGTGGGCGTGGTGGACGGCGAAGGTGGTCTTGCCGACCCCGGGAGCACCACCGATCACGATCACGGGAGCACCCCCCGGCCTGCCCGGCATCCCGCTCACCCCCGACAGCCACGCGCCCTCGGCCTCACGCCCGGCGAACACCGGCAGGTCACCCGGCAACTGCGCCGGACGCACCCACACCCACGACCCCTCCCCGGCCGGGGGACCGTCGGTGCCGGAGGGACCCGCCGGGCCGGTGGATTCCCCGGCGTCCGTACCGGCCGGGGCCGTCGTCCCGGTGACCGTGCCGGACGGTGCCCCGCCGGCGGTCGTCCCGCCGGGCGCGGCACCGGGGACCGGGGCGGGCCCGGCGCCGGCGGGTGCGGTTCCGTCCCGGCTCCCGGGGTTCCCGGGCCGGTCTTCCGGCGTCCGGGGCCCGGCGGGCGGGCGGCCCGGACCGTGTCCGCCCGTGGTGCCGGCCGCCGTGTCCGCCGTTCCCGGCGGGGTCAGGGGCGGCAGGTCGTGGCGGAGGATGCCCTCGTGCAGGGCGCGCAGCGCGGGGCCGGGTTCGAGACCCAGCTCGCCGGCCAGGTGCCCGCGCAGGTCCGCGTAGCAGCGCAGCGCCTCGGGATGCCGCCCGGCCAGGTAGAGGGCGCGCAGCAGCAGGGCCCAGCCGGTCTCCCGCAGCGGGTGCTCCGCCGTCAGTTCGCGCGCCGCTTCCACGGCGCCGGGTATGTGTCCGTCCAGGAGCAGGGCGGTGGTGCGGATCTCCCGGGCGGTCTGCCGCAGCTCCTCCAGCCGTGCGATCTCCTGGGCGGCGAACACCTGGTCCGCCGCGTCGGCGAGCGCCGCCCCGCGCCACAGCCCCAGAGCCCGCCCGGCCTCCTCCAGGGCGTGCGCCGGACGCCCCTGCTCCAGCAGCCGCTGCGCCCGGGTGACCGACCCCTCGAAACGCACCGTGTCCCGGCTCTCCGGCGGCACGCGCAGCGCGTAACCGGCCGGCTCGGTCACCAGCACCTCGCACACCCCCCGCGCCCGCAGACGCCGGGGCTCCAGAACCGCACGCACCTTGCTCACGTGCGCGTGCAGGGACGCCGTCGCCCCGCCCGGCGCCCGCCCCGGCCACAACTCCTCGCACAGCGTCTCCGCCGCCACCGCACGACCGTCCGCCAGCAACAACCGCGTCAACAGCAACCGCTGCCTGCGCCGTCCCGGGTCCAGCGCCGCGCCCGCCCGCCGCACCACCAGCGGACCGAGCAGCCCGAAGTCGAATTCCTGCCCCACGGTCGTCATCGTCTCCACCAGGCACCCCGTTCGACGGTCCCACCACCCGCACACGCATGTCCCACCGGTACGCGGGCGGCCCGCCCCGGCCACGGGTCGCCGGTCCGCCCGGGCAGGGGCGGGGTCGTGTCGTGGACGTGGCGGTGAACGCCGTGCGGCGCTCCGCGGGCGCTTCCCCGTGCCCCCGGACCCGCCGTGAAGGCCGGTCCGTCCGGGACGGGAAGCGGTGCGGGCGGACGGGAGGGGTGGGGCCCCGTCGTCCGCTTCCCGCATACCAGGGACCCTAGCAGGGGGTCACCCAGCGTGAAGGGGGCCGTGGACGGTACGGCCGGCCGCCGCCGCGCCGCCGCGCCTCCACGGGTCCGGTGTACGGCGGGCGGACCCCCGGTGTCACCGGGAAGCGGCCGCTCGGCGGCCTCCCCGGGCGCTCTCCGCCGGCCGGCCGGAAACGAGACGCAGCTCACGCGCCCCGCCCCGGCCGGAACGCGGCCCCGGGCAAGCGGACCGCACGGCCGTCACCGCGGGTGATCAAGCGGGGGGGGGAATTTCCTAGGAAAAGCCTTTTGCGGCGTACGACCGTGAACCGGACCGCCGTCCGCCCCGTTGGTCGGTCGAGCGAACGCCGTACGAAGTAGGGAACACCATGGTCACCGTCGAAGGAACAAGCACCGCCCGGTTCGAGCCGGTCAAAGCGGCGCTGGCAGCACACCTCGAATCCGGCGAGGAGCTGGGGGCGTCGATCGCCGTCGACGTCGACGGCGTCATGGAGGCCGACCTGTGGGGCGGTCACGCCGACGCGGAGCGCACCGCCCCGTGGCACCGGGACACCCTGGTCGGCCTGTGGTCGACCACCAAGACCCTCAGCAGTCTGGCGGCCCTCGTCCTCGTCGACCGGGGAGCGCTGGACCTCCACCGCCCGGTCGCGCACTACTGGCCCGAGTTCGCCGCCGGGGGCAAGCAGGACATCGAGGTGCGGCACGTCCTCTCCCACACCTCGGGGCTCTCCGGCTGGCAGCAGCCCTTCACCATGGACGACCTGTACGACTGGCCGACGGCGAGCGCCCGGCTGGCGGCGCAGGAGCCCTGGTGGGAACCGGGAAGCGCCTCCGGCTACCACGTGCAGACCCAGGGGCAGCTCGTCGGGGAGCTCGTCCGGCGGGTCACCGGCCGCACCCTGACGGAGTTCCTCCGGACCGAGGTGGCCGGGCCGCTGGGGGCCGACGTCCAGATCGGCGCGCGGGAGGCAGACTGGCCGCGCATCGCCGCGCTGGTGCCCTCGGGGGAGGCCCCCGGGATGCCGGAGGGGATCGACCCCGCGTCGGTGTTCGTCCGGACGCTGCTCGGGAGCCCCGCCCGGGACGAGCACGTCGACACCCCGCGGTGGCGCCGTGCGGAACTCGGGGCCGTCAACGGGTACGGCAACGCGCGCGGGCTGGCGCGCGCCCTCTCCGTGATCTCGCGGCGCGGCGAGGCGAACGGCCGGCGGCTGCTCTCCCCGGGCACCGTGGACAAGATCTTCGACGTGCAGGCCGACGGGGTCGACCTGTTCCTGGGCGTCCCCGTGCGCTGGGGCGTCGGCTACGCGCTCGCCGACCGCAGGACGATGCCGGGCATGCCCACCGGAACGATCTGCTTCTGGGCCGGCTGGGGCGGTTCCCTCGTCATGATGGACCTCGACCGGCGCGTCACGTTCGCGTACACGATGAACCGGCTGGGCGCCGGAATCCTCGGCTCCGAGCGCACGCACGACTACGTCGCGCGCGTCTACGAAGCGCTCGGCGCCGCGAACTGAGACCCGCGCGGGGCCCCCTCCGCCGGGCCGGAACGTCCGTGCGGCCCGGCGGAGGGGGCGGAGGCGACTAGCCGAACAGCTTCTCGTGGACCTGGTAGGCCATCAGCAGGTGCCCCATCGCGTCGGGGTGGGCCGAGCCGGGCGTCTGCGGCAGCAGCGGGTTGATCAGCCGCCTGGACGGGGGCTGGCACATGTCCTTGCCGCGGAACGCGGCGGAGGTGTCGACGTACTCGGCCCCCTTCATGAAGGCCGCCGTCTCGAGCAGGAGGTTCAGCCGGTTCGTGGTCTGGTGGAGCCAGGTGACGTCGCCCTTCGCCAGGGGGACGGAGGAGTCGCAGCCGCTTCCGTCGAGGGGGAACGGGTTCGGGTACCCGACCACGACGACGCGCGCGCCGGGGCTGCGCCGCTTGATGTCGGTCAGCATGTCGGGCACGCGGGTGCCCAGCCGGGCGAAGCCCGCTTCCAGGCCCTTCCCGTCGCCGGCCAGCTGGTCGCGGCAGGGGGCGCCCTCCCTGGTGGTCAGGCCGGCCAGGACGCAGGTGGTGAGGACGTCGGAGAAGCCGAGGTCGTTGCCGCCGAGCGTGACGGTCACCAGGTCGGTGTCCTTGGTGAGCGCGTCGACCTGCGGTGCGGCCGATCCCTGCTTGTTCCACAGCGAGCGCGTGGTGGCCCCGCCGCAGGTGACGTCCTTGAAGGCGGCCTGCTCGTACGTCGCGGCGAGCCACGACGGGTAACTGCCGGACGAGCGGCCGCACTCGGCGTCCGTCTGCCGGGGCAGGCCCGTTCCGGCGGCGTAGGAGTCCCCGAGGGCGACGTAACGCCTGACGGAATCCTGGCCGGAGGTGCCGGCCGCTCCGGCCGGGCCGGCTCCGGAGAGCAGCAGCGAGGCGGTGACGGCGGTGAGGGCGGCGGCGGCCACCTTCTTTCCGCGGCGGTGGAAGGAGGAACGGAGATGACGCATGAAGGTCCTCTGGAGATGGAAAGGAGGCTTGCGAACCCGTCGGCTTGCCGACCGGTGCACGGCATGCGGAGGGGCCTCTCGGCGTACGGCATGCGGACGTGCCGTCCGTCCAACGGTGTGCGCGGGGGCCCGGTTCACCGCTCCGGCGATCGGGTCGGGTGCATGTGAGGACACCGGCCCGTAGGGGTGACGGCCCGTAAGGACGTCTGGCAGTAGGGGCGTTGTCCCGTAGGGGTGTCGCCCCGTAGGGGTTCCGTCCCGTACGGGTGCCGGCCCCGAGGCCGGGGCTCCCGGATTTTTCGGAAAACCGTGGAGGGGCGCGCATGTGGGGGGAGTTCGGGGGCACGCGGAGGGGTGAGCGCGTGGGACCGCTCTCGCCGCCGGACCCGGGGTCCTCCCCCTGCCGCGGGCCCGGCGCAGCAGGACGCGCGGCCCGCACCGGGCAGGGATGCGGGCCGCGCGCCTCTCCCTCCCCCTTCTCCTGTATGACCCGCCAGCGGGAACCCGCTCCTTTTTCGGCCGAGTCGGGGCCGGCTGCCCGTCGTCGCGAGAACTCCCTCCCGGAACGCCCGGGTTGCTGCCGTGCTTTCGTGGGCGAGGAACCCCCCCACTAGTCGCGCGAAGCGGGTCTCCGGCTCTTCCGGGAGGGTGTATGCACTGCATGTATAGACGGTGCGTATAGTCGGGCGTCATGGCACCGTCCTCACCCACTCCCCTCGGTCCCCGTCTGCTCAAAGCGCTGGTCGTCTCGCTGCTCGGGGTCGCGGCGTCCCATCTGATCCTGTCCGACACCCTCTACATGTCGTTCACCGCCCAGGCCGCCGCGACGCTGGGCAGCGGGACCGGCTACTCCTCCGACCAGGCCTTCACCTCGGCCCTCGTGAACACGTTCCTGCTGATGCCGCTGGTCCTGTGGACCGGCATGAGGATCACGGGGGAGCGGAAGGTGGGCCCGATGGTGGCGGTGGGGACCGTCGGCTGGATCACCGCCGTCGGGAACGGCATCGGCGCGATCGACGACGAGCCCGGCGCCCTCCTCCCCCTGGGGAACCTCGCCCTCGTCGTCGCCGTCACCGCCGCCGCCTCGCTGGTGCGGCGTTCCCCCAGGGCGTAGGCCCGACCCGGCGCCGCCCTCCCGTACGGGATGCCTGGCGGCGGGCGCCCCGTACGGGACTGCCTGGGCCGCGCACTCCGTACGGGACTGCATGGGCCGCGCCCCCCATGCGGGACCGGACCGCGTACCCGTACGGGACGCCTGGGGTCGCGCCTCTCGTACGGGACCGCCCGAGCCGTGCCCCCGTACGGGATCGCCCGATGTCGCGCGTTCCGTGCGGGTTCGCGCGGGCCGGCCCCGGGCGGATTCTTTTCGAAACTAAAGCAAGCACGCTTGATTGTTTATGGTGTCGCTGCCATGCTCCTCGGCGAAGGCCCGTGACCGGGACCGCCCGTCCCCCGAGGGGAGCGCACCGTGTCCGACCCCGTCGTCGTCCTCGACGACCTGCGCGACGAGAGCGAAGAACTCGACCGTCTCGTAAGGGAATTGAGCCCAGCGCAATGGAGCGGCCCCACCCCCGCCCCCGGCTGGACGATCGCCCACCAGATCGCGCACCTCGCCTGGACCGACCGCGCCGCCCTCCTCGCCGCCACCGACGCCGAGGCCTTCGCCGCCGAGACGGAGAAGGCGGCCGCCGCCCCCGAACGCTTCGTGGACGAGGGAGCTGAGGAGGGCGCGAAGCTGCCGCCCGCCGACCTGCTCGCCCGCTGGCGCGAGGGCCGCGCACGGCTCCAGGAAGCCCTGCGCGCGGTCCCGCCCGGTACGCGGTTCCCCTGGTACGGCCCGCCGATGAGCGCCTCCGCCATGGCCACCGCCCGCCTGATGGAGACCTGGGCGCACGGCCAGGACGTCGCCGACGCCCTCGGCGTCGCCCGCCCGCCGTCCGTCCGCCTCCGGCACGTCGCCTGGATCGGGCACCGCGCCCGCGACTACGCGTACCTCGTCCGGGGCGAACGCCCCCCGGCCGAACCCTTCCGGGTCGAACTCGTCGCTCCGGACGGCGCGTCGTGGACGTACGGCCCCGAGGGCGCCGCCCAGAAGGTCACCGGGACCGCCCTCGACTTCTGCCTCCTCGTCACCCAGCGCGTCCACCGCGACGACACCGCCCTCACCGCCCACGGCCCCGACGCCGCGCACTGGCTGACCATCGCCCAGGCCTTCGCGGGCCCGGCGGGCACGGGCCGCGCGGCGGGCGCCTCCCCCGGAGCCCGGACCTCCGGAGCCCGCACTCCCGGAGCCCGTACCCCTGCGACCCCGGCTCCCGCGTCCCCCACCCCCGAGACCCCGACGCCCGAGACCCCGGCTCACGGGGAGCGCTGATGGTGCTCCGCGTCGGCAACGCCTCCGGCTTCTACGGCGACCGGTTCGACGCCGTCCGCGAGATGCTCACCGGGGGAGAACTGGACGTCCTCACCGGCGACTACCTCGCCGAACTGACCATGCTCATCCTCGGCCGCGACCAGCTCAAGGACCCGGCCGCCGGGTACGCCAAGACCTTCCTGCGGCAGATGGAGGAGGGTCTCGGCCTCGCCCACGAACGCGGGGTCCGGATCGTCACCAACGCGGGCGGACTGAACCCCGCCGGGCTCGCCGACGCCCTGCGCGCGCTCGCCGCGAAGCTCGGCCTGCCGGTCCGGATCGCACACGTCGAGGGCGACCGCCTGCCCGCCCCGGACGGCACCCTCGCCGCCAACGCCTACCTCGGCGGCGCCGGCATCGCCGCCTGCCTGACGGCCGGGGCCGACGTCGTCGTCACCGGCCGGGTCACCGACGCCGCCCTCGTCACCGGGCCCGCGCAGTGGCACTTCGGCTGGGGCCCGGAGGAGTACGACCGGCTCGCGGGCGCCGTCGTCGCCGGACACGTCCTGGAGTGCGGGACCCAGGCCACCGGCGGCAACTACGCCTTCTTCCGCGAGCACGACCCGCGCCTCTTCCGCCGCCCCGGCTTCCCCGTCGCCGAACTCCACGAGGACGGCTCCTCCGTCGTCACCAAGCACCCCGGCACCGGTGGCCTGGTCGACGTCGGCACGGTCACGGCCCAGCTCCTCTACGAGACGGCCGGGGCCCGGTACGCCGGGCCCGACGTGACCGCCCGGCTCGACACCGTCCGGCTCACCCGGGAGGCCCCCGACAGGGTCAGGATCGAGGGAGTGCGGGGGGAGGCCCCGCCGCCCACCCTCAAGGCCGGTCTCAGCCGGCTCGGCGGCTTCCGCAACGAGGTCGTCTTCGTCCTCACCGGCCTCGACGTCGAGGCCAAGGCCGCGCTCGTCCGGGACCAGATCGAGGACGCCTTCGCACGGAGCGGGTCCCGTCCCGCCGAGGTCCGCTGGGAACGGGTCCGCACCGACCGGCCGGACGCCGCCACGGAGGAGACCGCGAGCGCCCTGCTGCGGCTCGTCGTCCGCGACCCCGGCCCCGAGCCCGTCGGCCGTGCCCTCACGGGAGCCGCCGTCGAACTGGCCCTCGCCAGCTACCCGGGTTTCCACGTCACCGCCCCGCCCGGCAGGGGCGCCCCCTACGGGGTCTTCGAGACGGCGTACGTGCCCGCCGCCGACGTCCCGCACACGGCCGTGCTCCCGGACGGAACCCGGCGGGACGTCCCCGGACCGGAGCGCACGCGCGTGCTGGAACCCGTGCCCGACCCGGAGCTCCCGCCCCCGCCGCCCGGCGGTCCCGTCCGGCGCGTCCCCCTCGGCCGGATCGCCGGGGCCCGCAGCGGCGACAAGGGCGGCGACGCCAACGTGGGCGTCTGGGTCCGCACGGACGCGGAGTGGCGCTGGCTCGTCCACGCCCTCACCGTCGAGCGGTTCCGCGCCCTGCTGCCCGAGACGGCGGAACTCCCCGTCACCCGGCACGTCCTGCCGAACCTGAGGGCCCTCAACTTCACCGTCGCCGGAATCCTCGGCGAGGGCGTCGCCTCCCAGGCCCGCTTCGACCCCCAGGCCAAGGCCCTCGGCGAATGGCTCCGCTCCCGCCACGTGGACGTACCGGAGGCACTGCTGTGACCGCCTCCCCGGCACCGCGTCGGGGCACCCGCCCGGGCACCCCTCCGGGGCCCTGTCGGGGCACCCCTCCGGACGCGCGCCCGCACACCCGCCCGGGCACCCCTCCGGGACCCCGCCCGGAACCCTGTCGGGGCACCCTTCCGGACACCCGCCCTGACATCCCTCCGGAACCCCGTCGGGGCACCCACCCGGACACCCACCCGGGCACCCGCCCCGGAACCTCCCCGGAAGCCCGCCCGGACACCTCCACGACCGCCGTACCGAAGGCCGCCCGGAAGGAACTCCCGTGACCGTCCTCGCCTCCGCCCTCGACACCGGCGGACCCGACTACGCGGACGCCCGCGCCGCCATGCTCGACAAGATCGCCGCCCTCGACGCCGAGCACGCCAAGGCCCTCGCGGGCGGCGGCGAGAAGTACACGACCCGGCACCGGAAGCGCGGCAAGATGCTCGCCCGGGAGCGGATCGAGCTGCTCCTCGACCCCGACAGCCCGTTCCTGGAGCTGTCGCCGCTCGCCGCCTGGGGCAGCGACTACGCCGTGGGCGCCTCGCTGATCACCGGCATCGGGGTCGTCGAGGGCGTCGAGTGCCTGGTCACCGCCAACGACCCGACCGTGCGCGGCGGCGCCTCCAACCCGTGGACGCTGAAGAAGGCCCTGCGCGCCAACGAGATCGCGTACGCCAACCGCCTCCCCGTCGTCTCGCTCGTCGAGTCCGGCGGCGCCGACCTCCCCTCCCAGAAGGAGATCTTCATCCCGGGCGGGGCGCTCTTCCGCGACCTCACCCGCCTCTCCGCCGCCGGCGTCCCCACGGTCGCGGTCGTCTTCGGCAACTCGACGGCCGGCGGCGCGTACGTCCCCGGCATGTCCGACCACACCGTGATGATCAAGGAGCGGTCGAAGGTCTTCCTCGGCGGGCCGCCCCTGGTGAAGATGGCGACGGGGGAGGAGAGCGACGACGAGTCCCTGGGCGGCGCCGAGATGCACGCCCGGACCTCCGGCCTCGCCGACCACTACGCCGTGGACGAGGCCGACGCGCTGCGCCAGGCCCGCCGGATCGTCGCCCGCCTCAACCACCGCAAGGCACACGCCGATCCGGCCTTCGCCGAGCCCCCCAAGTACGACCAGGACGAACTCCTCGGGATCGTCCCCGGCGACCTCAAGACCCCCTTCGACCCGCGCGAGGTCATCGCCCGGATCGTGGACGGCTCGGACTTCGACGAGTTCAAGCCGCTGTACGGGCCGAGCCTGGTCACCGGCTGGGCGTCCCTGCACGGCTACCCGGTGGGCGTCCTGGCCAACGCGCGGGGCGTCCTGTTCGGGCCCGAGTCGCAGAAGGCGGCCCAGTTCATCCAGCTCGCCAACCAGCGGGACATCCCGCTCGTCTTCCTCCACAACACCACCGGCTACATGGTCGGCAAGGAGTACGAGCAGAGCGGCATCATCAAGCACGGCGCGATGATGATCAACGCCGTCTCGAACTCGAAGGTCCCCCACCTGTCCGTCCTCATGGGGGCGAGCTACGGCGCCGGGCACTACGGCATGTGCGGCCGGGCCTACGACCCCCGCTTCCTCTTCGCCTGGCCCAGCGCCAAGTCCGCGGTCATGGGCCCGCAGCAGCTCGCGGGCGTCCTGTCGATCGTCGCCCGCGCGTCCGCCGCCGCGAAGGGGCAGCCGTACGACGACGAGGCCGACGCCGGCCTGCGGGCCCTGGTCGAGGCGCAGATCGAGTCCGAGTCCCTGCCGATGTTCCTCTCGGGGCGGCTCTACGACGACGGGGTCATCGACCCCCGCGACACCCGCACGGTCCTCGGACTGTGCCTCTCCGCGATCCACACGGCACCGGTCGAGGGCGCGCGCGGCGGCTTCGGCGTCTTCCGGATGTGAGGCCCCAGATGACCCCCACGACTTCCCCGATCACCTCCGTCCTCGTCGCGAACCGGGGCGAGATCGCCTGCCGGATCTTCCGCACCTGCCGCGAGCTGGGCCTCTCCACCGTCGCCGTGTACTCCGACGCGGACGCCGGCGCCCTGCACGTGCGGGAGGCCGACGCGGCGGTACGGCTGCCGGGGGCGGCGCCCTCGGAGACGTACCTGCGCGGCGACCTGATCGTGGCGGCGGCGCGCGCGGCGGGCGCGGACGCCGTCCACCCCGGCTACGGCTTCCTCTCCGAGAACGCCGGCTTCGCGCGGGCCGTGACCGGCGCGGGCCTGGTCTGGATCGGCCCGCCCCCGGCGGCGATCGAGGCCATGGCGTCGAAGACCCGCGCCAAGGAGCTCCTGGGCGTCGAGCCGCTGACGGAGGTCACCGGGGCCGACCTCCCCGTCCTGGTGAAGGCGGCGGCGGGCGGCGGCGGCCGGGGCATGCGGATCGTGAGGGAACTCTCCGCCCTGGAGGGGGAACTGGCGGCGGCCTCGGCGGAGGCGGAGAGCGCGTTCGGGGACGGCGAGGTCTTCGTCGAGCCGTACGTGGAGAACGGGCGCCACGTCGAGGTGCAGCTCCTCTGCGACGCCCACGGCACGGTCTGGGCGCTCGGCACCCGGGACTGCTCCCTCCAGCGCCGCCACCAGAAGGTGATCGAGGAGGCCCCGGCGCCCGGCCTGTCCGCCGCCCTGGAGGCCTCCCTCCTCGACACGGCCGTCCGCGCCGCCAAGGCGGTCGGCTACGTCGGCGCGGGCACCGTCGAGTTCCTCGTCGCGGACGACCGCGCGCACTTCCTGGAGATGAACACCCGCCTCCAGGTCGAGCACCCGGTGACGGAGGAGGTCTACGGGATCGACCTCGTCGCCCTCCAGCTCGCCGTCGCACAGGGGGAGGAGCTGCCGCCGGAGCCCCCGGCCCCGCGCGGCCACGCGGTCGAGGCCCGCCTCTACGCGGAGGACCCGGCCCGGGGATGGGCCCCGCAGACGGGCGTCCTGCACCGCTTCGAGGTCCCCCGCGACGGCCGGGTCCGCCTCGACACGGGATACGTCTCGGGGGACGCGGTCGGCGTCCACTACGACCCGATGCTCGCCAAGGTCACCGTCCACGCCCCCACCCGCGCCGAGGCCGTCCGCAAGCTCGCCCACGCCCTGGAGCGGGCCCGCGTCCACGGCCCCGTCACCAACCGGGACCTCCTCGTCGCGTCCCTGCGCCACCCCGGGTACGCGACCGCCGGCGGCCTCGACACCGGCTTCTACGACCGGAACCTGCCCGCCCTCACCACCGCGCCCGCCGGCGGGGAGCACGCGGCCGTCGCCGCCGCCCTCGCCGCCGCGTCCGCCCGCCGGGGCCGCTTCGGCGGCGGCTGGCGGAACGTCCGCTCGCGGGACGAGTCGCGGACGTACGGCGACCACGAGGTCCGCTACCGGCCGACGCGGGACGGCGGGTACGAGGTCACGGCGCCGGAAGGGGTGCGGGTCGTGTCGGCGGCGCCGGACCGGGTGAGCCTGGAGGCGGCCGGTGTGGTCAGGCACTTCGAGGTCGCGGAGTACGGGGACGGAACGGTCTACGCGGGCCCGCACCGCCTCGCCGTCCGCCCCCGTTTCACCGACCCCGCCGAACAGACCGCCCCCGGCTCCCTGCTCGCCCCCATGCCCGGCACCGTCGTCCGGGTCGCGGACGGCCTGGCCGCCGGCGACCGGGTCACCGCCGGGCAGCCGCTCCTCTGGCTGGAGGCCATGAAGATGGAGCACCGCGTCGTCGCCCCCGCCTCCGGCACGCTCACCGCGCTCCACGCCGTCCCCGGCCGCCAGGTCGAGGTCGGTGCCCTGCTCGCCGTCGTACAGACCGAAGAACGGCCCGAAGCACAGGAGGACCAGTCCGCATGAGCAGCATGATCGAGTCCGAAGAGCTGACCGCGCTCCGCACCGCCGTCTCCGCGCTCGGCCACCGCCACGGCCCCGGCTTCGACCGGGCCACCCTGTGGGCGGAGGCCGGGAAGCTCGGCTACCTGGGCGTGAACCTCCCCGAGGAGTACGGCGGCGGGGGCGGCGGCATCACCGAGCTGTCGGTCGTCCTGGAGGAGGCGGGCGCGTCCGGCGCGCCGCTCCTGATGATGATCGTCTCGCCCGCGATCTGCGGCACGGTCATCGCCCGCTTCGGCACGGAGGAGCAGAAGCGGGCGTGGCTGCCGGGGCTCGCCGACGGCACGAGGACGATGGCCTTCGGAATCACGGAACCCGACGCCGGCTCCAACTCGCACCGCATCACCACCACGGCGACCCGCACGGAGGACGGCTGGGTCCTCAACGGCCGCAAGGTCTTCGTCTCGGGCGTGGACATCGCGGACGCGACCCTGATCGTGGGCCGCACCTCGGACGCCCGCACGGGGAAGCTGAAGCCGTGCCTCTTCGTCGTCCCGCGCGACGCGCCCGGCTTCGGACGCCGTCACATAGAGATGGAACTCGCCGCGAGCGAGAAGCAGTTCGAACTCACCCTGGACGACGTGCGGCTGCCCGCCGACGCCCTCGTGGGCGACGAGGACGCGGGCCTGCTCCAGCTCTTCGCGGGGCTCAACCCGGAGCGGATCATGACGGCGGCGTTCGCGATCGGCATGGGCCGGTACGCGCTCGCGCGGGCCGTGGCGTACGCGAAGGAGCGCCAGGTCTGGAAGGACCCGATCGGCGCCCACCAGGCCGTCGCGCACCCGCTGGCGCAGGCGCACATCGAACTGGAGCTGGCCCGCCTGATGATGGTGAAGGCCGCGCAGCTCTACGACGCGGGCGACGACCTCGGCGCGGGCGAGGCCGCCAACATGGCGAAGTACGCCGCCGCCGAGGCGTGCGTGAAGGCCGTCGACCAGGCCGTCCACACCCTCGGCGGCAACGGCCTGACCAAGGAGTTCGGCCTGGCCCGCCTGATCACGGCGGCCCGCGTGGCGCGGATCGCCCCCGTCAGCCGGGAGATGATCCTCAACTACGTGTCCCACCAGACGCTGGGGCTGCCCAAGTCGTACTGACGGCCCGGACGTCCGCCCGCCGGATCTCGCCGGTGACGAGGACGAGCAGGGCCGTACCGGCGAGCATCGTGCCCGGGACCGTCAGCGCGCCGCGTTGATCGTCCTCCCGCACGGCCTCGTACTCCTGCCGGCCCACCTCGACGGTGCCGCGCCGGCCGGGCGTCGTCTCGAAGACGACGTACCGGCCGCCGCGGACCTCGGCGTTCTGCCGGCCGCCCGGGGCGGCGGCGTCCGCCACGCACAGGGCGACACCGGCGCCCAGCAGGACGGCGAGCGCGAGCTGTGCCCGGCCGGACAGGCAGCGGAAGGCGGGCCACTGGGCGTCGCGGTCGAAACCGCCGGAGAGGCCCCGGACGAAGGCCCAGAGCAGGAGCGGGAGGACGGCGGCGGCGGAGAGGGCCGCCAGGAACCTCGGGGAGGGCAGCGGGAGGACCCCCGGCAGCAGGGTCAGCCCGGCCGCCAGGAGCATCAGCGCGCTCGTCCCGCCCGCGAAGGCGGCGTGCACCTTGAAGCTCGTTCTCATGCCGCTCACCCTCCCGCCTCCGCCCGACCGCGCACACTGCCTGCTCCCGGCAGTCTTGGCCCCCCTTTCCGGGTGGGGCCCTGACGAAGGCCGGGCTTGTTCCCGGGAGGAGGTCCGGCCCGGGGCGGTGCTCCGAACCGCGGCTTCCCCGACCGGCGTCTTCGCGTACGCGTGCGCTGCCGTCAGTCGATGGAGGGACGGTCCAGGGCGCCGATCACGCCCGAACGCGAACATCCGGGTTCTTCGGGCCGGCGGCCCACCGCACGCGGGACTGGCGGGCAGGTCGTCGCCGTCCGCGACGGGCCCGCGCACATGGCCCCGCTTCCCCTTCCGCGCCCGCCGATCCGCCTCGCCCAGAATCATGCATGCGTGCTTGATTGTTCTTCGGGGTACTGGCATGGTCGCCCCAAGTCGCCGCCCCACCCGCGATCCCCGTGTTCACCTACCACCTCTCCAGGGGGACAACCATGGTGTTCCACAGCGCGTACGAGGACGTTCCGGCCGTCTCGCTCCCCATTCACGACGCGGTCCTCGGCCACGCCGCCCGGTACGGCGACACCCCGGCCCTCGTCGACGGGAGCGGCGGCGAGGGCGCGCTCACCCTCACGTACGCCCAGGTCGACGCCTTCCACCGGCGCGTCGCCGCCGGGCTCGCCGGGGCGGGGGTCCGCAAGGGGGACGTGCTCGCCCTGCACAGCCCCAACACCGTGCTCTTCCCCGTCGCCTTCTACGCCGCCACCCGCGCCGGCGCCTCCGTCACCACCACGCACCCGCTCGCCACCCCCGAGGAGTTCGCCCGGCAGCTCCGCGACTCCTCCGCCCGCTGGATCGTCACGGTCTCGCCCCTGCTCCCCGTCGCCCGCGCGGCGGCCGAACTCGCGGGCGGCGTACGGGAGATCTTCCTCTGCGACCGGCCTCCGGCAGGCGACGGGACCCGTTCGCTCCAGGACTTCCTCGGGTCCACCGGCCCCGTCCCCGAGGTCGGGATCGACCCCGGCGAGGACGTCGCGGCCCTCCCGTACTCCTCCGGCACCACCGGCGTCCCCAAGGGCGTGATGCTCACGCACGCCTCCATCGCCACCAACCTCGCCCAGCTGGAACCGTTCATCCCGATGGGGCCCGGCGACCGCATTCTCGCCGTACTTCCCTTTTTTCACATTTACGGCCTCACCGCTCTGATGAACGCGCCCCTCCGCCAGGGCGCCACCGTCGTCGTCCAGCCCCGCTTCGAGCTCGACGCCTTCCTGCGCGCCATCCAGGAACACCGCGTCAACGGCCTGTACGTGGCCCCGCCGATCGTCCTCGCCCTCGCCAAGCACCCGGCCGTCGCCGACTACGACCTGTCCTCCCTGGAGTACGTCGTCAGCGCCGCCGCCCCGCTCGACGCCGCCCTCGCCGACGCCTGTGCGAAGCGGCTCGGGCTGCCGCCGGTCCGCCAGGCGTACGGCATGACCGAGCTGTCCCCCGGCACCCACGTCGTCCCGCTCGACGCCGGATCGCCCCCGCCCGGCACCGTCGGCAGGCTCCTGCCCTCCACCGAGATGCGCATCCTCTCCCTGGACGACCCCGCGAAGGACGCCCCGCCCGGCGAGGAGGGCGAGATCGCCGTCCGGGGGCCGCAGGTCATGAAGGGGTACCTCGGCCGGCCCGACGCCACCGCCGCCATGATCGACGCCGACGGCTGGGTCCACACCGGGGACGTCGGCCGCGTGGACGAGGACGGCTGGCTCTTCGTCGTGGACCGCGTCAAGGAACTCATCAAGTACAACGGCTTCCAGGTCGCCCCCGCCGAACTGGAGGCGGTGCTCCTCACCCACGAGGGCATCGCCGACGCCGCCGTCATCGGCGTCACCGGCGCGGACGGCTCCGAGATCCCCAAGGCCTTCGTCGTCCGCCAGGTCTCCGCGCCCGGCCTCACCGCGGAGGAGGTCGCCGCGTACGTCGCCGCGCGCGTCGCCCCGTACAAGAAGGTCCGCGACGTGGAGTTCATCGACACCGTGCCCCGGGCCGCGTCCGGGAAGATCCTCCGAAGGGAACTGAGGGACCGCACATGACCACACCACTCGTGACCACGACGGGGGAGCGGGGCATCACCACCCTCACCCTGGACTCGCCCGCCACCCGCAACGCCCTCTCCGCCCCCCTCGTCGCCGAACTCTCCGACGCGCTCGCCGCCTGCGGCAAGGACCCGGCCGTACGGGCCGTCGTCCTCGCCCACGCCGGCACCACGTTCAGCGCGGGCGCGGACCTGAAGGCGCCCCCCAGCCCGTACGACTTCGTCGCCCTGCTCCGGCAGATCGTGGAACTGCCGAAACCCGTCGTCGGCCACGTCACCGGCCACGCGCGCGCGGGCGGCCTCGGCCTGCTCGGCGCCTGTGACGTGGTGGTGGCGGGGGAGGACGCGGACTTCGCGCTCACGGAGGTGCGGATCGGGGTCGCGCCCGCCGTCGTCTCGCTCACCCTCCTGCCGCGGCTGGAACCGCGCGCGGCGGCCCGCTACTACCTGACGGGGGAGCGGTTCGGCGTTCCCGAGGCGGTCGCCATGGGCCTGGTGACGGCGGGGGACGACGCCCTCGACGGCATCCTCGACGCCCTGCGCGCCGCCTCCCCGCAGGGCCTGCGCGAGTCGAAACGGCTGGTCACCGCTAGAGTCCTGGAGACCTTCGAACGCGACGCGGAGGACCTGGTGCGCAAGTCGGCCACGCTCTTCGTCTCCGCCGAGGCGCGCGAGGGGATGACGGCCTTCCTCGAACGACGGGACCCTCCATGGCGGCTCTGACCGCGCCCAAGCAGGACAGGAGCCGCGCCACCCGGCAGCGGCTCCTGGAAGCCGCCGTGTCCTGCCTGGCCGAGCACGGCTGGGCGGGCTCGACGGTCTCGGTCGTCGCGGAACGGGCGGGCGTCTCCCGGGGCGCCGCCCAGCACCACTTCCCCACCCGCGAGGACCTCTTCACGGCCGCCGTCGAGTACGTCGCCGAGGAACGCTCCCACGCCCTGCGCTCGCTCCCCGCCGGCGACCGGGGGGCGGCCGTCGCCGCCCTCGTCGACCTCTACACCGGCCCCCTCTTCCGGGCCGCGCTCCACCTCTGGGTCGCCGCCACCGGCGAGGACCAGCTCCGTGCCCGCGTCACCGAGCTGGAGGCCCGCGTCGGCCGCGAGGCGCACCGCATCGCCGTCGAGGTGCTGGGCGCCGACGAGTCGGTCCCCGGCGTCCGCGAGACCGTCCAGGGCCTCCTGGACATGGCCCGCGGCCTGGGCCTCGCCACCCTCCTCACGGACGACCGCGCCCGCCGGGAACGGGTGGTCGCCCAGTGGACGCGGCTGCTGGACGGGGCGCTGGAGGCCTGAGCCACCGCCCCGCCGTCCAGCCCCGTCCACCGGTCCAGCCCCCGCCGGGTCGCCACCCCCGCCGGGTCGCCCCCCTCGCCGGGGCACCGCCTCCGGGGCCCCCGGGTCACCGCCCCGCCGGGGATCAGACCCCCGGGATCTCCCGGGCGCGGAAGGCGGCCCGCACGGCGTCCGCCGCGCCCTTCCCGTACATCCGCTCCGCCGTCGCGACCGTCGTCCGCGCCGCCGCCGCGAAATCGGTGTCGGGCGCGAAGCCGAACTGCGCGTTCACGATGATCCGGTCGGCGGTGCGGGCGCCGAGGGCCTGCCGGACGTCGAAGAGGGCGCGGGACCAGATCTCCCCGTCGGCGTGGACCTCGCCCTCCCGGTCCGCGTACGTCTTCGTGCCGTCGAGGCGGCGCAGGCAGTGCGGCGCCGCGCTGTAGCCGGTGGAGTCCCAGTCGGCGACGCAGGCCTGGTCGGCCTTCATCGGCCAGCCGTACTTCTGCACCGCGTGCGTGCCGACGGCCACGGCCAGGTAGTCGCCGAAGGCCTCGCCGATGGCGCCGGACTCCGGGGTGGTGCCGAAGCCGGGGACCTGCGCGTGGTGCACGGCGTGGCCGTACTCGTGGACGACGACCTCGGCGTCCTCGGCGTCGTCCACCCCGCCCTTGCCGAAGCGGATCTCGGCCTTCTTGTCGGTGAAGAAGGAGTTGTCGGCGCCCCACTGGTTGAGCCGGACCGGCTGCGCGCGGTCGTTGACCCCGGGCAGCTCGGTGCCGAACCCGAGGCCCTGGAGGTACTCCTGCGCCTCGTTGACCCAGAAGTACGCCATGACCTGCTCGAACCGGTCGTCGGAGCGGTCGTACGTGCCGGCCTCGGCGGCCTTCGCGGGCGCGCCGGTCTCGGACCGCACGGTCACCCACTTCCCGGACAGGGCGCCGCTCGCGTCGAGGTTGCGGAGGGGGGCGAGGGCGTAGGCGGAGGCGGGGACGTCGCCCGCCGCGTCCTTGTGGTCGGCGAGGGTCTGGTCGCCGGTGGACTGCACGGGGTTCACCATGAAGACGCGGGCCCGGAGCGGGGTGGCCGCGGTGGCGCCGTTGGTGGGCAGCAGGGCTGCGGCGGCCAGGGCGACGGCGACGGCCGCCGTCGTTCCGCGGGGCGTGCGGCGGTTCATGGACATCCTCCTGCGGGAGACTGCTGCGACGGGATTTTCGTCATGCACTCGACATGCGAGGCGGTGATCCTCGCGCACCGCCCGCCGTCCTGAACAGGTCTCCGCGCCACCGATCGACTGTGACGCGGACCACAGGAGAAGGCCGCCCGCCGCAGTACGCTGTTCCCATGCCTCCGCTCGTACGCCGCCGTCACGTGGACTTCGTCCGCGTCACGAGCATGAGCTGTCGGCGCTCCGCCTGACCTCCGGGGTACCGCTCCACGCCCCGGGGTCCCGCACGAGCCCCCAGCAGACCGGCACCCGCGGCCCCGCCCCACCCCCGGCGGCCGCCCCGGGCACCCGTAGACCCCGCGGACACCTCATGAACAGCTCGTACTCCTCGCAGCTCCCCATCGTGGACCTCTCCGCCGCCGACCGCGGCCCGCGGGCCCGGAGGCTGCTCCACGCCCAGCTCCACTCCGCCGCCCACGACGTGGGCTTCTTCCAGCTCGTCGGCCACGGCGTGACCGAGGCCGAGACGCGGGCCCTCACCTCCGCCGTGCGCGCCTTCTTCGCGCTGCCGGAGGCCGACCGGCTCGCCCTCGACATCACCGGCTCGCCGCACTTCCGCGGCTACACCCGCGTCGGCGACGAACGCACCCGGGGCGCCCGCGACTGGCGCGACCAGCTCGACATCGGCGCCGAACGCCCCGCGCGCGTCCCCGCCCCCTGGGAGGCCCCGTACTGGTGGCTCGAAGGACCCAACCAGTGGCCCGAGGCCCTGCCCGAGCTGCGCACCGCCGCCCTGCACTGGATCGACCGCCTCGGCGGCGTCGCCGAGCGCCTGCTCCACGAACTGCTCGCCTCCATCGGCGCGGCCCCGGACTTCTACGACGACGCCTTCGGCCCGGACGCCCACCCGCAGCTCAAGCTGGTGCGCTACCCGGGCGGCGGCGGCGAGGGCGACGGCCAGGGCGTCGGCGCCCACAAGGACTACGGCTTCCTCACCCTGCTGCTCCAGGACCGGGTGGGAGGGCTCCAGGTCCAGCGCGAGGACGGGAACTTCCACGAGGTGCCGCCGCTGCCGGGCGCGTTCGTCGTCAACCTGGGCGAGCTGCTCGAAGTGGCCACCAACGGCTACCTGATCGCCACCAACCACCGGGTGGTCTCGCCGCCCGGGGCGACGGAACGGTTCTCCGTCCCGTTCTTCCACAACCCGCGCCTCGACGCCCGGATCGCCCCGCTGGACTTCCCGTACGCCTCCACGGCCCCGGGCGTCACGACCGACCCGGCGAACCCGCTGTTCGCGGAGTACGGGCGGAACGCCCTGAAGGGGAAGCTCCGCGCCCACCCGACGGTGGCGGCCCGCCACCACGCGGAGCTCCTGCCGCACCCGGAGGGTCAGCCGGTGATGTCGGCGTAGCCCTCGATCTCGCGCGGGTCCCGCCGGCCGGGACCCGTGTAGCGGGCCGAGGGGCGGACCAGGCGGCCGGTGCGCTTCTGCTCCAGGATGTGCGCCGACCAGCCCGCCGTACGGGCACAGCTGAACATCGACGTGAACATGTGCGCCGGGACCTCCGCGAAGTCCAGGACGATGGCCGCCCAGAACTCGACGTTCGTCGCCAGGACGCGGTCGGGGCGCCGGTTGTGCAGCTCCTCCAGGGCGGCCTTCTCCAGGGCCTCCGCGACCTCGAAGCGCGGCGCGGCCAGCTCCTTCGCCGTCCGTCGGAGCACGCGCGCGCGGGGGTCCTCGGCGCGGTAGACGCGGTGGCCGAAGCCCATCAGGCGCTCGCCCCTGTCGAGGGCCTGCTTGACGTACGCGGTGGCGTCGCCGGTCCGCTCGATCTCCTCGATCATGCCGAGGACGCGGGAGGGCGCGCCGCCGTGCAGCGGGCCGGACATGGCGCCGACCGCGCCGGAGAGGGCGGCGGCCACGTCGGCGCCGGTGGAGGCGATGACGCGGGCGGTGAACGTGGAGGCGTTCATGCCGTGCTCGGCGGCCGAGGTCCAGTACGCGTCGACGGCCTTGACGTGCTTCGGGTCGGGCTCGCCGCGCCAGCGGATCATGAACCGCTCGACGATCGACTGCGCCTTGTCGATCTCGCTCTGCGGGACCATGGGCAGGCCCTGTCCGCGCGCGGACTGCGCGACGTACGACAGGGCCATGACGGCCGCGCGGGCGAGGTCGTCGCGGGCCTGCTCGGGCGAGATGTCGAGGAGCGGTTTGAGGCCCCACACGGGCGCGAGCATCGCGAGCGCGGACTGCACGTCGACCCGGATGTCACCGGAGTGGACGGGGATCGGGAACGGTTCGGCGGCCGGCAGGCCGGGGTTGAAGGCGCCGTCGACGAGCAGCCCCCACACGTTGCCGAAGGAGACGTGGCCGACGAGGTCCTCGATGTCGACGCCTCGGTAGCGGAGCGCGCCGCCCTCCTTGTCGGGTTCGGCGATCTCCGTCTCGAACGCGACGACTCCTTCGAGTCCGGGTACGAAGTCGGACATCAGGCGGCTCCTCAATCGATGATCGATCAACCGGGTTGGTCGATGGCGGAAATCAACAGTCATCCAGCCGAAGAGTCTGTCCGGTTCCCATGATGCGGGGAAGCGTGACATCCGGCACACTCCACCGACCCGTCAGCAGAGGATTAGAGCCCTTCCGCGCCGGGCAGACTTGACCGCTGCCGCAGAATGGGCCCCGTGACCGACGCCGTGCCCGATCCCGCGACCGACCTCCCGGACCCCGCGACCGTGAACCCCGATCCCGCGACCGCCGATCCCGTGGCCGTGAACCCCGATCCCGTGGCCGGGGCCCCGGACCCCGCCGCCATGCGCGAGCAGTACCGCACCGTGGAACTCTCCCCGGACGACCTCGCGCCCGGCCCGGTCGCGCAGTTCGCCCGCTGGTTCAAGGAGGCCGTGGAGAGCCCGGCGATCCACGAGCCGAACGCGATGGTCGTCTCCACCGCGACCCCCGACGGCCGCCCCTCCTCCCGGACGGTCCTGCTGAAGCACTACGACGCGGCCGGCTTCGTCTTCTTCACCAACTACGCATCCCGCAAGGGCGGGGAGCTGGCGGCCAACCCGTACGTCTCGCTGCTCTTCCCCTGGCACCCGATGGCCCGCCAGGTCGTCGTCACGGGCCGCGCGGACCGCGTCGGGCGCGACGAGACGGCCGCGTACTTCCGCACCCGCCCGCACGGCTCGCAGCTCGGGGCCTGGGCCAGCCCCCAGTCCTCGGTGATCGCCTCCCGCGCGGAACTGCTCGCCCGCTACGAGGAACTGGCCGCCCGCCACCCCGAGGGCGAACAGGTCCCGGTCCCGCCGCACTGGGGCGGCATCAGGGTCGTCCCCGACACGGTCGAGTTCTGGCAGGGCCACGAGAACCGCCTCCACGACCGCCTGCGCTACGTCCGCGAGGACGGCGGCACGTGGCGGGTGGAGCGCCTGGCCCCGTAGGGGCCCGGAGACCCGGCGGGGCCCGGAGGCCCGGTAGGGGTCCGGAAGCCCCGTAAGGGTCCGGAGCCCCCGTAAGGGCCCGGAGACGCGGACGACCCGTGAGCCTTGGTCCCGTCCGAAGGGCTTCGGGCGGGAGCCGGCCGGACTGACCGGCGACTCACGGGTCGGGTGACTGCGTTGGTGTTCGGCAGAGGGCCTGCCGGGGTGCACAGAGTGCGACGGCAGGCCTCAGCCCGCAGTCACCTCACGAGTCCGAAAAGAAACCATGTTTTCGGATCACCTCCTTTCGCGTGTACCTCCACACTAGGTACCGCCCAGGCCCCCTTCAAGCGATTTAAAAGTCACCTCACGAGGCGGTGGCCGGGGCGATGACCACGGCCGTTCCGTAGGCGCAGACCTCGGTCCCGGCGTCCTGGGCCGTCGTGACGTCGAAGCGCGTGGCGAGCACGGCGTTCGCGCCACGGGCGGCGGCGGCCTCGACCAGGCGCTCCATGGCCTCGTTGCGGGTCTGCACCAGCGTCTTCGTCAGGCCCTTCAGCTCGCCGCCGATCACCGACTTCAGTCCGGCGCCGAGCTGCGAGCCCAGGTTGCGGGAGCGGACCGTGAGCCCGAACACCTCTCCGATGACCTGCTTCACCTCGTGTCCGGGCACGTCGTTGGTGGTCACGACCAGGATGTTCGAGCCCTGCGCAGGGCCGCCGGTGTAGTCGTCAAGGGGCATGGGACCGCCTCAGGTCGAGAAGAAAATGAAAGATCGAACACCTGCCCAACGACGCCGGCGCGGCGCCGGTTCACCAGGTCCGCGCGATCCGGTCCGCGTGATCCGGTCCCTGCGTGATCCGGCCCGGGCGCCCGTCCCCACCGGACGCCCGCAGCCTCCGGCCCCCGGCCCCCGGCCTCCGGCCCCCGGTCCGTCCTCCCGGCCCCGGTCCCGGTCACCGGTCACCCGGTCCGTCCTCCCCGGTCCCGGCTCCGGTCCGCCCGCCGCCGCTCCGCCCGCCGCCCGCCAGCAGGTGGACGAGGCTCGCGAGGGCGAGCACCGCCGTGCCCGCCACCAGTGCCAGCACCACTCCGATGACCACTCTCAGGATGAAGTCCGCGCCCATGTCCGTCCTCGTTCCGCCGTACGCCGTCTCTCCGCGTGCTACGGACGCGGGGCCGGACCGGTTCGGACGGGCGGGAGTCCGGGCGGCCTCCCGCGCGTTTCCGGAGGAGGGCACTTCGGCCGAAGCCGGTGTGTTCCGCGTCACGTTCCAGTTGAATGGTCACAGCATGGGGGGAGTGCCGGGTGAGTGCTTTCACGGGGTCCGCGAGCGACACCGCTTCCGTCTCCGGGGCCGGGGCCGATCTGCTGGCCGCGCTGCTCGACGGGATGGACGCGGCGCTGTGCGCCTTCGACGCCGACGGGACGGTCACGCACTGGAACCGGGAGGCCGAGCGGATGCTCGGCTGGTCCGCCGGGGAGGCGGTCGGACGGCACGGGTTCGGGGGGTGGGCGGCGCGCAGCGCGGACGCCGAGGAGACCCTCGGGCGCCTGATGGACACCATGAGGGGGACCGGGCGGCAGGTCCACGAGTTCGTCCTGCTCCGCAAGGACGGCGGGCGGGTGCTGGTGCGCAGCCAGGCGGCCGGGGTGCGCGGTGCCGACGGCGCGCCCGCCGGGGTGTACTGCGCGTTCAGCGAGGTCCACGTCCAGCTCGACCTGGAGCGTTCGGTCGCCCTGAGCGAGGCCCTGTTCGACGACGCCTCCTGGGGCGTCGTCCTGGTCGACGCCGATCTGCGCCCCGCCCTGGTCAACGCCCACGCGGCCCGTGCCTTCGGGGCCGGGCGCACGACCCTGCTCGGGCGCCCGCTGGGCGAGGTCGTCGTGCACGGGGTCGAGGAGCTGGAGGCCGCGTTCCAGCACGTCCTGGCCGAGGGCGCGGCGCCCGCGTCCGCCGGGGCGTGCGAGGTGTGGGTGACGCTGCGGACGCCCTCGGGGGAGCGGCGGCGGTGCTGGCGCAGTGGTTTCCTGCGGCTGTCCTCGCCGATGGCGGAGGCGGGGGCTGCGGCGCCGCTGGGGGTGGCCTGGCTGTTCCAGGACGTGACGGAGGAGCGGCTCGCGGCGCGGGAGGCGGACCGGCTGCGGTTCCGCTGGAGCCAGCTGCACCGGGCGGGCGCGGCGGCGGCCGAGTGCGAGGACCCGGCGGAGGCGGCGGCGGTCCTGCTGGAGTTCGCCCTGGCCGGGTTCGCGGACCACGCCCTGGTCGACCGGGCGCTGGGCGAACGGCACCTGACCCGGGCCCTGGCCGTCCCGGCGACCGCCCCCCGGCCGGCCTCCCCGCCCGTGGGCGGCGGCATCCCGCTGCGGTACGGGCCGAGGCACCCGGCGTTCCAGGCCCGGGACCGCACGGGCGCGGTCCGGGCGAGCGCCGGCCGCACCGCCGAGGTGTGGGCGGAGGCCCACCAGTGGCCCGGCGACGCGGCCCACGCCCTCTGCGTGGTCCTGCGCTCCCGGGGCCGGACCCTGGGCGTCCTCACCTTCCTGCGGGCCGCCTGCCGGCCGGCCTTCGAGCGGGAGGACGTGGTCTTCGCGGAGTCGGTGGCGACGGGGGTGGCGTCGGCGCTGGACCTCGGGGGCGCGGCGTAGGCACCGGCGGGGCCCCGGGACGGACGCCGTCGCGGCGGGGACGGGTCACCGCGGGCCCACGGGGAAGGGGCCCCTCATGAAGCCGATGACCGAAGGATTCCGCGGGGGCGAGCGGGGCGTGCGGGGCGAGCGGCTGCGGCGGTACGGCGTGACCGCGGCGGCCGTGGCGGCGGCGGCCACGGCCGGTGCCGTCGCCGTCGATCCGGACACCGCCTGGTACCGGGCGCTGCGCAAGCCCCCCTGGCAGCCGCCGCCGTGGGCGTTCGGGGCGGTGTGGACGCCGCTGTACGCCTCCCTCGCGGTCGCCGGCGGGCACGCGCTGGGCCGGACGCGCGGACGGGAACGGCTGCGGCTCGGCACGGCCCTGGGGGCGAACCTGATCCTGAACGCCGGATGGAACTGGCTGTTCTTCCGTCTGCGCAGCCCACGGGCCGCGCTGGCCGGAACGGCCCTGCTGGACCTCTCCAACGCCGACCTGATCCGCCGCACCGCCCGCGCCGACCCGGGGGCCGCCCGTGCCCTGGGGCCGTACGCCGCCTGGTGCGCCTTCGCCACCGCGCTCAACGCGTCCCTCGCCCGCCGCAACCCGTGACGGCGCGGGGCCCCGGCCGGGCGCACCGCCCCGGCGGGTCCCGCCGATCGTTTCGGCACGGGGCCGGAGGCTTGTGGAAGGAACCGGCCCGGCTGGTGACCCTCCATGTCCCGTGTGAAACTGGGAGGTGGGACTGTTCCGGGCCATGGAGGAACGCCCGGGCCGGCGGCTCGCGCCCCGCTCGGCGGGCGGCGCCGAGGTACCCCGGCCGCAATCATCAAGATTTCTTTTCGCGAAATGATTTCCTTAGTTTTTCGAGGAAAGTCATGTCTGAGAACGAGCGCGCCACAGGAGGCGCGACCTCGCCCCGGCCGGCCGGTGAACCCCCCTTCTCCCTGCTGTCCTCTGCGGCCGAAGAGGCCCTCCGGGGCCGGCGGGGCGGGAGTGCCACCGTTGTCGGGCGCATGGTCCTGCGGAATGCGGGTGGCGGTGGAGGTCGGCACGGCGGCCACGCCTGTGACGGTGAACTCGTCACCGACGTCTACTTCGACGGCCAGTGGCAACTGGGGATCTCCATCTGGTACGAGTGCGACAAGTACCTCGAAGTCGTCGGCTCGGTGCCGATTCCCGTTTCCGCTTTCTGAAAGGCCGGCTGCCGTCACGAACCAGGAGGTCCCGATCATGTCGTTCACACCCATGGTGTTGGGCGTCACGGCGGCCCATTGGGTGAAGACCCACCCCGAGCCCGGAATGACGGGTTTCAATCTGACCGGAATCGCCTTGGTGTCCGACGGCTCCGGCACGGGACAGGACTGGAACAGGTTCCAGGTGAGCTGGGCGGTGCAGCTGCCGACGCTCACGCCGGGCAAAAAACTGGCGCTGAAGTACTGGGCGCCCTTCGTGACCCCGAACGCCGTCTCGAACGACAACGTCGCGTCGAACGCGGGGTGGGCGGTCGACGCGTTCAGGCTGTTGGGAACCGGTGAGCCGAAGACCTCGGTGGAAGTCCAGGCGGATCTGGCCGTCCGGGACGCGGACGGCCGGATCCTCCGCCTCGGGTACGACGTGTACGTGCTCGGGACCGAAGTCTGAGGCGGGGCGCGGCTCGCGATCCCTTCGCTCCGGCGGGCCGTGGCGGGCCGTCCGGCACCGGCGCGTCCGCCTCGTCCGCGAGCGCGGGGGCGTCCCGGGCGGGCCGCCCCGGCCCTCGGCGCGGCGGCGCCGGCCCCGGGCCTCAGTGCCGGTAGAAGATCCGGTCCCCGTACTCCGTCATCACGCGCCCGTTCCACTCGTGGCCCCCGTCCACGTTCCCGGAGCGCAGCAGCGGCGGCTCGACGCCGCGCCGGACCAGCTCCTCGGCGGCGGCGGCCATCGTGGCCTGCATCAGGGCGCTGGTGACGACGGTGGACGCGGGCGCGAAGGGGGCCTCGATGCCCTCGTGGGTCAGCTCCGCGTCCCCGACCGCGATCCGGGAGTCGAGGACGATGTCGCAGTGGTCCTTGAGGTACGAGCCGGACACGTGGCGGGACTTCGTCTCCGTCGCGTACGCCACGGACGTGACGCCGATGACGGTGAGGCCGAGCGCGCGGGCGTTCATCGCCATCTCGACGGGCAGCGCGTTGCGCCCGGAGAGGGAGATGATGATCAGGACGTCCCCGGGGCCGACGGGGGAGGAGTCGAGGACCGCGCCCGCGAGGCCGTCGACCCGCTCCAGGGCGGAGCCCAGCGTGGCCGGCATGACGTCCACGCCGACGGTGCCCGGTACGGCGAGCAGGTTCATGAGCGCCAGGCCGCCGGCCCGGTAGACGACGTCCTGCGCGGCGAGGGAGGAGTGGCCCGCGCCGAACGCGAAGAGCCGGTTGCCGTTCGCGACGGCCTCCGCGATCGCCGCCCCGGCGGCGGCGATCTCGGCGGAGTCCCCGTCGCGCACCTCCTGGAGCAGGCCGATCGCGGCGTCGAAGAACTGTCCGGCCAGCTTGCTCTCGCCCATCGCGGCGGCTCCTTCTCGTCGTGGTCGCCGATCACGGTGCGGTCTGGACCATTGCTCTGTCAATACCGCCGTACCGGCGCGGCCCGGTTGCCGGTCCGATGCGTCAGAATTGGGGCAGGGCCAGCGCACGACTCATCGAGAGGCACGTATGTCCGGACTGATCGACACAACGGAGATGTATCTCCGCACCATCCTCGAGCTTGAGGAGGAAGGTGTGGTCCCCATGCGTGCCCGGATCGCCGAGCGGCTCGACCAGAGCGGCCCCACGGTGAGCCAGACGGTGGCGAGGATGGAGCGCGACGGGCTGGTGGCCGTGGCGAGCGACCGCCATCTGGAGCTGACGGACGAGGGCCGCCGCCTCGCCACCCGCGTCATGCGCAAGCACCGGCTCGCGGAGTGCCTGCTCGTGGACGTGATCGGCCTGGAGTGGGAGCAGGTCCACGCCGAGGCGTGCCGCTGGGAGCACGTCATGAGCGAGGCCGTGGAGCGGCGGGTCCTGGAGCTGCTGCGGCACCCGACCGAGTCCCCGTACGGGAACCCGATCCCGGGCCTGGAGGAGCTGGGCGAGAAGGCGGAGGCGGAGGCCTTCCTGGACGACTCGATGGTGTCGCTGGCGGACCTGGACGCGAGCGGGGGCAAGACGGTGGTCGTGCGCCGGATCGGCGAGCCGATCCAGACGGACGCCCAGCTGATGTACACGCTGCGGCGGGCGGGCGTGCAGCCCGGTTCCGTGGTCTCCGTGTCCGAGTCCCCGGGCGGTGTCCTGGTGGGCAGCAGCGGCGAGGCCGCCGAACTGGACGCGGAGGTCGCGGCGCACGTGTTCGTCGCGAAGCGCTGAGGCGCCGGCGGTCGGCGGTCTGCGCCGACGCGCGGTGCGTACGGGAGGAGGGGTGTCCGCCGGTCGGCGGGCACCCCTCCTCCCGCTGTCCGGGGCGGCGGCCCCCGCGCGCGTCCCGTTCGGGTCCGGGCCCCCGCGTGCCCCGTTCGGGTCCGCGTCCCGGTCCGTGTCCGGGCCCCGGTCCGCGTCCCGTTTCAGGTCCGCGTCCCGGTTTACGTCGGAATGGCCCCGCGCGTGCCCTTGCCGTGCCACGCTGGGCGGAGCGGAATCGGGAAGGGGTGGGACATGCGGCGGACGTGTTCCGCGCTCCTGACGCCGGCCGCTCCGGCGGGCGGACGGGGCCGGGCGACAGAAGACCCCGGCGCCTTCCGGCGCCGGGGTCCGTCCTCCCCGGTTTCGACCTGGAGCCCCGAGCTCTCAAGGTCGTTCCCGTCGGACCGTTTTTCCCCGAGCGGTCCGCCTCCCGCTCAAGATCTCCCCTCGGCGGCGGGCGTCAACCCTTGAGGGCTGTCACTCGAACGAGGGGTGTTGAGTGGCAGAAGAGTGTTCTCGAATACAGGTTCGATATCGTGGTGGGGTTCGACGGAAAGAGGGGGGTGCCGGAGACATGGCGCGACGACTCGACGTCACCGGGGCCGACGGCGTGCCGCTGGCGGCCTGGGACCACACGCCCGGCCCCACGGGCCGTGCCGGCAGGCGGAACCGGGGCCGGAACCAGGGGCTCGGCCGCGCCCGTGACCTCGGCGGCACCGTCCCCCGGCCCGGCCCGGACGCCGCCCCCCGCCCGGCTCCCCCGCATCCGGACGCCCCGCACCCGGCCCCTCCGCACCCGGTCCCTTCCCCTCCGTCCCCGGACGCCTCCGCCGCGCCCGCCGTGCTCCTCCTCCACGGCCTGATGGGCCACGCGGCCCACTGGGCCGGTGCCGCGAGCCGCCTCACCGGCGGGCACCGGATCGTCGCCCTCGACCAGCGCGGGCACGGCGCCAGCGGGAAGCCCGCCGACGGGCCCTTCACGCGCGAGGCGTACGTGGCGGACGCGGCGGCCGTGGTCGAGCGGCTGGGCCTCGGCCCCGTCACCCTGGTCGGGCACTCCATGGGCGCCCTGACGGCCTGGCAGCTCGCCGCCGACCGCCCGGACCTCGTCCGCGCCCTCGTCATCTGCGACATGCGGGCCTCGGCGCTCGGCGCGGCCTCGCAGCGGGCCTGGCAGGACTGGTTCCGGAGCTGGCCCGTGCCCTTCCCGTCCCTGGACGCCGTGCGCCGCTGGTTCGGCGACGAGGACCCCTGGGTGGAGACCCCGAACCCGGCCCGGGGCGCCTTCTTCGCCGAGGTGATGGCCGAGCACGTGGACGGCTGGCGCCCGGTCTTCGACCCGGAGCAGATGCTGGCCTCCCGGGCGACCTGGGTGCACGACGCCCACTGGGACTCGCTCGCCCAGGTCCGCTGCCCGACCCTCGTCGTCCGGGGCCTGGACGGCGAACTGGGCCGCGCGGAGGCCCAGGAGATGGTCAGGGTCCTCCCGCACGGGGAGTACGCGGAGATCCCCGACGCCGGGCACCTCCTCCACTACGAGCACCCGGACGCGTGGCGCGAGGCCGTGGAGCCGTTCCTGAACGGGGTCCTCACGCCGTAGGCCGGCGCGGGCGGCCCGCCCGGTTCACCAGGCGGGCCGGACCGGCCCCGGCGGGGCGAACCGGGCGAGTTCGCCGACGAGTTCGCCGAAGCGCTCCTCGCCCAGGGCCTCCCGCCAGGGTGCGACGGCGTCCCGGGCCGCCCGGTCGGCGGCGCGCGTGGCGTCCCGCCCCCTCCCGGTCAGCCCGAGGAGCTTGGCGCGGGCGTCGTGGGGGTGCGGGCGCCGCTCCACGTACCCCTTGCGGACCAGCTCCTCGACGAGCTGGGCGGCGGCCTGCTTGGTCACCCCCAGGTGCGCGGCCAGGTCGGCCGTGGTGGCGTCCCCCCGGGAGATCCGGACGAAGGCGAAGCCGTGCGCGGGCCGCAGGTCCTCGAATCCCTGCCGGGCCGTGCGGGTGTGGATCTCCTGCACCAGGTGCCCGGAGAGTGCGAGCACGAGCGAGGAGAAGGCCAGGGCGTCGTCCATGCCCTTGACTATAACTCGACAAGTTGCTTGTCTTTATGGACAAGCAACTTGTCCATAGTGAGGTCGGCATGCCCTTCATCCGCAGCACCGAGGCCGTCGAGCACGAGATCCACGGCGTCCGCTTCGTCTCCTACGTCCGTACGGGCACGGGCAGCCGCGACCTGGCCGCCTGGCGCGGCGAGATCCCGGCCGGCACGGCGGGCCGGGCCCATGTGATCAGTCAGGAGGAGGTGTTCTACGTCCTCTCCGGCCGCCTGCGCCTCACCGTCGACGGCGAAAGCGCCGAACTCGCCGCCGGTGACGCGGCGGTGGCGCCGGCCGGCTCCGAACTGACGGTCACCAACACGACCGACCGGCCCGCGCGCATGTGGGTCACCACCCGCACGGGCCTCACCGCCGAACTGCCCGACGGCACCACCCTCGCACCGCCCTGGGCCGCCTAGGCGTAGGGGCCCGCGGGGTTGTCGACGCGGGTGACGGGTGGGTGTCCGCCGAGTGCGGCGTGGAGCCCAGGCACCTCCACCACACCGGAGGCCTTCACCATGATCAGGACCCGACACCGTTGACAGCGCTCGTGATCCGCGCAGAGGCCGAGGTCATGACCGACCACTGCTGCGAGGCGCTCCTCCCGCGCGATCCGCGAGCACCTGCGCAAGCACGGCACCCGGGCGGTGATCCCGTCCTCGCCCGCCGGCGCACACACCGGCTGCGCCGGGACGGCGGGCCACCGGCCTTCGACCGCAGGGCATGCAAGCTGCGCCCCACCGTCGAGCGGTGCACTGACCGCCCGGAGCGGTGGCGCGGCATCGCCACCCCCTACGAGAAGACCGCCGTCATCCGCCTGGACGGCCTCCATGCCGTGGGCGTCTTCCCCGGGTCCGCCCGACGGCGTGGTCCCGGCCGGTGACCCGGGTGCTGTTCAGCGGCCGATGCCGTCCAGTTCGGCCATGTCGTCGTCCGAAAGGGAGAGGCCGGCGCCCGCGACGTTCTCGCGCAGGTGGGCGGTGGACGAAGTGCCGGGGATGAGAAGGATGTTCGGCGAGCGCTGGAGCAGCCAGGCCAGCGCGACCGACGTGGACGTCGCCCCCAGTCGGTTCGCGACCTGTGAGAGGGCCTCGGACTGCAGCGGCGTGAAGCCTCCCAGGGGGAAGAACGGCACGTAGGCGATGCCGTCGGCGGCGAGGTGATCCATGAGGTCGTCGTCGTGGCGGTGGGCGAGGTTGTACATGTTCTGCACGCACACGATCGGGGCGATGCCGCGCGCCTCGGCGACCTGCTCCCCGGTGACATTGCTGACGCCGAGGTGGCGGATCAGGCCCTCTTGCTGGAGGGCGACGAGCGTCTCGAATGCCTCGGCGATCGAGCCGGCCCGCGGGCCCTGGGCGTCGCCCATGCGCAGGTTGACCAGGTCGAGGGTGTCGACGCCGAGGGATTCGAGGTTTTCATGGACCTGCTTGCGCAGGTCTTCGGGGCGCCGGGCCGTGGGCCAGCCGCCCCGCGCGTCGCGGGTCGCACCCACCTTGGTGGCGATGAACAGCGACTCCGGGTAGGGGTGCAGCGCTTCGCGGATCAGCTCGTTCGTGATGCGCGGCCCGTAGGCGTCGCTGGTGTCGATGTGGGTGATCCCGAGGCTGACCGCCTCGCGCAGCACGGCCAGGGCGCCGTCGTGATCGGCGGGCGGCCCCATGACCCACGGGCCGGCGAGCTGCATCGCGCCGTAGCCGAACCGGGTGACGGACGAGTCCCCCAGCGTCCAGGTTCCGCCGGGAAGAGGTGCGGAGGGCGTGTTCATCGCGGTGCCTTTCACTTCGTGCGAGGGGGTGGCGTCTCCAGCCCCCGTGCACCACTCTCGGAGAGGAACTTCCCGTCGGGAAGTAGGCACTTTGAAGTGCGTAACACTCCAGAAGGTGGGAGGCGGAACCGGTGACGACGAAGGCCGGCAAGAAGGCGCGGGCCAAGGCGGAGTACAACGCGTTCCTGGCGGTGTGCCCGAGCCGTCTGCTCCTGGACCGGATCTCGGACAAGTGGGTCGTCCTGATCCTGTGCGCACTGGGCGGTGAAGCCCCCGAACGGTCCGGCGCACCGCACGCCCCGAAGGCGATGCGCTACTCCGAGCTGGCCCGGCTGTTGGCTGGAGTCAGCCAGAAGATGTTGACCCAGACCCTGCGGGCTCTCGAACGCGACGGCTTGCTCCTCCGCACCGTGACGCCCACGGTCCCCGTCACCGTCACCTACGAGCTGACCGACCTCGGCCTCTCGCTCCACCACCTGACACGCGGGCTCAGGCAGTGGGCCCAGACACACATGGAACAGGTTCTCGCCAACCGCGAGAGCCACGACGCACGAGCTTCCTGAGGGCCGTCCCGTGCGCTCGTGTGGTCGCGGGTGGGCACCAGGGTTCCGTCCACGATCAGTACGGTGTCCTTGCGGAACCGCCTGCGCGGCCGGAGCGCGGGCGACGGGCCGAGGTGGTCGATGACGCGGCCGGCCGCGGACTTGGAGGTGCCGAACGGCGGAGCGAGCTGCCGCAAGGTCGGATTCGTCCGCCAGTACGCAGCCACCAACAACACCCGGTCCTCCGGCGGCAGGCTCCACGGCCGGCCCTTGCGGACCGGATCCGCGCCCTCTCGCCGTAGAGCGGTGAGCGGCTTGCCGAGCTGACGTGGGCTCGGCCCGGTGAACGGGGCTGTCCAGGACGGCTCGGACGCCGTGATCACAGCAGTCGCAGCGAGATCGCCTCAAGGATCGACGCTGTGGAACGATGATCGTCATGGCAGGTCAGATCTGGGTGTCACTCATATCGTTGGGCGGTGTTGTCCTCGGCGGCGTGTTGTCCTACCTCGTTCAGCACAGGACTCAGCAGTCAGCGGAACGCGCCGAACAGCAACGGCAGCGGATCGCGCTGTCGGAGACCCGACGCGCGGAACGGCTGGCGCTGCTGGAGCGGTTCGTCGAGGTATCGGCAGAGGCGGAACGATGCGCCTACACCCGGCCGTCCGGGTGGGAGGACACCGATGACTGGTACCTCACGACCCGGGACGTCATGTACAGGTTGTGGGTCGCGGATCGGCTCCTCCGCATCCAATTCCCCCGGCCCGTGCATGAGGCCGCACACGCGCACTTCCTCGACCTCAACAGGACCGTGTGGCACGGCTTGCCCGACGGTGAGAGCGTGCGGGACCACCTGGAGGACAACCGGTCGGCGTTCCTCGACGCGGCCCGCGAGGTCATGGGGTAGCGCACCGCTGACTCCCGAAGACCTTTTGCGGGACAGCCCTTAGCGCGGCGGCGTTCTCCGTCTCTGCTGCCGGTCGGTGTCCATGCCGCCACCGGCGCGGCCTCGTGCCCGTCGGGCCGGCGGCCGTATCCGCCGGGGGAACGGACGGACGAGCCGGCTCGCTGTCGCGGGGCGGGAGTGCCGGACGAGCCGTTGCCCGTCAGGAGGAGCGGCGCCCGGCTCCCGGTCCGCTGGACATGCTCGCCGTCTGGATCGCCGTCGGCCGGACCGGTCTCGGGCACCAGCGGCTCAGTGGGCGGAACCCGACAGCTGCAAACCGATGACGCCCACGACCTGCCCCCTGTTGATCACGACCGAAGGCGCACCCTAGTAGTACCGGTGGCCCACGGCTTCGAGCAGGGCGACGGCGCCGACGTTGGCCACGGCCGTCGCGAGGAGGTATCCGACGGGCGCCCGGACCCCGGCGCCGGACGTCCTGGTCTGCCACCACACGAAGGCCGCGAGCAGGACGCCGGCGACCGGAAGCAGGACGGCGATGCCCGTGAAGTGCGGAACGGCCCCGCCGATCGCGATGATCCCGCAGGCGCCGAGCAGCACCCCGCGCCCGTCGGAGCGGACACCGGTACGGTCCGGACGGTCGTGCACCAGGGTCGCCGCTCCGATCAGGGCGGCCACCGCGAAGGGGACGACGGCGAACAGGCACGCGCGCCAGCTCAGGTCCGTCGGGAACAGCCAGGACGCCAGCAGGCCGAGCGCCGGACCGCCGCCCGCGATCGCGACGTAGGTCCCGAACGCCGTGCGGCGCTCCCGGGGGTCGGGGAAGGAGGCGGACACCAGGAGCGGCACGGACGACGAGACCAGCGCGGCGAAGGCACCCTGCAGGGCGCGGCCCGTGATCCACACGACGGAGGAGGGCGCCATGCCGCCGAGGACGGCTGCCGCCGCGAACCCCGCCAGGCCGACCAGCAGCGTTCTCCTGCCGCCCAGGAGGTTCGTGACGCGGGAGCCGAACAGCAGCAGGACGACGAAGGCCAGCGTGTAGGCGACGGGCGTGACGTCCAGGTAGACGGTGGAGGACACCTTCATGCCGTCGAGGGGGAGCCTCAGGTCGTCACCGGCTCCCCTCCACATCATCGCCGTGTGGGAGAACGCCGCGTCGAACAGCACGACCGACTGGGCCAGGGCGAGGGCCACCAGGCCCCACCAGCGCCGGGGCAGGGGGATCTCCGGGGCCGGGTCCGGGGAGCGGGCGGGAGCCGTCGGGACGTACGCGGGCGACGGGGGCGCCGTCCGGACGGGCCGGACGGGGGCGGCGGCCGGCCGTGCGGCGACGGCACCGGCGGGAGCCGCATCGGCGGGCGCGGTGGGAGCGGGTACGGCGGGGGCGGGCGGGGCGGGGGCGTAGTCCAGCAGGTGGGCGGCGCGGCGGCCCAGCTGGGCCAGTACCGCCCCCGGCAGCCACTCGCCGTCCTGGTCGCCCGTCGTGCGCGCGGCCACCTCACGGGGGGCGGGTCGCTCGGCCGGATTCTTGTGCAGACAGGCCCGTACGAGGTCGACGAGCGGCTCCGGTACGCCGGTCAGGTCCGCCTCCTCCTCCGCGATCCGGAAGAGGTGCGCGTTCAGACCGCTGTCCGTGGCGCCGAAGAGGAGACGCCCGGTGGAGGCGTAGACGAGGAGCGCGCCCAGGCAGAACACGTCGGACGCCGGGGTGAGTTCGAGGCCGCGCACCTGTTCCGGCGACATGAAGCCGGGCGACCCGATCAGCATGCCGGTGCGGGTGTGCAGACTGTCCCCGGCCAGGCCGTCCATCGCCCGCGCGATCCCGAAGTCGATGACGCGCGGGCCGTCCACGGTGATCAGCACGTTGGACGGCTTGAGGTCGCGGTGGATCAGCCCCGCCCCGTGCACGGCCTCCAGGGCGAGGGCGAGGCGGTTGGCGAGGGTGCGGACGGACCGCTCGGGCAGCGGCCCGAAGTCCCGCGCCACGACGGTGGTCAGGTCGGGTCCGGGGATGTACTGGGTCGCCACCCACGGCACGGCGGCCTCGGTGTCGGCGTCCAGGACGTCCGCCGTCCAGGCCCCGCCCACCCGCCGGGCCGCCGCCACCTCGCGGGCGAACCGCCTCCGGAACTCCGTGTGCTGGGCGTGCTCGGCCTGGACGACCTTGACCGCGACCGTGCGCCCCAGGTCGGAACGGCCCAGGTAGACCAGGCCCATCCCGCCCGCGCCGAGGCGGGCGATCAGGCGGTACGGGCCTATGGACGACGGGTCTTCCTCTGTCAGCTGTTCCACTGCGCTGTTCCCCCTGGCCGGCTGCGGAGTCCTCACCGTAGAACAAGGGCCGGAGCCGTCGGCGCGGATTGCCGGGAGAACCGGGCGGGCCGCCGTCACACCCCCGAGACGAACGCGGCCCAGGCGGCGGGGGAGACCTCGAAGAAGGGAAGGCCGGTGTCCTTGGAGTCGCGGACGTGGACGGTGTGGGCGCAGGTGGCGACCTCGACGCAGGCGCCGCCTTGGTCACCGCTGTAGGAGGACTTCACCCAGGTGACGGCGACCTCGACACAGTCGCCGCCCTGGCCGCTGCTGTAGCTGCTCTTGAACCAGTTGAGGTCGGTGCTCATAGCTCTCGTGCCACCTGTTCGATGATGCGTGCGGATTCCTCCGGGGTGTGGGCCTGCGCCCGCAGGGTGCTGTAGCGGGCGAAGACGTCTCCCACGTCCGGCTGCTCGCTCACAAAGTACCTTCCGCCCTGCCCTTCGACGTAGACAAGTTGACCTCGGCGTTCCTCGGTTTCGAGGAGGATGAAGGGCCCGTTCAACCCGGCGTGGGTCTTCGGGTTCTCCGGCATCACCTGGATCTCGACGTTGCGCAGTTTGGCCATGTCGAGGATGTGGAGGAGGTTCTTCCGGAGGACGTCCTCCCCGCCGAGCGGCTTGGTCAGTGCGGCCTGTTCCAGGACGAAGGTGACCAGTGGCTGGGGCTTGCGGAAGAACAGCTCCTGCCGCTTGAGCCGTGCGGCGACGCCCGCCTCTATCTCGTCGTCCTCCAGCGGCGGGACGGCCGAGTTGAAGACGGCCCGCGCGTAGTCGCCCGTCTGGAGAAGTCCGGGAATCAGGTGGTTCTCGTACCAGTGGATGCCCGCCGCCTTCGCCTCCTCCCACAAGTAGTCCTCGAACCACGCCGCGACACCGCTCGCCGTCACCTCCTCCGCCACCGCCAGAAGTGCACCTTGTGCACGCGTCATCTCGTCCGCGACGACGACGAAGTTGCCCTTCGCGCGCCGTTCCCCGCGCTCGATCATCGCCACCTGGGACTTGGAATATCCGGTCTCCCGGCCCAGCGCCTCCTGCGAGACGCCCGCGCGCTCGCGGTGGAAGCGCAGGAGGGCGCCGAACGCCTTCGAGGCTCCCGGGGCCTTCTTCTTCTCGTGGTTCACACCCGACCTCCCGAGTGCACAGTCCCGCACAACCGGACTGTGTCGCTGGTCACAGGAGACCACGGCCGGAAGGCTGGTCGCATGAATCTGCGCAAGACGCTTGACATCAAGCCCACTTGGGTTCCCCTGAACGGGCACGCCCTCCGGCACGCGGGCGTGCACTTCGACGCCGTGCGGATCGGCGGGTTCCTCGGCGAGGACGTGGCGTACCGCCTGATGGCGTTCACGGACTTCCGGGCGGGGCCGATCGTCCGGGAGGCGAAGGGGGCGCGGAACCTGTACTTCCTGGTTCCGCCGCGCACGGCGGCGGAGTACGTGTGGCCGGCGCCGGTGCGGGCGCTGAGCGGTGGTGGCGGGAGCGAGGCGTACGTGGGGATTCCGGCGCTGCACGGGTCGACGTGGCCGCTGGACTGGCGTTCACGGCCGACGCTCGAAGATCCGTTCGTGGAAACGGAGTTGTTGCATCAACTGGTGAAAAGTGCTGTACGGTAATCGCATCGTCACGCTCTGTAAGAGAGCGGCCCCCGAGGGTGCGCCAACACGCCTCGGGGGCCTTCACTTCTGGCCCCACCAAAGAAAGACCAGAAATGTTTCGTCATGTTATCGCTCCTGTCCGTTCGTACACCAAGGTTGCGAACGAAGTCGTACGCCATCCGCGTCTGAACAGCGACGCCAAGGTCCTCCTCCTCTACGTGCAGGGCCTCCCCGAGGCCGAGGCGGGCAAGTCGCTCGGGGAACACGCGGACGACCTGGGGATGCGGCCCCGGGAGTACCAGCGGGCGAAGAAGGCGCTGGCGGCGGGCGGGTACCTGCACGAGTGGAAGACGCAGGACCACCGGGGCCACTGGAGCACCTCCCAGTTCCTCTCCAACGTCACCCTCACGCGGGAAGAGGCGGCGGCCCTCCGGAACGGCGCACCGGCACGGAAGGCGGAGCGGACCGGCGGACCGAGTGGTGCGAACCCGGCGGTCGGTTCCCCGGGGGCGCGGTCGGTCGGCAGCCTTCCTCCAGGAGACGAAGACTGTGAGAAGACCTTCTCCCACCCACCCACCGAAGAGCCGCCGGGCGAAGAGCCGTCCACCGACGGGCCGTTCACCGAAGAACCCACCGGTGGGTCGTCCACCGAAGAGCCGCCCACCGGGGAACCACCGGCCGGGCCCGAAGTGGAGACGGCCGAACGCCTGCTGCTCTCCCTCCGGCACCAGAGCCGGGACCTGCTGCTCGGTGTCCGGGAGGCCAGGGGCCTCGCCGGGGTGGCGGCGGAGTGGCTGCGGCGCGGGGTCTCCGTGGCGGAGCTGCGCCACGCCCTGACGGCCCACCTGCCCGCCGGGGGCGTCCGGTCGGCGGTGGGGTTCCTGCGCCACCGCCTGACGGAGAAGCTCCCGGCCCCGGCGCCCCGCCCCGAGTGGCAGGAAGGGACGCCCGCCGCTTCCGCCACGGCCCGCGTCCGGAGCGAGATCGTCCTCTGCGAGGGGCCGGGCGACGACCACACCTTCCGCCGGGTCGGCGACGAGACCCACTGCGGTCCCTGCCGCCGGGAGGCGGCCCGGCGGCAGTACGCCCACCGCCACCCGGAGCCGGACGGAAGGCCGGTGTCCTGGCGCGACCGCTTCGGGGAGTACGCCCGCGGGGCCGTCTCCTGAACGGCCCGCCGGGGCGGCGCGGGACGCGTACCGGCCGGTTACCCCTTGCTCACCGCCGTCAGGATCTCCGGCAGCCGGTCCGCCGCGCGCGGGGCCGCCGTCCTGAGGCCCGCCCACAGCAGGAGGGCGCCGTACAGGACGCCGGCCGGGAGCAGGAGCCAGAGGAAGGAGTGCCGGTCGGCGAGGTGGCAGTACAGCGCCGCGCCGATCAGCGGGGCGCACAGCAGCGCGGCCACGAACATGCCGCCGAAGATCGAGATCCAGGCCAGCCCCGCCTGCCCCGGAGCCACGTTCTTGTAGCCGCTGTCCTGGGGGATCGTGTACGGGAAGAGCGCCGAGGACACCGCGCCCGTCCCCAGCATCGCGCCGAGCAGCCCGAGCGCCAGGCCCAGCGCCTCCGGCAGGCGCGACCAGTCGCCCAGGACGGCGGTGGTCACGACCGTGACGAGGATCGCGTACGGCAGGGTGACGGCGAGCATCGCGAGCGCCCGCGCCCGGAGTTCGGCGTACGCGTCGGCCTTCGTCGAGATCGTCTGCGCCACCATCCAGAACGCGGACGAGTCCTGGCCGAACTGGTTGTACATCAGCGTGCCGAGCATGCCGGAGGCGAAACAGGCCCAGTAGACCGAGCCCGCCCCCTGGACCGCGTTGAAGACCGGCACGATCAGGCCGAGGGCCAGCGAGGTCACCCAGGCCGCCTTCGTCTTCGGGTCCCGCCACGCGTACCGCAGGGTGCGCTCCATGACGGTGCCCGTGCGGCCCGCCGGCAGGACCCGGCCGAGGAACCCCGTACCGCCGTCCTCGCGGACGCCCGACGGGGCCGCGCCGATCGTGGAGCCGTCCGGCTCGACCATCAGCCGTTCCAGGCTCCGCCGCCACCAGCGCACGAGCACCGCGAGCCCCGCCGCCGCGAGCAGCAGCCGGACCGCCGCCACCGCGTACGAGCCCTCGCCCGCCGCCTCCACCGCGCCGATCGCCGAGGCCGGCGGCAGCCAGCCGACGACGGACACGGCCGGCGCGATCGAGTCGAGGCCGCCGGGCTGCCCGAGGCGCTGGGCGGCGAAGTTCACGACCTGCATGCCGACCGCGATGACCAGACCGCTCAGCAGCGCCAGGTCGCGCCCCTTGCGGGAGGTGAGGAGCCGGATGTTGGCGGCGGCCACGGCCCGCGACAGCGCCACGCACGTGACCGTCACCAGCGGTACGGCGATCACGGCGACGACCGCCCCGGCCGCGCCGTGCGCCACGGACAGCGCCGCGCCGAACGCCGTGAGGAAGGTCAGCACGGGGCCGATGCCCACCAGCGAGGCCACCAGGAGGGCCCGGATCAGCGGGCGCGGCAGGAGCGGCAGCATCACCAGGCGCGACGGGTCCAGGGTCTCGTCGCCGCTCGGCACGAACAGCGGCACCATCGCCCACGTGAGCGCGAAGATCCCGGTGAGGAGGACCGCGACCGTGCCGGCGGCGGTGCTGCCCCGGAGCGCGACGAAGGCGAGCACGATCCCCGCCGCGAAGAGCAGGGCGAAGACGCCGGAGGCGACGTACGCCGCGGTCCGGCCGCCCGACTGCCGCAGCCCGTTGCGCAGGAGGGAGAGCTTGAGCCGTACGAAGACGGAGGTGAGGGAGGGGGCGTCCCCGGCGGGCGCGGAGGGGACGGGGGGTGCCGTGGCGGTGGAGGCGCTCATCACCGGGCCCCGCCCGTCACGCCCGTGCCCGTGCCCGCCGTACCCGTGTCCGGCGTGCCCGTACTCGTTGTGCCCGTGCCCGCCGGGCCCGTGTCCGTGCTCGTACCCGCCGTACCCGTACCCGTGCTCGTGTTCGTGTCGTCCGGAGCCGTGTCCGTGCCGCCGGTGGTGGTCCCCGTACCGCCGCCACCGCCGTGGCCGCCGCCGCCGCCCAGCCAGTCCAGGGAGTCGCCCGCGCCGCGCTCGTTCGCGCCCACCAGTTCCAGGAACGCCGCCTGGAGCGAGGGCGCCGCGCCGCGCACCTCGGCCAGGGGGCCCTGCGCGCGGATGCGGCCCGCCGCCATCACGGCGACCCAGTCGCAGAGCGACTCGACCAGCTCCATGACGTGGCTGGAGAAGACGACGGTCGCGCCGGACGCGGTGTAGCGCTCCAGGACGCCCCGGATGGTCTGCGCGGAGACCGGGTCCACGCCCTCGAAGGGCTCGTCGAGGAAGAGGACCTCGGGATTGTGCAGGAGCGCCGCCGCGAGCCCGATCTTCTTCCGCATGCCGGTCGAGTAGTCCACCACCAGCTTGTGCTGCGACCCTGCCAGTCCGAGCACGTCCAGGAGCTGGGCGGCGCGCTTGTCCACCTCGGCGCCCGGCAGCCCCCGCAGCCGGCCGGTGTAGGCGAGGAGTTCGCGGCCCGACAGGCGCTCGAAGAGCCGCAGGCCCTCCGGGAGGACACCGATGCGGGCCTTGACCCGGGCCACCGATTCGGGACCGGCCCACACGTCGTGCCCGGCGACCAGGATGCGGCCCGTGTCGGGCCGCAGCAGGCCGGTGATCATGGAGAGGGTGGTGGTCTTCCCCGCCCCGTTGGGGCCCACGAGCCCGATGAACTTCCCGGCGGGCAGGACGAGGTCGATCCCGTTCACCGCCACCTGCTCGCCGAAGCGCTTCCACAGCCCCTCGACGCGCACCGCGGGCGTTCCCCCGTCCCCCGGCGCGGTGTCCGTCGTCCCGAACGCTCCCTCGGATGCCTGGTCGGGCATGTCGCGTCAACCCCCTGGTGGTTCCTGTGTTTTACGGCACCACCCTAAGCTTGCCCTTCGACCTTCCCCCTGCCGCGGGGACCTTGCGGTGAACCGTTTCGGCGCCGGAAGGCCGGACGGGGCTCGCCGCGCGGGCGGGGCTCGCCGCGCGGACGCGGCCGATGAGTTCGGGCGGCGAGGGGAGTCCGAGGGAAGACACCCGATCTCCGGAGGCTGACCCATGGCTGGACCACACGTTCTGGAAACCCGGAAGGACCTGGAGGGAGCGATCCACGTCGAGCGGTCCGCGCTCGCCCAGGACCTCGCCGGGCTCGGCGAGGCCCAGTGGGCGGAAGCGTCGCTGTGCGCACGCTGGACCGTGGAGGAGGTCGTGGCCCACCTGACGGCAGGCGCCCGTACGAGCATGCGGCGCTGGCTGCTGAGCATGCTGGCCGCCCGGTTCGACCCCGACCTGCACAACGACCGCCGGCTCGCGGAGCACCGTGGTGCCACACCCGAAGAGACCCTGCGCCGCTTTCGCGAGGTCGTCGACGGGCGCGCCGGACCCACGGGACACACCGCGGCCTGGCTGGGCGAAACGGTCGTGCACGGCGAGGACATCCGCCGGCCGCTGGGGCTCGTGCGGACGCCTCCGGTCGCCACGACGACCGCCGTGGCCCGGTTCTTCGCCGGCCGCGACTTCACCGTCGCGAGCAAGACCGCGATCGCGGGTCTGCGGGTCGAGGCCACGGACGGACCGTTCGCCACCGGCTCGGGGGACCTGCTGCGGGGACCGACCCTCTCGCTGGTGATGGCGATGGCGGGCCGCGCGGCGGCCTGCGAGGACCTGGAGGGAGACGGCGCGGCGATCCTGCGCGCCCGGCTGGGCTCGGGCGGAAGGGCGAGCTGAGGGCGGCCCTTCCGGGGGCCGGGGCCGGGGCCGGGGGCCGGACGGCCCCGGGAGCGGGGCCCCGTGGGGGACGAAGCCCCCGGACCCTCCCGCGAACGGTTCGGGGGCACGCCCCTCCGCCGGCCTCCGGGCATCGCGACCGATGCCCGGAGAACACCTCCCGAACCCCTCTTCCCTTATGGGGCAAGGGCGTTGGAGGATGCGTCCATGAATCAGCCTGCGGCCGAACCGCCCGCCGAAGCGGCGATCACGTACCTCACGGCGCTCCAGGGAAGACTGGCGGCCGACGGCTGCACGGTGACCCTGCCGCGCTGGAACGACCACCAGGTGGTGACCGGCTTCCGCGCCGACCGCAAGGCCCGCTGGTTCGGGACGAAGGCCGAGCTGTCCGTCTTCGCGGCGGCCGTCCCCGTGATCGACCTGGCCGTCCTGGGGGAGTTCACCGAGTGGGCCATGAGCTACGCCAAGAGCCTGCGCGGCGGGATACCCGGCGCCCGCAACGCGGCCCTGGTGCTTCCCGCCCTGGTGAGCGCGCGGGTCCGGCCCGAGGCGGCCCGGTGGGCCGCCCAGGACGCCCGGGTCCTCGACGCGACCCTGATCGGCCGCCCCCTCACGGTCGAGACCGCCCCCGACGCCGTACGGACCACGATGTACCGGGGGCGGACCGTCTGGGGCGGCATGTTCACGGGCCACGTACTGGAGAAGGCCGCCCTGTACTTCCCGTGAGCGCCCGGCGCCCCCGCCCGGGCTCCGCGCGGCTCCCGGACTCCGGCGCACCCGCCCGGGCTCCGCGCGGCTCCCGGACTCCGCGCGGCTCCCGGGCTCCACACCGCTCCCGGACTCCGCACGCGATCTCCCGGGCTCCGGCGCGCGGCTCCCGGACCTCCGGGCTCCGGCGCGCGGCTCCCGGGCCCCCGGGTCACCGCGGGCGGGACCTCGCCTCCGCCGCCTCCCGCCCGCACGCGTACGCGAGGGCGCTGATCAGCTCCTCCGCGTCGGGCAGCCAGCGGTTCGCCGGGGTGGGGCGGCGCGCCCACTGCACGGCGCCCCGGCCGCCGACCCGGGTGGGCGGGGCCGCCACGTAGTGCCCCTCGCCGCGCGTGACGAGGTCGAGGGAGGCCGGGACCCAGCCCAGCCCGCGGACGAGGTCCGGGACCTTGGCGGCGGCGCCGGGCAGGACGAAGAAGTACATCCGGCGGTCGGGGGAGCAGGTCACCGGGCCGAGGCCCAGCCCCATGCGCTCCATGCGGGCGAGCGCGAGGAAGCCCGCCGACTCGGAGACCTCGATCGCGTCGAAGGAGCGGCCGGCCGGCAGCAGGATCGAGGCCCGGGGGTGCTTCGACCACATCCGCCGGGCGCCGGCGCCGCTGCCGGTCGCCTGGGTCGACCAGTCGGGCCGGACCGCGTGGGCGCCGGGCAGCGCGCAGTCGTCGGCGCCGCAGGAGCAGCGCTCCCGGCCCTCCGCGGCCTCCAGCCAGGTGCCGGGGAACACGTCCCAGTGCCGCTCTTCCGCGTACCGCACGGCATGGTCCAGCAGCGTCTCGCCGCGCTGCTGGGGGATCTGTGCGGCTTCCGTGACTGCGATGGTCTTTTCCACGATAAGCACAACTCTCCCCGCCACCCGGGGTTACGGGCACGGCGGAGAAGCGGGACGGGGCACCGGCCCCGCGCGCGGGACGCACCGGTGCGATGCCGGCGCGGGCGGCGCCCGGCGGGAAGACCGGCCCGCACACGGGGCGCACCGGTGCACGGACGGGGGCGCGCGGAGGGGGCGGGGAGCCGTGGCGGGTACGCACCGGTGGACGCGTCGGAGAGGGCCCGTGGCCGACGTGTCCGGTTTCGCGCGTTCGCATCGGCATTGACCGGATATCCGCCGGGCAGTGATCCCTTCTCCAGCGATCACGCACGGCTTCAGGGGGTACTCATGGCAGCCAGGCCACTCATTCCGCGCCAGCTCAACGAACGGCTCCAGGCGCTCATCCAGGAGGCGGGCTGCTCCAACGCCGGCCTCGCCCGCAGGGTCAACACGGTCGGCGCGGAGCGCGGCCTCGACCTGCGGTACGACAAGACGTCCGTGGCGCGCTGGCTGCGCGGGCAGCAGCCGCGCGGCCGGGCACCCGGGATCATCGCGGAGGCGCTCAGCCGCAAGCTGGGCCGCACGGTCACGGTCGACGAGGTCGGCATGGCCGGCGGCCGCAACCTCGCCGCGGGCGTGGGGCTCCGGTTCGCGCCGACCGTGCCCGGGGCGATCGAGCAGGTCTGCGAGCTGTGGCGCAGCGACGTGGGGCACCGGGACTTCCTGTCGGGCTCCGCGGTGGTGTCCTCCGCCCTGGTCGAGCCGAGCCGGGACTGGCTCATCACCAGCCCGGACAGCCACGTCGCCCGCACGGCGGGCGCCCGCGTCGGCGTCTCGGACGTGGCGGCGGTACGGGAGACGACGGCCTCCCTGGTGGACCTCGACCGGCGCTTCGGCAGCGGGCACGTGCGCCCGGTGGTGGTCCACTACCTGGACAGCGTGGTGGCCGGGATGCTGTCCGGCTCGTACCGGGAGGCGGTGGGCAGACAGCTCTTCGGGGCGGCCGCCCGGCTGACCGAACTCGCCGGGTACATGGCGGTGGACACGGGCGAACCGGGCCTCGCCCAGCGGTACTACATCCAGGCGCTGCGGCTCGCGCAGGCGGCCGGGGACCGGGGGTACGGCGGCTACGTGCTCGCCGCCTCGATGAGCCACCTCGCCGCGCAGCTCGGAAACCCCCGGGAGATCGCCCAGTTGGCGCGGGCGGCGCAGGAGGGGGCGCGCGGGAAGGTGCCGCCCCGGGCGGAGGCGATGTTCCTGGCGGCCGAGGCGCGCGGGCACGCGCTGATGGGCGACGTCCGCGCCTTCGAGACGGCGGCGGGCGGCGCCGCGCGGGCCCTGGAGCGGGCCGACCCGGAGGCGGGGGACGAGCCCGCGTGGATCGCCCACTTCGACGGGGCGTACCTGGCGGACGAGATGGCCCACTGCTACCGGGACCTGGGACGCGCGGAGGAGGCGGCGCGGGCCGCGGAGGAGTCGATCGCCGGGCACCCGGCGACGCGGACGCGGCGGCGGGCGATCGGCCTCGCCCTCCTCGCCTCGGCGCGGGTCCAGCAGCGGGAGGTGGAGGAGGCCTGCCGGACGGGCGCGCGGGCGCTCGAACTCCTGGGCACGCTGCGCTCGTCGCGGGGCGCGGAGTACCTGGAGGACCTGAAGGAGCGCCTGGAACCGTACGCGGGAGAGCCCTCGGTGCGGGAGTTCGGGGTGCGGATGGAGCTGCACGCGGCCTAGAGGCGGTGACCCGCGGGGCCGGAGACGGCCGGGGCGCCCGCCCCCGCCGTCGGTCCGGCCCCGGCCCGGGTGCGGAACGTCCGGTCACGGGTCCGGGAGCCGGTGGTGGCGGTCCCCCGGGAGGCGCGTTCGCCGTCGTGCCGTTTTCCGGCCGGAGGTAGAATCGAGGCAGAGGCAACGGGTGACGACGACTTCCCCTCCTGCGAAGGCGCCGAGCGGTACGCGCCGAGGGTTCCGAAGAATCGCACCCCCGAAGGGGAGCCGCGCGGGGCGCGGCCGCCCCGCACCGTGAGGTCTCGTCCACGGCCAAGGCGATCACTATGGCTGACAAAGAGGCGCAGCACCTGTTGGGGCTGCAACGGAGCCGTGAAGCAGAACCCGAACTCCACGAAGGGACGCGTGAGGAACTGATCGGCCTCGTCGCCGAGGTCGACGAGGCGACGGCCGCGCGCATGCGCACGGCGGAGGAGCGCGTGAACGCCGTGCGGGCGCTGAGCGACCCGAGCGACATCGTCGAGTACTACAAGATGCAGGCGGCCAAGGCGTCGGCGGACGAGATCCTCATGCGCGACATGGCGAACAAGTCCCCGGAGGAGCAGCAGGCCCTCGTGGACCGGTGGCACGGCCTGACGGATTTCGGCACGTGCATCGTCTACCACGGCTACGGCTTCGCCGGCCGGGGCGTGACGTTCAGCATCACGTGGCCCAACTTCAACTGGTGGCCGTACGACTGCAACGACGCGGGTTCCTCGGTCAAGGCCTGGGGCGTGAACGTGCTCTGGGAGCACTCCTACTACCGGGGCAGGTCCGTCACGCTCGCCGGTTTCCCGTACGCCGAGTTCCCCGACCTCAGGGACTTCGGCTTCGACAACCTGGCCAGCTCCGTCGTGTGCGTGGGGTGACCGCCCCGCCCCGCCGCCCGCCGCCCCGCCCGGACGCGGCCGGCGCCTGCCCCGCGAGCCGGTCCGCTCGGCCCCGCGCCGGCCGCACCCGGTCATGTGAACCAGTTCTGTAACCGGTCTCACACGTGTGTGCGGACCGCGAGGCCCACCCGGTAGCGTGAACCGACGATTCCGTAGGTCCATCAGTAGGAGTCCCGGTGACGCAGAACGGACAGGGTCCGGAGCCGCAGTACCCGGCGGTGCCCCCCGCGCGCGACGGTGCCCACGGGGAAGCAGGGTCGTGGGACGGCGGCTGGGGCCCCGCCGGCGGCCGGCCGGGAGGGCAGCCGCTGCCGCCCGCGCAGCCCCTGCCCCCGGAGGCGGCACCGGGCTCCGCCGACATGCAGTCCACCCAGTACCTCCCGCCGGTCCGGGACCCGCAGCCGGGGTACGGCTATCCGCCCCCGGCCGGCGACATGCAGGCGACCCAGCACATGGCGCCGGTGCCGGGAGGGATGCCGCCGGCCCGGGGCCCGCAGCCGGGCTACGGCTACCCGCCCCCGGCCGACGCCGACATGCAGGCCACGCAGCACATCGCGCCGGTCCCGCCGCGGGGGGCGGGGGGCGACTCGACCCAGTTCCTGGGCACGGGCCCGCTCACGCACCGGGGCCAGGGCGGTCACGGTTCCGGCGACCCCGCCGGGGCCTCGGACGCGACCCGGTACATCACCCCCATTTCCCCGGCCGAACCCGGTGAGCGGCAGCCGCCCCCCGAGTTCGACAGCCTGTTCCGCACGGAGGCCCCCCGCGCCCCGCAGGGCCACCCGGCGCCGCCCCCGGCCCCCGCTCCGTACCAGCAGCCTCCGCAGCACCACTACCAGCAGCAGCACCAGCAGCCGCCCCCGCAGCAGTACGGCTACCAGGACGCCTACGACGACGAGCCCGCGCCGCGCCGCAAGTCGCCGGTCGCGCTGATCGCCGTCGTCGTCGTCGGCTGCGCGGCCGTCGGTCTCGGCGCGGGGGCCCTGCTCAGCGGCGGGGACGAGAAGAACGCCGGGACGGACGGGAAGCCGGCGGCCAGTTCCGTCGCGCCCTCCACCGGGGGGAAGACCGAGAAGCCCGCCGACCCGGCCGATCCGGCGGAGCCGCAGGCGCGGGAGCTGAGCAAACTCCTCGCGACCAGCAGCGACAGCCGTGACACGGTGATCAGCTCGGTCGAGTCCATCAAGCAGTGCAAGAACCTGGACAAGGCCGCTTCGGACCTGCGGGGCGCCGCCGAGCAGCGCCGGAGCCTGGTCACCAAGCTCCAGTCGCTGTCGGTCGACAAGGTTCCGGACAACGCCGCGCTGACCGCCGCCCTGACCAGGGCCTGGCAGGCCTCCGCGTCCGCCGACGACCACTACGCGGCCTGGGCCGACCAGATGAAGTCGGACAAGGCGTGCAAGGGCGGCAAGGCCCGCTCGACCAACCACCTGTCGGCGGCGAGCAAGAAGAGCGAAGAGGCCACCAACGCCAAGAAGAAGGCGTCCGGGCTGTGGAACCCGACCGCCGCGAAGTACGGCCTGGAGAAGCGGACCCCCACCCAGCTCTAGGACCCCCGCTCCCCGGCCCGCGATCCCCGACCCGCGACCCCCGCCCCCCGGCCCGCGACCCCCGGCCCCCTCCCGGGGGCCGCCCGACCTCCGTCCGGGGGACCCGCCCCGGCCCTCCCGGCCGTACGGGAGGCAGGGTCAGGAGGCGCCGAGGACGGTCTCGCCGACGTCGACGAAACCGGGCCGCTGTGCCACGAGACGTCCCTGGCGGACCACCTGGAAGGTCACCTCGCGGTTGACGATCCGGGGGAAGCCCGGGGCGCCGAGCAGGTCCTCGTACTTCCAGCGCAGGGCGGGGGTGAGGCCCCCCGTCTCGATCCGCGCGCCCCGGTCGAGGGCCTGGGAGATCCGTTCGGCCGTGACGCGGTCCCGGTCCAGGCCCTCGACGACCTCCTTGAGGACCGTGTACGCGATCCAGGTGGTCTGGACGCCCGGGTCGGCCGGGTCGACCCGGTTGTCGGCGAACGCGTGCTCCTTGACGACCTCGCGCATCAGCGCCCACCTCCTGTCGCCCGCCTCCGGGTACCAGCCGGTGACGAACGCGCCCTCGAAGGGGCTCCGGGCGCCCCCGGTGCTGTCGATCACGGGCTGGCCGACGCTGCCGAGGATCGAGGAGATCCGCACGCCGCCGCTCTTCCCGCCGCCGCTCTTCCCGGCACCGTTCTCGCCGTCACCGCCCCTTCCGTCACCGCCCCTTCCGGCGCCCCCCTCCGCGTTGTCCCCCGTGTTCTCCTCCCCGGGGAGACGGCGGAAGGAGTCGAAGAAGATGGGGGTCCGCTCGCCGAGCACGGCGGTCACGCAGCCCCTCCCGCCCCCGGCCGCCGCGCGTGCCCGCCCGGCCTGCCGGGTGTACTCGGCGACGTCCTCGGCGGCCGGGATGTCGACGGCGCCGCGGTGGCGCGCCCTGCGCAGCCCGGCGTCGAGCAGATCGGGGAACCGGTCCCCGACGACGGTGTCGGGCCGGACGAGGGAGACCCTGTCGCAGACGTCCGCCAGCTGCGCGCCGTGCCCGGCGACGAGGGTGGCCTGACCGCCGTTGACCGGATACGAGAGCGGGCTGGTGAACTCGTCCTCCGTGATGCCGTACCCGCCGATGTAGGGGATGCCGGCCGCTTCGAGGGGGGCCATGAAGGCCCGGCCGTTCTGGCTGTACGAGCCGACGACGGCGACCGCGTTCTCGCGGACGGCCCGGCGGGCGCAGGCGGCGGCGCTCGCGGAGGAGTTCTGCTCGTTGCAGGTGAGGACGCGCAGCTCGTGGCCGTCGATGCCGCCGCGGGAGTTGACCCACCGGGCGTAGGCCTGCGCCATGGCGGGCATGCCCGGCATGTTGGTCGCCCGGGTCCGGTCGGGCGCCCAGGTCATCACCGTGACGGGCTCCCTGGAGCCCCCCGTGGCTCCGGGGAGCACGCCGCATCCGGTGAGCAGCGACGCCCCGGTCGCCGCGGCCGTGACGTACGCGAGAAGTGGGGTCAGTCGCCTGCCGCTCATGGAAAGCCAGGTTTCCGCCCCGTCCGTAACGCGGAAGGGGGTGCGGGTCAACGGTGCGTGACGAAGGGGTGAACAGCGGGGGCCGGAGGGGGCGCATGCGTCCGACGGGAAGGGGAACGTACGATCGAACGGTGTCCAGTCCCGTGTCCAGCCCCGCTCCCGGTCCGGTTCCCGGTCCCGGTCCGGTTCCCGGTCCCGGTTCGGTGAACTCTTCCCGTCGCGGCCGTCGCTCCTCCACCATGGGCGGCATGCCGCTCAACGACATGCCGTGGTGGCGCTGGCGCAGCAACGTGCGCTCGGCGCTGCACATGCTCTCCGACCCCGTGTTCCACGAGACGGTCTGGCTGGCCGGCCGGGAGGGGTACGGCGACGTCACCGACGCCGTCTACCGCCTGGTCGAGGAGACCTGGCTCGACAACTGGTCCGCCGAGAAGTACGTGGGATCGATCTTCCGGGACTCCGGCGAGGCCGCCCTCGTCGACGTCGCCGTCCTGCGGGTGCTGCGCATCCTGCACCAGGTCGGTCCCGACGCGCCCGTCTCCGCGTACCTGGAGCACCCGGGATGGCCGGAGGCCGTACGGGCGGCCCGCGAGGCCCACGTACGGCTCGCCCTGGCCGACGGCGAGGACCCCGGCATGCCGCCGCGCTCCCTCGACCTGCTCCGGGCCATGACCCGGGCGTGAGGCGGTCCCGTCCGGTGGACGGTGTGCCCCGGCCCCGGCCGGGTGTGGCAGGCTGAGGGGATGACCGACCAGTACGTCCTCACCCTCTCGTGCCCCGACAAGCAGGGCATCGTGCACGCCGTGTCGAGCTTCCTCTTCATCACCGGCTGCAACATCGAGGACAGTCAGCAGTTCGGGGACCGGGACACCGGCCTCTTCTTCATGCGCGTCCACTTCTCGGCCGAGGCGCCGGTGAACGTGGAGAAGCTCCGGGCCGGCTTCGCGGCCGTCGGCGACGCGTACGGGATGGAGTGGCGCATCCACCGGGCCGACGAGCGCATGCGCGTCGTGCTCATGGTGTCGAAGTTCGGGCACTGCCTGAACGACCTGCTGTTCCGCTCCCGGATCGGGGCGCTGCCGGTGGAGATCGTCGCCGTCGTCTCCAACCACACGGACTTCGCGGAGCTGGTCGGCTCGTACGGGCTGCCGTTCCGGCACATCCCGGTCACCCGGGACACCAAGGCGGCGGCGGAGGCGGAGCTGCTCGACCTGGTCCGCGAGGAGAACGTCGAGCTGGTCGTCCTCGCCCGCTACATGCAGGTCCTCTCCGACGACCTGTGCAAGCAGCTCTCCGGCCGGATCATCAACATCCACCACTCCTTCCTCCCGAGCTTCAAGGGCGCCAAGCCGTACCACCAGGCGCACGCCCGGGGCGTGAAGCTGATCGGGGCGACCGCGCACTACGTGACGGCGGACCTGGACGAGGGCCCGATCATCGAGCAGGAGGTCGAGCGCGTCGGCCACGACGTCACCCCCGACCAGCTCGTCGCCATCGGCCGCGACGTGGAGTGCCAGGCCCTCGCCCGCGCCGTCAAGTGGCACGCGGAGCGCCGCATCCTCCTCAACGGCCACCGCACGGTCGTCTTCGCGTAGCGCGCGGCCCGTCCGTCACAGCCGGCTCAGCGACACCGCCGCTCCCAGGACGTCGCGGATCGCCTCGCGGTCCCCTTCCTGGCCGACCGCCGCCTCCTCGGGCGAGACGCGTCCCGCCACGAGCCGGCAGAACTCGACGCCGTCCATCGCGATCTGCCCCACCGACTGCTCCGGGTCCCCGACCGCGGCCGGGGAGTCGAGGGCGACGTACCAGTGGCCGCCGCCCGCGCCCTCGACCTCCAGGTGGAGGGAACGGCCGGGGGAGCCCGCCGCGACCAGGCCCCGGGCGGGCGAGGCGAGACCGGAGCGGCGGCGCTCGGCCAGGGCCGCCGGGAGCAGCCGCACCGCCAGGTCGACCATCCCGCGCAGATGGGCGCCGCCGGGCGGATCGTACGGGTACGCCACCGCGTGCGCGATGTCGTCCGCGTGCAGCCAGCACGCGAAGGCCCGCTCCAGGAGCGAGTCCCGCAGCGGCAGCGCGAAGTCCTTGTAGGTGACCGTCAGATCGGCGACCCCGCGCCCGGCGAACGAGGCCGCGCGGATCAGGGAGTGGCTCTGCTCCCGCCAGGGCCCGCGCAGCGCCCGGCCCGGCGGCCGCTCCAGGCCCGACCAGAACGCCTCCGTCCGCTCGGTCGGCGACAGTTCGGGCGTGCCGGGGCCCAGCGGGTCGTCGAGTCCGAGGGCCGCGGACACCAGGCCGTCCACCGCGAAGAGGTGGCCGATCACCCCGGCGACGGTGGCCTTCCGCCGGGCCGGGCGGTCCTTCTCGTACCACCTGAGCCGCACCGGCGCGTGCCACTCGGAGTCGCCGATGTCCCGCAGCAGCGCGTCGAGCCGGGCGGTCTCCGCGTCGTACGGCGTGACCCAGCCGGGGATCGGGACGCGGGCGGGACGGCGGCCCAGGCAGCTCTCCAGGACCCGCGAGCGCAGCAGCGGGTCCAGGTCCAGGTCGCGGTCCTCGTGGAGCAGGGCCACGGCGTCGCGGAGCCGCAGCGCCTCGTCGGCGCACGGGGCGCAGCCGGCGAGGTGGTCCTCGACGGCCCTGGCCTCCCCGGCCGAGCACGCCGAAAGTGCCCAGGCCCCGAGCAGGGACTTGAGCACTCCGTGGGTGAGGACCGGCGTCTCCGGTTCCGCCGTCATCTCCGTCGCCGTCTCCGTCGTCGGGCCTGTCGTGGGGTCCGCCGTCAGGTCCGCGTGGTCGTCCGCCGACCGGCGCGGGCCCGGTATCGGGGAGGCGCGCGCGACGCCTTCCGCCTCGTCGCCCGCCCCGCTCACGGCATCCGTCCGCCGCCGGGCGGGGAGGTCCCCCCGAACGGCCGGGTGTTCGCCGTGGAGAGGAGCTGGAGGCCGAGCCGGAGGCGCCGCCGGGCCTCGTCCTCGGTGACCCCGAGGTCGGCGGCGGTCTGGCGGTAGTCCCGCCGCCGGAAGTAGGCGAGTTCGAGCGCCTCCCGCAGCGGCGCGGGCATCGACGTCACGATGTAGTCGGCGCGGGCCGCCACCGAGACCCGCCGCACCTTCCGCTCCAGCTCCTCGGCGGAGCCGGTCCCGGTCTCGGCGTACGCCGTCGCCTCCGTCCGGCGCAACCGGTCCACGGCCTGCCCCTGGGCCAGCCCGGCCACCCACGAGCGCATGCTGCCCTGCCGGGGGTCGTACGCGTCGGGGTTCTCCCAGATGTGGCCGAAGACGTCGCGGGTGACCAGGCCGGCCGCGTCGTCGTCGTCGAGGACCCGGTGGGCGAGGCCGTGCACCAGCGAGGCGAACCGGTCGTACAGCTCGCCGAGCGCGGCGGCCTCCCCGTGCGCCAGCCGCTGCTGCATCCTGCGGTCCCAGCGCGGTGGTGTGTCCTTCGCCATGCGCCCCTCCGCCCCCTGCCGGCCTCCTGGTTCCCTTCCAAAGTAATGCGCCGTGCCGGGAACGCACTCCTGTTTGCCGCAAGTGCGCCCTTGACGCGGACCCGGATGGTAAGGAAGGGGCCGTCCCCTCACGGGGGCCCCGGCCCCGGCGGAACGGTCACGGAGCGTCAATGCCGGGCCCGCGCCTTCCGGTCCGGCCGTCACGGCCCGGAGTCGTCCGGCGGCTCCGGTCCTCTCCGCGGGATGCGAGCGCGGGCCGGACCGGACCGTCCCGGTGTCGTCCCCCGGGGCGGTTCCGGAGCCGGGGCCGTGCGCCGTCCGCGCCCCCGGGGAGCGCTCCGCGCGCTCCTGTTCGACTCCCGGCGGAGCGCGTCGCACAGTATGGACCACGCGTACTCCTTCGCGCTGGAATATGCCCGAAGTGCTTGTTGCGGTGACTGTACGTCAACCATGCTGTCTCGCAAGGGAATCACGTTCCGTGAGGACGTCGATGGCTGTGAGGCGCGAGGCGATGTGTCCGCCGGTTCGGATGGTGTGAACGGTGCAGGTGCTTCAGGTGCAGTTGCAGGTCGGGCCCGACCCGGCAGAGGTGGGGCGGGCCCGGAGGTGGGCCAGGTCGCGGCTCGCCGGTTCGGGCGTGAAGGAGGACGAGCCGCTGGCGGAGGCGCTGGTACTGATCATCTCCGAGCTCGTGACCAACGCCGTGGTGCACACGGGCTGCCCGGCCGTGCTGCGGATGCTGTTCGCGGCGGAGGGCCGGGTGCGGGTCGAGGTGGCCGACGCGAGCGACCGTCCGCCGGAGCCCCGCCGCGCGGACGGCGACGACACCAACGGGCGCGGCCTCGAGCTGGTGGACGGCCTCGCGGACCGGTGGGGATGGCAGGCCGAGGGGGCGGGCAAGAGCATCTGGTGCGAGGTGGACCGGGCCCCGGTCGCGCCCGTCCCCGTGGTCACGCCGGCGGCCTCGATGGCGCCCGGCCGGGTGCCCTGTTGACGGTTCGTGGTGTTTTGCCCACCCTGGGACGAGTGATCCGTGGCGAGGGGAGTCGAGGGCCGCGCGCCCTCGGCGTGTACGGATCGCGTCCGGGCGGCGGCGGCCGTGCCGTGCTCGGGGCGCGCGCGAGCACGCCGCCGCCCGGACGTTCAGCCCTCCGGCGCGGGCCCCGGAACCGCCTCCGCGCCCCCGGCGCGGAACGTGCGCCGGTAGGACGACGGGGTCACCCCGATCGCGTCCATCAGGTGCGTCCGCAGGGACTGCGCCGTGCCGAAGCCCGCGTCCCGCGCGACCCGTTCGACGGGCAGGTCGGTGGACTCCAGGAGGTGCCGGGCCCGTTCGATCCGCTGCCGGACGAGCCACTGGCCGGGACTGACGCCCGCCTCGTCACGGAAGCGGCGGGTGAACGTCCGTACGCTCATCGCCTCCCGTCCGGCCAGGTCCCGCAGCCGGATCGGTTCGTGGAGGTGGGCGAGCGCCCATGCCCTGGCCGCCGCCGTGCCCTGCGTCCCGGCCTCCGGCAGGGGCCGCGCGATGTACTGGGCCTGGCCGCCGTCCCGGTGCGGCGGGACGACGGTCCTGCGGGCCACGTCGTTGGCGACGGCCGACCCGTGGTCACGGCGCACGATGTGCAGGCACAGGTCGATCCCGGCGGCCACGCCCGCCGAGGTGAGGACGTCGCCGTCGTCGACGAAGAGCACGTCCGCGTCCACCCGCACGCCCGGGAAGAGCCGCTGGAAGTGCTCGGCCGACGCCCAGTGGGTGGTGGCCGGGCGCCCGTCGAGGAAGCCCGCGGCGGCGAGCACGTACCCGCCGGTGCAGATGGAGACGAGCCGGGTGCCGGGCCGGATGTGCGCCAGGACGGCGGCCAGTTCCGGCGGCAGCCGCCCCTCCTCGTAGACCGGCCCCAGCTCGTACGAGGCGGGAACGACGACCGTGTCGGCGGTGGCCAGGGCCTCCGGGCCGTGTTCCACGTGCACGGAGAAGTCGGCGTCGGTCCGGACCGGCCCGGCGGTCGGGGCGCAGGTCACGATCTCGTACAGGGGCCGCCCGGCGGGGTCCAGGGCGCGGCCGAAGATGCGGTGCGGGATGCCCAGTTCGAAGGGCAGGAGGCCGGGCAGGGCGAGGACGACGACGCGGTGCGGCGGCCGCGCCGCCGGCGGCACGGGCGCCGGTGACGACACGGACGGCGGCGGCACGGACGGCTGTGGCACGGACGGCTGTGGCGGCACGGGTGGTACTCCCTCCGGGAAACGGGGCCGGCCGGGGGCCGTCGCCGACGGCCGTCCCGCCCGTGACGGAGCATACGTACGGCGACCGGGCCCGGTACGGGCGCCCGTACCGCCCCGCCCCCCCCCCGCCGTGGGTGGCCCGATCCTTTGGAAAGGTGACATCCGGGCCGATGGCGGGGGCCGGGCGCGGACCGGGATGCTCGGCGGCATGGCTCAGACAACCGAGATCCCCGCCCCCCGCGCCTCCGGGGACGGACCGGCCCGCACCCCCCGCGTCCACCGCGCCTGGTCCGTCGCGGCGGTCACCTTCGTCACGATCGTCGGGGCCGCGGCCTTCGCCTCCCTGCCGGGCCTGCTGATCGAGCCGCTGCACGACGAGTTCGACTGGTCGCGGGGCACGATCGGCTTCGCGGTCTCCGTGAACCTCGCCCTCTACGGGCTGACGGCCCCGTTCGCCGCCGCCCTCATGGACCGCTTCGGCATCCGCCGGGTCGTCGCGGCGGCCCTCGCGGTCATCGCCGCCGGCTCGCTCCTCACGGTGTGGATGACCGCCGCCTGGCAGCTCGTCCTCCTCTGGGGCGTTCTCGTCGGCCTCGGCAGCGGCTCCATGGCCCTCGCCTTCGCCGCGACCGTCACCAACCGCTGGTTCACCGCCCGCCGGGGCCTGGTGACCGGCATCCTCACCGCCGCCGGGGCGTCGGGCCAGCTCGTCTTCCTCCCCCTGCTCTCCTGGCTGGTCGAGCACCACGGCTGGCGGCCCGCCGCCGTGACCACGGGACTCGCCGCGCTCGCCGTCGTCCCGTTCGTCTGGCTCCTGCTCCGCGACCACCCGGCGGACACCGGGCTCGCCCCGTACGGCGGGGAGTACGCCGCGAAGCCCGCCCCCGTCCCGGGCGCCGCCCGCCGGACCGTCACGGTCCTCGTCGAGGCGGCCCGCACCGGCCCCTTCTGGCTCCTCGCCGGCTCCTTCGCGATCTGCGGCGCCTCCACGAACGGCCTCGTCAAGACGCACTTCGTACCCGCCGCCCACGACCACGGCATGCCCGTGACGGCGGCGGCCGGACTGCTCGCCGTGATCGGCGTCTTCGACGTCGCCGGCACGATCGCCTCCGGCTGGTTCACCGACCGGTTCTCCGCACGCCGGCTCCTCGCGGTCTACTACGCGCTGCGCGGGATCTCGCTCCTCTTCCTGCCGATCCTGCTCGCGCCGTCCGTGCACCCGCCGATGCTGTTCTTCATCGTCTTCTACGGCCTGGACTGGGTGGCCACGGTCCCGCCCACGATCGCCCTGTGCCGCGAGCACTTCGGCGCGGACTCCGCGATCGTCTTCGGCTGGGTCCTCGCCTCCCACCAGGTCGGCGCGGCGGCCGTCGCCTTCGCGGCCGGCCTGGCCCGCGACGCCTTCGGCACCTACGACGTCGCCTGGTACGCCTCGGGCGCCCTGTGCGCGGCGGCGGCCCTGATGGCCCTGGTGATCAGCCGGCCCCGGACCGAGGCGGTGCTCCCGGCGGGGGCGTGACGTCCCCACGGGGTGACGGCCGGGCCCGTACGCCGGGGAGCCCCGGGGCGGCGGGCGAACCGCCGTCCCGGGGCTCCCCGTCATCCCGGAAGCTCCGGGAGGGCCCGGCCCGGTCCCTCCTCGAGCCAGGACGGGTCCGCGAGGAGGGCCCGCAGCTCGTTGACGAGCCGTGCCGTGTGGAAACCGTCCGCGGCGGCGTGGTGCACCTGCACCGCCAGCGGGAGCAGGACCCGGCCGTCCCGCTCGGCGTACCGGCCGAGGGTGAAGATCGGCGCGAGGTGGTCCCAGCCGTTGCCGCCGATGTTGAGGTTGAACCCGGTGAAGGACGTCCAGGGCAGGCTCGACACGTCGAACGCGTTGGCCGGCGGCGCCCCCCGGGGGAAGAAGTCGGTGGCGCGGCCGTGCTCCGCGAGCAGGGGGGCGGCCACGTCGTGGAACGCGCCGAAGTCGGGGTCGTGGTCGGCCCACACGCACGCGAACGTCTCGCGTTCCGGGTTGAACACCGTGAAGGCGGGGTGCACGACGGGCCAGACGGCCGGCTCGCCCGACGCGGTGAGGCACATCCTGAACTCGTCGTGACGGTTGACGACCGTGGAGAGCGCCCAGACCTGCGCGACGTAGGACTTGCGCCGCGAGCGCCGCAGCGCCGCGGCGAACGCGGTCACGTCCAGCTCCACCGTCATCGAGTACGTGCACGGAACGCGCCGGCGGTAGTGCTCGAAGTGCTGTCGGCGCGGCCACGCGTCGAGGTCGATCGGGAGGGGAACGTCCATCCGCCCATCGTGTCAGCCGCCGGGGCGGGGCCCCACCGAATTGCCGGGGCCGCCGCCCGAGGGGGCGGCCCGCTCCGGCCGGCGGCCACGGCACCGGGGGCGGGCCGGGCGCCGCCGCAGGAGGTCTCAGGCGCGCCCGGCCCGCGCCGCCCGGCGTGCGATCGCCCGCGCGATCTTCTCCGCGTCGATCGCCAGCTCCCGGAGCATCCCGCTGATCGGGTTCGTGAAGCCCGTGAAGTACAGGCCCGGGGCCTCGCGCGGGCAGCGGGCGCCGTGGACGGCCGGCCGCCCCCGGTCGTCGAGCACGCCCAGGTGGCCGACGAGCGGTTCCAGGGCGCGGCGGTAGCCGGTCGCCGCGATCACCGCGTCCGGGGCGATCCGGGTGCCGTCCGCGAGGAGCACGCCGTCGTCCTCGAAGCCCTCGACGGCGGCGACGACCTCGACCTTCCCGGCCCGTACGGCGGCGACCAGGCCCACGTCCTGCACCGGTATCGCCCCCTGCCGCTGGCGGGTGGCGAGGCCCGTGTCCGGCCGGGGCAGCCCGTACGCCGTGAGGTCGGGCGCGGCGGTGCGGGCCATCAGCGCCCCCAGCCGGTCCACCACCGGCACCGGCAGCCGCCGCACCAGGATGCCGGTGCGCTGGGCGGGCCAGCCGAGCGTCGTGCGCCGCACGATGTGCGGGGCCGTCCGCACCGCGAGCCGCACCCGCGCCGCGCCGCCCCCGGCGAGGTCGGCGGCGATCTCGGCGCCCGTGTTCCCGGCGCCCACGACCAGGACGTCCTTCCCCCCGTACGGTCCCGGGTTCCGGTACGCGCGCGCGTGGCTCAGCTCGCCCCCGTACGCGTCGCGGCCGGGCCACGCCGGGACGTGCGGGGTGTGGTTGTACCCGGTGGCCACCACGACCGCGCTCCCGGTGAGCCGGCGCCCGCCGGTCGCGTGCAGGACCCAGTCCTCCCCGGACCGCTCGACGCGGAAGACCTCGACGCCCGTCACGATCTCCAGTTCGTGCTTCTCGGCGTACTTCTCCAGGTAGCGCACCACGTCGGCGCGGGCGACCCAGCGCCCGAACGAGCGGGGCATCCCCAGGCCCGGGAGGGCGGAGAGCCGCCGGGTGGTGTGCAGCCGCAGCCGGTCGTAGTGGGCGCGCCAGGACGCGCCGACGGCGCCGGACTTCTCCAGGACGACGGTCCGCACGCCCCGCCCGCGCAGGGCGGCGGCGACCGCGAGGCCGCCGGGCCCGCCGCCGATGACGTAGACGGGGTGGGCGGACGGTTCATGGGGGGTGGTGACCATGAATGCCCAGCGTAATGACGTGTACACGGAGTGGGTCTCGGCCGGGAGGGGGTTCGGTTGCGAATCGGTCACGCGCCCGCCCCCTCCCGGGTGTTCAGAGCGCGCCGATGTTCCGCCAGAGCTGGTTGGCGCCCGAACCGCAGGTGAAGGTCGTGGCCGCGAACGAGCCGGTCGTCAGGCACATGCCGTTGCTCGTGTTCTTGAGGGCCCGGCCGCCGGACGAGGAGGAGGACACCTTCCAGGACTGTGCGCCCGCCCCGTTGCAGGCGGCGGTCGTGACGGCGGTGTTGCCACCGGGCTGGAGGCATCGGCCGGACCTCTTGCTGACCAGTCGGAAGGTGCCGTTCGCGCCGGACACGTAGGTCCAGGAGAACCCGTAGTCGGCACTGCCGTCCTTCGAGCCGCACGCGACCGTGCCGACGCGGTCGCCGAAGCCCTGGTTGTACTCCACCAGGCAGTTCCCGCTGTTCGCGTTCTCCAGGGAGTACGTCCCCGAGGGTGCCGAACCGCCGCCGGTCGCCGGGGGCGGCGCGGGTTTCTGGGTCGTCGGCTGCGGGGCGGGGCGGGTCGTCGTCCCGCCGCCGGAGGGAGCGGTCGGGTTCGGGGCCCCGCCGCCTCCGCCTCCCGCGCCGGAGCCCGAACCCGAGCCCGAACCGGCGGGCAGGGAGCCGCCCCCGCCCCCGCCCCCGGCGGGCGGCGGCGCGGGCGGGAGCGGGGCGCCGGGGGAGGCGCCCGGCGGTGCCGAGGACGCCCCCGTGGACGGCGACTGCGACGCCGTGGGCGTCCCCGTGGAGGGCGTGCCCGTCCCCGGCGACGCCGTCCCGGGCACGGCGGCGGGCTGCGAGGCGACGGCGGACGGCGGCACGGAGGTCTCCGGGGCCGCGCCGAGCCGGCCGATCTCGTACGGGCCGAGGGCCACGGTCAGGGTGGTGCCGGTCGCCACGACGACGGGCACGGCGAACACGGCGAACCGGCCGCGCCGCTTCCGCCGCTCGCCGGGCGCGGTTCCGGTGACGCCCGCCGTGCCGGGGGAGAGGGTCACGGGCGCGTGCGGGCCCCGCGGGGTGAGCGAGGCCGTCGGCACGTCGGGGACGCCCGTGACGGCCGGGTCGGTCCGTTCCAGCTCCGCGAGCTGTTCGGCCGTGGGAGGGCCGGAGGCGAACTCCGCGCGCTCACCGATGCGTTCGGTGACGGCGGCGGGCCACGCGGCCCCTTCCGCCCCCTTCGCGGCGAGGGCGGCCAGTTCGTCGGCGGTCGGCCGGTCCGCCGGGTTCTTCGCGAGGCACTTCCGTACGAGCTCCGCGAGCGCGGGATCGTCCTGCGCGAGGCGTCCGACGTCGGGTTCGGAGTGCACGACCCGGTACAGCAGGCCGGGACCGGAGCCGTCGCCGAACGGCGGCCGGCCGTTCGCCGCGTACAGCAGGAGGCTGCCGAGCCCGAACACGTCCGCCGCGCCCGTCAGCTCCCGGTCCGCGACGGCCTGCTCGGGGGCCATGTAGGCGGGCGTGCCGATGACCATGCCGGTCCTGGTCAGCCGGCTCTGGTCGGCGGCGCGGGCCACGCCGAAGTCGATGAGGGAGAGGCCGTCCCCGGTCAGCATCACGTTGGACGGCTTGAGGTCGCGGTGCACCATGTCGGCGCCGTGCACCACCCGCAGTCCGGCCGCCGCGTCCCGCAGGAGCCGCCACAGGGCCGCGCCGGTCAGCGGGCCGCCGTTGAGCCGGATCGCCTCGTTGAGGGTGATCCCCGGGATGAACTCGGTGGCGAACCACGGCGGTTTCGACGTGCGGTCGCTCGCCAGGAGCCTGGTGTTGGCCCCGGCGGGCAGCCGGGCCAGGTTGTCCAGCTCGTGCCCGAAGTGGCTCAGGAAGTCCGCGTCCTCGGCGAGGACCGGCAGCACCCGCTTCACGGCGGCGAACTTCCCCGGGACGGCGCCGAGGTAGACCCGCCCCATGCCGCCGGACCCGAGCACGCCGAGCAGCCGGAACGCGCCGATCCGCCGTGGGTCCTCCGGTTCCAGCGGCGTCGCCCCGCTGCCGTTCAGGTTGTCGAGTGCCGCGTTCTCTTTCGGTTCCCCCTGCATGGGCGACACAGTATCCGAGCGTGCCCGACAGCTGAACGGCGTTCGTTTTCATGGGGTTTGACCTCAAGGGGCGGTGCGGGCCGGAAGGGGGACCGCACCGCCGTCCCGGACGTCAGGAGAAGAGGTCGTAGGCGGTGGTTCCGTCCGGGTAGAGGCCGGTGTTCCGGCGCGACGTGAAGACGTTGTTCCAGACGCCCCGGCTGCCGTAGAGGTACGTGGACCGGGGGGTGACCGCGAACAGGTCGGCGGTGCCGTACCGGTCGGCGTTGCCGAGGGGCACGAGGTGGGTGTACGCGTTCCAGCCGCCGCCCACCCTGATGCGGGGGCCGAGCGTGCCGTCGCCGAGACCGAGGTACATCCAGAGGACCCCGGAGGCGTCGCGGGCGATGACGTCCCCCGCCGGCGCGCCGGCCGTGTTGCCCATGGCGGCGACCAGGTTGTAGGCGCCCCAGTTGGTGCCGATCCTCCTGCGGTCGCCGAGCGGGGCGTTGACGTTACCGGTGCCGGGGTAGAGCCACAGCGCGCCGGCCTTGTCGACGGCGAGGAGGTCGCTCCTCCCGTCGCCGTTCAGGTCGCTGCCGCCGGTGATCCTGTTGTGGACGCCCCAGTTGGTGCCGATCTTCTTCCGGGACGTGAAGCCGCCGTCGCCCTTGCCCTGGTACAGCCAGAGGCCACCGCTCCTGTCCCGCGCGACGAGGTCGTCCGTGTCGGAGCCGCCGAGGTCGCCCGCCACCGCGATCCGGTCGTACACGTTCCAGCCGCCGCCCACCAGGGAGCGCCCGGCGGGCATCATCTCCTGGTCGGGGAAGCGCGTGTTGTCGCGCCACAGCCGGCCGTCCGTATCCCGCGCCAGGACGTCCGGGGCCCCGTCGCCGTCGAAGTCGTGCCGGGCGGTGACGGGACGGACCACGGTGAGTTGCCCCCGGGCGCTCACGGGATCGCCGATGCCGTTCGCGGGGGTGGCGGTGAACTCCCAGGTGTACGCGCCGGCGGGCGCGTTCCTCGTGTCCAGGAGTCCGTCCCAGCGGTAGGAGACCGTGAACGGGGGCTTCTCCGTGTACGCGCCCTGGAACACGGCGTGCCTGGTCGACCCGCTCGCGGTGTGGCGCAGCGTCAGGCTCGCCCTCACGTTGGTCCGGGCGAGCGTCCAGGAGAACAGCGCGTCGGGGTAGGTGGAGCCGAGGGTGACCGTCTCCGGGACCGACGGCACCGGCGTGCCGAGGCCGGTCGACTCGCCGCTGCCCGCGACGAGGGCGGCGACCGGGGTGCCCCCGGCGTCGAGGGAGACGCGGTACAGGCCCTCGCCGTGCTCCTTCGTGCCGCCGCGCACGAGCAGGCTGCCGTCGGGGGCCACGGCCGAGGACGAGCGGTGGTCGAGCAGCCGCACCGTGGCGGCCGGGTCCCGGAGGGAGCGCGCGGTCAGCGGGACCAGTTCCGGGTACTGGGCGTTCATCAGCCCGCGGGGGTCGGCGGTGAGGGTCCAGTCGCCCAGGATGTCGACCCGCGCCCGGTCGCCGCCGTCCAGCCGGGTGGTCGTGGTCTTCCCGGTGGCCCGGTCGAGGACGTTCAGGTCGACCTTGCCGCTGCCGAGCTCCACCGTCCACGCGACGGAGGTGTCCGACGCGGCGACGCTGGACGCCCATCCGGCGGTGGACCACGACGCGGCGACGGTGCCGGTGGCCAGGTCGACGACCGCCACCATGGGTTCGGTGGTTCCGTGGCCCACCACGAACCGGCCGGGGCCGGCGGGTGTGATCCCGGGCCGTCCCGCGCCCGGCTTCGCGATGCCGGGCACCTTCCGGTCCGTGATTTCTTCGCCCTCCTTGCGGACCAGGTGCAGTCCGTCGCCGGTCCACAGGAGGAGCGTCCCGTCGATGAACCCGGCCGGGGTGTACGAGACTCCCCGGTCGCTCAGGTCGACGGTCACGGGCTCGGCGCCCGAGGCCGTGTCGTAGAGCCGGAAGACGTTCGGGGCGACGGTCACGGCGACGGTGTCCGGGGCGGTGCCGTTGATCGGGGTCCCGGGCAGCTCGGTCGTGGCGCCGGTCTCCAGGTCCGTCCAGAGCGTCTTCTCGCCCTTGGTGAGGAAACCTTTCTTCCCCGCGCTGACGATGTCGCTCCGGACGGGGAAGGCCACCGGGGCCTGCTGCCCCACGGCCGTGGCCGCGCTCGTGGTACCGGCCGCCGTGACGGCGAGTGCCGGGACGGCGGAGAGCGCGCCGGCGGTCAGTGTCAGGACGGTGGTGACCGCGGCGGCCAGCGTGCCGGCTGTGCGAGACATGAGGGCATCCCCCTGTGTGAGTGTTCAGGGGCGCTTCGCGTGCCCCGGTCCAGGAGACCCGTGGACCGCCGGGAGGGTTGTACGGGAACCGGAGCGGGCGCGAAGGGAAAACGGACGGCCGCCGCGGAAGGGCTGCTACGCCCGCTCCGCCAGCGCCGCCAGGACGTGCGGGGCCGCCTCCGCGAGGGTCGGGAAGTGCCGGTGGGCGTCCGGGTGCGGGGCCGGGACGTTGACCGTCCAGACCGTCATCCCCGCGTCGAGGCCCGACCGCACCCCCGAGGGCGCGTCCTCGATCACCAGGCACTCCGCCGGGTCCGCGCCCAGCCTCTCGGCGGCGGTGAGGTACGGGACGGGCGACGGTTTGCCCTCCGCCACCGAGGCCGCGTCCACGATCAGCCCCGGGAGCGGGAGCCCGGTCCGCCCGAACCGGCCCCGCACCCGGTGCTCGTAGTTCGACGTCACCAGGGCCCACCGGTCCGCCGGCAGCGCGGTCAGCAGCCCGGCGGCCCCGTCGAAGGCCGCGTACGTGCCCGTCCGCACGTCCTCGTCCTCCAGGGCGTGCAGGAGGGCGAGGCACGCGGCCGGGTCCTCGGCCGGCACGACCGCCGCGAACGTCTCCACGGGACGGGTGCGCAGCGCGACGGCGTACACCTCGTCCCCGTCGAGCCCGTACCGCGCGGCCCACGCGTGCCAGACGCGGCGCTGGTTGGCGACGGCGTCCATGAGGGTGCCGTCGACGTCGAAGAGGACGAATTTCTTCCTGGTCACACGGTGGAGGCTACGTCCACGAACGCGGCCCAGGCGGCCGGGGCCACCGCGAGCTGGGGGCCGTGCGGGACCTTGGAGTCACGGACGTGGACGGTGGTGGGGTGGGCGGCGACCTCGACGCATTCGCCGCCTTCGCCGCCGCTGTAGCTGGACTTGCGCCACTCGTAGGCGAGTTCGACGCAGTTGCCGCCTTCGCCGCCGCTGTAGCTGCTCTTGAACCAGGCAAGATCTGCGGTGCTCATAGCTCTCCCAGCAATTTTTCGAGGTACTCCAGGGACTCCCCGGGGGTGAGTGCCTGTGCGCGCATGATCCCATACCGCTCGGTGTACATCCGGACCTCTTCGGGGTCGGTGATGAGGCGGGCGTGCTGGTAGCTCTCGATGTACGCGACCTCTCGTCGACCCCTCAGTGTCAGCAGCGTGAATACGCCTTCCAGGGCCGGGTGTTCCTCGCGGTCGGTCGGCATGATCTGGAGGTGGACGTTCCGAAGCTTGGCGACCTCGATGAGGCGCTTGAGCTGCTCCCGGAAGGCGTTTCGGCCCCCCAAGGGGCGGCGCAGTACGTCCTCTTCGATGACGAAGCTCATCGTCGGAGCGGGCTGCTTCTCGAAGATGGCCTGGCGGGCGAGCCGGTCGGCCAGCCGTTTCTCGATGGTCGCCTCGTCGTAGAGCGGGCGGCGGTGCCGGAAGACGGCGTCCGCGTATCCGGGCACCTGGAGGATGCCCGGCATGACCTGAGGTGCGTAGTAGTGCAGCGTCACCGCTTCGGCCTCCGCCCTGGCGTAGCTGCGGAACCAGTCCGGGTGCCGCACCCTGACCCTCGCCAGAGCTTCCCGCACGTCGTCCGCCGCAGCTGCCAGCGCCCCGCCCGCCTTCACCAGCGGGTCCACCCGTACCAGGAAGTCCGGCTGCGGAGTCCGTACCCCCCGTTCCACCGAGGAGATCAGGTCCTCGCTGCAATGCGCCAGGTCGGACAGTTCTGCCTGGCTCAGGCCCGCGTTGCGCCGCAGGACCTTCAGCATCTTCCCCAGCGCCCGGAAAAGGTGCGCCGTACCGTCCGTCTCGGAGGGCCGTTCCGGCCTCTCCTCCTCGTTCCCCGACATCCGTACCGCCTTCTTGGCGTGCCCGTACCGTTACGCAGCGTCGTCGCGTCGCTGCTGGTCAGCGTAGGGCCGGGGCTCCACTCTCGGGGCATGAAGACAGAAACCGCCACCCCGACCGGTGAGTTCGTCCTCCGTCTGTCGGCCACGCGCCGGGGCGCGCGCCTGGCGCGTCTGCTGGGCGTGAACCAGCTCCACGACTGGGGCGTGACCGGCCCCGGAGCCGAGGCCGCCGAGCTGGTCCTCGCCGAACTCGCGAGCAACGCCGTCCTCCACGGCCGGGTTCCCGGGCGGGACTTCGAGGTGCGGATGGAGCGGGGCGACGGCCACGTGCGGATCGAGCTGACCGACGCGCGCGGCGAGCGGCGGCCGTCACCGTCCGCGACGCCCGGCGAGGGCGGCTACGGGCTGCTGCTCGTCGCCGCCCTCGCGACCACGTGGGGCGTGAAGGACCGGGAGGTCGGCAAGACGGTCTGGGCGACCGTCCCGCTGACCTCCCGCTGATTCCTCAGAGGTAGAGGTTCCGGGCGGGATCGTCTCCGGTCATCGAGGACACCGAGACCATCGACCTCGGCCGGAACGGCCGCTTCCAGTCCCCGGTCCCCTTGTAGAGGACGACGTCGGCCGGGTTGCCGCCCGCGCCCGTCGCGTACAGGTCGGGCCGTCCGTCCCGGTCGGCGTCCCCGACGCCGACCAGGTGGCCGTACGAGCCCCAGCCGCCGCCGATCTTCGTGCGGGGCGCGAACGTGCCGTCGCCCTTGCCGAGGTACAGCCAGAGGACGCCGTCCCTGTCGCGGGCGACGAGGTCCCCGGCGGTCCCGCCGCCGATGTTCCCGGTGGCGGTGACCTGGTTGTAGGCGCCCCAGCCGCCGCCGATCCTCTTGCGTGCGCCGAACGGGGCGCTCGCGTTGCCGGTGGCCGGGTAGAGCCACAGCGCGCCCGCGCGGTCGGCGGCCACGAGGTCGGGCCGGCCGTCGCCGGTCAGGTCGGAGCCGCCGGTGAACGTGTCGTACGTTCCCCAGCCGCCGCCGATCCGCGTCCGCCCGCCGAGCGGGGCCCTGCCGTCGCCCGTGCCCCGGTACAGCCACAGGACGCCCGAGCGGTCCCGGGCCACCACGTCGGACACCGCCGAGCCGCCCAGGTTCCCGACCGCCTCGATCCGGTCGTAGACCTGCCAGCCGGAGCCGACGAGCAGACCCGGGTTCTGGTCGAGCTGGTCCCCGTACGAGGAGGGGAACGTGTCGCCGATCCACAGGCGGCCCGCCGTGTCCCGGGCCAGCACGTCCGGGGAGCCGTCGGCGTCGTAGTCGTGGAGGCCGGGCCCGCGGGTCACCGTGAACGAGCCGGAGGTCCGCAGCTCGGGCCCGATGCCGTTGAGCGGCTTCGCCGTGATCTCCCAGGTGTACGGGCCGCCGGACGCGCCCGTCCACAGATCGGGGACTCCGTTCCAGGCGAGCCGGCCCTCCCAGGTGTACGGCACCGCGTGCGGGTCGTACTCGGGCACGTTGAGCGGGAGGACGTCGTCCGACAGGGCCTCGCCCGTCCGGGTGTTGCGGATCTTGACCCGCATCTCGACCTCGGACCGGCTGAGCTGCCAGACCATGGTGAACCGGCCGCCGGTCCTGTCGAGGTCGACGACCTTCGGGATGTTGTGTCCGAGCAGCGTGACCTTGGTCGAGAGGCCGGAGGAGGCGACCCGGGTGACGGCCGGGACGCCGTCCGCGCCGGGGACGATCCGGTAGAGGCCCTCGCCGCCGTCGATCGTGCCACCCTGCACGGCCAGCACCCCGCCGGGGGCCACGGCCGAGAGCGTCATGTCGTCCATGAGCTTCCGGGTCGTGCCGTTCCCCAGGTGGCGCGCGGTCACGGCGTACGCCGGGGACGGGTTGCGCTCCTCGTAGCCGTGGCTCTGCGCGTACACCAGCCAGTCGCCGACCAGGCCGACGGAGTCGGCGCCGGCGGGCAGGGCGATCCGCTGAGTGCCGGTGCCGGTGGCGGGGCTCCGCTCGGTGACGACTGCCGTGGCCGCGCCCCCGGTGCCGAACTCCAGCCGGACGACGTGCTTGCCCGACAGGGCGATCACGGGCTGCCGGTTCGGGTCGCCGGGGAGGAGCGCGGTCTTCGTGAGCGCGGCGGTGGCGAGGTCCACGGTGGCCCAGTGCCGCCGCTCGTCCGCGCCCGTGCCGGTGAGGTACGTGAGCAGGGCGGTGTCGGACGTGCCCTCCTGGACCACCGGGTTCCGCGCGTCCTTCGGCAGGCCGGTCACGGTCCGGTCCGCGAGACCGCCCCCGTCACCCCGGGAGAGGAGGTGCACGTCGTGCCCGCCCGAGGCGTTGGACACCCTGACGAGCACGGTCCGGCCGACGGCCCCGACGTAGCGGCCGTCGCGGCCGGCGACCCCGGACGAGAAGGACAGGAAGTCCTGGTCCGTCGTCATGTCCCGGAGCGTGACGTACCCGTCCGGCGTCACGCACACGGCCACGTCGGAGGCGCGCGCGACGGTGACCAGGTTGTCACCCGACCACGGCTCCCGCCTGCTGCCGTCGGAGTAGCGCGTCCAGACGGCGTGGGGGCCCCGGTCGTCCACGGTCCGGGTCATGAATCCGGTCGTGCCGGCCCCGACGAGATCCGCCCGGCCGGCCGGGTAGGGCACGATCGCCGGGGCGGCGGTGGCGGCCGGGGCGGCGGAAGGAGCCGCGGCGGGTGCGCCGGTCGCCGCCGCCGGGGTCGCCAGGCCGGTGCCGGTGGCGGCGAGGACGGCGACGACGGCCGCGGCGAGACGGCGGCGGGGCGTACGCGTGTGGATCAAAGGGGTTCCTCCCCCGGAAGACGTGGTGCGGCGACGGTCCGCCGTCGCGAGTGGGACGCGGGGGGAGGTCGAATGGTTGTGCGCCGGTGAGACGGGCGTTCCCTGCCCTCGGCGGACCGGTAGACGTACGTGCCGTTCGGCCCGTACGCGATCAGGCCGGGGCGGCCGTCGCCGTCGACGTCGCCGCCCGGCAGGGAACCGGCCGCGACCACCCTCTGCCCGCCGAGCGGACCCCATGCGACGAGCTCGGCCCTCTTGTCGGAGTGGTACTGCCCCACGCCTGGTGCCCGCGCCGACCGGCACCACCGACCCGTCGGCGTACGCGTGCCACTCCAGGACGGCGTTGCCGGGGGCGTCCTCGCGGGAGGTGAGGCAGCTGGCGGAGCCGACGCTGACGACCTCGGCGTCGAGCGGCAGTCCCGGCCCGGCCGGGAGGTCGTACGGAAGCGCGAGGACCGTACGGGGGGGCGGCGGTGGGCGTGTGTCCTCGATGCCCCGAGGAGCACGGCGCCCGGCCGGACCGGGCGGTGGGGAAGCGCTCCGCCGGTCAGGCCTCCCAGGCGCGGGGACGGGCCAGCTCTTCCCATTCGGGGCGGAGCAGCGAGAACACGGCGAGGTCGTGGCGGCGGCCGCGGTGGAGGCAGGCGGAGCGGCTGGTCCCTTCCCGGGTGAAACCCGACTTGGCCAGGACGGCAAGCGCGGGGACGTTGTCGGTGTGCGTTTCCGCCGTGAGCCGGTGCATCGGAAGCTCGCCGAAGGCCAGGTCGACCACGGCGTCCAGGGCCGCGGTGCCGTAGCCGTGCCCACGATGCCGGGCGGCGAGCATCAGCTCGACCTGAGCGGTGCCGTTGGTGATGTTCTGGCCGGTCAGCGCGACGTGGCCGACGGGGATGCCACCGGGCGAGATGATGAGGAAGTCGTCGCGGTCATCGTCTTCGACGTCGCGCTCGACGCGCTCACGCACGGCGGTGAGTGAGCACGGCCAGATGCCGATCTGGTGGGCGGCCACGGGATCGGACCTCCAGCCGTGCATGAGCTCGGCGTCGTCCACGTCGAGCGCTGCGAAGCCGACGGACCCGGCCCTCCAGACGAGTTGCCTTTCGGCCTCCGCGTCATGTTCGTCGTCCGCGATCGACATGTTCTCGGTCATGGGCGGATGCTAGGGGCTTCCCGGGGGAGGGGCCATCGGGTTTCTCCGCTCGGTGACGCGCCGTCATGCCTGGTCAGCCGTTTGCGCGCGGCCCGAACACGTCCGGCCCGTCGGCCGACCCGTCAAGGAGACACGCTCCGGCCCCGCTCCACCACGCCCCGCGCGTACGCGGCCTGTCCCGCGTGCTGGAGGCCGTCCCCGATCACCGACACCAGCCGGACGCCGAGGGTGACCGGCGGGTCCCAGTCCGTGTCCACCACCCGGTCCAGCTCCGCGTCCCCCACCGCGCCGACCAGTGCGGCGGTCCGGTCGCGCACGGCGTCGTGGTAGCCGAGCAGCAGCTCCGCCGGGGCGCGGACCCGCCCCACCTCGGCGCTCGTCTGGCCGTACCCGGTCGCCGCGTCGGGGAACGGGAGGCCGAAACGGGCCGCCCAGCCGTCGGCGGTCCACACCTGTTCCGTACCGAAGGCGTCCGCGAGGTGGTCGTCCTGGACGCGGGTCAGGTGCCAGACGAGCCAGGCGATCGGATTGGCGTCCGGATCGATCCGGACGGCCAGCTCGTCCTCCGTGAGGCCCTCCACGGCCCCGTGGACGGCCTCGCTCACCCGGCCGAACGCGTCGGTCAGCAGGTCGGCGGTGTTCATGGGTCTCCTTCCGGTGCCGCTCACGCGGTGTCGCGGTGCCGTTCGCGCGGTGTCGCGGTGTCGCTCGCGCGGTGTCGCTCACGTGGCGTCGCGGTGCCGCTCACGCGGTGTCGCGGTGCCGCTCGCGCGGTGGGGGCTGCGGCCGGGAGCGCTCCTCCCGCCAGCGTTCCACCACCGCCTCCACGTCGAACGGCCTCAGGTCCAGCGGGGGGCCGGGCGGCGGACGCAGCAGGGCCTCGGCGATCTTCGTGTTGATCTCGCCGAGGAGGCGGCGGACCCGGCCCTCCGAGACGGCCGCGGCCACCGCCGCCTCCGTGTCCTCGGCCTCCTTGCGCAGGGCGAGGGAGGGCGGCAGCACGGACGCGCCCTCGCGGTGCATCTTGCCCTTGATCCACCACAGCTCGTCGTACGGGGCCGAGTCGTCCGGAAGGGGCTTCCCGAAGCCGGGCAGGCTCCGGAACTCGCCCCGTTCCGCGGCCTCGCGGATCTGCCTGTCCACGAACGACTCGAAGCTCACTCCGGGCGGCTTGCGTTCGGTCATGTGTCCAGACTACGTATCCCGCCCGCCCGGAGTGTGGTCGTCGCGGTCTACTGCGCCGCGCGGTCTTCCGGCACCCTGGGGTCCGCCCGACGCACGCCACCCCCCACGTTCCGCCCCTCTCGCCACCGCCTCGCACCGGAGGACGCATGCGTGCACGGATCACCCCGCTCGGCACCCTTCTCGCGCTCGTCGCGGGCCTGCTCACCGCGCTCGTCACCACGACCCCCGCCCAGGCCGCGCCGCTCTTCAAGGCGCCCTTCCCCTGCGGCCAGAAGTGGACCTACAGCCACCACTCGGCCGAGGTCCGCCTGGCGCTCGACTTCGTCCGTTCGGACGGCGGGACGACCGCCGGGACCCCGGTCCTCGCCTCGGCCTCCGGCACCGCCTACCGCTACTCCCAGCCGTCCGGCGCCGGGAACTACATCGTGATCGACCACGGCGGCGGCTGGAAGACGTACTACTTCCACCTCGCCGCCTACGCGGTCGCCCACGGCGCCGGCGTCTCCCAGGGCCAGCAGATCGGCACCACCGGCTCCACCGGCAACAGCTCCGGCGCCCACATCCACTACGAACAGCTCTACAACGGCGTCGGACAGAACGTCGTGATCAACGGCGTCTCCCTCGCGCCCTACCCCGGCTCCTACGGCTCCAAGCACCTGACCAGCGACAACGGCTGCGCGGGCGAGAGCGGGAAGTACTGGGTCGACACCTTCGCCAACGCCACCGGCTACGCGCAGGCGAACACGAACGACCCGCAGGGCGTCCTGAACGCCGGCACGAACTACGTGTACTGCAAGGTCTGGGGCCAGGAGGTCCGCGACGCCTCCGGCAACTACAACCACTGGTGGCTGCGGACCGACCTCGACACCGTGTACGCCGGGAAGAACGGCCGGGGCGCGTACGTCTCCGCCTACTACCTGTCCCGCTGGGGCAACGACGAGGCCCGCGACAACAGCGGAACCGTCATCCCCACCTGCTGACCGCCCCCTTCCGGGAACCCGGAGACCCGGGAACCCGGAGACCCGGGAGACCGGCCCCGGAAAGGGCAGGAGCCCCGCTCGTGCCGCGAGGCACGGAGCGGGGCTCCTTGGGTACTGCTCTAGTCGTAGGCAATCGCCCACCCAGGCACTTAGGCCGGGGTGACGTTCTCCGCCTGCGGGCCCTTCGGGCCCTGCGTGACGTCGAAGGTCACGGTCTGGTTCTCCTCGAGCGAACGGAAGCCGTTCGCGTTGATCGCGGAGTAGTGAACGAAGACATCCGGGCCGCCGCCGTCCTGGGCGATGAAGCCGAAGCCCTTTTCAGCGTTGAACCACTTGACGGTTCCGGTAGCCATAAGCCCTCCTTGGGCCAAAGGGTTGCCCTGCTCCAGAACCTGCAAAGAAGTCTGAAAACTACAAAAGCCTGCGGGTCACATGCTCCGCAGGCTCTGTACTGCAAGGGAAACCAAACTGCAACTTGCGTCGAGCCTAGCACGCAGACCCCACGAGACGGTAGAGGTAAAGATCACGTCACCCATGTGTTTGAACGCCTCCGGACCGCTGACGCGCGTGCCCCGGCGATGTCCACCGTACGAGACGGGTCTAGCCTCGCGATGTGGACAAAGCAACCGACGACCACCAGCGCAGCCGGCCCCGCGTGGGGCACATCCAGTTCCTGAACTGCCTCCCCCTCTACTGGGGCCTGGCGAGGACGGGGACGCTCCTGGACCTGGAGCTCACGAAGGACACCCCCGAGAAGCTCAGCGAACAGCTCGTCCGGGGCGACCTCGACGTCGCCCCCGTCACCCTCGTCGAGTACCTCCGCCACGCGGACGACCTGGTCGCCCTCCCGGACATCGCCGTCGGCTGCGACGGCCCGGTGATGTCCTGCGTGATCGTGTCGCAGCGGCCCCTCGAAGAGCTCGGCGGCGCGCGCGTGGCGCTCGGCTCCACCTCCCGCACCTCCGTGCGCCTCGCCCAGCTCCTCCTTTCCGAGCGGTACGGCGTGGAGCCCGACTACTACACCTGCCCGCCGGACCTCGGCCTGATGATGCGGGAGGCCGAGGCGGCCGTCCTCATCGGCGACGCGGCCCTCCGGGCCTCGCTGCACGACGCGCCCCGGCTCGGCCTCCAGGTCCACGACCTGGGCCTCATGTGGAAGGAGTGGACGGGCCTCCCGTTCGTCTTCGCCGTGTGGGCGGCGCGCAAGGACTACCTGGCGCGCGAACCGGAGACCGTCCACGAGGTCCACCAGGCGTTCCTCGCCTCGCGCGACCTCTCCCTCGAAGAGGTCACCAAGGTCGCCGAGCAGGCCGCCCGCTGGGAGGACTTCGACGCGGCGCTCCTGGAGAAGTACTTCCGCACCCTCGACTTCCGCTTCGGGCCCGACCAGCTCGCGGGCGTCCGCGAGTTCGCCCGCCGGACCGGCCCCACGACCGGCTTCCCGGCGGACGTCACCGTCGAGCTGCTGCCGCCCGCCGCACGCCCGGCTCCGTAGCCGGGCCCGCGGCCGGGTCCGCCACGGGGCCCTGGAGCCACCGGCTGACCCACTCCAGGGTCCCGGCGCCCAGGCCCGCCAGATAGCTCCGGGCGTTGTGCCCGCCGCCCGGGATGACCTGGAGGCGGCTCTTCACCGGCCCCCCGGTGTGCTCCCGGACGAACCGGCGCACCACCGGGCCGATCCCGGTCTCCCGCGAACCGAGCTGGAACGCCAGGTACACGGCGTTCCCCGGCGTGTCCGGGCGGCGGGCCAGGGCCGCGGCGAGCCGCCCGGGGTCGTTCGCCCGCCGCTCGGCCTCGTGCCCCCGCCACAGCGGCGAGTCCGGTACGACGTCGGGTCCGGAGGCGATGGCGGCCTTGAACCGGTCCGGGTGCCGGAGGACGGACTTCAGCCCGACGAACCCCCCGGACGAGGACCCCATGAACGCCCATCCGTCCCGCGAGGCGAACGTCCGGAAATTCGCGCGGACGAAATCCGGTATGTCCTCGGTGATCCAGGTGCCCATGCGCGGCCGGCCCGGAATGTCACTGCCGTCGTAGTAGTAACGGGCGTCCGGGTTGAGAACGGGCATCACGACGACGAACGGCAGGCTTTTCCCCTCGCGGGACCACCGGGAGATGCTCGACTGGAGCCCGATTCCGGGTGACCTCCAGTAATTCGCCGGATATCCGTGCCCGCCCGGCAGGGCCACGAGAACGGGGAAGCCGCTGTGGGCGTACCTCGGTTCGAAATACTGCGGCGGCGCCCACACCCACACCCTGCCCGTGAAACCCGACTTCCGGCCGGTCAGCGTCGTGACGCCGATCCTGGTGCCGTCGCCCACCGTCCCCGCGACCGTGAACACCGCCCTCGGCCCGGTCGGGTAGACCGTCACGGGCCGTCCGGGCGCCGTTCCCGCGGCGGTCGCCGGACCGGTCGCGGGCCCGCCGAAGAAGAGCGGCACCTCCCCGTCGGTCTCGCCGCCGCCGGCGAGGGCGAGCACCGCGGCGAGCACGGGGACGAGCACGGCGGCGACGGGGGGAAACCTCCGGGACGGACGTGTCACGGCGCGACTCCGGTTCCTTCGGGACGGGGGGGCGGGGGACGGGGCGGTACGGGGGGGCGGTACGGGGCGGTGCGGGGACGGGAACGGCGGGGGCGATAGGGACGGTAGGGGCAGGGAGGCCCCGAGGGGGGCGAATCGGCCCGTTCCGAGCCGAAAGAGGGGGCGTGTCCGGCACGGCCACCCGTCCGCCACGGCCACCGCCCCGTCACGCGGAGGGCGGACGGAGGGCAGACGGAGGGCGCGCGGAGGGCACGCGGCGGGCGCGAGGGCGGCGCCCGGACGCCCCCGTCCCTCCCCGCACCACCCTGCGGAAGCCGCCGGAACCCCTGGCGTACGCTGGTTCGGTCCGTCAAATCCTCCGAAAGGGACGCGTCCGGTGACCGAGAAGGCCGAACTCCAGTCCGTTCTCGACCGCGCAGCCGAAGGCGGCCGGATCACCCCCGAGGAGGCGCTCGACCTCTACCGCTCGGCGCCCCTGCACGCCCTCGGCGCCGCCGCCGACGCCGTGCGCCGCCGCCGGTACGCGGGGACCGAGCACATCGCGACGTACATCATCGAGCGGAACATCAACTACACGAACGTCTGCGTGACGGCGTGCAAGTTCTGCGCCTTCTACGCCGCGCCGAAGGACACCAAGAAGGGCTGGACCCGGGACCTCGACGACATCCTGCGCCGGTGCGCGGAGACCGTGGAGCTGGGCGGCACCCAGATCATGTTCCAGGGCGGCCACCACCCGGACTACGGCGTCGAGTACTACGAGAAGCACTTCGCCGCCATCAAGGCCGCGTTCCCGCAGCTGGTGATCCACTCCCTCGGCGCCTCCGAGATCGAGCACATGGCCCGCATCTCCGGCGTCCCCGTCGAGGAGGCGATCGGCCGCATCCACGCCGCCGGCCTCGACTCCTTCGCCGGCGCCGGCGCCGAACTGCTGCCCGCCCGGCCGCGCAAGGCCATCGCCCCGCTCAAGGAGAGCGGCGAGCGCTGGCTGGAGATCATGGAGATCGCCCACGGCCTCGGCGTGGAGTCCACCTCCACCATGCTCATGGGCACCGGCGAGACCAACGCCGAGCGGATCGAGCACCTGCGGATGATCCGTGACACGCAGGACCGGACGGGCGGCTTCCGGGCCTTCATCCCGTACACGTACCAGCCCGAGAACAACCACCTCAAGGGACGCACGCAGGCCACGCTCTTCGAGTACCTGCGGATGATCGCGATCGCCCGGATCTTCCTCGACAACGTCGCCCACATCCAGGGCTCCTGGCTGACCACCGGCAAGGAGGTCGGCCAGCTCTCCCTGCACTACGGCGCCGACGACCTCGGCTCGATCATGCTGGAGGAGAACGTGGTCTCCTCCGCCGGGGCGAAGCACCGCTCCAACCGCCTGGAGATCATCGACCTGATCCGCAAGGCGGGCCGCGTCCCGGCGCAGCGCTCCACCACGTACGAGCACCTGGTCGTCCACGACGACCCGGCGAACGACCCGGTGGACGAGCGCGTCGCCTCCCACATCTCCTCGATCGCGATCGAGGGCGGCACGGCCCACCCGGAGCTGAAGCTCCTCGACGCCAACTGACGCGCGTGCAGACGATCCACGTCGCCGAGGCGTCGCCCGAGACCGCCGTCCTGGTCGACGGCGCCCTCGTCGCCGCCGTCGGCCCGTACGAGGACCTGGCCGCCGTCCGCCCCGAGGCACGGGTGCGGCGGTGGCCCGGCATCCTCACCCCCGGGCTCCTCAACCCGTTCGCGCCCGAACTCCTGGAGGGCATGTACCACCCGGACCCCCGGGAGGCCGAGGGGTTCGGCACCGAGCCGATCACCGGGGAACGGGCGCAGCGGATCTTCCGGGCCGACCCCTCCCGGCGCGGAGCCTCCGCGCGCCGGGGCGTGCAGCGGCTCCTCGCCCACGGGACGGTCGCCGTCGCGGGCGAACTGCGCGGCCGGGCCGCCGCGGACGCCGTGCGCCGGGCCGGCCTGGCCGTCGGCCGCCGTCCGGAGCGGCTTCCCGGACCGCCGTCCTTCTCCCCGGTGCCGCTGGTGCTCCTGCCCGCCCCGGTGCCGGGCGGCCCCGCCCGCTTCGCCGTCTTCGACGTCCCCGACCGGGCGGCCCTGGTCCGCCTCGGCGCCTCGACCTGCGTCGCCACCGTCCTGGGCGGCCGGCTGGTCCACCGGTCCCGCTGAACGCGCCCCGGCGGACCGCCCGTGCGCGCCCCGCCGGCCGGTCCGGTGCGTGCCCTGTCGACCGGTCTCGTGCGCACTCCGCCCACCGCTCCCGTGCGCACTCCGCCGGCCGGTCCCGTGCCCGTCCCGCTGGCCGGTCCCGTGCGTGCCCTGCCGGTCGGGGCGGCGGGCGCCCTGAGACAATGGGACCGCCCGCCCGTCTCCGATTCTGCGAGGCCGAACGCCCGTGACCCGCGCCACCCTGGACAAGCAGCCGCACGAAGTCGCCACCATGTTCGACGGCGTGGCGGCCAACTACGACCTCACCAACGACGTGCTCTCCCTCGGCCAGGACCGGCGCTGGCGCAAGGAGGTCGCCAAGGCGGTCGACGCCCGCCCGGCGCAGAAGGTCCTCGACCTCGCCGCGGGCACGGCCACCTCCTCGCAGCCCTTCGCCCGCGCGGGGGCGTACGTCGTCCCCTGCGACTTCTCCCTCGGAATGCTGCGGGTCGGCAAGCAGCGCCACCCGTGGATGCCGTTCACGGCGGGCGACGGCACGAGGCTGCCCTTCCGCGACGACGTGTTCGACGCCGTCACCATCTCCTTCGGGCTGCGCAACATCCAGGACACCGAGCGGGCGCTCCGCGAGCTGTACCGGGTGACGAAGCCCGGCGGCCGCGTCGTCATCTGCGAGTTCTCCCACCCCACCTGGGCGCCGTTCCGCACGGTGTACGAGGAGTACCTGATGCGCGCGCTGCCGCCGGTGGCCCGTGCCGTCTCCTCCAACCCCGACGCGTACGTGTACCTCGCCGAGTCCATCCAGTCCTGGCCGGACCAGCCCACCCTGGCGGGCCTGCTCCGGAAGGCCGGCTGGTCGAGGACGGCCTGGCGGAACCTGTCGGGCGGCATCGTCGCCCTCCACCGGGGCTTCAAGGCGTGACCCCCGCGCGGCGGTTCCGGGCGCGCCACCCGCGCCACGGCCCCGCGGCGCCCCCGGGCCGGCTCCGGGACGCACCCCCCCCGTGCCCCGCCCGCCCCTAGACTTCCCCCACCCTTCCCTCGACCCCTTAGGGAGACCCGCCGTGACCGAGCAGCAGCCCCTCTCCGAGCACAGCGCGGACGTGATCGTCGTCGGGGCGGGCCCGGCCGGCTCGACCACCGCGTACTACCTCGCCAAAGCGGGCCTGGACGTCCTCCTCCTGGAGAAGACCGCGTTCCCGCGCGAGAAGGTCTGCGGCGACGGCCTCACCCCCCGCGCCACCAAGCAGCTCGTCGCCATGGGCATCGACATCTCCGAAGAGGCCGGCTGGCTGCGGAACAGGGGCCTGCGGATCATCGGCGGCGGCGTCCGCCTGGAGCTGGACTGGCCGGAGCTCGCCTCGTACCCGGACTACGGGCTCGTCCGCAAGCGCGACGACTTCGACGAGCAGCTCGCCCGCCAGGCGCAGAAGGCGGGCGCCCGGCTGTACGAGCGCTGCAACGTCGGCGCCCCGGTCGTCGACGACCGCACGGGCCGCATCACCGGCGTCCACGCCAAGCTGGGCGAGGAGAAGCGCGAGGTCACCTTCCACGCCCCGCTGGTCGTCGCCGCCGACGGCAACTCCAGCCGGATCTCCCTCGGCATGGGCCTGCACCGGCGCGAGGACCGGCCGATGGGCGTCGCCGTCCGCACGTACTTCACGTCCCCCCGGCACGACGACGACTACCTGGAGTCCTGGCTGGAGCTGTGGGACCGGCGCGGTCCGCAGGACCGCCTCCTGCCCGGCTACGGCTGGATCTTCCCCATGGGCGACGGCACGTCCAACGTGGGCCTCGGCATCCTCAACTCCTCCAAGGCCTTCCGCGAGCTGGACTGGCGCGAGGTCCTCAAGGCCTGGTGCGCCTCCATGCCGGAGGACTGGGGCTACACCCCGGAGAACATGACGCAGCCGATCCGGGGCGCCGCCCTGCCGATGGCCTTCAACCGGCAGCCCCACTACACCAAGGGCCTGCTGCTCGTCGGCGACGCGGGCGGCCTGGTCAACCCGTTCAACGGCGAGGGCATCGCGTACGCCATGGAGTCGGGCCAGATCGCGGCGGACGTCATCGTCCAGGCCCACGCCCGCGCCACCCCGGCCCAGCGCGAACTGGCCCTGCGGAACTACCCGCAGGTCCTCAAGGACACCTACGGCGGCTACTACACGCTGGGCCGCGCCTTCGTGAAGCTCATCGGCAACCCGAAGGTCATGAAGATCGCGACCCAGCGCGGCCTCACCCACCCGCTCCTGATGAAGTTCACCCTGAAGATGCTGGCCAACCTCACCGACCCGACGGGCGGCGACGCGATGGACCGCGTCATCAACGGACTGTCGAAGGTGGCGCCCAAGGCCTGACCCCCGGCCCGGGGACCCGCCCGGCCGGGCGCGCCGGACCGCCGCACGGCCCATGGCGGTCCCGGACCGGGGACGGCCGGCGGGGTCGCGGCCGGAAGCGGACGCGACCCGGTCGCGGCCGGCCGCCGCGGATGCGGCAGCATGGGGCGCGCGGCCGGTCGTCGGGGGGAGTGTCGCGATGTCTCTGTTCTCCTTCGCCCGGGGGCGGCGCACCACCACGGCCACGAGGGGTCCGGGCGGCGGGCGGCTGCCGTGGACGGCGGTCACCGCGGGGATCGTGGCCATGACGGTCTCGTACGCGGGGCCGCTCGCGCTCGTCCTGGCCGCCGCGAGCGCCGCCGGACTGAGCGCCGCGCAGAGCGCGTCATGGATCTGGGCGGTGTCCGTCGGGGCGGGAGTGACCTGCGTCGGGCTGAGCTGGTGGAGCCGGACCCCGGTCGTCACGGCGTTCTCGACGCCGGGCGCGGCCATCCTGGTCACGGCGCTGCCGCAGCACGGGTACGCGGAGGCGGTCGGCGCCTTCCTCGCGGCGGGCGTCGCGGCCACGGCCCTGACGGCGACCGGGGTGTTCGCCCGGCTGCTGGCCCGCGTGCCGGAAGGCGTCGTCTCGGCGATGCTCGCCGGAATCCTCTTCTCGTTCGGGACCGGGATCTTCACCTCGGTCCGCTCCGCGCCGCTGCTCGCGGGCGGGATGCTGCTCGGCTACCTGCTGGCGCGGCGCTTCCTCCCGGCGTACGCGGTGGTGTGCGCGCTCGCCGCCGGTCTCGTCCTCGCCGGGGCGACCGGCGGGCTCCACCTCGCCGTGCCGGGCTCCGGACTCGCCCTGCCGCACCTGACCGTGCCGGAGTTCTCGGCCGGGGCGCTCGTCGGCATCGGCGTGCCGCTGCTCGTGGCGACGCTCGCCGGGCAGTACGCGCCGGGCATGGCGGTGCTGCGGGCGGACGGCTACGCGCCCGACGAGCGGGTGGTGTGCGGGACGACGGGCGCGGTGTCGGTGCTGCTCGCGCCGTTCGGCTCGCACGCGGTCAACCCGGCGGCCATCACGGCCGCCATCTGCACGGGCCCGGACGCGCACCCGGACCCGGCCCGGCGCTGGGTCGCCGGGGTGAGCTGCGGCATCGGCTACCTGGTGGTCGGCTGCTTCGGCTCGACGCTGGTGGCGCTCTTCACCGGCCTGCCCGGCGCGCTCGTCGCGACGCTGGCGGGGGTGGCGCTGCTGGGCGCCCTGTCGGGGAGCCTGGTGCGGACGGTCGCCGGGGAACGGGGCCGCGAGGCCGCCGTGGTGACCTTCCTCGCGACCGCGTCGGGGGTGACGGTCGGCGGGGTCGGCTCGCCCTTCTGGGGACTGCTCGCCGGTCTCCTCACCTACGCCCTGGTCGAGGCCCGGCGGACCGGCGGCGGGCCGGCCGTCCCGCCGGGCGGGGACCGCGCCCCGGAACCGGCCGGTGGCGCGGAACCGGCCGGTGGCGCCGGGCACGGAGGCGAGGCCGCCGACCACGCGACGCACCGCCCGTCCTGAGGCCCCCGCCGTCCTGAGGCCCCCGCCGTCCTGAGGCCCTGCCCTGCGGTCGGCCCCTGCCCGGCGGACGGTCCGCCCGTCCTGAGGCTCCCGCCCTGCGGTCGGCCCCTGCCCGGCGGTCGGCCCCCGCCCGTCCTGAGGCTCCCGCCCTGCGGTCGGCCCCTGCCCGGCGGTCGACGCCCGCCTGCCCTGAGGCCCTGCCCGGCGGACAGCCCTCGCCTGGCGGTCGCCCTCTGCCCGGCGGTCGGTGCCTGCCCGGCGGAGCGTCCCCGGCGCCGGTCGGCCTCCGGCCTCCGGTCGGCCCGGCGCCGGTCGGCCTCCGGCCTCCGGTCGGCCCCCGGTCGCCGGACGGCCGTCCCGCCGCCCGGCCCTTCCGCGCGGAGCCGCGCCCGTCCACCCGCTCCCGTCCGTCCGCCCGTCCCCGCCGGTCCGCCCGCCCGCCGGTCCTGCCTCCCCCCGCCCACGGCGAAGGGCCGTCACTCCCCCGAGGAGTGACGGCCCTTCGCCGCGGAACGGGAACGCTCAGAGGATGCGCACGGCGCCCGACGGCGGGTCCCAGTCGAGCGAGCGCTCGACCACGCCGGTGGACGAGTTCTGCGCGCCGACGTACTTGCCGCCGCCCACGTAGACGGCGACGTGGTACGAGCCGCTGCGGCTGCCCCAGTACAGGATGTCGCCCGGCTGGAGGTTGCCCAGGGAGACGGAGGTGCCCATGCTCGACTGCTCGTACGAGATGCGCGGCAGGTCGATGTTGGCCTGGCGGTAGGCCGCCTGGACGAGGCCGGAGCAGTCCCACGAGTTGGGGCCCGTGCCGCCGGTGACGTAGGAGTCGCCGATCTGCGCGCGGGCGAAGGCCACGATCGCGGCGGCGGAGCCGGTGGGGGCCTGGGCGCGCTCCTCGCCGCCGGAGGTGCTGGAGCCGCCGTCGGAGGACGACGACGAGCCGCCGTCGTCCGACGCGGTCGTGGTGACGGTGGCGAGCTGGGCGCGCGCGCGGCTGCGGGAGGCGCGCTCCGCGGCCTCCTCGGCGGCCTTGCGCTCCTGCTCGGCCTTGAGGCGGGCCTTCTCGGCGCGCTCGGCCGCGGCCTTGCGGTCCGCCTCGGCCTTGGCCTTCGCGGCCTCCTTGGAGGCGTTCAGGAGGGCCGCGTCCTCCATGCTGCGGAGGTTCTGGTCGAGCGCTTCCTGCTGGGACGCCTCGGCGGAGGCGGCGACCGCGCTCGCGAGGTCGGTACCGGCGCCGAGCGAGCCCAGGGTGGGCATCTCGATGGTCTCGGTCACCGGGTCGGCACTCGCCGGCCCGGCGGCACCGGCCACCGCGATGGTGCCGAGGACGCCACCGGCGACTCCGGCCCGGAGCGCGAGCTTCGAGGCGCTGCGGCGGGGTTTCCGGTGGCTGGGTATGTGAGCGGAGTGGGACATGGGAACAACCGCTATCAGGGCATCGAGGTTCCCTTCAAGAAACGTGGAGTGCGCCACAGTTGCGTCCGGAGCCTGTGAATCCGCTTCCTGCGCAGCCTTATTGACGCCGTAACGGGCAAAACGGGCACGAGCCATCTGGGCCTTGATCAAGGGTTTTCAATGAAAAGCCCGAATTGCCCGACGCTTACCACCTCTTGACGAGGTTGGCCAAGCCCTCTTCTTTCGGGGCGTCAGCCCCGTGACGCACGTCACAGTCGCGCTCGTGAAAACGCGCACGCGTCCACCTCCGTACGCGCGACCCCCCGACCGGACTACGGGCGGGCCCTTTACCACCCTCGCGAGTCCAGGGCCAATTTGCTTGTAACCGTCATCCCTTGATAGTGCGCACCCCCTCCGATCAGCGGTTTCCGGTCCGGTTGTCACATCTGGTGATCACCTGGGCGCTTCGCGCGACAAGATCACCGCTCATCCGGCTTCATGATCCTTCGTCAGGTGGTGGAGATCACAAACCCACTGTCGTACCCCGTGTCGCAGATCACAGAGGGGCAGGCATAAGATGCGGGGCAGCCGGGCTTGTGAACTGCCTCACATGGGGGCGATCTTTCACGGGCCGGTGGTGCGGTCCAACGGTCAAGGACGACTGGAAGGAGCGAGGAGCGTGAATGCGTACGCGCCCGTCCTCGTGCTCGGCGCCCTGGGTGCGGGGTTTGCGATCTTCTCCGTGGTCATGGCCACGCTTATCGGTCCAAAGCGGTACAACAGGGCGAAACTTGAGGCGTACGAGTGCGGCATCGAGCCGACACCCACGCCCGCCGGGGGCGGCCGCTTCCCGATCAAGTACTACCTGACGGCGATGCTCTTCATCGTCTTCGACATCGAAATCGTCTTCCTCTACCCCTGGGCCGTCACCTTCGACGCCCTGGGGCTTTTCGGGCTCGTGGAGATGCTGCTCTTCGTGCTCACCGTCTTCGTCGCCTACGCCTACGTGTGGCGGCGCGGCGGCCTGGAATGGGACTGAGGGGCTGAGGGACACACTCATGGGACTCGAAGAGAAACTCCCGAGCGGCTTTCTGCTGACGACGGTCGAACAAGCCGCGGGCTGGGTGCGCAAGGCGTCCGTCTTCCCCGCGACCTTCGGCCTCGCCTGCTGCGCCATCGAGATGATGACCACCGGAGCCGGCCGGTACGACCTGGCCCGCTTCGGCATGGAGGTCTTCCGCGGCTCGCCGCGCCAGGCCGACCTGATGATCGTGGCCGGCCGGGTCAGCCAGAAGATGGCCCCCGTCCTGCGGCAGGTCTACGACCAGATGCCCAACCCCAAGTGGGTCATCTCCATGGGCGTCTGCGCCTCCTCGGGCGGCATGTTCAACAACTACGCGATCGTGCAGGGCGTCGACCACATCGTCCCCGTCGACATCTACCTGCCCGGCTGCCCGCCGCGCCCGGAGATGCTGCTCGACGCGATCCTCAAGCTCCACCAGAAGATCCAAGGCTCCAAGCTCGGCGTGAACGCCGAGGAGGCGGCGCGCGAGGCGGAGGAGGCGGCGCTCAAGGCACTGCCGACCATCGAATTGAAGGGCCTGCTCCGGTGAGCGACGAGACACCCAACCCAGAGAAGGACCTCAGCGCGCAGAACCTGCCGGGCCAGCGCGGGGACCACGGCGAGGAGATCCGCGTCCAGCGCGGCATGTTCGGCGCGCAGAGCGGCGCCGACACCTCCGGCTACGGCGGCCTCGTCCGCTCCGTACGGCTCCCCGGCCCGGCCGTCCGCCCCTACGGCGGCTGGTTCGACGAGGTCGCCGACGAGCTCGAGGGCGCCCTGGAGGAGCAGGGGCTCCTCCCGGAGAACGCCATCGGGAAGACGGTCGTCGACCGCGGCGAACTCACCTTCCACATCGAGCGCGAGCATCTCGTCCGCGTGGCCCGCACCCTGCGCGACGACCCGGCGCTCCGCTTCGAGCTCTGCACCGGCGTCTCCGGCGTCCACTACCCCCACGACAAGGGCCGCGAGCTGCACGCCGTCTACCACCTGCGCTCGCTCACCCACGGCCGGCTGATCCGGCTGGAGGTCTCGGCCCCGGACGCCGACCCGCACGTCCCGTCCCTCGTCTCCGTCTACCCGACGAACGACTGGCACGAGCGCGAGGCGTACGACTTCTTCGGCATCGTCTTCGACGGCCACCCCGCCCTCACGCGGATCATGATGCCGGACGACTGGCAGGGCCACCCGCAGCGCAAGGACTACCCCCTCGGCGGCATCCCCGTCGAGTACAAGGGCGCCCAGATCCCGGCTCCGGACCAGCGGAGGTCGTACTCGTGAACACCCCCAACGCCTCCGCGCGGGAGACGACGGAAGGCACCGTCTACACGGTGACCGGCGGCGACTGGGACGAGGTCGCCCGTTCCGCCGCCCGCGCCGACGACGAGCGGATCGTCGTCAACATGGGCCCCCAGCACCCGTCCACCCACGGCGTGCTCCGCCTCATCCTGGAGATCGACGGCGAGACCGTCACCGAGGCCCGCTGCGGCATCGGCTACCTCCACACCGGCATCGAGAAGAACCTCGAATACCGGACCTGGACGCAGGGCACCACCTTCGTCACGCGCATGGACTACCTGACCTCGTTCTTCAACGAGACCGCGTACTGCCTCGGCGTGGAGAAGCTGCTCGGCGTCACCGACCGCATCCCGGACCGCGCGAGCGTCGTCCGCGTCCTGCTCATGGAGCTCAACCGGCTCTCCTCGCACCTGGTCTGCATCGCCACCGGCGGCATGGAACTCGGCGCCACCACGATCATGATCTACGGCTTCCGGGACCGCGAGATGATCCTGGACCTGTACGAGCTGATCACCGGCCTGCGCATGAACCACGCGTTCATCCGCCCCGGCGGCCTCGCCCAGGACCTCCCGCCCGGCGCCGTCGACGCCGTGCGCGAGTTCGTGAAGACCATGAAGAAGAACCTGCCGGAGTACGACAAGCTCGCCACCGGCAACCCCATCTTCAAGGCCCGCATGCAGGACGTCGGACACCTCGACCTCGCCGGCTGCATGGCCCTCGGCGCCACCGGGCCGATCCTGCGCTCCGCGGGCCTCCCGCACGACCTGCGGAAGACCGACCCGTACTGCGGCTACGAGACCTACGACTTCGAGGTCCCGACCGCCGAGACCTGCGACTCCTACGGACGCTTCCTGGTCCGCCTGGAGGAGATGCGGCAGTCCCTGCGGATCGTCGAACAGTGCCTCGACCGCCTGGAGCCGGGCCCGGTCATGATCGACGACAAGAAGATCGCCTGGCCCGCGCAGCTCGCGCTCGGACCCGACGGCCTCGGCAACTCCCTCGACCACATCAAGAAGATCATGGGCACCTCCATGGAGGCCCTGATCCACCACTTCAAGCTGGTCACCGAGGGCTTCCGGGTCCCGCCCGGCCAGGCGTACGCCGCCGTCGAGTCCCCCAAGGGCGAGCTGGGCGCGCACGTCGTCTCCGACGGCGGCACCCGCCCCTACCGGGTCCACTTCCGCGACCCGTCCTTCACCAACCTCCAGGCCATGGCCGCGATGTGCGAGGGCGGCCAGGTCGCCGACGTCATCGTGGCCGTCGCCTCCATCGACCCCGTGATGGGAGGCGTCGACCGATGACCGAGCAGATCAGCCTGGGCATGCCCCAGCTCCCCGCCCCCGGCTACCCGGCGGACGTCCGCGCCCGCCTGGAGGAGGACGCGCGGGCGATCGTCGCCCGCTACCCGGACTCCCGCTCCGCGCTCCTGCCGATGCTGCACCTCGTGCAGGCGGAGGAGGGCCACGTCACCCGCACCGGCATGGCGTTCTGCGCCGACGTCCTCGGCCTCACCACCGCCGAGGTCACGGCCGTCGCCACCTTCTACACCATGTACCGGCGCAAGCCCTCCGGCGACTACCAGGTCGGCGTCTGCACCAACACGCTCTGCGCGGTCATGGGCGGCGACGCGATCTTCGAGGAGCTGAAGGAACACCTCGGCGTCGGCAACGGGGAGACCACCGGGGACGGCAAGGTCACCCTCGAACACATCGAGTGCAACGCGGCCTGCGACTTCGCGCCCGTCGTGATGGTCAACTGGGAGTTCTTCGACAACCAGACCCCCGAGTCCGCCAAGAAGATGGTGGACGACCTGCGGGCCGGACGGACCGTCGAACCCACCCGCGGCGCCCCGCTCTGCACCTTCAGGGAGACCGCCCGCATCCTCGCCGGCTTCCCCGACGAGCGCCCCGGCGCCGTCGAGGCCACCGGCGGCGCGGGCCCCGCCTCCCTCGTCGGCCTGCGGCTGGCCAAGGGCGAGCGGCCGCACCACCGCGTCGTCCACCCGCGCGGCGAGACCTCCGGACCGGGCGAGGACCCCGGACGCGGCGAAACCTCCGGACAGGAGGGGAAGTGATGACCTTGGCAACCGAGATCAGCAACAACAGCAGCCCCGAGAAGCTCCTCGCCCCCGTCCTCTCGGCCTTCTGGGACGAACCCCGCTCCTGGACCCTGGAGACCTACGAGCGCCACGACGGCTACCAGGGGCTCCGGCGGGCCCTCGCGATGAGCCCCGACGACCTCATCGCCTACGTCAAGGACTCCGGCCTCCGCGGCCGCGGCGGTGCCGGCTTCCCCACCGGCATGAAGTGGCAGTTCATCCCGCAGGGCGACGGCAAGCCGCACTACCTCGTCGTCAACGCCGACGAGTCCGAGCCCGGCACCTGCAAGGACATCCCGCTCCTCTTCGCCAACCCGCACTCCCTCATCGAGGGCATCGTGATCGCCTGCTACGCGATCCGCTCGAACCACGCCTTCGTCTACCTGCGCGGCGAGGTCGTCCCCGTCCTGCGCCGCCTCCACGAGGCCGTCCGCGAGGCCTACGCCGCCGGCTACCTCGGCACGAACGTCCTCGGCAGCGGGCTCGACCTCGAACTCACCGTGCACGCCGGCGCCGGCGCGTACATCTGCGGCGAGGAGACCGCCCTGCTCGACTCGCTCGAAGGACGGCGCGGCCAGCCCCGGCTGCGGCCCCCCTTCCCCGCGGTCGCCGGCCTGTACGCCTGCCCCACCGTGGTGAACAACGTCGAGTCCATCGCGTCCGTTCCCGCGATCCTCCACAAGGGCAAGGAGTGGTTCACCTCCCTGGGCAGCGAGAAGTCCCCGGGCTTCACGCTGTACTCGCTCTCCGGGCACGTCGCCTCGCCCGGCCAGTACGAGGCCCCCCTCGGGATCACCCTGCGCCAGCTCCTCGACATGGGCGGCGGGATGCGCCCCGGCCACCGCCTCAAGTTCTGGACCCCCGGCGGCTCCTCCACCCCGATGTTCACCGACGAACACCTCGACGTGCCCCTCGACTACGAGGGCGTCGGCGCCGCCGGCTCCATGCTCGGCACCAAGGCGCTCCAGTGCTTCGACGAGACCACCTGCGTCGTCCGGGCCGTCACCCGCTGGACCGAGTTCTACGCCCACGAGTCCTGCGGCAAGTGCACCCCCTGCCGGGAGGGCACGTACTGGCTCGTCCAGCTCCTGCGCGACATCGAGGCCGGCAAGGGCGCGATGTCCGACCTGGACAAGCTCAACGACATCGCCGACAACATCAACGGCAAGTCGTTCTGCGCCCTCGGCGACGGCGCCGCCTCGCCGATCTTCTCCTCCCTGAAGTACTTCCGCGAGGAGTACGAACAGCACATCACGGGCAAGGGCTGCCCCTTCGACCCGGCCAGGTCGACCGCCTGGGCGGACAACCACAAGGAGGTGACCGCATGACCGTCACCGCGTCCGGACCGGCGGGCGGCAGCGGCCCGGCCGTACCGCCGGAGGACCTCGTCACGCTGACCATCGACGGCATCGAGGTCTCCGTCCCCAAGGGGACCCTGGTCATCCGCGCCGCCGAACAGCTCGGCATCGAGATCCCGCGCTTCTGCGACCACCCGCTCCTCGACCCCGCCGGCGCCTGCCGCCAGTGCATCGTCGAGGTCGAGGGCCAGCGCAAGCCCATGGCCTCCTGCACCATCACGTGCACCGACGGCATGGTGGTGAAGTCGCAGCTCACCAGCCCCGTCGCCGAGAAGGCCCAGCACGGCGTGATGGAGCTGCTGCTCCTCAACCACCCGCTCGACTGCCCCGTCTGCGACAAGGGCGGCGAGTGCCCCCTGCAGAACCAGGCCATGTCCCACGGGCAGGCCGAATCCCGCTTCGACGGCGTCAAACGCACCTACGAGAAGCCGGTCCCGATCTCCGCCCAGGTCCTCCTCGACCGCGAGCGCTGCGTGCTCTGCGCCCGCTGCACCCGCTTCTCCAACCAGGTCGCGGGCGACCCGATGATCGAGCTGATCGAACGCGGCGCGCTCCAGCAGGTCGGCACCGGCGAGGGCGACCCCTTCGAGTCGTACTTCTCCGGCAACACCATCCAGATCTGCCCGGTCGGCGCCCTCACCTCCGCCGCCTACCGCTTCCGCTCCCGCCCCTTCGACCTCGTCTCCACCCCGTCCGTGTGCGAACACTGCGCGGGCGGCTGCGCCACCCGCACCGACCACCGGCGCGGCAAGGTCATGCGGCGGCTCGCCGCCGAGGACCCGGAGGTCAACGAGGAGTGGATCTGCGACAAGGGCCGCTTCGGCTTCCGGTACGCCCAGCAGCGCGACCGGCTCACCACCCCGCTCGTCCGCGAACCCGCGACCGGTGAACTGCGGCCCGCCTCCTGGCCCGAGGCCCTGGAGGCCGCCGCCCGCGGACTCGCCCGCGGCCGGACCGGCGTCCTGACCGGCGGCAGGCTGACCGTCGAGGACTCCTACGCGTACGCCAAGTTCGCCCGGGTCGCCCTCGACACCAACGACGTCGACTTCCGGGCCCGGGTCCACTCCGGCGAGGAGGCCGACTTCCTGGCCTCCGCCGTCGCCGGACGCGGCCGGGACCTGGACGGGACGGGCGTCACCCACACCTCCCTCGAAGCCGCCCCGGCCGTCCTCCTCGTCGGCCTGGAGGCCGAGGAGGAGGCCCCCGGCGTCTTCCTGCGGCTCCGCAAGGCCTGGCGCAAGCGCGGCCAGAAGACCTACGCCGTCGCCCCCTTCGCCACCCGGGGCCTGGAGAAGGCGGGCGGCACCCTGCTGCCCGCCGCCCCCGGCACCGAGGCCGAGTGGCTCGACGCCCTCACCTCCCGGATCGGCCTGGAGGGCGACGGGCTCGCCGCCGCCGAGGCCCTCCGCCGGGACGGTGCCGTCATCGCCGTCGGCGAGCGCCTGGCGGGCGTGCCCGGCGCGCTCACCGCCGCCCTGCGCGCCGCGACCGCCACCGGCGCCCGGCTCGTGTGGATTCCGCGCCGCGCCGGCGAACGCGGCGCCGTCGAGGCGGGCGCGCTCCCGGCGCTCCTCCCCGGCGGCCGGCCCGCGACCCACCCCCGCGCGCGCGAGGAGGTCGCCGCCGTCTGGGGCGTCGGCGACCTCCCCGCCCGCCCCGGCCGCGACACCGGCCGGATGCTGGAGGCCGCCGCCACCGGCGAACTCGCCGCCCTGCTCGTCGCGGGCGTCGAGGTCGCCGACCTGCCGGACCCGGCCCGCGCGCGCGAGGCCCTGAACGCGGCCTTCGTGGTCTCCCTGGAGCTGCGGCCCGGCGAGGTCACCGACCGCGCCGACGTCGTCCTGCCGGTCGCCGCCGTCGCCGAGAAGGCCGGCACCTTCCTCAACTGGGAGGGCAGGGCCCGGATGTTCGAGGCCGCGCTCAAGCCGGAGCAGATGACCCGGCCGCTCGCCCCGAGCGACACCCGCGTCCTGCACATGCTGGCCGACGCCCTCGCCCGTGCCGGGGGCGCCGACGGACGCGGCCGGCTGGACCTGCCCGACGTCCAGGCCGCGCGACGGGAACTGGACCGGCTCGCCGGCCGGTCCCCCGAGCGGGCCGCCGAGCCCGCCGAGCCCGGCCGGCCGGCCCCCCGGCCCGGCGACGGCGAGGCCGTCCTCGCCGGACACCGGCTCCTCCTCGACCTCGGACGGCTCCAGGAGGGCGACACCGCCCTGGCCGGGACCCGTCACGCGGCGGTCGCCCGGCTCTCCGCCGCCACCGCCGCCGGCACCGGCGTCAAGGACGGCGACCTCCTGGAGGTCACCGGCCCCGCCGGCTCCGTCGCCCTCCCGCTGCGGGTCACCGAGATGCCCGACCGCGTGGTCTGGCTCCCGCTGAACTCGACCGGGCACGGCGTCCTCTCCGACACCGGCGCCCACCCGGGCGACCTGGTCCGCATCGGCCCGGCCGCCCCCCGCCCCGCCGACCTCACGGAGGTGCAGGCATGAGCGTGCCGCTCGCCGCCGAAGACCTGTCCATGTTCGGCACGGACCCCTGGTGGCTCGTCGCGGTCAAGGCCGTCTTCTGCTTCGCCTTCCTGATGGTGACCGTGCTCTTCTCCATCGTGTGGGAGCGCAAGGTCGTCGCCTGGATGCAGCTGCGCGTCGGCCCCAACCGTCACGGCCCCTGGGGCCTCCTCCAGTCCCTCGCGGACGGCATCAAGCTGATGCTGAAGGAGGACGTGATCGTCCGCCGCGCCGACAAGGTCGTCTACGTCCTCGCCCCGGTCGTCGCCGCGATCCCCGCCTTCATGGCCATCGCCGTGATCCCCTTCGGACCGGCGGGCAACGAGGTCTCGATCTTCGGCCACCGCACGGCGATGCAGCTCACCGACCTGCCGATCGCGATGCTGTACGTCCTCGCGGTCGCCTCGGTCGGCATCTACGGCATCGTCCTCGCCGGCTGGTCCTCCGGCTCCACGTACCCGCTCCTGGGCGGCCTGCGCTCCTGCGCGCAGATGATCTCGTACGAGATCGCCATGGGCGCGGCCTTCGCCTCCGTCTTCCTCTACTCCGGGTCGATGTCGACCTCGGCGATCGTCGAGGCGCAGGCGGACCGCTGGTTCGTGATCCTGCTGCCGGTCTCGTTCATCATCTACGTCGTCACGATGGTCGGCGAGACCAACCGCGCGCCCTTCGACATGCCGGAGTCCGAGGGCGACCTCGTCGGCGGCTTCAACACCGAGTACTCGTCCATCAAGTTCGCGATGTTCATGCTCGCCGAGTACGTGAACATGGTGACGGTCTCGGCCGTGACGACCACCCTCTTCCTGGGCGGCTGGCGGGCCCCGTACCCGCTCTCCGCCTTCTGGGAGGGCGCGAACCACGGCTGGTGGCCGATGCTCTGGTTCGTGATCAAGGTGCAGCTGCTGCTGTTCTTCTTCATCTGGCTGCGCGGCACCCTGCCCCGCGTCCGGTACGACCAGCTCATGAAGCTCGGCTGGAAGGTCCTGATCCCGGTCTCCGTGGTCTGGCTGATGCTGGTCGCCACCGTCCGGGCGCTGCGCAACGAGAACATCGCGTTCACCCACATCGTCCTGTACGTGGCGGGGGCCGTGCTCGCCCTGCTCCTCCTCTCCTTCGTGGTGGACCTGTTCCGCGACCGGAAGGCGAAGACGGCGGCGCCCGCGCCCGGGGACGAGCGCCCCTTCGACCCGATGGCCGGGGGCTTCCCCGTACCGCCCAAGCCCGGACAGTCCCTGCCGCCCGTGCCCCGGCGCCGGTCGCGGCACCAGCGGGACCTCGTCGCCAGTGGCGCCCCCGATACCGCTCCCGCGAGTGATGGAAAGGAGACGGACGGTGTCTGACTTCCAGAACCCGGTGGCCGGTTTCGGCGTGACCTTCAAGGCCATGTTCAAGAAGCGGCTGACCGAGCAGTACCCGGAGCAGCAGAAGACGACGGCGCCCCGCTTCCACGGCCGGCACCAGCTCAACCGTCACCCCGACGGCCTGGAGAAGTGCGTCGGCTGCGAACTGTGCGCCTGGGCCTGTCCCGCCGACGCCATCTACGTGGAGGGCGCGGACAACACGGACGAGGAGCGCTACTCGCCCGGCGAGCGCTACGGCCGCGTCTACCAGATCAACTACGCCCGCTGCATCCTGTGCGGCCTGTGCGTCGAGGCCTGCCCCACGCGCGCGCTGACGATGACCAACGAGTTCGAACTCGCCGACTCCTCCCGCGCGAACCTGATCTACACCAAGGAACAGCTCCTCGCGGGCCTGGAGGAGACCATGGTCGACACCCCGCACGCGATCTTCCCCGGCATGACCGAACAGGACTACTACCGGGGCCTCGTCACCGAGGCGGCGCCCGGGACCGTCCGCCAGACCGCCGTCTCCAAGGGCGAGAAGGACGACCACGAAGAGGTGGACGCATGAGCACCACCCTCGCGGCGTACGCGACCTCCACGGGCGAGGCCGTCCAGTTCTGGGTCCTCGGCACCGTCGCCGTCGCCGGCGCCCTCTGCACGATCCTGATGCGCAGGGCCGTCCACTCCGCGCTCTGCCTCGCCGGCACGATGATCGTCCTCGCGGTCTTCTACCTGGCCAACGGCGCGTACTTCCTCGGCATCGTCCAGATCGTCGTCTACACCGGCGCGATCATGATGCTCTTCCTCTTCGTCGTCATGCTCGTCGGCGTCACGGCGGCGGACTCGCTGAAGGAGACCCTGAAGGGGCAGCGCTGGTGGGCCGCCGCCTGCGGCCTCGGCTTCGGCGTCCTGCTCGCCGCCGGCATCGGCAACGCCTCGCTCACCGAGTTCGCCGGACTCGGCGCCGCCAACAGCGCGCGCGGCGGGAACGTCGAGGGCCTCGCCGCCCTGATCTTCACCAAGTACGTCTTCGCCTTCGAGATCACCGGCGCGCTCCTCATCACCGCCGCCGTCGGCGCGATGGTGCTCACCCACCGGGAGCGCACCGAACGCGCCCGCACCCAGCGCGAGCTGTCCGAGCAGCGCGTACGCGAGGGCACGCACGTGCCGCCGCTGCCCGCGCCCGGCGTCTACGCCCGGCACAACGCCGTGGACATCGCCGGCCTGCTGCCCGACGGCAGCCCGGCGGAACTCACCGTCATGGGGACCCTGCGCAAGCGGGGCCAGATCCGGGACGTGTCCGCCGAGGCCATGGCCGACCTCAAGGCCCTGGAACAGCGCTCCGAGGAACGGCTCGGCCGGAACCGGGACGAAGAGGAGGCCACCCGGTGAATCCCGTCAACTACCTGTACCTCGCCGCCCTGCTGTTCACCATCGGTGCGGCCGGGGTGCTGATCCGGCGCAACGCGATCGTCGTCTTCATGTGCGTCGAGCTGATGCTCAACGCCTGCAACCTCGCGTTCGTCACCTTCTCCCGCATGCACGGCAACCTCGACGGCCAGATCATCGCGTTCTTCACGATGGTCGTCGCCGCCGCGGAGGTCGTCGTCGGGCTCGCGATCATCGTGTCCGTCTTCCGTGCCCGCCACTCGGCCTCGGTCGACGACGCAAGCCTGATGAAGCTGTGAGGGGCTGACCGTGGAAAATCTCATCGCTCCGCTCATCGGGGCGCCCCTGCTCGGCGCGGTCGTCCTGCTCTGCGGCGGCCGGCGCCTCGACAAGGCGGGCCACTGGATCGGCACGCTCCTCGCAGCCGTGTCCTTCGCGACCGGCCTGGTGCTCTTCGCCGACATGCTCGGCAAGGGCGCCGGGGAGAGGGCCCTGCACCAGCGGCTCTTCACCTGGGTCCCCGTCGAGGGCTTCCGGGCGGACATGGCGTTCCAGCTCGACCAGCTCTCCATGACGTTCGTCCTGCTGATCAGCGGGGTCGGCACGCTCATCCACGTGTACTCCATCGGGTACATGGAGCACGACGAGCGGCGCCGCCGCTTCTTCGGCTACCTCAACCTGTTCGTCGCGGCGATGCTCCTGCTCGTCCTCGCCGACAACTACCTGCTCCTGTACTTCGGCTGGGAGGGCGTCGGCCTCGCCTCGTACCTCCTGATCGGGTTCTGGCAGCACAAGCCCAGCGCGGCCACCGCCGCCAAGAAGGCGTTCCTGGTCAACCGGGTCGGTGACATCGGCCTCTCGGTCGCCATCATGCTCATGTTCACCACCTTCGGGACCTTCGCCTTCGGGCCGGTCCTGGAGGCGAGCGGGCAGGCGTCCCGGGGCACGCTGACCGCGATCGGCCTGATGCTGCTCCTCGCGGCCTGCGGCAAGTCGGCCCAGGTGCCGCTGCAGTCCTGGCTCGGGGACGCGATGGAGGGCCCGACCCCGGTCTCCGCCCTCATCCACGCGGCCACGATGGTGACCGCCGGCGTCTACCTGATCGTCCGCTCCGCCGACATCTTCAACGCCGCGCCGGACGCGCAGCTCGTCGTCACGATCGTCGGAGCCGTCACGCTCCTCTTCGGAGCGATCGTCGGTTGCGCCAAGGACGACATCAAGAAGGCGCTCGCCGGTTCGACGATGTCGCAGATCGGCTACATGATCCTCGCGGCCGGCCTCGGCCCGATCGGCTACGTCTTCGCGATCATGCACCTGGTGACGCACGGCTTCTTCAAGGCCGGGCTGTTCCTCGGCGCCGGTTCGGTCATGCACGGCATGAACGACGAGGTCGACATGCGGAAGTACGGCGGCCTGCGGAAGTACATGCCGGTCACCTTCGTCACCTTCGGCCTCGGCTACCTCGCGATCATCGGCTTCCCCGGCCTGTCCGGCTTCTTCTCCAAGGACAAGATCATCGAGGCGGCCTTCGCGAAGGGCGGCACCGAGGGCTGGATCCTCGGCGCGGTCACCCTGCTCGGCGCGGCCATCACCGCGTACTACATGACCCGCGTGATGCTGATGACCTTCTTCGGCGAGAAGCGCTGGCAGCCGGCGCCCGACGCCGACCGGACGCCCGACGCCGAACCGGCCGCCGGGCACGCCGCGGACCGCATGCCGCACCCGCACGAGTCGCCGAGGTCGATGCTGATCCCGATGGTGCTGCTCGCCGTCGGATCGGTCGCCGGAGGCGCGGTCTTCGAGTTCGCCGGGTTCGTCGAATGGCTGGAGCCGGTCACCGGCTACGCCCACGGCCACCCGCCGATCAGCGCCGGGGCCGTCACCGCCGCCACCGTCGCCGTCATGGTGACCGGCGTCGGGCTCGCCTACCTCCAGTACGGGCGCCGGCCGGTCCCGGTCACCGCCCCGCGCGGCTCGCTCCTCACCCGGGCGGCCCGCCGCGACCTGCTCCAGGACGACTTCAACCACGCCGTCTTCGTCACGGGCGGCACCCGCCTCACCCGCTCGCTCGTCCACCTCGACCACTCCGTGGTGGACGGCGCGGTCAACGGCACCGCGGCGGCCTTCGGCGGCCTCTCCGGCCGGCTGCGCAAGCTCCAGAACGGCTACGCCCGCTCGTACGCGGTCTCCATGTTCGGAGGTACGGCGGTGCTGATCGCCGCGACCCTGCTGATGAGGGCGGTGTAACCATCATGTCCTTCCCGCTCCTTACGGCGACGGCGGTGCTGCCGGCGGCCGGTGCGATCCTCACCGCCGCCGTGCCCGCCGCCCGCCGCACCGCCGCCAAGTGGCTGGCGCTGCTCGTCTCGCTCGCCACGCTCGTCCTCACCGGACTCGTCTTCGCCCGCTTCGAACCGGGCGGCGAGCGGTACCAGCTCACCGAGTCGCACGCCTGGATCAAGGACTTCGGCGTCCGCTACGAACTGGGCGTGGACGGCATCGGGGTGGCGCTGATCGCGCTCACCGCCCTGCTGATCCCGTTCGTGATCCTGGCGGGCTGGCACGACGCCGACCCGCTGGAGACCTCCTCGAAGAGGTGGCGCCCGACCCAGGGCTTCTTCGCCCTGATCCTCATGGTCGAGGCGATGGTGATCCTCTCCTTCGAGGCCACCGACGTCTTCCTCTTCTACATCCTGTTCGAAGCCATGCTGATCCCGATGTACTTCCTCATCGGCGGCTTCGGCGACGGCGCCCACGCGGGCTCCGACGAGAACGCGGCGGCCCGGCGCTCCTCCGCGGCCGTCAAGTTCCTCCTCTACAACCTGGCCGGCGGCCTGATCATGCTGGCCGCCGTCATCGGCCTGTACGTGGTCGCGGGGAACTTCTCGCTCACCGAGATCGCCGGGGCGCGGGCCAACGGCTCCCTGGAGATCGCGACCGGCACCGAGCGGTGGCTCTTCCTCGGCTTCTTCTTCGCCTTCGCGGTGAAGGCGCCGCTGTGGCCGCTGCACACCTGGCTGCCGAACGCGATGGGGGAGGCGACCGCCCCGGTCGCCGTCCTCATCACCGCCGTCGTCGACAAGGTCGGCACCTTCGCGATGCTCCGCTTCTGCCTCGGGCTCTTCCCCGAGGCCTCGAAGTGGGCCACGCCCGCGATCGTCGTCCTCGCCCTGATCAGCATCGTCTACGGGGCGCTCGTCGCCGTCGGCCAGCGGGACATCAAGCGCCTGATCGCCTACGCGTCGCTCTCGCACTTCGGCTTCATCATCCTGGGCATCTTCGCGATGACGAGCCAGGGCCAGTCCGGCGCCACGCTGTACATGGTCAACCACGGCATCTCGACCGCCGCCCTGATGCTCGTCGCCGGCTTCCTGATCTCCCGGCGCGGCTCGCGGCTCATCGCGGACTACGGCGGGGTGCAGAAGGTCGCCCCGGTGCTCGCCGGCACCTTCCTGATCGGCGGCCTCGCGACCCTCTCCCTGCCCGGACTCGCGCCGTTCGTCAGCGAGTTCCTGGTCCTGGTGGGCACCTTCGCCCGCTACCCGGTGGCCGGCGTCGTCGCCACCACCGGCATCGTCCTCGCCGCGCTCTACACCCTCGTCCTGTACCAGCGGACGATGACCGGGCCGGTGAGGGAGGAGGTGCGGAGGATGCCGGACCTGCGGTCGCGCGAACTGGCCGTCGTCGTCCCGCTGATCGCCGTCCTGATCTTCCTCGGAGTCTTCCCGAAGCCGCTCACGGACGTCGTGAACCCGGCGGTCCGGCACACCATGTCCGACGTCCAGCAGAAGGACCCCGCACCCGAAGTGGAGGCGGCCAAGTGAGCACTTCCGCCGTCGCAACCCCCGTCCCCACCCTGTGGGCGACCGCCGCCGGGCCGCTGGAGAAGATCCCGGCGCCCCACATCGAGTACACCCAGCTCGCGCCGGTGCTCATCGTGGTCGGCGCCGCGCTCCTCGGCGTCCTCGTCGAGGCCTTCGTCCCCCGCAGGGGCCGCTACCACGTCCAGGTCTTCCTGACCGTCCTCGCGCTCGCCGCCGCCTTCGCCGCCGTCGTCGGCCTGGCGGCCGGCGGGTACGGCTCCACGAAGGCCCGCATCGCGGCCATGGGCGCCGTCGCGGTCGACGGACCGGCCCTCTTCCTCCAGGGGACCATCCTCCTCGCCTCGGTCGTGGCGGTCCTCACCTTCGCCGAGCGCAGGCTCGACCCGGCCGACCACGGCCACCGGGTCGACTCCTTCGCCGCCGAGGCCGCCGCCGTTCCCGGCAGCGACCAGGAGAAGGCGGCCGTCAAGGCGGGCTTCACCACCACCGAGGTCTTCCCGCTGGCGCTCTTCGCCGTCGCCGGCATGCTGGTCTTCCCGGCCGCCAACGACCTCCTGACGCTCTTCGTCGCCCTGGAGGTCTTCTCCCTCCCGCTGTACCTGCTCTGCGCCGTCGCCCGCCGCAAGCGGCTGATGTCGCAGGAGGCCGCCCTCAAGTACTTCCTGCTCGGCGCCTTCTCCTCGGCCTTCCTGCTCTTCGGGATCGCCCTGCTCTACGGCTACGCGGGCACCGTCTCGTACGCCGGCGTCGCGAACGTCGTCGACGGCGCGGTCACCTCGGTGAACCCGGCGCTCGCCGGCACCATGGGGAACGACGCGCTGCTCCTCATCGGCTTCGCCATGGTCCTCATGGGGCTCCTCTTCAAGGTCGGTGCCGTCCCGTTCCACATGTGGACCCCGGACGTCTACCAGGGCGCCCCGACCCCGGTCACCGGCTTCATGGCCGCCGCGACCAAGGTCGCCGCGTTCGGCGCGCTGCTCCGGCTGCTGTACGTGGTGCTCCCGGGCCTCACCTGGGACTGGCGGCCGGTCATGTGGGGCGTCGCGATCGTCACCATGCTGGGCGGCGCGATCATCGCCGTCACCCAGACCGACATCAAGCGGCTCCTGGCGTACTCGTCGGTCGCGCACGCCGGGTTCCTGCTCGCCGGCGTCATCGCCGCCACCCCGGACGGCATCTCGTCCGTCCTCTTCTACCTGGGGGCGTACTCCTTCGTGACGATCGGCGCCTTCGCCGTCGTCACCCTGGTCCGGGACGCGGGCGGCGAGGCCACCCACCTCTCCAAGTGGGCCGGCCTGGGCCGCCGTTCGCCGCTGGTCGCGGCGGTCTTCGCGGTCTTCCTGCTCGCCTTCGCCGGCATCCCGCTGACCTCCGGCTTCTCCGGCAAGTTCGCGGTCTTCAAGGCGGCGGCGGACGGCGGCGCGGGCGCCCTCGTCGTGGTCGGCGTGATCTCCTCGGCGATCGCCGCCTTCTTCTACATCAGGGTCATCGTGCTCATGTTCTTCAGCGAGCCGAAGGCGGACGGCCCCACGGTCGCCGTGCCCTCGGTCCTGACGTCGCTCACCATCGCGGCGGGCGTGGCCGTCACCCTCGTGCTCGGCTTCGCGCCGCAGTACTTCCTCGACCTGGCGAACCAGGCGAGCGCGTTCGTGAGGTAGCCGGTTCCGTACGGACGCGGAGGGGCCCGGCTCGACAGGAGCCGGGCCCCTCCGCGCACTTCACCGCCGGAAGCCGCCGTGTCATCGTGGAGCCGCCCCTCATGGTCTGTACCAGTAGCGGAGAGGGAGGCGGCCGATGCGCGGCACCACCGTCCCACCGGGAACCCCCTGCGCCGTCCCCAGGGCCGGCGACCCGCCCGTGCACCGCCTGGAGGTCCGGCTCCCCGACGGGGTGCCCTTCGCCGCCGGCAGCTTCGACGCCGTCGGCCCCCTCTCCCGGGCCGCCTTCCCGCACCGGCACACCTTCTACGAGATCGTCCACGTCACCGCGGGCACCGGCACCCACGTCGTCGACCTGGAACGCCGGGAGCTGCGCCCGCCCCAGCTCGGGGTGATCCTGCCCGGGCAGGTGCACCACTGGGAGGGCGTGCGCGGGCTCGACGGGTCGCTCGCGCTGTTCACCCCGGAGTTCCTGGTCGGCGGGGCCGACGAGGAACTGCTGCGGCGGCTCGGCGAGCGGCCCTGGGCGGGGCTCGACGCCGCCGCGCACGAGCGCACGAGCCGGCTGATGGAGGAGCTGGCCGAGGAGTACCGGCACGGGGCCGACGGGTTCGCCGGGGTGCTGCGGTCCCTGCTCCACGTCCTCCTCGTACGGGCCGCCCGGCTGCCCGGCGGGGAAGGGGAGGAACCCGCGCGGGGCCCGGCCGGCGGGGCGGACGGGCCGGCCGGGGAGTTCCTGCGGCTGGCCCGCACGGCCGGGACCACCGGCCTCTCCGTACGGGAGTGCGCCGAGCGGATCGGGGTGACGCCCGGACACCTCACCGAGGTGGTGCGGGCGGCCACCGGCCGCACCCCCGCCGCGCTGCTGCGCCAGGAACGGGTGCGGGAGGCGCAGCGGCTGCTCGTCGCCACCGGGCTGTCCGTGCGGCAGGTGGCCGCGCGGGTCGGGTTCGACGACGCCGCCTACTTCTGCCGCTTCTTCCGCAGGGAGGTCGGGCGCAGCCCCGGGCGCTTCCGAAAAGACCACGACCGCCGTGCTCCGTCCATCGAACCCGGTGCCGCGGGCCCCTAGGTTCGTTGCCGATCCCAGACCCCACCCGAGGAGCCAGGCACATGGACCACGAGAACAGCACCGGGCACGTCAGCCGGAAGACCGTCCTGCGCGCCGCGCTCGCGGCCGGCATGGCGGCGCCCGCGGTGCTCATGGGCGTGCCCGCGCTCGCCCGCACCCTGGGCGCGGGCGACGAGCCGCCCGCGCTCACCCCCACGTGCGACGACGGCGACGACCCCACGCCCGAGCAGATCGAGGGGCCGTACTTCAAGCCCGACTCCCCGCTGCGGACCAGCCTCCTGGAGGCCAACACCCCCGGTGTCCGGCTCACCGTCAGCGGGTACGTCTTCGGGCTCGCCTGCCGGCCGATATCCGGCGTCCTGCTGGACTTCTGGCAGGCCGACACCAACGGCGCCTACGACAACACCGGGTTCCGCTTCCGCGGCCACCAGTTCACCGGCGCCGACGGCTCCTTCAAGCTCACCACGATCGTGCCCGGCCTCTACCCGGGCCGCACCCGGCACATCCACGTCAAGGCGCAGGCCCCCGGCCGCCCGGTGCTCACCACCCAGCTGTACTTCCCGAACGAGCCCCGCAACAACACCGACAGCATCTTCGACCCGCGGCTGCTCATGACCGTGCGGGACGCGGGCGGCGCGCGCGAGGCCGCGTTCGACTTCGTCCTCAACGTGGCGCAGGACCCGGGCCCCACGCCGACGTCCACCGCGACCACCCAGCCGCCGGGGGGCACCTGGACGGTCGGCACCGCCTACCGGGCCGGGGACGCCGTCACCTACGCCGGGTCGGGCTACGCGTGCCTCCAGGCCCACACGGCCCAGCCCGGCTGGCAGCCGCCGAACGTCCCCGCCCTCTGGCGGGCCGCCTGACGGTCAGGCGGTGACGGCGGGGGCGATCCGGCCCCGGACCTCGCCCAGGGCGACCCGGGTGCCGTCCGGGCCGGGCGCCCACGCCGTGAGGACGACCTCGTCGCCGTCCTCCAGGAACGTCCGCTTCCCGCCCGGAAGTTCGAGCGGGTCCCGCCCGTTCCAGGTCAGCTCCAGGAGCGAACCGCGCTGGTTCACCCCGGGCCCGGAGACCGTCCCGGAGCCGTACAGGTCGCCCGTGCGCAGGGAGGCGCCGTTCACCGTCATGTGGGCGAGCTGCTGGGCAGCCGTCCAGTACATCGTCGAGAACGGCGGCTCGGCCACCACCTCGCCGTTGATCTCGACGGAGATCCGCAGGTCGAAGCCGCCCGGCTCCTCCTCGTCCGCGTCGTCCAGGTACGGCAGGAGGGGGAGGTCCCGCGCGGGCGGGGCGGTCCGGGCCGCGTCCAGGGCCTCCAGGGGCGTCACCCACGCCGAGACCGACGTCTGGAACGACTTGCCGAGGAACGGGCCGAGCGGCACGTACTCCCACGCCTGCACGTCCCGCGCCGACCAGTCGTTGAGCAGCGTCACCCCGAAGACGTGCTCCCGGAAGGCGGAGAGCGCGACCGGCCTGCCCGGCTCGGACGGGGTGCCGACGAGGAAGCCGACCTCCGCCTCGATGTCCAGCTTGACCGAGGGCCCGAAGACCGGCGCCGGGTCCGCGGGCGCCTTGCGCTGCCCGGAGGGGCGCACGACGTCGGTCCCCGACACCACGACCGTGCCCGCGCGCCCGTGGTAACCGATCGGCAGGTGCTTCCAGTTGGGCGTCAGCGGCTCGCCGTCCGGACGGAAGATCCGGCCCACGTTCGTCGCGTGGTGCTCGCTCGCGTAGAAGTCGACGTAGTCCGCGACCTCGTAGGGCAGGTGCAGCGTCACCGTGTCCAGCGGGTGCAGCAGCGGTTCGACGTCCGGCCGGTGCGCGGGCACCGTCACCCAGGCCGTGAGCGCCCGGCGCACGTCGCGCCAGACGTTCCGCCCGGCGGCGAGCAGCGGGTTGAGGCTCGGCCGCGCGAGCAGCGACGCGTACGGGGAGCCGAGCGCGTGCGCCGCGGCCCCCGCGTCCAGCACGTACCCGCCGATCCGGACGCCGAGCCGGCGCCGGCCGGGCTCGTCGGCGGTGGAGAAGACGCCGTACGGGAGGTTGTGCGGGCCGAAGGGATCGCCCTCGGCCAGGTCGAGCGGGCTGTGCTCGGACATCGGTGCTTGCCTCGCTTTCCACGGGTGTGGGGGACACGTTACGGGGCGGGCCGCCGGGCGCGGATGACATGGATCACAGCGAAAGCGCGGCCCCCGTGAGCAACTGTCCGCCTTTGCTCGGTTTATGGCCGGGACGGGCCCCGCACCCGTTCCGAGCTGCGCGAACAGGGAGTTCGGAGGGCGGTGCGAAGATCTACGATCGCCACGGCGACGTGCCGCGTGAAGCGACTGCGGGCACCCGCGCCCGCTCGTCCCCGGCCTCCCGACCAGGAAAAGGTCCCCCCATGAAGTTCCGCCGCATCCTCGCGACCGCCGTGGCCGCCGCCGCCACCGCGCCGGTCGTGTTCCTGTCCGCCGCGCCCGCCTTCGCCGACACCCCGCCGGCCCCCGCGCAGACGCGGGCGGCGTCCACGCACGAGGAGCTGAAGGCCGCCGTCGCCGAGGCGCGGAAAAAGGTCGACGCCCTGGTGGCGCGGCGCGCGGCCCTCCTGAAGGACATCAGGGAGGACAACGTCGACCCGGCGCTGAAGACCGAACTGGCCGAGGCGAGGAAGGCCGCCGCCCTCGCCAAGGCGGCCCGGGAGGAGGCCGACCGGAAGCTGGCCGAGGCCGAGAAGGCCCTGGAGACGCTTCCCGGGACCGCCACCGACGAGGAGAAGGCGCTCGCCGGGAAGAACGTCGCCGACGCGCGGAAGGCGGTCGGAACCGCCGTCGAGGCCGAGGCCGCCGCCGGTCTCCGGCTCGACAGGGCCGACACCGCCTCGGACGACGCGAGGGTCGCCCTCGCGCGGAGGTACGGCGTCCTCACGGAGGACCTGAGGAAGGCGGAGGAGGAGGCCGCCGACGCGCAGCGGGCCCTCGCCGCGTTCGAAGCCGCCGAGGGCGGGGGCGGCGGGACGGTCACGACACCGCCGGCCACGACACCGCCGGCCACGACGCCGCCGGCCACGACGTCGCCTTCGCCGGCCCCGCCGGCCACGGTGTCCGCCTCCGCGTCCGCGTCCGCCACCGGCGTCCCCCGCACCGCTCCGCAGGGCGGTCCGTCCTCCGCCCCCGCGACCGGCGCCCTCGCCGCCACCGGCTCGGACGACGTCCTGCCGGGGCTCGGTCTCCTCGCCGCCGGGACCGTCGCCCTCGGTGCGGGCGCCCTGGTCGTCGTCCGCCGCCGCGGGGCGGGTACCCGGGCGTAGGCGCGCACGGCGGCGGACCGGGCCCCGCGCACGCGCCCGGTCCGCCGTGCGGGAAGCCGGGGGCCGGCCCGCCGGCCGCCCGCCGCGCGCCACCGGGGGAGGGCGCTCACGGGCCGGACCGACCCGGACACCCGTTCGGGACGGAGCGCTCACCGGTGGACATATCCTCTGACATCGAACATACCGGGGCGACGGGAAGGCGCCCACGGTGATCGAAAGGTGACCGGATACGCTGGCTTGAGCGAATCCGGCGACACATCGACAATCCGTGTGATCGTTCCGGGCGCCCGTCACCCACCGTGTGAGCGCCGGCAGGCGTCAGCAGACAGGAGACTCCCTCGTGACCGTCGTCGGGCCGTTCGGTCTTAGCGTGCGGGACCAGGCTCTCGAGGCCGATGTCCAGACCGGTCTGGCGGCCGTGGAAGCAGGCCTCCTGGACGCCACCAAGAGCGATGTCCCCTTCATCACGGAGGCCGCGCAGCACCTCGTCCTGGCCGGGGGGAAGCGCTTCCGCCCGCTCCTGGTGATGCTCGCCGCCCAGTTCGGCGACCCGTACGCGCCGGGCGTCGTGCCCTCCGCCGTGGTCGTGGAGCTGACCCACCTCGCCACGCTCTACCACGACGACGTGATGGACGAGGCCGACGTCCGGCGCGGGGTCCCCAGCGCCAACAGCCGCTGGGGCAACTCGATCGCCGTCCTCACCGGGGACTTCCTCTTCGCCCGCGCCTCCCACACGCTCGCGGACCTCGGCCCGGAGGCCGTCCGCATCCAGTCCCAGGCGTTCGAACGCCTGGTGACCGGCCAGATCCTGGAGACCGCGGGACCGGCCGGCGACCGCGACCCCGTCGACCACTACCTCGACGTCCTCGGCGGCAAGACCGGCTCCCTCGTCGCCGTCGCCTGCCGCTTCGGCGCGATGATGGCCGGCGCCGACGACAGCGTGGTCGAGACCCTCACCCAGTACGGGGAGCGGCTGGGCGTCGCCTTCCAGCTCGCCGACGACGTGCTCGACATCGCCTCCGACTCCCACGAGTCCGGCAAGACCCCCGGCACCGACCTCCGCGAGGGCATCCCCACCCTGCCCGTCCTGCACCTGCGCGCGGCCGCCGCCGCCCACGGGCGCCCCGAGGACGTCGAGCTGGTCGCGCTCGTGGACGGCGACCTCACCGACGACGCCCGGCACGCCGAGGTCCTGCGCCGGCTGCGCGCCCACCCGGCCCTGGAGCAGGCCCGCCGGGACACCGTGCGGTACGCGGAGGAGGCGCGCGCGATGCTGGCGCCGCTGCCCGACGGGTACGCGAAGTCGGCGCTCGCGGAGCTGTGCGACGCGGTGGTCCACCGGGCGGGTTAGGGCCCGCCCGGCCCGTCGCCCCCGGGTCCCACCCCGGCCCGTCGCCCCCGGCCCCGCCCGGCCCGGCGTTCCCCGGTCCGTCCGGCTCAACGCCCCCGGTCCGTCCGGCCCGGTGTTCCCCGGTCCGTCCGGCTCAACGCCCCCGGTCCGTCCGGCCCGCCGCCGCCGGTCCGCCCGGGGCGGTCTCAGGGGCGGGTCATCCCGGAGGGGTACGCGAGGTTGATCCCGGGGGCTGACGCTTCCGGGCCCCCGTTCTGGTCAGATGGGTACATCGGCCGATCGGGGCCGTTCGAGACCACCTCAGGGCGCACGGAGGTAACGGAAACCATGGCAGCGAACGAAGTCCGTAGCGGGACCCGCGACGGGAAGCGGCGCGGAGCGGGCCGGTACGTCGTCCCGGTCGCGGTGGCCGGCGTGGCGGCGGCGACCATCGGTCTGGTCCCGGCGCTCGCGGCGTCCGGCGACCCGGACCTGCCGGAGATCACGGCCCAGCAGCTCATCGAGAAGATCGCCGCCTCGGACACCCAGGCCCTGTCCGGGACCTTCAGGATCTCCACCGACCTGGGCCTGCCGGCCCTCGGCGGCCTGGCCTCCGGCCTCACCGGGCCGGGCGGCGGCGGGTCCTCCACGGCCGACCCCTCGGCGAAGCTCACCGAACTGGCGGCGGGCACCCACACGCTGCGCGTGGCGGTGGACGGCCCCGAGCGCCAGCGGCTCACCCTGCTCGACGGTTCCGACGAGTACAGCCTGATCCACAACGGCGACGACGTCTGGGCCCACGACAGCAAGTCGAACGAGGTCTTCCACGAGAAGGGCGCGTCCGGCGGCCGGGAGGAGCACGAGGAGGCGCCCGCGACGCCCAAGGAGCTCGCGGACCAGGTCCTGAAGGCGGCGGGCGACACCACGTCGGTCACCGTCGACGGCACGGCCAGGATCGCGGGCCGGGACGCCTACCAGCTGGTGATCAGGCCCAAGCAGAGCGGATCGACCGTCGAGTCGGTGAAGATCGCGGTGGACGCGGCGAACGGCACCCCGCTGAAGTTCACCCTCGCCTCGGCCGAGGGCGGCAAGCCGGTCGTGGACGCGGGCTTCACGAAGGTCGACTTCTCCCGGCCCGCCGCCTCGGTCTTCGCCTTCGAGGCGCCGAAGGGCGCGAAGGTGACGGAGGGCGCGGCGGAGAAGGCGGACGGGCTTCCCGGGGGCGCCGGGAAGAACGGGACCGGAGACTTCGGGAAGGGCTTCCCCGGGGGCCTCGGCGAGATCCTTCCCGGACTGGGCGAGGGCGCGGGCGGGAAGGGTCCGGAGGTCGTCGGCGAGGGTTGGACGGCCATCCTCACGCTCGACACCGGCGCCCCGGCGCCGAAGACCGGCGAGGCGCCGAAGGAGCTCCAGGGCCTCCTGGACTCCTTCGGCGACAAGGTCACCGGGAAGTTCGGCTCGGGCACCCTCTTCAGGACGAAGCTGGTGAACGCGCTCCTCACCGACGACGGCAAGGTCTACGCCGGCGCGGTGACGAAGGACGCGCTGGTGGACGCGGCGAACGCCGGCAGGTGACGGACGGTTGGGACCCCGGGCGGGTCGGGGGCGATGGTCACCGGCCCGCCCGGGCGTTTCCGCGGCTTCCCCGCGCGGTTACGGGAAGGTCAGCTTGAAGCCGTTGATGTAGCCGGTGTCGGCGGCGGCCTTGTCCTGGACGCGGAGCTTCCAGACGCCGTTGGCGACCTCGGTGGAGGCGTTGACGGTGTAGGTCTGGACGATGTTGTCGGCGCTGCCGCCGGAGCGGTTGCTGAGGCTGTAGACCGACCCGTCGGGGGCGATGAGGTCGACGACGAGGTCGCCGCGGTAGGTGTGGACGATGTCCACGCCGACGGCGAGGTTGCTCGGGGCGTTGCCGGTGACGCCGGTGACGGTCACGGAGGAGGTCACCGCGGCGCCGTTGTCCGGGACGGTGACGTCGGCGGTGTTCTCGAAGACCTTGCCGGTGGGCGGCGTGGTGGTGCCGGCGGACAGCGTCCAGACCGCGTGCGCGACGGCGTCGCTGTTGCGGTCGAGGGCGGTGTCGTTGATGTTCGCGGTGGTGTCGCAGGAGGAGTGGTAGCAGCGGTCGAAGGCCTGGCCGGCGGTGCCGCCCCACTTCTGGGCCTGCGTCGTCGTCTTGGTGTAGTCGGCGCCGCTGAAGAGACCGCCGACCGGGACGCCGGCGTTCTTGAACGGGGCGTGGTCGGAGCGGCCGTCGCCCTCGGTCTCGATCTCCGTCGGGATGCCGAGGCCGGCGTAGTAGTCCTTGAAGGTCTTCTCGATGACCGGGTCGTCGTCGTAGACGAAGTAGCCCGGGTTGGGCGAGCCGATCATGTCGAAGTTGAGGTAGCCCTTGAGCTTCGAACGCTCGGTCGTCGGCAGGTTGTTGACGTAGTACTTCGATCCGACGAGGCCCAGCTCCTCGGCGCCCCACCAGGCGAACCGCAGGTGCTTGGAGGGCTGGTAGCCGGCGCGGGACACGGCGAGCGCGGTCTCCAGGACGGCGGCGGAGCCGGAGCCGTTGTCGTTGATGCCGGCGCCGGCGGCGACCGAGTCGAGGTGCGAGCCGGCCATGAGGACCTGGTTCGGGTCGCCGCCCGGCCAGTCGGCGATCAGGTTGTAGCCGGTGGCGCCGCTGGAGGTGAAGGTCTGGAGGGTGGTGGTGTATCCGGCGGCGTCCAGCTTCGCCTTCACGAAGTCGACGGACGCCTTGTAACCGGACCGGCCGTGGGCGCGGTTGCCGCCGTTGGCGCTGGCTATCGACTGGAGGTCCGTCAAGTGCTGCTTGACGTTGGCGAGCGATATGTCGGGCGCGGCGGTGGCGCCCGCGGCTCCGGACGGGGCGGCGGAGGCGCTGGTTCCGGCGAGGCCGCCGAGGGCGAGCGCCGCGAGGGCGGCGACCGCGGTGACGCGTCTGGGCACGGAGATGTTCATGTGGGGGCTCCGGATTCCGAACGGGGATGGGACGGAACGTGCGAGACGCCTCGGACCCGGGGGCCACGAGGCGTTGGAGCTGTGCGTGTGCGTGCGCTGTGTTCAGTTGTTCTGTCGTTCAGTTGTGCGTGCTGAATGTTCAGTTACGGTTTGACTTCGCGTCAAGAGCGGAAATCGGCCGGGGCCGTTCGCTCAGCGAACGGGCCGAACCGGGAACCGGCGGTTCCGCGCGGGCGCGCCCGGCTCCGGCCGTCCCGGGGGGCTTGCCCGGACACCGGCGCGGGGGAAGGATCGCGGCATGTCCGGCGACCGCCTCATGCGCATCCACAGTGACGAGTTCCAGGCCATGGCCGAGAGGGTCCTGCGGGTCACCGAGCTGACCTCCCGCCTGAACGTCCTGCCCTTCGGGGACGAGGCGGCCAAGGCGGAGCTGTTCGAACAGATCCTCGGCAAGCCGCTGCCGCCGAAGGTCACGGCCTATCCGCCCTTCTACACGGACCACGGCCTCAACATCGACTTCGCCGGACGCGCCTTCGTCAACCAGAACTGCACGTTCCTGGACTACGCCGGCATCCGGATCGGGGAGCGCGTGATGATCGGGCCGAAGGTCACGTTCATCACCGTCGGCCACCCGGTCGACCCCGGGGAACGGCGGCTGTACCTCACCGGCGCGCCCATCGACGTGGCGGAGAACGTGTGGATCGGCGCCGGCGCCATGATCCTGCCCGGCGTCAGCATCGGCCGTGACGCCGTGATCGCCGCCGGCGCGGTCGTGGCCGACGACGTGCCGCCGGCGAGCCTGGTGACCGGCGGCAAGGCGACCGTCCGCCGGGAGTGGTGACGACCTCTCCGGAGCCGGAGCGGGAGTCGGGGCGGGCCCAGAGCGGACCCGGAACGGATCAGGACTCGGCGATCGGGCCCGGACGTACCGCCGGGGGAGGAGCCCGGAGCCGTACCGCGCTTCCGGCTCACCGTCCCCGGCTTCAGAACACGGTGAACAAGGGGCGGCCGAACAGGTCGGCGAGCGCAGCCAGTCCGAGGGCCGCGCCGCCGGCCAGCAGGGGAAGGGCGAGGACGAGCAGGAGGAGCAGCCCGGCGGCGAACTGGGCGGCGTTGCGGCGCCGCAGCTGGTTGACGCCCGGGTTCCGCGGATCGTAGACGATCTCCTCCTCGTCGCGGCCCCCGTTCGATCCCCGGTACGCGCCCGGCGCCCCTTCCGCGTCGGTGAACAGGTAGACGTACAGCGCGTCGGGGTCCCCCCGGTCGACGGACCCGGAGTTCTTCCGGTGTCCGTCCACCGTGATCCCGCGCACGGCCAGGACCCAGCCCTCGCGGACGGGCTTCCCCCCGAGGGCGGCCAGGACGGTTCCCCCGCCGACCGTCATCGGGACGAACAGCCAGCAGAAGGCCCCGGTCCAGGAGCCGGTGACCAGCAGCGCCGCCAGCACCAGGAAGAACGCGGCGGCGAGGGCCGCGCCCGGCCGGACGGCGGGCAGCCCCGGACGCTCCAGGGGCTCGGTGGTGACCAGGGCCGCACCGGAGAGGTCCAGTTCGGCCCCGTCGCGCACCGGCAGCGCCTCGCGCAGGACGGTGGCGAAGCGTTCCACCGCGCCGGGCCCCAGGGAGGTCAGCGAGTGGGTCCGCGCGGCGTCGGGCTCCTGCCCGGTCAGGACGACGGCGAGCGTGCGCCCGCCGGGCCCGCGCACCTCCACCCGCTCGATCGCCGCCACGGGTATCCGCCGGAGCTCGCGTCCCGACCGGAGCAGCAGCTCCCCCGAACGCAGCCGGGCACGCCGTCCGAAGAGGCCGTGGAGCACGAGCGGGGAAGTGATCGCCGAGGTCATCGCCCCACTGTAGGGACGCCCCGGCCGCCCCGTGGGCGCGACCGGGGAAGTGCCCGGCCCGGCACCGCCGCCCGTTCCCGGCGCCGTTCCTCCGCCCCTACTGGACGCAGAACTCGTTCCCCTCCGGGTCCGCCAGGACCACCCACGACCCCGACGGCTCGTCCACCTCCCGCAGGACCGTCGCGCCGAGGCCGCGCAGGCGGGCCACCTCCTCGTCGCGGGCGCCCTCCTCCGCGTGGAGGTCCAGGTGGAGGCGGTTCTTGCCGGTCTTCGGCTCCGGGACGCGCTGGAAGAGGATGCGGCGGCCCCGGCCCATGTCGGTGGCCTCGTCGAAGGGGTCGTCCGGGTGGCGCACGGCGGCGAGGTCGCGCCAGCCGAGGCGCTCGCGCTCCGTGCCCCCGTGGACGGTGGCCGTCGCCTCCTGGGGGGCGGCGCCCAGGTCGAGGAGGCGGCGGACGAGGCCGCTGTGGTCCTCCTCCCGGTAGCGGAGGGCGGCGGCCCAGAAGGCGGCCTGGGCGTGCGGGTCGGTGGCGTCGAGGACGAGCTTCCAGTGAAGAGCGTTCATGTAACCAGTTATAGTGGTTACATGCCTCGGACCGCCACCGGAATGACCCTCACGCACCACGACGGGCAGACCTTCCGCTTCGACGCGGGCGCCCTCTGCCTCGAACTGCTCCTCACCGGAGGACCCGGTCCGGTCGCCTCCCGGTACGAAGTCCTCGACCGCGCCGAGGGCCTGCTCGCCTGGGCGCGGAACTGCCGGCTCGCCCCCGGCCCCGACCTGACCGTCACCGGCGCGGAACTGGCGGCGGTGCGGGAGACGCGGGACGCCCTCTGGGGCCTCGCCCTCGCACGGGCCGGGGGGAGGCCGTACGCCCCCGGGGAACTGGCGGTGGTCAACGCCGCCGCCGCCGGCACGCCCCTCGCCGCCCTGATCGCCGCCGACGGCACGCGCGCGTGGGCCCCCGGCGCCACCGGGGCCGGGCTCCTCGCGACGGTGGCCCGCGACGCGGTGGACCTCCTGACCGGGCCGTACGCCGACCGGGTCCGGGTCTGCGGCGCCGACGACTGCTCCCTCGTCTTCGCCGACACCTCGCGTCCCGGACGCCGCCGCTGGTGCTCGATGGACCGGTGCGGCAACCGCCACAAGGTGCGGGCCCACCGGTCCCGCACCCCCCGGGAAGGAGAAGCGTGACGCCCGTGGGACTGACGCGGGACGCCGGCTGGCAGATCGGCGTCTCGAAGACCCTGCCCCTGCCCGTGGCGGCCGTCTGGGACTTCCTGGTCTCCCCCGGGGGCCTGGCCCTGTGGCTCGGCCCGGGCGCCTCGCTGCCCCCGGAGGGCGACCCCGCCCTCCGGAGCCTCCGGCCCCGCGACCGGGTCCGCCTCTCGTACGGCGGGACCGTCCTCCAGGTCACCGTCTCCCCGGCGGGCGACGGCCGGACCGTCCTCCGCTTCCACCAGGAGCACCTGGCCGGCGCGGAGGAGCGCGAGCGCCGGCGCGCCCACTGGAAGGGCGTGGCGGCGGAGATCGCGCGGACCCTCGCCCCCCAGGGGGCGCCGTCACACGCCGTACGCCCGCCCCGGACCGGAGGCGGGGGCGGGCGTCCCGCCGTGAGGCAAACCGGGTGACCGGCCGCCCGGCGGTGGCATGTCGGCGGCTGTTCCTAAGCTTCCAGTCGTGAACATGGATGATCTTGCATGGCAGGCGAGCGGCAATCGCGGTATTTCTCCGAGAAGTACGGCTCTCCTGCTGGAGCACGGTCACCTGGACCTGGTGGTCCGGGCGGCGGAAGAGCGCGGTGAGTGGTTCTGCGCGGAGGGCGCGGCGCGGGAGTTGTGCCGGTCGGGCGGGTTCGAGCGGGCATCGCGGGTGATGGAGCCGTTCGTCGCGACCGGGTGGCGGACGGCCCTGTGGGCGAAGGCGGAGATCCTGGTGCGGGCGGGCCGGGTGGACGAGGCCGCGGATCTGGTGCGCCCGGACGACGAGGGCCGCGCTTCACGGACCGTGTGCCGTAACGCCGCCGCGCTGCTCGCCGAGGCAGGGTACGTGGATGAGGCCGTCGACCTGCTCGTGCCGCACATCGACGCGTCGTGGATCCGGACGGTCCTGGTCGGGATCACCGAGGGCCGGGGCCGCGACGAACGGGTGCTGGAGCTGATCGCCCCGCACGCCGAAGCCGCGCGACGATCCCGCGAGGAGGGCCGATGGGACTACTCCCGCGCGGACGCGCAGGAGCTCCAGGCCCGGGTACTGGAACGCGCGGGCCGTGCCGACGAGGCGATCCGGCTCCTCGGCGAGGACATGGCCAAGGGCCGTTTCCCCTCCGAGAACACCCTCACCGCCTACGCCGGACTCCTGGCACGTCATGACCGGCTCGACGAACTGCGCGAACTGGCCACCGGACGGAACGCGCGCAGCGTCCTGGACGTCCACGCCCGTGCCCTGCGAGAGCGCGGGCGGGCGGAGGAGGCCGAGACGGTGATGCGTGAGGCCATCGCCGCCGACGACTGGGTCGGGTACCGGGCCTGGCTGTCCTCGGTCCTGCTGCGGGACGGCCGGCTGGACGACGCGATCGCCGTGGCCGAACCCGGCTTCGGCCGGAACGACTGCTCCGACCTCCTGGACCCCCTCGTCCACATCCTTCTCGACCGGCCCGCGGAACTGCTCCGCCTCCTGGACCATCCCCTCACCGTGCCCCACCACGACCACAAGGAGTTCCCGCACGGGTGGCGGGCCTTCGCCCTCGCCGGCCTCGGCCGTGCCGAGGAGGCGATCGCCGTGGTCGAAGCCCGCCCCGACCCGTGGGCCGACCCCCGCGTCGTCCGGGCCGGCCTCCTCGGCGCCGCGGGGCGCCTCGCCGACGCCGCCGCCGAGCTGCGGGGCATCGACACGATCGAGGCGCGCGAGGAACTGTTCGAGGTGCTCGTCCTGCAAGGGCGGGCGGCCGAGGCGATCGACGTCCACCCGACCGTGGCCGAACAGCGAGCCGCCGGAGCGGCGGAGGAGGCGGCCCTCCTCCGCGAGGACGGGTACTCCCCGGAGCCGCCCTTCTAAGGCGTGCGTGCCGGGCACCGCCGGGCAGGCGGGACTTTCGGCACACGCCCCAGGGCGGCTCCGTCGCGCCCGCGTCAGGAGCGGGGCGGGGGCGATCACCGCTTCGGGCGGGCGGAGCGCCGTTCCACGGCATCGCGGTGCTCGTACGCCCCACAGCCGGACGAACCCCCCCTCGGCACCGGCCGGCTCATGCCGGTGCGTCACGGCGCCGTGGTCCACCGGTGGTGATCACGTGAAGGCGCCGTCCCGGGGGGCGGGGACCCGCAGGTGGTCCAGCAGCCCCTCCGGTTCCGGGTACGGCTCCTCGCGGGGGAGCGCCGCGCGGGCCCCGTCGAGGTCGCCGGACCGGACCAGCGCGTGGACGCGGTGGGCGAGCGGGGTCACGTCGGTGACGGACACCGTCCACTCGTCCGCGTACCGCCGGGCCGCCTCGCCCGACAGGCCGAGCTGGAGCGAGCGGTACGGGAGGGGCTGGAGGCGCAGGTCCCGCTCCGGGTCCCACTGGACCCGGGCCGGGGCGTGCCCCAGCTCCCGCCGCCACGCGTCCCGGTCGGGGTGGAGGCCGGGCCCGTGGTGGGAGAGGCAGGCGTTCCGCAGGGCCCACTCGAAGCCCTCGCGGGTGATCTCCACGGCGAGGACCGTCTCCTGGCCCTCCTTCGTGCCCCAGCCCGAGCGGTACATCATCCACAGGAACGACGGCTTGATCCACGTCATCCGGTCCCGCTTCCAGGTGGCCGGAAATCGTCCCTCGCGGGCGGCCGGCAGCCCGATCGCGGGCGGGTACGCCTGGTAGACGGTGACGGTACGGGCGGTGTGCAGCGCGCGCACGCGGTGTCTCGGCTCTTCCGGTTCTTCCATGCGCCTCAGGGTGGGCGAAGTCCCCGGCCGTGGCCATCGATTATCCCGGCCGGAGCGGCTCCGCCGTCACGTCCGGTGCGTCGGGGCCGCGGGTGCCCCGGCCCCCGCCGGACGCTCGGCTCCCGCCGGAGCCCCGGCCTCCGGAGCCCCGGCCGCGGCCGCCTGGACCGCCGCCGCCTCGGCCGCCGCCCTGCTGCGGCGGCCCGTGCGCAGCGCGTCCCAGGTGAGGACCGTCAGGGCCAGCCAGACGAGGGAGAAGCCCGCCCACCGCTCCGGCGGCATCGCCTCGTGGAAGTAGAGGACGCCCAGGAGGAACTGGAAGGTCGGCGCGAGGTACTGGAGGAGCCCGAGCGTCGACAGCGGCACGCGGATCGCCGCCGCGCCGAAGCAGACCAGCGGGACCGCCGTGACCAGGCCGGTGGCGGCGAGCAGCACGGTGTGGCCGGCGCCGTGCGCGCCGAAGGCGAGGGTTCCCCGGGTCCCCAGCCAGACGAGGTAGCCGAGGGCGGGCAGGAACTGGACGGCGGTCTCGGCGGCCAGCGACTCCAGGCCGCCGAGGTTGACCTTCTTCTTCACCAGGCCGTAGACCGCGAAGGAGAAGGCGAGGACGAGCGAGATCCACGGCGGCTGCCCGTACCCGATCGCGAGGACGAGCACGGCCGCGAAGCCGATGCCGACCGCCGTCCACTGTGCCGGGCGCAGCCGTTCCTTGAGGACGAGGACGCCGAGCGCGATGGTGACGAGCGGGTTGATGAAGTAGCCGAGGGAGGCCTCGACGACGTGGCCCGTGTTGACGGACCAGATGTACAGGCCCCAGTTCACCGTGATGACGGCGGCGGCGACGGTGATCAGGCCGAGCTTGCGCGGGCTGCGCACCAGCTCCCGCATCCAGCCCCGGCGGCGCAGCGCGAGGAGGGCGAGGGCGACGAACACCAGGGACCACGCCATGCGGTGGGCGAGGATCTCGATCGCCCCGGCGGGCTTGAGGAGCGGCCAGAAGAGCGGGACCAGGCCCCACATGCCGTAGGCGCCCATCCCGTAGAGCAGACCCGCTCGTCCCTCGTCGTCCTTCTTCACCGGACCTCCCGCCCTGTGCCCCGCCGCCCTGTCGGCCGCTCTGCCGACGGTAGCTCCGCGCGGGGCGGGTTGTCATGCCCGTACCGCTATACGGTCATGACGGCCGGTGCTCCGCGCGGGAGGCGGCCAGCGCCTCCGCGATCGAGACGGCGACCGGGGTGGTCGGGCGGCCGGCCAGCCGGGCCAGGTCGCCGGTCCGCAGGGCGAGCGCGCCGTGCTCGACGGCCCGGTCCACGTCGACCAGGATCTCCGCGAAGGGGCGCGGGACCCCGGCGCCGGTCAGGATCTCCAGATGGGTCCCGGCGGGGACGGGGGTGTACGTGACCTCCCGGCCGGACTGCGCGGCGACCTCGGCCGCGTACTCGGCGAAGGACCAGGCGGTGTCGCCGCTCAGCTCGTACGTCCTGTTCAGGTGCTCCCCGGCCGGACCGGTCAGGACGGCGGCCGCGGCGGCGGCGTAGTCGGCGCGGGAGGCGGAGGCGACCCGGCCCTCCCCGGCGTTGGAGACGACGGTGCCGTGGGCCAGGACCGGGCCGAGGTGGGCGGTGTAGTTCTCGCTGTACCAGCCGTTGCGGAGGAAGGTGTACGGCAGCCCGGAGGCGAGGATCAGCCGCTCGGTCTCCTGGTGCTCGGCGGCCAGCGTGAAGTCGGCGTCGTCGCCGCCGAGGACCCCGGTGTACGCGAGCTGGGCCACGCCCGCCGCCCTCGCCGCGTCGATCACGGCGGTGTGCTGTGCGACGCGCCGCCCGACCTCGCTGCCGGAGACGAGGAGCACCCGGTCGCCGGCCTCGAAGACGCCCGCCAGGGTCTCCGGGTGGTCGTAGTCGGCGACCCGCAGTCCGACCCCGCGCTCCGCCAGGCCGGCGGCCTTCTCCTCGTTCCGGACGACGGCGACGACGTGTTCGGCGGGGACGGCGTCGAGGAGGGCGTCCACGACGAGGCGGCCGAGCTGTCCGGTGGCTCCGGTGACGACGATGCGCATGGGTTTCTTCTCCCGTGGGGGGTGTGGGGTGACGCGTTCACCGTACGACGGGCGCTAACCGAGAGAAAGTACCCACTTTCGAGTAAGGTACTGGCATGAAGGTAAGCATCGGAGAGACGGGCGTGCGGCCCGACGTGTACGAGCCGGCGTGCCCCTCGCGGCTCGTCCTGGAGCACGTCACCAGCCGCTGGGGCGTCCTCGTCCTGGCGAGCCTCCTGGAGCGCTCGTACCGCTTCAGCGAACTGCGCCGCCGCATCGGGGGCGTCAGCGAGAAGATGCTCGCCCAGACCCTGCGGACCCTGGAACGCGACGGCCTCGTCCACCGCGACGCCCGCCCCGTCATCCCGCCCCGCGTCGACTACGCCCTCACCCCGCTCGGCGCCGAGGCCGCCCACCAGGTGCGGGAACTCGCCCACTGGACCGAGCGCCGGGTCCCCGCCGTCCAGGAGGCCCGCGCGCGGTACGACGAGGCGCACCGCGAGGGCGTCACCGGCCCGTGACGGGGCGGGGGCCCGGTCCGTGCGGACCGGGCCCCCGCCTCCGGCCCGCGCTCCCCGGGCCTCCGGGACCGCGTCAGCCGACGACCGTCCAGGTGTCGTTCCCGGCGAGGAGCCGTCCCAGGTCGCCCTCGCCGTGCCGTTCCACGGCCGCGTCGAGCTGCTCGGCCATCAGCGTGTCGTAGACCGGCCGCTCCACAGCGCGGAAGACCCCGACGGGGGTCCGGTGGAGGGTGTCGGGGTCGGCGAGCCGGGAGAGCGCGAAGGCGGTGGTGGGGGAGGCGGCGCGGGCGTCGTGGACGAGGACGCGCGCCTCGTTCTCCGGGGTGACCGTGACGACCCGGAGGTCGCCGGTGGTCGGGTCGCGGACGACGCCCTTCTCGTTCTCGGCGCCGAAGCGGATCGGCTGCCCGTGCTCCAGGCGGATCACCGCCTCCTTGGCCCGGTCCTTGTCCTTCAGGGCGTCGAAGGCGCCGTCGTTGAAGATGTTGCAGTTCTGGTAGATCTCCACGAGCGCGGTGCCGTTGTGGTCGGCGGCCTGCCGCAGCACCTCGGTCAGGTGCTTGCGGTCGGAGTCGACCGTGCGGGCCACGAAGGAGGCCTCCGCGCCCAGCGCGAGCGAGACGGGGTTGAAGGGCGCGTCGAGCGAGCCCATCGGCGTCGACTTGGTGATCTTGCCGACTTCGGAGGTGGGGGAGTACTGGCCCTTGGTCAGCCCGTAGATCCGGTTGTTGAAGAGCAGGATCGTGAGGTTCACGTTGCGGCGCAGGGCGTGGATCAGGTGGTTGCCGCCGATGGAGAGCGCGTCGCCGTCGCCGGTGACGACCCAGACGGACAGGTCGCGGCGCGAGGTCGCCAGGCCGGTGGCGATGGCGGGGGCGCGGCCGTGGATGGAGTGCATCCCGTAGGTGTTCAGGTAGTACGGGAAGCGGGAGGAGCAGCCGATGCCGGAGACGAAGACGATGTTCTCCTTCGCCAGGCCCAGTTCCGGCATGAAGCCCTGGACGGCGGCGAGGACGGCGTAGTCGCCGCAGCCGGGGCACCAGCGGACCTCCTGGTCCGACTTGAAGTCCTTCATGGACTGCCGGGCCTCGGCCTTCGGCACCAGGTTCAGGAGCGGCTCAGCCATCGATGGCCTCCTTGAGGACGGCGGCGAGCCGTTCGGCCTTGAACGGCATGCCGTTGACCTGGGTGTGGCTGCGGGCATCGACCAGGTACTCCGCCCGGATCAGGGTCGCGAGCTGACCGAGGTTCATCTCGGGGACCACGACCTTCTCGTACCGCTTCAGCACCTCCCCGAGGTTCTTCGGGAAGGGGTTGAGGTGGCGCAGGTGGGCCTGGGCCACGGGCAGGCCGGCGGCCCTGAGGCGGCGGACGGCCGCCGTGATCGGCCCGTAGGTGGAGCCCCAGCCCACGACCAGGGTGGCCGCGCCGTCCGGGTCGTCCACCTCCAGGTCCGGGACCTCGATGCCGTCGATCTTGGCCTGGCGGACGCGGACCATGAAGTCGTGGTTGGCGGGGTCGTACGAGATGTTCCCCGTGCCGTCCTGCTTCTCGATGCCGCCGACGCGGTGTTCCAGGCCGGGTGTGCCGGGCACGGCCCACGGGCGGGCGAGGGTCTCCGGGTCCCGCTTGTACGGCAGGAAGACCTCGGTGCCGTCGGCGAGCTCGTGGTTCGGCCCGGTCGCGAAGGGCGTCCTCAGGTCGGGGAGCCCGTCGACCTCGGGGACGCGCCAGGGCTCGGAGCCGTTGGCCAGGTAGCCGTCGGAGAGCAGGAAGACCGGCGTGCGGTAGGTGAGCGCGATGCGGGCGGCGTCGAGGGCCGCGTCGAAGCAGTCGGCGGGCGTCCTCGGCGCGACGACCGGGACCGGCGCCTCGCCGTTGCGGCCGTACATCGCCTGGAGGAGGTCGGCCTGCTCGGTCTTGGTCGGCAGCCCGGTCGACGGGCCGCCGCGCTGGATGTCCACGACCAGCAGCGGCAGTTCGAGGGAGACGGCCAGGCCGATCGTCTCCGACTTCAGGGCCACGCCGGGGCCGGAGGTGGTCGTCACGGCGAGGGAGCCGCCGAAGGCCGCGCCCAGCGCGGCACCGATCCCGGCGATCTCGTCCTCGGCCTGGAAGGTCCGCACGCCGAAGTTCTTGTGCCGGCTCAGCTCGTGCAGGATGTCCGAGGCCGGGGTGATCGGGTACGAGCCGAGGTAGAGCGGCAGCTCCGCCCGGCGGGCGGCGGCGATCAGCCCGTACGACAGGGCCAGGTTCCCGGAGATGTTGCGGTACGTGCCGGCCGGGAACGCCTTCGTGGCCGGGGCGACCTCGTAGGAGACGGCGAAGTCCTCGGTCGTCTCGCCGAAGTTCCAGCCGGCCCGGAAGGCGGCCACGTTGGCCTCGGCGATCTGCGGCTTCCCGGCGAACTTCCGGCGCAGGAAGGCCTCCGTGTTCTCGGTAGGCCGGTGGTACATCCACGACAGGAGCCCGAGCGCGAACATGTTCTTCGACCGCTCGGCCTCCTTCCTGGGGAGGCCGAACTCCTTCAGCGCCTCCAGGGTCAGCGTGGTCAGCGGCACCGGGTGGACCCGGTAGCCGTCCAGCGAACCGTCCTCCAGGGGCGAGACCGCATAGCCGACCTTGGCCATGGCGCGCTTGGCGAACTCGTCGGTGTTGACGATGACCTCGCCGCCGCGCGGCACGTCCCCGATGTTCGCCTTCAGGGCGGCGGGGTTCATCGCGACCAGCACGTTCGGCGCGTCGCCCGGGGTCAGGATGTCGTGGTCGGCGAAGTGGAGCTGGAAGGACGACACGCCCGGCAGGGTCCCGGCGGGGGCCCGGATCTCGGCCGGGAAGTTCGGCAGCGTGGAGAGGTCGTTCCCGAAGGACGCCGTCTCCGAGGTGAAGCGGTCACCCGTGAGCTGCATGCCGTCGCCCGAGTCGCCCGCGAAGCGGATGATCACCCGGTCGAGCCGGCGGACTTCCTTCCCGGTGCCGTGCGGGGGCGTCGCCGGGGCACCGCGCTGCTCCCCGAGCAGGGCCTCACCGGCCTCGCTGCTGACCTGGCTGGTCACTGAACTGGACCTCCCTCGTCGCAAGGGGACTCTCCGCCGGAGGCGGGGAGCGGCTCGGGGCGCGGCCGGCCGATCACCGTCCGTCCCGTCGCCCACCCTACGACGGGAAGGGGGAACAGCCGGGGACTTCTCGCATCGCGGACCCTGTTTCGAGACGTCCCTTTGTCCGGTGACGTCCCGTTCTGTCGTCACCCCACGCACTTGGAAGATCGCGTTCCGTTTCGCTCCGGCGGCGGACCGGCGGCGGACCGGCGGACGTCCGGCCGGGCCGTGGACCCGGGCGTCCGGCCCGGCCCCGGGCCCCCGGGAGCCCCCGGCCCCGGGACCTCGGAGCCCGGGACCTCGGGCCCACGACCTCAGGACCTCAGGTACCTCACGACCTCAGGTACCTCACGACCTCAGGTACCTCACGACCTCAGGTACGTCAGCACCGCCAGCACCCGCCGGTGGTCGCCGTCGCTCGGCGAGAGCCCCAGCTTCAGGAAGATGTTGCTGATGTGCTTCTCCACCGCGCCGTCGCTCACGACCAGCGCCTTCGCGATCGCCGAGTTCGTCCGCCCCTCCGCCATCAGGCCCAGCACCTCCCGCTCGCGCGGCGTCAGGTTCGTCAGGACGTCCTGCCGGCGGCTCCGGCCGAGCAGCTGCTGCACGACCTCCGGGTCCAGGGCCGTACCGCCGCCGGCCACCCGGACGACCGCGTCCACGAACTCGCGGACCTCCGCCACCCGGTCCTTCAGGAGGTACCCCACGCCCCGGGTGGAACCGGCGAGCAGCTCGGTGGCGTACTGCTCCTCCACGTACTGCGAGAGGACCAGGACGCCGAGCCCCGGGTACTCCCCGCGCAGCCGCACCGCCGCCCGCACGCCCTCGTCCGTGTGCGTCGGCGGCATCCGCACGTCCGCCACCACCACGTCCGGCAGCGCGCCCCCGGCGGCCAGCTCCGCCACCGTCTCCACCAGCGCCTCGCCGTCACCGACCTTGGCCACGACCTCGTGCCCCAGATCGGTCAGGAGCCGGGTCAGCCCCTCCCGCAGGAGCACCGAATCCTCGGCGATGACCACTCGTACCCGCCCCGCCACGTCCCGCTCTCCCACGCCCCACAGCCCTCACGTTCCGGTCTTCGGATGAGGCCCCAGCATCCCACCCCGGGGCCCGCCGGCGGCTACGCCCGCCAGGGCAGTTCGACGGTCGCCGTGGTCGGACCGCCCGCCGGGGAGTCCACCACCAGCACGCCGTCCACCGCCCCGATCCGCTCGGAGAGCGCCTCCAGGCCCCGTCCGGCCGCCTGCTCCGCCCCGCCGACGCCGTCGTCCCGGACCTGGAGCATCAGCCGGTCCCCCGCCCGCCACACGTCCACGGAGGCCGACCGGGCGCGGGAGTGCTTGGAGACGTTCCGCAGCAGCTCCGAGACCGTGAAGTACGCGATGCCCTCGACGGCCGCGGCCGGCCGCTCCGGCATGTCCACGTTCACCGACACCGGGACCGCGCAGCGCGAGGCCACCGCCGAGAGCGCCGCGTCCAGACCCCGGTCGGTGAGGACGGCCGGATGGATGCCCCGGGCCAGGTCCCGCAGCTCCCGGAGGGCCAGCTTCACCTCGCCGTGCGCCTCCTCGACCAGGACCGCCGCCGCCTTCGGGTCCTCCGCCAGCTTCGCCTTCGCGAGCCCCAGCTCCATGGCGAGCGCCGAGAGGCGGGCCTGCGCGCCGTCGTGCAGGGCGCGCTCGATGCGCCGCAGGTCGGCGGCGGCGGTGTCCACCAGGACGCCCCGGTCCGACTCCAGCTCCGTCACGCGCGAGGCCGGCCGGGACGGGCCGAGCAGCCCGGAGACCAGGAACCGGTCGACGGCGACGAACCCGCGCAGCACCCACGGCCCGGCCATCACGACCACCAGGCCGACCAGACAGGTCGCCGTGACCTCGAGGGGCGAGTCGAGGAAGAAGTCGTGCGTCCCGTCGCCGTACAGCTGGAGGCCGTCCTGGCCGACGTACGCGGGGAACACCCACCGCCACAGCGGATAGGTGAGGAAGGCCCAGCCCCACGCCCAGAACGCCGTCGTCACCGAGAAGGTGAACACCGCCCAGGGCATGTGCACGACCGCGTACAGCAGGTGCCGCCAGGACGCCCCGCTCTTCAGCATCGCCCCCATCCACGAGAGCGCCCCGCCGGTCCGGCCCCGCACCGGCTCCGGCGCCGCCACGTCGAGACCGAGCAGGACCCGTGCCCGCGCCCGCTCCACGGCCCCGAACCCCCGGCACACGGCGAGCGCCCCGGCCAGGACCGGCACCCCGAGGAAGGTGATCAGCAGGCCGGCGCCGGCCGAGACGAGGGAGACGGAGAGCGAGAACCAGCAGACGCTCAGGGGCAGCCCGATCAGCACGTACCCGAGGGCGCGCCAGGTGCGGCCCTCGAACGGCGCGCGGATCGCGGCGGGAAGACGGGGAGAGGCCATGACGGACGTCCTTCTCTGCTGGTGGGCCGGGGTCGCACGGTCCAGGGTTCCGTCCCGGCGGGCGCCGGACCATGAGGGGAGTCGGCGTCCTGGGGCGGGGGTTTGCCCCACCCCGGACGGGGACGGGGCCGGGCGGCCGGCCACGGGAAGGGACGGGCCGGAAGGGGGCGGGCGGGCCACGGGAAGGGGTGGACCGGTCACGGGAAGAGGCAGGCCGGCCACGGGAAGGGGTGGACCGGTCACGGGAGGGGGTGGACCGGTCCGTCACGGGGCGGGCCGGGCGGTCGCGGGACGGGTCGGGTGGACATGGGGCGGGTCGACCGGGCAGGGGGCAGCTCGGCCGGGCACGGGGCGGGGCGGCCGGACATGGGCCGGGGCGGGGCAGGGCGGGGGGTCACGGGACGGGCCGGCCGGTCACGGCGCCGTCCGGTCCGTCACCGGGCCGTCGGCCGCCCCCGCCACGGCAGTTCCGCCGTGACCGTCGTCGGACCGCCCTCCGGGGAGTCCAGGACGAGCACGCCGTCGACCGCGCCGAGCCGTTCCGCGAGCCCGGCGAGCCCCGTACCGCCGTCGAGGCGCGCCCCGCCGACGCCGTCGTCCCGGACCTGGAGCATCAGCCGGTCCCCCGCCCGCCACACCTCCACGGAGGCCGACCGGGCGCGGGAGTGCTTGGAGACGTTCTGGAGCAGCTCCGAGACCGTGAAGTAGGCGATGCCCTCGATGGCCTCCGCCGGCCGCTCCCGCAGGTCGGCGGAGACCGTCACCGGCACCGTGCAGCGCGCGGAGACGGAGGACAGGGCGGGACCGAGCCCCCGGTCGGTGAGGACGGCCGGATGGATGCCCCGGGCCAGGTCCCGCAGCTCCTGGAGGGCCAGCTTCACCTCGCCGTGCGCCTCGTCGACCATCGCGGCGGCGGCCTCCGGATCGTCGAGCAGCTTCTCCTTGGCCAGGCCGAGCCCCATGGCGAGGGCGACGAGCCGGGCCTGCGCGCCGTCGTGCAGGTCGCGCTCGATGCGCCGCAGGTCGGCGGCGGCGGTGTCCACGACCACGCCCCGGTCCGACTCCAGCTCGGCGATCCGCCGCTCCAGCTCGTCGGAGGGCGCGAGCAGCCCCCGGACCATGGCCCGGTCGGCGTTGCCCAGCCACCGGGACACGAAGGGCAGGACCGGCCAGAGGACGAACAGCGAGACCAGCGTGACCGTGAACGTCAGGACGCCCCAGGGCAGCCGGACCAGTCCGTACAACTGGGTCCGCCAGGCCACCGGGTCCTTCAGCGCGGTCCACAGCCAGGGCAGGAAGCCGTCGTGCCGGGGCAGCGGGGACGGCTCCGGAACCGCGACGCCGAGCAGCGCCCGGCCCCGCGCCCGCTCCGACCGGCCGAGCAGACGGGCGCCGCCGAGCCCGACGGCCAGCAGCGGCAGGCCGATCACGGTGACCGAGAGCCCCACGCCCAGCAGGACGCTCACCACCGCGTACACGAAACCCACCAGCGTCGTGAGGAGGTTGGAGAGGTGGAAGGCGATCTCCTTCCACGTCTCCTTCCCGTAGACGGGACGCGGGCGCGCCGGGGCGGCGGGCGTGACGGCGGGATCGTGATCGGTGGTCATGGCCCTCAGGGTGCCCGGTGGGGGACGCGCGGCACCATGGGGGAGGTGGGCCGGTGACAGGGGGGATATCCCCACCGGAGCACCGTCCGGGCACCGTCCGGACACCGCCGGAGGAGCGCCCGCGCCTGCTTACGGCCCCTTGGTCAGGCCCTAGACTCGCGTCTGTACAGAACAGAAGTGACCCATGGGGCACCTGGACCGAGGGGCGGACGTGCGGGAACCGACCGTTGTCGCGGCCGACGCGGCGGACTACTTCCAGACGTACTCCGCCGTCGGCCTGCTCGCCGTCGTCGGCGTGCTCTTCGTCGCCGTGGCGTTCGCCGCCGGCCGGCTGCTGCGGCCCGTCGTGCCGACGCCGGAGAAGCTCCTCACGTACGAGTGCGGCGTCGACCCCGTGGGGGAGGGCTGGGCGCACACCCAGGTCCGCTACTACGTGTACGCCTTCCTCTACGTGGTCTTCGCCGTCGACTCGATCTTCCTCTTCCCCTGGGCGACGGTCTTCGCCGCGCCCGGCTACGGCGCCACGACCCTGGTCGAGATGTTCGTCTTCCTCGGCTTCCTGGCCGTGGGGCTGCTCTACGCGTACAAGAAGGGCGTCCTGGCATGGACGTAACACCCGGAACCGGTCCCGTGGCTCTGCCCGCCCCGAAGCTGGGCACGCTCGCCCGCCTGGCCCCCGAGCCGATGAAGGTGGTCCTCAACTGGGGCCGCCGCTACAGCCTGTGGGTCTTCAACTTCGGCCTCGCCTGCTGCGCGATCGAGTTCATCGCCGCGTCGATGGCCCGGCACGACTTCATCCGGCTCGGCGTGATCCCCTTCGCGCCCGGCCCGCGCCAGGCCGACCTGATGATCGTCTCGGGCACGGTGACGGACAAGATGGCGCCGGCCGTGAAGCGCCTGTACGAGCAGATGCCCGAACCGAAGTACGTCATCTCCTTCGGCGCCTGCTCCAACTGCGGCGGACCGTACTGGGACTCGTACGCGGTGACGAAGGGCGTCGACCAGATCATCCCGGTGGACGTGTACGTACCGGGCTGCCCGCCCCGTCCCGAGGCGCTGCTCCAGGGCATCCTCAAGCTCCAGGAGAAGATCGCCCGGGAGAGCCTGGCGGACCGGTACGCGACGGCGCCCCGGGCGTCGGTGGCCGAGCTGACGAGCCCCCTGACGCCCCCGCCGGGAGGCACCGCATGAGCACGCACGCGCACGCGTACGACTCCCTCCCGGACGCCGTGACGGAGGTCTTCGGCGCGGAGGCGACGGCGGAACGGGCGTACGACCTGCTGACGGTCGACGTCCCGCCGGCCTCCTGGATCGCGGCCCTGACCACGGCCCGCGACGCCCTGGGCTGCACCTACTTCGACTGGCTGAGCGCGGTGGACGAGCCGGGCACCGGCTTCCGGGTCTGCGCGCACGTGGTGGCCCTCGGCGGGGGCCGTCCGCGCCGCCTCCTCGTCCGCACGACGGTCCCGCACTCCGCGCCCGTCCTCCCCACGGCGGTGGAGGTGTACGCGGGCGCGGGCTGGCACGAGCGCGAGACCCACGAGATGTTCGGCGTGGACTTCACGGGCCACCCGAACCTGGTCCCGCTCCTCCTCCCCGAGAACTTCGAGGGCCACCCGCTGCGCAAGGACTTCGTCCTCGCGGCCCGGGTCGCCAAGGCGTGGCCGGGCGCGAAGGAGCCGGGCGAGTCCCACGACGGCGGCCCCAAGCGCCGCCAGATGCTCCCCCCGGGCGTCCCGGACCCCAACGAGTGGGGCCCCCTCAAGGGCCAGCTCCCCCCGGCCCCGGCCCGCGCCGAGCGCCCGGCCCGCCGCACCCGCTCGGTGACGGAGGGCTCCGCGACCCAGGACCCGGCGGCGGCTCCGGTGCGGCGTTCACGTTCCGTGTCGGAGGGTTCGGCGTCCCAGGCGGCGGGGGAGCCGGCGGCTCCGGTGCGGCGTTCGCGTTCGGCGTCGGAGGGTTCGGCGTCCCAGGCGGCCCGGGACCCGGCGGCGGCTCCGGTGCGGCGTTCGCGTTCGGCGGCCGACGGTTCGGCGAGCCAGGCGGCGGCACCGGGCACCACCCCGCCCGGGGCACCGCGCCCGCCGCGCCGCTCCCGTTCGGCCTCGGAGGGCTCGGTGAGCCAGGCGCCCCGGGAGCCGGCACCGTCCGGCCCCCGGAACACCGTCGGCTCCGACGCCCCCTGGCACCACGCCCGCCCGGCCTTCGACGAGGAACCCGCGACGCCCGGCACGACCCGGCCCGGGACGGACGCCCCGGAACCGGACGCCGGTCCCGCCGAGGCCCCGCCGGCCGGGCGCCCCAACGTCCCGGACACCGGTCCCGCCGAGGCCCCGCCGGCCGGGCGCCCCAACGACCCGGACACCGAACCCGCCGAGGCCCCGCCCACCGAACGCCCCGCCCACCCGGACGCCGAGTCCGGTGAGCACGGTGCCGACCCCGGTGACGGCACCGTCCCGCCCCCCGACCCCACCCACCCCGCCGGAGGCGATCCCGCGTGAACGACGTACTCGACGTCGCCCTCCGGCTGCTCGTCGTCTTCGCCGCCTTCCTGGTGCTGCCCCTCGTCGTCGGACAGGCCGAGCACAAGGTCATGGCCCACATGCAGGGCCGCCTCGGCCCCATGTACGCCGGCGGCTTCCACGGCTGGGCCCAGCTCGTCGCGGACGGGGTGAAGTTCGCGCAGAAGGAGGACGTGGTCCCGAAGGACGCCGACCGGCGGGTCTTCCGGCTCGCGCCGGCCGTCGCCCTCCTCCCGTACCTCCTCGTCCTCGTCGCGATCCCGGTCGGCCCGGGTGAGGGGGCCGTCGGCCGGGTCGTCGACGCCGGGATCTTCTTCGTGCTCGCCGTGATGGGCGTCGGCGTCCTCGGCAGCCTCATGGCCGGCTGGGCGTCCGCGAACAAGTTCTCGCTGCTCGGCGGCCTGCGGACGGCCGCCCAGCTCCTCGCGTACGAACTCCCGATGCTGCTCGCCGCCGCCTCCGTCGCGATGGCCGCCGGCACCGTCTCCCTCCCCGGCATCCTGGACGCCTTCGCGTGGTGGTGGGTGCCCTGGCAGATCACCGGCGCGCTCGTCTTCTTCGTGGCCGGCCTCGCGGAGCTCCAGCGGCCGCCGTTCGACATGCCGGTCGCGGACTCGGAGATCATCTTCGGCGCGTACACCGAGTACACCGGTCTCCGCTTCGCGCTCTTCCTGCTCGCGGAGTACGCGGGCATCGTCGTCCTCTGCGGCCTCACCACCGTCCTCTTCCTCGGCGGCTGGCACGGCCCCTTCGGCGCCGACGGCCTCGGCTGGGTCTGGACCCTCCTGAAGACCGCCGTCCTCGCCTTCGTCGTCATCTGGCTGCGGGTCAGCTATCCCCGCCTGCGCGAGGACCAGCTCCAGAAGCTGGCCTGGACGACGCTCGTCCCGCTCGCCCTCGCGCAGATCGCGCTCACCGGCATCGTGAAGGTGGCGATCCAGTAACCATGCCCCCTCTTCTCCCGCCCTCCCGGCCCGGCATCCCCGGCTCCGGCCTCGCCAAGGGCCTCGCCGTCACGCTCCGCACGATGACGAGGAAGACCGTCACCGCGCAGTACCCGGACGTGCAGCCCGAACTCCCGCCCCGCACCCGGGGCGTCATCGGCCTGTTCGAGGAGAACTGCACGGTCTGCATGCTCTGCGCCCGCGAGTGCCCCGACTGGTGCATCTACATCGACTCCCACAAGGAGACGGTGCCGCCCGCCGCCCCCGGCGGCCGCGAGCGCAGCCGGAACGTCCTCGACCGGTTCGCCATCGACTTCGCGCTCTGCATGTACTGCGGCATCTGCATCGAGGTGTGCCCCTTCGACGCGCTGTTCTGGTCGCCCGAGTTCGAGTACGCGGAGACCGACATCCACGAGCTGACGCACGAGCGCGACAAGCTCCGCGAGTGGATGTGGACGGTCCCCGAACCGCCCGCGCTCGACCCGCGCGCGGAGGAACCGAAGGAGATCGCCGCCGCCCGCAAGGCGGCGGAGAAGGCGGCGGCAGCGGCGGCCGCCGAGGGGGAACAGCGGTGATCCTGACAGCAGCGCGGACAGCCGTGGAGGCGGCACAGCAGAGCCACGGCTTCCTCTCGCCCACCGGCGTCGAGATCGCCTTCCTCCTCGTCGGCCTCGTCACCCTCGGGGCCGCCCTCGTCACCGTCACCACCCGCCGGCTGGTGCACGCCGCCCTCTGGCTGGTCGTGGCGCTCGGCGGGCTCGCCGTCGAGTACCTGCTCCTGACCGCCGAGTTCATCGCCTGGGTCCAGGTGCTGATCTACGTCGGTTCCGTCGTCGTCCTCCTCCTCTTCGGCCTCATGCTCACCAAGGCCCCCATCGGCCGCTCCCCGGACACCGACTCCGGCAACCGGCCGGTCGCGCTCGCCGTCGCCGCGTCCGCCGCGGCCGCGCTGGTCTGGGTCGTCGTGGACGCGTTCCGCACGACCTGGATCGACCTGGACGGCGCCGTCCAGGGCTCCACGGAGGTCACCGGCTCCGTCCTCTTCCGGCACTGGGTCCTGCCCTTCGAGGCCCTGTCGGTGCTGCTGCTCGCCGCGCTGGTCGGCGCGATCGTCCTCTCCCGCAAGAAGGACGCCGGGGAGACCGCGACGCCCGACGGAGGCACCCGCTGATGCACCTCGCCTACCCCGCCGTCCTCGCCGCCCTCCTCTTCTGCACCGGCGTCTACGGCGTCCTCGCCCGCCGGAACGCGATCCTGGTCCTGATGTCCGTCGAGCTGATGCTCAACGCCGTCAACCTCAACCTGGTCGCCTTCGACGTCTGGCTCCGCGACGCCCTCCACGCAGGCCAGGCCCTCACCCTCTTCACCATCGCCGTCGCCGCGGCGGAGATCGGCATCGGTCTCGCGATCGTCCTGATGGTCCACCGCACCCGCGGCACCGCGGACGTCGACCGCCTCCGCGACACGGCGGAGAACCCGCACCCGGACATGGACGAGACCTCCGACGAGAAGACCGAGGCCACCGCGTGACCACCACCACCCTCGCCGTCCTCGTCCCCCTCCTGCCCTTCCTCGGCTCGGCCGCCGGACTCCTCCTCGGCCGCGCCGCGCCCGGCTTCGTCCGCCCGCTCGCCGTCCTCCCGACCCTCGCCTCCGCCGTCCTGGCCGTCCTCGTGGCGGCCCGCCAGGGCGGCGGGAGGGCGATCGACGCCGCCACCCAGCTCACCCCCACCGGCTCCGTCCCGATCGACCTGGCCCTCCACGTCGACGGCTTCGCCGCCCTCGTCGCCGTCCTCGTCGGCGTGGTCGCGACCTGCGTGCAGATCTACTCGACCGGCTACCTCCGCGAGGACCCCCGCTACCCCTCGTACGCCGCGCTCGTCTCCCTCTTCACCGCCGCGATGCTCCTCGTCGTCTACTCCGGCGACCTGATGGTGCTCCTGGTCGGCTGGGAGGTCATGGGCATCTGCTCGTACTTCCTCGTCGGCCACTACTGGGAGACCCCCGAGGCCCGGTCCGCCTCCCTCAAGGCCTTCCTCGTCACCAAGCTCGGCGACGTCCCCTTCCTCATCGGGCTCTTCGCGCTCGCCGTCGACGCGGGCACCTTCCGGATCACCGGCGTCCTCGGCGCCGTCGCGACCGGCGGCCTCGACCACCCCACCGTGATCGCGCTGCTGCTGCTCGCCGGGGTCGCGGGCAAGTCCGCCCAGTTCCCGCTGCACACCTGGCTCCCGGACGCCATGGCCGGCCCCACCCCCGTCTCCGCGCTCATCCACGCGGCGACGATGGTCGCCGCCGGCGTCTACTTCACGGCCCGGCTGCTGCCCGTCTTCGCCGCCTCCGCCGCCGCGATGACCGTCCTCGCCGTGATGGCCGCGGTCACCATGACCGGCTCCGCGCTCGCCGCGCTCGCCCAGGACGACATCAAGCGGGTCCTCGCGTACTCGACGATCGGCCAGCTCGGCTACATGGCCGGCGCCCTCGCCGTCGGCGACCGGGGCGCCGCCGTCTTCCACCTCCTCTCGCACGCCGCGTTCAAGGCGCTCCTGTTCCTCGCCGCCGGCGCGGTCATCCACGCCGCCGGCACGAACTCGCTCACCGCCATGTCCCGCGTGAGCGGCCTCGCGAAGCGCGTCCCGGACGCGTACTGGACGATGACCGTCGCCCTCCTCGCGCTCGCCGCGATCCCGCCCTTCGCCGGCTTCTTCTCCAAGGAGGCCGTCCTCGTGGCCGCCGAGCACACCGCGCTCGGCGACCGGACCGCCGCCCCCGCCGCGGCCGGCTGGACCGTCCTCGTCGCGGGCCTCCTGACCGCCCTGCTCACCGCCGCCTACGCCCTCCGCCTCTGGCTGCGGACCTTCCGGGGCCGGGGCGCGGAGGCTCCCGACCACGGACGCCAGCCGATCGCGATGACGAGCGTCCTGTGGGTCCTCGCGATCCCCTCCCTCGGCTTCGGCCTGGCCGTCCGGTACCTCCCCGACCGGTTCGACGGGCACGAGCTGACCCCGACCGTCACCACCGCCGTCCTCGGCACCGGCCTCGCCGTCGCCGGAGCCGCCGTCACCTACGCGGTCTGGCGCACCCTCGCCGTCCGGACCCCCACCGCCCCCGCCACCCCGCACGTCGCCCACCCGGACGCCGACCCGGGCCTGGTCGAGGCCGAGGCGCTGGACCTGCCGCACCCCGCCGAGGACCCGGCCGACCCCGGCCGCGCCCTCCTCGGACCGCTGTACCGCCCCGCCGCCGACGGCTTCCACCTGGACGCCGCCTACCGGGCCGCCTTCGTCCGTCCCGTCCTCGCCGCCGCCTCCCTGGTCCGCTTCCTGGACCGCGAGGTCGTCGACACGTACGTCCGGGGCGCCGCCGGCACCGCCAGGGGCCTGGGCCTGCTCGTCCGCCGGGCCCAGACCGGCAACGTCCAGACCTATCTGAGCGCCCTGCTCGCCGGCTCGATCGTCCTGGCGATCGCCGCGGTCGCCCTCGCCAACGCCGTCGCCGGAGCGTGAACCGTGATCGACATCAGTGAATCCGTGATGCAGTTCCTCCTGGCGGCGATCGTCGCCGGACCGCTCCTGGGCGCCGTCGCCGCCCTCCTCCCGGCCCCGCCCGGGCTGAAGGGGACGTCACCCGACCAGGCCGTCCTGCGCCACGGCGTCACCGTCACCGGCGCGGTCCTGCTCGCCGCGCTCGTCCTCGCGGCCGGCTTCGACCACGACCACCCGTCGGCGATGCAGGCCACGACGGACATCGGCTGGATCGGGGCGCTGGACGTGCGCCTCCACCTCGGTGTCGACGGCATCTCCCTCCCCCTCCTGGTCCTGACCGCGCTGCTGACCTTCCTCTGTGCGCTGTACAGCTACTTCAGGATGCCGGCCGGGCCCTCCCCCAAGGCGTTCGTCGCCCTCCTCCTCGTCCTGGAGTCCGGCACCCTCGCCACCTTCGCCGTCCTCGACCTCGTCCTGTTCTTCCTCGCCTTCGAGACGGTCCTCGTCCCGATGTACTTCCTCATCGCCCGCTGGGGCGGCGAGGGCAGGGGCGCCGCCGCCGCGAAGTTCGTCCTCTACACCCTCCTCGGCTCCGTCGTCATGCTGCTCGGCCTGCTCCTCATCGGCGTCAAGGCGGGCACGTTCGACATGGTGGCGCTCGCCGCCGACGGCGGCCGCGGACTGTCCACGGCCGTGCAGGTCACCGCCGTCCTCGCGATCGGCCTCGGGCTCGCGGTGAAGACCCCGATGTGGCCGCTGCACAGCTGGCTCCCGGACGCCCACACCGCCGCCCCCACCGCCGGCTCCGTCCTCCTCGCCGGCGTCCTGCTCAAGATGGGCACGTACGGCTTCGTCCGCGTCGTCCTGCCGATCGCCCCCGACGGCATGCGGACCTTCGCCCCGTACCTCGCCGCCTTCGCCGTCGCCGGGATCGTCTACGGCTCGCTCGCCTGCCTCGCCCTCGCGCGGCCCGGCGCCCGGGGCGACCTCAAGCGGCTCATCGCGTACTCCTCGGTCGGCCACATGGGCTTCGTGCTCCTCGGCATCGCCACCATGACCCCCACCGGGGTCAACGGCGCCCTCTTCGCCAACATCGCCCACGGCCTCGTCACCGGACTGCTCTTCTTCCTGGCCGGCGCGATCAAGGACCGGTACGGCACCGCCGACCTCGACACCCTCGCCGGCGCCACCGGAGCCGCCCTCTACGGCCGCGCCCCGCGCCTCGGCGCCCTCCTCGCCTTCGCGGCCGTCGCCTCCCTCGGCCTGCCCGGCCTCGCCGGCTTCTGGGGCGAGATGCTGGCCCTCTTCGGCGCCTTCGACCCGGCCCCCGGCCTCAGCCGTCCCGCCTTCCTCACCTTCACGGCGATCGGCGCCTTCGGCACCCTGCTCACCGCCGCGTACCTCCTGGCCGTCGTCCGCCGGGTCTGCATGGGCGGCCCCCGGCCCGCCGGGGAGGCCCCGGTCCCCGACGTCCAGGGGTACGAGTTCGCCGCCTGGACCCCGCTCGTCGCCCTCACCGTCCTCGCCGGACTCTGGCCCGCCGTCCTCCTCGGCCTCACCGACCCGGCCGTCCAGAAGCTCCTCGCCGGAGGCACCCAGTGACGTCGCCGCTCGTCCAGTCCGTCGACTGGCTCACGATCGCTCCCCCCGTCCTCACGGCCGCGGTCGCCCTCGCCGTCCTCGTCGCCGACCTCTTCGTCCCGGAGGAGCACAAGCGGTTCCTGGGCGGGGCCGCGATCACCGGCCTCGCCGCGGCCCTCGCCCTCCTCCTCCCGCTGCGGAGCGGCGACCGCTCCACCTTCTGCCTCACCCCCGACACGCGGGTCGAGGCGTGCAGCTACACGGCCGACCACTTCACCCTCGTCGTCCAGCTGCTCGTCCTCGGCGGCGCGCTCCTCACCGCGCTGCTCTCCCTGGACGCGACCCGCGAGAGGCTCCCGGCGGGCGAGTTCTGGTTCCTGCTGCTCTCCTCGGCCGCCGGCGCGGCCCTGCTGCCCGCCTCCCGGGACCTCGCCACCCTCGTCGTCGCCCTGGAGGTGGCCTCCCTGCCCGCCTTCGCGCTCGTCGGCCTCAAGCGCGGCGACCGCATGTCCGGCGAGGCCGCCCTCAAGTTCTTCCTCTCCTCCGTCACCGCGACCGCCGTCACCCTGCTCGGCGCGAGCTTCGTGTACGCGGCGACGGGCACCCTCCACCTCACGGAGATCGCCCAGCGCCTCGGCGACGTCCCCGGGCAGCTCCAGACCCTCGCCGAGGCGGGCGTCGCCCTCACCCTCGTCGGCTTCGCCTTCAAGACGGCCGCCGTCCCCTTCCACTTCTGGGTCCCCGACACCTACGTCGGCGCCCCGCTGCCCGTCGCCGCCTACCTCTCCGTCGTCGGCAAGGCCGTCGGCTTCACCGGGCTGATCCTGGTGACGGTCGTCGCCTTCCCCTCGTACGCGGACGTGTGGGGCCCGGCGCTCGCCGTCCTCGCCGCGCTCACCATGACCGCCGGGAACGTCGCGGCCCTCCGCCAGGCCACCACGCGCGCGTGGAGCGCGGTCCGGCTGCTCGCCTGGTCCTCCGTCGCCCAGGCCGGCTACCTCCTGGTGCCGATCGCCGCCGCCGCGTACTCCGGCGACGACCAGATCGGCGCCACCGTCGCGTACGCCCTGATGTACGCCGTCGTGAACCTCGGCGCCTTCGCGGTCGTCGCGCTCGTCGCGCGCGTGCGCCCCCGGAACCGGATCGAGGACTACCGGGGCCTGTACGCCACGAGCCCCGCGGCGGCCCTCGCGCTCGCCTTCTTCCTCCTGAATCTGGCCGGTCTGCCCCCGGGTGTCATCGGCCTCTTCGCCAAGGTGACCGTCTTCTCGTCGGCCGTCGACGCGGGCCTGGGCTGGCTGGCCGTGGTCATGGCGCTCAACGTCGTGATCGCGCTGTCCTACTACCTCCGCTGGACGGCCCTGCTCTTCCGCACCCCGGAAGAAGCGCCGGAAGAGGCGCCGGCGGGAGCGCCGGCGGGATCGGCGGCGGTGCCGGCGACGGCCGCCGCCCCCCTGCGGACCCCCGCGCCGATCACCGCGGCCATCGCGCTGACCGCCGTCGCCGGAGCCGTCCTGTCGGGCTACCCGCAGTTCGCGCTCCGCTTCGCGGCGAACAGCCTTTTTTAGACCCACGACACGGCACCCAGAGTCACCGAGGAGCAGAACCCCGTGCTGAACGGATTCAAGGACTTCATACTTCGCGGGAACGTCATCTCGATGGCCATCGGCCTGGCCGTCGGAACGGCGTTCACCTCCGTCGTCACGGGGTTCAGCAAGGCCTTCATCACCCCGCTCATCGGCCTCGCCACCGGCACCGTCGGCAACTTCAACGACGCGACGTTCAGCATCGGCAGGACCGTCTTCCCCTACGGCCTGGCCATCTCCGCGACCATCGCCTTCGTCATCACCGCGGCGGTGCTCTACTTCCTGATCGTCGTCCCGATGACGAAGATCCAGCACCGGTTCGCCAAGGAGAAGGCCGCCGACCCCAAGTCGGAGAAGCGGGACTGCCCCCACTGCTACAGCGAGATCCCGGCCATCGCCTCCCGCTGCGCCCACTGCACCGGCGAGGTCGAGCCCGTCGCCGGCATCCTGGAGAAGATCGAGGTCCCGGCGCCCCGCTGATCACCCGGACGGCCCACGGCCGGCCCCGGCGCGGCCGGGGAACCCGGACCCCCCGCCTGGCGTTGACCAGTACGGGAGGGTCCACTGGACGTGAGGACCCCACCCGGACGAAGCCCGGGGAAGGGCCACCACGAAGAAAAAGGGTTCCCCGCCGCACCACCTGGAGGGCGTACCGTGCACCGCCGGCACAACGGGCTGAGGACCGCCGTACTCCTCGGAGGGCTCTCGGCCCTCATCATCGTCATCGGCAGCTTCTTCGGGCGTACGGGGCTGCTCGTCGCGCTCGTCGTGGCGCTCGGCACCAACGCGTACGCCTACTGGAACAGCGACAAACTGGCGCTGCGGGCCATGCGCGCCCGCCCGGTCAGCGAGTTCGAGGCCCCCGCGCTCTACCGGATGGTGCGCGAGCTCTCCACGCAGGCGCGCCGGCCCATGCCCCGGCTCTACATCTCGCCGACCCGGGCGCCCAACGCCTTCGCCACCGGACGCAACCCGCGCAACGCCGCCGTCTGCTGCACCGAGGGAATCCTCGGCCTCCTCGACGAGCGCGAGCTGCGCGGGGTGATCGGGCACGAGCTGAGCCACGTCTACAACCGGGACATCCTCATCTCCTCGGTCGCGGGAGCGCTCGCCTCCGTGATCATGTTCCTGGTCAACTTCGCCTGGCTGATCCCCGTCGGCCGCTCCAACGACGACGAGGGGCCCGGACTGCTCGGCATGCTGCTGGTCATGATCCTCGGCCCGATCGCCGCCTCGGTCATCCAGCTCGCGATCTCCCGCTCCCGGGAGTACGAGGCCGACGCCTCCGGAGCCCAGCTCACCGGCGACCCGCTCGCCCTGGCGGGCGCCCTGCGGAAGCTGGAGGCGGGCACCAAGCAGCTCCCGCTGCCGCCCGAGCCCCGGATCGAGACCGCGAGCCACATGATGATCGCGAACCCGTTCCGTCCCGGCCAGGGCCTGTCCCGGATGTTCTCCACCCACCCGCCGATGGCCGAACGCATCGCCCGGCTCGAAGAGATGGCAGGCCGACGCCCGTGAAGACGATCCTGAACGTCATATGGCTGGTCCTGTGCGGCTTCTGGATGTTCCTCGGCTACCTGCTCGCGGGCGTCCTGCTCTGCGTCACGGTCATCGGCATCCCCTTCGGGCTCGCCGCCTTCCGCATCGGCGCGTACGCCCTGTGGCCCTTCGGCAAGACGGTCGTCGACCGCCGCGACGCGGGCGCGCCCTCCTGCGTGGGGAACGTCCTGTGGCTGGTCCTCGCCGGCTGGTGGCTGGCCCTCGGCCACGTCACCACCGGCATCGTCCTCTGCCTGACCGTCATCGGCATCCCGCTCGGCGTCGCGAACTTCAAGCTGATCCCGGTCTCGCTGCTGCCCCTGGGCAAGGAGATCGTCCCCACGGACCGCGCCACGGGCGTCCACGTCCCGCAGGGCCGCTGACCGGGCTACCGGAGCCCGGTCTCCCGCAGGGTGATGTTGAGCCGCCCCCGCAGCCCGAGGGCGGGCTCGGCCGTCCCCGGGAACACCCGGGGCACCCCGTGGTGCGCCCACCGCGACGGACCGCCGAACACGAACAGGTCCCCGGAGGCCAGCTCGACGTCCCGGTACGGCCGCCCCCGGTTCTCCTCGTTCCCGAAGCGGAACACGCACCGGTCCCCGAGGCTCAGCGACACCACCGGCGCGCCGGAGCGCTCCTCCCGGTCCTGGTGCATCCCCATGTGCGCCCCGGGCGCGTAGAAGTTCACCAGGGCGGTGTCGGGCGCGAAGCCGCCGTGCTCCCCGCAGGCCTCGGCGACGGCCTCCCGTCCGAGCGAGACCAGCCAGTCCGGCAGCGGTTCCCCGACGGCGTCGAGATACCGGTACGGCACCCACTGCCGCCCCAGGCACAGCGACCGCACCGACATGACGCCCCCGCCCGGCAGCACGGTGTGCCGGTAGGGCACCGGCCCGCGCCCCCACGCCCGGCAGGCGTCCACCAGCTCCCGCTGCCGCGGGAACGGCAGCCACCCGGGCACGTGCACGGCCCCGGGCGCGACGACGGCCCGTTCCCGGGGAAAGAGCTCCCCGGTCACACCAGGGCCCCCTCCAGGCCCAGCAGCCGCTCCTTGCGCTCGATCCCGGCGGCGTACCCGCGCAGGGCCCCGTCGGCCCCGATCACCCGGTGGCAGGGCCGCACCACGAGCAGCGGATTGCGCCCGATCGCGGTGCCCACGGCCCGCACCCCGGCACCGGAGGAGCCCACCCGCCGGGCGATCTCCCCGTAGGAGACGGTCGTCCCGTACGGGATCTCCTCCAGGGCCTCCCAGACGCGCCGCTGGAACGCCGTGCCGCTCTCGGCGTACGGCAGGTCGAACCGGTCCCGGTCGCCCGCGAAGTACTCGCGCAGCTGCCCGGCGGCCTCCTCGAAGGCGCCGGGCGCGTGCGTCCAGCCGGCCCCGACCCCGGCGGCGCCCTTCTGCCCCGGCAGGGACAGCGAGCACAGCACGGTACGGCCCCCGGCGGCGGGCCGCCCGACGAGCAGCATCTCGCCCAGGGGGCCGTCGACGTACGCATACACGGTCATGACTGGTTCCTCTCCCGCACGGGTCTTCCACGACCCAGTGTGCGGGGCCGCGGGCGGCGGAGCTGGCGGGATTCGGACACGGCTCTCGCCCCGGCCCGCGCAAGCGGCCCGCCCCCGCGCCGCCGAACGCCGCCGGCTCCGCCCCTACGGGCGTGACCGGCCGCCGCAGGCGGCGATCCGGGCCGCCAGCTCCTCGTGGCCGACGGGTTCGCCGCAGATCCGGCGCACGGCGGCCAGCCCCAGACTGGCCTGCCCGGTGGCCTCCACGAGGGCGCGGGAAGCGACGTGGAAGTGCCACTGGCCGACGTCGAGCGGGTCGTAGTCGGCGTGGGTGCGCGCGGTGTGGAGGGCGAAGACGTAGACGTCGGCGTTGTAGGACCGCGCCCCGGAGACGCCGTCCCCGGCGGTCCAGGTGCGTCCGCGCAGGCGGGAGAAGCGGATGTCCGACAGCCGGGCCTGCCCCCAGGCCTGGAGGTAGGCGCTCGTCTTCACCTCGATCCTCAGCCCGTCCGGCGAGAGGACGTCGAAACTGTCCCACTCCGCGTTGCGCCGCACCGCGCCCACCGCGCGGTGGACCAGGAACTCCGCGAGCAGGCCCCGCGTGGTATTGGTCCGGAGGTCGGGCATCGCGTAGCGCCAGAAGTCCAGCACCGTCCCGGCGTCCGCGCCGCGGAAGGCCTCGTCGCCCCCGAGCGGCACCAACTCGGCCGGGGCGTACCGGGTGTCGGGAATCGTGCGGTCGGACGACATCCCCCCAGCCTCCCACGCGGCCGGCCCCGGAAACGCACGGAGGCACGGCGTCCGTCGTCCCCGGCGCCGTGCCTCCGACGCGTCCTCCGGCCGCGGAGGGACCCGCTAGCGGTAGTTCACGAACTGGATCGCGAAGTCGAAGTCCTTGCCTTTGAGGAGCGCCTGCACGGCCTGGAGGTCGTCCCGGCTCTTCGAGCTGACCCGCAGCTCGTCGCCCTGCACCTGGGCCTTGACGCCCTTGGGGCCCTCGTCCCGGATGGTCTTCGCGACCTTCTTCGCGTTCTCCTGCGAGATGCCCTCGGTGACCGACGCGAAGAGCTTGTACTCCTTGCCGGACAGCTGCGGCTCGCCCTCGACGTCCAGCGACTTGAGCGAGATCCCGCGCTTGATCAGCTTGGACTGGAAGATGTCGAGGATCGCCAGGACGCGCTCCTCGCCGTTCGCCTGCATCAGGATCTTCTCGCCCGACCAGGAGATCGAGGCGTTGGTTCCCTTGAAGTCGTAGCGCTGCGAGATCTCCTTCACGGCCTGGTTGAGGGCGTTGTCGACCTCCTGCCGCTCGACCTTGGAGACGATGTCGAAACTGGAGTCGGCCATGACTCGTGGCTCCTTGCTCGGATGCTGTGGGGTACAGCGCAAAGCCTAGGGGGTGAGCCGGGGCCCGAACCGCTGATCAACCCGGTGGCGGACCACCCCCGGGGATCGGGTATTGTTTACGTCGTTGCCAGGGAGAACCGCCGGAAGGCGGGTCCGACGGGCGACGATCCCATGGCGGTGTGCCCGAGTGGCCAATGGGAGCGGACTGTAAATCCGTCGGCTTAGCCTACCCAGGTTCGAATCCTGGCGCCGCCACGCGACGAGAAGGTCCCCGGTGTTCGCGCCGGGGACCTTCTTCGTTTTCTCCGGTTCCGAGGCTCCCGCCGGGGTCAGTTCCCGGCCACCGCGCGTACCGCGACCGAGAGCGGGACCGACCCCGAGACCAGTTCCAGGGTGAGGCCGGACGTCGCCGGGGTGTCGAGGAGTTCGGCGAGGACCGCCGCCACGTCGTCCCGGGGGACCCCGCCCCGGCCGGTGCGGGCCTCCAGGCGGACCAGGCCCGTGCCCGGGTCGTCCGTGAGGGCGCCGGGGCGCAGGATCGTCCAGTCCAGGGCCGCGCGGGAGCGGATCTCGTCGTCCGCCGCGCCCTTGGCCCGCAGGTACGCGTCGAAGATCCCGTCCCCCGGGTGGGACGCGTCCGCGCCCATCGAGGAGACGACGACGTACCGCCGCACCCCCGCCAGCTCCGCCGCGTCCGCGAAGAGCACCGCGGCGCCCCGGTCCACCGTCTCCTTGCGGTCCGCGCCGCTCCCCGCGCCCGCGCCCGCGGCGAAGACGGCCGCGTCGGCGCCCCGCAGGACGTCCGCGACCTCCTCGGCCGACGCCGACTCCAGGTCCAGGACGACGGGCTCGGCGCCCGCCTCCCGCAGGTCGGCGGCCTGTTCCGCCCGGCGGACGATCCCCACCGGTTCGTGCCCGGCCGCCGAGAGCAGCCTCTCCAGGCGCAGGGCGATCTGTCCGTGTCCTCCAGCGATGACGATGCGCATACTCACGACCGTACGACGGGACCGGCCGGAGGGCTCCCCGGCCCGGGCGGCCGTTCCGGGCGCGCCTGCCGCGGCAGGCCGAGCGCCGCCGCCGGGTCGCGGTACTCCCGCACCGCGCTCGTCCGCGCCACGACCCGCCCCCGGTGCACCACGATCCGGCTGTACGCGAGGGACAGCACGCCCGCGAGCCGTTCGCCCCGCACCGCCAGCAGCTCCGCCGGGAAGCCCGCCTCCACCCGCACCTCCGGCAGCCCGAGCACCGCCCGCGCCTCCGTGCCCACCGCCCCGTACGCCTCCTCCGGCGAGAACCCGCCCAGCGAGGCGAGGAGGTACGCCGCCTCCAGCGGGTCCCCGCGCCCCACCGGGCAGGACGCGTCCCGCAGCGCCCCGCTCCCGGCCGCCGTCCGCACCCCGGCCGACCGCAGCAGGCGCGCCGGCGCCCCGCCCCGCGTCCCCGTCCCCCCGCAGCCGCCCTGCGGCAGGCACACCGCCGTCACCCCGGCCGCCGCCAGCCGGTCCGCCGCCCGGCCCGCCACGTCGGGAGGGAGCCGCCCGAGCCCCGCGCACGGGCCGACCGCCACCCCGGCCCGCAGCCCGCCGGCCATCGCCGCGAACCGCGCGAGCCAGGCCGGATCGTCCCCGTCGGTGTGCAGGTCCACCGGTACGCCGTGTTCCGCCGCCACCTCCAGGACCGCCTCCGCGTACCCCGCCGGGTCCGGGTCGAGGTCCGGCCGGCCGCCGACCGCGTCCGCGCCCGTCCGCACCGCGTCCCGCAGCAGCGCGCGCCCGTCCGCGCCCGCCGCCCCGGTGAGCCGCCCGGGGACGGCGACGGTGGTCAGCGCGCAGAGCCCGTGCAGCGAACGCCGGGCCCGGAGCACCGCCTCCAGGGGGCCGAGCCCGCGGGCGTCCCCGATCCCCACGTGCGCGCGGAGCGCGGTCGCGCCGTGTCCGAGCTGGAGCAGCGCGGCCTCCGTGGCCCGGCGCCGCACCTCCCCGGAGGCGTACGAGAGGGGGCCGGGGGAGTCGGCGGTGAGCGCGGTGTCGGCGTGGGCGTGGGGCTCGGCCGGGGCGGGCAGCAGCAGGTAGCCGGTGAGGTCGATCCGGGCGCCCGGGCCGGCGGGGGCGAGGCTGCCGGCGGTGCCGACGGCCTCGATCCGTCCGCCGGCGAGCCGTACGTCCACGGTCCGCCCGTCCGTGAGGCGCGCGTGCGAGAGCAGGAGCGGGGCCGGGCCGCCGGTCTCCTCCCCGGGCGGCGGGGACTGCGTGCTGTCGGCCGGCATCGGGCTCCTCGGCACTTCTCGGGATCAGGACCACGCGGCGTGGGCCGAGCCTAGAGGGGCCGGGAGCGGCCTTCGCGGAGAAGCGCGACGGCCGGTCCGACGAGGGCACGTGTGGCGTACGGGACGCCTGGTGGGGGCACCCGGGCGGGCCCGGGGAAACGGATTTGGGTGATGGGCGGGAGAGCGTGTAATGTCTTCCTCGCTCGCCCCAATAGCTCAGTCGGTAGAGCGTCTCCATGGTAAGGAGAAGGTCTACGGTTCGATTCCGTATTGGGGCTCTGGTGAGAAGGACCCGCCTTCGGGCGGGCTCCGGATCATCAAAGCGGTGTAGCTCAGTCGGTAGAGCAAGCGGCTCATAATCGCTGTGTCACCGGTTCAAGTCCGGTCACCGCTACACACGGTAGCCGATTGTGGGGTCGGTCCTTCGATCGGCTACCCTTTTATGCGTTCATCCGTCCAACCGTCCGTCCAAGGAGCACTCACGTGGCTGCCACCGACGTCCGCCCGAAGATCACGCTGGCCTGCGTGGAGTGCAAGGAGCGGAACTACATCACCAAGAAGAACCGGCGTAACAACCCGGACCGTCTTGAGATGAAGAAGCACTGCCCCCGCTGCAACTCGCACACCGCGCACCGCGAGACGCGCTGATTCAGGCTCGTACACGAGGCCGTCCCCGTCAGGGGGCGGCCTCGTGTCGTTTGTCCACCGTGGTTTCATCGGCAACAGATCCAGAGATCCAGCAGGAGGTAGCGAGTCCATGGCGCTCGACCAGTCCTTCGTGGGCCGGACCTATCCGCCCACCCCGCCCTACGAGGTCGGCCGCGAGAAGATCCGCGAGTTCGCCGAGGCGATCGGGGACGCCCACCCCGCCTACACCGACCCGGAGGCGGCGAAGGCGCTCGGCCATCCCGACGTGATCGCCCCGCCCACCTTCGTGTTCTCCATCACGTTCAAGGCGGCCAGGCAGGTCGTCGAGGACCCGCAGCTCGGCCTCGACTACAGCCGGGTCGTCCACGGCGACCAGAAGTTCGCCTACACCCGCCCCGTACGGGCCGGGGACCGGCTCTCGGTCACCTCCACCATCGAGGCGATCAAGTCCCTCGCCGGCAACGACGTCCTGGACATCCGCGGCGAGGTCCACGACGAGACCGGCGAGCACGTCGTCACCGCCTGGACCAAGCTCGTCTCCCGCGCGCCCGAGGGGGTCTGACCATGACCGCGAAGATCGCCTACGACGAGGTCGAGGTCGGCACCGAGCTGCCCGCGCGGACCTTCCCGGTGACCCGTGCCACCCTCGTCCGGTACGCCGGCGCCTCCGGGGACTTCAACCCCATCCACTGGAACGAGAGGTTCGCGGTCGCGGTCGGCCTCCCCGACGTCATCGCCCACGGCATGTTCACCATGGCCGAGGCGGTCCGCGTCGTCACCGACTGGGCCGGCGACCCCGCCGCCGTCGTCGAGTACGGCGTCCGCTTCACCAAGCCCGTCGTCGTCCCGGACGACGACACCGGCGCCCTGATCGAGGTCGCGGCCAAGGTCGCCGCCAAGCTGGACGACGGCCTGGTGCGCGTGGACCTCACGGCGACCAGCGCCGGCCAGAAGGTGCTCGGGATGAGCCGGGCCGTGGTGCGGCTCGCCTGAGAGACGTGTACGAGAGCCCGGCGTCCGACGGCGCCGGGCTGTCACTTTTCTACTGTGGCAGTCGAGAAAAGTACTCTTGAGCCCGTGCACGTACTCAACGACGCCCCCCTCGCCCCCCTCACCACCTTCCGCCTCGGCGGCCCCGCCGCCCGCCTCGTCACCGCCACCACCGACGACGAGGTGGTCGCGGCCGTCCGCGAGGCCGACGACGCCGGGACGCCGCTGCTGGTCATCGGCGGCGGCTCCAACCTGGTCATCGGGGACAAGGGGTTCGACGGCACCGCGCTCCGGATCGCCACCACCGGCTTCTCCCTCCGCGGGACCCGTCTGGAGCTGGCCGCCGGGGAGGTCTGGACGGACGCCGTGGCGCGGACCGTCGAGGCCGGGCTCGCCGGGATCGAGTGCCTGGCCGGCATCCCCGGCTCGGCCGGCGCCACCCCGATCCAGAACGTCGGCGCGTACGGGCAGGACGTCTCCGCCACCGTCACCGAGGTCGTCGCGTACGACCGGACCGCGCGCGAGACGGTCACCCTGACCAACGCCGAGTGCGCCTTCTCGTACCGGCACAGCCTCTTCAAGGAACACCCCGAGCGGTACGTCGTGCTGCGCGTCCGCTTCGGCCTGGAGGACGCCGGCGGGCTCTCCGCGCCGGTCAAGTACGCCGAGACCGCCCGCGCCCTCGGCGTCGGGGCGGGCGACCGCGTCCCGCTCGACCGGGCCCGCGAGACCGTCCTGAAGCTGCGCGCGGGCAAGGGCATGGTCCTGGACCCGGAGGACCACGACACCTGGTCGGCGGGCTCCTTCTTCACCAACCCGATCCTCACGGCCGACGCGTACGAGGCGTTCCTCGCGCGCGTGGCCGAACGGCTCGGCGCGGACGTCGTCCCGCCGGCCTTCCCCGCGGGCGACGGCTTCAAGACCTCCGCCGCCTGGCTGATCGACCGCGCCGGGTTCACCAAGGGGTACGGCACCGGGCCCGCCCGCATCTCCACCAAGCACACCCTCGCCCTCACCAACCGGGGCGGGGCGACCACCGAGGACCTGCTGGCGCTCGCCCGCGAGGTCGTCGCGGGCGTGCGCGAGGCGTTCGGGATCACCCTGGTCAACGAGCCCGTGATGGTGGGCGTGGAGCTCGGGCGGGTCTGAGCGGCCCCGGCGGGCCCCGCCGGACCGTACCGTCCCCGCGCCGCCTCACTCCGCGGGCGCTGCCAGCCAGTCGTCGATGCCCGCCAGCAGCTTCGCCCGGACGCCCTCCGGCGCCGCCGAGGCCCGCACCGACTGCCGGGCCAGCTCCGCCAGCTCCGCGTCCGTGAACCCGTGGTGCCGCCGGGCGATCTCGTACTGCGCCGCGAGCCGCGACCCGAAGAGCAGCGGGTCGTCCGCGCCCAGCGCCATCGGCACGCCCGCCTCGAAGAGGGTCCGCAGCGGTACGTCCTCGTGCTTCTCGTACACCCCGAGGGCCACGTTCGAGGCGGGGCAGACCTCGCAGGTCACCCCGCGTTCGGCGAGCCTCCGCAGCAGGCGCGGGTCCTCCGCCGCCCGCACCCCGTGGCCGACCCGCGACGCCCGCAGGTCGTCCAGGCAGTCCCGCACCGAGGCCGGTCCCGCCAGCTCGCCGCCGTGCGGGGCCGCCAGCAGCCCGCCGTCCCGGGCGATCGCGAACGCCCGGTCGAAGTCGCGCGCCATGCCGCGCCGTTCGTCGTTGGACAGCCCGAAGCCCACCACGCCCCGGTCCGCGAACCGCACCGCGAGCCGGGCCAGCGTGCGGGCGTCCAGGGGGTGCTTCATCCGGTTCGCGGCCACCAGGACCCGCATCCCCAGACCGGTGTCCCGGGACGCCGACTCCACCGCGTCCAGGATGACTTCGAGCGCCGGGATGAGCCCGCCGAGGTGCGGGGCGTACGAGGTGGGGTCGACCTGGATCTCCAGCCACCCCGACCCGTCCCTGACGTCCTCCTCGGCCGCCTCGCGGACCAGCCGCCGGATGTCCTCCGGGGTGCGCAGGCAGGAGCGGGCGATGTCGTAGAGCCGCTGGAAGCGGAACCAGCCGCGTTCGTCGGTCGCCCGCAGCTTGGGAGGCGTACCGCCGCTCAGCGCCTCGGGGAGGTGCACGCCGTACTTGTCGGCCAGTTCGATCAGCGTCGCGGGCCGCATCGAACCGGTGAAGTGCAGGTGCAGATGGGCCTTGGGCAACAGGGTGAGGTCGCGGGAATCGTTCGGGCGGTTCGGGGGGTGCCCCTCTGAAAAGGCCAGCATCGATCGATCCTGCCGTACTCGAATGGCTGTGGACACCCGCTTTCCCCGATCGGGGCCCGTCCGAACGCAGAAACGGGCCCCGGTTCCGAAGAACCGGGGCCCGGACCTCCCGGGGCCGGGAGCGGGAGCAGGTACCGAATTCGGTATCTGCTCCCGGCCTCCCGGGGACCGCCGCTACTCCGCCGCCTCCGCGAGGAGCTTCTGGACGCGGGACACGCCCTCCACCAGGTCCTCGTCACCGAGCGCGTACGAGAGGCGCAGGTAGCCCGGGGTGCCGAAGGCCTCGCCCGGGACGACCGCGACCTCGGCCTCGTCCAGGATCAGGGCGGCCAGCTCGACCGAGGTCCGCGGGCGCTTGCCGCGGATCTCCTTGCCGAGGAGCCCCTTCACCGACGGGTACGCGTAGAACGCGCCCTCGGGCGTCGGGCAGTACACGCCCTCGATCTCGTTCAGCATCCGCACGATCGTCCTGCGGCGCCGGTCGAAGGCCGTGCGCATCTCCGCGACCGCGTCCAGGTTCCCGGAGACGGCGGCGAGCGCGGCGACCTGCGCGACGTTGCTCACGTTGGACGTGGCGTGCGACTGGAGGTTCGTGGCGGCCTTCACGACGTCCTTCGGGCCCACGATCCACCCGACGCGCCAGCCCGTCATCGCGTACGTCTTCGCCACGCCGTTGACCACGACGCACTTGTCGCGCAGCTCGGGCACGATCGCCGGCAGCGAGGTGAACTTCGCGTCGCCGTAGACCAGGTGCTCGTAGATCTCGTCCGTCAGGACCCACAGGCCGTGCTCGACGGCCCAGCGGCCGATCGCCTCGGCGTCCGCCTCGCTGTAGACCGCGCCGGTCGGGTTGGAGGGGGAGACGAAGAGGACGACCTTGGTCTTCTCCGTGCGGGCCGCCTCCAGCTGCTCCACCGAGACCCGGTAGCCGGTCGTCTCGTCGGCCACGACCTCCACCGGGACGCCGCCCGCGAGCCGGATCGACTCGGGGTACGTGGTCCAGTACGGCGCCGGGACGATGACCTCGTCGCCCGGGTCGAGGATCGCGGCGAAGGCCTCGTAGATCGCCTGCTTGCCGCCGTTGGTCACCAGGACCTGGGAGGCGTCGACCTCGTAGCCGGAGTCGCGCAGCGTCTTGGCGGCGATGGCGGCCTTCAGCTCGGGCAGGCCGCCGGCCGGCGTGTAGCGGTGGTACTTCGGGTTCTTGCAGGCCTCGACGGCGGCCTCGACGATGTAGTCCGGGGTCGGGAAGTCGGGCTCGCCGGCGCCGAAACCGATCACCGGACGTCCGGCGGCCTTGAGGGCCTTGGCCTTGGCGTCGACGGCGAGGGTGGCGGACTCGGAGATCGCACCGATCCGGGCGGAGACCCGACGCTCGGTGGGAGGGGTAGCAGCGCTCATGCGGCCCATCGTCCCAGACCGCTTCGGGCCCGGACACACAGGTTTCACGGACCGGACAGGAACGGTCATTCCCGGTCGTACGCGCGTTCCCCGGTGGTCCGACGCGCCTTCCGGGCGCTTTCTGTTCGACGTAGGGGCCCATCACCACGTATGCTCACTGCTCGTTGGCCCGCGCCGAACCACATCTCACGATGCGGTAGGTTGGGGGGTACCGACAAAGGGTCGTAGCTCAATTGGTAGAGCACCGGTCTCCAAAACCGGCGGTTGGGGGTTCAAGTCCCTCCGGCCCTGCTACACACACCGCCAGGTGTTGTGCGCATGTACGTACTTCATTGCACCGCCGTGCGGCTCCACCCGGGCGCGGCACGGCCGACCCGGAATCAGGTGAGAGATCGTGACGGACGCCGTAGGCTCCATCGACATGCCTGATGCCGACGACGAGACCGCAGAGTCGAAGAAGAAGTCCCGTAAGGGCGGAAAGCGCGGCAAGAAGGGCCCCCTGGGCCGTCTCGCGCTTTTCTACCGCCAGATCATCGCGGAACTCCGCAAGGTCGTCTGGCCCACGCGCAGCCAGCTGTCGACGTACACCACTGTGGTGATCGTCTTCGTCGTCATCATGATCGGCCTTGTCACCGTGATTGACTATGGCTTCCAGGAAGCAGTCAAGTACGTCTTCGGCTGACTTTTTGTTCCACCCCATCTGTATCGCAGGAAGAAGCAGCCACCGTGTCTGACGCGAACCTGAACGACGCCTTCGAGTCCGAGTCCGTCGAGGACGAGCTGGACATCGTCGAGGCCGCCGACGAGGACCAGGCCGACGCTGCTGACGACACCGCGGGCGAGGCCGCCGAGGAAGCCGCCCCCGACGCCGGGGACGACCAGTCCGGCGACGACGAGGCGGAGGCCGCCGAGACCGTCGAGACCGCCGAGGCCGGCGACGACACCGAGGCCGGCGAGGACGAGTCCTCCGAGGCCCCGGAGGCCGCCGAGGGCGACGAGGACGAGGCCGCCGCGGAGGAGACCGAGCCGGTCGACCCCGTCGCCGCCCTCCGCGAGGAACTGCGCACCCTGCCCGGCGAGTGGTACGTCATCCACACCTACGCGGGTTACGAGAAGCGCGTGAAGGCCAACCTGGAGCAGCGCGCCGTCTCGCTCAACGTCGAGGACTTCATCTACCAGGCCGAGGTCCCCGAGGAAGAGATCGTCCAGATCAAGGGCGGCGAGCGGAAGAACGTCAAGCAGAACAAGCTCCCCGGCTACGTGCTCGTCCGCATGGACCTGACGAACGAGTCCTGGGGCGTCGTCCGCAACACCCCCGGCGTCACCGGCTTCGTGGGCAACGCCTACGACCCGTACCCGCTGACCCTGGACGAGATCGTCAAGATGCTCGCCCCGGAGGCCGAGGAGAAGGCCGCCCGCGAGGCCGCCGAGGCCGAGGGGAAGCCGGCTCCGGCCCGCAAGCTGGAGGTCCAGGTCCTGGACTTCGAGGTCGGCGACTCGGTCACCGTCACCGACGGCCCCTTCGCGACCCTCCAGGCCACGATCAACGAGATCAACGCCGACTCGAAGAAGGTCAAGGGCCTCGTCGAGATCTTCGGTCGCGAGACCCCGGTCGAGCTCAGCTTCGACCAGATCCAGAAGAACTGACCCCACGGTTTTCCGACCAGGTCAGAGCGGCTCTCGCGGGGGGTTTCCCCGCTCGCGGGAGAGGCTCTGACCTGCTCGGTTTTTAGCCGCGCTTCCATACCCGTTATCGTGGTGCGGTATGCCTGCGTCCGGACGACCGGACGGCGGGCTGAACACTCTCACTAGGACCCGGAGAGAGCAATGCCTCCCAAGAAGAAGAAGGTCACGGGGCTTATCAAGCTCCAGATCAACGCCGGCGCGGCCAACCCGGCCCCGCCGGTCGGCCCCGCGCTGGGTCAGCACGGCGTCAACATCATGGAGTTCTGCAAGGCCTACAACGCCGCGACCGAGTCGCAGCGTGGCATGGTCGTGCCGGTGGAGATCACGGTCTACGAGGACCGTTCCTTCACCTTCATCACCAAGACTCCGCCGGCCGCGAAGCTGATCCTCAAGGCCGCTGGTGTGGACAAGGGCTCCGGCGAGCCGCACAAGACCAAGGTCGCCAAGCTCACGGCCGCCCAGGTCCGCGAGATCGCCTCGGTCAAGCTGCCCGACCTGAACGCCAACGACCTGGACGCCGCGTCGAAGATCATCGCCGGCACGGCCCGTTCCATGGGCATCACGGTCGAGGGCTGATCACCCCCCTCGTGACCAGTGGGAGGGTCAGGCGCTGGCCCCCACCACGACTCCACACCTGCCACGCGGCCGAGCCGTGTGGCGCAACTCCACAGGAGAAGAAGTGAAGCGCAGCAAGGCTCTCCGCGGCGCGGACGCCAAGGTCGACCGCGAGCGGAACTACGCTCCCCTCGAGGCCGTCCGTCTCGCCAAGGACACCGCCACCACGAAGTTCGACGGCACCGTCGAGGTCGCCTTCCGCCTGGGTGTCGACCCGCGCAAGGCCGACCAGATGGTCCGTGGCACCGTGAACCTTCCGCACGGCACCGGCAAGACCGCCCGGGTCCTGGTCTTCGCGACCGGTGACCGTGCCGAGGCCGCGATCGCCGCGGGCGCCGACATCGTCGGCTCCGACGAGCTCATCGACGAGATCTCCAAGGGCAACCGCCTGAACGAGTTCGACGCCGTGGTGGCCACCCCGGACCTCATGGGCAAGGTCGGCCGCCTCGGCCGCGTCCTCGGCCCGCGTGGTCTCATGCCGAACCCCAAGGTCGGCACCGTCACCCCCGATGTCGCGAAGGCCGTCAACGACATCAAGGGCGGCAAGATCGAGTTCCGCGTCGACAAGCACTCGAACCTGCACTTCATCATCGGCAAGGTCTCCTTCGACGAGACGAAGCTGGTCGAGAACTACGCCGCGGCCCTGGAGGAGATCCTCCGTCTGAAGCCGTCCGCCGCCAAGGGCCGCTACATCAAGAAGGCGACCCTGACGACGACGATGGGCCCCGGCATCCCGCTGGACTCCAACCGCACCCGCAACCTCCTCGTCGAGGAGGACCCGGCCGCGGTCTGAACCCCCCGGGTTCACTGAGTGGTCACCGGCCCCCGCACCTCCTCGGAGGAGCGGGGGCCGGTTCTTTGTTACGTTCGGGGCCGCAGAGTTCCGATCATGAGGGGGAACGAGAGGTGGGGGAACGCATGAACGGGTCCGTACGGAAGCGCGCGGCCGCCGTCCTGGCGGCCGTGGCCGTCGCGGCGGGCGTCGTGGGGTGCGAGGACGGCGGAGGCGCGAAGGCGTCCGGCTCCGCGTCGGCGTCCGCGTCCGCGACGCCGGACACGCAGAGCCGCGAGGAGGCCGCGAAGGCCGTACGGGCCGCGTCCGGGAAGACCGCCGAGGCCGGGGGCGCCGAGGTGCAGACGCGCGTCGTGGTGAGCGGGGGCCAGGCGCCCGGCAGCAGCACGTTCACCGGCGTCCGGAGCTGGAAGCCCCCGGTCGCGGACCTCAAGGTCACCGACTCGACGTACCTGGCCGCCGTTCCCGGCGCCCCGGTCGAGACGCGCGTGATCACGGTCGGCGGGATCACCTACATGGACGTGGGCGCCGCGCAGACCGCGCAGACGGGCGGCAAGCGCTGGATGAAGGTCGACCCCGCGGAAGCGGGCGCGGAGGACGGCCTCGCGACCCAGCTGACCGCCGGCCTCAGCGGCGTGAACCAGAACCCGGCCGAGGAACTCGGCCTCCTCGCCGGTTCGCCGACGCTGAAGCACCTCGGCCCCGCCAGGGGAACCGACGCCGGGGCGCAGGGCTACGAGGGGGAGCTCCCGGGAGGCAGGAAGCTGGAGGCCTGGATCGGCGCGGACGGGCGCCCGGTGCGCACGGTCCTCACGACCGAGGCCGGCGGGGCGCTGACGAAGCTCACCACGACCTACACCCGCTACGGCGCCCGGACCGACGCCAAGGCCCCGGCCGCCGGCGACACCTTCGGCGTCGCGGAACTCCTGAAGAAGCTCGCCGGAAGCCGTGGCCGGGGCTGATTTGCCCCCGGCCGACCCGGTCGCGTACTCTTCCACAGAAGCCAAAGACCGCTGGTCGTCGCTGTGCCGTCAAGGCGCGGTGGCCGAAGGATTCGCTGAGACGCGAACGACCCGCGCAGGTGATTGTGGAAGAGTTCCCGGGTCCTCGTGACGCGGTCGAGCTGAGCCCCGAGCGCCTGCGCCGGGGCGTTTTGTCTTGTCAGCCCCTTCTGAGCGGTCCTCATCACCCGGAAGGAGGCCGACGCTCTATGGCAAGGCCCGACAAGGCTGCCGCGGTGGCCGAGCTTGAGGACCAGTTCCGCAGCTCGAACGCCGCCGTGCTGACCGAGTACCGGGGTCTCACCGTGTCGCAGCTCAAGACGCTGCGTCGTTCGCTCGGTGAGAACGCCCAGTACGCCGTGGTGAAGAACACGCTGACCAAGATTGCGGCCAACCAGGCCGGGATCACCGCGCTGGACGAGCACTTCGCTGGTCCGACCGCGGTCGCCTTCATCACCGGTGACCCGGTGGAGTCGGCGAAGAGCCTGCGTGACTTCGCCAAGGAGAACCCGAATCTCATCATCAAGGGCGGTGTCCTTGATGGCAAGGCGCTCTCCGCCGATGAGATCAAGAAGCTCGCGGACCTCGAGTCCCGCGAGGTTCTGCTCAGCAAGCTGGCCGGCGCGTTCAAGGGCAAGCAGTCCCAGGCTGCCTCGCTCTTCCAGGCGCTGCCGTCGAAGTTCGTCCGCACCGCGGAGGCGCTTCGCGTCAAGCTCGCCGAGCAGGGCGGTGCCGAGTAATTCGGCTCGCGCATTGATCCGCGCCGCCTAGCGCGCGGGTCGCAGCGGGCCGTTACGCCCGCCTCTACACACATCCGGCACCTGCCGAATTAGTTGGAAGGATCGCCCATCATGGCGAAGCTCTCTCAGGACGACCTCCTCGCCCAGTTCGAGGAGATGACCCTCATCGAGCTCTCCGAGTTCGTGAAGGCCTTCGAGGAGAAGTTCGACGTCACCGCCGCCGCGGCCGTCGCCGTTGCCGGTCCGGCCCAGGGTGGTGGCGACGCCGCCGCCGCCGCCGAGGAGCAGGACGAGTTCGACGTCATCCTCGAGGGTGCCGGCGACAAGAAGATCCAGGTCATCAAGGTCGTGCGCGAGCTCACCTCCCTGGGCCTCAAGGAGGCCAAGGACCTCGTCGACGGCACCCCGAAGCCGGTCCTCGAGAAGGTCGCGAAGGAGGCCGCTGACAAGGCCGCCGAGGCCCTCAAGGCCGCCGGTGCCTCCGTCACGGTCAAGTAAGACCGTTTCGAGTCACTGAGACTCCCGCTCCCGTGTAACGCGGGAGCACCGAAGGGCGATCATCCACATGGGTGGTCGCCTTTCGGCGTTCCCGGTGACGGGCGCGGCGGGGGTCCTGGGGGCCGCCCGGAGCGGAGTATGGTGATCTTCGCCGTGCGCCTCGCGGAGCGGGAGCCCTTGACGAACCGCACGCAGCGCGCAATTCTCAGGACGCGTCGTCACAACGATCCGTTTCCGAGGCATGGATCGACGGCGGAACGGGCAGTATCGAGGTGCGCCACACGGCGCGAGGTGCAGCGGAGTTGAGTGCAACGAGGGTCGCGAAGATCTCGCCCTGGACATCAGTGAGCCAAGTGGCTACACTGACCCTTTGCGCTGCCTGTTAGCTGCCCCCTGCCCGTCACCAGGGGCATACCTTCGCATCCGCTTCACCGTCCGACCCCGTCTGACCTGGCCTTTCGGTCATATCAGGAAACGTCTGCCGTGAAGCACTGCTGGGGACCGGTACGCGCGTAGTGAGTCCGAGCCCTCGGAAGGACCCCCTCTTGGCCGCCTCGCGCAACGCCTCGACCAATACGAACAACGGCGCAAGCACCGCCCCGCTGCGCATCTCCTTTGCAAAGATCAAGGAGCCCCTCGAGGTTCCGAACCTCCTCGCGCTGCAGACCGAGAGCTTTGACTGGCTGCTCGGCAACGCCGCCTGGAAGGCTCGCGTCGAGGCTGCCCTTGAGTCGGGACAGGACGTCCCCACGAAGTCCGGCCTGGAGGAGATCTTCGAGGAGATCTCCCCGATCGAGGACTTCTCCGGGTCGATGTCGCTGACCTTCCGCGACCACCGCTTCGAGCCGCCGAAGAACTCGATCGACGAGTGCAAGGACCGTGACTTCACGTACGGCGCCCCGCTCTTCGTCACCGCCGAGTTCACCAACAACGAGACCGGCGAGATCAAGTCCCAGACGGTCTTCATGGGCGACTTCCCGCTCATGACCAACAAGGGCACCTTCGTCATCAACGGCACCGAGCGTGTCGTGGTGTCGCAGCTGGTCCGCTCGCCGGGCGTCTACTTCGATTCCTCGATCGACAAGACGTCCGACAAGGACATCTTCTCCGCCAAGATCATCCCGTCCCGGGGTGCCTGGCTGGAGATGGAGATCGACAAGCGCGACCTGGTCGGTGTCCGCATCGACCGCAAGCGCAAGCAGTCCGTCACCGTCCTCCTGAAGGCCCTCGGCTGGACCACCGAGCAGATCCTCCAGGAGTTCGGCGAGTACGAGTCCATGCGCGCCACCCTGGAGAAGGACCACACCCAGGGCCAGGACGACGCGCTGCTCGACATCTACCGCAAGCTGCGCCCGGGCGAGCCGCCGACCCGCGAGGCCGCTCAGACGCTGCTCGAGAACCTCTACTTCAACCCGAAGCGCTACGACCTCGCGAAGGTCGGCCGCTACAAGGTGAACAAGAAGCTCGGCGCGGACGAGCCGCTGGACGCCGGCGTCCTCACCACCGACGACATCATCGCCACGATCAAGTACCTCGTGAAGCTCCACGCGGGCGAGACCGAGACGATCGGCGAGAACGGCAACGAGATCGTCGTCGAGACCGACGACATCGACCACTTCGGCAACCGCCGCCTGCGCAACGTCGGCGAGCTCATCCAGAACCAGGTCCGCACGGGTCTGGCCCGGATGGAGCGCGTCGTCCGCGAGCGCATGACCACGCAGGACGTCGAGGCGATCACGCCGCAGACCCTGATCAACATCCGGCCGGTCGTCGCCTCCATCAAGGAGTTCTTCGGCACCAGCCAGCTGTCGCAGTTCATGGACCAGAACAACCCGCTGTCGGGCCTGACGCACAAGCGTCGTCTCTCGGCGCTGGGTCCCGGTGGTCTGTCCCGCGAGCGGGCCGGCTTCGAGGTCCGCGACGTGCACCCGTCCCACTACGGACGCATGTGCCCGATCGAGACCCCCGAAGGCCCGAACATCGGTCTGATCGGTTCGCTCGCCTCGTACGGCCGCGTCAACGCGTTCGGCTTCATCGAGACGCCGTACCGCAAGGTCGTCGACGGCCAGGTCACCGACGAGGTCGACTACGTCACCGCCGACGAGGAGGACCGCTTCGTCATCGCGCAGGCCAACGCCGCGCTCGACGACGAGCTGCGCTTCTCCGAGAACCGCGTCCTGGTCCGCAAGCGCGGCGGCGAGGTCGACTACGTCGAGCCGTCGGACGTGGACTACATGGACGTCTCGCCGCGCCAGATGGTGTCGGTCGCGACCGCCATGATCCCCTTCCTGGAGCACGACGACGCCAACCGCGCCCTCATGGGCGCGAACATGATGCGCCAGGCCGTTCCGCTCATCAAGTCGGAGGCCCCGCTCGTCGGCACCGGCATGGAGTACCGCTGCGCCACCGACGCCGGCGACGTGCTCAAGGCCGAGAAGGACGGTGTCGTCCAGGAGCTGTCGGCCGACTACATCACGGTCGCCAACGACGACGGCACGTACATCACGTACCGCCTGCACAAGTTCTCCCGCTCCAACCAGGGCACCTCGGTGAACCAGAAGGTCGTCGTGGACGAGGGCGACCGCGTCGTCGAGGGCCAGGTCCTCGCCGACGGTCCCGCCACCGAAGACGGCGAGATGGCGCTCGGCAAGAACCTGCTCGTGGCGTTCATGCCGTGGGAGGGCCACAACTACGAGGACGCGATCATCCTGTCGCAGCGCCTCGTGCAGGACGACGTCCTCTCCTCGATCCACATCGAGGAGCACGAGGTCGACGCCCGTGACACCAAGCTGGGCCCCGAGGAGATCACCCGGGACATCCCGAACGTCTCCGAGGAGGTCCTCGCCGACCTCGACGAGCGCGGCATCATCCGCATCGGTGCCGAGGTCGTCGCCGGCGACATCCTGGTCGGCAAGGTCACGCCCAAGGGCGAGACCGAGCTGACCCCGGAGGAGCGCCTGCTCCGCGCGATCTTCGGCGAGAAGGCCCGTGAGGTCCGCGACACCTCCCTGAAGGTGCCGCACGGCGAGATCGGCAAGATCATCGGCGTGCGCGTCTTCGACCGCGAGGAGGGCGACGAGCTTCCCCCGGGCGTGAACCAGCTGGTCCGCGTCTACGTCGCCCAGAAGCGCAAGATCACCGACGGTGACAAGCTCGCCGGCCGTCACGGCAACAAGGGCGTCATCTCGAAGATCCTGCCGATCGAGGACATGCCGTTCCTGGAGGACGGCACCCCTGTCGACATCATCCTCAACCCGCTGGGCGTCCCGTCCCGAATGAACCCGGGACAGGTCCTGGAGATCCACCTCGGCTGGCTCGCCAGCCGCGGCTGGGACGTCTCCGGACTCGCGGACGAGTGGGCGCAGCGCCTCCAGGCGATCGGCGCCGACAAGGTCGCCCCCGGCACCAACGTCGCCACCCCGGTCTTCGACGGTGCGCGCGAGGACGAGCTCGCGGGTCTGCTCAACCACACCATCCCGAACCGCGACGGCGAGCGCATGGTGCTCCCGACCGGCAAGGCGAGGCTGTTCGACGGCCGCTCCGGCGAGCCGTTCCCGGACCCGATCTCCGTCGGGTACATGTACATCCTCAAGCTCCACCACCTGGTCGACGACAAGCTCCACGCGCGTTCGACCGGCCCGTACTCGATGATCACCCAGCAGCCGCTGGGTGGTAAGGCCCAGTTCGGTGGCCAGCGCTTCGGTGAGATGGAGGTGTGGGCGCTGGAGGCTTATGGCGCCGCGTACGCCCTCCAGGAGCTGCTGACGATCAAGTCCGACGACGTGACCGGCCGCGTGAAGGTCTACGAGGCCATCGTCAAGGGCGAGAACATCCCTGAGCCCGGCATCCCCGAGTCCTTCAAGGTGCTCATCAAGGAGATGCAGTCCCTGTGCCTCAACGTGGAGGTGCTGTCCTCGGACGGCATGTCCATCGAGATGCGCGACACCGACGAGGACGTCTTCCGCGCAGCGGAGGAGCTCGGCATCGACCTGTCCCGGCGCGAGCCGAGCAGCGTCGAAGAGGTCTGACGGGAGTTTCGGCGGGCCTTGAGCGATCAAGGCCCGCCGGCCCCAGGACCCCCGTATCAGACCCCAAGCCTTACAACCCTGAGAGGGATTGACGCATAGTGCTCGACGTCAACTTCTTCGACGAGCTCCGGATCGGTCTGGCCACCGCTGACGACATCCGTCAGTGGAGCCACGGCGAGGTCAAGAAGCCGGAGACCATCAACTACCGCACGCTCAAGCCCGAGAAGGACGGACTCTTCTGCGAGAAGATCTTCGGTCCGACCCGGGACTGGGAGTGCTACTGCGGCAAGTACAAGCGCGTCCGCTTCAAGGGCATCATCTGTGAGCGGTGTGGCGTCGAGGTCACCCGCGCCAAGGTGCGCCGCGAGCGGATGGGCCACATCGAGCTGGCCGCTCCCGTCACCCACATCTGGTACTTCAAGGGCGTCCCGTCGCGCCTCGGGTACCTGCTCGACCTCGCCCCGAAGGACCTCGAGAAGGTCATCTACTTCGCGGCGTACATGATCACGTACGTCGACGACGAGCGCCGTACGCGGGACCTGCCCTCGCTGGAGGCGCACGTCTCCGTCGAGCGCCAGCAGATCGAGAACCGTCGCGACTCCGACCTGGAGGCCCGCGCCAAGAAGCTCGAGAACGACCTCGCCGAGCTGGAGGCCGAGGGCGCCAAGGCCGACGTGCGCCGCAAGGTGCGCGAGGGTGCCGAGCGCGAGATGAAGCAGCTGCGCGACCGCGCGCAGCGCGAGATCGACCGTCTGGACGAGGTCTGGTCCCGCTTCAAGAACCTCAAGGTCCAGGACCTGGAGGGCGACGAGCTCCTCTACCGCGAGCTGCGTGACCGCTTCGGCACGTACTTCGACGGCTCGATGGGCGCCGCGGCGCTGCAGAAGCGCCTGGAGTCCTTCGACCTGGAGGAGGAGGCCGAGCGCCTCCGCGAGATCATCCGCACCGGCAAGGGCCAGAAGAAGACCCGCGCGCTCAAGCGCCTCAAGGTCGTCTCCGCGTTCCTGCAGACCGCGAACAGCCCCAAGGGCATGGTTCTCGACTGCGTGCCGGTCATCCCGCCGGACCTGCGTCCGATGGTGCAGCTGGACGGTGGCCGCTTCGCGACCTCCGACCTGAACGACCTGTACCGCCGCGTGATCAACCGCAACAACCGCCTGAAGCGCCTGCTCGACCTCGGTGCCCCCGAGATCATCGTGAACAACGAGAAGCGGATGCTCCAGGAGGCGGTCGACGCCCTCTTCGACAACGGCCGTCGCGGTCGCCCGGTGACGGGCCCCGGCAACCGTCCGCTGAAGTCCCTCAGCGACATGCTGAAGGGCAAGCAGGGCCGTTTCCGCCAGAACCTGCTCGGCAAGCGAGTCGACTACTCGGCGCGTTCCGTCATCGTCGTCGGCCCGCAGCTCAAGCTGCACCAGTGCGGTCTGCCGAAGGCCATGGCCCTGGAGCTCTTCAAGCCGTTCGTGATGAAGCGCCTGGTGGACCTGAACCACGCGCAGAACATCAAGTCGGCCAAGCGGATGGTCGAGCGCGGCCGCACGGTCGTGTACGACGTCCTCGAAGAGGTCATCGCGGAGCACCCGGTCCTGCTGAACCGTGCGCCCACGCTGCACCGCCTCGGCATCCAGGCCTTCGAGCCGCAGCTGGTCGAGGGCAAGGCCATCCAGATCCACCCGCTCGTCTGCACCGCGTTCAACGCGGACTTCGACGGTGACCAGATGGCCGTCCACCTGCCGCTCTCCGCGGAGGCGCAGGCCGAGGCCCGCATCCTGATGCTGTCCTCGAACAACATCCTCAAGCCGGCCGACGGCCGCCCGGTCACGATGCCGACCCAGGACATGGTCCTCGGTCTGTTCTTCCTGACCACCGACGGCGAGCTGCGTGACACCAAGGGCGAGGGCCGCGCGTTCGGCTCCACGGCCGAGGCGATCATGGCGTTCGACGCCGGCGAGCTCGCGCTGCAGTCGCCGGTCGACATCCGCTTCCCGGTGGGCACCATCCCGCCGCGCGGCTGGACCCCGCCGGCGCGCGAGGAGGGCGAGCCCGAGTGGCAGCAGGGGGACTCGTTCCGCCTGCGCACCACCCTGGGCCGCGCGCTCTTCAACGAGCTGCTGCCCGAGGACTACCCGTTCGTCGACTACTCGGTGGGCAAGAAGCAGCTCTCCGAGATCGTCAACGACCTCGCGGAGCGCTACCCCAAGGTCATCGTGGCGGCGACGCTCGACAACCTGAAGGCGGCGGGCTTCTACTGGGCGACCCGTTCCGGTGTCACCGTGGCCATCTCCGACGTCGTCGTCCCCGAGGCGAAGAAGGAGATCGTCCGCGACTACGAGGCGCGCGACGAGAAGGTCCAGCGGCAGTACGAGCGCGGTCTGATCACCAAGGACGAGCGCACGCAGGAGCTCATCGCGATCTGGACGGAGGCCACCAACAAGGTCGCCGACGCGATGAACGCGAACTTCCCCAAGACGAACCCCATCTTCATGATGGTTGACTCGGGTGCCCGAGGAAACATGATGCAGATGCGGCAGATCGCCGGTATGCGCGGTCTGGTGTCGAACGCGAAGAACGAGACCATCCCGCGTCCGATCAAGGCGTCCTTCCGCGAGGGCCTGTCCGTCCTCGAGTACTTCATCTCGACGCACGGTGCCCGTAAGGGTCTCGCCGACACCGCCCTGCGCACCGCCGACTCGGGTTACCTGACCCGTCGTCTGGTGGACGTCTCGCAGGACGTGATCATCCGCGAGGAGGACTGCGGCACCGAGCGCGGTCTGAAGCTGCGGATCGCGGCGAAGGACGAGACGGGTGTCCTGCGCAAGACCGAGGACGTCGAGACCTCCGTGTACGCGCGGATGCTCGCCGAGGACGTCGTCGTGGACGGCAAGGTCATCGCGCCGGCCAACGTCGACCTGGGCGACGTGCTCATCGACGCCCTGGTCAACGCGGGCGTCGAGGAGGTCAAGACCCGTTCGGTCCTGACCTGTGAGTCCGCGGTCGGCACGTGTGCGTTCTGCTACGGCCGTTCGCTCGCCACCGGCAAGCTGGTCGACATCGGCGAGGCGGTCGGCATCATCGCCGCCCAGTCCATCGGTGAGCCCGGCACCCAGCTGACGATGCGTACCTTCCACACCGGTGGTGTGGCCGGTGACGACATCACCCAGGGTCTGCCCCGTGTCGTCGAGCTCTTCGAGGCCCGGCAGCCGAAGGGTGTCGCCCCGATCTCGGAGGCGGCCGGCCGCGTCCGCATCGAGGAGACCGAGAAGACCAAGAAGATCGTCGTCACTCCGGACGACGGCACCGACGAGACGGCGTTCCCGATCTCGAAGCGTGCCCGTCTGCTCGTGAGCGAGGGCGACCACGTCGAGGTGGGCCAGAAGCTCACCGTGGGTGCCACCAACCCGCACGACGTGCTGCGCATCCTCGGTCAGCGCGCGGTCCAGGTCCACCTGGTCGGCGAAGTCCAGAAGGTCTACAACTCGCAGGGCGTGTCGATCCACGACAAGCACATCGAGATCATCATCCGGCAGATGCTGCGCCGCGTGACGATCATCGAGTCCGGCGACGCGGAGCTGCTTCCGGGCGAGCTGGTCGAGCGGTCGAAGTTCGAGACCGAGAACCGTCGTGTGGTCACCGAGGGCGGTCACCCCGCCTCCGGCCGTCCGCAGCTGATGGGCATCACCAAGGCCTCGCTCGCGACGGAGTCCTGGCTGTCGGCCGCCTCCTTCCAGGAGACGACCCGAGTCCTGACGGACGCGGCGATCAACGCCAAGTCCGACAGCCTCATCGGCCTCAAGGAGAACGTCATCATCGGCAAGCTCATCCCGGCCGGTACGGGTCTGTCCCGCTACCGCAACATCCGGGTGGAGCCCACCGAGGAGGCCAAGGCCGCGATGTACTCGGCCGTCGGCTACGACGACATCGACTACTCGCCGTTCGGCTCGGGCTCCGGCCAGGCCGTTCCGCTGGAGGACTACGACTACGGTCCGTACAACCAGTAAGCGAGTCGCCTGAACCGGAGGGCGGTCACCCCGATCGAGGGGTGGCCGCCCTCCGGCGTGTTCAGCGGCCGAGCGTCTGCCAGGTGGTGAGCATCAGGCCGGCGCTCGCCACCAGGACGGTGACGCTGGCCACCGGCCAGCGCGAGCGCTCCAGGGAGTCCAGCCGGACCTCGTGGTCGGCGAGCTGCTTGTCCGTCTGGTCGTGGCGCTGGACCAGCAGCGCCAGCGAGCCGTCGACGCGGGCGAAACCGGCCTCCAGCGTGCCGCGCAGCCTCTCCAGCTCCACGGCGACCGCCACCGGGTCGCCCGGGTGGGACGCGTCAGAGTCGGTCATCGGCGCCCCCCGGGAGAACGGCGCCGGGCGGTTCCTCGCTCCGGAGCCAGGACGGCAGCAGCCGCTGCACCGCCGGCAGGGCCATCACGCGGGTCAGCGCGCCCGCGACGGCGAGCGCCCCGGCGGCCCAGGGGAGGGTGGCCGGGATGCCGGAGGCGTCGACGACGGCCGGCAGGACGACGGCGAGGGCCACGGCGGTCTGGACGATCGTGCGCGCCGTGCGCTTGGCGGCATCGGACATCTGCGGACTCCTCAACGGGTGTACGGGACCTTCAGGGCGTTCCAGGAGGCACGGCCGGGCACGCCGTCGGCGTCGGCGCCGCGGAACCCGAGCTTGCGCTGCCACTTCGCGTAGCTGCGCCGGTCGGCCTCCGTCCAGCGGGGACCGGGACCCACGCCGTACGCGGAGCAGCCCTCGGCGACGAGCCGGCGGCCCATCGCGGTGATCACCGGGGAACTGGTGGAGCCGGTGAAGAAGTCGCGGCCGGGGAACGGCTGGAGGCGGGGCGCGCCCGAGGGGGCGCCGCCGGACGGCCCGGACGGGCTCGTGGCGGGTGCCTTCGCGGGGGCGGCGGCCAGCCGGGCGGCGATCCGGCCGCGCAGGTCCGGCATGGTGAAGCCGCGCGGATCGCTCTTGTGGTCCGACCACTCCAGGTGCCCGATGACGGACTTGGCGCCCCAGGCGTGGGCGCGGCAGATCGCGGCGGAGGCCCGCTCGATGGCGTCGAGCTGGGCGGCCGGCCAGGGGTCGGCGCCGTCCCCGAGGTTGACGCACTCGAAGCCGTAGAAACGGGCGTTGCCGTCGACGGCGCCCGCGCTGCCCTGGTGCTCGTCGGTGGCGGGCGGCCGGTCCCCGTAGTTCTCGGCGATGACCGCCTTCAGCACGTCGGGGTCGCCGCCGCCCGCGTGGTTGGCGCGGCCGTTGCCGACCAGGTGGACGACGCCCTCCTTGTCGATGACGCCGTGGCACAGGGGGCCGGGCAGTTCGGCGTAGCCGTCGTAGCAGAGCTCGACGGAGACCGCGCTGCCGCTGGAGACGGTGTGGTGGATCATCACGCCGTTGACCGGGCCCCAGGCGCCGACGTGGTTGCGGTTGTGGGTGCGCCATTCGCGGTGCTCGACGACGGTGACGCCTTCGGCGCGCAGCGCGGCGAGCAGCTGGTCGGCGGTGAGGGGAGTGGCCATGCGAGGCTCCTTTCGGAGAGGAGAACGCCCCGTGCCGTTCGGACGGCACGGGGCGGGTGGTGCGGAGGGGGCCGGTCAGGCCAGGGCGGCCCAGATCGCGTTGGAGTCGGCGAGCACGGTGGAGGCGGTGAACGACGCGGGCAGGGAGGTCTGACCGGTGGTGGGCAGCCGGCCGTGGCGGATGAACGCCCCCGGCATGCGGGCGCTGCCGCCCGGGGTCTCGCCCATGGAGGCGCCGCGCATGAAGGCCGGGCCGCTGTTGGACGGGCTCGGGCCGTTGATCAGCAGCGCCACCCAGTAGTTGCCGGGGGCGGCGCTGTACTGGGTGGTCAGCGGCAGGACGAACGTCTTGCCCTCGGTGGCCGTGAGCGCCGTGTTCAGCGCGCCGGTCTGGCCGACCTTCGCGCCGGCGGCGGTGTAGAGGCCGGCGAAGGAGGCGGCGCCGAGCGTGCCGCCCACGTACCCGGGCACGTAGAAGACGACGTTCTTCACGGTGGTGGCCGCGTGCAGCGGGATGCCGATCAGGTACACCCAGCCGTTGATGCAGTACTGCACGGAGTTGGCCGACGAGGCCGCCGGGTCGAACGCCCAGCCGGAGAAGCCCATCGACGCGGGCGACCAGGTGCCGGCCGCCGAGACCGCGTCGACGTAGCCGCGCCGGACCAGGTGGTTGGCGGTCGTGGGGTTGACCGCGGTCGACGGGGGAGTGGCGTAGGTCTTGGCGCCGCTCACCGTCTGGTCGCCGGTCAGGAGCATCGCGTCCCCGGCCGCGACCGCCGAGACGTCGGAGGCCTTCAGCTGGACCGCGCCCGCCTGGCCGTTGACCGATTTCACCGGGGCGGCGTCGAGGCCCAGGTAGCGGATGTCCCCCGCCGCCTGGGTCAGCGCGCCGAGATCGGCGGCGGTGAGGGTGACCGCGCCGGTCCGCCCGTTCACCGAGGAGACCGCGCCCCCGGTGGCGGGCAGCTGGGCGGAGGGGACCTTGCCGTCGGGGCCGAGCGCCGCCACGCCGCCGGCCGCGCCCACCGCGGAGGCGGCGACGGCCGACAGGTCGGCGGCGGTGAGGGTGATGTCGGGGGTGGTGCGGCCGTTGACGGAGCGGACCGGGCCCGCCGGGCCGACCGGACCCATCTGTCCGGCGGGTCCGGGCGGTCCGGGCACGGCCACGTAGTGCGGGGTGTTCGGGTCGGCGGGGGCCGTGTCGGCGAGGTCGACCGCGGGACGGGAGGCCGGGAGGGCGATCTGGTACGCCCGGAGCCGGCCGAGGCCGCCGAGCTTCTCGGTCACCTGGTAGGTCCAGTCGACCGGGTTCCAGCCGGGGGCGTCGGTGGCGGGCAGGACGACGCTGATCCGCCCCTCGCCGTCCAGCCGGGCGACGGTCGGGCCGCCGACGAACACGTCGGCGTCGGTGTGGGTCAGCAGGGACGGCGGACGGAACTCGACCGAGCCGCTCATGGGGCTGCCGTCCGGCGTCAGGTAGCGGGCGGTGACGCGGACGGTCGGGATGGACGCGGGGAGCACGGGGCGTTCTCCTTCGGTTGGGCGGATACGGGGCCGGTGGCGGGCCGGCGGAGGGGAGCGCGGGCGCCGGGCGGGACGGCGTGGTGCCGGCCGGCCGCCGCCCGTCCGCGGAGGGGCGGCGGCCGGCCGGTGAGGGTGCCGTGCGTCAGGACTGCACGCCGTACAGCGCGAGCGGGCTGCAGCGGACCGTGTCGCCGGCCGCGGCGACCTTCGCCTGGATCTCGAAGGTGACCGTCGCGCTGAACGCGACCGGCAGCGGCTCGGTGAACTCCAGGTCCCCGTCCGGCGTGCCGGCGGGGCCCACCGGGACGCCGTTCACGAGGAGGCGGACCTCCGCGCCGGCCGTGCCCCGGACCGCGATCCGCGCGTGCAGCCGCGGGTGCTGCACGATGCCCGGACCGCTGTAGAGCGTGGTCCAGGTGGTGCTGCCGGTGGACTCCCAGCGGGCCGCGTCGACCGGCCGGGGCAGCGCGTACGGGATGTACGGGCGGGCGAGCCCGCGCTGCGCGGCGTCGTCGGCGACGACGACGTTGCCCCACCGGTCGAAGATCTGCACCGGCTGGGTGCTCAGCTGCTCCGGCGCCGGGGTCCGCACGGTCAGCGCCAGGGAACCGTCGTCGCGGCGGACCATCAGGCCCTGCTGCGGCTTGTCCGGGCCGCGGTCCGGCTGGACCCGGCCCATGTGGATCAGGTCCTCGCCCTCGGCGGAACGGACCCGCAGCCGGCCGCCGTCGCCGATGACGACCTCGCCGTTGTTGATCTGGTTCAGCGCCGGGGTGGTGTTGGCGCTGCCCATCAGCTCCCTGATCTGCCGTTCCAGGGCGCGGATGCGGTCCAGCAGGTCGGTGGGAATGATCGCCAAGGGTTACACCCCTTCCAGGTAGAGCGTGGCCGTCTCCGGCTTGGTGCGCTGGGGCGGGTTCACGGCCAGGCCGACGATCCGGTAGTGCGCGTCGAGCCCGTCCGGGTGCCACAGGTCGCGGACGCGCAGCCGGATCCGGGACCCCAGCAGGGCGGGGGTGATCCGGCCGTCCAGGACGACCGTCAGCTCGGGGATCTGCTCGGGCCGGCGCTGGCGGGTGAGCTCGGCCCGGGCCAGCGACCGCAGCACCTCCGGGTCCTTCACCCCGCTGTGGTCGGAGGTGCGTTCCAGCCGGGGCCAGCCGGCCGCGAGGTCCTCGGGCGCGGACTCCTTCACCGTCAGCGGCTCGGAGTCCTGGGCCTGGTCGGTGTTGTCCGACTCGCCGCGGGCGACCCAGACGTTCGCCTGCACGGTCGAGTCCGTGGGCAGGCTGTACGACAGGACGGGTCCCGGATGGTCCAGGACGAGGTCCGAACGGCCGCCGCCGATGACCGGGTGCCCCAGCTGGAGCCGCTTGACGCGGCGGCCCTGGCCGTCGCGGTAGCAGTGGATCCGCCATTCGAAGCCGTCGGCGAGCTGGGCCAGCTTGTCGAGCAGCTCGCGGACGCGGGCCAGGGCCGGGTAGCCGTACGCGAAGTCCCGGTGGACACCGGACATCTCCGCGCCGAGGCTGATCCCGATGTCGCCGCCGTCCTGCGCCTGGGCGTGTTCGACCAGGGCCCGCGCGATGTCGAACTGGTCGGTCGCGGTGCCCACCATGTCGGCGGAGAGGATGCGGTGGTCCAGGTAGGAGTCGAAGGTGCCCGCCTGGAACTGCACCGTCATCCGGCCCTGCTCGTCGGAGGCGGGGGTGCAGGTCCACAGCACCCCGCCCCACCAGATGTCCCCGTCCCGCTCCAGCCAGACCGCGGTGCGGCCGGGCCGGAGGGCTTCCCTGGCCCGTGCCGCCAGGCCCGGCTCGGGCAGGGGGACGGTCGCGGACAGCGACCCCGACTTGCCGATGAAGTCGTCGAACTTGGCCTCGGTGAGCGGCAGGATGTCCAGGACCTGGTCCGTGCGCAGGTCGCAGAAGAGCGCCCGGTAGGCGGGCGTGATCACGGTTCTGCTCATCGGCCGGCTCACAGCACCGGGTCGACGCGGATGAACCGGTTGTCGATCCAGGCGTTGTTGCTGGTCGCCGACGAGACGTACGCGGCGACCGCGTCGTACACGGTGTGCGGCTTGAGGCCGGTCACCCGGAAGGTGTGCGAGACCGACACGGTCGCCTTGCCCGTCACCATCGCGGCGCGCGCCTCGTCGGCGGGGACGACGACGGCGCCGGCGAGGCGGATGTTCGCCGACATCTGGCACCAGCCGGTGTCGACCGGGTTGTTGCCGCGGTAGCCGACGGTCACCAGCACCGCGCCCGAGACGGGCGTGGTGAACGAGGTGGAGATGCCCGGGACGCCGGTGTCGGTGATGCTCTCGACCCAGGACGTGGACTTGCAGTAGCCGCCGTCGTTGTTGAAGCCCCAGCCGTTCGCCGGCGCGATCGGGCGCCAGACCGTCCCGTCCCAGCGCTGGAGCCTGCCGCCCTCGTCGCGGTACTGGCCCGTGTACTCGCCGGCCGCGAGCACGCCCTGCGGGGCGATGCCGCCGATGTGCTTGGGGTAGGAGACCCAGCGGTTGCCGTCCCAGCGCTGGAGCTGGGCGGCGTTGTCCCGGTACTGGCCGGTGTAGCCGCCCTTCGCCTGCCGGTTCCACGACTCCGCCAGGATGCCGCCGACGGCGACGGTGGTGTGCCGCAGGTCGTAGACGGCCTTGGACCAGTCCAGGCCGCCGGTGCCGACGGACGCGCCGGCCGGGACGACGACCTTGGCCAGCGGCAGCGCGCCCTCCGGCACCGGCTGCGGTTCCGGCTCGCCGGGCGTGCCCTTGAGGATCTCCAGGACGGCCTCGGTGCGGTTGTTGACCGTGTCGAACTGGGCGTCGTACACCCGCAGCAGGACCAGGTCGACCCGGTCGTTGTTGGCGTCGCCGTCCTCGAAGGTGATCTGGGTGTAGTCGGTGAGCACGACCGGGTAGGCGCCGGCGGCGGCGGAGCCCTGGACGACGGCACGGCCCGGGGCGACGTTCGCCGTCATGCCGGCGGTGTCCCCGTAGACGTACAGCGCGTCCATGAGGTACTGGCCGTCCTTCGACCCCGGCAGGATGCCGGTGGCGCTGGTCAGCGCGCCGGTGGGGGCCATGGTGCCGGTGGGGGCGAGCCGGGTGTCGGTGCGGGACTGGCCGGACTCGGTCTCGGTGCGGTTGATCAGCCATGCGCTGCGGACGGGCATGAGGTCCTCCTGGGAGATGCGGGGTGGGAAGTCGGGGGAGGGGGGCAGGCGCCGGGGCCGGTCACCAGTGGGAGTCGCGCCAGCGCACCGTCACCGAGGCCCGCGGGTCGGGGGTGGCGTCGTCGGAGCGGAAGGCGAGCGCGGTGCGGCCGGGCTCCAGCCGGAACAGCTGCTCCGGGGCGGAGGCGGGCGTCGCCGTGTAGAGCCGGGAGGCGGTGCCGTTGAGCAGCACGGTCCCCGCCTCGGTGTCGACGGTGAGGACGTCGCCGGCGCCGAGGGCGATGTCGTACTGGAGCTGGCGTCCGTCGCCGAGCCGGGTCAGCGACGGGCGGCGGACGGGGCCCCGGAACTCGACCACCGGATGGGCGGCGGCACCGCCCTCGTTGACCGCGGTGAAGCTGCCGGACTCGGCGTCGCCGCCCCAGTCCAGCGGCCAGGAGAGCCCGCCGCCGGTCTCGTCCCGCCAGACGAGTCCGGGTTCGCTGACCGGCAGGGTCGCCCGGCCCTCGCGCAGGGCGGGGCTCAGGCGCCGCGGGTCGGTCGCCGTCCACTGCAGGCTCGCCTTGCCCATGCCCTGGCGGACGAAGGCACGGTCCTGGGGGACGACGCGGCGGCTGACCCGGGCCCGTACGGCGAGGGTCTCGCCGTGCAGCCGTACGGCCAGCCAGCGCTCGCCGCCCTCGGGGCCGGTCGCGGCGCGGAAGGCGAGGCCGGTGTCCAGCGCCTGCGCCGCGGTGGGCGGCACCAGCCAGACGGTGGCGGTGACGAGCCGCGGCTGCGCCCAGACGGCGCCGGGCCAGGCGCCGTGCTGGTCGGGGCGGGGCACGTCGCCGGTGTCGAGGGTGGGCAGGTCGTCCCAGCCGGTGATGCCGGTGCGGTCGATCTGGTACGGCGTGCCCGGGCCCATCAGCAGGCCGGCCCACTGGATCTGCCCGTCGCGGGTGATCAGTGAGCCGGGTGCGGTCTCGTCGGTGTACGTGGTGGTGGTCTCGGCCATGACGGGCCGTCACCTCACTTTCGTCAGGCCGCGTCCAGGCCGGGCGCGGGCCGCGGTCCGGCGCGGGGGGGCGGGGGCGGGGTCCGCGGTGGTGGGGCGTGGTGGCGTGGCCCGGTGCGGTGCGGGGCGGGGGTGTGCGGGGGTGCGGAGCGGTCCGGTGCGGGGGCGGGGGTGTGCGGGGGGTGCTCCGGGCCGGTCCGGTGCGGAGGCGGGGGCGTGCGGGGGTGCTCCGGACCGGTCCGGGCTCAGGCCGCGGTCCGGTGCAGGAACAGCAGGTCCTCGGCGACCGCGAGGGGGCTGCGCCCCTCCGGCTCGTGGTAGGCGCGCAGGCGGGCGCGGTCCGAGGGACCCGGGGCGCCGCCGGTCCGCCGCCCCGCTTCGGCCGGCCGGAGCCGGTCGAGGGAGGACAGGGGCCGTACGGCGGAGGCGCCGTCCCGCGAGGGGTCGACGACACCGCCCTCGGCGAGCTGCGGGATCTTGTCGAGCTTGATGCCGAACTTCTTGCCCAGGAACTCGCCGCTGAGGCTGTTGAGTCCGTCGATGACCCAGTTGGCGAAGGCGATCAGGCCCTTGACGGGGCCGGTGATGACACCGGCGAGCATCTGCAGGCCGGTGGAGACGAAGTCCCCCATGCCGCCGAGGGTGCCGGCGGTGGCGTCCTTCACCCGGGTGAACATCCCGGGGATCTTGCCGGTGATCCAGTCCAGGACGGGCTGGATGACGGTCTTGAACGCGTTCCAGGGCCGCCGGACGAGCGCGCTGAGCGCTTCGGTGGCCCGGGAGATCGCGCCCTTGGCCTTGCCGAAGTCCCCGGAGACGGCGGCGCCCACGACCTCGACGACGGTCGTCATGACGACGCCCACGGCCTTGAAGTAGGTGCCGATGATCGTGCCGTAGAAGGTGACGACGGGTCCGAGGAACTTCAGGATCTGCTGGAAGACCTTCAGGACGTGGTCGAAGACCTGCTTCATGATCTTCTGGCCGGTCTCGGTGTTCATGGCGTATTCGACGAGGGCGGCCACGACCGGCACGATGATCCCGGCCAGGAAGCCGAGCGGGTTGGCCCGCATGGCGACGTTGGCGGCGGTCATGGCGGCCGCGGCGGCGCCGAGGCCGATGCCGAGCACGGTCATGACCTGGGACAAGGGGCCGATGAACTGGCCGAGGAGGCCGGCGATGCCGTCGAACCCGGCGGCGCCCGCCACGAGGGTGACGAGCCCTCCCACCACGCCCCTGGCCTTCGAGCCGCCGTTCCTGATGCCGGTCGCGGCGGTGCCGGCCGTGCGGCCGGTCCTGGTGAGGGACGTGCCCGCGCCGTCGGCCCGGCCGCGGATCTGCCGCAGCTGGGCGGTGGCGGAGGAGGCGTCGGAACGGACGCCGTCGAGCGCGCCGGTGATCCGGGCCGGGACGCCGCGCAGGGCGCGTGCCGCCCGGACGGCCGGTGTGACCTGGGCGCGGAACGACGTGAGCGCGCGGGTAAGGTTCCGCAGTTCGACCTGGAGGGTGTTCGCGGGAAGGGCGGGCGCGGTGCTCATCCGCGCGCCTTCGACAGGAACAGCAGGGCGGAGGCGGTCTCCCGCAGGTCGCTGGAGGACGCCTCGTAGTAGTTCTCGATCTGGAAGCCGTGCGTCGCCCCGGCACCCGAGTTGATCGACCGCGCCCTGGCCGCCCGGGCGGTGTGGCGCAGCAGCCGGTCGAGCTTGGACAGCGGCAGGACGGCCTCGGCCTCGCCGGCCTCGGCGACGATGGCGTGGACACCGCCGCGGCGCGGCTGGACGACGCCGCCCTGGGCGAGCTGCGGGATCTTCGGGATGCTGACGCCGAAGGTCTTGCCGCCGACGAAGGGGACCCAGCCCGGGATCGAGACCTTGATGCCGTTGAGCTTGCCGATCGCGCCGTTGATCAGGCCGATGACGGCGTTGATCGGGCCCTTCACGGCGCCCTTGATCTTGTCGAACGCCCGGCCGGCGATGTCCTTCAGGCCGCCCCAGATGCTGGAGAGCTTGTCCTTGACGGCGCTGAACGCCTTCGGGACGACGTCCTTGATCCAGTTGACGACCGGCATGATGATCTTCTTGATGCCGTTCCAGACACTGGAGATCACCGACTTCACGCCGTTCATCACCGAGGTGATGACCTTCTTGATGGCGTTGAACGTGGTCGAGATGACCGTGGAGACGGCGTTCACGACGACCGTGACGGCCTTCTTGATGCCGTCCCAGACCGTCTTGATCAGCTTTCCGGCCGCCTTCATGATCGGCCCGATGGCCTTCATGACCGTGCTGATGACCTTCTTGATGGCGTCGAAGGCGACCTTGAGGACCTTCTGCATGGTCTTCGAGCGGGTGGCCATCTCGACCACCTTCTCGATGAGCGGCATGAACAGTTCCATGAGCCGGGCGATGAAGTTGCCCTTCATGGACTTGTTGAGGCCGCCCATGCCCTTGGACGCGTTGTCGGCGCCCTTCTTGAAGTTGCCGATCTGACCGCCGCTGGTCGTGCCGGTCTTGCCGGCCTTCGCGAGGGACTTGTCGGCCTTGTCGGCGGCGGACTTGAGACTGTTGAGTTCACGGGCGGAACCCTGGGCGGCGGACCGCAGCCCGGTGAGCCCGCTCTGCCCGGTACGGGCCCCCTGGCCGATGCTCTGGGCCGCCCGGGCCGAGGCGTCCGCCTGGGTCTTGAACTGTTTCAGTGAGCCCGAGGCCCGTGTTGCCGCTGAGGCGAGCGACATGGCGACTCCTTGGGGTGTGCGCGGTTAGGCGAAGGCGGCGGAGAGTTCGTTGACGGCGGCACGCAGCACGCGGACCTCGGAGGAGACGCCTCTCGTGGTGGGCTGCGAGTCGTCGATTCCGCGGGGAGCGGGACCGGGGCGCCTGGCCTCCGCCTCCCTTTGCTGTCTTGTCACCTGCGAGACGGACCTGAGCGCATCTTTGATCTTGGTGACGTCCGTCTTGAGGGCCCCGGTGTCGCTTTTGAGGGTCCTGGTGTCCGTCTTGAGGACCCCGGTGTCCGTCTTGAGCGTCTCGACAGCCTCCTTGAGATTGACCAATTCGGTTGCGGCGGCTGCCTTGGCCAGCCGTTCCGCTTTCTGGTCGCTGTTCTCTATCTTCTGTTGGAGTCGGTCAATCCTTTCTTTCGTGAATTTCCACTCGCGGGTGGCGCCGAGGATGGTCATGCCCTTTTCATCGAACTTGAGCAGACCGATGTTCGCGCCCACGGTGACCGTCAGGGCCGCGACAGTGGCGCTGAGTAGGGCGAGCGTGCCGGAAGCGCCGGAAGCCGTGCCGCTGAGCCCGGACAGGGTGACGCTCATGTCACTGACCGTCTTGCTCGTGTCGTTGACGGTTATGCTCATTTTGTTGACGGTCTTGCTCACGTCATTGTGCGTGATGCTGATCTTGTTGACCGTCGTGCTTATGTCGTTCTGGGTGCTGCTGATGGTGTTGACGCTTCGGGAGTAGAAGCTGAGTGACTCCCGAAAATCTTTATAGGTTTTCTTTGCTTCTCCCTGCTGTTTCTCGAAGGCGTCTTCGACCTTTTTGAGGGCCTGGTCGACTTCCGGCAGGCTTCTGTTCGGCATCCGGAACCTCCTGTGAGATCACTCGGGTATGCTCCGCGCGTGACTTCTGACGATGCGCGGGTTTTTCTTGTACTCCCGACTTCGAGGCCCAGTTACTCCGAGACCGGAAAGTGCTCGATCGGGTGGTATGCCCGACATGCTCTACGGGTCGCGGACGACCTGTCCCCCGCGTCCGGCGTGGACGTCTTCCTGTACGGGAACCCGGCGTCCGGCCGGTACGAGGAGGGAGGCGCCGCCGTACGGACCCGAGTGGACCCGGCCTCGTTCGACACGTGGGCCGGGGACTGGGCCGTGGCTCCGAACGCCGGGCCCGGCCTGTTCGAGGACCGGCGTCCGGTCAGTCGTCTGGAGCAGGCGCTGGAGGTCGGTGTCTCCTCGTTCAGCCGCCCCCGTACGGCACTGCGCCACGTGGTCTCCGCGCTTCGGGAAAGCTCCGTGCCGGCCCTCGTGATCTTCAGGCTGGACAGCGTCAGCGACCAGGAGGAGATTCTGCTCGCGATCCGGGACACCGGCGTGGAGCGACTGGCGTTCTGGCAGCTCTTCGGCTGGTCGCACGCGATCGACGTCTCCTTCTGGACCAGAGACGGTCTCGACCGCGGACGTGTCCTTCCGAACCTGTTGGTGAACACGGGCGGGGACTGGAGCCACAGATCTCTGCTCCGGCGTTTTTCGCGGTGGTCGGCGTCCCTCGTGTGAGGGCAGCCCGTCCGCTCACGAGAAGAAGCGCCCCAGCTCCGCCGGGTCCGGGACGCCCGCCGCCTCCGGCGCCGACCGATCCGCCTCCTCCTCGCGTTCGCGGTCACCCGGCCTGGGGACCGGAACCGGCTGCTCCGGCGGGTCGGAGTCCTCGTCCGAGTGGACGGAGGCGAACATCCAGTTCGCCGCCGCCATGTGGTCGACCAGGGCGGCCAGGAGGTAGTCGGTGACCGACCACTCCGCCGCCTCGCCGTCCCGCTCCCGGCAGACGGCGCTGTCCTGGGGCAGGTGCTTCACGAGGACCGCGAGCCGGCGGGAGGAGAGCCGGCCGCGGTGCCAGTCCAGCAGGTCCACCCCGTAGTGCCGGAGCAGGTCGGCTTCGAGGGCCTCGGCGTGTTCGGTGACGAACTCGTCGAGGCTCAGTCTTCCCCCAGGCCGAGCCCGGTCTCCTTGCCGTACGCCTCCAGGACGGCGGCGATGTCCTGCATGGTGACCTCGTGCTTCTCGAAGCGCGCGAACTGCTCCTCGCCCATCAGCAGCAGGAGCAGCCCGTCGACGTCGTTGTCGTCGAGGTCCTTCAGCCCGCCGGCCGCGCCGCGGGTGAGCTCGGTCGGAAGCTCGAAGGTGTCGCCGTCCAGCTCGAACGACCAGGTCCGGCCGAGGGCCTCCAGGCGCTGGGCGCGGGCGGCGTTGACGTTGAACGATGCCATGGGTGTCTCCGTATCTCTGGGACGCAGATGGGAAGGGTGGGGCGGGGAGGGTGGTGCGCCGGGGCGGGGGGCGGTGAGGCCCCCCGCCCCGGCACGGGGGGTGGTCAGGAGCCGGCGACGGCGGCCGCCCCGTACGCCGGGTCCTTCATGACGAAGGTGGCCAGCGGCTCGCCGTCCCCGGAGGACAGCGCGGTGAAGGTGACGCCGAGCGACGCGGCCGCCTTGCGGGCGAGCTTGATGTCGTCGGTGGCCGTGACCTGGCCGCGCGGGATGACGAAGCGGTACGTCACCTCCTTGCCGTCGGTGAACTCCAGGCCGAGCGCGCGCTCGTCGAAGGTCGGGCCGTCCGGGACGTCGAAGGTGAAGACGCCCGGGTTGCCGGTGCCGCCGGGGGTGATGTCGGTCTTGCTGCCGCCCATGAAGAACGGCAGCGTGTCCTCGTTGAACTGCAGCATCGAGAACTTCAGCGTCAGGTCGCGGTCCGAGTAGACGAACCGGGCCGGGCTGATCGACTGCCACGTCTCGACCGGGTCGAGCTTGTCCTTCTTGGAGAAGGTCACGCCGTCGGTCGACGTGTACCCGAGGTCCACCCAGCCGGTGCCCCAGTCGGTGGAGGGGTTGGCGGAGAAGGTGGTCGGGAGGGGGGCGCCGAGGGGGGCGACCAGGACGCGTCCGGTGCCTGCGACGCGGATCTCGGAAGCGGAGTTGCCTGCCATGGGGTGCTCCTTCAGGGGAATGGGTGGTGCATCGGTGGGCTGCCGCGGGTACGGCAAAGGCCCCGCCGGGATCGGCGGAGCCTGGTCTGTGGGGTACGGGGGGCGGAGGCCCGGTCCCGTACGGGGCGGTGCGTGCCGGCGCGGGCCCGCACGCGTCCGCCGGGTGGACGCGGAAGGCCCCGGGCGCCGGATCAGGTCCGGACGGAGAGCTGGATCACGCAGAGGTAGCGGTTCGCGGCGGTGTAGACGTAGTCGGGCAGCCAGCGCGGGCCGTCCGCCTCCGCGACGTCGGTGATGACCGACGTGCCGAAGGCCGTTCCGGCGCTCTGGAGCAGCACCGCGCGGGCCGCGTTGGCGAGGACGTGCGCGGCCGTCTTGTCGGGGCCGTACACCTCCAGCTCGATCATCGGCCGGTCGATGTGCAGGTCGTCGATCCAGGCGCCGCCGCGGCGGGAGACGATCACGGCCCGCTGGGTGCCGTCGAAACCGGCCGGCGGCGTCTCGTCGACGACCGCGCCCGCCAGCTCCGGACGGTCGGAGAGGAGGTCCACGACGATGGCCTCCACGTCGGGGAAGGTGCTCGGGGCTGAGCTCATGACGGGGAATCACTCCTGTTCGTACGGGGCTGACGGCGTCCGGACGGTGCCCGCGGCGCGCTCGGCGCGCGGGAGCGGGCCGGGGGGAGCCCGCGGTCCCGGCGCGCGGGGCCTTGCGGGGCACCGCCCGGACGCGGAGGCGGGGAGCCGGTCCCTGGAGGGATGCGGGCACAGCTCCGCCGCTGCACCTATTGTGAACGAGATCGCGCGAGCGCGCAACTAGTTCGTGCGAGCCCGATCGGGGCAGGAGTGTTTGGGCTGGTGACGCACCGCCACGGCGCGTTACCCTCGATACTTCGAACACAGATTCGATTGGTGCGTGAGTCGATGTCAGCGCGTTGTGCGGACAGGGAACGGCAGGTGCGTGTGGTCGGGGGTGCCGGCAGTGCTCATGAACGGCTGACCGAGGTGGTCGCGGCCGCGGTCGAGGTCGCGGCGGAGGCGGGAGAGGCCGGTACGTACACCGGGGACATGGCCCGGACCCTCTCCGCCGTGGTCGGCAAGGTCGGCGCGCGGATCGCGGTCGAGGCGGAGATCCGCGGGTTCTCCAGCGGCTGGCAGGAGGCGGTCGCCCACGTCGGAGCGCCCCGCCCCGACCCCGACGGCGCGCGCGTGGTGCCCATGCGACCGGAAGGGGACGGAGGACCGTGACGTCAGGACCGCACGGCAGACGGAAGAGGCGGCCGCCCCTCGGGGCGACCGCCTCTTTCCGTGCCTTCCGTGCCTTCCGTGCCTTCCGTGCCTTCCGTGCCTTCCGTGCCTTCCGTGCCGTTCGTGTCCTCTGCGTCCTCCGGGTTCTCCGGGCCCTCTGTGTCTTCCGTGTACTCCGGGCCCTCCGTGTCCTCCGGGTCCGGCCGTCCCGCGTGCCGTGGTCCTCAGGCCGCCGGACCCGCCGGGGACCCGCGCCGGGTGGCGCGCTCCGCGGCGAACACGTCCTCCAGCCGGTAGAGCAGCGCCCGGCCCTGCCGGCCGGCGGGCACCAGATGGCCCAGCTGGACCCACTTGCGGATCGTGGCGGGCACCACGCCGGCCTCCGTGGCCGCGAGGGCGCCGTTGATCAGGGTGTCGGCGGCGGGGGTCATCGGCGTGCTCCTTCGGTCGAACGGGCGGGTGCGGTGCGGTCGTCGGCGGACTCGTCCATCGCCACGCCGATCTCGTCGCGGTCCGCCCCTGCGGCACCCGCCAGGACCTCCCAGTCGCCCTCGTGCCACACGTGCCGGTAGGCGGGGTCCGTACGGCAGTCGCATTCCTCGCCGGCGCAGCGGCAGGCCGGGTTCACGCACAGCACCGCCCGGCGGGCCGGGAAGGCGCGCAGGGAGACCGAATCGCACCACGGGCAGCGGCCGTCGACCCGCACCATCGTCTCGGAGTCGCCGAGGACGCGGGCGCTGCGCCGGGCCATCCGCCGGGACTCGTCCCGCACGTGGGCGGCGAGTTCCGGGTGGGCGGCGACCCGGGGGAGGAGCCCCGCGATCCGCGCCAGCCGCTGGGGCACGCGCGCGTGGCGCGGACGGCCGAGACCCAGCTTGTCGTGGACGGCCTCGTCCAGCTCGACGACGCCGTCGGTGATGTCGCGGAGGGCGTCCGAGACGTGGAGCCGCAGCGGAGCGGCCGAGTAACCGGGGACGGGCGTGCCGTGCCGCTGCTGCGCGAGCAGCGAGTCCCGGCGCTCTTCGCGGATGCGCCGGTCGGTCTCGGGGGAAGGCGCGCGCCGCTCGTTCGTGAGGGACGCGGACGGGCGGCCCGGCGCCAGCTCGGTCAGCAGCTCCGGGAACTGCCGGAGGAGGGCCTCGATCCAGAGGGCCGCGTCACGGACGGTCTTCTCGGGGGAGACGGCCGGTCCGGACGGGGCGGGAACGGACGGGGCGGAGGTGGAAGGGGCGGGGGTGGAAGGGGTGGGGGCGGATGGAGCGGGAGGCGTGGATGCGGTCGGAGAAGAGGACGCGGCCGGCGTGGACAAGGGGACCTCCAGGTGAGGCGGGTGCGGCGGAGGGGCGGAGACGAAGACGCGGAAGGGGGGCGGGGGCGAGGACGCGGAGGGGGTGGAGGAAGGGGGGTGGGGACGAGGGGCGGGGTGGAGTGCCGCTCGGGGGAGGGGACTTCACGTGGCCGGATCGGGACCGCGTACGAGGGCCCCCTACGCCACATGCGGGGCGGGACTGGCCTTCGGCGTGATCCCGGGTACGCCGGGAAACGCTCGGCGCGCACCCGGTGGGCGACCGCCCGGAGGGATGTGCGCGGGGGCGCAACAAAGGGGGCGGGGCGGCTTCAGGCCGCGGTGTGCGGCACCCGGGCGTCCGGGCGGTTCCCTCCGCGTGCGACCGGCCGTCCGTTGCGCCAGAGCCGGCCGGCGCTCACTCCGTCGAAGAAGCTCTCCGCCGGGGCCACGGCCTCCTCGCAACGCCGTACGACCGGGCACCGCTCGCATGCCATCAGTGCAGGCAGGGCCACTTTTTCCCGCTTGCTGAACACCACGTGCGGGGGCAGCCCGGAACACGCGGCGGCGGCGCGCCAGCCGAAGAACTCCACGATCTCGGGCAGCGGCGGGGCGGTGGCGGACGGCATGGGGCACTCCTGTCTCGGGCGGCGGCCGGACCGTTCGCACGATCCGGACCATGTTGCGAACACGCACGATGACATATTGCGTGCTCGCGCGCAACGTCTTGACTCCGCCACCTTTGCGAAATCAACACCGTGCGTGCGCAGGAGCACGTAATTCCGTGCGCGCAATCGCGATAAGCTGGACATCGCTTTGGAGGGAGGCGACCAGTGATGACCGCCAGTGACCTGGAACCGTTCGCCGCCTGGATCGAGGAATTGATTCGCCGCCGCGGCTTCGACATCGACAGCCCCCGGGGCGGGGGCAAGTCCCGTCTCGCGGACGAGGCCGGTGTGCACCGCGCCGCCATCACGCGGCTGCTGCAGCGGCAGAGCATGCCGGACCTGGAGACGACCCGCCGTCTCGCGCACGTCCTGGGCGTGCCGGTGCGGGACATGCTCATCAGATCCGGCCGGCTCACCGAGGACGACCTGCCGCTGCCGCAGGCCTCCGAGACGCCTCAGCCCGGTGTCGGGGGACGCCGGCTGACCCTGGAGGAGGCCGCCGCCGGGCTCGGGGTGCCCGCGGCCCAGCGGGAGATGTTCATCAAGGTCGCGGGCCAGTTCCTGGACGCGATGCCGGCCCGCCGGGAGTCGCTCGCCAAGGACTGACCGCGTGCCGGCCCGAGCGGCCTTTCGTGCGGGGAAGGCGCCCGGAGCGGGCGCTTTTCCCGTGTCCCAGTAAACTGTCACGGCCTGCCCCCCCGCACACCTGTACCAGTTGTACGCCCCAGGAGTCGCACAGTCGGCGTCACAAGGGCGAGCGGGCTGCCGCAGTCTGCCTTCGACGCCACGGGCGGGATCGGCAGCGATGGGACGCGAGAGAGACAAGCGCATGACCGAGGGCAAGGAGAGGTCCCTGCCCTCCGGCGGCGGGAACGGCGCCGCCGACGGCGACGCGCCGGGCCCCGCGTTCGGTGAGGAGTGCCCGCCGGGCGACGGCGGCTCCCCGGGACCCTCCGGGCCCGCGGGCCCCCCGGAGCCCTCGGCACCCGCCCCCTCCCCGGACTCCCCGAGGACGTCCGGCTCTTCGGGGTCTTCGGGGTCCTCGGCTTCCCAGGCCTCCCCGGACGACGTCCCCGGCCTCCTCGCCTTACTCGGCAGACTGCTGGAGGAACACGCCCCCGACGAGATCGCCGTCCTGCTCCGCGAGGAGGTCGAACGCCGCGAGTTCCGCGCCTACGCGAACGGGTGGCGCGATGCCGCCGCCCACACCGGGCCCGAGCGGGAGGAGGCGCGGTCGGCGCGTGCCCGCACGCTGCGTCTCGTGACGGACGCGTCGGGGGAGGCGTCCGTCATCCCCTTCCCGCAGAAGCGGCCGACGGCGGCGGACCAGGCGGCGAACGCGCCCGAGGAGGTGCTGACGGTCCCCGACGAACCGCCCGAGACGACCGGCCGGCCGGCGGACGCCGGTGCCGGTCCGGACGCCGTCGCGGGGGCTGCGTCCGACGCCGGTACGGACGCGACCGCCGGTGCGCGGCGCCCGGACGTCCGGGCCGGCGAGGGCGATCCGGAAGTCCCGGAAGTCCCGGACGCGGCAGAGGCGGCAGAGGTGGCCCCGGGGGACCCGACGGGCCCGGTGGTCCCGGAACCCCGGGGCCCCTCGGACGCCGGCGGGCCTTCGGGCGCCGGCGGGGCTTCCGGAAACCCCCCGGCCTCCGCCCGTCCTCCGCGCACCCCGCCCCCGCCCGGCTTCGTTCCCAAGAGCCGGAGGTCCAAGGTGCCCACGATCCCGAGCATCCCGAAGCTCGCCGGGCCCCGCAGGCCCCGGCGCGGCCCGGCGGCCGGGCGGCCTTCGGCGTCGTCCACGTCCGACGACGACACCGGCTGAGCAGGGCGCTCACCCCGGCCGGGCCCGGTGGGGCGGAGCCGGGTCGGGCCCGGCGGGGTGGACGCCCGGGTTCAGCGGGAGGGGCCGCCGCCTCCCTGGGGCGGGAGCTGGGGCCGGGGGGCCGCCTGCTGGCCGGGGATCCGGGGTGCCGTGACCGGTTGGGCGGGGGTCGCGGGCCCGGCGGTGCCCCGCAGGCGGGCGGCGGCGGCGATGGAGGGGGTGGTGGCCGTGGCGGTCGTCGCCGTGGGGGCGGTGGTGGTCCGGTCCGCCGCGAACTGCGCCCGGTCGAGGTAGGGGCCGGGGGTGACCTTCCAGGAGACGACGTTCGGGTCGACCTCCTGGCGGACCACCCGTTCCATGAGGGTGGCCATCTCGACGGGGCCGATGCCGCCGGGCACCGGGGTGATGTTCTGGGGGATGCCGTACGCCTCGGCCCGTATGTCGCCGCGCACGCTGCCGTCCGCCTGCGGGACGAAGCCGGAGTCGATCACGACCCGGTGGTGCGGCCGGATGTGGTCGGGGGTGAGGATGCCGGGGTTGCCGGTGACGGATATGACGATGTCGGCGTCGCGGACCCGTTCCAGCCGGTCGCCGTAGTCGAGGGTCATCGGGTCGTGCCCGCCGGCCCGGAGCATGCTCACGACCCCCTGCCCGACGAACCCCTTGCTGCCGACCACGGCGATGGTGGGGTGGTCGGTCGCGAAGGGCTCCGCGACCCGGTAGATGCCTTCGGCCGTGGCGCAGGCGGGGTAGGGGGAGCGGCCTTTGAGGAGGGCGTCGATGTCCTTGGCCGGGTCCATGCCGTCGACGATGGGGGCCAGGTCGCGCGGCGGGGGGAACTGCACGATGATCGCGCGCGTGTCCGGGTCCGCGTTGTAGCCCTCCAGGACCTTCCGGAAGTCACCACGGCCGACGCCGGGCGGCAGGACGACGTGGTCGGCCCGGAAGCCGAGGTGTTCGAAGCTCTTGATCTTCTGCTCGGCCGAGATCCGGGACGCCTCCAGGCGGACGCGCCAGTCCGGCGGGTCGTTGTCCGCGGGGGTGAAGCGGATGACCGCCACCCTCATCCCGGTCGGCTCCACGGCGGGCCGGTAGGGCGCGTACAGCTCGCGGGCCTGCCGCAGCACGTCCCGCCCGGACACCAGCTCCGTCACGTCAAGGGCTCCAGGCCGGCCAGCACCTCGGGCACCGGAGCCAGGGGGACGCCGTGGAACAGGCGGGTGACCTCTTCCGCGCTCAGCCTCCGGTCGCCCTGGTCGTCGTCCTGGTACCCGTTCCCCGTGATCTTGAGGGTGATCGCGGTGAAGACCTCGGGACCACCGGGGTCGTAGGAGGAGAAGTCCCCGAAGTGCGCGATCCACAGCAGGGAGGTGAGGTGGGGACTCAGGTTCGCGCGGAGCAGGGGGAGGGCGGCGTCGGCGACGTCGGCGAAGTTGTAGGTGATCCCGTGGACCGGGCTGTCGGCCAGCTCGGAGACGACGGCGACGGCCTGGCCGGTGCTCGGGTCGTACACGGCGCGCAGCAGGGAGAACGCCTCGCCGTTGAGCCGGTGCCGCCAGCGGAACAGCTGGGCGATCTGGGGAAGGGACACGTGCTTCTCCAAGAAGGTTTTCGGAACCGTCACTTGTGCTTGAGGACGGAGACGAGCAGGCCGTTCGGCGACTGGGGCGTCAGGAACACCCCGGTGTCCCGCAGCGCCCACTCGGGCACGCGGGTGCCGGCGGGGAGGGCGCGGGGCGCGCCGTCGCCCGAGGACAGGTCGACCTCGGCCGCGCCGGGTTCCTGCCCGACGCGCGCGGCGACCTCCCCGTACGCGATCCCGTCGTCGGTGATCGACCGGACGGACACGTCGGCCTTGCGGCTCTCGCCGGCGTCCAGGCAGGCGCCGTGGCGGCGCTGGAGGTCGAAGGCGACGGTGCCGGCGGCGACGAAGCGGCCGTTCGGGGAGGAGACGGCGTCGCCCGCGCGGGGGTTCTCGCAGACGATGCTCGTCTCCAGCTTGCCCGTGGCGGCGTCGTGCACGGCGACGAGGGGGGTGGAGAAGGTGCCCCCGGCCTCGGTGCGCCACCGGGTGAGGAGGTGCCCGCCGACGGCCGCCACGTACTGGCCGTCCATGGAGAGCTTGTCCATCGTGGACCGGACGCCCGGCGGGGCGTCGTCCTGGATGTGCCAGGCGCCCGGCATCTCCACGAGGCCGAGGCCGTGTCCGGACACGACCCAGCCCTTGGCGGTTTTGATCCGCCCGACGCCTTCGGCGCAGGCGTCCGCGCACGCGTCGATCGTGCCGCTCGTCACGTCCACGGCGACGGCGCTCTTCCCCGTACCGTTCCAGTGGACCTGGAGTCCGCCGCCGACGTCCTCGACGCGCAGGTCGTCCGCGCCCTTCCCGCCCTCGGAGTTCGGCCCGTACACCTCCACGGGGACGTCGATCTGCCGGGCCGGCGCCACGGCGGGGCCGGAGGCGGTCGCCGGGTAGACCAGGAGGCGGACGATCTCCTTGCCCTTGGTGAGGGCGTCCCCGCCCAGGACGCCGTGGGCCCACAGCACGACGTACTCGCGGCCGTCCTGGAAGGTGGTCGACACGGAGGGCAGTTCCGCCTTGCCGCCCTCGTAGGAGCTCTTGCCGGCCTCCCCCATGAGGGTGGGCGGTTCCCACGGCCTGCTCGTGAAGCGGACCTCGCCGGTCGACGCCTCCCGGGCCTGGACGACGTAACCGTCCTCCGTGGTGTTCACGTAGGCGACCGTGTCGCTCCGGGGGGCCACGGCCACCGGCGGCTTCGAGGAGTACGTCGCCGGCATCCAGGAGAGCTTCTGCTCCCAGCCCTGGCCGGCGCTGTAGGCGGACGGGACGGTGAGGAGGACCGACGGGCCCGCCGGGGCCGGGGAGGCCGTCGGCGCCGCGGTCGTCCTCTTCCCGTCGCCCCCCTCCTTCCCCGGGGGCGACGGGTCGTCGCCCCCTCCGCAGCCGGCCAGGAGCATCCCGGCCAGGACGGTCCCCGCCACGGCCTTCCTCGTGCGCTTCACTGTCACTGCCTCTCTCGGTTCAGAACGCTTCGACCACCGGTACGGCCTTGGGCCGGTGGGCGCCCGGCTTGCACCCCGCGAACGGCCCGGAGGGGCCGCGGAGTTCGTGCATGACCGCCCCCAGGTGGTCGCGGTGCCACAGTGCGGGCCCGCTCGGGCCGGCCGCCGGGTCGGTGAGCTCCTGCCAGGCCAGCCACAGGCCGTGCAGCCGGGCCACCGCCTCCAGGTGTTCCCACCAGCGGGGGCACCAGGGCTCGCCGGAGGTGACCTCCCGGCCGTAGACGGGCAGCAGGAGCGCGTGCACCCAGGTCACCAGAAGCCGCAGTTCCTCCTCGTACTCCTCGCCGTCGAGGTAGAGGATGAACCGGGGCGCCTCCGGGCCGGGCCCGGCCGGGGCGCTCACCGGGACACCTCCTTCGCGGCGCGGGCGGTGATGGCCCGCAGCTCCGCCGCGGCGGCGGCCTGGACGCGTTCGGCGCCCGGCTCCGCGTACCAGGGGCGCAGCCGGATCAGCGCGGGACGGACACCGGTGGCCAGCAGGAGCGCCGTGCCCTTGGGCAGGGCCCGGATGCGGTCGGCGGGCAGGATGCGTTCCAGCCGGTACGAGGTGGAACGGGTCCGGCCGTCCTTGCTCCGGGAGTGGCTCACGGTGCGCACGTCGTGCTCGCCGACCAGCCGGGAGATCTTCTCCACGAAGTCCGCGTCGTCGAGGCCCGCGCCGAGGAGCTTGATGGTCGCCGCGCCCCACAGGGCGTCCATGCCGGCCTCGCCCCACACGCGGGAGCCCTGCCGGTAACTCTGGAGCAGGGTCACGATGTTGATGCCGCGCGAGCCGAGGTGCGAGTACAGGTCGGGCAGGTCGGAGATGCGGCAGACGTTGGCGGCCTCGTCGAGGATCGCGGTCATCGGCGGTTCCAGCCGGCCGCCCATCCGCTCGGCGGCGCGGACCCCGGCGCGCAGGACGGAGTCGGCGACGGCGGCGATGACGCCCGCCGCCGAGCCGCCGCCGTCCTTGGACAGCAGGTACAGGGTTCCGGTGCCCAGCACGTGGTCGTCCGGGCGGAACTCGGGCAGGACCGGGTCGGGCGACACCCAGGCCGCGATCCGGGGGTCGAGCAGGCAGCTCACGCACTGGCGGGCCGTCTCGTAGATGCCGTCCCGGGTCTCGACCGCTCCCTGGACGGTGCCCCGGAGCTGTTCGGCGAGGGCGTGCATGCCGGCGTCGCGCAGCAGGTCGATCGGGGTGCGGTCGGCCGGGTCGGCGAGCCAGCCGAGGACCTCGTCGACCCGCCGCCCGCCCTTGGCGGCGGCGTGGAAGAGGGCCGTCAGGGTGTTCTGGGCGGCGGAGATCCAGAAGTCCCGCTTGGAGGCGTCGTCGTTGACCGCGCCGACGAAGTGCCCGGCCAGCCGCCGGGCGCCCTCGATGTCGCGGGCGTCGGCGAGCATGTCCCACCACAGGGCCCGGGGGGTGTGCGCGATGCCCTGCGGGTCGAACGTCCACACCTGGCCGACCCGTTCGCGTTCGGCCCGGGTCACGGCGAAGACGTCGGACTTGTTGGAGGTCAGCAGGACGCTGCCGCGGGCGCGCAGGACGCGGGGAACGGCGATGCCGGTGGACTTCCCGGCGCGCGGCGCCATCAGGTCCAGTTCCACGTCCTCGTAACTGGAGCGCAGCTCGGGCCCGTTCGGCTCCAGGTTGCCGAGGAGGTTGCCGGTGTCGTCGGGGCTGAGCCTGCCGCCGGTCAGCTTCCTCAGGCCGGGGCGGAGCTGGAGGGCGCGGGCCGCGGCCCCCTTGGGGAGCATCGGGGCGAGCTCCTTGCGGCCGGCGAGGCCCGGGGTGCGTCCGCCGCCGCGCCTGCGGACCAGCAGGACGAGGACGACGACCAGGCCGGTCAGCAGTCCGGCCGTCACGGCGATGCCCGCGAGCACGGCGGCACCCGGGGCGTCCGGCCAGAGCGCGGCCGGACCGTCCTCGACCAGGGAGGAGAGCGTGGAGAGGCCGAACGGGGGCGGGTTCCAGCCCGCCCCGGACGCGGCGGCGCCGAGCGATCCGCCCAGCCACACGCCGAGGAAGCCGAGGAGGACGAGGGCGGCGACGCCCACGATCAGCCAGGGCAGGTAGTCCTCGGCGGAGGTGGCGCCGCCCTGGGACCGGCGGTTCGTCATCGGTGCTCCCCGGAGCGCGGCAGGGGCAGGTCCCGCCCCGCCCACCGCGTGTTGGTGTTGTGCAGGTTGCGCTCCGTCTCGGTGATGGCGACCTTGATGGGGATGCCGGGACGGCCGCCCACCTTGATCAGGAAACGGCCCCGGCCGGGCGGCTCGGAACTCATCTCCGGGTTCGCCCAGCCGGGCGGCGACGACCAGGACGAGACCAGTTCGATCTCCCGCTGGGACATGCCGACCACCTTGCCCAGCTCCTCCATCTCGGTACGGGGCAGGCCGGCGCAGACCACCATGCCGGCGCGCTCGACGAAGCCCCGGGCCTTGGCCCGGTCGGCCTCGCTGCCCAGGGCCTCGGCGTCCTTCAGCGTGTGGGTGATCTTGGCGTCGCCGAGTCCGAGGGAACGGTTCAGGCGGGTGAGCGCGTCGATGCGCTCCACGATGCCGGAGGCGGCGCGCAGCGGCCGCCACAGCTCGTCGAGGACGGTGAAGAACCAGCGCTGCGGGGCCAGTCCGGCGTCCGCGAGCGCGTGGGCGGCGGCGACCGTGCCGAGCCCGTCGGACCAGGCGGCGAGCATCGCCGCCGCCGTCAGCTGGGTGTCCGCCTCGCCGATGCGGGAGATGTCCACGCACACGGCGGGGGCGCTGGGGTTGATGCGGGTGGAGGTCTCCGAGGCGAAGGTGTCGCCCAGCGGGCCGTCCAGCACGCCGATGAGCGAGCGGTGCAGGGGGTCCACGGCCTTCTGGTACCGCTGCTGGTCGCCCCGGTCGAGGGTGACCGCGCGGACCCGGTCGGGGCCCTCGTCCAGCACCCTCAGCAGATCGGGCAGGAGCGGCGGGCGGCCCGGCTTCGACCGCTCCCTGAGGTGGTGCAGACAGGCCGAGAGGACCGACTGCTCGTGGTCGTCCATGGGGCGACCGCGCATGATGGTGATGAGCGCGGCCACCATGTTCAGGACGCGGCCGTGGGCCTCGGCCAGCAGGACGCGGCCGGCCTCCCCGCCGATCCGCTCCGCGGCCTCGCCCATGGCCCCGGGGTCGAGGACGTTGATGCCGCCGACGCCCCGGCCGATGGAGATCACCTGGCCGCCCAGGGCCCGCACGGTGTCCGCGTAGTCGGGCTTGAGGTCGCCCAGGACCAGGGGGACCACGCCGGTGGCCGTCATGCCGATCAGCATGCGGTTGACCAGCGTGGACTTGCCGAGTCCGGGCATGCCGAGCATGAACAGGGACGGGTTCGAGATGTACCGGGCCCGGGTGAACCAGGAGATCGGGTCGCCGCAGACCGTCGCACCGGTGTGCAGGTGCTGGCCGAGCGGGACGCCGGTCATCGGCGCCCCGGAACCGGCCGCGAACGGCCACAGGCCACACGCCTGGACCGTGGTGGCGCGCCACATCGAGGGCGGGTCCACGTGGGCGACCTGCCCGCCGCCGGGGCCGGGCCAGCCCCGCGCGGGCGCGACCGGGACCCTGCGGCGGGCGGCCTGCTTGGCCTCCTTGGCCCAGCGGAGCTCCTCGGCCTCCCTGGTCCCCTTGGGGTGCTTCCTGCTCACAGCGTCTCCCTGAGCTGGTACGGGATGAGGGTGTACTCCCAGGGGAGGAGGCCGACGGGCAGCGTGCAGGTGAAGGCGGACGCCTGCATGCGGTCGGCGGGGCGCATCAGGATGCGGGAGGACGCCTGCAGGTTGCGGACGGTGATCGAGGCGTCCTGGAGTTCCTCCTCGTTGTCCACCGTGACGGTGACCATGAGGGAGAACTCCACCAGGCCGGCGCCGGCCGCCTCCTCGGCGGCGGTCTGCTCGGCCGCCTGCATCTCGGAGGCGGCACGGGCCTGGACCAGGCCCCGGCGGGAGCCCGCCATGAAGTGGGCGGCGCGCCGGTCGGCCTCCACGATGCGGGCGGAGGTCGCCGGGTCGATGGGCCGGTAGACGAGGGAGACGCGCTTGCGGCGGGTGCCCTGGGCGGGCTCCAGCAGACCGCGCAGCACGCTGGAGCGGACGGTGCCGCGCGGCGCCAGGGTGAGCATCCAGGTGCGGGAGATGCCGGAGTCGTGCTTGTAGCCGTCGACGGTCTCCACGGCCACGGCCGGGCCGCAGTCCTGCCAGCTCACCCCGGTGGTCGCCTGGTTGGCGCGGACGGACAGCACGTCGGGCGCGATGGCCGGGTCGTAGGCGACCCGGACGATCTCCGCGATCCGCTCCTCGGACAGCGGCGAGGCGGAACCGCCGCCGGCCGCGACCAGGCCCGCCAGCAGGCCGGGCAGGCGCATCGCGAGGTCGGTCACCACGTCCTCGGGCTTGCGGCGGGGGCCGGGCAGCGCGCCGTAGGTGAGGGCGACGTAGGTGTGCATCTCGGAGGAGGCGGACGGGTAGCGCGCCACGACCTCCTCCATCACCGCGCGGGCCGCCTCCGGGGCGTCCGGGACGATCCGGGGCAGGACCTCGGCGGCCAGGCGGGTGCCGGTGTCGGGGGCGGTCTCCACCACGACCTGGGCGCCGCGCAGCCCGGGTTCGTGGGAGAGGCGGGACAGCCAGTCGCCCCAGGAGGCGACCCAGATGTCGACCTGCTCGGGGTCGACGAGGGAACCGCCGTCGGGCTCGCAGGCGAGCACGATGGTGTAGAGGTTCCGGCCGGGGTGGTGCAGGACGCCGAAGGGGCGGTCGTACGCGTCGCGGCCGTGCAGCATCTTCACGCGGGCGAGCAGCCCGGGCGGGGAGAAGTTGCCGCCGGGGCGGCGCGAGAGCGGCCCGGAGACGTAGGTGTGCGAGCCGTTGGCCTTGCGCTTCAGCCAACCGATCCGGACGGCGACCATCTGGTAGACGTTCCTTCCGTCGGCGGTCCGCAGGGCGAGCGGACCGAGGAACAGGGCGAGCGGGACGAGGACGGTGAGGGCGACGGAGATCGACACGAGCGAGGCGAGCAGGACGACCACGAGACCGCCGAACGCGACGACGGTCCCGAGCAGGCCGAGGGGCCCGAGCCCGGGCCGGCGGGGGCGCCGCCAGTTCCCGTAGGTGGGCCGCGTCATGGATTCGGTGGCCACGGGATTCCTTTCGGGGAGGGGGTACGAGTGCGGGCGGGCGCCCCGCCGCGTCAGCGGGTGCGGCCGCCGGAGGGGGGCGGTGCGGGGCGCGGGGTGGTGGTGCGGGCGCCCTGCGTCTGGTTCTGCGTGGTCTGCGTGGTCTGCGTGGTCTGCGTGCCCGGCGTGTTCTGCGGGGTGGTGTTCCGGGAGGAGCGCAGCTTGCCGGCGGCGGCGATGCCGACGGAGAACTCGCCCCTGGCGAAGGTGGGAGCCGTCTGCTGCGCGGGGACCGTCGTGCCGGTGCCGGTGGGCGTGAACACGCCGCGCTCGGTGGTGATCAGTCCGGTCGCCAGGCCCTGCCCGACGAGCTTCTCGGCGTTCTGGCGGCTGATGGAGTGGCCGAGGCCGGTGGTGTTCTTGGCGTAGAGGGCGCGGATCATCTCCTGCGGGGCCATGCGGCCGCCGTAGGGGTCGTTGCCCTGCTCGTACGCGATGCGGCCCGCCTGCCAGCGGGTGGCGTTCTGCGCGAGGGAGGTCTCCAGGGGGACCTCGACGGAGAGGATGACGCGCTGGGCGTATCCGTTCCGGGCGAGGCCGTCGAGGAGCTGGACACCGGCCGCCTCGTTGGCGAGGGTGGCGTCGAAGAGGAGGTTGTAGCCCTCGCGGCGGGCCCAGGTCTCCAGCTGGTCGCGTATGTGGGACGACTCGCGGTGCATCAGCCCGGACAGCTCCGCCGGGGTGATCTCCCGCCCGAAGGAGAGGGTCATCGCCTCGGGGGAGAGCTGCGGCAGGCCGCCCGCCTCGAAGAGGGCGCGCTTGAACTCGTCGGGGTCGAGGACGACGTAGTCCTCCAGCCTCAGGCCGTGCGTGGAGGTGAGCAGACGGCCCAGCTCGGAGTCCTCGCTCTGCCAGGAGCCGATCCGGTGCTGCACGGTGCTCTTCCCGGCGCCGGGCGCACCGGCCGTCAGGAGGACGGCGTTGCCCCCTCGCGGCCGGTCGGCGTACTCGGCCTTGAAGCGTTCGATGATGGAGGCGTGCAGGGCGAGGCGTTCGCGGTGGTAGAGGCCCTGGGTGCTGAACCGCGCGGCGGTGTCCCCCGCGCCGGGCGAGAGGTCTCCGCCCCGTCCCATGCGCTGTTGCAGCTCGGCGTAGAGCTGCGCGTATTCCCCCGTCAGCATGGATTCTCCCTTTCCCCCGTCCCGGGCCCGCCCGGGTCAGCCGCGCGCGTTCTTGCGGCGCAGGATCTCTTCCGCGTCCTCATAGGTGATGTCTCCGAGCACGACGGCGCCGTTGAGCAGGGAGAAGACGTTGTCCTGGCCCGTGGGCTCGATGAGCAGCGGGTCGTGGAGCTCTTCCTCGAAGTCCCAGGCCGCGATGGTCTCGATCATCTCCTCGCGGGGGATGCCGCCCTCGGCGTAGCGCCTGAGGTAGTCGCGGAGGGAGGGCTTCTCGGTCATGGGTCGGTCCTTCCGTGCTGTGCCGCCACCGGCGGGGGGGGCGCGCCCCCCCCGGCCCCCCCCCCCCCGGGGGGGGGGGGGGTGGGCCCTAATAAACGGGGGTTTGTGCCCGGGGCCCCCCCCCCCCGTTGGCGCCGGGAACCCCCCCCCGGGGCCCCCCC
>NZ_JBVHEG010000001.1:344782-995333 GCF_055562975.1 Streptomyces sp. NPDC014907 | reverse complement strand
GGGGGGGGGTTGCCGCCGGGGGCTTAGGGCTTTTGTTCTCGGGGTTGGTTGGGTTTTTGGGGGGGGGGGGGGGGGGGGCCGGGGGGGGGGCCCCGGGGGGGGGGCCGGCGCGCCGCGCGCCCCCCCCGCCGCCGTGGTTACTGGTTGTGGCCCTTCATACCGTCGTTGTCGTCCAGGGAGCCCGCGACCTCGTTGGCCGCGTTCAGGCCCGCCTGGGCGACCACCGCCGCGGCCTGGACGGCGACCATCGCGGGGCCCGCGGCCGCCGCGGCGCCACCGGCCGCCGCTCCCGCGCCACCCGCTCCGGCGCCTCCGGCACCGCCCGCGCCGGCCGACGGGGCCGCGCCGGCGCCGGACGACGGGGAGCCCGCGGGGCCCCGTCCGCCGCCTCCGCCACCACCGGCGCCACCCCCGCCTCCGCCTCCGCCGCCTCCGCCGCCACTGGCGATGCTGATCGCACCGCTCGCGATGCTGTTGGCGAAGTTGAGGGCCACGGTGCCGCCCGAGGTGCCGCCGAGCGCGGCGGTCGCCGGGACGATCAGCTTGAGCAGGGCGGGCAGGGCGAAGACCGAGAGGATGAGCATGCCCATGCCCGCGATGGTGTTCTCCAGGCCCGGGTCCTTCCGGCTCTGGGTCATGGACGTGGCCGAGTAGATGATCAGCGCGGCGGCCGGCTTGTAGAGCAGCCAGGCGACCAGCCAGCCGATGTGCTTCTTCCACCAGCCGTCGCCCCAGCCCGTCATCGAGGAGGCGGCGGCGATGGGGAGGGTGCCGATCAGCATGATGAGCACGCCCAGCCTGATGTACATCAGGATGATCTGCACGAAGCTGGCCAGCATGACCAGCAGGCCGAAGATCAGGATCAGGCCGGGGCTGGTCAGGGCGGTGACGCCGAGGATGGTCTCGGCGTTGTCCCCCAGGTTGGCCTTCCTGTAGACCTCCTGGGCGTACGCGTCCGACGCCTGGTACAGCAGACCGGCCACGACGGGGACGAGGGTGGAGACCAGGATGACCTTCCACATGCCCATGAACGCCTGCTGCATGGACTGGCCCTTGCGCTCGTAGGCCATCCTGATCGCGGCGACGAGGACGGAGGCGACGGCCACGTAGCCGACGATCCACTTCGTCTCGCCGATGATCATGTCGAGCCCGGTGCCCCCCTCGGGGTTGAGGCTGCTGCCCGTCCCGACCTTCATCCAGACGCCGTTGAGGGCCTTGAGGACTTCGGAGGCGGCCGCGCCGATCGCGTTCGCGAAGGCCTCCACGGCGCTGCCGACCACGCTGTCGACGGCGCCCTTGGCGCCGTCCTTGGCGCACTGCAGCGGACTGGTGGCGCACTCGAGGATGTCTCCGGGGCCGGGCAGGTCAAGCGCCACTTCCGCCTCCCCAGAGGACGAATCCGTCCGTGCCGCCGACCGGGGTGATGCTCTCCGTGATGGAGCCGCTCAGCGTGGGACGGAGCTTCCAGTCCCCGCCCTCCCAGACGACCGAGACGGTGCCCGTGACGTACGCGCCCTCGGGGAGCCGCATGAGCATCATCACCGTGGCGCGGTCCTTGTCGTAGGTGACCATGCTGAAGCCCACGTAGGTGCCGTTGCTGCCCGGTGCGCCGGCGTCGTTCTCGTCCTTCTTCGCGGCGCGGGACTTCTTGAGGGCCTCCGTGCCGGGGCCGCGGGCGAACTGCCTCTCGACGACGGCCTTCCAGTCCGAACCGCCCATCTTGGTGGAGATGGAGTGCACCGCGAGCGCCGCGCCCAGCGGCGTGCGCGCGAAGCAGGACCAGACGGGTCCGTCGTACTGGAGGGGGCCCGCCGTCGCGGACACCGGGACGAGTTCCGCCCGGTAGACCTTCCACTTCAGGTCCGCCGGGCTCTTCGGCGGAACCGTCTGGTCGCCGTCGTCCGTACGGCAGCCCGCCGGGCGGGGTTCCTCCGTCCCGTTCGACGGCGCGCCCGAGGGAGTGGGCCGTGTGCCCGAGGTGGGGGACGCCGTCGTCTCCGGCCCCCGGCCGGCGTTCGCGTCCCCGTCGTCGGCGAGCACCACGAAGCCGCCGACCAACGCCAACACCAGGAAGAATCCGGCGGACAGCAGCCAGCCGGGCTGCTGCCAGAACGGCTTCTCCCACTCGCCACTGCTGTTTCGCCGGCTTCGCGGACTCATGGGTCGGCCTTCCCGGGTCAGTTGAAGACGAAGGAGACGAGCGGTCCGGCGGTGGCGACCAGGATGCATCCGCCCAGCACCATGCCGAGGCGGCCCATGTGCTCCGAGCCCTCGCCCCGGCGCATGGAGATCGCCATCATGGCGCCGGTGATCAGCACGCCCGCGACGCCCGCCGCGGTTCCCGCCCACGCGACGATGCCGAGGACGTCGTTGACCTTGCTGGTGAGTTCCTTCGGCGCGTCCATGCCCGGCTTGGGCACGTCGGCGGCGAGGACGATGTCGCGGACCTTGCTCAACATGGAGAAGCTCCCCCCGTGGAAGTGAGCCGTTTTGGCTCAAATGTGTTGTCTCTGGTGGTGGTTGGGCGGCGAAGTCGCCGCTGCATCATGTCAGGGCTTCTTCGGTGCGTGTCCGTTCGAGGCCGCAACAGTGACCTGTTCGGAACGGAACGCGGTCCGAAATCCCTTCAAGGCAGCAGGAACTGGACGAGCGGCCCGGCGGTCGCCCCGATGATGCAGGCCCCCATCACGACCGCGAACTGTGTCAAGTGCTCCTCCCCGCTTCCCGATCGCAGCGAGATCGCCATCCGCGACCCGATGATCAGGACGCCCAGCACGCCCGCGGCGGTGACCAGCCAGGCGAGGTAGCCGAGGATCTGGTTGAGGGGACCGGTGACGTTCGCACCGGGAGCGGCCAGTATCAGTTCCATCTCGTACTTCCCGTGGGCCGGTTCAGGTGCCGGCGACGAGCCGGCCGAGTGCGGCGACCTCGCGCGGCAGGGGCCCGGAGAGATTACCGGTACGCCAGGACGGGACCCAAGGGACCCGGTGCACTTCGACCACCGAACCGATCACCTTGATCCGCTGGTTCAGCTCCCTCGGCAGCCGGCCGGGAGCGTCCGCGACGAGGACGACCCCGGCGAGCGTGACGCCCGCCGGAAGCTCGTTCTGCCGCTGGGCGTTGAGGATCCGGGAGACCGCCTGGAGGCCCGATGCGTGGGTGCGGGCCACCAGCAGCACGTTCCCGGGCAGCCCGGCCGCCGTGTCGGGCCAGGAGAGACCGGCGTCGTGCCCGCCGAACACCTGGGCCAGGGTGGAGGTGCCCGCCCCGCCGTGGGCCCCCCTCCAGGAGAACGGGCCGGAGGAGCCCGGCGGGACGGCCGCCCCGGGCACCGGACCGGACGGCACGGGTGCCGGAAGGTCCTGGTGCGGCACGGGAGTCGGCCCGGCCCCGTCCGGGTGCGCCGGTGCCGGCCGTGCGGAATGGTCCACCGGACCGCGGAGCCAGATCTCCGGTCCGCCGATCGTGTTCTGCTGCATATGTCCTGCCCCCGTGTCGACGTCCGTCGACTGTCTCGCGTAGCGTCCGACCCCGACAACGTACTGCGGAACTCCGGGCGTCGAGCGCGCCGGACACGTGAGGGTGCCGCCGGGCATGTGGAAGCGCGGCCCGGCGCGGGACCTCGGAACACGCCGACGGGGGAGCGATGTCAGGCAATGGGGGAAGCACGGTCGCGTGGATCGCGGGCGGTGCCTTCGCGCTGGTCGTCATGCCGGTCTTCCTGTTCGTGGGAGTCGGAGCGGGAGACGCCGGACCCGACATGTCGGGGGTCGAGGGCGGGACGCTGGACCCGAAGCACGTACCGCCGCAGTACCTGCCGTGGGTGCTGAAGGCGGGCTCCATGTGCCCGCAGATCACCCCGCCGGTCATCGCCGCGCAGATAGAGGCCGAGTCCGGCTGGATCAACGGACGGACCTCGCCCGTCGGGGCCCAGGGGCTCTCCCAGTTCATGCCCGGCACCTGGACCACCTGGGGCCGGGACGACGACGGCAACGGCCGCGTGAACCCCTTCGACCCCGGGGACGCGATCATGGCCCAGGGGCGCTACGACTGCGCCCTCGCCAAACAGGTCGAGGGGTACAAGTCCCGGGGGAAGGCGAGCGGACCGACGCTCGACCTCACCCTCGCCTCCTACAACGCGGGGCCGGGCGCGGTGCTCAAGTACGGCGGCATACCCCCGTACCAGGAGACCCAGGGCTACGTCGTCAAGATCAAGGCCGCCATGGCGAAGTACACGGCGATCGCCTCCGGGCCCGGCACGGGCACCATCCCCGCCGGGCAGCGGCTGGCCATGCCCCTCTCCGGGAACCCGCCCGTCACCTCGCCCTTCGGCATGCGCGTGCACCCCATCACCGGGGTCCGCAAGCTCCACTCCGGCATGGACTTCGGCGTGGCGACCGGAGTGCCCATCCTCGCCGCGAAGGAGGGCGTCGTCACCTTCTCCGGCATGACGCGCGGATACGGAAACCGCGTGATCGTCTCCCACGGCACGATCGGCGGCAAACAGATCTCCACGACCTACAACCACATGTCCGCGATCAGCGTCTCCAAGGGACAGAGCGTCGGCGTGGGAACGGTGGTCGGCCTCGTCGGCAGCACGGGCTACTCGACCGGGGCCCACCTGCACTTCGAGGTGCAGGAGAACGGCCAGTACGTCGACCCCGCGCCCTGGATCGGCAAATGACCGGGCGCCGGGCGGACGGGGACAGGAGGAGGACGACCGTGCGGAAGGGCATCGCCACCGTGCTCGTGACCGTCATGGGGGCGGCCGCGCTGGCCGGCTGCGGACTGAAGGACCTCCGGGAGGAGTCCGACGGCGCGGGCGGGGGGCCCGGACCGGACCCGGTGGCCTCCGGCAGCTTCACGCCCAAGGCGCCCGTCCCCCGGGGAAGGCCCCTGGACGCGGGAAGCCGGCTCCCCGCCCCGCCGAAGGCGGACGACCGGGACCCGACCTCGGTCGCCGGGGCCTGGGCGACCGTCGCCTACGGCTACGACACCGCCTACGACGCGGGACCCCAGGACGCGGTGCTCCGGGCCCTTCCCTACCTCACCCCCGAACGCGCCGCCGCCGAACGCGAGCACGTCCCGGTGGGCGGCACCGGGGACGACTGGAACGTCTGGGCGCGGCACAAGGCGTGGACCACGGTGCGGCCCGCGTTCGACGACGGCGACGACGACCTCCCGCCCGACACCCCCGTCCTCGCCTACCGGGAGGTCTTCGTCGAGGGCACGGCCCGGGGCCGGGACGGCTGGACCGGCCCCGGGCCCCGGCTCATGGCCTCGGTCAAGCTGACCCGCGCGGCCGGCGGCCCGTGGCGCGTCGCCGACGTCAGGGTGGTCACGGAGGCCGTACCGCCCGCCGTCACCGCCTCCCCTCCGTCCGCACGAAAGAACTGAGTGAGGCATCCATGTCCGTGTTCAGCCGCCGGAAGCGGGCGGAAGGAACTCCGCCGCCGCCCTCCGGGCCCGTGGCGGCCGAGGTGCGGGTGCGCGCCGACGGTTTCGCCGAGGTCGACGGCCGGCCCGTCGTGGCGGGGGTGGGGGAGACGCCCCAGGACGCCGTGCTCGACTACCTGCACCGCCTGGCCCTGACGTCCGGGGGAGCGGTCCGGGCCACGGTGTACGACGAGCGGATCGGGACGATCGTCCCGCTGCGGGTGCTGGAGGACGGGTCGAGCGCCCTCCTGGGGCAGCCGGTGCCCCTGGAGGGCGCCGGCCGGGCCTGGCCCGCGCCGGTGTCGGACCTCGGGTCCCGGACCGCTCCGGCGGCACCGGCACCTCCGCCCGCGACTCCGGCACCGGAAGACCCGGCGCCCCGGCGGGAGCCCGTACCGGCGCCTGGACCGGCGCCTGAACCGGTGCCGGGACCGACGCCTGAACCGACGCCCGGGCCGGCGCTTGAACCGGCCCCCGCACCGGCCGCGTCTCCCGTGCCGCCTCCGGTTCCCGTGCCGACGCCCGTGCCGTCCCCGGCGTCCACGCCGATGCCCGTGCCGTCTCCCTCCCCCGTGCCGACGTCCGTGCCGTCCCCGGCGTCCACGCCGATGCCCGTGCCGTCTCCCTCCCCCGTGCCGACGTCCGTGCCGTCTCCGGTTCCGGAGCCGACGCCCGTGCCGTCTCCCTCCCCCGTGCCGACGTCCGTGCCGGCCCCGGTGCCGGCCCCGTCTCCCGTGCCGTCTCCGGTTCCCGGGCCGACGCCCGTGCCGTCCCCGGCGTCCACGCCGACGCCCGTGCCGTCCCCGGTTCCGGAGCCGACGCCCACGCCGTCTCCGGTTCCCGCACCGCCGCCGCCGGCGCCGTCCCCCCGTCCTCCCGTCGGCGATCCGGCCGCCGGCCCCGTGGCCCGCATCCACGAGGCGCTTCAGTCCGGGCGCATCGAGTGGGCCGCCACCCTCGCCCTGCAGAGCGTGAACGAGGCCGCCGCGCGCCTCGGCCCGGAGGCGCCGGAGACGCTGCGGCTGCGCGAGCTCAACGCGTACGTCGCCTTCGTCGCGGGGGACAGCCACCGCGCCTTCGAGGGGTCTCTGGAGATCGCCCGCATACGGGCCGGACGCGACGACCCGCAGGCGCTGCAGAGCGTGATGAACGCGGCGGCGGCCTGGCTCAGGGTCTCGGACCCCCGCGAGGGGCTCCGGATGGGGCGCGATCTGATCGCCCTCTGGTCCACCCTGCCCCCGGCGGACCAGGCCCGGCTGGAGTCCGCGCGGGCCCGGATGGCCCGGCTGGAGCGGCGGGCGGAGACCGGCTAGGAGGCACGGACCCACCACGCACCGCGCGGGCGCCGTCCGCGCGGTGCGGCCCGGCCCCGCCGCGTCCGCTCCCCGCCGCCGCTCGGCCGCGTCCCATTTGTTTTGACCGGAGTCCGTGCGATAGGTACGCTCAAGCCTTGTGCCTGGGGTGTGCCTGGGCTCGTGTGCGTGTCTTCAGCCGCACGGCGAGTCAGATATCGGCCACCGTGATCCGCGCTTTTTCCGCCCTTGGCGGGGTCCGCGTGATTCGACACACCCGACCGCGTGGGTCGGTGACTGTTCCGGGTTAGTTTTACCGACGGCACACAGAAACCGGAGAAGTAGTGCCTACGATCCAGCAGCTGGTCCGGAAGGGCCGGCAGGACAAGGTCGAGAAGAACAAGACGCCCGCACTCGAGGGTTCCCCTCAGCGTCGCGGCGTCTGCACGCGTGTGTTCACGACCACCCCGAAGAAGCCGAACTCGGCCCTCCGTAAGGTCGCGCGTGTGCGTCTGACCTCCGGCATCGAGGTCACGGCCTACATCCCGGGTGAGGGTCACAACCTGCAGGAGCACTCGATCGTGCTCGTGCGCGGTGGCCGTGTGAAGGACCTGCCGGGTGTTCGTTACAAGATCATCCGCGGTTCCCTCGACACGCAGGGCGTCAAGAACCGTAAGCAGGCTCGCAGCCGCTACGGCGCCAAGAAGGAGAAGTAAGAATGCCTCGTAAGGGCCCCGCCCCGAAGCGCCCGGTCATCATCGACCCGGTCTACAGCTCTCCTCTTGTCACCTCGCTGATCAACAAGATCCTGCTGGACGGCAAGCGTTCCACCGCCGAGCGCATCGTGTACGGCGCCATGGAGGGTCTTCGCGAGAAGACCGGCCAGGACCCGGTCATCACGCTGAAGCGCGCTCTCGAGAACGTGAAGCCGGCCCTCGAGGTCAAGTCCCGCCGTGTCGGTGGCGCCACCTACCAGGTGCCGATCGAGGTCAAGCCGGGCCGCGCGTCCACGCTCGCCCTCCGCTGGCTCGTCGGTTACTCCCGCGCCCGTCGCGAGAAGACCATGACCGAGCGCCTCATGAACGAGCTGCTCGACGCCTCGAACGGCCTCGGCGCTGCGGTCAAGAAGCGTGAGGACACGCACAAGATGGCCGAGTCCAACAAGGCCTTCGCGCACTACCGCTGGTAGTCGCAACCCACATCGAGACCGAGAGAAGACTGAGCCGATATGGCTACCACTTCGCTTGACCTTGCCAAGGTGCGCAACATCGGCATCATGGCGCACATCGACGCGGGCAAGACGACCACCACCGAGCGGATCCTGTTCTACACCGGTGTCTCGTACAAGATCGGTGAAGTCCACGACGGCGCTGCCACGATGGACTGGATGGAGCAGGAGCAGGAGCGCGGCATCACGATCACGTCCGCCGCGACGACCTGCCACTGGTCGCTCGAGAACGTCGATCACACGATCAACATCATCGACACGCCCGGCCACGTCGACTTCACCGTCGAGGTGGAGCGTTCGCTGCGCGTGCTCGACGGTGCTGTCACCGTGTTCGACGGCGTGGCCGGCGTCGAGCCGCAGTCCGAGACCGTCTGGCGTCAGGCGGACCGCTACGGCGTTCCGCGCATCTGCTTCGTCAACAAGCTCGACCGCACCGGTGCCGACTTCCTGCGCTGCGTCGACATGATCGTGAACCGCCTCGGCGCGACCCCGATCGTCATGCAGCTCCCGATCGGTGCCGAGGCCGACTTCCAGGGCGTGGTCGACCTCGTCCGCATGAAGGCGCTCGTCTGGTCCGCCGAGGCCAGCAAGGGCGAGATGTACGACGTCGTCGACATCCCGGCCGAGCTGACCGAGCTGGCCGACGAGTACCGCGGCAAGCTGGTCGAGACCGTCGCGGAGAACGACGAAGAGATCATGGAGCTCTTCCTCGAGGGCGTCGAGCCCACCGAGGAGCAGCTGTACGCCGCGGTCCGTCGCATCACCATCGCCTCCGGCAAGGGCGGCGAGACCACGGTCACCCCCGTGTTCTGTGGCACCGCGTTCAAGAACAAGGGCGTCCAGCCCCTGCTCGACGCGGTCGTCCGCTACCTGCCGTCGCCCCTGGACGTCGAGGCCATCGAGGGCCAGGACGTCAAGGACCCCGAGGTCGTCGTCCGGCGCAAGCCGTCCGACGACGAGCCGCTGTCGGCCCTCGCGTTCAAGATCGCGAGCGACCCGCACCTCGGCAAGCTCACCTTCGTCCGGATCTACTCCGGTCGCCTGGAGGCCGGCACCGCGGTGCTGAACTCCGTCAAGGGCAAGAAGGAGCGCATCGGCAAGATCTACCGCATGCACGCGAACAAGCGTGAGGAGATCGACTCGGTGGGCGCCGGCGACATCGTCGCCGTCATGGGCCTCAAGCAGACCACCACCGGTGAGACGCTGTGCGACGACAAGAACCCGGTCGTCCTGGAGTCCATGGACTTCCCGGCGCCGGTCATCCAGGTCGCCATCGAGCCCAAGTCCAAGGGTGACCAGGAGAAGCTGGGTGTCGCCATCCAGCGTCTCGCGGAGGAGGACCCCTCCTTCCAGGTCCACTCGGACGAGGAGACCGGCCAGACCATCATCGGTGGCATGGGCGAGCTCCACCTCGACATCCTCGTCGACCGCATGCGGCGCGAGTTCAAGGTCGAGGCGAACGTCGGCAAGCCGCAGGTCGCGTACCGCGAGACGATCCGCAAGGCCGTCGAGCGCGTGGACTACACCCACAAGAAGCAGACCGGTGGTACCGGTCAGTTCGCCAAGGTGCAGATCGCGATCGAGCCCATCGAGGGCGGCGACGCCTCGTACGAGTTCGTGAACAAGGTCACCGGTGGCCGCATCCCGAAGGAGTACATCCCCTCGGTCGACGCGGGTGCGCAGGAGGCCATGCAGTTCGGCATCCTGGCCGGCTACGAGATGACCGGCGTTCGCGTCATCCTTCTCGACGGTGGCTACCACGAGGTCGACTCCTCCGAGCTCGCGTTCAAGATCGCCGGTTCGCAGGCCTTCAAGGAGGCCGCGCGGAAGGCTTCGCCGGTCATCCTCGAACCCATGATGTCCGTCGAGGTCACCACGCCCGAGGACTACATGGGCGAGGTCATCGGCGACATCAACTCCCGCCGTGGCCAGATCCAGGCCATGGAGGAGCGCAGCGGCGCTCGCGTCGTGCGGGGCCTCGTGCCCCTCTCGGAGATGTTCGGCTACGTCGGAGACCTCCGCAGCAAGACCTCGGGTCGCGCAAGCTACTCGATGCAGTTCGACTCCTACGCCGAGGTTCCCCGGAACGTCGCCGAGGAGATCATCGCGAAGGCCAAGGGCGAGTAACTCTTCCGAGTTCACGCTTTAGGCTTGACACCGAACGCCGGGGCTCGGCCCCCGAAACCCGAGGAACGGGCCCCGGCGGACGGCATCCCAGCAAAGATCACCTGGCGCCGATGAGCAAGGCGTACAGAACCACTCTCCAGGAGGACCCCCGTGGCGAAGGCGAAGTTCGAGCGGACTAAGCCGCACGTCAACATCGGCACCATCGGTCACATCGACCACGGTAAGACGACCCTCACGGCCGCCATTACCAAGGTGCTGCACGACGCGTACCCGGACCTGAACGAGGCCTCGGCCTTCGACCAGATCGACAAGGCTCCCGAGGAGCGCCAGCGCGGTATCACGATCTCGATCGCGCACGTCGAGTACCAGACCGAGTCGCGTCACTACGCCCACGTCGACTGCCCCGGTCACGCGGACTACATCAAGAACATGATCACGGGTGCGGCGCAGATGGACGGCGCCATCCTCGTGGTCGCCGCCACCGACGGCCCGATGCCGCAGACCAAGGAGCACGTGCTCCTGGCCCGCCAGGTCGGCGTTCCCTACATCGTCGTCGCCCTGAACAAGGCCGACATGGTGGACGACGAGGAGATCCTGGAGCTCGTCGAGCTCGAGGTTCGTGAGCTCCTCTCCGAGTACGAGTTCCCGGGCGACGACCTGCCGGTCGTCCGTGTCTCGGCGCTCAAGGCCCTCGAGGGCGACAAGGAGTGGGCGGACAAGCTCCTCGGTCTGATGAAGGCCGTCGACGAGTCCATCCCGCAGCCCGAGCGCGACGTCGACAAGCCGTTCCTGATGCCGATCGAGGACGTCTTCACGATCACCGGTCGTGGCACCGTCGTCACCGGTCGCATCGAGCGCGGTGTCCTCAAGGTCAACGAGACCGTCGACATCATCGGCATCAAGACCGAGAAGACCACCACCACGGTCACCGGCATCGAGATGTTCCGCAAGCTGCTCGACGAGGGCCAGGCCGGTGAGAACGTCGGTCTGCTCCTCCGTGGCATCAAGCGCGAGGACGTCGAGCGCGGCCAGGTCATCATCAAGCCGGGTTCGGTCACGCCGCACACCAGCTTCGAGGCCCAGGCCTACATCCTGTCGAAGGACGAGGGTGGCCGTCACACCCCGTTCTTCAACAACTACCGCCCGCAGTTCTACTTCCGTACCACGGACGTGACCGGCGTCGTGACCCTCCCCGAGGGCACCGAGATGGTCATGCCGGGCGACAACACCTCCATGTCCGTCGAGCTGATCCAGCCCGTCGCCATGGAGGAGGGCCTCAAGTTCGCCATCCGTGAGGGTGGCCGGACCGTCGGCGCCGGCCAGGTCGTCAAGATCAACGCCTGATCTCGCACTGACCTGGTGGCTCGCAGGAGCCGCTGAGCGATAAGGGGAAGGCCCCGCACCGAGAGGTGCGGGGCCTTCTTCGCGTTCCGCCACCGGGGCCGCCGCGGCCGGGCCCTCAGGGCCGCCAGCTCCACGGCCGCCCGTCGGCGCCGACGCCCACCACGGTCACGCCCCGCGCGCCCAGGTGCAGCGCGGCCGAGACCACCGGCCCGCCGGCCGTACGGGTGCGCCTCCGGCCGCCGGCCCGCACCGTCACCCGGCCGCGCGGGTCCGTGCCGAGCAGGACGGTCCCGAGCGCCGCCGTGTGCGCGGCGACCACGCCCCCGTACCCGTCGAGGCCGGTGTCGCCGTGCGGGCCGGTCAGCTTCCCGGACGCCGGGGCCCGGTGGTACAGCGCGCCGTTCGCGCTCGCCACCGTGGAGCCGGAGAGCGGCAGGCGTTCCGCCCGTTCCGCTCCGTCCACCCAGTGCCGCACGGACTCCCGGCCCGCCGCGTAGAGGTGCGTCCGGCCCGCCGCGTCCACCGAGACGGCCAGCCCGTCTTGGACCTCCGCGTTCCCGGGGAGGGGCCGCCAGGGGCTCCAGGTCCCGTCCGCCGACCGGACCCTGGTCGAGACTCCCTTGTCCGCGTTCCGCACGAAGAGGTGGACCCGGCCGTCGGGGGCCGCGACCGCCACCGGAGAACCGATTCTGCGTCCCCGGTCGTTCGTGCGCTCCGGGTTGCCCAGGCCCCGCCAGGCGAGGAACGGGCCGCCGGGGGAGCGCTGCTCCAGGAGGACCACCTCGCGCCGGTTGGCCCCGCCGTGCCCGTCGAGCGCGGCGAACCGCACGCCGAAGAGCAGCGTCCGGCCGTCGTCGAGCACGGCCGAACCGAGCACCGGGGCCAGCGGGCCGCCGCCCAGGTCCTCCGGCCCGCCCCAGACGCCGCTGCCGGGCGCCGACTCGCGCCGGCGGACCGCGCGCGTGCCCAGCACCCCGTACGCCACGAGCCGCCCGTCCGGCTCCTCGGCGAGCGCCGGACGGGCACCGGGCCAGCGGTGGTGGGTGGAGCGGACCCAGCCCTTGCGGTTGGTCAGCGGCCGGTCCCCGCCCACGCCGTAGTCGCCGCAGCCCGAGGGGTTCCCGCACCGCCAGGACGGGCTCCCGCCGTACGGGACGAGCCGGGCGGCCTTCTCCTTCAGGACCCCCGGCGGGAGGTTCTTGGGCCAGTGCCGGTTGTAGTAGCCCCGGAAGGCGGTCGTGGTGAAGGCCGGCACCGGCTCGCCGTCCCGCACCGCGTCCGCGACGCGGCGGCACAGCGCGGCCCAGGTGAAGCAGGCGACCGCCGTGTGGTCCCCGTGGTCCTCGTAGCCCGGCTGTTCGGAGTCCCGCCGCCGGTCCGCGTCACCGGCGTGCTGGATGTCGGGGTCCGGGTCCAGGGTGTGCACCACGGTGGGCCGGTAGCGGGCGAGCAGCCCGGCGAGGACGCCGACCAGCCCGTCGTAGTCGTAGGTGTCCGTACGGGTGAGGGGGGAGCCCGCCGGCAGGTGGGTCCGCACCTCCAGGGAGCGGTCCTCCCAGAGCGCGGGCAGGGCCATGTACCGGCGGGGGACGTGCATCGGCAGGTTGAGGAAGACCAGCTCGACCCTGCGGGTGCCGTGCGCGAGCACGTCGACCTCGGCCCGGCGGCCCCCCGGGAGCGTCAGGACCTCCCGCCGCCACGGCGTGAACACCGGGAGGCCGAGGGCCACGGCGTACGACTGGCGCAGCCCCTGGTGACGGGCGGCGGAGTAGGCCGCCCGGTCCGGGCGGGCCCCGGGCGTCCCCGCGGCCCGGTTCCTGCCGTCGTGCTCCCCGGCGGTCACGTACACGGAGACGAGCGGGACCCCCGCGTCGACCAGCCGCTGCGAGTCCGGGTTCATGAAGTACAGGTCGTCGTCCGGGTGCGCGGCGAACTGCATCAGGAGCGCCCGGCCGGGCGGCGTCGGGGCGACCGGCTTCCCCGGCGCCGGATCGGCGGTCGGCCCGGCCCGGCGGGGCTCCGGCACGGAGCACCCGGCGACGGCCGGAGCGGCCGCGAGGGCGGCGGCGAGAACCGTCCTGCGGCGGGGGGTGGTGTGCTGCACTGCGGGGCCCTTCCCTCATCGGTCTCCCGGGAAGACGGACGGGTGTGCGAAGGGGTTGTGTCCGTACGGCACGGCCGGCGGCCGTCTCGGATGACGGAACCCGGACTCCGCTCACTGGTGCTCACGATCACATGGATGTAACAGTGAGGACGACGGCGGCGGGACGAAGGGGTTCCGGACGGCCGTCCCTCCCTCCCGCGCGCGGCAACGGCGCCGAGCGCTCCCACCGTTTTCTCTGCCGGCGCATGCCGTGCCAGAAGGGGGTCCCACGTGCCGAACCGACCCGACCCGAAGACCGCCCGGGCCGCTCTCGACGCCCTCCGCGCGGAGATCGAGCACCGCAACCCGGCGCAGCCCGAGTTCCACCAGGCCGTCCACGAGGTGCTCGACAGCCTCGCCCCGGTGCTCGCCGCCCGTCCGGAGTTCGCCGAGCCGGGGCTCCTGGAGCGGCTGGTCGAGCCGGAGCGGCAGATCGTCTTCCGGGTGCCGTGGCAGGACGACCAGGGCCGCACGCGGGTCAACCGGGGCTTCCGCGTCGAGTTCAACAGCGCCCTCGGTCCCTACAAGGGCGGCCTGCGCTTCCACCCGTCGGTGAACCTCGGGATCGTCAAGTTCCTCGGCTTCGAGCAGATCTTCAAGAACGCCCTGACCGGGCTGGGCATCGGCGGCGGCAAGGGCGGCAGCGACTTCGACCCGCACGGCCGCAGCGACGCCGAGGTCATGCGGTTCTGCCAGTCGTTCATGACCGAGCTGTACCGGCACCTCGGCGAGCACACCGACGTGCCGGCCGGTGACATCGGCGTCGGCGGCCGGGAGATCGGCTACCTGTTCGGCCAGTACCGGCGGATCACCAACCGCTGGGAGGCCGGCGTCCTCACGGGCAAGGGCGCCGGCTGGGGCGGTTCCGCGATCCGCCCGGAGGCCACCGGCTACGGCAGCGTGCTCTTCACCGAGGCCATGCTCCGCGAGCGCGGCGAGGACCTGGAGGGCCAGACGGCCGTCGTCTCCGGCTCCGGCAACGTGGCCCTGTACACGATCGAGAAGCTGCTCGCCCTCGGCGCCAACCCGCTGACCTGCTCCGACTCCAGCGGTTACGTGTACGACGACAAGGGCATCGACCTCGACCTCCTCAAGCACGTCAAGGAGGTCGAGCGCGGTCGCGTCGCGGACTACGCCGAGCGCCGGGGCGCCTCCGCGCGCTTCGTGCCCGGCGGCCGGGTCTGGGAGGTCCCCGCCGACGTGGCCCTGCCGTCCGCGACCCAGAACGAGCTGGACGAGAACGACGCGGCGACCCTGATCCGCAACGGCGTGAAGGCCGTCGCCGAGGGCGCCAACATGCCCACGACGGCGGAGGCGGTCCACCTCTTCCAGCGGGCCGGCGTCGCCTTCGGCCCGGGCAAGGCCGCCAACGCGGGCGGCGTCGCCGTCAGCGCCCTGGAGATGGCCCAGAACCACTCCCGCACGACCTGGAGCGCGACCCGGGTGGAGGAGGAGCTGGCGGGGATCATGACCTCGATCCACACCGCCTGCCACGAGACGGCCGAGCGCTACGGGGCGCCGGGCGACTACGTCACCGGGGCCAACATCGCCGGGTTCGAGCGGGTCGCCGAAGCGATGCTGGCGCAGGGCGTCATCTGAACCGCGGCCGGGGGGCGCCGGGCCCCGGCCCCGCGCGTCTCCCGGGCCTGTCCGGTCCCGGACCCCGGCCCCGTACGTCCCCCGGCCTGTCCGATCCAGGGCCCCGGCCCCCCGGGCGCCGGGCCCGCGCGTCCCCCGTCCCCGCGCGACCTCCGGTCCCGCCCGGTCCCGGCTCCGCAGGCCCCGTGACGGCGCGTCCCCCGGCCCCTTACGTCCCCCGGAAAATTCTCCAGAAGATTTTTCCGGGGGACGTAGAGGCGGCCGGAACGGCTCCGACCGTAGGGTGACAGCGCGCCGGAGGGGCGCGCGGGGACGGGGAGGACACCCGGAATGAAGTACGTCGCGATGATCTACGGCAACCAGGCGAAGTGGGACTCCTTCCCCGCCGAGGCGTGGCCCGAGGCGATCGCCCGGCAGGAGGCCTTCAACCGCAAGTACCGGGAGAGCGGCGAGCTGATCGGCGCGTACGGCCTCGCCGACGCGGCCGCCACCCGGCTCGTGCGGCGCGAGGACGGGGCGCCGGCCGTCACCGACGGCCCGTACCTGGAGACCAAGGAGTACCTGGCCAGCTTCTACCTCCTGGACTGCGACAGCCAGGAGCGGGCGCAGGAGATCGCCGCGGACATGCCCTTCGCGGACGTCGAGCCCGTCGAGCTGTGGCCGGTCCTGCACGAGTCCGCGGCGGACGTGTGAGCGACCCGAACGGCGTCGAGGACCTGCTGCGCGCGCACGCGCCGCGGGTCCTCGGCGCGCTCGTCCGGCGGCACGGCGACTTCGACCTCTGCGAGGACGCCCTCCAGGAGGCCCTGATCGCCGCCGCCCGGCAGTGGCCCGAGGAGGGCGTCCCCGGGAACGCGTACGGCTGGCTGCTGACCGTCGCCCGGCGCCGGTACGTGGACCTGGTGCGCGGCGAGGCCGCGCGGAGGCGCCGCGAGGACGCCGTCGCGCTCGCCACCCCGGACTCCGAACTCCTGGCGCGCGCGGCGGACGAGGACCCCGGCACGGACCGGGACGACTCCCTGGCGCTGCTCTTCCTCTGCTGCCGTCCCGAGCTGTCGCCCCCCAGCCGGATCGCGCTGACCCTGCGGGCCGTCGGCGGCCTCACCACCGCGCAGATCGCCGCCGCCTTCCTGGTGCCCGAGGCGACCATGGCGCAGCGGATCAGCCGGGCCAAACAGGCGATCAGGGAAGGGGGCTGGCCGCTGTCCCCGTCCGGGGACGAGGACCGCACGGCCCGCCTCGCCGAGGTGCGGCACGTGCTGTACCTGATCTTCAACGAGGGCTACACGACCAGCGGCGGCGACGCGCTCACCGCGCCCGCGCTGTCCACGGAGGCGATCCGGCTCGCCCGGCTGCTGCACCGGCTCGTCCCCGACGACACCGAGACGGCGGGACTGCTCGCCCTGATGCTGCTCACCGACGCCCGCCGCCCTGCCCGCACGGGACCGGGCGGGGAACTCGTGCCGCTCGCTGACCAGGACCGGACGCGCTGGGACGGCCGGCTGATCGCGGAGGGCGTGGAACTGCTGGGCCGCACCCTGCCGAAGGGACGGGTCGGCCCGTACCAGCTCCAGGCGGCGATCGCGGCCGTGCACGACGAGGCGGGGTCCGCCGGGGAGACGGACTGGCCGCAGATCCTCGCCCTGTACGACCTCCTGGAGCGGACCGGGCCGAATCCGATGGTCACGCTCAACCGCGCGGTCGCCGTCGCGATGGTCCACGGCCCCGGGGCCGGGCTCGCCGTCCTGGACGGGCTGGCGGAGGACCGGCGGCTCGCCCGGAACCACCGTCTCCTCGCCGCCCGCGCCCATCTCCTCGAACTCCTCGGCGACGGCGCGGCCGCCGCCACCGCCTACCGCGAGGCGGCCCGCCGCACGGCCGGGGCCCCCGAACGGCGCTATCTGACGGAGCGGGCCCGGCGCCTGGCGGGACCGGGGGAGGGGAGCGCCTGAACGCCGCGCGCACACCCTGTGTATGCGCCCCGGCGCATGGCCGTACGTGACGTGGGGTACAGTCTTGGACCCCGATTGGCGGCCGGATGCCCGCGTGTGGCAGACTGTCGGGGTTGCTCGGTTGAGTGCCGATGCTGCGCGCCTCCCGTCGGGGGGACCGGAAGCGAGTCCCACAGTACTCGTCGCTCCTTCTCAGGGGCGGACGTACGGGAATCTTCTGGGAAGCGTGAGCGGGGTGCCGGCCAGGCGCCCGGTGGGCCGGTGGAGACAGTGCAGCCGCCCCCGGCCCGCGGTCATGGTGACCGTGCCCCCTTGGTTGGGAAGTCCCTGGGACTTCTGCGTAGAGGGAGCGCGACACACCCGACCGCGTGGGTCGGAGGAGGGCCGTGGTTCTCCGGAAGCACGACCGACCGGGTTCCAGAGCGTTTACGAGACAAAGGACTACTGAGTAGCCATGGCGGGACAGAAGATCCGCATCCGGCTCAAGGCCTACGACCACGAGGTCATCGACTCCTCGGCGAAGAAGATCGTCGAGACGGTGACGCGCACTGGTGCGTCGGTCGCGGGCCCGGTGCCGCTGCCCACTGAGAAGAACGTGTACTGCGTCATCAAGTCGCCGCACAAGTACAAGGACTCGCGCGAGCACTTCGAGATGCGCACGCACAAGCGCCTCATCGACATCCTCGACCCCACGCCGAAGACGGTCGACTCGCTCATGCGCCTCGACCTGCCGGCGGGCGTCGACATCGAGATCAAGCTCTGAGGTGACGCGCGAGATGGCTAAGAACATCAAGGGCATCCTGGGCGAGAAGCTCGGCATGACGCAGGTCTGGGACGAGAACAACCGGGTCGTCCCGGTGACCGTCGTCAAGGCCGGCCCGAATGTCGTGACCCAGGTGCGTACGAACGACACCGACGGCTACGAGTCGGTCCAGATCGCCTTCGGCGAGATCGACCCGCGCAAGGTGAACAAGCCCCTCAAGGGTCACTTCGCCAAGGCCGACGTCACCCCGCGCCGCCACCTGGTGGAGCTCCGCACCGCCGACGCCTCCGAGTACACGCTCGGCCAGGAGATCACCGCCGAGCTCTTCGAGGCCGGCGTGAAGGTCGACGTCACCGGCAAGAGCAAGGGCAAGGGCTTCGCCGGTGTCATGAAGCGCCACAACTTCCGTGGTGGCAAGGCGTCGCACGGTGCCCACCGCGTGCACCGCAAGCCCGGTTCCATCGGTGGCTGCGCCACCCCGGGCCGTGTCTTCAAGGGCATGCGCATGGCCGGTCGCATGGGCAACGAGCGTGTGACCACCCAGAACCTGACCGTCCACGCCGTTGACGCCGAGAAGGGTCTGCTGCTCATCAAGGGCGCCGTCCCCGGCCCGAACGGTGGCCTCGTCCTGGTCCGCACCGCGGCCAAGGGGGTTTGAGGAACCGATGAGCACCATTGACATCCTTTCGCCGGCGGGCGACAAGGCCGGGACCGTCGACCTCCCCGAGGAGATCTTCGGCGCGAAGGTCAGCGTTCCGCTGATCCACCAGGTCGTCGTCGCGCAGCTGGCCGCGGCCCGTCAGGGCACGCACAAGACCAAGACCCGTGGCGAAGTCCGCGGTGGCGGCAAGAAGCCGTACCGCCAGAAGGGCACCGGCCGCGCCCGTCAGGGTTCGACCCGCGCCCCGCAGTTCGCCGGTGGTGGCGTCGTGCACGGTCCCGTGCCGCGTGACTACTCGCAGCGGACCCCGAAGAAGATGAAGGCCGCCGCTCTCCGCGGTGCCCTCTCGGACCGGGCGAACCACTCCCGCATCCACGTCGTCACCGGCGTGGTCGAGGGTGAGATCTCCACCAAGGCCGCCAAGACGCTGTTCGGCAAGATCTCGGAGCGCAAGAACCTGCTCCTGGTCGCCGAGCGCTCCGACGAGGCCGCGTGGCTGTCCGCTCGTAACCTGCCCCAGGTGCACATCCTGGAGCCGGGCCAGCTCAACACGTACGACGTGATCGTCTCCGACGACGTGGTCTTCACCAAGGCCGCCCTCGAGTCCTTCGTGTCTGGCCCCCAGACCGCTGAGACCGAAGGGAGCGACGCCTGATGAGCGAGGCCGTCGTCACCAGCAAGACCTTCTCGGACCCGCGTGACATCCTCGTCAAGCCGGTCGTCTCGGAGAAGAGCTACGCCCTGCTCGACGAGAACAAGTACACGTTCATCGTCGCGCCCGGCTCCAACAAGACCCAGATCAAGCAGGCCGTCGAGGCGGTCTTCTCGGTCAAGGTCACCGGGGTCAACACGATCAACCGCCAGGGCAAGCGCAAGCGGACCAAGGCCGGTTTCGGCAAGCGCAAGGACACCAAGCGCGCCATCGTGACCCTTGCTGAGGGCAACCGAATCGACATCTTCGGCGGCCCGACCGCCTGACGGCGGTCGAGTCGTCCGATATCGGACGAGGACTGAGAAATGGGTATCCGCAAGTACAAGCCGACTACGCCGGGCCGCCGTGGCTCCTCCGTAGCCGACTTCGTCGAGATCACGCGGTCCACGCCGGAGAAGTCGCTGGTCCGCCCCCTGCACAGCAAGGGCGGCCGTAACAACACCGGTCGTGTGACCGTCCGTCACCAGGGCGGTGGCCACAAGCGCGCCTACCGCGTGATCGACTTCCGTCGTCACGACAAGGACGGCGTGCCGGCCAAGGTCGCTCACATCGAGTACGACCCCAACCGCACCGCGCGCATCGCGCTGCTCCACTACGTGGACGGCGAGAAGCGCTACATCATCGCCCCCAAGGGTCTGACGCAGGGCGACCGCGTCGAGAACGGCCCCGGCGCGGACATCAAGCCCGGCAACAACCTGGCGCTCCGCAACATCCCGGTCGGTACCACGATCCACGCGATCGAGCTCCGTCCCGGTGGCGGCGCCAAGTTCGCCCGCTCGGCCGGTGCCTCCGTGCAGCTGCTGGCGAAGGAGGGCACCATGGCCCACCTCCGCATGCCGTCCGGTGAGATCCGTCTGGTCGACGCCCGCTGCCGCGCCACCATCGGCGAGGTCGGCAACGCCGAGCAGTCGAACATCAACTGGGGCAAGGCCGGACGCAAGCGCTGGCTGGGTGTTCGCCCGACCGTCCGCGGTGTGGCGATGAACCCGGTCGACCACCCGCACGGTGGTGGTGAGGGCAAGACCTCCGGTGGTCGCCACCCGGTCTCCCCGTGGGGTCAGAAGGAGGGTCGTACTCGTTCGCCGAAGAAGGCTTCGAACAAGTACATCGTCCGCCGCCGCAAGACGAACAAGAAGCGCTAGGAGCGGGTTTAGATGCCGCGCAGTCTCAAGAAGGGACCCTTCGTCGACGGCCACCTCGTCAAGAAGGTGGACGCCCAGAACGAAGCCGGTACCAAGAACGTCATCAAGACCTGGTCCCGTCGCTCGATGATCATCCCGGCCATGCTCGGCCACACGATCGCGGTGCACAACGGCAAGACCCACATTCCGGTGTTTGTCACCGAGTCGATGGTCGGCCACAAGCTCGGCGAGTTCTCGCCGACGCGCACCTTCCGGGGTCACGTGAAGGACGACCGGAAGTCGAAGCGCCGCTAGTAGCGGGGTGGAATGACCATGACAGACACTGGAAGGACAACCATGGAAGCCAGGGCCCAGGCGCGGTACATCCGCGTCACGCCCATGAAGGCCCGCCGCGTGGTGGACCTTATCCGTGGCATGGACGCCACGGAGGCTCAGGCGGTCCTGCGTTTCGCCCCGCAGGCCGCGAGCGTGCCGGTTGGCAAGGTGCTGGACAGCGCCATCGCCAACGCTGCACACAACTACGACCACACCGACGCCTCTTCGCTGGTCATCAGCGAGGCGTACGTGGATGAGGGCCCGACCCTGAAGCGGTTCCGTCCGCGTGCTCAGGGCCGTGCCTACCGGATCCGTAAGCGGACCAGCCACATCACCGTGGTCGTCAGCAGCAAGGAAGGAACCCGGTAATGGGCCAGAAGGTTAACCCGCATGGGTTCCGGCTCGGCATCACCACGGACTTCAAGTCCCGCTGGTACGCCGACAAGCTGTACAAGGACTACGTCAAGGAAGACGTCGCCATCCGCAGGATGATGACGTCCGGCATGGAGCGCGCCGGCATCTCGAAGGTGGAGATCGAGCGCACCCGTGACCGTGTGCGTGTGGACATCCACACCGCGCGTCCCGGCATCGTCATCGGCCGCCGCGGCGCCGAGGCCGACCGCATCCGCGGCGACCTCGAGAAGCTCACGGGCAAGCAGGTCCAGCTGAACATCCTCGAGGTCAAGAACCCCGAGATGGACGCCCAGCTGGTCGCCCAGGCCGTCGCCGAGCAGCTCTCCTCCCGCGTCTCCTTCCGTCGTGCCATGCGCAAGAGCATGCAGGGCACGATGAAGGCCGGCGCCAAGGGCATCAAGATCCAGTGCGGCGGCCGTCTCGGCGGCGCCGAGATGTCCCGCTCGGAGTTCTACCGCGAGGGCCGCGTGCCCCTGCACACGCTCCGCGCGAACGTCGACTACGGCTTCTTCGAGGCCAAGACGACCTTCGGCCGCATCGGCGTGAAGGTCTGGATCTACAAGGGCGACGTCAAGAACATCGCCGAGGTCCGCGCCGAGAACGCCGCGGCCCGTGCGGGCAACCGCCCGGCCCGTGGTGCCGGCGCTGGCGACCGCCCGGCCGGCCGTGGTGGCCGCGGTGGCGAGCGTGGCGGCCGCGGCCGCAAGCCGCAGCAGCAGTCCGCGCCGGCTGCCGAGGCCCCCAAGGCCGACGCTCCCGCCGCCGCTGCCGCTCCGGCTGAGAGCACCGGAACGGAGGCCTGACCGACATGCTGATCCCCCGTAGGGTCAAGCACCGCAAGCAGCACCACCCCAAGCGCTCTGGCATGAGCAAGGGTGGTACGCAGGTCGCGTTCGGCGAGTACGGCATCCAGGCCCTCACGCCGGCGTACGTGACCAACCGCCAGATCGAGGCGGCCCGTATCGCGATGACCCGCCACATCAAGCGTGGCGGCAAGGTCTGGATCAACATCTACCCGGACCGCCCCCTCACGAAGAAGCCCGCCGAGACCCGCATGGGTTCCGGTAAGGGTTCTCCCGAGTGGTGGATCGCGAACGTCAAGCCGGGTCGGGTGATGTTCGAACTGTCCTACCCGAACGAGAAGATCGCGCGCGAGGCTCTGACCCGTGCGGCTCACAAGCTGCCGATGAAGTGCAAGATCGTCAAGCGCGAGGCAGGTGAGCTGTGATGTCGGCCGGTACCAAGGCGTCCGAGCTGCGCGAGCTGGGCAACGAGGAGCTTCTCAACAAGCTCCGCGAGGCCAAGGAAGAGCTGTTCAACCTCCGCTTCCAGGCGGCGACGGGCCAGCTCGAGAACCACGGTCGGCTCAAGTCCGTCCGTAAGGACATCGCCCGGATCTACACCCTGATGCGTGAGCGCGAGCTGGGCATCGAGACGGTGGAGAACGCCTGATGAGCGAGAGCAACGTGACTGAAAAGAACGAGCGGAACGCTCGTAAGGTCCGCGAGGGCCTGGTCGTCAGCGACAAGATGGACAAGACCGTCGTCGTCGCCGTCGAGGACCGCGTCAAGCACGCGCTGTACGGCAAGGTCATCCGCCGTACGAACAAGCTCAAGGCTCACGACGAGCAGAACGCCGCCGGCATCGGTGACCGCGTCCTCCTGATGGAGACCCGGAAGCTGTCCGCCACGAAGCACTGGCGCGTCGTCGAGATCCTCGAGAAGGCCAAGTAATCACCTAGGGGGCTTTCCCTTAGGTTCAGTTCCGCCAGGCTCGGTGGAGAAGCGCTCGTCACGAGTGCTTCTCCACCGGGAACCGGCAGACAATCAGGAGATAGACGTGATCCAGCAGGAGTCGCGACTGCGTGTCGCCGACAACACTGGTGCCAAGGAGATCCTTTGCATCCGTGTTCTCGGTGGCTCGGGTCGCCGCTACGCGGGCATCGGTGACGTCATCGTCGCCACCGTCAAGGACGCGATCCCCGGTGGCAACGTGAAGAAGGGTGACGTCGTCAAGGCGGTCATCGTTCGCACCGTGAAGGAGCGCCGCCGCCAGGACGGCTCGTACATCCGCTTCGACGAGAACGCCGCCGTCATTCTCAAGAACGACGGCGACCCTCGTGGCACCCGTATCTTCGGCCCGGTCGGCCGTGAGCTGCGCGAGAAGAAGTTCATGAAGATCATCTCGCTCGCGCCGGAGGTGCTGTAAGCATGAAGATCAAGAAGGGCGACCTGGTCCAGGTCATCACCGGTAAGGACAAGGGCAAGCAGGGCAAGGTCGTCACGGCCTTCCCCCGCGAGAACCGCGTCCTCGTCGAGGGTGTCAACCGGGTCAAGAAGCACACCAAGGCCGGCCCCTCGCAGGCCGGCGGCATCGTGACGACCGAGGCCCCGATCCACGTGAGCAACGTTCAGCTCGTCGTGGAGAAGGACGGCAAGAAGGTCGTCACGCGTGTCGGTTACCGCTTCGACGACGAGGGCAACAAGATCCGCGTTGCCAAGCGGACGGGTGAGGACATCTGATGGCTACCACCACTCCGCGTCTCAAGACGAAGTACCGCGAGGAGATCGCGGGCAAGCTGCGTGAGGAGTTCTCGTACGAGAACGTCATGCAGATCCCCGGTCTCGTCAAGATCGTGGTCAACATGGGTGTCGGCGACGCCGCCCGTGACTCGAAGCTGATCGACGGCGCGATCCGCGACCTCACGACGATCACCGGTCAGAAGCCGGCCGTCACCAAGGCGCGCAAGTCCATCGCGCAGTTCAAGCTCCGCGAGGGCCAGCCCATCGGCGCCCACGTCACGCTCCGTGGCGACCGCATGTGGGAGTTCCTGGACCGCACCCTGTCGCTGGCGCTCCCGCGCATCCGCGACTTCCGCGGCCTGTCCCCCAAGCAGTTCGACGGCCGTGGCAACTACACCTTCGGTCTCACGGAGCAGGTCATGTTCCACGAGATCGACCAGGACAAGATCGACCGTGTCCGGGGTATGGACATCACCGTGGTGACCACGGCGACCAACGACGACGAGGGCCGTGCCCTTCTGCGTCACCTCGGCTTCCCGTTCAAGGAGGCGTAAGCGAGATGGCGAAGAAGGCTCTCATCGCGAAGGCTGCCCGCAAGCCCAAGTTCGGCGTGCGCGGTTACACGCGCTGCCAGCGCTGTGGTCGTCCCCACTCCGTGTACCGCAAGTTCGGCCTGTGCCGCGTGTGCCTCCGTGAGATGGCTCACCGTGGCGAGCTGCCGGGCGTGACCAAGAGCTCCTGGTAATCCCTCACTTGGGATGACCGGAGTCTCTCGGTAAGCATTGGGTCGGCGGAAGCCCGCCCCCGCATGCCTTAGGCTTGTGGGGTTGGGCGTCCGCCGCCCGTACGACTTACTACGCCGTAGGTCCCCGCGCCGCACCCGTCCCGCCCCTGTGTGGGGAGAGGGATGGCGCACTGGAAACCCCGGCGAGAGAGGCCGAAGGCCAATTCATGACCATGACTGATCCGATCGCGGACATGCTGACTCGTCTGCGTAACGCGAACTCGGCATACCACGACTCCGTGACGATGCCGCACAGCAAGATCAAGTCTCACATCGCGGAAATCCTCCAGCAGGAGGGCTTCATCACGGGCTGGAAGGTCGAGGACGCCGAGGTCGGCAAGAACCTCGTCCTCGAGCTCAAGTTCGGTCCGAACCGTGAGCGCTCCATCGCGGGCATCAAGCGGATCTCGAAGCCCGGCCTCCGGGTTTACGCGAAGTCCACCAACCTGCCGAAGGTCCTCGGCGGCCTGGGCGTGGCGATCATCTCCACGTCCCACGGTCTCCTGACCGGCCAGCAGGCAGGCAAGAAGGGCGTAGGTGGGGAAGTCCTCGCCTACGTCTGGTAGTCGGGAACGGAGGAATAGCTAATGTCGCGTATTGGCAAGCTGCCTATCCAGGTTCCCGCCGGCGTGGACGTCACCATCGAGGGCCGCACGGTCACGGTGAAGGGTTCCAAGGGCACCCTGAGCCACACCGTCGCCGCGCCGATCGAGATCGTTAAGGGCGAGGAGGGCGTTCTCAACGTCACCCGTCCGAACGACGAGCGTCAGAACAAGGCCCTCCACGGCCTGTCCCGCACGCTGGTGGCCAACATGATCACCGGTGTGACCCAGGGTTACGTCAAGGCGCTCGAGATCAGCGGTGTCGGTTACCGCGTCGCCGCGAAGGGCTCCAACCTGGAGTTCCAGCTCGGTTACAGCCACCCGATCCTGGTCGAGGCGCCCGAGGGCATCTCGTTCAAGGTCGAGTCGCCGACCAAGTTCTCGGTCGAGGGCATCGACAAGCAGAAGGTCGGCGAAGTCGCCGCCAACATCCGCAAGCTGCGCAAGCCCGACCCGTACAAGGCCAAGGGCGTCAAGTACGCGGGCGAGGTCATCCGCCGCAAGGTCGGAAAGGCTGGTAAGTAAAGCCATGGCATACGGTGTGAAGATCGCCAAGGGCGACGCCTACAAGGGCGCCGCCAAGAAGCGCCGCCACATCCGCATCCGCAAGAACGTGTCGGGTACGGCGGAGCGTCCGCGCCTCGTCGTGACGCGTTCCAACCGCGGCATCACCGCTCAGGTCATCGACGACCTCAAGGGTCACACCCTTGCGTCGGCGTCGACCCTGGACGCGTCGATCCGCGGCGGCGAGGGTGACAAGTCCGCGCAGGCCAAGCAGGTCGGTTCCCTGGTCGCCGAGCGCGCCAAGGCCGCCGGCGTCGAGGCTGTCGTGTTCGACCGTGGTGGCAACAGGTACGCCGGGCGCATTGCCGCTCTGGCTGACGCCGCCCGCGAAGCCGGGCTGAAGTTCTGAGCCCCGGTTCCGGGACCAACGGACGTAACAGAGAGAGGTAATCCAAATGGCTGGACCCCAGCGCCGCGGAAGCGGTGCCGGTGGCGGCGAGCGGCGGGACCGGAAGGGCCGCGACGGTGGCGCTGCCGCCGAGAAGACCGCGTACGTTGAGCGCGTTGTCGCGATCAACCGCGTCGCCAAGGTTGTCAAGGGTGGTCGTCGCTTCAGCTTCACCGCGCTGGTCGTGGTGGGCGACGGTGACGGCACCGTAGGTGTCGGTTACGGCAAGGCCAAGGAAGTTCCCGCGGCCATCGCCAAGGGCGTCGAGGAAGCCAAGAAGAACTTCTTCAAGGTTCCCCGCATCCAGGGCACCATCCCTCACCCGATCCAGGGCGAGAAGGCCGCGGGCGTCGTCCTGCTCAAGCCGGCTTCCCCCGGTACCGGTGTGATCGCCGGTGGCCCGGTGCGCGCCGTGCTCGAGTGCGCCGGCGTTCACGACATCCTGTCGAAGTCGCTCGGCTCCGACAACGCGATCAACATCGTGCACGCGACCGTGGCGGCCCTCAAGGGCCTGCAGCGTCCCGAGGAGATCGCGGCCCGCCGCGGTCTGCCCCTCGAGGACGTCGCCCCCGCGGCTCTGCTCCGTGCGCGTGCTGGGGCGGGTGCGTAATGGCTCGCCTCAAGGTCACGCAGACGAAGTCGTACATCGGCAGCAAGCAGAACCACCGCGACACCCTGCGCTCGCTCGGCCTCAAGAAGGTCAACGACGTGGTTGTCAAGGAGGACCGCCCCGAGTTCCGCGGCATGGTGCACACCGTCCGCCACCTCGTGACGGTCGAGGAGGTTGACTGACATGGCGGAGAACAACCCGCTGAAGGCCCACAACCTCCGTCCCGCCCCCGGTGCCAAGACCGCGAAGACCCGTGTCGGTCGTGGTGAGGCGTCGAAGGGTAAGACGGCCGGTCGTGGTACCAAGGGCACCAAGGCCCGTTACCAGGTTCCGGAGCGCTTCGAGGGCGGGCAGATGCCCCTCCACATGCGCCTCCCGAAGCTCAAGGGCTTCAAGAACCCCTTCCGCACCGAGTACCAGGTCGTGAACCTGGACAAGCTCACCGCGCTCTACCCGCAGGGTGGCGAGGTCACGGTGGCCGATCTGGTCGCCAAGGGTGCCGTTCGCAAGAACCAGCTCGTCAAGGTCCTGGGCCAGGGCGAGGTCTCCGTGGCGCTGCAGGTGACGGTCGACGCCGTCTCCGGCTCCGCCAAGGAGAAGATCGCCGCCGCCGGCGGCACCGTCACCGAGCTCGTCTGAGACGACCGCTCGATGGCTTGAACATCCGACCGGGGATGCCTCTCAAAAGGGGCATCCCCGGTTGGTCGTTCCTAGGGGGGCATGGTCGCCGGTAAGGTGGCGTGCACTGTCCGGACTCCGTGTGCCGTGTGCGCGCGGGGTCGATGACTGAAACCAACTATTCGTCGAACCTCAAGACCGTCACCCTTGACGCATTGCGCGGGGGTCGCAGGAGGCACCGTGCTCACCGCGTTCGCCCGGGCGTTCAAGACGCCCGACCTGCGCAAGAAGCTACTCTTCACGCTCGCCATCATCGTGCTGTACCGGCTCGGGGCCCACGTCCCGGTCCCCGGTGTCAGCTACGAGGCCGTCCAGCAGTGCGTCAAGCAGGCCAGCGAGGGCAACAGCAGCCTGTTCGGCCTCGTCAACATGTTCAGCGGCGGGGCGCTGCTGCAGATCACGATCTTCGCGCTCGGCATCATGCCGTACATCACGGCGAGCATCATCCTGCAGCTGCTGACCGTCGTGATTCCGCGCCTCGAGGCCCTCAAGAAGGAGGGTCAGTCCGGTACCGCCAAGATCACGCAGTACACCCGGTACCTGACGATCGCCCTCGCCATCCTCCAGGGCACCGGTCTCGTCGCGACCGCCAAGAGCGGTGCGCTCTTCAGCGGCTGCGCCGTCGCCGACCAGGTCGTGCCCGACCAGTCGATCTTCACCATCGCCACCATGGTCCTCACCATGACGGCCGGCACCGCCCTCGTCATGTGGCTCGGTGAGCTGATCACCGACCGCGGCATCGGCAACGGCATGTCGATCCTGATGTTCATCTCGATCGCCGCCGGCTTCCCCGGCGCCCTGTGGGCCATCAAGGAGAGCGGCAAGCTCGCCCAGGGCTGGATCGAGTTCGGCGTCGTCATCCTGGTCGGCTTCGTGATGGTGGCCCTCGTGGTCTTCGTCGAGCAGGCCCAGCGCCGCATTCCGGTGCAGTACGCGAAGCGCATGATCGGCCGGCGCTCCTACGGCGGTACGTCCACGTACATCCCGCTGAAGGTGAACCAGGCGGGTGTGATTCCTGTCATCTTCGCGTCGTCGCTGCTCTACATTCCGGCCCTCGTCGCCCAGTTCTCCAACTCCACCGCGGGCTGGAAGACCTGGATCGAAGCCCACTTCGTCAAGGGTGACCACCCGTACTACATCGCCGCCTACTTCCTCCTGATCGTGTTCTTCGCCTTCTTCTACGTGGCGATCTCGTTCAACCCCGAGGAAGTCGCCGACAACATGAAGAAGTATGGTGGCTTCATCCCGGGTATCCGGGCCGGTCGACCTACTGCCGAGTACCTGAGCTACGTGCTCAACAGGATCACTTGGCCGGGCTCGCTGTACTTGGGCCTGATCGCTCTTGTGCCGACGATGGCGTTGGCAGGCTTCGGTGGCGCCAATGCCAACTTCCCCTTCGGCGGGACGAGCATCCTCATCATCGTGGGTGTGGGGCTGGAGACCGTGAAGCAGATCGAGAGCCAGCTCCAGCAGCGCAATTACGAAGGGTTCCTCCGCTGATGCGAATCGTCCTCGTCGGACCGCCCGGTGCGGGCAAGGGCACGCAGGCTGCGTTCCTCGCCAAGAACCTGGACATCCCGCACATCTCCACGGGTGATCTGTTCCGTGCCAACATCTCCCAGGGCACGGAGCTGGGTCTCAGGGCCAAGGCGTTCATGGACGCCGGCGACCTGGTGCCCGACGAGGTGACCATCGGGATGGCCAAGGACCGGATGGACCAGCCGGACGCCGCCAACGGCTTCCTCCTGGACGGGTTCCCCCGGAACGTCGCCCAGGCCGAGGCCCTGGACGCCGTCCTGAAGGCCGGCGGCATGGAGCTGGACGCGGTCCTGGACCTGGAGGTCCCCGAGGACGAGGTCGTGAAGCGGATCGCGGGCCGCCGCATCTGCCGCAAGGACAGCGCGCACGTCTTCCACGTGACGTACAACGCGCCGAAGACCGAGGGCGTCTGCGACGTCTGCGGCGGCGAGCTCTACCAGCGCGACGACGACTCCGAGGAGACCGTCCGCCGGCGCCTGGAGGTCTACCACACGCAGACCGAGCCGATCATCGACTACTACCGGGCGCAGAACCTGGTCGTGACGATCTCGGCGCTCGGCAAGGTGGACGAGGTCACCGCCAAGGCGATGGCCGCGCTCCAGAAGTAACCCCGCTCCGTCCGATACGGCCGCGGTGCCCCTCAGGGGCGCCGCGGCCGTATCGTTGTTCTGTTCACCCGTACCCGATGGAAAGGCCCCGGCCACGATGGTGCAGATCAAGACCCCCGAGCAGATCGCGAAGATGCGCGAGGCGGGGCTGGTCGTCGCCGCCATCCACGCGGCGACCCGCGAGGCGGCCGTGCCGGGCGCCACGACGAGGGACCTGGACGAGGTCGCGCGCAAGGTCATCGCCGACCACGGGGCGAAGTCGAACTTCCTCGGTTACGGCGGGTTCCCCGCGACGATCTGCACCTCGGTGAACGAGGTCGTCGTCCACGGCATCCCCGACGACAAGACCGTCCTCAAGGACGGCGACGTCATCTCGGTCGACTGCGGCGCGATCGTGGACGGCTGGCACGGCGACGCGGCCTACACCGCCTTCGTGGGCACCGGGCACGCGCCCGAGCTGATCGAGCTGTCCCGGGTGACCGAGGAGTCCATGTGGGCCGGCATCGCGGCCATGCGGACCGGCAACCGCCTGGTGGACGTCTCGAAGGCCATCGAGACCTACATCAAGCGGCAGCCGCGCCCGGCGGTCGGCGACCACAGCCTCGGCCGGTACGGGATCATCGAGGACTACGGCGGCCACGGCATCGGCACCGAGATGCACATGGACCCGCACCTGCTGAACTACGTCTCCCGCAAGCGCGGCAAGGGCCCGAAGCTGGTCCCCGGCCTCTGCCTGGCGATCGAGCCGATGGTCTCCCTGGGCACCCCGCGCACGGAGGTCCTGGAGGACGACTGGACGGTCGTCACGACCGACGGCACCTGGTCCTCCCACTGGGAGCACAGCGTGGCGGTGACCGAGGAGGGGCCCCTGGTCCTGACGGCGGTCGACGGCGGGAAGGCGAAGCTGGCGGAGCTGGGCGTCACGGCGGCGCCGGACCCGCTGGCGTAGCCCGGGCTCCCGGGCGGTCCTCCCGCGCGGTCCTCCCGCGTGGATTTCGCCGCACGGCGTCCCGCGTAAGGATCACCCGGGAGGGGCAGACTTCCCGATTCGTCTTTCGCTTGCTCCTGGCGTAGACTGATGCGTCGGCTCTCGTGTACCCGTGTGTCCTCATGCGGAGGCGAAAGTCGATCAAGGTAGCCGATTCGAAAGGCGAAGCGTGGCCAAGAAGCAAGGTGCCATCGAGATCGAGGGCACCGTGATCGAGTCCCTCCCGAACGCCATGTTCAAGGTGGAACTTCAGAACGGTCACAAGGTCCTCGCGCACATCTCCGGCAAGATGCGGATGCACTACATCCGAATCCTTCCGGACGACCGGGTCGTCGTGGAGCTCTCTCCGTACGACCTGACGCGTGGCCGGATCGTCTACCGGTACAAGTAGATCTTGCCCGCACCCCGCCTCCGCGCGCGGGTGGTGGCACTGACCCGGAGAACCTCACATCCCATGAAGGTCAAGCCGAGCGTCAAGAAGATCTGCGACAAGTGCAAGGTGATCCGCCGTCACGGCCGGGTCATGGTCATCTGCGACAACCTGCGCCACAAGCAGCGCCAGGGCTGACGCACGCCGACCGACCTGCAATCTCGCAGTTCTTCGCGCGACGCATAGCAACACGTACATAGCAGAGCCCGTCGGGCCGTGGTTCCACGGCTGACGGCACCTCCGGCGGGGGCCGGGGACCCGATCTGTACCTCACACGGCAGCCGGGAACGGTTCTGCAGCAGACCCCCGAGAACACAGGAGCCATTGAATGGCACGCGTTTCCGGTGTTGACATCCCGCGCGAAAAGCGTGTGGTGGTCGCACTCACCTACGTCTTCGGCATCGGGCGCACCCGGTCCGAGGAGATTCTCGCCGCGACCGGCGTGAACCCGTCCACCCGTGTCCGCGATCTCGCCGAGGAAGACCTCGTCAAGATCCGCGAGTACGTGGACGCCAACCTCCGTACCGAGGGTGACCTCCGCCGTGAGATCGCCGCCGACATCCGCCGCAAGGTCGAGATCGGCTGCTACCAGGGCCTCCGCCACCGTCGTGGCCTGCCCGTCCGCGGTCAGCGCACCAGCACGAACGCCCGTACCCGCAAGGGCCCGCGTCGCGCCATCGCCGGCAAGAAGAAGCCGGGCAAGAAGTAGTCCTCAGCGGACGCTTTACCAAGCGGTCTTCGCTGTAGGACCGACCACCTCCCGTAGGAGTTATAGATGCCCCCCAAGGGTCGTCAGGGCGCTGCCAAGAAGGTGCGCCGCAAGGAAAAGAAGAACGTCGCTCACGGCCACGCGCACATCAAGAGCACGTTCAACAACACGATCGTCTCGATCACGGACCCCTCGGGCAACGTGATCTCCTGGGCCTCCGCCGGCCACGTCGGCTTCAAGGGCTCGCGCAAGTCCACCCCCTTCGCCGCGCAGATGGCCGCCGAGTCGGCCGCCCGCCGCGCGCAGGAGCACGGCATGCGCAAGGTCGACGTCTTCGTCAAGGGTCCCGGCTCCGGCCGTGAGACCGCGATCCGCTCCCTCCAGGCCACCGGCCTCGAGGTCGGCTCGATCCAGGACGTCACCCCCACGCCGCACAACGGCTGCCGTCCCCCCAAGCGCCGCCGCGTCTGACGCACGGCCGCTTGTTCGGGACTTCGGGCGGTACGGCTCTTCGGGCCGTACCGCCCGTACCCTTGCAGTACCCCGAGGACGTCAAATAGTGGGCGTCCACGACTGAAGGAAAAGACATGCTTATCGCTCAGCGTCCGTCGCTGACCGAAGAGGTCGTCGACGAGTTCCGCTCCCGGTTCGTGATCGAGCCGCTGGAGCCGGGCTTCGGCTACACCCTCGGCAACTCCCTCCGCCGTACCCTCCTGTCCTCGATCCCGGGTGCCGCCGTCACCAGCATCCGCATCGACGGCGTCCTGCACGAGTTCACCACCGTGCCGGGCGTCAAGGAGGACGTCACCGACCTCATCCTGAACATCAAGCAGCTGGTCGTCTCCTCGGAGCACGACGAGCCGGTCGTGATGTACCTGCGCAAGCAGGGCCCGGGTCTGGTCACCGCCGCCGACATCGCGCCCCCGGCCGGTGTCGAGGTGCACAACCCCGACCTCGTCCTGGCGACGCTGAACGCCAAGGGCAAGCTGGAGATGGAGCTGACCGTCGAGCGCGGCCGCGGCTACGTCTCCGCCGTGCAGAACAAGCAGGCGGGCCAGGAGATCGGCCGCATCCCGGTCGACTCCATCTACTCCCCGGTGCTCAAGGTCACGTACAAGGTCGAGGCGACCCGTGTCGAGCAGCGCACCGACTTCGACAAGCTGATCGTCGACGTCGAGACCAAGCAGGCCATGCGCCCGCGCGACGCCATGGCGTCCGCCGGCAAGACCCTGGTCGAGCTGTTCGGTCTGGCGCGCGAGCTCAACATCGACGCCGAGGGCATCGACATGGGCCCGTCCCCCACGGACGCCGCCCTCGCCGCCGACCTGGCGCTGCCGATCGAGGAGCTGGAGCTCACGGTCCGCTCCTACAACTGCCTCAAGCGCGAGGGCATCCACTCCGTGGGTGAGCTCGTGGCGCGCTCCGAGGCCGACCTGCTCGACATCCGCAACTTCGGTGCGAAGTCGATCGACGAGGTCAAGGCGAAGCTGGCCGGCATGGGCCTGGCCCTCAAGGACAGCCCGCCCGGATTCGACCCGACCGCCGCCGCCGACGCCTTCGGCGCCGACGACGACGCGGACGCCGGGTTCGTCGAGACCGAGCAGTACTGATCCGCCCGGGGGCCCGCCCCCGGAGGATCGGAACGACTGCGGCCGCGGGCTGGCTCCGGCCGGCCGTGCGGTTCCCCGCGCCCCCCTGAGGGGCGCGGGTCTCCGACGGGCGACCGCCCGCTCGGACACTGACACCGGTACCTCGTACGGCCGGTGCAGATCACAAGGAGAAAGACCATGCCGCGTCCCGCCAAGGGTGCCCGTCTCGGTGGCAGCGCCGCTCACGAGCGTCTGCTGCTCGCCAACCTGGCGAAGTCCCTCTTCGAGCACGGCCGCATCACCACGACCGAGGCCAAGGCCCGCCGCCTGCGTCCGGTCGCCGAGCGCCTGATCACCAAGGCGAAGAAGGGCGACATCCACAACCGTCGCCTGGTGCTGCAGACGATCACCGACAAGGGCATCGTCCACACCCTCTTCACCGAGATCGCCCCCCGCTACGCGGAGCGTCCCGGTGGCTACACCCGCATCACCAAGATCGGCAACCGTCGTGGCGACAACGCCCCGATGGCCGTGATCGAGCTGGTCGAGGGCGAGATCGCCAAGAAGGCGACCGTCGCCGAGGCCGAGGCCGCCGCCAAGCGCGCCGTCAAGGAGGCCGACGAGGCCGCCGCCACCGAGGCTCCGGCCGAGGAGTCGAAGGACGCGTAAGCGTTCTTCCGGCTGTTTCCGTGTGCGGGCCCGTACCCCTCGTGGGTGCGGGCCCGCTCCCGTGTGTCTGAGAGGATCTTCCGCGTGAGCGACGACGTGCAGGACGGTTTCGTACGGGTCCGGCTGGACCTTTCGTACGACGGCAGGGACTTCTCCGGCTGGGCCAAGCAGGCCCGCGGGCAGCGGACCGTCCAGGGGGAGATCGAGGACGCCCTGCGGACCGTGACCCGGTCCCGGGAGACGTACGAGCTGACCGTCGCCGGACGGACCGACGCCGGCGTGCACGCGCGCGGCCAGGTCGCCCACGTCGACCTGCCCGCGGAGCTGTGGGAGGAGCACCGGGACAAGCTGCTGCGGCGGCTCGCCGGGCGCCTGGGCCACGACGTGCGGGTCTGGTCCCTGACCGAGGCCCCCGACGGCTTCAACGCCCGCTTCTCCGCGATCTGGCGCCGCTACGCCTACCGCGTCACCGACGACCCCGGCGGGGTCGACCCGCTGTTGCGCGGGCACGTGCTCTGGCACGACTGGCCCCTCGACGCGGACGCCATGAACGAGGCCGCCGCCGCGCTCGTCGGCGAGCACGACTTCGCCGCGTACTGCAAGAAGCGCGAGGGCGCCACCACCATCCGCACCCTCCAGGAGCTGCGCTGGGAACGGCGGCCCGACGGGGTCCTGGAGGCGACCGTCAAGGCGGACGCCTTCTGCCACAACATGGTCCGCTCGCTCGTCGGCGCGCTGCTCTTCGTCGGCGACGGCCACCGGCCCGCGGACTGGCCGGGCAAGGTGCTCGCCGCCGGTGTCCGCGACTCGGCCGTGCACGTCGTGCGGCCGCACGGCCTCACCCTCGAGGAGGTCGGCTACCCGGCCGACGAGCTGCTCGCCGCCCGCAACAGGGAGGCCCGCAACAAGCGCTCACTGCCCGGGGGCGCCGGCTGCTGCTGAGGCCTGGGCGCGCCCGCGGGCGTAGATCTGGTTGAAGGCGAAGGTGCCGAGGTCGTCGCTGGACAGGAAGACGGCCCGGTCGGCCTTGGTGACCTTCCGGCCGTCGGCGAAACCGGCCTGGGTGAAGTACGCGTACCGGCCGATCGCGTTCGACCGGCGCAGGCAGACCGTGGCGCGGCAGAAGTCGCCCACGCCCGCGCCGGCCAGCGGGGCGATGCCGCCGGTGGCCTGGTTCTTCGCCTTCAGGGCCGCCGCCTCGGAGGGGAAGACGGCGACGCCGACGGTGGTCGCCACGCCGTCCCGCACATAGGTGGCGCGCAGCACCCGCTGGCAGCCGTTCCCCTTCAGGACGGCGCCGAGGCCGCCCTGGGCGACGGCCGCGCAGTCGGTCGTGGCGGAGGTCGCGCCCTTCTGGTACGGGCGGCCGCTCATGGTCAGCTTCCTGCCCGGGAAGAGGCCCTCGGCGGTGAGCGGGGCCCTGTCCTTCTTCGGGTCCGAGATGTAGTCCTTCGGGTTCGGCGGGGGCGGCGGCGCCACCGAGGAGAAGGTCGGCTCCGGGGTGGGGGTCCCGGTGGGGGAGGCCGTGACGGTGGGGAGCGCCCCGCCCTTCCCGGCGGTCCCGTCCTTCTTGCCGGTGGCCACCACGGCGGTGGCGACGACCGCGCCGACGACCAGGGTGGCCAGGACGCCGCCGCCGATCATCAGCCGGCGCCTGCGGCGGTCGCGGGCGGCCGTGGCGTCGGCCAGGGCGCTCCAGTCGGGGGCGGACTGCCCGGGGGCGCCCGGCAGCTGCCCCTGCCCCTGCCCCTGTCCCTGCCCATGGCCCGGCTGTCCGTACCCCGGCAGGGCGGGGCCGGCGGGCTGCTGCCACCCCGGCTGCGCGGGGCCGGCGGGCTGCTGCCCGTGTCCCGGCCCCGGACCGTGCCCCGGCTGCCCCTGCCCCTGTCGCTGCGGCTCCTGCGGCCACTGCGGTCCCCCAAAGCTCATGCCGCGCATCCTAAACCGCTTGGGCCGGACCGGGGCGGGCGGTGACAATGCCCCCATGGGACACGTCGAGGCCGCACATCTTGAGTACTACCTTCCCGACGGGAGGGTCCTGCTCGGGGACGCCTCCTTCCGGGTGGGGGAGGGCGCCGTCGTCGCGCTCGTCGGGGCCAACGGCGCCGGGAAGACCACGCTCCTCCGGATGATCGCCGGGGAGCTCCAGCCGCACGGCGGCTCCGTCACCGTCAGCGGCGGACTCGGCGTGATGCCGCAGTTCGTCGGCTCCGTGCGGGACGGGTCCACCGTCCGCGACCTGCTCGTCTCGGTCGCGCAGCCCCGCATCCGGGAGGCCGCGAGGGCGGTCGACGAGGCCGAGCACCTGATCATGACCGTCGACGACGAGGCCGCGCAGATGCGGTACGCGCAGGCGCTCTCCGACTGGGCCGAGGTGCAGGGGTACGAGGCCGAGACCCTCTGGGACATCTGCACCACGGCCGCGCTCGGCGTCCCGTACGAGAAGGCGCAGTTCCGGGAGGTCCGGACGCTCTCCGGCGGCGAGCAGAAGCGGCTGGTGCTCGAAGCGCTGCTGCGCGGCCCCGACGAGGTGCTGCTCCTCGACGAGCCCGACAACTACCTCGACGTGCCCGGCAAGCGGTGGCTGGAGGAGCGGCTGCGGGAGACCCGCAAGACGGTGCTCTTCATCTCCCACGACCGGGAGCTGCTCTCCCGGGCCGCGCAGAAGATCGTCGCGGTCGAGCCCGGACCGGCCGGTTCGGACGTGTGGGTGCACGGAGGCGGCTTCGACACCTTCCACGAGGCGCGGCGGGAGCGGTTCGCCCGCTTCGAGGAGCTGAAGCGGCGCTGGGAGGAGAAGCACGCCCAGCTGAAGAAGCTGGTGGTGAACCTGCGGCAGGCGGCGGCGGTCAGCCACGAGATGGCCTCCCGGTACGCGGCGGCGCAGACCCGGCTGCGGAAGTTCGAGGAGGCGGGCCCGCCCCCCGAGCCGCCGCGCGAGCAGGACATCCGGATGCGGCTGCGCGGCGGCCGGACCGGAGTCAGGGCCGTGACCTGCGAGAACCTCGAACTGACCGGGTTGATGAAGCCCTTCTCCCTGGAGATCTTCTACGGGGAGCGGGTCGCCGTCCTCGGCTCGAACGGCTCCGGCAAGTCGCACTTCCTGCGGCTGCTCGCCGGGGACGGGTCGGTCGCGCACACCGGGACGTGGAAGCTGGGCGCCCGGGTCGTGCCGGGGCACTTCGCGCAGACCCACGCGCACCCGGAGCTGACCGGCCGGCCGCTCGTGGACATCCTGTGGACGGAGCACTCCAAGGACCGGGGCGGGGCGATGTCCGTCCTGCGCCGGTACGAGCTGGAGCGCCAGGGCGACCAGCCCTTCGACAAGCTCTCGGGCGGCCAGCAGGCCCGGTTCCAGATCCTGCTCCTGGAGCTGGCGGGCACCACCGCGCTGCTCCTGGACGAGCCGACGGACAACCTGGACCTGGAGTCGGCCGAGGCGCTCCAGGACGGTCTGGAGTCGTACGAGGGGACGGTGCTGGCCGTCACGCACGACCGCTGGTTCGCGAAGAGCTTCGACCGGTTCCTGGTCTTCGGCTCGGACGGGGTCGTGCGGGAGACGGACGAGCCGGTGTGGGACGAGCGGCGGGTGGAGCGGGCCCGGTAGGTCCGGCGCGTTTTGACCCGTCCGGGGGCGCGCGGGTACTGTGGCGGTTTGTTACGCGTGGTGGCTTCGTCGTGCTCGCACGAGGGGCCGTTGCGCAGGTTCCCTGGAGCAGTTACCAGTGGCTCGCATACGGGCGGCGTCCCGGCAGTGCAGGCCCCAGCTGCATGATCGCTTCAGGTGTGTCTGGACTCCATCCACTGAAGAAGCGAAGGCTACGAAGTGCGTACGTACAGCCCCAAGCCCGGCGATGTCACTCGCCAGTGGCACATCATCGACGCGCAGGACGTTGTCCTGGGCCGTCTCGCGACCACGGCTGCCAACCTCCTGCGAGGCAAGCACAAGCCCGTCTACGCGCCGCACATGGACATGGGCGACTTCGTCATCATCATCAACGCCGACAAGGTCCACCTGTCCGGCAACAAGAAGACCCAGAAGCTGGCGTACCGCCACTCCGGCTTCCCGGGCGGTCTGCGCTCGGTGCGCTACGACGAGCTGCTCTCCAAGAACCCGGAGAAGGCCGTCGAGAAGGCCATCAAGGGCATGATCCCCAAGAACTCCCTGGGCCGTCAGATGCTCTCGAAGCTGAAGGTCTACGCGGGTGAGAACCACCCGCACGCTGCCCAGCAGCCCGTTCCGTTCGAGATCACCCAGGTCGCGCAGTAGTTCCGGCCACACCCCCTAAGAACGAAAGAAATCTGAGGAGCATCGTGGCCGAGACCACCCCCGAGACCCCCGTCGACGAGTTCGAGGGCGTCGAGGAGTACACCACCGAGACCGAGCTCGTCGAGGGTGAGTACACCTCCGAGTCGCTCGCCTCCCGCTTCGGCGACCCGCAGCCGGCCGCCGGCCTGGGCCGTCGCAAGAACGCCATCGCCCGCGTCCGGATCGTCCCGGGCACCGGCAAGTGGAAGATCAACGGTCGCACCCTCGAGGACTACTTCCCGAACAAGGTGCACCAGCAGGAAGTCAACGAGCCCTTCAAGGTGCTCGAGCTCGACAACCGCTACGACGTCATCGCCCGCATCGCGGGTGGCGGCGTCTCCGGCCAGGCCGGCGCCCTGCGCCTCGGCGTGGCCCGCGCGCTGAACGAGGCGGACGTCGAGAACAACCGCCCGGCGCTGAAGAAGGCCGGCTTCCTCTCCCGCGACGACCGTGCGGTCGAGCGCAAGAAGGCCGGTCTCAAGAAGGCCCGCAAGGCCCCGCAGTACAGCAAGCGTTAATCACGCCTGCTCGGTCTGTATCTCGTACGCCCCGGCGGCACTGCCCGTGCCGTCGGGGCGTACGTTTTTTCGTACTCTCCTTTCCTAAGCCTCTTTTTCATGGGCCTCTCTTTCACGGGCCCGGGCACGTCATTCTCGGAGGACAGCTGTGGGACGACTCTTCGGCACGGACGGCGTACGGGGCGTCGCCAACGCGGACCTGACGGCGGAGCTGGCGCTCGGCCTGTCGGTCGCGGCGGCGCACGTACTCGCCGAGGCGGGCACCTTCGAGGGCCATCGCCCGACCGCCGTGGTCGGCCGCGACCCGCGCGCGTCCGGAGAGTTCCTGGAGGCCGCCGTGGTGGCGGGGCTCGCCAGCGCCGGCGTCGACGTGCTGCGCGTCGGCGTCCTGCCGACCCCGGCCGTGGCCCACCTCACCGGCGTCCTCGGCGCCGACCTCGGCGTGATGCTCTCGGCGAGCCACAACGCCATGCCCGACAACGGCATCAAGTTCTTCGCGCGCGGCGGCCACAAGCTGGCCGACGAACTGGAGGACAGGATCGAAGCCGTGTACGAGGAGCACCGCACCGGTGCCCCCTGGGAGCGCCCGACCGGCGCCGGCGTCGGCCGGGTCCGCGACTACGACGAGGGCTTCGACACCTACGTCGCCCACCTCATCGCGGTCCTCCCCAACCGGCTCGACGGCCTCAAGGTCGTCCTGGACGAGGCCCACGGCGCCGCCTCCCGCGTCTCGCCCGAGGCCTTCTCCCGGGCCGGCGCCGAGGTCGTCACCATCGGCGCCCGGCCCGACGGCCTCAACATCAACGACGGCTGCGGCTCCACCCACCTGGACCTGCTCCGCGCCGCCGTCGTGGAGCACGGCGCCGACCTCGGCATCGCGCACGACGGCGACGCCGACCGCTGCCTGGCCGTGGACGCGGACGGCAACGAGGTCGACGGCGACCAGATCCTCGCCGTGCTCGCCCTCGCCATGCGCGAGGCCGGCACGCTGCGCGGCGACACCGTCGTCGCGACCGTCATGTCCAACCTGGGCTTCAAACTGGCCATGGAGCGCGAGGGCCTGACCCTCGTCCAGACGTCGGTCGGCGACCGCTACGTCCTGGAGGCCATGAAGGAGCACGGCTACGCGCTCGGCGGCGAGCAGTCGGGCCACGTCATCGTGCTCGACCACGCCACCACCGGCGACGGCACCCTCACCGGCCTCATGCTGGCCGCCCGGGTCGCCGCCACCGGCAGGCCGCTCGCGGAGCTCGCCGGGGTGATGGAGCGGCTGCCGCAGGTCCTCATCAACGTGAAGGACGTCGACAAGTCGCGCGTCGCCACCTCCGGCGACCTGGCCGCCGCCGTCACCGACGCCGAGCGCGAACTCGGCTCCACCGGCCGCGTCCTGCTCCGCTCCTCCGGCACGGAGCCGCTGGTCCGCGTCATGGTCGAGGCCGCCGACATCGAGCAGGCCCGCGCGGTCGCGGAGCGCCTCGCGGACGTCGTGAAGTCCGCGCTGGGATAACCGGTTCCGCCGCGGGGCAGCCTCCCCGCGGCACCGTCGTGCGCGGCGGCCCCGCCGTCCCGGGACCCGGGACGGCGGGGCCGCTTCCGTACCGGGCCTACCGCTTCGCCGTACGGCGGGGGCCCGCCGCGCGACGGGCGGGCGCCGTGCGGCGCCAGCGGCCGCGCTGGGTCCGCCACAGCGTCCTCTGCGCGTACAGCGTCACCGTCCCGGCGAGCACGATGCCGGTGAGGTTGAGCGCCAGCTGTTCGAGCGAGCCCCACATCTGGCCCAGGTCGCCGTAGGCGAGCGCCACCGCCGCGTTCGCGCCCGCCGGGACCGTCGTCACCGAGATCGCCACGCCCACCAGGGCCCCCGACTTCGCGGAGGTCAGGGAGAGCGTGCCGGCGACGCCCGCGAGCACCGCCACGACGAACGAGAACAGGTCCGGCTGCCAGATGAAGCGGGTGTTGGGGCGGTCCGCGTCCAGCTGGGCCCGGGTGAACAGGCCGGAGGCGTCCATCGCCAGGCTGAACAGGGTGGTGACGGCGATCGCCGCCGCGAACCCCACGAGCAGCGCGAGCAGCGAGCGCCCCACCGCCTTCGGGGAGCGCCGCACCACCCCCGTGAAGATCCCGGCGAGCGGGCCGAACTCCGGGCCCACCGCCATCGCGCCCACGATCAGGATCGCGTTGTCCAGGACGACGCCGCAGGCCGCGATCATGGTGGCCAGGACCATGAACGCGCAGTAGGTGAGCGAGAGCGTCGACTCCTCGTGCGTCGCCTCCGAGAGCTCCTCCCAGATCACCGCGTCGGCGGGGTCGCCGGGCGCCTCCGCCTCGGCCTCGTCGGCCCGCGCGGACAGCGTCAGGCCGATGTCCTGGACGGTGATCGCGCCGTCCCGGTCGATCCCGAGCCCGCGCAGCTCGTTCAGCAGTTCGTCGCCCGCCTCGCGGGCCACGTCGCACGTCACCAGGTCCCCGGCCGGGTCGCGGGCCGCGCCGGGGACGACCACCAGGTGGGCGGTCCCGACGGTCGACTCGATCAGGCCGACCGTGGCCGGGGTGCGGGCGGGAGGGACGATCATCCGCAGATGCAGCATGCGGAGAGCTTACGGAGGGCCCGGCCGGGCGGCGGGGTCAGAGCTTGCGGAGGCTCAGCCGCTGCACCTTGTGGTCGGGGCCCTTGCGGACCACCAGGGTCGCCCGGCCGCGCGTGGGCGCGACGTTCTCCAGGAGGTTCACCTTGTTGATGGTCCGCCACATGGTGCGCGCGTAGTCGAAGGCCTCCTCCTCGGAGACCTGGGTGTAGCGCCGGAAGTACGAGGACGGGTCCTGGAACGCGGTGTCGCGGAGCTTGCGGAAGCGGTTGAGGTACCACCGCTCGATGTCCTCCGGCCGCGCGTCCACGTACACCGAGAAGTCGAAGTAGTCGGCGAGGCCGACGCGGGTGCGGCCGTCCTTGCCGGGCAGGGCCGGCTGGAGGACGTTCAGGCCCTCCACGATGAGGATGTCCGGGCGGCGCACGACGAGCCGTTCGCCGGGCACGCGGTCGTAGATCAGGTGCGAGTAGACCGGGGCCGAGACCTCGTCCCTGCCCGCCTTGATGTCCGCGACGAACCGGGTCAGGGCCCGGCGGTCGTACGACTCGGGGAAGCCCTTGCGGGACATCAGGCCGCGCGCCTTCAGCTCCTCCATCGGGTAGAGGAAGGCGTCCGTGGTCACCAGCTCCACGCGCGGGTGCTCCGGCCAGCGGGCGAGGAGGGCCTGCAGGAGGCGGGAGACCGTGGACTTGCCGACGGCGACCGAACCGGCGACCCCTATGACGAAGGGGGTCCCGCGCTGCTCGGCGCTCTCGCCGAGGAAGGTGTTCAGGGCGCCGCGCAGACCGCTGGTGGCCTGCACGTACAGGTTCAGCAGCCGGGACAGCGGCAGGTAGACGTCCCGCACCTCGTCGAGGTCGATGACGTCCCCGAAGCCGCGCAGCCGCTCCACCTCCTCGGCGGTGAGCGGCAGGGGCGTCTTGTCGCGCAGGGCGCTCCATTCGGCGCGGGTGAGGTCGACGTAGGGGGTGGTGGCCTCGGAGGGGCGGCGGTGGCCGGCCCGGGGGCCTTCCCCGGCTCCGGCGTCGTCGTGGGGGGCTTCCCCGGCTGCGGCGTCGCCGCGGGGGGCGTCTCCGGTCCCGGCGTCGTCGCGGGGACCGTCCTCGTGCGGGGGGCCGCCTCCGTCGGAGGGACCGTTCCCGTCGGCGGGGCCGTCCCCGTGGGGGCTTCGTGGCGGCGAAGTGATCACACCGCCATTGTCGGGGGTCGGGGGCGGCCGTGGGTGGTGGGGTCGGTCACGCGGCCCGGGGGTTGGTCCGGTCGGCGGAGGTGGGGGATCATGCGGGGGCCGCGTGTGCACGCACTTCACGCGGGGGGAGCCGCCACGGGGCGGCACGAAGAGAAGCAGAGAGCCACACGCATGCGCACGTCCATCCGCACCGCCGCCGTCGCCACCACCGCCGTCTCCCTCGCACTGCTCGTCACCGCCTGCGGCGGGACGAAGAGCGACGACGGGGGCAAGGGCAAGGAGAGCGCCCCCGCCGCCTCCGCCACGTCCGAGGCGCCCGCCGAGGCGCTGTCCGCCGCCGAGCTGGAGAAGCTGATCCTGGCGAAGGGCGACGTCGAGGGCCACCAGGTGCAGAAGGCCGGTGCGAAGGACGTCGTGGCGGCCGACAAGATCACCACCGACAAGGCCGCCTGCACGCCGATCGCCCACGCCATGTCCTTCGTCTCGCCCGGCTCGCCCGCCGCGTCCGCGCGGCGCAGGGTGATGGAGGAGCCGAAGAAGGACGCGACGGCCTCCCCGGAGGACGCGCTCCGCAACGGGCTCGGCGTCCGGATCACCGCCCTGACGCTCGGCTCGTACGACGGCAAGGGCGCCCAGGACGCCTTCGCCTCCGTGAAGAAGGCCGGCACCGACTGCGCCGGCGGCTTCACGGTGAACCACCTCACGGAGAAGACCAAGGTCGCCAAGGTCGCCCCGGAGAGCGTCACCGCCGGTGATGAGGCGGTCGCCTTCACCGTCACCTCCGACATGGAGGGCGAGCCGTTCGTCAGCAAGCTCGTCGTCGTCCGCAAGGGCAACACGCTCGCGTCCTTCTCGACCGTCAGCGCGGCCCCCGGCGGGACCAAGGAGCTCCCGAAGGCGGTCGTGGACGCGCAGGTCGCCAAGCTGGGCTGAACCGGCCGCGTCCGGGGGCCGTCCTCCGGCCGGAGCGCCGCGCGACACGGGCCCGCGCCCGTCCCGCGCCGTCTCCGGCCGGTGGGGCGCCTTCCGCCGTAGTCTTCCGACATGTGCGGAATCGTGGGATACGTCGGCGGGCAGTCGGCACTTGATGTGGTGGTCGCGGGCCTCAAGCGGCTCGAATACCGGGGCTACGACTCGGCCGGCGTCGCGGTCCTCTCCGACGGGGGACTCGCCGCGGCCAAGAAGGCGGGCAAGCTCGTCAACCTGGAGAAGGAGCTTGGCGAACGGCCCCTGGCCGACGGCTCCGTGGGCGTCGGGCACACCCGCTGGGCCACCCACGGCGGCCCGACCGACGCCAACGCGCACCCGCACCTGGACAACGCCGGGCGGGTCGCCGTCGTCCACAACGGCATCATCGAGAACTTCGCCGCGCTCCGCGAGGAGCTGGCGGAACGCGGTCACGACCTGGCCTCCGAGACGGACACCGAGGTCGTCGCGCACCTCCTCGCCGAGGAGTTCTCCTCCGCCGGGGACCTGGCGGAGGCCATGCGCCTGGTGTGCCGGCGGCTCGACGGGGCGTTCACCCTGGTCGCCGTGCACGCCGACCAGCCGGACGTGGTGGTCGGGGCCCGCCGGAACTCGCCGCTCGTCGTCGGCGTCGGCGAGGGCGAGAACTTCCTCGCCTCCGACGTGTCCGCCTTCATCGCCCACACCCGTTCCGCGATCGAACTGGGCCAGGACCAGGTGGTCGAGCTGACCCGGGACGGCGTCGCCGTCACCGACTTCGACGGGGTCCCCGCCGACGTGCGGGCCTACCACGTGGACTGGGACGCCTCCGCCGCCGAGAAGGGCGGCCACGACCACTTCATGCTCAAGGAGATCGCCGAGCAGCCCAAGGCCGTCGCGGACACCCTCCTCGGCCGGATCGACGCCTCCGGCCGGCTCACCCTGGACGAGGTGCGCATCCCCGCCGCCGTGCTCCGCGAGGCCGACAAGGTGGTCGTCGTCGCCTGCGGCACCGCCTTCCACGCCGGGCTCATCGCCAAGTACGCCATCGAGCACTGGACCCGCGTCCCCTGCGAGGTGGAGCTGGCCAGCGAGTTCCGCTACCGGGACCCGATCCTCGGCCCGCGCACCCTGGTCGTCGCGATCTCGCAGTCCGGCGAGACCATGGACACCCTGATGGCGGTCCGGCACGCGCGCGAGCAGGGCGCGAAGGTCCTCGCCGTCTGCAACACCAACGGATCGACCATCCCGCGCGAGTCCGACGCCGTCCTCTACACGCACGCCGGTCCCGAGGTCGCCGTCGCCTCCACCAAGGCGTTCCTGACCCAGCTCGTCGCCTGCTACCTGCTGGCGCTCTACCTCGGACAGGTGCGCGGCACCCAGTGGGGCGACGAGATCCGGTCCGTCGTCCGCGAGCTGTCCCGCATGGGGGACGAGGTCGAACGCGTCCTGGAGACGATGGAGCCCGTCCGGGCCCTGGCCCGCTCCCTCGCCCACAAGGACACGGTCCTCTTCCTCGGCCGGCACGTCGGCTATCCGGTGGCCCTGGAGGGCGCGCTGAAGCTGAAGGAGCTGGCGTACATGCACGCCGAGGGCTTCGCGGCCGGCGAGCTCAAGCACGGGCCGATCGCCCTCGTCGAGGAGGACCTGCCGGTCGTGGTCGTGGTGCCGTCGCCCAGGGGCCGCTCCGTCCTCCACGACAAGATCGTCTCCAACATCCAGGAGATCAGGGCGCGCGGCGCCCGCACGATCGTGATCGCGGAGGAGGGCGACGAGAGCGTGGTCCCGTACGCCGACCACCTCGTCCGCGTCCCCGCGACGCCTACGCTGCTCCAGCCGCTGGTCGCCACGGTGCCGCTCCAGGTCTTCGCCTGCGAGCTCGCCACGGCGCGGGGCAACGAGGTGGACCAGCCGCGCAACCTGGCCAAGTCCGTGACCGTGGAGTGAGGGTCCCGAGCGGGGGACCCGGGAGTGAGGGGACCCCCGCACGGGGGCCCCGGGAGTGAGTGGGAAATGATCATCGGGGTGGGGATCGACGTGGCCGAGATCGACCGTTTCGCCGCGTCGATCGAGCGGACGCCGGGGCTGCTCGGGCGCCTCTTCGTCGAGGGGGAGCTGCTGCTCCCCGGCGGCGAACGGCGCGGGACCGCCTCGCTCGCGGTGCGGTTCGCCGCGAAGGAGGCCCTGGCGAAGGCGCTCGGCGCGCCGGCCGGGCTGCACTGGACGGACGCCGAGGTGTACGTCGAGGAGACGGGCCGGCCGAGGCTGCGGGTCCGGGGGACGGTGGCGGCGCGGGCGGAGGAGCTGGGCGTGCGGCACTGGCACGTCTCGCTGAGCCATGACGCGGGGGTGGCGTCGGCGGTGGTGATCGCGGAGGGATGAGCCCTCGCGCGCGTGCCCGGTTCCGTGCTCCGGGCCGAACCGGCCCGACGGGGTGAGTCTTCGCGCGTGCCCGGCCCCGCGCTCCGGGCCGAACCGGCGCTCGCGGTGGGCCCTCGCGCACGTGGAGCCGGGGCCAGTGGGTGTCGACGGTCGCCCGGCCCGACGGGGCGGGCCGCCGCGCGTGGGCCGGGCCGTCCCTCAGGCCTCCCACCCGCGTCCTTCGGGGGTGGACCCTCGCCGCAGGCCGGGCGGGGTCCGGCTCGTGCGCGCACGGCATCCCGCCGCGTCCCCGGCCGTTCGGCTGTCGCACGTCTGGACGACCGTCCCCGACCGACGTCCTCGCCGGCCGCGTCCCCGGCCGTTCGGCTGCCGCGTACGCGCGACCCGGGGCCCGGCCGTCTGTGACGGCCGGGCCCCGGGTCGTACGGCGCGCGGCTGCCAGGGCCGGCGGCGGATGATCGCGCCGCGCGCCTGGGCACTTCGGGAACGAGTGCCTTAGGTAAGCCTTACCTTAGTTCTATGCGTGACGGTACGTCAACCCGTCCCCGGGCGTGCCCCCGGCCGCTGCGGCAGACTGCTGCCCATGCGTACCGCTTACCGCGTGGAGACCGTACGGGCCGCCGAGGCCGCCCTCATGGCCCGCCTTCCGGAGGGCGCCCTGATGGGGCGGGCCGCCGCCGGGCTCGCCGCCGCCTGCTGCTCACTGCTCGGGAGGGGGCGGGTGTACGGGGCCCGGGTCGTCCTGCTCGTGGGGAGCGGCGACAACGGCGGCGACGCGCTGTACGCCGGGGCCCGGCTCGCCCGGCGCGGCGCGGGCGTGACCGCCGTGCTGCTCGGCGCGCGCGCCCACGAGGGCGGGCTCGCGGCGCTCCGGGCGGCGGGCGGGCGGACCGCCGACGAGCCGTTCGGGCCGCTCGCCGAGGCCGACCTCGTCCTCGACGGGATCACCGGCATCGGCGGACGGGGCGGGCTGCGGCCCGACGCCGTCCCCGTCGCCCGGGCCGCCCGCGGCTCCGGGGCCGTCGTGGTCGCCGTCGACCTGCCGAGCGGCGTCGACGCCGACACCGGGGAGGTCGCGGGAGAGGCGCTGCGGGCCGATGTGACGATCACCTTCGGGACGTACAAGCCGGGACTCCTCGTCGACCCGGCACGGGAGTACGCGGGCGCGCTGCGCCTCGTGGACATCGGGCTCGGCGCGACCCTGCCGGGGGTGCCGGACCTCGAAGCGCTCCAGCACGAGGACGTGGCGCGGCTCCTGCCGGTACCGGGCGCCGAGAGCGACAAGTACCGGCGCGGCGTCGTCGGCGTCGCCGCCGGCTCCGACCGCTATCCCGGCGCCGCCGTCCTCGCGGTCGCGGGGGCACTGCGGGGCGGGGCGGGGGCCGTGCGGTACGCCGGGACCGGCGGGGACGCGGTGCTCGCCGCGCACCCCGAGACCCTGGTGCACGCGGGTCCGCCGCGGAAGGCCGGGCGGGTGCAGGCCTGGGCCGTCGGACCGGGGCTCGGCGAGGAGGCCGGGGCGCGGGCGGCGGTGGCCGACGTCCTCGCCTCGGACGTGCCGGTCCTGGTCGACGCGGACGGGCTGCGGGGGCTCGACCCGGCGGCGGTGCGGGGCCGCGACGCCCCCACCCTCCTCACCCCGCACGCGGGCGAGGCGGCGGCGCTGCTCGGCGCCGCGCGGGAGGAGGTCGAGGCGGGACGCCTCGCGGCGGTGCGGGAACTGGCGGACCGGTTCGGCGCGACGGTCCTCCTGAAGGGCTCCACGACGCTGGTGTGCGGGCCGGAGGGCGGTCCCGTACGGGTGAATCCCACCGGGACGCCCTGGCTGGCCACGGCCGGGAGCGGCGACGTCCTCTCCGGCCTCGCGGGCTCCCTCCTCGCGGCGGGCCTCCCGCCGCTGGACGCGGCCTCCTGCGCCGCCTACCTCCACGGCCTGGCGGCACGCCTCGCCGCGTCGCGGGGGACCCCGGTCACGGCGACGGACGTGGCGGGCTCCCTGCGGGAGGCGTGGCGGGACGTGACGGAACCGGCGTAGGACCCGCCCCTTCCCGTCCGGCCCGAACGGCGGGTGGCGGGCGCCGGGGTTCCGGGCGTTCCCGGGCAGGTGACGGGCGCCGGGGTTCCGGGCGTTCCCGGGAGGGTGGCCGACACCGGGGTCCCAGGCGCTCCCGGGAAGGTGACGGGCGCCGGGGTTCCGGGCGTTCCCGGGAAGGTGGCGGGCGCCAGGATTCGGGGCGTTCCCGGGAGGGTGACCGGGGCTACACCCGGCGGAAACGGGCCCGGGGGTCCGCACCTGAGAGACTGTGCCCGATGACTGAGACACCGCCGCCCCGCAGAGCCCGCGCCGAGATCGACCTCGGCGCGCTGCGTGCGAACGTCCGCACGCTGCGCGCCCGTGTCGCCCCCCACGTCCGGATCATGGCCGTGGTCAAGGCCGACGCGTACGGACACGGCGCCCTGCGCTGTGCCCGCGCCGCCCTGGACGCGGGCGCGGACTGGCTCGGCACGGCCACCCCGCACGAGGCGCTGGCCCTGCGGGCCGCCGGGATCACGGACGTGCCCGTCATGTGCTGGCTCTGGACCCCGGGGGACCCGTGGGACCGGGGCATCGAGGCCGGGCTCGACATGTCCGTGAGCGGGATGTGGGCCCTGGAGGAGGTCACCGCGGCCGCGCGGGCCACCGGGAGGACGGCCAGGGTCCAGCTCAAGGCCGACACCGGCCTCGGCCGCAACGGCTGCCAGCCCGCCGACTGGCCCGAACTCGTCGGCGCCGCCCTCAAGGCCGAGGCCGACGGTCTCCTCAAGGTGACCGGGCTCTGGTCGCACCTCGCCTGCGCCGACGAGCCCCACCACCCCTCCGTCGCGGCCCAGCTCGACGTCTTCCGCTCGATGCTCGACCACGCGGAGCGGGCCGGCGTCGAGCCCGAGGTGCGGCACCTCGCCAACTCGCCGGCCACCCTCACCCTCCCCGACACCCACTTCGACATGGTCCGGCCCGGCATCGCGATGTACGGCATCTCGCCCAGCCCCGCGCTCGGCACCTCCGCCGAACTCGGCCTGCGGCCCGTCATGTCGCTCAGGGCGGGCGTCGCGCTCGTCAAGCGGGTCCCGGCCGGGCACGGCGTGAGCTACGGCCACCACTACGTCACCGACCGCGAGACCACCCTCGGCCTCGTCCCCCTCGGATACGCCGACGGCGTCCCCCGGCACGCCTCCGGGCGCGGCCCCGTCCTCGTCGGGGACGCCGTCCGCACGGTCGCCGGCCGCGTCGCCATGGACCAGTTCGTGGTCGACCTCGGCGGGGACACCCCCGAGCCCGGCACCGAGGCCGTGCTCTTCGGCCCCGGCGACCGGGGCGAACCGACCGCCGAGGACTGGGCGGTGGCCGCCGACACCATCGCGTACGAGATCGTCACCCGGATCGGGGCGCGCGTCCCGCGCGTCTACCTGGACGACTGAGGGGGAGGGGCCGTGGGGGAGTCCAGCAACGGCGGCGCCTGGCGGCGCGCCGGGTTCGCCGGTGTCGCGCTGGGCGTCCTGGCGGCCGGGGCCGCCGCCGGCGTCGCCGTCGAACGGCTCACCGTCGGCCGCTCCGTGCGCCAGAAGGCGCGGCTCGCCCTGGACGCCACCGGTCCCTACGGCGGACTGCGCGGCACCCCGGGCCGGGCGCTCGCGGACGACGGCACCGTCCTCTACTACGAGGTCGATGAAGTCGGCGAGTTCAGTGCGACGGCCGGGACGGGCGGGACGAGCGGGGCCGACGAGCCCGGCGGAGCCGGCCGGTCCGGCACGGACGCCGCGTCCGCCCGCCGCCGTCACCTCCTCGGGACCGGGGAACCCTCCCCCGTCACCGTCGTCTTCAGCCACGGCTACTGCCTCAACCAGGACTCCTGGCACTTCCAGCGGGCCGCCCTGCGCGGCCTCGTGCGGACCGTCCACTGGGACCAGCGCAGCCACGGCCGCTCCGGCCGGGGCGTCGCCCAGGACGGCCCGGCCGGCGAGCCCGTCTCCATCGACCGGCTCGGCCGCGACCTCGGGGCCGTCATCGAGGCGGCCGCCCCCGAGGGCCCCCTCGTCCTCGTCGGGCACTCCATGGGCGGCATGACGGTGATGGCGTTCGCCGAGCAGTACCCGGAGGTGATGCGCGACCGTGTCGCCGGCGTCGCCTTCGTCGGCACCTCGGCCGGAAAGCTGAACGAGGTGACGTACGGCCTCCCCGTCATGGGCGCCAACGCGGCCCGGCGCGTCCTGCCGGGCGTCCTGCGCGCGCTCGGCGCCCGGACGGAGCTGGTCGAGCGCGGCCGCCGGGCGACGGCGGACCTCTTCGCCGGGCTGATCAAGAGGTACTCGTTCGCCTCGGAGGACGTGGACCCGGCGGTCGCCCGCTTCGCGGAGCGCATGATCGAGTCCACTCCCATCGACGTCGTCGCCGCCTTCTACCCGGCCTTCGCCGAGCACGACAAGACCGCCTCCCTGCCCGCCCTCCGGGGCCTGCCGGCGCTGGCGCTCGCGGGGGAACGGGACCTCATCACCCCCAGCTCCCACACCGAGGCCATCGCCGCCCTGCTCCCCGGCGCGGAGCTGGTGATCGTCCCCGACGGGGGCCACCTGGTGATGCTGGAACACCCGGAGACCGTCACCGACCGGCTGGTGGACCTGCTCGTGCGGGCCGGGGCCGGACCGGGGGCGACGGCGGCGGAGGCGGGCGCCGGCAAGGGCTAAATTGGCGGGTATGGAAGCAGCGCACCCGTCCGCAGCCGGTGGCACCCCGTCCGTGTCCGAGGCCACCCTCTCCGTCGACTCCCCCCAGCGCATGCAGGACCTGGGCCGCCGGCTCGCGAAGGTCCTCCGCCCCGGCGACCTCGTCATGCTCACCGGCGAACTGGGCGCCGGGAAGACCACCCTCACCCGCGGCCTCGGCGAGGGACTGGGGGTGCGCGGCGCCGTCACCTCGCCGACCTTCGTCATCGCCCGCGTCCACCCGTCCCTGGTCGGCGGCCCGGCCCTGGTCCACGTGGACGCGTACCGCCTCGGCGGCGGCCTCGACGAGATGGAGGACCTCGACCTGGACGTCTCGCTGCCCGAGTCCGTCGTCGTCGTGGAGTGGGGCGACGGCAAGGTCGAGGAGCTGACCGACGACCGGCTGCACCTCCTGATCCACCGGGTCACCGGCGACACCGACGACGACCGGCGCACGGTCGTGCTGCGCGGTGTCGGCGCCCGCTGGGCCGGGGAGGACCTCGACGCCCTCCGGTAGGCCCGTCGTCCGTAGGTTCCGACGACGTGTCGGCAAAATGTTGCGCGGGCCGTACGTGCCGTGGTGACATGGAGGCACGAGCTGGTTAGGTGTACCTAACCTACGGGAGGCAGGCATGGCGAGGCCGAAGCACGCGGAACCCGGTCGGGAGCACGTCCCGATGAGCGAACTGCTGGCGTCCTGCGCGGCCGCCCGTGCCCTGTCGACCCCGCCGCGCCGGCGGTACGAGGACGACGAGCGCGACGAGCGCGGCGCGTACGCGCCCGCGGGGGACGGGAAGGCCGCCGAAGCGGCGTAGCCCCGCACGCTCCCGCCGGGGCCCGGGGAGTCCCGGTCCCGCCACGGGCGCGGGACTCCGGCTCGGCGCGCGGGCGCAGGAGCGCGGACGCGGGGGTCAGGCGACGACGACGACCTTCGCGCCGATCACCGCGAACGCCCACAGCGCGTCCCCGTCGGCCCGCTTCATGCGGACGCCGCCGGTCCTCTTCGACGGGTCCGGGGACGGCGTCGAGCCGTCCACCGCCGCGCTGAAGCCGATCGCCACGTCCTGGACGGTCGCGAACCGCACCACGTGCTCGATCTGCACGCCGTCCGAGCCCCGCACGGAGCCGGACCGCGAGGTCACCGCGTACGTCCCCGGGGCCGGGGAGACCGTGCTCGGCATCACCGGGAAGGTGCGGGTGACCTTGCCCTTCCCGTTCACCAGCCACACCCGGCGCCCGGCCGGCGAATACACGACCCGCTCGCCGGCGCCCGAGTTCGCCGGCAGCGCCAGCGGGTCCCTGACCGGCCGCTTCGGGCCGCCGCTCGGGGAGACCGAGGGGGCCGCCGCGCTCGGTGCCGGGGGCTTCGCCGACACGTCGGCGGGGGCGTTGGCCGACGCCTGGTAGGCGAGGAAGCAGACCGCGGCGACCGCCGCCGCCGTGAGCCCGGCCACGAATCCCGAGCTGCTCCGTGCCACCGTGCCCACCTCTCGTACGAACGTGTCGAAGGGTGACGGTAGCAGCCGGTGCTCCGGGGTTCGGGGCAGCGTGCCCGGGAGCCGTAGGCTGTTCGCGTGCTGTTGCTCGCCATGGATACCGCCACCCCCGCCGTCACCGTCGCCCTCCACGACGGCGAGGCCGTCGTCGCCTCGTCGTGCCAGGTCGACGCCCGCCGCCACGGGGAGCTGCTGATGCCCGCCGTGGACCGGGTCCTCCGGGAGGCCGGACTGACCCTGGACGCGGTCACCGGCCTCGTCGTCGGCGTCGGCCCCGGCCCCTACACCGGCCTGCGCGTCGGCCTCGTCACCGCCGCGGCCTTCTCGTCCGCGCTCGGCGTGCCCGTGCACGGCCTGTGCACCCTCGACGGCCTCGCGTACGCCTCCGGGATCGACGGGCCCTTCGCCGTCGCCACGGACGCCCGCCGCAAGGAGGTCTACTGGGCGCGGTACGACGACTCCCGCACCCGCGTGACCGACGCCGCCGTCGACCGGCCCGCCGACATCGCCGGCGCGCTCGCCGGGCTCCCGGTCGTCGGCGCGGGCGCCCGCCTCTACCCCGGGGACTTCCCCGACGCCCGCGACCCCGAGCACCAGTCGGCCGCCGCGATCGCCGCCCTCGCGGCGGAGAGGCTGGCGGCCGGGGACGCCGGGGGCTTCCTGGACCCGCTGCCGATGTACCTGCGCCGCCCCGACGCCCAGGTGCCCAAGAACTACAAGGTGGTCACGCCCAAGTGACCGGCGGCGCGGAACTGCGCGAGATGCGCTGGTGGGACATCGAACCGGTGCTCGCCCTGGAGGGCGAGCTGTTCCCCGAGGACGCCTGGTCGGAAGGGATGTTCTGGTCGGAGCTCGCGCACGCGCGCGGCCCGGGCGCCACGCGCCGGTACGTCGTGGCGGAGGACCCCGGCGGCAGGCTCGTCGGGTACGCCGGACTCGCCGCCGCCGGCGGCCTCGGGGACGTGCAGACCATCGCCGTCGCCCGCGACCAGTGGGGCACGGGCCTCGGCGCCCGGCTCCTCACCGACCTTCTCCAGCACGCCACCGCCTTCGAGTGCGACGAGGTCCTGCTCGAAGTGCGCGTGGACAACACCAGGGCCCAGAAGCTCTACGAGCGCTTCGGCTTCGAGCCCATCGGATTCCGGCGGGGCTACTACCAGCCGGGGAACATCGACGCGCTCGTGATGCGACTGACCGTTCAAGGAACCGGGACCGATATCTGATGGCTGCTGACGAACCGCTGGTGCTCGGCATCGAGACCTCCTGCGACGAGACCGGCGTCGGCATCGTCCGGGGAACCACCCTCCTCGCGGACGCCGTCGCCTCCAGCGTCGACACCCACGCCCGCTTCGGCGGCGTCGTGCCCGAGATCGCCTCCCGCGCCCACCTGGAGGCCATGGTCCCGACGATCGAGCGCGCGCTGAGGACCGCCGGGATCTCCGCCCGGGACCTCGACGGCGTCGCCGTCACCGCCGGGCCCGGCCTCGCGGGCGCGCTGCTCGTCGGCGTCTCGGCGGCCAAGGCGTACGCCTACGCCCTCGGCAAGCCGCTCTACGGCGTCAACCACCTCGCCTCGCACATCTGCGTCGACCAGCTGGAGCACGGGAAGCTGCCCGAGCCGACGATGGCCCTCCTGGTCTCCGGCGGCCACTCCTCGCTGCTGCTCTCCGCCGACATCACCTCCGACGTCCGGCCGATGGGCGCCACCATCGACGACGCGGCCGGCGAGGCCTTCGACAAGATCGCCCGCGTCCTCGACCTCGGCTTCCCCGGCGGACCGGTCATCGACCGGCTCGCCAGGGAGGGCGACCCGGCCGCCATCGCCTTCCCGCGCGGCCTGAGCGGCCCCAGGGACCCGGCGTACGACTTCTCCTTCTCCGGCCTGAAGACCGCCGTGGCCCGCTGGATCGAGGCGAAGAAGGCGGCCGGCGAGGAGGTGCCGGTGCGGGACGTGGCCGCGTCGTTCCAGGAGGCGGTCGTGGACGTGCTCACCCGCAAGGCCGTCCGGGCCTGCAAGGACGAGGGCGTCGACCACCTGATGATCGGCGGCGGCGTGGCGGCGAACTCGCGGCTCCGGGCCCTCGCCCAGGAGCGCTGCGACCGCGCCGGAATCCGGCTGCGGGTGCCCCGGCCGGGCCTGTGCACCGACAACGGCGCGATGGTCGCGGCCCTCGGCGCGGAGATGGTCGCCCGCAACCGGGCCGCCTCCGACCTGGAGCTGTCGGCGGACTCGTCGCTGCCGGTGACGGACCCGCACGTGCCGGGCGCCCACCACCACGACCACGTGCACGAGACCGGCGAGGAGAACCTGTACCCGTGAGGCTCACGCTGATGTGGGAGGCGCGGGCCGCGCGGGGCCGGGGCGCCGAACTCCTGGAATGGGCCCGGGAACGGTCCCGGGTCCTCGCCCGCGAGCCGGTGCGCCGGGAGGTCTTCCGGGCGCCCCAGGACCGGGTCCTCGTCCTCACCTGGTGGGAGGCGGAGACGTTCGGCGCCGAGCTGCCGGAACTGCCGGAGCCGGACGCGGAGCTGATCAGCCGTCCGGTCCACCGCTGGCGGTTCGAGGCGGTGGAGTAGCCCCCTCCTCCCGTGCGGCCGCCCCGGCCGCACGGGGAGTCGGATCGGACACACGGACGCCGTTCGGGCAACCTTTCGACGCGCGGGGGCATCTCCCCGCGCGTGAAGAAGACGATCGCGCTCTGGGCGGCCCTGACCGCCTCGGCCCTGCTGGTGACCGGCTGCACGGCGCAGCACCCCGCCGCGCCCGCGCCCGCGTCCGCGCCCGCCCCGAGGACGTCGTCCGTCCCCTCGCCCGCGCCCCCGGCCGGGGCCCCGGCGGCCCCCGGGACCGCCGCCGCGTACCGCGCGTGGGGACTCGAACCCCTCCCGGCGCCGCCCGCCCCGCCGGCGGTGAAGCCGGTGGTCCGGCGGGCGGGGCAGCCGGTGCCGGTGATCAGCGAGATCCCCACCCGGGAGAAGATCGTCTTCCTCACGATCGACGACGGGGCGGAGAAGGACCCCCGCTTCGTCACGATGATGAAGGACCTCGGAATCCCCTTCACCATGTTCCTCACCGACGCGGCCGTCCGCGCCGACTACGGGTACTTCGACCCGCTGGTCGCCCAGGGCCACGGCGTCGCCAACCACACCCTCACCCACCCGAACCTGCGCACCCTCTCCCCGGACGCCCAGCGCCGGGAGATCTGCGGCCAGCAGAGGAAACTGGCGGACCGGTACGGCAGGACCCCGCGCCTCTTCCGCCCGCCGTACGGCAACTGGAACGAGGCCACGCGCACGGCGGCCGGGGCGTGCGGGGTGGACGCGATCGTGCTGTGGCGCGAGTCCATGCAGATCAAGAACATGCAGTACCAGCGCGGCGACCGGAAGCTCCACCCCGGCGACATCGTCCTCGCCCACTTCCGGGGCCCCTCCGAGCTCAAGGGCCGCACGATGACCGAGATGACGGCCACCCTGCTGCGCCGCATCCGGGAGCAGGGCTTCACGGTGGCGCGCCTGGAGGACTACGTCTGAGGTCCTTCCGGGCGCGGTGCCGACGGGGGCGGTTCCCGTTCGTCGTAGGAGCGGAAGGCGGGGGAAGGCCCCGCCGCCGCATCCGCGAGGAGAGAGCGAGCGGGCGCTGCCGCTCGGGCGGGCGCGGGAGACGGGCGCGGGAGACGGGCGCGGCCCGTACGGCGCCCGGCCGCGCGGCCCCGCCCTGAGGCCTCCCGCGTGGCGCCGTTCTGAGGCCTCCCGCGCCGCCCCGTCCTGAGCCCTCCCGCGCCGCCCCGTCCCGAGGCCTCCCGCCGGCCGGTGCCGTCCCCCGCCGCGGTGCGGCTCACCGCTCGCCGGCCGGCCGGGCGGGGCTTCCGATCAGCATCGCCGGGGCCCCCGCGACCCGGGTGAGCAGCACCGTCGCCGCGTGGGGGCCCTTCGGCCTCACCTTGCGCCGGACCTCCTCGGGTTCGACCGCCGAGCCGCGCTTCTTCACCGTCAGGGTGCCGACCTCGCGCTCCCGCAGCAGCGCCTTCAGCTTCTTGAGGTTGAAGGGGAGCACGTCGGTGATCTCGTACGCGGCGGCGTACGGGGTGGGGACGAGCGCGTCCGCCGTGACGTACGCGATCGTCTCGTCGATCAGGCCGCCGTCCAGCTCCTCCGCCACCTCGGCGACGAGGTGCGCGCGGATCACGGCGCCGTCCGGTTCGTACAGGTAACGGCCGACCGGCCGGACCGCCGGGTCGGGCAGCCCGCGTCCGGTGAGGCCCGCGCCGGAGGGCAGCAGGGTGGCCCGGCGCGCGCCGGGCTCCGTGCCGAACCAGAGCACGGCCTCCTTCACGTCCCCGCCGTCCGAGATCCACTCGGCCTCGGCCTCCGCCGGAACGGCCTCGTGCGGGATGCCCGGGGCCACCTTCAGGGCGGCGTGCGGGGCCTTCCGGGCCGCCTCGACGGCCCAGGACAGCGGCGGCGAGTACGCCTCCGGGTCGAAGATCCTGCCCCGGCCGCCGCGCCGCGCCGGGTCCACGAAGACGGCGTCGTACGGGCCGGTGTCGATCTCGGTCACGTCCGCGCACCGGACCTCGATCAGGCCGGACAGGCCGAGCGCCTCGGCGTTGGCGCGGACCGCCTCGGCGGTCAGCGGGTCGCGGTCGACGGCGAGGACGGAGATCCCGGCGCGGGCGAGGGCGATCGCGTCGCCGCCGATCCCGGAGCACAGGTCCGCCACGCTGCCGACGCCCAGCGCCTTCATCCGGGCCGCCCGGTGCGCCCCGACCGGGGCGCGGGTCGACTGTTCGACGCCGTTCGGCGTGAAGTACATCCGGAACGCGTCCTCCGCCCCGAACTTCGCCACCGCCCGCTGCCGCAGCCGTGCCTGGCCGAGCGCGGCCGTGACCAGCTCGACCGGGTGGTCGCGGCGCAGCCGGGAGGCCACGGCCAGCTCCCGGGCGGGGTCGTGGTCGCGCAGGGCGGTGAGGAGCGCCTGCCCCTCGGGGGTGAACAGGGCGGCGAAGGAGGCGAGGTCGGTCACCGCCCCATTGTGGTCCCTGGAGGGCTGTGGGCCGGCCGGGGGACGGCGGGCGCGGTACGGCGGTGTCGCGGGCCCGGAAGGGTTCCCGCGCTGACAGGATGCGGCGCCATGCAGCTCGTACGACAAAAGGAAGAAAAGATGGCAAAGGGCGCGCATCGATCCCGCCGGACGTCCGGGGCGGCGCTCGTCGTCGCCGCCCTCGCCGCCGTCGCCACGGCCTGCTCCGGGGCCGCCGCTCCGGACCGCGCCGCGCCGCCCGCCCCCGCCGCCGGCCAGCAGGCCGCGAAGCAGGGGGCCGAACGGAAGGCGGCCCCCCGGACGCGGGCCGAGGAACTCCGCGCCCAGCGGGCCGCCCGCGTGCTCGCCGCCCGGAAGTGGGGCCTCGCGAAACCCCCGCTCGAAGCGCCCGCCCCGCCGGCCGTCAAGCCGCGGATCAGCACCCGCAAGGGGTTCGAGACGAAGAGCGACGGCATGCCGCCCGTCTTCACCACCGTGCCGACCAAGGAGAAGGTCGTCTTCCTGACGATCGACGACGGCGCGGAGAAGGACCCCGAGCTGCTGCGGATGATGGACGAGCTCCGGCTGCCGTACAGCGCCTTCCTCAGCGACTACGTCGTCAGCGACGACTACGCCTACTTCTCCCGCATGCAGAAGTCCCAGAAGGGCGGGGTCGCCCTCCACAACCACACCCTCCACCACCGCTACCTGCCCGGCCTCTCGTACGACGAGCAGAAGCACGAGATCTGCGGCATGCAGGAGGTCATGGAGAAGAAGTTCGGCAAGCGGCCCGAACTCTTCCGCCCGCCGTACGGCAACTACAACGACGACACGCTGCGCGCGGCCAGGTCCTGCGGCATCAGGGCGGTCCCGCTCTGGGCGGCCGAGGCCTTCCCCGACCGCATGGAGTGGCGCGAGTGGGACCGGGACCTGCACCCCGGGGACATCGTGCTCACCCACTTCCGGGGCAAGGAGGACTGGGACGGCAGCATGGCCGACATGGTCCGCCACGTGATGAACGTGATCACGGCCAAGGGGTACGCGGTGGCGAAGCTGGAGGACTACGTGTGAGACCGGTGAGGTGCGGGTGGCGGCGGACCGCCGCCGCCCTGGCCGTGACCGGCTCGCTCCTCGCCCTCCCGGCCTGCTCCTCCCCGGTCGACCCGATCGAACGGCTCGGCCGGAAGGCGGCGGAACGGATGGGGCCCCGCTCCCCGGAGCCGCCCGCCCCGGCGTCCGCCCGTGCGGGGGCCCGGGGGAGCGGCGGAGAACGGCGCTGCGGGAACGCGGGGGGTCCCCGTACGGGAGGCGGAGAGGGAACCCGTACGGAAAGCGTGGAGGAGACCCGTACGGGAGGCGGGGGAGAGGCCCGTACGGGAGGCGGGGGAGAGGTCCGTACGGGAGGCGGGGGAGAGGCCCGTACGGGAGGCGGGGGAGAGGTCCGTACGGGAGGCGGGGGAGAGGTCCGTACGGGGAGCGAGGGGGAGCGATCCTCCGCGGGAGGACCCCGCACGAGCGCGCCCCCGATCACGCCACGGAGCGATCAATTGGCACTCCGCTTGACCGAGTGCTAATCGCGGCCATAGTCTCGGCTCTGGCACTCCCCACCGGAGAGTGCCAACACAGCGACGGGCAGGTCCGGCACCCGCGACGACGGATCCACCTGGTTCGCCACCTCAGACAGTCAACCCCGTGATCTCCGAAGGGGGAGGTCGGATCGTGACGACCACCAGCTCCAAGGTTGCCATCAAGCCGCTCGAGGACCGCATCGTGGTCCAGCCGCTCGACGCCGAGCAGACCACCGCCTCTGGCCTGGTCATCCCGGACACCGCCAAGGAGAAGCCCCAGGAGGGCGTCGTCCTGGCCGTGGGCCCGGGCCGCTTCGAGAACGGCGAGCGCCTGCCGCTCGACGTCAAGACCGGCGATGTCGTGCTCTACAGCAAGTACGGCGGCACCGAGGTGAAGTACAACGGCGAGGAGTACCTCGTCCTCTCGGCCCGCGACGTGCTCGCGATCATCGAGAAGTAGTTCACCGAAGTACCGAAGTACCTGAAGCAGATGCTTTGAGCTGCGCCCCGAGGCCCCTTCCAGGCGCCCCGGGGCGCGGTTCGTTCCACCCGATTCCGAGAGGGCTGAACCGCTCCCATGGCGAAGATCCTGAAGTTCGACGAGGACGCCCGTCGCGCCCTTGAGCGCGGCGTCAACAAGCTTGCCGACACGGTGAAGGTGACGATCGGCCCCAAGGGCCGCAACGTCGTCATCGACAAGAAGTTCGGCGCCCCCACCATCACCAACGACGGTGTCACGATCGCCCGCGAGGTCGAGATCGAGGACCCGTACGAGAACCTCGGCGCCCAGCTGGTGAAGGAGGTGGCGACCAAGACCAACGACATCGCGGGCGACGGCACCACCACCGCCACCGTGCTCGCCCAGGCGCTCGTCCGCGAGGGCCTGCGCAACGTGGCCGCCGGCGCCTCCCCGGCCGCCCTGAAGAAGGGCATCGACGCCGCCGTCAAGGCCGTGTCCGAGGAGCTGCTCGCCACCGCGCGCCCGATCGACGACAAGTCCGACATCGCCGCCGTCGCCGCGCTCTCCGCGCAGGACCAGCAGGTCGGCGAGCTCATCGCCGAGGCGATGGACAAGGTCGGCAAGGACGGCGTCATCACCGTCGAGGAGTCCAACACCTTCGGCCTGGAGCTCGACTTCACCGAGGGCATGGCCTTCGACAAGGGCTACCTGTCCCCGTACATGGTGACCGACCAGGAGCGCATGGAGGCCGTCCTCGACGACCCCTACATCCTGATCCACCAGGGCAAGATCTCCTCGATCCAGGACCTGCTCCCGCTCCTGGAGAAGGTCATCCAGGCCGGCGCCAGCAAGCCGCTCCTGATCATCGCCGAGGACGTCGAGGGCGAGGCCCTGTCGACCCTGGTCGTGAACAAGATCCGCGGCACCTTCAACGCCGTGGCCGTCAAGGCCCCCGGCTTCGGCGACCGCCGCAAGGCGATGCTCGGCGACATGGCGACGCTGACCGGCGCCACCGTCATCGCCGAGGAGGTCGGCCTCAAGCTCGACCAGGCCGGCCTGGACGTGCTCGGCACCGCCCGCCGCGTCACGGTCACCAAGGACGACACCACCATCGTCGACGGTGGCGGCAACTCCGAGGACGTGCAGGGCCGCGTCAACCAGATCAAGGCCGAGATCGAGTCCACCGACTCCGACTGGGACCGCGAGAAGCTCCAGGAGCGCCTCGCGAAGCTGGCCGGCGGCGTGTGCGTGATCAAGGTCGGCGCCGCCACCGAGGTGGAGCTGAAGGAGAAGAAGCACCGTCTGGAGGACGCCATCTCCGCGACCCGCGCCGCGGTCGAGGAGGGCATCGTCTCCGGTGGTGGCTCCGCGCTCGTCCACGCCGTCAAGGTCCTGGAGGGCAACCTCGGCAAGACCGGCGACGAGGCCACGGGTGTCGCGGTCGTCCGCCGCGCCGCCGTCGAGCCGCTGCGCTGGATCGCCGAGAACGCCGGCCTGGAGGGCTACGTCATCACCTCCAAGGTGGCGGAGCTCGACAAGGGCCAGGGCTTCAACGCCGCGACCGGCGAGTACGGCGACCTGGTCAAGGCCGGCGTCATCGACCCGGTGAAGGTGACGCGCTCCGCCCTGGAGAACGCCGCCTCGATCGCCTCCCTCCTCCTCACCACCGAGACCCTCGTGGTGGAGAAGAAGGAAGAGGAGCCGGCGGACCACGGCCACGGCCACGGTCACGGCCACTCCCACTGAGGCGCGTAACTGACCACTGAGGCCCGGTGCCCCCGTCGCGGGGGCACCGGGCCTCGGTGTTTTCGGCGTTCGCGGTGTTCTCGATGGTCCCGGCGTTCGCGGTTTCGGTTTCCCGCGGCACCGGACGGCCCCGGCGGCCCGGACGCGCCGTACCGCCGCCGTCCTCCCGGAAGCGCCCGGCCCCGCCCGGCTACGCGGACCGCCGGAGGTCCGACGCCCGCACCTCCTCCGCGAACGCCTCCCCCCGTACGTACCGCTCCACCTCGTCCACCGCCCGGTCCGCCATCCGGTGCAGTTCGTTGCCGAGCGAGCCGGCCACGTGCGGGGTGAGGAGGACGTTCGGAAGGGTGTAGAGGGGGGAGTCCGGCGGGGGGACCTCCGGGTCCGTGACGTCGAGGACCGCGTGGAGGCGGCCCGCGACGAGGTGGGGGAGGAGGGCCGCCTCGTCCACCAGGGAGCCCCGGGAGGTGTTGATCAGGGTCGTCCCGTCCGGCATCGCCGCGAGCTGCGCCGCGCCGATCATGCGGTACGTGGACGGGAGCTGCGGCGCGTGGACCGAGACGACCGTGCTGCGGGCGCAGAGTTCGTCCAGGCCCACGAGTTCCGTACCCGGGGGCGGGGCCTCGGCGTACGGGTCGTACAGCAGGACCTCGAAGTCGAAGGGGCGCAGGAGGTCGATCACCCGGCGGCCGATGCGGGAGGCGCCGACGATGCCGACCGTGCGGCGGTAGTTGCCCCGGCCGGCGGACTCGGCGAGCCAGTCGTGGCCGGCGCGGAGCCCGGCGTACCGCCGGGCCGAGTCCAGGACGCCCTTCCCGGCGAAGAGGATCGCGGCGAGCGTGTACTCGGCGACCGGCAGCGCGTTGGCGGCGGCGGCCGAGGTGACCCTCAGCCCCCGCTCCCAGCAGGCGTCGGTGACGTGGTGCTTGACCGATCCGGCCGCGTGGACGACGGCCCGCAGCCGGGGCGCCCGGTCCAGGACCTCCGGGGTGAGCGGGGTCGCCCCCCAGCAGGTGAGCAGGATCTCGGCCTCCGCGAGCGCGGCGGCGGTCCGCTCGTCCGGGGCGGCGAGGTCGTGGGCGACGAGGTGCGGGTCGGTGCGGGTCAGGGCCGCGAGGCGGGTCCGGTGGGCCTCGGTGAGCAGGCGTCCGGCGACGCCCCCGCCCATCGCGAGGAGCAGGGAGGGGCGGGGGTCGGTGGCGGGGTGCATCGGGGAACCGGCCTTCCTCACTTGACGCTGCCGGCGGTCAGGCCGGCCTTCCAGTGGCGCTGGAGGGAGACGAAGGCGAGGACGAGGGGGAGGACGGCGAGCAGGGAACCGGTGACGACGAGGGGGTAGTAGTCGGGTTCGGCGTGGGCGTTGCTGTTCCACGCGTACAGGCCGAGGCTCAGCGGGTACAGCTTCTGGTCGGACAGCATCACCAGGGGGAGGAAGAAGTTGTTCCAGACGGCGGTGAACTGGAAGAGGAAGACGGTCACGAAGCCGGGCATGACCATGCGCAGACCGATCGACCAGAAGACGCGCAGCTCGCCCGCCCCGTCGATGCGGGCCGCCTCCAGGGCCTCGTCGGGGACGTAACCGGCGCAGAAGACCCGGGAGAGGTAGACGCCGAAGGGGTTGACGAGGACGGGGATCAGCACGGCCCAGTAGGTGTTGACGAGGCCGATCTCGCTGGCCAGGAGGTACATCGGCAGGGCGAGCGCGGTGGTGGGGACGAGCACGCCGAGGAGGACGAGGCCGAACAGCTTCTCCCTGCCCCGGAAGTCGTAGACGTGGAAGGCATATCCGGCGGCGACGCTGACCAGGGAACAGGCGAGGGCGCCGAACCCGGCGTAGAGGAGGCTGTTCAGGTACCAGTGGAAGTAGACGCCGTCGTTGTACTCGGCGAGCCGGGAGAGGTTGCCGCCCAGGTCGAAGCCCTCGAAGGAGAAGGCGTTCCCGGCGAGGAGGCCGCCGGCGTCCTTGGTGGCGGCGGTCAGCAGCCAGACGAGCGGGAAGAGCATGTAGACGGTGGCGAGCGCGAGCGCGCCGTTGACGGCCGTCTTGGAGAGCCAGCGGTGGTCGCGGCGGGGGCCGTTCACGCGGTGCGCTCCTTCCGGGCCGCCCGGCGGCCGGTCAGTCGCGTCACCGCGAACGAGAGCAGGGCCGCCGTCAGGGCGAGGAGCACGGAGGCCGCCGCGGCGAGGCCGTAGTCGTTGCGGTCGAAGGCTGCGGTGTACGCGTACATGTTCGGCGTCCAGGTGGAGGTGACGGCGGAGCCGGTGCCCCTGTTGAGGATGAGCGGCTCGGTGAAGAGCTGGAGGGAACCGATGACCGTGAAGAGGCCGACCATCGCCAGCGACGCCTTGACGAGCGGCACCTTGATGGCGAACGCGGTCCGCCAGGCGCCCGCCCCGTCGACGGTGGCCGCTTCGAGGACGGAGCGGTCGATCGCCTGGAGGGCGGCGTAGAAGATCACCATGTTGTAGCCGAGCCACTCCCACAGGGCGATGTTGACGACGGAGGGGAGGGCGCCTCCGGGGGAGAAGAAGTCGAAGCCGACGCCGCCGGCCTCCATGGCCCGGACGACCGGGCTGAGCTGGGGCGTGTAGAGGTACACCCAGATCAGGGCGGCGATGATGCCGGGGACGGCGTGCGGCAGGAAGAGCGCGAGCTGGAAGAAGCGGCGGGCGCGGGCGAGCGCCGAGTCCAGCAGGAGGGCGAGGCCGAGGGCCCCGGCGAGCAGCAGGGGGATGTAGAGGAGGCAGTAGCCGAGCAGGACGCCGAAGCCCTCGCGGAAGGCCCGGTCACCCAGTGCCGCCGCGTAGTTGTCGAGGCCGCTGAAGACGGTCTCGGAACCGCCGAAGCCCAGTCCGGACTGCTTCTCGGTGAAGAGGCTGAGCCAGACCGCGTATCCGATCGGCACCACCATCACCGCGGTGAAGAGCAGGAAGAAGGGCGCCAGCAGGATCGTGGCGGCACGGGTGCGGGCCTTCACGCGGATCAGCCCTCGACCTTCAGGCCGCGCTTGGTGAGTTCGGCGACGGTGGCGTCGTGACCGGCCTTGACGGCGTCGGCGAGGGACGGGCCGCCCGGGGCGATCCTGCCGAACTGGTCCTTGATCGTGGTGTTGGTGGTGCCGGTGGTCGGGCCCCAGGTCCAGCCGGGGGTGATGGAGGCGCCGGCGGCCTCGAAGAGGGAGTAGATGTCCTGGCCGCCGTAGTAGCCGGCGTCGAAGGCCTTCTTGGCGACGGGGCGGAGGACGGCGGCGGCGGGGAAGGCGGAGGAGGTGCCGGAGGCGATGCGGGCCCTGACGCCCTCCTCGGTGGTGGACATCCACTTCGCGAAGGTGACGGCCGCGGCCTTCTGCTTGCTGTTCTTGGTCACGGCGAAGGAGGTGCCGCCGAGCATGCCGCTGGCGGGCTTGCCGTCCCAGGTGGGAACGGGGGCGACGGCCCACTTGCCGGCCTGTTCGGGCAGGGTGCCCTTGAGGACGCCGGCGCCCCAGGAGGCGCCCAGGTAGCCGAGGGTGGTGCCGTTCTTGAGCGAGCCGGTCCACTCGGGGGAGAACGAGGCGTTCTTGTGGACGAGCCCGGCGTCGAGGAGGCCCTGCCAGTAGGTGGTGACCCTGGTGGTGGCCGGGTCGGTGGTGTTCACCTTCCAGGTGTCGTTCTCGGCCTTGAACCACTGGGCCCCGGCCTGCCAGGCCATGGCCTCGAAGGTGGTCGGGTCGTCCGGGAAGAAGGTGGCGATGCGGGCCTTGGAGTCCGCCTTCCGCACCTGCTCGGCGGCCTTCCTGAACGCGTCCCAGGTGGCCGGGACCGGGATCTTGTACTTCTCGAAGAGGTCCTTGCGGTAGTAGAAGGCCTGGGGGGCGGCGTCGAAGGGGACGGCCCAGGTCTTGCCGCCCAGGGTGGTCAGCTCGACGGCCTGGGAGAGGAACTTGGCGCGGTCGGTCTCGGTGAACTCGCCGCCGATGTCCTGGAGGGCGCCGGAGCTGACGAACTCGGGGAGCGAGGGGTACTCGACGGAGACGAGGTCGGGGGCGTTGCCCGCCTTCACGGCGTTGGAGATCTTGGCGTAGCCGCCGGCGTTGCCGGAGGGGATCTCCTCGAACTTCACCTTGATGTCGGTGTGGGAGGCGTTGAAGGCGTCCACGACGTCCTTGGTGCCCTTGGCCCAGCCCCAGAAGGTGAGGGTCACGGGTCCGTTCGGCTTGTCGGCGGCGTCACCGGCACCGCCGCCGCAGGCCGTGAGGACGGCGAGGGCGGTGACGGTGCCGGCTATGACGCGGGTCGTTCTGCTCCGGATGGGGGACACGGCACGGCTCCTGGGGGCGGGGCGGCTGGGAGGTTGTGGCCGTGATCCTGTGACCCTTCGTGAGCGAAGTCAAGAGCGAAAGATTGATTGATCGAAAAAAGATCAGACCGCCGGGGTGCCGGGGGCGGGTTCCCGCGCGCCGCACGAGGCCCGCACGCGCAGCCGGGGCAGCAGGCTCAGATGGCGCCGCGCCTCCTCCTCCCCGGACCCCCCGGCCGCCCCCTCGGCGAGCCGCTCCAGCAGGAGTTCCGCCGCGTGCCGGCCCACCTGCCGCTTGGGCGGGGCGACCGCCGTCAGGGGGGTCTCGGCGAGTGCGGCGACCTCGTCGTCGTACGCGATCAGGGCCAGGTCCCCGGGGACCCGGACGCCCTTCTCGGCCAGGCGCCGCGTGATCTCGATGGCGTCCACGTCGTTGTGGACCAGGGCCGCGCTCGCCGGGCCGGACCGGACGGCGTCGTACAGCGCCCCCACCGCCCGCTCGAACCCCTCCGGGTCCTCCTCCGCCGGTACGGAGTCGATGACCGGGTGCGGCTCGGCCAGACCCAGCGCGGCCAGCGCCCCCGCGTACCCGGCGCGCACCGCGAGCGCGGTCGGGGAGTCCCGGCGGGCGACGAGCAGCGGCGTCGTGCGGCCCAGGGAGAGCAGGTGGCGCAGGGCGAGCAGCACGCCGTGGCCGTGGTCGGAGACGACCCGGTCCAGACCGTCGAGCGGGCTGCCGGGCTCGGCGCGCCGCTCCAGGAGCACGGCCGGCACGGGCAGCCCGGCCAGCCAGTCCCCGTACGCCAGCCGGTCCTCGGGCCCCCGCCAGCCGGGCGCGACCAGGACGCCCTCGGCGCCCGCCGCGAGCAGTCCCTCGGTGCGGGCCCGGTCCTCCTCGGGCCGGTAGTCCGAGACGCGCAGCACGAGCCGGGCCCCGGCGCGGGCCGCCGCCTCGTGCGCCCCCCGGACGACCTCGGCGAAGTAGTACGTGGCGGAGGGGGCGAGCAGGCCGATGACCGGGCCCTCGCCGGGCCGGGCGCCGCCCCGGGCGTTCCGCCCCGAGGGCCAGGACACCTGGCCGTGCACCCGGTCGAGCAGGCCCCGGCCCGCCAGGGCCTCGACGTCCCTGCGGGCGGTGACGGGGGAGACCCCGAGGCGTTCGGCCAGGTCGGAGACGCGGGCGGTGCCGCGCTCGCGCACCAGGGCCAGCAGTCGGTCGTGTCGTTCGGCGGCACTCTCGCGCACGGTGCGTATCCCCCTCGTGGTGGTGGTCCCCCGAGCTTAAGCCCAGAATGATCGAACGACGGGATTTTCGATCATTCGCTCCCCGGCTCTTGACGTCCGATCGAAGCCTGTCGAGGATTCCCGGCGACGGACACCTCGCCACGGGACCCTCCGGAGCGGTCGGAGGCCACCGGAAACCGCCGGGAACCGCTGGAAACCGCCGGGGGCCCGGGGAGTTCCGGAAGTCCCGGAGCCGTCGGTGGCCGCCGAAAGCCGTAGGAACCACCGGCCACCTGCCACCGGGGCGCCACCGGACCCGCCGGGAACCACGGAGAGCCCCGGAGCCGCCGGAAAGCCACAGGGAGCATCATGCCCGCGCCGCCCGAGAACCGCGGGCTCAGCCCGTACACCGGCTGGACCCGCGCCCACTGGGAGGCCGCGGCCGACCGTCTCCTCCTGGACGTGCGCCCGTTCGCCTCGCCCCGGTACGGCCTCATCGGCCTCCCCGGGCCCCGCCCCAGCTGGTCGGGGGCCCGCTCGGACGGACTGGAGGGCTGGGCCCGCACCTTCCTGCTCGCCGCCCTCCGCGTCGCGGGCGACCGCGGCGCGGACCCGCACGGCCACCTCGACCGGTACGCCGAAGGCCTCGCCGCCGGGACGGAGGGGCCGGGCCGGGACGACGCCGAGTCCTGGCCGCTCATGGCCGGCACCCGCCAGGCGGTCGTCGAGTCCGCCTCGGTCGCCCTCGGCCTCCGCCTCACCCGCCCCTGGCTCTGGGACCGGCTCGACGACCGCGTCCGCGAACGGGTCGTGGAGTGGCTGCTGCCCGCCCTCGGCCCGTCCCCCGTCGACAACAACTGGTGGCTCTTCGGCCTCACCGTCGCGGGCTTCCTCGGGGACGCCGGGATCGAGCCCGACCGCGCCGCCGCCACGATCGACCGCTCCCTCGCCCGGATCGAGGACTGGTACCTCGGCGACGGCTGGTACAGCGACGGCGACAACCGCGCCTTCGACCACTACAACGCCTGGGCCCTGCACTTCTACCCCGTGCTCCACGCCCACCTCGCCGGCGACCGCGCCCTCCTGGACCGGTACGGCCCCCGGCTCCGCGCCCACCTGGACGACCACGTCCACCTCTTCGACGCGAACGGCGCCCCCGTCCCGTACGGGCGCTCCCTGATCTACCGCTTCGCCGCCGCCGCCGCGCCCTGGCTCGGGACCCTCACCGGCCACACCCCGCTCACGCCCGGCGCCACCCGCCGGCTCGCCTCCGGCACCCTGCGGTACTTCCTCGACCGGGGCGCCACCGACGGACGCGGCCTCCTCACCCTCGGCTGGCACGGCCCGTACCCGCCGCTCGTCCAGGAGTACTCGGGCCCCGGCTCCCCCTACTGGGCGTCCAAGGGGTTCCTCGGCCTCCTCCTGCCCGCCGGCCACCCGGCCTGGACCGACCCCGAGGAGCCCCTGCCCGCCGAACGCGCCGACACCGTCCGCGCCTTCGCCCCGGCCGGGCTGCTCGTCCAGACCACCGCGTCCGACGGGCTCGTGCGCCTCCACAACCACGGCAGCAACCACGTGCACAGCCGCGAGGGGGGCGAGGACGACCCCGGCTACGCCCGCCAGGCCTACTCCACCCGCACGGGCCCCACCACCGGGCCCGCCCCGGCCGACAACCACTTCGCGCTGCTCGGCGACCCCGCCGGCCCCGCGGCCCCCGGGTGCGGGGACCGGGCCACCACCCGGGGGCCCGCCGTCCCCGCCGGGACCGGCCCCGGCTGGGCGGCCTCCCTGCACACCCCGCGCCCCGGCGTCCGGGTCCTCTCCGCGACCCTCGCCCACGGCCGCGCCGAACTCCGTGCCCACCTCGTCCTCGGCGCCCCGGAGGGGACCCCCGTACGGCAGACCGGCTGGGCCGTCCCGCCCGGGGGACCGAGCGCCCAGCTCCACCCGGTCCACGGCTACCCGTCCGGGGAACCGGCCACCGAGCTCCCCACCGGGGAGACCCTTCAGGGTCCCGGCAGCCGCACCCTCGCCCTGCACGGCGTCACGCGCGGTCCGGCCGCCCTCTTCGCCGCCCTCGCCTCGCTCACCGCCGAACCCGCCCCGGCCCCCGTCACCGGCCTGGCACGCGTCCGGATCGACGGCCACGCCCTCGACGTGACCTGGGAGGACGGCACCACCACCCGCCTGGACCTCGACACCCTGCTGTGAACCGCCGCGAACGGGCCGCGCCCGCTCACTCCGGGCCGTACCCGCGCCTCACTCCGGGCCGGGGCCGCGCCCCGCTCCGGACCGCGCCCGCGCCCCGCTCCGGGCCGGGGCCGTCTCTCACTCCGGGCCGCGCCCGCGTCCCGCCCCGGGCCGGGTCCGCCCCTCACGCCGGGCGGTTCCCGCGCCTCACTTCGGGCCGTACTTGCGCCCCGCCTTCGAGGAGACCCCGCCCAGCAGGCCGCGCGGCGCCAGTTTCACCACGCCCATCAGGGCCTTGTAGCGGGGGTCGGGGATCGACAGCGTCTTCCCCCGGTCCAGGTCCGAGAGCGCCGCCGCCACCAGCTTGTCCGCGTCGAGCCACATCCAGCCCGGGATGTTGCCCGTGCCCATCCCGGCCCGCTCGTGGAACTCGGTCCGCACGAAGCCGGGGCAGAGCGCCATCAGCCGCACCCCGCTGCCCGCGAGGTCCCGCGCCGCGCCCTGGGTGAACTGCACCACCCACGCCTTGGAGGCCCCGTACGTGCCGCGGGGGACGAAGGCCGCCACCGAGGCGACGTTCACCACCCCGCCCCGGCCGCGCTCCTTCATCGAGGCGGCCGCGGCCGAGGTCAGCCGCAGCACCGCCTCGCAGTGCACGGTGAGCATCTTCAGCTCGTCGGCCATGGACACTTCGAGGAACCGGCCCTTGTTGCCGAAGCCCGCGTTGTTCACGAGCAGGTCCACCGACCGCCTCGGGTCCGAGAGCCGCGCCTCGACGGCGGCGATCCCCTTCTCCTCGGAGAGGTCCGCCGCGAGCACCTCGGCCTCGACGCCGTGCCGGTCGTGCAGCTCGGTCGCCTGCTCCCGGAGCCGCTTCACGTCCCGGGCCACGAGCACGACGTGGTGGCCGTCCGCCGCGAGTCTCCGTGCGAAGGCGGCCCCGATGCCCGCGGTGGCGCCCGTAATCAGTGCAGTCGTCATACGGGCACGGTAGTGCCCCGCGCGGCGGCTACGCGCGGGCGTACTTCTCGGTGTACCGGCGGGCGAGGTCCAGCAGCCCCGACTCCATCCACTCGGCGGCGGCCAGCGTGCCGGGGAGCAGGGCGCGTTCGGAGGTCGCGGCCCGGTGGAGCAGCGCGACGGTGATCCCGTGGTCCGGCCGGCGCACGACCGTGACCGGGTCGCCCGCCCGCACCTCGCCCGGCGCGATCACCCGCAGCAGCGCGCCCGGCCCGGCCTCCGCCCGCGTGAACCGCCTGACCCAGCCCTTCTCCCCGAGGAAGCCCGCGAAGGTGCCGCACGGGATGCGGCCGCCGGTCACCTCCAGGACCACCTCCTCCCCGATCCGCCAGCGCTCGCCGATCAGGGCGCCGTTGACGTCGAGGCCGCGGGTGGTGAGGTTCTCGCCGAAGGAGCCGTTGGCCAGCTCGCGGCCCAGCTCCCGCTCCCACACGTCCAGGTCCTCGCGGGCGAAGGCGTACGCGGCCCGGTCGTCGCCGCCGTGGAAGCGCGGGTCGCAGACGGCGTCCCCGGCGAGCCCGCTCGTCCGGGCGCCGGGCGCCTCGATCCGCACGGGTCCTTCGACGGGACGCTTGTCGATGCCGGTGAGGCCGGAGGGGGAGTCGGTGTAGTCCACGGCCCGGGCGCGGCCGACGTTCACGCTCAGCAAGGTCATGCGGGCACCCTACGACCGCCCTTCTCAAAGGCGCTCGCCATTATCCGGGCCCTTTCCCAAGCGTCCCTTATGCTGGAGTCCATGATCGAGGCACGCCACCTCCGCGTCCTGCGCGCCGTCGCCGCCACCGGCTCCTTCTCGGCCGCCGCGCGCGAACTCGGCTGCACCCAGCCCGCCGTCAGCCAGCAGATGAAGGCGCTCGAAGCCTCCGCCGGCACGCCGCTGCTGATCCGCACGGGCCGCGAGATGCGCCTCACCCAGGCCGGCGAGGTCCTGGTGCGCCACGCCTCCGGCATCCTCGCCGGGCTCACCGCCGCCGAGGAGGAGGTCGCCGCCATCGCCGGGCTCCGCGCCGGCCGGGTCCGCCTGGTCTCCTTCCCCAGCGGCAGCTCCACCCTGGTCCCCACCGCCCTGGCCGCCCTGCGGGCCGCGCACCCGGGCACCCGGGTCTCCCTGGTCGAGGCCGAGCCGCCGCGCTCGATCGAGATGCTCCGCGAGGGCGACTGCGACATCGCCCTCGCCTTCCGGTACGGGGCCGGGCGGGCCGAGTGGGACGACCTCGTGGTCCGCCCCCTCCTCGCCGACCGGCTCGTGGGCCTGGTCCCCGAGGGGCACCGGCTCGCCGGGACCGGCCCGGTGGGCATCGCGGAGCTGGCGGACGAGTCCTGGATCGCGGGCTGCCCGCGCTGCCGCCGCCAGCTCGTGGACGTCTGCGAGGAGGCGGGTTTCACCCCCCGCATCGACTTCGCCACCGACGACTACCCGGCGGTCGTGGGCCTGGTGGGCGCGGGGCTGGGCGTGGCCGTCCTGCCGGAGCTGGCCATCGAGTCCGTACGGCCCAAGGGGGCGCTGACCGTGGCCGTGGAGCCCGCCGTGGAGCGGGAGATCGTGGCACTGACCCTGCCGGACCTCGCGCAGGTCCCGGCGGTCGCCGCCACGCTCGACGAGCTCACCCGCGCCGCCGCGCGCGCGTAGGCGCGGGCCGGCGCCCCCGCGCGGGGCGAGGGGCGGTCGAAACGTGTGAAGAAACGTTACTTCACAGGGATGTCGACGGGGCGGTGGTGGACGCCGCCGGCGTCGTCGTGATCAGGCGGTTGCGCGCGCGTCCCATGAGTTCCTCGCGTTCGTCCTCGGTGAGGCCGCCCCAGACGCCGTAGGGCTCCCGCACGGCGAGCGCGTGGGCCGCGCACTCCGCGCGGACCGGGCACCGCATGCAGACCTCTTTAGCCGAGTTCTCACGCGCACTCCGCGCCGCGCCGCGCTCTCCCTCCGGGTGGAAGAACAGGGAGCTGTCGACCCCGCGGCAGGCCGCGAGCAGCTGCCAGTCCCACAGATCGGCGTTGGGTCCGGGAAGGCGGGAGAAATCTGCCATTGCGCTTGTCCCCTTGAAACCGTGTCGAACGGATAGGCGGGCGGGTGGATGGCCGCCGGCCGGGGCTCCTCCGGTCCCCGACAGGTCGGGTCGTAACACCTACTGTCTAAGTAGATGTAAATATGACTCATTGCGAATCTAGCCACAGACACCGCGAAAAGGGAAGAAATCCCGCTAAATGGTGCATAGCATCTGATCTCGCGACGGAAGGGTCGCGTCGCGCTTCTCCGCGCACGGCCCCTCACGTAGAGTGCCGAAGCCTGCCGTCCGGCCCGTAACTCTTTCGGGTGACCGTCGTTGAGAGTGCGGAGGCGGTTGGAGGAACAAGCGATCGGGCAGGTGTCCGAGAGCGTCGACCGCACAGGTGACGATACGTACAGCCCTGGAGGCTCAAGGTGACGCGCAACAGCTGCGAGAGCCGCGGAGGTCACGCATGACATCCGTCCTCGTCTGCGACGACTCCCCGCTTGCCCGAGAGGCGCTTCGCCGCGCGGTCGCGACCGTGCCCGGCGTCGAGCGCGTGACCACCGCGGCCAACGGCGAGGAAGTCCTCCGCCGCTGGGGAGCGGACCGCTCGGACCTGATTCTGATGGACGTGCGCATGCCCGGCCTGGGCGGCGTGGAAACCGTCCGCCGGCTGCTCTCGGCCGACCCCGGCGCCCGCATCATCATGCTCACGGTCGCCGAGGACCTCGACGGCGTCGCGCTCGCGGTCGCCGCCGGCGCCCGAGGTTATCTGCACAAGGACGCCTCGCGCGCCGAACTGCGGGCCACGGTCACCCAGGCGCTCGCCGACCCGACCTGGCGGCTCGCCCCGCGGCGGCTCCGCTCGGCCGAGATGGGCGCCGCGCCCACCCTCACCGCGCGCGAGATCCAGGTCCTCGAAGGCATGAGCCACGGCCGGTCCAACGCGGAGATCGGGCGCGAGCTCTTCCTCTCCGAGGACACGGTCAAGACCCACGCCCGGCGCCTCTTCAAGAAGCTGGGCGCCTCGGACCGCGCACACGCCGTCGCCCTCGGCTTCCGCTGGGGCCTGGTGCGCTGAACCGCAGGTCACCCGCCGCGTCCCCGTCCTCACCCGCGCCCGTCGCGGGACGGACGGGGTGGGCTTGTGTCACTTCCCGGCCGGATGACGCATCCTTGAGGTGTGGAGTTCCTCGGGGACGAGTCGATCGAGCGGGAGGGGAGGGCGCGGGAGATGAGTTCCGGCGTACCTGCTCATAACGCTTCGGTGCACAACTACGGACGCGGTGCCACGAACGCGGAAGCGTCGGGGCACCATGGAGCGATGCGCGACGACGAGACCGCGGGAGCCCCCGTGCCTGCCGGGCGGGGGGAGATCGGCGCGCTCGTCCACCGGGCGGTCGACGGCGACGCGCAGGCCACGCACGACCTGCTCGCGCGCGTCCACCCGCTCGCCCTGCGGTACTGCCGCACCCGCCTCAGCCGGCTTCCGGGTGACGCCCGCCACTTCGTGGAGGACCTGGCCCAGGAGGTCTGCGTCGCCGTCCTGATGGCGCTGCCGCGCTACAAGGACACGGGCAGGCCCTTCGAGGCCTTCGTCTTCGCCATCGCCGGGCACAAGGTCGCCGACCTCCAGCGGGCCGCCATGCGGCACCCCGGGTCCACGGCCGTGCCCTCCGACGAGATGCCCGAGCGCCCCGACGACTCCCTCGGCCCCGAGGAGCGGGCGCTGCTCAGCGACGACGCCGAATGGGCCAAGAAGCTGCTCGCCAACCTCCCGGAGAACCAGCGCGAACTCCTCGTGCTCCGGGTCGCCGTCGGGCTCACCGCCGAGGAGACCGGGCAGATGCTCGGCATGTCCCCCGGCGCCGTCCGGGTCGCCCAGCACCGCGCCCTCAGCCGCCTGCGCGCGCTGGCGGAGCAATGACCCCCGCCCTCCCCGGCGCACCCGTACGAAGGTCCAAAGCTCGCGGCTGATCTTGCTCGTGGAATGAGACACCGCTTCGGCCCGTTAGCATGGACATCCGCACCGATCAAGGCCATTTGGGGAAGGTGTCATGACTGCCAACGTCGACGGAGTGCCCGAGAAATTCGCGACACTCGGGCTGACCTACGACGACGTGCTGCTGCTGCCGGGGGCCTCCGAGGTGCTCCCCAACGCGGTCGACACCTCGTCCCGCATCTCCCGCAACGTCCGGGTGAACATCCCGCTGCTCTCCGCGGCGATGGACAAGGTCACCGAGTCCCGCATGGCGATCGCGATGGCCCGCCTGGGCGGCGTCGGCGTCCTGCACCGGAACCTGTCGGTCGAGGACCAGGTCAACCAGGTCGACCTCGTCAAGCGCTCCGAGTCCGGCATGGTCACCGACCCCATCACCGTGCACCCGGAGGCGACGCTCGCCGAGGCGGACGCCCTGTGCGCCAAGTTCCGCATCAGCGGCGTCCCGGTCACCGACCCGGCGGGCAAGCTGCTCGGCATCGTGACCAACCGCGACATGGCCTTCGAGAGCGACCGCACCCGTCAGGTCCGCGAGGTCATGACGCCGATGCCGCTGGTCACCGGCGAGGTCGGCATCTCCGGCGTGGACGCCATGGAGCTGCTGCGCAGGCACAAGATCGAGAAGCTTCCCCTGGTGGACGACCGGGGCGTGCTCAAGGGCCTCATCACCGTCAAGGACTTCGTCAAGGCGGAGAAGTACCCGAACGCCGCCAAGGACGCCGAGGGCCGTCTGCTCGTCGGCGCCGCCGTGGGCGCCAGCCCCGAGGCGCTGGACCGCGCCCAGGCGCTCGCCGGCGCCGGGGTGGACTTCCTGGTGGTGGACACCTCGCACGGCCACAGCAGCAACGCCCTGAGCTGGATGGCGAAGATCAAGTCGAGCGTGGACGTCGACGTGATCGGCGGCAACGTCGCCACCCGCGACGGCGCGCAGGCGCTGATCGACGCCGGCGTCGACGGCATCAAGGTCGGCGTGGGCCCCGGCTCGATCTGCACCACCCGCGTGGTCGCCGGCATCGGCGTCCCGCAGGTCACCGCCATCTACGAGGCCTCCCTCGCGGCCCGTGCCGCCGGCATCCCGCTGATCGGCGACGGCGGCCTGCAGTACTCCGGCGACATCGGCAAGGCGCTGGCCGCCGGCGCCGACACCGTGATGCTCGGCAGCCTCCTCGCGGGCTGCGAGGAGTCGCCCGGCGAGCTGCTCTTCATCAACGGCAAGCAGTTCAAGTCGTACCGCGGCATGGGCTCGCTCGGCGCCATGCAGTCCCGCGGCCAGGGCCGGTCGTACTCGAAGGACCGTTACTTCCAGGCCGAGGTCGCCTCCGACGACAAGCTCGTGCCCGAGGGCATCGAGGGCCAGGTGCCCTACCGCGGCCCGCTGGCCAACGTCCTGCACCAGCTCGTCGGCGGTCTGCGCCAGACCATGGGCTACGTCGGCGCCGCCACCATCGAGGAGATGGAGAGCAAGGGCCGCTTCGTCCGGATCACCTCGGCGGGCCTCAAGGAGAGCCACCCGCACGACATCCAGATGACGGTCGAGGCGCCGAACTACAGCAAGAAGTAGCGACCGCGTGAGTGAGGGGCGGTTCCGGCACGCGGCCGGAACCGCCCCTCACCCGCGTGTCGGGGATACTGGTAGGCGCAGACGTAGAGGGAGAGGCCACACATCGTGACTGAGATCGAGATCGGGCGCGGCAAGCGCGGCCGCAGGGCGTACGCGTTCGACGACATCGCCGTCGTGCCCAGCCGGCGCACCCGGGACCCGAAGGAGGTCTCGATCGCCTGGCAGATCGACGCCTACCGTTTCGAGCTGCCGTTCCTGGCCGCTCCGATGGACTCGGTGGTCTCGCCGCAGACCGCCATCCGCATCGGCGAGCTGGGCGGCCTGGGCGTCCTGAACCTCGAAGGCCTGTGGACCCGGTACGAGGACCCGCAGCCGCTGCTCGACGAGATCGCGGAGATGGACGAGGCCACCGCGACCCGCCGCCTCCAGGAGATCTACGCGGCCCCCATCAAGGAGGAGCTGATCGGGCAGCGCATCAAGGAGGTGCGCGACTCCGGCGTCGTCACCGCCGCCGCGCTCTCCCCGCAGCGCACCGCGCAGTTCTCCAAGGCCGTCGTGGACGCCGGGGTGGACATCTTCGTCATCCGCGGCACGACGGTCTCCGCCGAGCACGTCTCGGGCGCGGCCGAGCCGCTGAACCTCAAGCAGTTCATCTACGAGCTGGACGTCCCGGTCATCGTCGGCGGCTGCGCCACGTACACCGCGGCCCTGCACCTGATGCGCACCGGAGCGGCGGGCGTCCTGGTCGGCTTCGGCGGCGGCGCCGCGCACACCACCCGCAACGTCCTGGGCATCCAGGTCCCGATGGCGACCGCCGTCGCGGACGTGGCCGCGGCGCGCCGCGACTACATGGACGAGTCCGGCGGCCGGTACGTGCACGTCATCGCCGACGGCGGCGTGGGCTGGTCCGGCGACCTGCCGAAGGCGATCGCCTGCGGCGCCGACGCCGTGATGATCGGCTCGCCGCTGGCCCGCGCCACGGACGCGCCCGGCAAGGGCCACCACTGGGGCATGGAGGCCGTCCACGAGGACGTGCCGCGCGGCAAGCTGGTGGACCTGGGCATCGTCGGCACCACCGAGGAGATCCTCGCGGGCCCGTCGCACATCCCGGACGGTTCGATGAACTTCTTCGGCGCCCTGCGCCGCGCGATGGCCACCACCGGCTACAGCGAGCTCAAGGAGTTCCAGCGCGTCGAGGTCACGGTCGCGGACGCGCAGCACAAGCGCTGACGCCTCCGGGCGCGCAGGAGGGGCCCCGCACCGGGACGGTGCGGGGCCCCTTCCCGTACGCGCGGGTCAGCGGGTGGCCTTCTTGGCGCCCGAGAACGCGGCGAACGCGGCGAGGGCGAAGAACAGGAAGGTGATCGGGTCGAGGTCTTCCTTCCATGCCGCCGTGAGGACGCCGAAGTGCTGGAGGAAGACGTCGGTGGCGGAGGCGTTCACCTGCTTGGCGAGCAGGACCGCCAGGGTGACGAGCTGGCCGAGGTAGACCGAGCCGAGCGAGAGCACGGCGGCGGCCACGGGGAGCACCGGGTTGCGGCCGCCGGTCTTGCCGGCCGCGAAGCCGACGAGGAAGCCGACGCCGACGGCGAGCCAGCCGATCTCCCGCTCGACGGCACCGGAGATCCCGCCGTAGACCCCGGCGGCGACGAGCGCCGCGACCAGGGCGGCCGCCAGGCCGAGCCCCACGTTGTCGCGGGCGGGGGCGGGCGGCGGCGCGGCCGGGTAGGGCTGGGGCGCGGCGCCCTCGGCGAACGGGTTGCCGGGCGGCGGGACGGGCTGGGACATGCGGGTTCCCCCTGGGGACGTCGACGCGCGGACGCGCGTTCGAGAGGCCCGGAGGCTAGCAGGCCGCCGTGACGGCGGCACGGGTTTCGGGCGGGTCCGCCGCCCCTGCGGCGGCCGCCCGGCCTCAGAGGCGGTGGGCCGCCCCCGTCGGGGTGGCGCCCCGGGTGTCGAGGAGGAGCTGCGCCTTCACGGAGAGGCCCTGGAGGTCGTAGGTGCGGTGGTGCTGGAGGAGGATCGTCAGGTCGGCGTGGGCGGCCGCCTCGTAGAGGGAGTCGGCGCGGGGCACGGGGAGGTCGCGGACGCGCCAGTCGGGGACGTGGGGGTCGTGGTAGCTGACGGCCGCCCCCAGGTCCATGAGGCGGCGGGCGATCTCGTCGGCGGGGGAGCCCTGCCGGTCGGGGAGGTCGGGCTTGTACGTGATGCCGAGCAACAGGACGCGGGCGCCCCGGGCCGATTTGCCGTGCTCGTTGAGGAGGGTGGCGGCGCGCTGGACGACGTACCCCGGCATGCGTTCGTTGACCTGGCCCGCGAGTTCGACGAGGCGGAGCGGGCGGTGGGCGCCGACGGTGTCGACGGGGACGCCGTGGCCGCCGACGCCGGGGCCGGGGCGGAAGGCCTGGAAGCCGAAGGGTTTGGTCTCGGCGCAGCGGATGACGTCCCACAGGTCGACGCCGAGTTCGTGGCAGAGGACCGCCATCTCGTTGACGAGGGCGATGTTGACGTGCCGGAAGTTGGTCTCCAGGATCTTGACCGTCTCCGCCTCGCGGGGGCCCCGCGCGCGCACCACCTTGTCGGTGAGGCGTCCGTAGAAGGCGGCGGCGGACTCGGTGCAGGCGGGGGTGAGGCCCCCGATGACCTTGGGGGTGCCGGTGTAGCCGTGGGTGCGGCTGCCGGGGTCGAGCCGGCCGGGCGAGTACGCGAGGTGGAAGTCGCGGCCCGCGCGCAGTCCGGAACCGGCTTCCAGGACGTCGCGGAGCAGCCCCTCGGTGGTGCCCGGCGGGACCGGGGACTCCAGGAGGACGGTGGTGTGGGGGCGCAGCCGGGCGGCGAGGGCGCGGGCCGCGTCGGTGACGGCCGTGAGGTCGAGGGTCCGGTCGGGACCGAGGGGCGTCGGGACGCAGAGGACGGCGGTGCGGACCCGGCCGAGTTCGGCGGGGTCGCGGGTCGGGCGGAAGCCCCCCGCGAGCATCCGGCGGATCTCCGGGGTGGTGAGCGAGCCCTCGACCGGAGAACGGCCGGCGGCGAGTTCGGCGGCGGGACGCGGATCGACGTCGTAGCCGATGGTGTCGAAGCCTGCGGCGGCGGCGGCCTGGGCGAGGGGTAGTCCGTGGTGGCCGAGGCCGATGACGGCGAGATCAGCGGGCATGGGGGTGGACCGTCCTTCCCAATAGCCGGAGGGGACGCGACGCGCAAGCCCGGTGGGCGGAACGGGTCGCACGCAATGTCAGACTAGGCGTAAATATGACCGTTATGGTGCATTGTGTGACCGCAGGTCGCCGAGTGTTGTCCACAGGGTGGCGGGGAGGCGGTGGCTGAAGTCGCCGGGCCGGGACAGAATCGGACTGTGAGCCGGACCACACGGGCCCGGCGCGCGTGCGGAAGGCCGTGGACGGGGCAGCCGGTACGCGGAAGGCCGCGCACGGGCGGCCCGGACACGGGAACGCCGCGGACGGGACGACCGTGCGCGCACGACGGGGGACGACGGGAGGCGCAGACGTGAGGACAGCGAAACTGGGACCGGCCGAACGCGCCGAGGCGCTCACGGCCATGGCCGGGCGCGAGCTGGACGTGCTGGTCGTCGGGGCCGGGGTGGTCGGCGCGGGCACGGCCCTCGACGCCGTCACGAGAGGACTCTCCACCGGCATCGTCGAGGCCCGCGACTGGGCCTCGGGCACCTCCAGCAGGTCCAGCAAGCTCATCCACGGCGGCCTGCGCTACCTGGAGATGCTGGACTTCGCCCTCGTGCGGGAGGCCCTCAAGGAACGCGGGCTCCTCCTGGAGCGGCTCGCCCCCCACCTCGTGAAACCGGTGCCCTTCCTCTACCCGCTCCAGCACAGGGGCTGGGAGAGGTTCTACGCCGGGTCGGGCGTCGCGCTGTACGACGCGATGTCGCTCTCCTCCGGACACGGCCGGGGCCTCCCCGTCCACCGGCACCTCTCCCGGAGCCGCGCCCTGCGCGTCGCCCCCTGCCTCAGGAAGGACGCCCTGGTCGGCGCCCTCCAGTACTACGACGCCCAGATGGACGACGCCCGCTTCGTCACCACCCTCGTGCGCACGGCCGCCTCCTACGGGGCCAGGGCCGCCAGCCGGACCCGGGTCGTCGGCTTCCTGCGGGAGGGCGAGCGGGTCGTCGGCGCCCGCGTCCAGGACGTCGAGGCCGGGGCCGAGTACGAGATCCGGGCCAAGCAGGTCGTCAACGCCACCGGCGTGTGGACGGACGACACCCAGGCCCTCATCGGGGAACGCGGCCAGTTCCACGTCCGCGCCTCCAAGGGCATCCACCTCGTCGTGCCCAAGGACCGCATCCACTCCACCACCGGCCTGATCCTGCGGACCGAGAAGTCCGTCCTGTTCGTGATCCCCTGGGGACGGCACTGGATCGTCGGCACCACCGACACCGACTGGGACCTCGACAAGGCCCACCCGGCCGCGTCCAGCGCCGACATCGACTACCTCCTGGAGCACGTGAACACCGTGCTCGCCACCCCGCTCACCCGCGACGACGTCGAAGGCGTCTACGCGGGCCTGCGCCCCCTCCTCGCCGGCGAGTCGGACGCCACCAGCAAGCTCTCGCGCGAACACACCGTCGCCCACCCCGTCCCCGGCCTGGTCGTCGTGGCGGGCGGCAAGTACACGACGTACCGCGTGATGGCGAAGGACGCGGTGGACGAGGCGGTGCACGGCCTCGACCAGCGCGTCGCGCCCTGCGTCACGGAGGACACCCCGCTCCTCGGCGCCGAGGGCTACCGGGCCCTGTGGAACGCGCGGGCCGGGATCGCCGCCAGGACCGGACTGCACGTCGTGCGGGTCGAGCACCTCCTCAACCGGTACGGCTCCCTGGCGGAACAGGTCCTCGACCTCGTCGCCGAGGACCCCCGCCTCGGCGAACCCCTCCCGGCGGCCGACGACTACCTGCGCGCCGAGATCGTCTACGCGGCCTCGCACGAGGGCGCCCGCCACCTCGACGACGTCCTCACCCGGCGGACCAGGATCTCCATCGAGACCTTCGACCGGGGCACGCGCAGCGCCCGCGAGTGCGCGGAGCTGATGGCCCCGGTGCTCGGCTGGGACGACCGCCAGATCGACAAGGAGGTCGAGCACTACGAGAAGCGGGTGGAGGCGGAACGCGCGTCGCAGCGGCAGCCCGACGACCTGGCGGCGGACGCGGCGCGCCTGGGAGCACCGGACATCGTGCCGCTCTGACGGCGTTTCGGAGGGTCGCGGCGGCCCACGGCGGTCCGCGCGGGTCCGCTGCGGTCCGTGAGCTTCCATGAGGGTTCGTAGTGGTCCGCCGCGGTTGGTGAGGGTCCGTGAGGGTGCGTAGTGGTCCGCTGCGTTCCGTGCGGGTCCGTCGTGGTCCGTCGTGGTCCGTAGCGGTCCGTGGCGGTCCGCCGGGGACGCCCCGGGACGCTCCGGTGTTCTCCGGGTTTTTTCCGGGGTTTCCCGGGGCGCCCCGGGTCCGCGTGGCGAATTTTCTCCGCCGGTCCTCCGGGGGCCGCCGGCGCTTCCTCCGCCCTCCCTCCCCGCCCCCCTCCCGCTCCATCCGTCCTCCTCCGCCGGTTCCCCGGCGGCTTCCTGACGGTCCTTCGGCGGTTCTCCGCCCACTCTCCGGAGGCCCTTCCGGGGTCCCGTGACAGGGCGTCCGGGTCGTCCCTATCGGGTGGGAACCTCCGGAGTGCGCGGCGGCGTCGTCGTTCCGGATGACGGACCCGGGGGCGCCGACCGTCCCGTGGTGAGGGACAATGGGCTCTCTTCCAGGGCGGGTTACCGCATCGTGCGGGAAGCGGCAGACGCGGCGGAGATCAGGGATCGCAGAGGGGACGCATGTCGGAGGCGGAGCAGTCGCGGGACACGGCGAAGGACCCCGGGCGGGACGCCGCCGCGGGGGCCGCGACCGACGGCGACCGAGGAACGGTTCCGGCCGCGCGTGAGCCGGAGCGGGACGCGAAGGACACGCAGGTCGGACAGGGTGCGCAGGCCCCCGGGGACGCGACGGGGGCGGGGCGGGACACCGAGGACGCCGAGCCTTCGGAAACCCCCTCGGGCGCCGGGTCTCCGGACGCCGGCACCCCGGGCGGGGAGTCTCCGGCAGCGGAGCCCGCTCCGGACGCCACGGATGCGAAGGGCGCCGGAAGCGCGCGGTCCGGCGGAGCGACGGGTTCCGGCGCCGAGGGGTCCGGGACGGCCGGGCGGCTCCAGGGGACCGAGCCGTCCACCGGGCGGGCCGGGTTCGGCGCCGGGGACGGCGACGGCGGGCGCGCGACGGCCGCGAACACCGGCGCGACGCGCGGCGGCGGCACGGCGCGCGGCGACAAGCCGCGCACGTCCCCGGCGGGCGAGGGCCGGCTGCTCGCCGGACGCTACCGGCTCGGCGCGGTCCTCGGACGCGGCGGCATGGGCACCGTGTGGCGCGCCGTCGACGAGACCCTCGGCCGCACCGTCGCCGTCAAGGAGCTCCGCTTCCCCAGCAGCATCGACGAGGACGAGAAGCGACGCCTCATCACCCGGACCCTGCGCGAGGCGAAGGCCATCGCCAGGATTCGCAACAACGGCGCCGTGACCGTGTACGACGTGGTCGACGAGGACGACCGCCCGTGGATCGTCATGGAGCTGATCGAGGGCAAGTCCCTCGCGGACGCCGTGCGCGAGGACGGAACCCTCACGCCCCGGCGTGCCGCAGAGGTCGGCCTCGCCATCCTCGACGTGCTGCGGTCGGCCCACCGCGAGGGCATCCTGCACCGCGACGTGAAGCCGTCCAACGTGCTGATCGCCGAGGACGGCCGCGTCGTCCTCACCGACTTCGGCATCGCCCAGGTGGAGGGCGACCCCTCGATCACCTCCACCGGCATGCTCGTCGGCGCCCCCTCCTACATCTCGCCCGAGCGGGCCCGGGGTCACAAGCCAGGCCCCGCCGCCGACATGTGGTCGCTCGGCGGCCTGATCTACGCGGCGGTCGAGGGCAGCCCGCCGTACGACAAGGGCTCCGCCATCGCCACCCTCACCGCGGTGATGACCGAGCCGGTCGACCCGCCGAAGAACGCGGGCCCCGAGCTCGAGAAGGTCATCTACGGCCTCCTCGCCAAGGACCCGGCGCAGCGGCTCGACGACGCCGGTGCCCGGGTCCTGCTGCGGGCCGTGCTCGACGCGCCGGCGGAGACGCCCCCGGTCTCCCCCGAGGTGACCAGGGTCGTGCCGCTGCCGCCGCACCCGGCGGGACCGGCGGCGGACCCGGTGCTCCCGGCGGCCGGCCGGGACAAGGGCCCGGACGCGACGGCCGATCGGATGCGGGGCGCCCTGAAGTCCGTGCGCAACGCGGCGGCCTCCGTGAAGGCGGAGCCGAAGCCGAAGCCCCGGCCGCTCCAGGGCGGCGGCAGGCAGGCCCCGGCCCGCGCGCCGCTGACCGACGTCGTGCCCCGCCGCACGCTGGTCGTCATCGCCGCGGTCGTGGTCCTCGCCCTGCTCGGGACGATCCTCGCGGTCTCCCTCGGCGGGGGCGACGCGGACAAGGGGAAGGGCGACGCCTCGGCCTCGGCCGGCGCCTCCGCGGGCGGCACGGGCGGTTCCGGCGCGGGCACGGGCGGGAACCCGGCCGATCCCGGGCAGCAGGGCGGCGCACAGCCCGGCGGCAACGGCTCGGCGGGCACCGACGGCACGACGGGCGCCACGGACGGGCGGAACGGCGCCACGCCGTCCGGACAGCCCTCCGGCAAGCCGTCCGGAGACCCCGGCGGCGCGGGCGCGCGGCTGCCCGCCGGCTACACCCTCGTCACCAACGACCGGTTCCACTTCACCATGGCCATGCCCTCGTCCTTCCGGCTCAGCACCATTCCCGGATACGACCTCGGCGGCATCTTCAGCGAGAACGGCGGCTTCCCGCGCGTCCAGGTCGACTTCAACGACAGCCCGAAGGACAACGCGGCGAGCGCCTGGGAACTGGCCAAGATCGGTGTGGCCGCCACCAGCAAGGACTACCGGCACATCGGCATCAGCCCCGTCTCGTACAAGGGCTACCCGACCGTCGCCGACTGGGAGTTCGAGCGCACCCAGAAGGGCGTGCGCGTCCACGTGCTCAACCGCGGCTTCAAGGTGAACTCCGGGCGCGGCTACTCCATCATGGTCACCTGCGCGGCGGGCGAGTGGAACGGCGCGGAGTGCAGGACGCTGCGGGAGACGGCGTTCGCCACGTTCAGCCCCAAGGGCTGAGCCCGGCCCGTATCGTGAGGGACCGGGGACCGTACACGGTCGAACAGAGCCGTCGACCGTACGGCCCCGGACCTGACCGGACCGGAGCCGGCGGACTGGCGTGATCCCGCACGATCCCGGGTATCCGCAGGTCCACGGGGGACAGCGCGCGTGGGGAGGCGTCGTGGACGACTACGCGGGAAGGGTGCTCGCGGACCGCTACCGTCTGCCGCTGCCGTCGGCGGACGCGGACGCGGCCGGGGACGACCTGACAGAGACGTACGCCTTCGACACGTACAGCGGGCAGGAGGTCCTGGTCCGCCGGGTGCCGCTGCCGGAGTTCGTGGACGCCGAGGTGCTCGACGGCGACGACGGCCCCGCCGACCCCTACGGGAGTACGGGACGGGCCACCCGCAGGCCCGCCGAACCCGTCGTGCGCCGGGCGGTCGAGGCGGCCCAGGCCGCCGCGCAGATCCCCGACCACCCCTTACTGGACCAGGTCTTCGACGTCTTCGCGGAAGCCGGGTCGCTGTGGATAGTCAGCGAACGCGTGGCGGCGAGACCGCTGGCCGCCCTCCTCGCCGGGCGGCCGCTCAACCCGTACCGGGCGGCCGAGATCGGCGCCGACGTCCTCACCGCCCTGCGCGCGCTCCACGCCCACGGCTGGGTGCACCGGAACATCACCTCCCGGACCGTGCTCGTCTGCGACGACGGCCGGGTGATGCTCACGGGCCTCGCGGTGGGCGCCGCGGAGGAGGCCCTCTGCGGCTACGCCCCGGTGCCGGTGCCCGAGCCGGACGACGCGTACGGGTTCGGCCGGCCGGCCTCCGAGGGGGAGGAGACGGAGGAGTACGGGGCGGAGACGGCGTACGGGGCGGAGACGCACCACCCGGAGACGCACGAGGCGCACGAGGAACACGAGGCGCCCGGGGAACCGTACGGGGTGGAGGACCACGCGCCGTCCGGACGGTACGGGCCGGAGGGACACGCGTCCGGGCGGTACGCGTACGCGGACGAGTACGGAGCCACCGTGTACGTGTCCAAGGAGTACGACGCCGAGGAGTACCACCCGGACGTCTACGGGCCCGAGGCGTACGGACCCGAGGCGTACGGGCCCGAGGCGCTTGGGCCCGAGACGTTCGGCTCCGGGGCGTACGAGGTGGTCCCCCGCGGGGCGGACGGCGACGGCCCGTCCGAGGAGGGCCCGGGAGGGGGAGACGGCGCCGGCGCGTGGCACGGGCCCGCCCGCACCCCGGAGCGCGAAACCGAGGAGACCGGAACCGACGGCACCGGAGCCGGTGTCCCCGCCGGTGACGGCACCCGCCCCGATGCCGGCTCCGGTGACGATTCCGACGGCACCCCCCGCGAGGGTTCTCCGGAGCCCCCCGCCCCCGACGTCTACGGCGTCGACCCCTACGGGCGGGCGACGGCGCCCCCGGCCGGGGCGCGGCCCGCCGCGACGCCGCCGACCGCCGACGTACGGGCCGCGCGGGCCGGGGCCATCGCGGCCTACCGGGCCGGTGCCCGGGCCGCCGCCCGGCTCGGCGAGACCGGGGCGCTGCCCGTTCGGCACCCCGCGCCCCCGGAACCGCCCGCACCGCCCCCGCCGCCCACGGCGCAGGCGGTCGGCGCGCCCGAACCCCAGTGGTGGTCGCGGGTGGCGGAGGAGAACGAGGACGACGACGGCGACGACGGTGACGGCATCGACGGCATCGACGGCGACGAGCCGTACGGCGACGGCCCGCGGACGGGCCCGCCGCGCGTGATGCTGACCGGCAGCTGGAGCGACGGCCCGCACAGCGCGCGGGACGGCTCCGGGCCGATACCGGCCGGAGGCGGCCCCGTTCCCGGGCGGGGTCCGGTGCTGCCCGGTTCGGGACGCCCGGCGCTGCCCGCCGGATACACGGCGGCCCCCGGCTCCGAGCGCCTTCCGGTCGCCGCGGGCGTCCCGGAGGCCCGGCGGGAGTCCGTGCCGGCCGAGGCGCACCGGGGCCCGGCCACGCGGCTCGCCGCCGAACGGGCCCGGCAGACCCGGATCGCGGTCGTCGGCGCCGTCACCGAGCGCTGGGCGCCCGAACAGGCCGGTCCCGTGCACGAGAACTGGCGCCTGGCACCGCCCATCGGACCCGCCACCGACCTGTGGGCGCTCGGCGCGCTCCTCTACCGGGCCGTCCAGGGCCACGCCCCCTACCCGGAGGACAGCGCGGCCGAACTGGTCCAGCTGGTCTGCGCCGAACCGCCCGCCTTCGCCGAGGAGTGCGGGCCCCTGCGTCCGGTCGTGGAGTCCCTGCTGCGTCAGGACCCCACCGAGCGGCCCGACTTCGAGGAGCTGCGCGGCTGGCTGCGCTCCCTCGTCCGCTCGGCGCCCGAGCCGGACGCCGGGTTCGGCGTCGTACCGCTGCCGTCCGACGGGGCGCGGCTGCCGATCGTGCGCCGGCGCGGCGAACTGGTGCGCCGGTGGCGCAAGGGGGCCAAGGGCACCAAGGGGGCCAAGGGGGAGGGCGCGGCCCGCCGCCGCCACAGACGCGGCAGGGACCCGCACGCCGCGGACCGGCACGAGGACGCGCCCGCGCGGGACGACGGGGCCGTCCGGCAGCACGCGTACGCCCCCGAGTACACGCCCCCGACCGGGGCGCCCGCGCCCGAGTACGCGTCCGGCACCGAGTACGCGTCCGGCACCGACTACGCGTCCGGCACCGACTACGCGTCCGAGGTCGCGCACGCCTCCGCGTACGGGTCCGCCGCCGCGTACGGGCCCGCCCGCGAGGCCGGGTACGCGCGCGTACCGGACGACGTCCGCGAGGAGTTCGACGAGGGGTACCACGAGGAGCTTCCGCAGCGCGCCCCGCGTGCGCCCCGGCCCCCGCGCGCCCCGCGCACCCCTTCCGGGGCCTCGGGGTCGCCCCGTTCCCTGGGCCGGGCGCTCCTGGTCCTGGTCTTCCTCCTGCTCGCCGGGGCCGTCGCGTACGCCGTCCTCTTCATGCCCCGCGAGGGGGACGCACCCGGGCCGGGCCCGTCCGCGCACCGTCCGGGACCGGGCGCCACCGCGTCCGCCACGGGCGGTGCCGGTACGGGCGGCCCCACCGCGAGCGCCCCGCCGTCCGGCACCGGACGGACCGGCACGCCGGCCACGACCCCGCCCCCGGCGGACCCCTCCGCCCCCGCGCCCGCCGCCGGGTACACCGTGCGCCAGGACCCGGAGGGGTTCCGGATCGGGGTGCCGAACGGCTGGCGGCGCAGCCCGGTCAACGACGCCGGGCAAGTGCGCTACACGGGCGGCGGCTTCACGATGATCGTGGTTCCGGGGCGCGACAGCGTCAAGGACAACGGCGCCGACCCGCTGGCGTACCAGAACGCCAAGGAGCGCGAACTGGAGCCGTGGCGGGCGTCCAGCTGGTCGGGCGCCGAGAGGACCCGCCGGGTCGACATCGGCAGCACGGCGACGGCCACCGGCAGTTACTGGTGGCTGGACGGCACGGGCCGCGAGGTGTTCGTCCGCAATCTCGCCCTGATCGACGGCGGCCGGTACCACGTGGTCCAGGTCATCGGCCCGTACACCGAGCGGGACAAGGTCTCCGAGATCCACGACGAGGCCACGAAGGCGTTCCGCCCGGCCCGCTGAACTCCCCCGGGGCCGCCCGGCCCGTACGGGCCGGGCCCCAACCCGTATGGGCCGGACCCCACCCGTACGGGTCTGCCTCCCCGGCCCCGTACGGGGCCCCCTTCCAGACCCGTACGGGACTCCCTTCCGGGCCTCCGTGGCACCCGGCCCCGACCCCTACAGGCGCGTCCCGGGCCCCCGTTGGGGCGGGGGATTCCCACCGGCCGCCGGTCACAGTGCTGTTCCTTTGACGGCCCCGAGGTTCCGCCGCCCGCACCCCCCTCCGTAATCTGGCTCCAGAAGGAACGGGCGGGGGCAAGTGGAACATTCACAGAGCACAGGGTCCGGGCTGCTGCTCGCCGGGCGCTACCGGCTGGGCGAGTCCATCGGACGCGGCGGCATGGGCAAGGTCTGGCGCGCGCACGACGAGGTGCTGCACCGCGTGGTGGCGGTGAAGGAGCTGACGGCCGGACGGTTCGTGGCCGAGGCCGACCGCCTCGTGCTGCACGCCCGCACGCAGAAGGAGGCGCGCGCGGCCGCGCGGATCACGCACCCGGGCGTGGTGACCGTCCACGACGTCCTGGAGCACGACGACCGGCCGTGGATCGTGATGCAGTACGTCGACGGGCCCTCGCTCGCCGACGCCGCCAAGGAGAAGGGGCCGATCGAGCCCCGCGAGGCGGCCAGGATCGGGCTGCACGTCCTCGGCGCGCTGCGCGCCGCGCACGCGGCCGGAGTGCTGCACCGGGACGTCAAGCCGGGCAACGTCCTGCTCGCGCGCGACGGCCGCGTCCTGATCACCGACTTCGGGATCGCGGCGATCGAGGGGGACTCCACGATCACCCGGACCGGCGAACTCGTCGGCTCCATCGACTACCTGGCGCCCGAACGGGTGAAGGGCAGCGATCCGGGGCCCGCCTCCGACCTCTGGTCGCTCGGCGCCACGCTCTACACGGCGGTGGAGGGCACCTCGCCGTTCCGCCGCACCTCTCCGATCAGCACCATGCAGGCCGTGGTGACCGAGGAGCCGCCGCCCCCGGAGAAGGCGGGGCCGCTGGCCCCCGTCATCGTGGCCCTGCTGCGCAAGGACCCCGCGCAGCGGCCGCGCGCGGACGAGGCCGAGCGGATGCTGCTCGAAGCGATGGAGGGACGCGCGCCGGAGGCGGCCCAGGCCTATGTGCCGACCCAGCGCGTGGCCAGGGAGGACACGGACGCGGCGGCCGGGGACGACGGCCGGGGGCCCGCGGAGGACCGCACGGACCGGACGGACCCGGGAAGCGCGGGGGCCGTGCCGCGCGGCTCCACCGCGCAGTGGCCCCGGCCGCCCCGGGCCGCACAGCTCTCCCAGGCCGCGCACCCCTCCCAGGACGTCCAGCCTTCCCGGGCCGCGCAGTTCTCCCAGCCGCCCCGTGCGCCCCACCCGCCCCACCCGGTTCCACCGGGGGCCGCCGGACCGTCCGGACGCGGCCGGTGGCGCACCGCCGCCCTGGCGGCCCTGCTCGCCGGGCTCGTCGCCGGCGGCGCCGTCTTCGTCACCATGAACCGGGCGGACGACAACCAGGCCGGCGGCACCGGAGGGACGGTCGCCACCGGAGGGACCGGTACCGGCACCGCGGCCCCGACCGCGCCCCCCACCGGGAAGGCCGGGAAGAACCGCCTCCCGGACGGCTGGCACCGCGTCCAGGACCCGGAGGGCTTCAGCCTCGTCGTCCCGGACGGCTGGAAGCGCCAGACGGAGGGCGACCAGATCGACTACACCCCGGACAACGGCAACCACCGCATCCGGATCAGCATCGACCGCAGCCCAGACTTCGAGAACCCGTACATGCACGCGCTGGACCTGGAACGCGTCCTGACGAAGCGCATGGACTACACCCGGATCAAGCTCCTTCCGACCACCTACCGGGACCAGACCCTCTCCTGCCTGTGGGAGTTCACCTGGACGGAGAAGAAGACCTTCCCCGGGCCCCGGCGCGCGATCGACCAGATGTACTACGGCGACGACGGCACCGAGTACGCCCTCTACATGTCCTCGCCGGAGTCGAGCTGGGAGACCACCCGGAAGCAGTTCGACATCGTCCTCCGGCACTGGCGGGAAGCGGGAGAACAGGCGGGGGAGGAGACGGGCGGCTGAAGCCGGAAAATCTCCGTGACCGTCCTCCGGTGACCGTAAGCCGCTGATCAGGCCTTATGTGCCAGTGATCGCTGGCGTGATGTGTGCCCTGGGTGAAAACGCGTTACCGACGGGTACCCAAAGGGCGGAAGGCGGCTTACGCTCGCCCTCATGACGGACTCGCAGGCCCCCGCCGCCCCTTCGGTTCCCGACGCCCCCGCCGCGCAGGCCGGGACCGCCCCCGCCGGGGCGACCAACCCGGTCGCGCCCGTGCCCCCCGGCACCCGGACCGCCGCCGACGTCGTGACCCCCGACGTGGTCGCCCGGCTCACCCGGGGAGTGGTCGGTTCCGGCCGGACCGCCAACCACACCCCCTTCACCGGGGAGAAGCTGGCGGACCTGCCCGAGTCCACCCCCGAGGACGTCGCCGAGGCCTTCGCCCGCGCCCGCGCCGCCCAGCCGGCCTGGGCCGCCACCCCGGTCAGGGCCCGTGCCGCCGTCCTCCTCCGCTTCCACGACCTCGTCCTCCAGCGGCAGGCCGAGGTCCTCGACCTCATCCAGCTGGAGACGGGCAAGGCGCGCCTGCACGCCCACGAGGAGATCCAGGCGGTCGCCGTCGCCGCCCGCCACTACGGCCGCAAGGCCTCCTCCTACCTGCGCCCCCGCCACCACACCGGCGTCGTGCCGACCCTCACCAAGGTCACCGAACTGCGCCAGCCGCGCGGGGTCGTCGGCCAGATCGCGCCCTGGAACTACCCGCTCGAACTCTCCGTCGGCGACGCCCTCCCCGCCTTCGTCTCGGGCAACGCCGTCGTGATGAAGCCCGACACCGAGACCGCGCTCACCGCGCTGTGGGCCCGCGACCTGCTCGTCGAGGCCGGCCTGCCCGCCGAGGTCTTCCAGGTCGTCCTGGGCGAGGGCCCCGTCGTCGGACCCGAGGTCGTCCGCCACGCCGACTACGTCTCCTTCACCGGCTCCACCCGCACCGGCCGCGAGGTCGCGCAGGGGGCCGCCGCCCGCCTCGTCGGCGTCTCCCTCGAACTCGGCGGCAAGAACGCCATGCTCGTCCTGGAGGACGCCGACGTCGAGAAGGCCGCCGCCGGCGCCGTCCGCGCCTGCTTCTCCTCCGCCGGACAGCTCTGCATCTCCATCGAGCGCCTGTACGTGCACGAGTCCGTCGCGGACGACTTCCTCGCCCGCTTCGCCGCCCGCACGAAGGCGATGCGGCTCGGCACCTCCCTCGCCTACGGGGCCGACATGGGCTCCCTCGTCGGGGAGCGGCAGCTGGAGACGGTCAAGCGGCACGTGGAGGAGGCCGTCGCCAAGGGCGCCAAGCTCGTCGCGGGCGGCGTCGCCCGGCCCGACGTCGGCCCCCTCTTCTACGAGCCGACCATCCTCGACGGCGTCGAGGCCCCGATGACCGTCTGCCACGAGGAGACCTTCGGACCGGTCGTCTCCGTCTACCGCTTCACGGACGAGGACGAGGTCGTCGAACTCGCCAACGCCACCCCGTACGGCCTGAACTCCTCGGTCTGGACGAAGGACTCGCGCCGGGGCCACGCCGTCGCGGCCCGGCTGCGCACCGGCACCGTCAACATCAACGAGGGGTACGCCCCCGCCTACGGCAGCGTGCAGTCCCCGATGGGCGGCATGAAGGACTCCGGGCTCGGCCGCCGCCACGGCTCGGAGGGCATCCTCAAGTACACCGAGGCCCAGACCGTCGCCCAGCAGCGGCTGATCCCGCTCGCGCCCTCCTTCGGGATGGACGACGAGAAGTACGCCGCGTTCATGAGCACGTCCCTGAAGGTGATGAAGGCCCTGCGCCTGCGCTGACCCCGCGCCGGCCCGTCCGGCACGGGCCCCGCGTCCGCGCCGGCACGGCGGTCCGTGCCGGCGCCCGTGCCGCCCGATCCTTTCGCCCCTTTCCGCACGAGGAGAGCCATGACCGCGGTACCCCCTGCCCAGAATCAGGAAGCGAGCGACGCGGACGACGCGTACGACTACGACGTCCTCGTCGTCGGCTCCGGCTTCGGCGGTTCGGTCACCGCCCTCCGGCTCACCGAGAAGGGCTACCGGGTCGGTGTCCTGGAGGCCGGCCGCCGCTTCACCCGCGAGACCCTGCCGAAGAACTCCTGGGACCTGAAGAACTTCCTGTGGGCCCCCGCCCTCGGCCTCTACGGCCTCCAGCGCATCCACCTCCTCGGCAACGTCATGGTGCTCGCGGGCGCCGGCGTGGGCGGCGGCTCCCTCAACTACGCCAACACCCTCTACGTACCGCTCAAGGCGTTCTTCGAGGACCCGCAGTGGAAGGACATCACGGACTGGGAGGACGAGCTGCGGCCGTACTACGACCAGGCCCGGCGGATGCTCGGCGTCCGGCTCAACCCGACGATGACCCCCTCCGACGTGCACCTCAAGTCGGCCGCGCAGGCGATGGGCATCGGCGACACCTTCCACATGGCACCCGTCGGCGTCTTCTTCGGGGACGGCGAGGACGCCGACGGCCGTGCGAGGGCGAAGCCGGGCGGAGAGGTCCCCGACCCGTACTTCGGCGGCGCGGGCCCGTCCCGGCGCGCCTGCGCCGAGTGCGGCGAGTGCATGACCGGCTGCCGGCACGGCGCCAAGAACACCCTCAACGAGAACTACCTGTACCTCGCCGAGAAGGCGGGCGCGACCGTCCACCCCATGACGACCGTCGTCACCGTCACCGAGGACTCGCGGGGCGGCTTCGCGGTGCGGACCCTGCCCACCGACAACCGCAGGAAGGGGAAGGGGCGGACGTTCACGGCCCGCCGGGTGGTGATCGCGGCCGGCACGTACGGCACGCAGACCCTGCTCCACCGCATGAAGGACACCGGGCTGCTGCCCCGGATCTCGGGCCGGCTCGGCGAACTCACCCGCACCAACTCCGAAGGACTGGTCGGCGCGCAGACCACCGACCGCCGCTACCGGAAGAAGCACGGCGCGGAGAAGGCCGACTTCACCCGGGGCGTCGCCATCACCTCGTCCGTGCACCCGAACGCGAACACCCACATCGAACCGGTGCGGTACGGCAGGGGCTCCAACTCCATGGGCAGCCTGACCGTCCTCCAGGTGCCCTACGGCGCCCACCGGGTGCGCAAGTGGTTCCTCAACCTGCTCCGGCACCCGGCGCTCGCCGCCCGCTCGCTCTCCAACCGGAAGTGGTCGGAGCGGACCATCATCGGCCTGGTGATGCAGTCCCTCGACAACTCCCTCACCACCTACCGCAAGCCGGGCGGCATCGGAAAGGGCCTGCTCACGGCCCGCCAGGGGCACGGGGCGCCGAACCCGGTGCAGATCCCGGAGGCCACCGAGGCCGCCACCCTCCTCGCCGAGGAGATCAACGGCTTCGCCGGCTCCAACATCGGCGAACTGATGGGCACCCCGCTCACCGCCCACTTCCTGGGCGGCTGCCCGATCGGCGCCGACGCCGCGTCCGGCGTCATCGACCCGTACCACCGGCTCTACGGCCACCCGGGGATCTCCGTCGTCGACGGAGCGGCCGTCTCCGCCAACCTGGGCGTGAACCCGTCCCTGACGATCACCGCACAGGCGGAACGGGCCATGTCCTTCTGGCCCAACAAGGGCGAGGAGGACCCGCGCCCGGCGCAGGGCGAGGGGTACGTACGGATCGCGGCGGTCGAACCGAAGTCCCCCGCGGTCCCGGCCGAGGCGTTCGGCGCCCTGCGGCTGCCGTTCCTGGGAATGCCGGCGGTCCCGCCCAAGCGGACGTGACGCACGCCGCCCCGGCGGCCCGCCGGGGCGGTGCGGGCGTACGCGGGGCGGCCCGGATGTACGCGGGGCGGCCCGGGCGTGCGCGGGATGGTGGCCCGGGCGTACGTAGGTCCGGGCGTGCGCGGGACGGCCCGGGCGTACGTAGGCAAGGCCGGGCGTACGAAAGGGCGCTGCACCCCCCTCCGAGTGCAGCGCCCTTCCAGTTTTTGGTGGTGCCGCATAGATGACCCGTGGCCTCCGGGATGGGTTGTAGCGGAGGCGCGGAATATTCATGTGACGCGCGTCACATTCGTTTCGGGCGTGAGCGAGGGCCCCGCGGCGCGATTCCGGTCGCGGCACGGGGCCCTCGGGGTCGGCACCGGTGTCAGGGCAGCGGCGGTGCCGAGCGCTGCGGCGCCGGGAGGTCGCGCCGCGGGGGAGGAGGAACGGGGGAGGCGGAGGGAACAGGCGGGGGAGCGGAGGGGACAGGGGGAGCGGAGGGGACGAGGGGGACGGGACGGGGTGCCGTACGGCACCCGGCGGCTCCGCACGGCGCCGGAACCGCGGGGGTGCGGCCGGAGGTGCCGGTTGCGGCCGGTCCCGGGCGTCCCCGGAACCGACCGCCCTTTCTTGGCGACCGGACCGCTGTCCCCTGCCGTCCGGTCGCACGCGCTGGTGCGAGGTCCCATGGCGTACCGGAGGTACGCCACACGCCCCAGCGAAGCCACGCGTGGTTTTCTTCGGGCCCGCCCCTGGCTGGCACGGACATCCGGACCAACGAAGCCTCCTCGAAGCCGGTCACGCGCCGTACGGGTGAGAGCGGGCCCGAACTCAGATGCGGGCACCCACCCGCCCACCGGTGCGCCTGCCCGCGCCGCACCGTGCCGGGGCGCGTGCGCGGGCAGCCGCCCGGCCGTGCCGGGGCCCGCGCCTCAGACGCGTCCCCGGCACAGCTCCAGCACCGTCATCGCGAGGGCCGTGCCCGGCCTGCCCAGGGCGTCCCGGTAGTGACCGAGGACCTCCATCTCGCGGGCGAGGTTCACCCGGCGGCCGCCGGAGGAGATCCGGGCCTCCTGGATGACGGCCGAGACGGCCATCCGCTCCTGGATGAGGCCGATGATCCGGTCGTCCAGGGCGTCGATGCGTTCCCGGGCGCCCCCGATCAGCGTCACCGCCTCGTCGGTGCGGGCGCCGGTCCTCTCGGCGGGAGTCTTCCCGGCGGCGGCCTTTCCAGGGACGGTCGTCCCGGGTGCGACCGCTCCGGGGGTGGTCGTTGCGGGGCGGGTCGTCCCGGTGGTGTCGCCGGCGGTGTTTCCGGTGGTCTTTCCGGCGGTGGCGGTGTGCGTCGTCATGATGGGGCTCCTCGCGGGGGCGGTCGCCCCGGAGCGGCAGGGCCCGGAGACAAGCAGAACGCCCCGGGCCTTGTCGGCCCGGGGCGCCTGGGAAGTCGCTTGTCAGTTGCTCAAGCAGCACGACCATGGCAGCCGGTGGGCCGGTTGCCATAGGTAAAGACGAAGGTCGAGTGCTCACGCATGGCGACAGTATGGACCCCGCCGTGACGCCGGGGACAACCGGGGTCCGGACGGTGAGACGAAAGGTCCGGCCGCCACGCCGGTAGAATCGACAAATAGCACCCCTTGAACAGCACCCCTTTCGAGGGACTCCCTCCTACCGCCGGAAGGCCGCCGTAGTGTCATCAGCGACCCCCGCTGCCGCGCCCGACGTCACCAACCCGGACGTAGTCCTCGTTGTCGACTTCGGCGCGCAGTACGCCCAGCTCATCGCCCGCCGCGTCCGTGAGGCCCGGGTCTACAGCGAGATCGTCCCGTCCACCATGCCGGTGGCCGAGATGCTGGCCAGGAACCCGAAGGCGATCATCCTCTCCGGCGGTCCGTCCTCCGTGTACGCGGAGGGCGCCCCCCGCCTCGACCGCGCGCTCTTCGAGGCGGGCGTCCCCGTCTTCGGCATGTGCTACGGCTTCCAGCTGATGGCGACGACCCTCGGCGGCACCGTCGACAACACCGGCGCCCGCGAGTACGGCCGTACCCCGCTGCACGTCTCCAAGGCCGGTTCCACCCTCTTCGAGGGCACCCCCGTCGAGCAGTCGGTGTGGATGTCGCACGGCGACGCCTGCTCCGCCGCCCCCGAGGGCTTCGCCGTCACCGCCTCCACGGACGTCGTGCCGGTCGCCGCCTTCGAGAACGACGAGAAGAAGCTGTACGGCGTCCAGTACCACCCCGAGGTGCTGCACTCCACGCACGGCCAGCAGATCCTGGAGCACTTCCTCTACCGGGGCGCCGGCCTGGAGCCGAGCTGGACCACCGGCAACGTGATCGAGGAGCAGGTCGCGGCCATCCGCGCCCAGGTCGGCACCAAGCGCGCCATCTGCGGCCTCTCCGGCGGCGTCGACTCCGCCGTGGCCGCCGCCCTGGTGCAGAAGGCCATCGGCTCGCAGCTCACCTGCGTGTACGTCGACCACGGTCTGATGCGCAAGGGCGAGACCGAGCAGGTCGAGAAGGACTTCGTGGCCGCCACCGGCGTGCAGCTGAAGGTCGTGGACGCGCAGGAGCGCTTCCTCACCGCCCTCGCCGGCGTCTCCGACCCGGAGACCAAGCGGAAGATCATCGGCCGCGAGTTCATCCGCGTCTTCGAGCAGGCCCAGGCCGAGATCGTCGCCGAGGGCGCCGCCGACGGCGAAGAGGTCGCCTTCCTCGTCCAGGGCACGCTCTACCCGGACATCGTCGAGTCCGGCGGCGGCACCGGCACCGCCAACATCAAGTCCCACCACAACGTGGGCGGCCTCCCCGAGGACCTGGAGTTCGAGCTCGTCGAGCCGCTGCGCCAGCTCTTCAAGGACGAGGTCCGCATGGTCGGCCAAGAACTCGGCCTGCCCGAGGAGATCGTCCAGCGCCAGCCCTTCCCCGGCCCCGGCCTCGGCATCCGCATCGTCGGCGAGGTCACCAAGGAGCGCCTGGACCTGCTCCGCGAGGCCGACGCCATCGCCCGCGAGGAGCTGACGGCCGCCGGCCTCGACCGCGACATCTGGCAGTGCCCGGTCGTCCTGCTCGCCGACGTGCGCTCCGTGGGCGTCCAGGGCGACGGCCGCACCTACGGCCACCCGATCGTGCTGCGTCCCGTCTCCTCCGAGGACGCCATGACGGCCGACTGGTCACGTCTGCCCTACGACGTGCTCGCCAAGATCTCGACCCGCATCACCAACGAGGTCGCCGACGTGAACCGCGTCGTCCTCGACGTCACCAGCAAGCCTCCGGGCACCATCGAGTGGGAGTAACCCCTCCCCCTCCGTCCGCCGCCGAAGCCGTCGCCCCGTGCCCACCCGCACGAGGGGGCGGCTTCGCCGCGTCCGGGAGTCCCGTCGCCCCGGCCGGACGCGGACGGCACCCCTGTCGTCACACCATCGCCTCACCTTTCCGTACGTCAATGTGACGACTCGGCAATCACTCCCCGGCGGAGCGCGGACGGCAGGTGCGAGAGCCCCCGGTACGGCACAATTCCGTGGAACCAACGGCTTGTTGGCCCTTCGGGACGCGACGGAACGTGTCATGGAGCGAGCTCGGGGAGTGACCACCGTGGCGGTTCGAGAGGCGAGACAGTACGGCGACCGCGTGACGGCCTGCGCCGACCGCGCCCACTGCGGACGGGCCGGCCACCGGCGCGCCGTCGCCGCCTTCCTCGCCCGGCGCGACGAACTCGCCACCGGTCACGGCGTCCCCGCCGCCGTCGCCCACTCGCCGGTCGCCGCCCGCCAGTGGGTCTCCGACGAACTCGCCCAGACCGCCCGCGCGGTCGCCGACCACGGCCGGGAGGCCGGGACCGCCTGGCTCGGCCGGGTACGGCGCGCAAGCCTCTCCGCCGTCTGGGGCACCGTCCTCGCCCTTCTCCTCGGCCAGTCCCTCACCGCGATCGGGACCGGCTGGACCGGAACCCGCACGGCTGCTCTCTGCGCCGCCCTGACCCTCGCCGTCCTCCTCAGCGCCGCCGCTCACGCCCACCGGGCGCGCGGCGGCCTCCTCGCACCCCTGATCGGCGAGGACAACAGGCTCTCCACTCCCCACGCCGTCGCCGCCGTCTGGCTCCTGTTCCTCGGCTTCTCCCTCCTCTCCTCGACCTTCCTGCTCCTGCGGTCCCCGGCCGAGACCGCCTTCGGCCTGTCCCGGAGCGCCGGCCTGCTCACCGCCCTCGCCCTGGCGGCGGCCGTCGTCGTCGTCATCCGCCCCGTCACCACCGCCGGCATCGCGGCGGGCCGCCTCCAGAAGGTGCGGGCCGACCGCCCGCGCGCCGCCGACCTGCTCTGCGACGACAGCGGCCGGGCCTCCCTCGCCGACGTCCAGTACCTCCTGGCCTCCGGCGCGGTCCTGGTCCCGGCGGCCGTGGGACTCGCCCACGATCCCGCCCGGCTCCCCGCAGTGCCCTGGACCCTCGTCCTCCTTCTCGGCGTTTCCGCCGCCTGGTACCTCGCCGCGCAGTGCACCGGGGGCGTCCGCCCCGCGATCCACTCCGTGGTCCGCTCCCGGGAGGCGGGTGACCTCGACGCCCCGATCCGCACCGGGGACGACATCGAGATCCGAGGCCGGGGCTTCGTCCCGCCGGGCGCGAACGCCCCCGAACCGCTGACCCGCCTGGTCGTCCGCATCGGCTCCGTCCACGCCCACGTCCCCCTGGTCCCGGTCCCCGGCGGCTTCGCCAACCCCACCGACACCGTGCTGACCGTCCCCCTCCCCGCGGACGTGGAACCGGGCCGGGTGGAGGTCTCGGTCGTGACGGCGGCGGGTGTGGAGACCGACAAGGTCACCATCGACGTTGTGGACTGAACGGCCCGCCGCCCTCCCCGCGCCCCCGGGGCGGCGGTGAGAGGAGAATCGGTCCCGGACAGTCGCGCGGGGTGTGGAGAGGTGACCGACGATGACGGGAAACACGGGCCGGGCCGACGAACCGCCCCGGGGCGCGGACGACGGCGACGGCGGCGGCACGAGCACCAAGGCCGCCGTGGGCGGGCCCGGCGAGCGCTGGAAGGCGGCCGCCTCCCGTTGTGCCCTCCTTCCGTTGCGGATCTTCCTCGGAGTCACGTTCCTCTACGCCGGGCTCGACAAGCTCACCGATTCCTCCTTCTTCGCCGCCACCGGTGACGGCTCCCTCGGCGAGATCATGCGCGGGGTCCGGGACAGCTCCGCGTTCCCCGCTCTCGTCGACCTCGCCCTCAAGAGCCCCGCCGGCTTCGGGTACGCCATCGCCTTCGGGGAACTCGCCGTCGGGATCGGGACCCTCTTCGGCCTCTTCGCCCGGGTGGCGGCGCTCGGCGGCGCGCTGATCTCCCTGAGTCTCTGGACGACCGTGAGCTGGCAGGTGCACCCGTACTACCTCGGCAACGACCTCGTCTACCTGATGGCCTGGCTCCCGCTGCTGCTGGCCGGGGCGCCGGTGTTCTCACTGGACCGCCTCCTGGCCGAGCGGCGCCGTATTCGATAGGCGAACCAGGTCGCGAGGGCGGCCGCAGCCAGACCGCCGCAGAGCACCGGGACCACCGTGTACCACGGCGTCGTCCAGGCCCCCGCGGCGTCGCCCGCGTACAGGGCGGCCAGGGCGAGGGCGGTGAGACCGACGAGGAGCCGGCCGGGGCGGAACTCATGAAGCAGCACGGGTGACCTCCACCTGTCCGAGTGCGATCTCCAGCGAAAGGTCCAGGGTGCCCGCCGGGACGGTCCCGGCCGGCGGAGCGAGCGTGTGCGTCTCTTCCCGGTCCCGCGTGACGTCGATGTCGTGGGCGGGCCGTCCCGGCAGCTGGAGGTCGCCCAGCGCCACCTTGACGTGCACCTTCACGACCGCGTTCTCCGGGACGATCACCTTGAGCTGCCCGGCACCCACCTCGGCGCCGGTGGTGATCGTCGTGCCCGCGGGAACCGGGAGCCGTGACAGGTCGAGCGTGCCCACCCCGGCGCCCAGCTCGTAGCGCGGCTGCACGGCGGCGGCCGAGGCCGGTGTCCACGTCTCGCGCGCCCACTCCGTGGTGATCCGGTCGGGCAGCGCCGTCGCCAGGGCGAGCAGGCCCGCCGTGATCACGGTCAGGAAGACCGTGCCGAACCCGGTCCGGCCGAGGAAGCTGCTGACGGCCAGCCCCAGGCCGAACACCGCGAGGGCGACGGCCAGGCCGATCTGCAGACTGGTGCCCAGCGGCTCGGCCCCCCAGGTCAGACCCGTTCCGAGACCGCCCCCCACCAGGGCGAGCAGGAAGACGGGGCCGCCGATGGAGAGTGGGCTCCGCCGGACGGAAGGCGTCGGACGACCGGGCACCGGGAGCGCGGGACCCCATTGACTGCCCGGCTTCGGCACCTCGCCGTCGACCTTTCCGTTCTCGTCCAGGACACCGTGCGGACCCCACAGGTAACCGATGGCCAGCCTGCCCGTCGAGCCGTCCTTGACGATCGGGTCCTTCCACCACGAGGTGTACTCGACCAACGGCGGAGCCTTCGTCTCCGGCGGCGCCTCGGCCACCGCGAGCGCGGCGGCCGTGTCCGTCCTGCCCTCGGTCTCCACCACGCCGGTCTGCCTGCGTCGCGACCAGACGGCCGCCCCGCAGACCGCGAAGGCCACCATCAGCGAGGAACCCAGCATCGGCCCGCTGCGCAGCGTCGACAGGAAGAACCCGCAGCCGGTCAGCGCCATCAGCAGAGCCACGAGGGAAGAGCCGGAGACCCGGCCGGTCAGCAGCCTGCGCCCCTCGTTCTCCTCCTCGCCCGCGAGCGGTATCAACAGCCAGGCGAAACCGTAGAAGATCAGACCGAGGCCGCCCGTCACCGCCAGCACGGCGACCACGACGCGGAAGATCACCGGGTCGAGGTCGAAGTGCCGGCCGAGACCGCCGCAGACTCCGCCCACGACCTTGCTTCCGCGCGTCCGCCGCAGCGGCGCGGCGGGACCGGCCTCCGCCGACGGCGGGGCCTCGTGCTGCGAAGGCATCGAACTCGTCATGCGTCCATGGTGACGGCCCGTGACGCCGTACGGCACCGGGGCCGACCCTGGCCCGCCCCTGATATTCGGGAGCCCCACACCCCTGAGCCCGTACCGGGGGAGATCTCAGGGCGGACCCTGATGTCCGGCGCGGACCGAACGTGTGACGATCGGTGCATGCCCGTATCCACCCGTGTCACCGAGACCGACGAACCGCCCGTGCGCAGGCTCTACCGAAGTGCCGACGGACGGTGGCTCGGCGGTGTCGCGCGCGGCCTCGCGGGACACCTCGGCCTGCCGGTCGTCTGGGTCCGCGCGGCGTTCACGGTGCTGGCCCTGCCGGACGGCCTCGGCGCCGTGCTCTACGCGGTCTTCTGGATCGTCGTCCCGCTCGGCGTCGGCGGGCGGGCCGCCCCGCGCCCCGTCTTCGAAACCACCCCGGACGGACGCCGCAGACTGCGCAAGCCCGACCGCGGCCAGGTCTTCGCCCTGATCGCCCTCGCCGCGGGCGTGGCCGTCGTCGCGGGGAACGTCAGCTTCGACAACGAGACCGGCCGGTACGTCTGGCCCCTGCTCCTCACCGGCGTCGGCGTCGTCGTCTTCTGGCGTCAGGCGGACAACGCCCGCCGCGCCAGCTGGACCGACCCGGGACCCCACAGACGGGCCTTCCAGCTCGCCCGCGGTCTCGTGGGCGTCGCCCTGGTCGGCACGGGCCTCGCGGTCTTCGTGGTGGTCCGCGGCTCGGTCGCCCAGCTCGGTACGGCCCTCACCGCCGCCGTCGCGGTCCTCACCGGCATAGCACTGCTCGCCGGCCCCTGGCTGGTCCGCATGTCGCAGGACCTCACGGAGGAACGGACCATGCGCATCAGAGCCCAGGAACGCGCCGAGGTGGCGGCCCACGTCCACGACTCGGTGCTGCACACCCTGACCCTGATCCAGCGCAACGCCGATGACGCGGGCGAGGTGCGCCGCCTCGCCCGGGCCCAGGAGCGGGAGCTGCGGAACTGGCTCTACAAACCCGAGGGCACGGGCGGGGCCGAAGAGCCCCAGACCCTGGCGGAGGCGGTGAAGAGGGCCGCGGCCGAGGTCGAGGACAAGCACGGCGTCCCGCTGGAGGTGGTCGTCGTCGGCGACTGCCCCCTCGACGAAGGACTGGTCGCACAGATACAGGCGGCGCGCGAGGCGATGGTCAACGCCGCCAAGTACGGTGGCGAGGGCGGGGCGGTGCAGGTGTTCGCCGAGGTGGACGGCCGTACGGTCTTCGTCTCGGTGCGGGACCGGGGGCCGGGATTCGACCTGGACGACGTGCCCGAGGACCGGATGGGCGTACGAGAATCGATCATCGGCCGGATGCAGCGCAACGGCGGTACGGCCCGGTTGCGGTCACCGCAGGGCGGCGGCACCGAAGTGGAGCTCGAGATGGAGAGGGCGGACGGATGAGCGACGAGACCGGAGCGACGACCGGAACCGATGCGGGGGCGGCGTCGGGCGGTGGGCGCCGGGTCCGGGTGGTGCTCGTGGACGACCACCGCATGTTCCGTACCGGGGTGCAGGCCGAGATCGGCCGGACCGAGGTCACGGGCGTCGAGGTGGTCGGCGAGGCGGCCGACGTCGACCAGGCGGTCACGGTCATCACCGCGACCCGCCCCGAGGTCGTTCTGCTCGACGTGCACCTTCCGGGCGGCGGCGGGGTCGAGGTGCTGCGGCGCTGCGCGAACCTGCTGGGCGCGGCCGAGGACCCGGTCCGCTTCCTTGCCCTGTCGGTCTCGGACGCGGCCGAGGACGTGATCGGGGTGATCCGGGGCGGGGCCCGCGGATACGTCACCAAGACGATCACCGGCACCGATCTCGTCGACTCGATCTTCCGGGTCCAGGAGGGTGACGCCGTCTTCTCCCCCCGGCTCGCCGGCTTCGTCCTGGACGCCTTCGCCTCGACGGACGCGCCCCCGGTGGACGAGGACCTGGACCGGCTCACCCAGCGGGAACGGGAGGTGCTCCGGTTGATCGCCCGTGGCTACGCGTACAAGGAGATCGCCAAACAGCTCTACATCTCGGTGAAGACGGTCGAGTCGCACGTCTCGGCGGTCCTGCGGAAGCTCCAGTTGTCCAACCGGCACGAACTGACCCGCTGGGCCGCCGCCCGCCGCCTGGTCTGAGACCGCCGCCCGGTCGGGGACCCGATGGAGGCGTCCGGCCGGGGGTGACTGGTAAAGGTGGCCGACCGGGGTGACCGGCCGGACCAGCTCCTCCCGGGGGCAGCCCTGAACCGCCCCCGGGGTGCCTCCACAGGGCGTTCCCCGGGCGTTCCCCGGGTCAGCCCACCCGGGTCGCCCCGGCGAAGGGCATCTCGTCGATCGGGGCGACCCGGATCGGGGCGCCCGGCCGGGGCGCGTGGATCATCTGGCCGCCACCGATGTAGAGGCCGACGTGGCTGATCCCGGAATAGAAGAAGACGAGGTCACCGGGGGCGAGCTGGGAGCGGGAGACTCGTCGGCCGGCGTTGATCTGGGTGTACGTGGTGCGGGGCAGGGAGACGCCGGCCGCTCGCCAGGCCGCCTGGGTGAGACCCGAGCAGTCGTACCCGGAGGGGCCCGTCGCCCCCCACACGTACGGTTTGCCGAGCTGGGCACGGGCGAAGGAGATGGCCTGGGCGGCACGGGTGGTCGGGGCGGTCACCGGTCCGCGTCGTTCGGCGCCCGACGAGCGGTCGGCCCGCGCGGGGGCGGAACCGCCGGACGAGCCGGAGGAGCCGGACGCGACCGTCCGCGCCGAGGCGTCGGAGCCGGAGCCGTTCCGGGCGGCGGCGGCCGCTTCGTACCGCGCCCGTTCCTCGGCCGTCAGGCGGGCCAGCAGGGTCCTGGCCGCCTCCAGCTTGCCGAGTACGGTCGCCTTCTGCCGCCGCAGCTCCGTCTCGTGCCCGCGCAGGGCGGTCAGGCGGACCGCCGACTCGTCGCGCAGCTGCCCGATCGCGCCGAGCTCGTGTCGCACGGCCCGGATCGCGGCCGCCTGCCGTTCCCCGGCCTTCTCGGCGAGCGCGGCCCGCTCCAGGTACTGGTCGGGATCGGAGGTGAGGGCGAGCTGTACGGCGGGGTCGAGACCTCCGGAGCGGTACTGGGCGGCGGCCACGGCACCCAGGGCCTCCCGCGCCGTGTTGAGCCGCTGGGTCCTGCGGGCGGCCTCGTCGCGCAGCCGGTCGAAGGCCGCGCGGGCCCGGTCCGCCTTCTCCTTCGCCCCGTTGTACCGCTCGGTCGCGACCTCGGCCTCTTCGTAGAGCCGGTCGACCTTCGCCCTGACCTGGGCGGCGGTGGGCCGGGGGTCCGCGTGTCCGGACCCTTCGAAGAGCGTCGCCGTCGCCGCGGAGGCGAGGGCGAGGGTGGCGGCGGTGCGGACCGCCTGACCGCCGAAGAGGGACTGCCTGGCTTTGCGGTGCGCTGCCACGAGGGCGGTTCACATCCTCTTTCCCTGGGGAACGGTGGCCGCCGGGCCGGCGGCGGTCCGCACAGGGAAGACGGACCGCCGCCGGTTTTCGGCGGGGGTGACCGACGACCGCCGGAAGACCGGCGGCGGTGGGGAGCCGGCCACCTGGGAGAGGACGCTAGGCCCGGGGTTACGCCCGGACGGCTGGTTGACCGTTATTGGCTTCAGTTGACAGGCCGGAGATCGTTCTCTTTCGCCGGGTGACGGAGCGGGGAACGGGCCGAACAGCGAGCGGAGCGGAGGGGCGGACGACAAGCCGGACAGGGAGCGGATCGGAAGACGTCCGGCCGGCCGTCCGGACGCGGCGCGGGGGAGCCGGACCCGGCCGAAGGACGGTCCCGGGGGCCCGGTTAGGCTCCGCCCCATGGACGTACTCATCAATGTCTTCGTCGCCCTGCACATCATCGGTATCGCCTCCCTCCTGGGCGGTTTCCTCACCCAGATGAAGGCGATGGGCGCGGGTACGGCCCGTTTCAGCCCCGCGATGCTGCACGGCGCGCTGACCATGCTGGTCACCGGCGTCGCGCTCGTCGGCCTCAACCAGGCCGACGACCACACCGTGAACAACCTCAAGATCGGCATCAAGCTGGCGGTGCTCGTCGTGATCCTCGCGCTGGTCTACGTCAAGCGGGACGAGGAGAAGGTCGACAAGGGGCTCTTCGCCACCGTCGGCGCCCTGACCGTGGCGAACATCTTCATCGCGACCCTCTGGACCTGACCCGGCCCCGGTCCGGTGCGGACCTCGCTCCGGTCCGGGACCCCGTCCCGCCCTGATCCCGGTTCCGGCCCCGTCCCGATCCCCACCCCTGCCCCCGCCCCCGCCCCAATTCCGATCCCGGCCCTGACCCCGCTCCGGAACCTCTCCCCGCCCCGCCCCGCCCCGCCCCGCCCCGTCCCGGCCCCCGGTTCCACGCCGCCTGCGTCCCCGGGATGTGACCCGTTCCGCAGCCCCGGGGCGAAGGCGGCTTCCGAAGGCGGGCCCGGATGTCGGTGCGGCGTCCTAGACTCGTGAGGCGATGAGCAGCCTCTTTGACGACAGCTTCCTGGCCGGCCTCCAGAACCACTCCCCGGAGGAGCCCCCGCCGCCCCCCGAGGACGACGAGCACGGCTCCCCGGCTCCGGAGGAGGTCCCGCACGACCTCTTCGGAGGGCGCTTCGACGCGCCCCCGCCCGCCCGGGACACCCACTACCGCGACGGCGCCCCGCGTCCCGTCGTGGACGCCGCCGCGCTCCTGGAGGGGCTGAACGAGCAGCAGCGCGCCGCCGTCGTCCACACCGGCTCCCCGCTGCTCATCGTCGCCGGCGCCGGTTCCGGCAAGACGCGGGTGCTCACCCACCGCATCGCCCACCTCCTGGGCACGCGGCACGTGCACCCCGGCCAGATACTGGCGATCACCTTCACGAACAAGGCCGCCGGGGAGATGAAGGAGCGCGTCGAGCAGCTCGTCGGCCCGCGGGCGAACGCGATGTGGGTCATGACCTTCCACAGCGCCTGCGTCCGCATCCTGCGCCGCGAGTCGAAGAGGCTCGGCTTCACCTCCTCCTTCTCGATCTACGACGCCGCCGATTCCAAGCGCCTGATGGCGCTGGTCTGCCGCGATCTGGACCTCGACCCGAAGAAGTTCCCACCGAAGTCCTTCAGCGCCAAGATCTCGAACCTCAAGAACGAGCTGATCGACGAGGAGACCTTCGCCGACCAGGCCGTCGACGGCTTCGAGAAGACGCTCGCCGAGGCGTACCGGATGTACCAGGCGCGGCTGCGCGAGGCCAACGCCCTGGACTTCGACGACATCATCATGACGACGGTCCACCTGCTCCAGGCGTTTCCCGACGTCGCCGAGCACTACCGCCGCCGCTTCCGCCACGTCCTCGTCGACGAGTACCAGGACACCAACCACGCCCAGTACACCCTCGTGCGGGAGCTGGTGGGGACCGGCTACGACGACCTCGGCCCGGCCGAGCTGTGCGTCGTCGGCGACGCCGACCAGTCGATCTACGCCTTCCGCGGTGCGACCATCCGCAACATCCTCCAGTTCGAGGAGGACTACCCGGACGCGACGACGATCCTCCTGGAGCAGAACTACCGCTCCACGCAGACGATCCTCTCGGCCGCCAACGCCGTCATCGAGCGCAACGAGTCCCGCCGCCCCAAGAACCTGTGGACGAACGCGGGCGCGGGCGCGCGGATCACCGGCTACGTCGCGGACACCGAGCACGACGAGGCCCAGTTCGTCGCCGACGAGATCGACCGGCTCACGGACGCGGGCGAGGCGAAGGCCGGGGACGTCGCCGTCTTCTACCGGACCAACGCCCAGTCCCGTGTCTTCGAGGAGATCTTCATCCGCGTCGGACTGCCCTACAAGGTCGTCGGCGGTGTGCGCTTCTACGAGCGCAAGGAGGTCCGGGACGTCCTCGCGTACCTGCGCGTCCTCGCGAACCCCGAGGACAACGTCCCGCTGCGCCGCATCCTCAACGTCCCCAAGCGGGGCATCGGCGAGCGCGCCGAGGCGATGATCGACGCCCTCTCGCTCCGGGAGAGGATCACCTTCCCGCAGGCGCTCAGGAGGGTGGACGAGGCGTACGGCATGGCCGCGCGTTCCGCGAACGCCGTCAAGCGCTTCAACGCGCTCATGGACGAACTGCGCACCGTGGTGGAGTCCGGCGCCGGCCCCGCCGTCGTCCTGGAGGCCGTCCTGGAGCGGACCGGTTACCTCGCCGAACTCCAGGCCTCGACCGACCCGCAGGACGAGACCCGCATCGAGAACCTCCAGGAACTCGCCGCCGTCGCCCTGGAGTTCGAGCAGGAGCGCGGTGAGGAGCCCGCGACCCTCGCGGAGTTCCTGGAGCAGGTCGCCCTCGTCGCCGACTCCGACCAGATCCCCGACGAGGACGAGGAGGGCAGGGGCGTCATCACCCTGATGACCCTGCACACCGCCAAGGGCCTGGAATTCCCGGTGGTGTTCCTCACGGGCATGGAGGACGGCGTCTTCCCGCACATGCGCGCCCTCGGCCAGACCAAGGAGCTGGAGGAGGAGCGCCGCCTCGCCTACGTGGGCATCACGCGCGCCCGCGAGCGGCTCTACCTGACCCGCTCGGCGATGCGCAGCGCCTGGGGCCAGCCCTCGTACAACCCGGCGTCCCGCTTCCTGGAGGAGATTCCGCCCGCGCACCTGGAGTGGAAGCGGACGGGGCCGATGGTGAAGCCCGCGGGGCCGACCTCGGGGATCACCTCCTCGCTCTCCTCGTCCCGTTCGCGTTCCGGTCCCTCCGGCTTCGCGACCCGGCGCGCCGGTGAGAAGCCGGTGATCTCGCTCCAGGTGGGGGACCGGGTCACGCACGACCAGTTCGGGCTCGGCACGGTCATGGCGGTGACCGGCGCGGGCGCGGACGCCCAGGCGACGGTCGACTTCGGCGACGAGAAGCCGAAGCGGCTGCTGCTGCGGTACGCCCCGGTCGAGAAGCTGTAGGACGCACGCACGGGAATGGGGGAGGGCCCCGGCCGGAGCCGGGGCCCTCCCCCATTCCCGTGCGCGGGAAAGGGCGGTGGGTTCAGCCGGCGGTCGGGTCGAGGCCGTGGCTGCGGAACCAGGCCAGCGGGTCGATCGCGTAACCGCCCTTCGGCCGGACCTCGAAGTGGAGGTGCGGGCCGGTGGAGTTGCCGGAGTCACCCGAGTACGCGATGACGTCGCCGGCCTTCACGTGGCCGGAGCGGATCTTGGCGCTGCTGAGGTGGCAGTACCAGGTCTCGGTGCCGTCGGGGGCGGTCACGATCACCATGTTGCCGTAGGCGCTGTTCAGCTGGGTGCGGACGGTGCCGTCCGTCGCGGCCATCACGGGCGTGCCGCCGAACACGGGGAAGTCGATGCCGGTGTGCACGGACATCCAGTTGAGGCCCGCCTGGCCGAACCGCGCGCTGAGCCGGTGGAGCGTCACCGGCAGCGCGTACTTGGGGCGCAGCGCCTCCTTGCGGGCCGCTTCCTCCTCGCGCTTCTTCTTGTCGGCCGCCTGGCGGACCCGGAGGTCGATGCGCTCCTGGGTGCGGCTGGCACGGGCGCCGAAGTCGCGGACGTCCTCGCTGAGCGCGGCGAGCTGGGTGTCGAGGGCTTCGTTGACGGCGACGGGCTCGGCCGGGGCGGAGTCGGCGGCGGCGAGCGTGGTCGTGGCGTCCTTCTGCTCGCCTTCCGTTCCGGGGCCGGCGAGGCCTCCGACGGAGGCGGCGGCGATGCCGGCGGCTCCCACGACGCAGGCGGAGGGGACGGCGACGGTCAGCAGCGCGGACCGCTTGGCGGGCGTGCGGCGGCGGCTGCGGCCTCCCGCGGAGGAGCGGCGCGCGGGGCGGCCCGCGACGGGCGGCGCGGTACGGAGTCCGGCGGCGGGGCCGTCGTGGGAGTTCTCGGCGCGGAGGTCTTCGCCGGGCGTGTCGGTCTCGTCGTCCCCGGCGCGGTCTTCGGCGTCGGTCTCCGCGGTCCCGCCGGTCTCCGGGGTTCCGCCGGCGGGGAGGCCGGTGTACTCGTCCGGCTCGGGAGCGTACGCGAAGTCGAACTCGGAGGTGTGCTCGACCGGATGCCCGGTGTGGTCCTCGGCCTGCGGGGTGTACTGGTGGGGGACGGCCGGCTCGGGCTCCGGGGCCGCCTGGTTCCACGCGGTGGCGTCGTAGGCGCCGGTCTCGGTCGCGAAGGCGGGGGCGGCCCACTGGCCGGTGGTGGTGTAGGTCTCGTGGCCGTACGTGCCCTGGGCGGCGTACCCGCCGGAGTGGACGGTCTCGTACTGCCCGGTGTGCTGGGCCTCGGTCCAGGCGGAGGCGTCCCACTGGCCGGTGGTGTCGTACGACGCGGTGGCGGTCGCGTACGAGCCGGTCGCGTCGTGGGCGGCGGTGTTCCACTGCCCCGTGGCGTCCCACTGGCCGGTCGCGTCCCACTGTCCGGTCGTGTCGTACTGCCCGGTGTCGTACTGCTCCGTCGTGCCGTACGCGCCGGTGTGCGGACCAGGGTCCCACTGGCCGCCGTGGTCGGCGTGGCTGTCGGGGTAGGCGCCGAACAGCGGGTCTACGGCGAAGCTGCCAGTGGTGTGGGTGCCGTCTCCGACGTACCCGGCGTGGGGGTGCTGGTCGTTCACCAACGTCTCTCTCGCCTCGGCAGCAGGACCAGTCCGGGGCGGGCCCGACGAGGGGTGTCCCGGGGGTAAGCAGTGGCGCGACTGTACCCGGCGGTATGCGCGGCGGACAATCTTCGGAGGGGTTTGCACCCGCAGGAAACGGGCAATCGGTCGTGTTTCACCAGCTCGCGGGGAGAGCCTTGGCCTTGTGTTCGAGAAAAGTTCGAACGGGGGTGTCGCGCGGTCAGGCGACGGAGGACGCGCCCGGCTCCTCCTCCCGCCCGGCCGGGGCGTCGGTTCCGCCGGCGTCGAGCGCCTCGCGGACCCCGGCGGCCACCGTCGGATGCACGGGCAGCGCGAGATGGCCGATGCCGCTGACGCGCACGTTGTGCGCGCACAGGTCCGGGTGGTCGAGGCGCGCGGTCTCCACCGGCACCATCACCCGGTCGAGGTCGCTCCAGAAGCTCACGAACCTGGTCCGGCAGCCCGGCGCGGGCCCGGCGAGTTCCCGCAGGACCTCCGAACCGGGGCGCATCTGCCGCACCAGCGGGTGCGCGTCGGCGAGCCGGGCCACCGTGGTGCCGGAGTGCGGGGTGCCGAGCGTGACCAGGGTGCGCACCCGGCTGTCACCACCGAGGCGCTGTACGTAATAACGGGCGATCAGGCCGCCCAGGCTGTGGCCCACGAGGTCGATCTCCTCGTGTCCCGTACGGGCGCGGATCTCCTCCACCCTGCGGCCCAGGAGGACGGCGGCGGTCCGCAGGTCGCAGGTGAGCGGCGAGTAGTTGAGCGACTCGACCCCGTCACGGCCGTGCCGGACCAGGGACCGGCGCAGCAGGACGAAGACGGAGCGGTTGTCGGCGAAGCCGTGCAGGAGGACGACGGGGCGGCGGTTCCCCTTGATGTCCGCCGGGGGGACGGGCGCGGCGGCGGGGGAGAGGCGCTCGGCCACGATCCCGGTGGGGTACAGGACGAGGTGACCGGTGAGGATCGCGCATTCCAGCGCGGTGGCCTTCATCAGGGCGGTGGCCCTGGTGAACTCCGCCGTGACCCTGCCCAGCTCCGCCGTGACCCTGGTGAACTCCATGACCGGCCTCCCGGACGGGCGCGGGGCCGGACGGAACGCCGGTGTACCGCGTTCCCCGCACCGCGCGGACGGCGGTGCGGAGACACGACGGCCACGTCGCGGCTCCCTTCGCGACCGGCCCCGCTTGCGGCTGGTGGGCCCAGGAGGAGGGCCCGGAAGCGGGGGACGGCGCGGAGCGAACATGTCCCACGTGTGATTTCCCCCTCTGTCGCCACCGCGAAACAGCAGCTTGCGGGATGCTGGGGATAACGTTCGTTCACCTCCCCGGCAAAGAGGCGCGGGGGTCGCATGTGGAGGCAGTGATGGGTGTGACCGGTCCGATCCGCGTGGTGGTGGCCAAGCCGGGTCTCGACGGCCACGATCGCGGGGCCAAGGTGATCGCGCGAGCCCTCCGGGACGCCGGCATGGAGGTCATCTACACCGGGCTCCACCAGACGCCCGAGCAGATCGTCGACACCGCGATCCAGGAGGACGCCGACGCGATCGGCCTCTCGATCCTCTCCGGAGCGCACAACACCCTCTTCGCGAAGGTCCTGGAACTGCTCAGGGACCGCGACGCGGAGGACATCAAGGTCTTCGGCGGGGGGATCATCCCGGAGGCGGACATCGCGCCGCTGAAGGAGAAGGGCGTGGCGGAGATCTTCACTCCGGGCGCCACCACGGCGTCCATCGTCGACTGGGTGAACGCGAACGTCCGCGTCACCGTCTGACCCGCTTCGCGTTCCGCCGCCCGCCGCCGGGGCCCTCCCGACGGGAGGGCCCTTCGCCGTTCCCTGCCCGCCTGTCCGCCCCGCCCGCCTGTCCGCCCCGCCCGCCTGTCCGCCCCGTCCGACGGGGCGGATCAGGTGCCGGGAGGCGCCAGTTCGGCGCGTATCGCCGCGCGCAGACGGAGGGTGGAGACCAGGCGCCGGAAGGCCTCGGCCCAGTAGCCCTCCGCACCGGGGACGGTGTCCTCCGCCCCGTCCGGACGGGACGACAGGGGCTCGATCCGCCGGGCCGCCTCCGGGTCGAGACAGCGCTCCGCCAGCCCCATCACCCCGCTGAAGCTCCAGGGGTAACCGCCCGCCTCGCGTGCGGCGTCGAGGGCGTCGACGACCGCCGTGCCGAGCGGTTCCGACCACGGCACGGCGCAGGCGCCGAGCAGCTGGAACGACTCCGGCAGCCCGTGCGCCGCGACGAACCGGGCGACCCAGAGGGCCCGTTCCTCCGGGGGCAGCATCGACAGGAGCCGGGCCCGTTCGGCGAGCGACGGGGTGCCGGGGCCCGTGGCGGGCGGAACCGAGGGCGCGCCGAGCAGGGCGCGCGACCAGGCCGCGTCCCGCTGCCGCACGGCCGCCCTGGACCAGGCCGCGTGCAGCTCGTCCCGCCAGCCGTCGGCGACCGGCAGGGCCACGATCTCCTCCGGGCCGCGCCCGCCGAACCTGGCCGGCCAGCAGGAGAGCGGAGCGGACTCGACGACCTGGCCCAGCCACCAGGACCGCTCGCCCCGGCCCGCCGGCGGGGTCTCCACGACGCCGTCGCGCCGCATCGCCGCGTCGCACTCGTGCGGGGCCTCGACGCCGATCGTCGGCCTGTCCGCCGTCCGGTCGGGCCCGACGCAGGCCACGGCCCGGGCCGCCATCCGGTCGGCGAGGGCGGAGGCCGGCAGCGCGGAGAGCAGGTCGGCGGCGGTGGCGCGGACGTTCCGGCTGCGGTCGTCGAGGGCCTCCTCGAGGAACCCCTCGTCCGCGTCGGAGAGTCCGGCCCGCAGCGAGTCCAGGAACATCAGCCGGTCCTCCGCCCGTTCGGCGGCCCAGGTGGAGGCGAGGAGGGCGAGTCCGGCGGCCGGGTCCTCGGCCCGTACGGCGGTGAGCAGGGCGACCCGCTCGGCGAACAGGCCCTCGCCCCACAGGGCCCGCACCGCCTCCGCGTCCCGGGGGGACGGGAGGCCGGCCGGCCCCGTGCCGCGGAGGGCGAACCTCCACTCGGGGTTGAGCCGGGCCAGCCACAGACCGCGCGGCCCGGCCAGGCGGAGGGCGTGGGGGCGCAGGTCGGTACGGGCCCGTGCCGCGTCGAGCAGGGCGGGCAGGAGGGCGGGCGGCGCCTTGTACCCGTGGCGGTTGGCGAGGGCCAGCCACTGCGGGAGCAGTTCGGCCAGGTCGGGGACGGCTCCGCGCCGCCCGGCGGGCGCGGGCGCGGTCCGCCCGGCGAGCAGCCGGCCGAGACGCCGCCGGGCCGCTTCGGGCAGCGGTTCGCGCGGGTCGTCCGGCGCGGGCTCCGGCGGCGGCGCGGCGGGCCCGGGGCGCAGGCCCGCCCTGCGCCGCACGGTGTGCAGCGCGGCGGCGTCGAGCAGCGCGTGCGCCGCCGCCTCCCCGCCCGCCGCCCCGGGCGCGAGCCCGGCGGGCACCCGCCGGTCCGTCCCGAGCAGCGCCGAGGTGACCAGCTCCTCCCAGGCCGTGCCGGCGCCGTCCGGGGACGCGGCGGAACCGGCGGCGGCGGAGTCGGCGGTGGCCGGGGAGCAGGCAGTGGCGGGAGAGTCCGCGGTGGCGGGGGAGCCGGTGGTCGTGGGGGTCTCCATCACACTCCTCCGGTCGGTCGGTGATCGGTGATCGGTGATCGGTGATCGGTGCCGCGGCCGGGGGCCGGCGGCCGTCGGGCGGGCGGTGTCATACGAGGGGAACCGTCTCGGCGGGCGCCTCCGGCGACCAGGCGGCGAGCGGGGTGAAGCCCCGGTGGCCGCACTCCCCGAAGACGGTCACCGGAGCACCGCCCGACAGGGCGACGAGGCGCCAGAGGCCCGGCCGGGACCGGGCGGCGGGCGTCAGGGGCAGGGCCTCGCGGCCGTCCGCGTCGGCGAGCTGCCATCCGTACGCCGCCCGTGCCGGTACGACGTCGGTCAGCGTCACCGGCCACGCGTCCAGCCACGGGTCCTCGCGCAGCGCGCGCCCGTACGCGTCCAGGCCCTCGCCGACCGGGCCGCCCGGCGGCGGACCGGCGGGGCCGGCGACCGGGACGAAACGCTCGCCCGGTTCCGCCCGCAACTGCCCGGAACCGGAGTGCGGGGTCAGCTCGCCGTCGAGGACCGCCCCCACCGGGAGTTCCAGCCGGGGCGCCCGGCCCGCCGCCCCGTAGGAGAGCAGGAGCGCCGTGCGCCCGCCGGTCGTGCCGTGCAGCCAGACGCGCCGGGTGACCAGCCGGGTGTCTCCCGTGTCGTACTGCGCGAGGACCAGCCAGTGGTCGCGCACCGGGGCGCCGGCGACCGGGGCGGGGAGGCCGACCCGGGTCCGCACGGTCGTCGCGAAGGGCGCGGGCAGCCTGTCGGCGGCCAGCCAGGCCCGGTCGAGGAGATGGGTCAGCGCGCTCTCCTCCAGGAGCCGCACGGGCCAGCCGGGGCCGGACCCCGGTATCGCCGCCAACTCCCTCACCCTGCTCGCGAGTCCGGGGGCCTGGGCGTCGACCATGCGGGCCGCCGTCTCCTCCCACGGCACGTGCCCCGCCCGCTCGGCCGCCGCCAGGCCCCCGCGCAGCAGGTCGGCGAGCCGCCGCTCCAGCTCCCGCGCGCCCGAGGTGATCCGGGCCGCCCTCCGTTCGGCCCGGAGCCGGGCGGCCGCCGGGTCCGCCGTGTCCCCGGCGCCGCCCCCCGCTTCCCGGGGCCCGCCGCCGGGGCGTTCGCACCCGTACGCGGTGTCCGCGGCCCCGGCGGACGTCCGGTGCGACGGACCGTCACCACCCCGGCGCACGCCCCGCACGGCACCGCCGTCGTACCCCGTGTCCGACCGGGGTCCGGCCGTGCCGGACCCGCTTCCCGCCCCGCGCGAGACCTCGCCAGGTGTCGGTGCCGGCACCTGATCGACCGTTCGGCGCACCCCCATGCCATCCATGTCCACGACGGTAGGGGGCACCACTGACAACGACTCCGTCCCGGATGTTCGCGCAGGTGAGGTGGGTGGAGGGGCGTGGCTTCGCCGTTTCCCCGTGTTTCCCCGCGTCTCCCTGTGGTTCTCCGCGTTTCCCTGTTGGCTCTCCGCGAGGAAGGCGGCCCAACGCCGCGCCCCGGGAGCCCTCGTGGAGCGCGCCGCCCGCATCCCGCCGTCTCCGTCCCTCCTCCGCCGCGAACTGACTTCCCGTCACTCAGCTTGGCTCTCCCACCCCTTCCGACCTGCGACGACACCTCACTGTCAGTGGCATGGTGCACGGTGGATCGCACAGCAGGTCGAACGATCTGGAGGGGGATTCATGCCCGTGCCCGAAACCATCGCGCAACCCGGTTCCGGTGTCCGTCCCGAGACCGGGCCGGAACGGCCGCAGGCCTCCACCGAGGTCCTGCGACCGCACGCGGAGCACGCCTTCGCCGGTGAACTCGCGGCCCTCGCCGCGGCCGACGACCGGCCCAGGCCCGCCCGCTGGCGCCTCTCGCCCCGGGCCGTCGCCACCTACCTCCTCGGCGGCACCCTCCCCGACGGGACCGTCGTCACACCCAAGTACGTCGGCCCGCGCCGCATCGTGGAAGTCGCCGTCGCCACGCTCGCCACCGACCGGGCGCTGCTGCTCCTCGGCGTGCCCGGCACCGCCAAGACCTGGGTCTCGGAACACCTCGCCGCCGCCGTCAGCGGCGACTCCACCCTCCTCGTCCAGGGCACCGCGGGCACCCCCGAGGAGGCGATCCGCTACGGCTGGAACTACGCCCGGCTCCTCGCCCACGGACCCGACCGCGACGCGCTCGTGCCGAGCCCCGTGATGCGGGCGATGGCGCAGGGCACGACGGCCCGCGTGGAGGAACTCACCCGCATCCCCGCCGACGTGCAGGACTCGCTCATCACGATCCTGTCCGAGAAGACCCTGCCCGTCCCCGAACTCGGGGAGGAGGTGCAGGCCGTCCCCGGCTTCAACCTCATCGCCACGGCCAACGACCGCGACCGGGGCGTCAACGAACTCTCCGGAGCGCTGCGCCGCCGCTTCAACACGGTCGTCCTGCCGCTGCCCGCGACCCCCGAGGACGAGGTCGACATCGTCACCCGGCGCGTCGGGCAGCTGGGGCGCTCCCTGGAGCTGCCGGTCCTGCCGGACGGGGCGGACGAGATCCGCCGGGTCGTCACCGTCTTCCGCGAACTGCGCGACGGGATCACCACCGACGGGCGCACCAGGGTCAAGTCCCCCTCGGGGACGCTCTCCACGGCCGAGGCCATCTCCGTCGTCACGGGCGGTCTCGCCCTCGCCGCCCACTTCGGCGACGGCGTCCTGCGTCCCGCGGACATCGCCGCCGGCGTCCTCGGGGCGGTCGTCCGGGACCCGGCCGCCGACCGGGTCGTCTGGCGGGAGTACCTGGAGACGGTCGTCCGGGAGAGAGACGGCTGGAAGGACTTCTACCGCGCCTGCCGCGAGGTGACCGCGTGACCCCGCCCACCGCTGCCCCGGCCGGGTCCCGGGCCCCCGGCCGGACGGGCGGCCCCCTCCTGCTCGGCGTGCGGCACCACGGGCCCGGGTCCGCGCGGGGCGTGCGGGCCGCGCTGGAGGCGGCGGAGCCCGCCGTCGTGCTGATCGAGGGGCCCGCCGAGGGCGACGCGCTCGTGGCGCTCGCGGGGGAACCGGACATGCGGCCGCCGGTCGCGCTGCTCGCCCACGCCGTGGACGACCCCGGGCGGGCGGCGTTCTGGCCGATGGCCGAGTTCTCGCCCGAGTGGGTCGCGATCCGCTGGGCCCTGGACCGGGGCGCCGCCGTCCGGTTCATCGACCTGCCCGCCGCGCACACCCTCGCGGCCTCCGATCCCACCTGGGGCGACGCCGAGGGCGAGGAGGACCAGGTCGCCGGGGGCGGACCCCGGACCGTCTCCGCCACCGGACCCGCGACAGGAACGGACGGGAACGGGACCGGCACCGGGGGAAGGACCGCGGCCGGCCCCGGCGGCGGAGCCCGGCCCGCCCCCGCCCTCGCTCCCGGGGCGGACGGCGGGCTCCGGGCCGGCCCCCGGATCGACCCCCTCGCCGAACTCGCCCGGGCCGCCGGGCACGAGGACGCCGAACGCTGGTGGGAGGACGTCGTCGAGCTGCGCCGCGACGGCGACCCCACCGCACCCTTCCAGGCCCTCGCGGAGGCCATGGGCGCCCTGCGGGAGGCGTATGGCCACGGCGGACACCCCCGCGACCTCGTCCGCGAGGCGCACATGCGGCTCCGGGTGCGCGCCGCGCGGAAGGAGTTCGGGGACTCCGTCGCCGTCGTCTGCGGCGCCTGGCACGTCCCCGCCCTCGCCCGGCGCACCACCGTCGCCGCCGACCGGGCCCTGCTCAAGGGCCTGCCCCGGGTGAGGACCGAGACGACCTGGGTCCCCTGGACCCACCGCAGGCTCGCCCGCCGCTCCGGTTACGGCGCCGGGATCGACGCGCCCGGCTGGTACGCGCACCTGTTCACCGCGCCCGACCGGCCCGTCGAACGCTGGATGACCGGCGTCGCCGGACTCCTCAGGGCCGAGGACCACCCCGTCTCCTCCGCCCACGTCATCGAGGCCGTCCGGCTCGCCGGCGCCCTCGCCGCCCTGCGCGGCCGACCGGGCCCCGGGCTCGAGGAGACCACCGACGCCGTCCGGGCCGTCCTCTGCGAGGGCTCCGACGTGCCCCTCGCCCTGATCCACGACCGCCTCGTCGTCGGCGACGTGCTCGGCGAGGTCCCGGCGGACGCCCCCGCCGTACCCCTCCAGCGCGACCTGAGCCGCCAACAGCGCGCCCTGCGGCTCAGACCCGGGGCGGAGGAGCGCGAGCTCGCGCTCGACCTGCGCAAGGAGACGGACGGCGCCCGCAGCCGCCTGCTGCACCGGCTGCGGCTCCTCGGCGTCCCCTGGGGAGAGCCGGTCGCCGGCCGGGCCGGCACCGGCACCTTCCGGGAGACCTGGCGGCTGCGCTGGGAACCCGAACTGCACGTCCGGGTCGCCGAGGCCGGTGTCTGGGGCACCACCGTCGAGACCGCCGCCACCGCCAGGGCCGAGTCCCGGGCCCTGGCGGCCACCGCCCTCACCGACGTCACCGCCCTCGCCGAGGACTGCCTCCTCGCCGGGCTCACCGGCGCGCTCCCCGTCGTCATGCGGACGCTCGCGGACCGGGCCGCGCTCGACACCGACGTCGCCCATCTCGCCCGGGCCCTCCCGGCCCTCGCCCGCTCCCTGCGCTACGGCGACGTCCGGGGCACCGACACCGGGGCCCTCGGCGGGGTCGCCGCCGGGCTCGCGGAACGGATCTGCGTCGGCCTGCCGCCCGCCTGCGCCGGACTCGCCCCCGACGCCGCCGCGTCCCTGCGCGAACGCGTCGACGAGGTCCACCAGGCCCTCGGCCTGCTGCCGGGCGCGGCCGGGCTGCGCGAACGCTGGGCCGGGGTCCTGCGCGGGCTCGCCGGGCACGACCGGGTGCCCGGCCTCCTCCGGGGCCGGGCCGCCCGGATCCTCCTGGACGAGGGGCTGCTCTCCGGCGACGAGGCCGCCCCCCTCATGAGCCGCGCCCTCTCGTCCGCCGCCCCGCCGCCCGACGCCGCCGCCTGGATCGAGGGCTTCGCAGGCGGCGCCTCCGGCGGCGGACTGCTCCTCGTCCACGACGAGCGCCTCCTCGGACTCGTCGACGCCTGGCTCGTCTCCGTGCCGGCCGAGGCGTTCACCGACGTCCTGCCCCTGCTGCGCCGCACCTTCTCGTCGTACGAGCCGGGGGTCCGCCGCACCCTCGGCGAACTGGCCGCCCGGGGCCCGCGCGCCGGCGGCCCGGGTCCCGCCGCGCCCGGCGTGCCCGGCTTCGCCCCGGCGCCCGACCGGGAGCGCGCGGACGCCGTCCTGCCCCTCCTCCACCTCGTCCTCGGCACGGAGGCCCCCGCGTGAACACGCCCCCGAGCACCCCCGCGTCCCCGCGTCCCGTTCCCGCCTGGGACCCGCACTCCGCTCCCAGCCCGGACCCGCACCCCGCCCCGGGCCCGGGCTTGCACTCCGCCCCCGGCCCACATCCCGCCCCCACCCCTGTCCCTGTCCCGCACCCCGCTCCCGCCCCGGGCCCGCACCCCGCTTCAGATCCGCACCCCGTTTCCAGCCCGGACCCGCACCCCGCCCCAGGCCCGGACTCGCACCTCACCCCGCACACCCCTCCCGCCCCGCTTCCCCTCCCGGGCCCCGACGGCGAGCGGTCGCGCCGCTGGCGTCTCGTCCTCGGTGGCGGGGACGCCGACGGGACCGGCCGCGCCCTCGCCGGCACCGACGCCGCCGTGGACAGGGCCCTCACCGCCCTCTACGGCGTGAATCCCGGCGACCGCGACGGCACCGGACGCGACCGCACGGCCGGGCTCGGCGCCTCCGCCCCCTCCGTCGCCCGCTGGCTCGGCGACATCCGCGCGTACTTCCCCGGCAGCGTCGTCCAGGTCATGCAGCGCGACGCCATCGACCGGCTCGGCCTCGAAACCCTCCTCCTGGAACCGGAGATGCTGGCGGCCGTCGAGGCCGACGTGCACCTCGTCGGCACCCTCCTCTCCCTTCGCGGGGCGATGCCCGAGACGACCAGGGAGACCGCCCGCGCCGTCGTGCGCAAGGTCGTGGACGACCTGGAGAAACGCCTCTCCGCCCGGACCCGGGCCGTCCTCGCCGGCGCGCTCGACCGCGCCGCCCGGACCAGCCGCCCCCGCCACGGGGACATCGACTGGAACCGCACCGTCCGCGCCAACCTCACGAACTACCTGCCCGAACACCGCACGATCGTCCCCGAGCGGCTCGTCGGCCACGGGCGCGCCTCCCGGGCGGTGAGGAAGGAGGTCGTCCTCTGCGTCGACCAGTCCGGTTCCATGGCGGCCTCCGTCGTCCACGCCGCCGTCTTCGGGGCGGTGCTCGCCTCGATGCGGACGATCGCCACCCGGCTCGTCGTCTTCGACACCTCCGTCGTCGACCTGACGGACCGGATCGAGGACCCGGTGGACGTCCTCTTCGGCACCCGGCTCGGCGGCGGCACCGACATCAACCGCGCCCTCGCCCACTGCCAGTCACGGATCACCCGCCCCGCCGACACCGTCGTCGTCCTCGTCAGCGACCTGTACGAGGGGGGCATCCGCGACGAGATGCTGAAGCGGGTCGCGGCGATGAAGGCCTCCGGCGTCCAGTTCGTGGCGCTGCTCGCCCTCTCCGACGAGGGCACCCCCGCCTACGACCGCGACCACGCGGCGGCGCTGGCCGCGCTCGGCGTCCCGGCCTTCGCGTGCACCCCGGACCTGTTCCCGGAGATCATGGCGGCCGCCCTGGAGAAGCGCCCCCTGCCGGTACCCGTGCCGATACCCGCCGACTGACCCGCCCGGGCCCCGGGTCCGCCGACCGACCCGCCCGGCTCCGATTGACTCGCGGAGCCGCCGACCGACCCGCCCGGTTTCGACCGACCCGCCCGGCTCCGATTGACTCGCCCGGACGGCGGGCCCGCCGGACACGGGCGCCCGGTTCTCGGCCACGTGCCGGTTCTCGGCCGCACGCCAACCGCGCGCCGACCGCCAACCGGCCGTGACCGGGGGCGTTCCTGCGGAATCCGTCGTCGTGACCCGTCCGCACGCGTGCCCGATGGGCGACTGAGTTCCTTGTCACAGGGGCTTCCGGACGCCCCTCACCCCGCCTTCCCGTGCGGCGTGAGGGGCCGGGAGACCGTGTCCCGCCTGCTGCGACCCCCCGTTCCGGCCGCCCCGGACCCCCGGTGCGCCGCCCTTCCGCCCCCACGGCCTGTGACCCGTATCACCGCTCCCGCGTGATCCGCGATTTAGGGACCCACGGCCCACGGCGATAACCTGCGAGACGGACATGCCGCGTCCACGGACACCGTGTACGCCTCCCTTGTGACAGAGCAGTCACGTTGCCCTTCGCGGCACGCCCACGCAGACAACGAACCGCGATCATCAGAAAAGGGACGGACGCGCGTGGACCTGTTCGAGTACCAGGCGAGGGACCTCTTCGCCAAGCACGGTGTACCGGTGCTGGCCGGTGAAGTCATCGACACGCCTGAGGCGGCGCGCGAGGCCACCGAGCGTCTTGGCGGCAAGTCGGTCGTCAAGGCGCAGGTGAAGGTCGGCGGCCGCGGCAAGGCCGGCGGCGTCAAGCTGGCCGCCACCCCGGACGAGGCCGTCGCCCGCGCGACGGACATCCTCGGGATGGACATCAAGGGCCACACGGTCCACAAGGTGATGATCGCGGAGACCGCTCCGGAGATCGTCGAGGAGTACTACGTCTCGTACCTCCTCGACCGCACCAACCGCACCTTCCTGGCGATGGCCTCCGTCGCCGGCGGCATGGACATCGAGGAGGTCGCCGCGACGACCCCCGAGAAGCTCGCCAAGGTGCCGGTCGACTCCAACGCGGGCGTCGACATCGAGAAGGCCCGCGAGATCGTGGCCCTGGCGCAGTTCCCGGCCGACGTGGCCGAGAAGGTCGCCGAGGTCCTCGTGACCCTGTGGGACACCTTCGTCGCCGAGGACGCGCTCCTCGTCGAGGTCAACCCGCTGGCCAAGGTCGCCTCCGGCGACATCCTGGCCCTCGACGGCAAGGTCTCCCTCGACGAGAACGCCGACTTCCGCCAGCCGGAGCACGAGGCGCTGGAGGACAAGGCGGCGGCCAACCCGCTCGAGGCCGCGGCCAAGGCCAAGGGCCTCAACTACGTCAAGCTCGACGGCGAGGTCGGCATCATCGGCAACGGCGCCGGCCTGGTCATGTCGACCCTGGACGTCGTCGCGTACGCCGGTGAGAACCACGGCGGCGTGAAGCCGGCCAACTTCCTCGACATCGGCGGCGGCGCCTCCGCCGAGGTCATGGCGAACGGCCTGGAGATCATCCTGGGCGACCCGGACGTCAAGTCCGTGTTCGTCAACGTCTTCGGCGGCATCACCGCCTGCGACGAGGTCGCCAACGGCATCGTCCAGGCCCTGGAGCTCCTCGCCTCCAAGGGCGAAGAGGTCACCAAGCCGCTGGTCGTGCGCCTCGACGGCAACAACGCCGAGCTGGGTCGCAAGATCCTGTCGGACGCCAACCACCCGCTGGTGCAGCGCGTGGACACCATGGACGGAGCGGCCGACAAGGCCGCCGAGCTCGCGGCTGCGAAGTAAGGGACGAGGGACACCAGAGCCATGGCTATCTTCCTCAACAAGGACAGCAAGGTCATCGTCCAGGGCATGACCGGTGCCACGGGCATGAAGCACACCAAGCTCATGCTGGGTGACGGCACCAACATCGTCGGCGGCGTGAACCCGCGCAAGGCCGGCACCAAGGTCGACTTCGACGGCACCGAGATCCCGGTCTTCGGCACCGTCGCCGAGGCGATGAAGGAGACCGGCGCCAACGTCTCGGTCCTCTTCGTGCCGCCGGCCTTCGCGAAGGCCGCCGTCGTCGAGGCCATCGACGCCGAGATCCCCCTCGCGGTCGTCATCACCGAGGGCATCGCCGTCCACGACTCCGCCGCGTTCTACGCGTACGCCGTGGAGAAGGGCAACAAGACCCGCCTCATCGGCCCGAACTGCCCCGGTCTCATCACCCCGGGCCAGTCCAACGCCGGCATCATCCCGGGCGACATCACGAAGCCGGGCCGCATCGGCCTGGTCTCGAAGTCCGGCACGCTGACGTACCAGATGATGTACGAGCTCCGTGACATCGGCTTCTCGTCCGCCGTCGGCATCGGTGGCGACCCGGTCATCGGCACCACGCACATCGACGCCCTGGCGGCCTTCGAGGCCGACCCGGAGACCGACCTGATCGTGATGATCGGCGAGATCGGCGGCGACGCCGAGGAGCGTGCGGCCGACTTCATCAAGGCCAACGTCACCAAGCCGGTCGTCGGCTACGTCGCGGGCTTCACCGCGCCCGAGGGCAAGACCATGGGCCACGCCGGCGCCATCGTCTCCGGCTCCTCCGGCACCGCCCAGGCGAAGAAGGAGGCCCTGGAGGCCGCGGGCGTCAAGGTCGGCAAGACCCCGACCGAGACGGCCAAGCTGGCGCGCGCGATCCTCGCGGGCTGACGCCGCACCACCGCACAGCGAGTGGGCCCCGCCCCTCCCGGCCCGTCCGGGCGGGGGGCGGGGCCCACTCGCGTGTCCGCCCCGTGACGGCCGGTCCGGCCGCGGGGCCCGTCCGCGCGCGTGTTCCGCGGCGGCTATCCGGCCACCGGGACCAGCCGTTCGGGGCCGGGGTGGGGTCCGGAGCGCAGCTTGTCGCGGAGCTCCAGGTCCTCCGGGCGGAGCTTCTCCGGGCCGCCGCGCACCGGCACGCCGTCGACGGACTCGCCGGGGGCGTTCACGGGGATGTACCGGGTCGGTGCGGTCACCACCGTGAAACCGGTCAGCGCGACGAGGACCGCCGTCGCGCAGACCACCGCGCGCGTCCAGGTGCGGGCCCGGTGCTCGCTGCCGGTCCGGACCGAGCGGGCCGCCGGGAGCGTCGCCGCCGGCGCCCCGGCGACCGGCGCGGTCAGCCGCCGGCGCAGGTCCTCCGGCCCGGTGAGCCCGGGGACCCGTTCGCCGAGGACCGTACGGGCGTGCAGCAGCCGGTTGGCGGCGGCGGGGGTGCTCGCCTCCGTCTCGGCCGCGGTGTCCGGCAGGTCGAGCCCGAGCCCGTCGTAGAGCAGGACGGTGCGGCGGTACGGCGGCGGCAGTTCGAGGAGGGCGGAGAGCAGCGCGTCGGGGGCCGCCCCGGCCGGCGGGGCGTCGGGGTGCCGGTGGGCGCGGCGCAGCCGGTGCCAGGGGGAGAGGGCGTACTCGTGCGCCGCCGCCCGCACCCAGCCCACCGGGTCCGGGTCGACGGCGACCTCGGGCCAGCGGTGCCAGGCCTGCTGGAAGGCGCGTTCGACGGACTCGCGGGAGAGCGCGCCGCGGCCGGTGAGCAGGTACGTCTGGTGGACGAGGGCGGGCGCGGCGTACGCGTAGAGCGCGTCGAACGCCTCCTCGGGGGTGAGGGCGGGCACGGCGGGGCGTCCGGCCGGCCCCGGGGAGGGCGCTTCCGGAGAGGGTGCTTCCGGGGCCGCCGGTCCGGGGGCCGCCGCTTCCGGGGCCGCCGTCTCCGGGGCCGCCGTCTCCGGGGCCGTCCGTTTCAGTCGTTCCGACGGGACGGGGAGGGCGTCCCGGGCCGGTCCGGGAGCGGACCCGGGAGTGGAAGCGGTGGCCGGGAGAGAGGCCGGCGGGGTGGGGGCCGAAGGAGTGAGGGCGGCCCCGCGGGGCACCCCCTCCGCCTCCCGGGTCCCGGACGGTTCCTCCGGCCGCGTTCCCGGTTCTCCGCGCCCTGCGGCCGGGGAGGGCGGGAGCGGGCCGCCGGACCCGCACGCGCCGAGCAGCCTCGCGTACGCCTCGCGTGTGCGGCCCCGGGGCGCCGAACGCCCGGTCTCCCACGCCTTCACCGTGGCCTTCGTGACGCCCATGGCCTCGGCGACCTGCTGCTCGCTCAGGGCGAGGGCCTCGCGCAGCCGGCGTCGTTCCTTCGGGGGCGGCAGGGTGGCGGGGGAAGAGGAATCCGCAGTGCTCCGGCTCATGGGCGCTTACCTCCCGCAGAGCTTTTCTGGGCGGAAAAGAACATAAACGTATATTGAGCGACACAACGGTTGTTTGCCTGTTACGCGGCGAAAGCGCGTGTCGTTGGCAGCATGGCCTCCGTGACCCACGTGACCGATCACCCGATGGTCCAGGGCGGCCGTTCCGCCGCGCTCGCCACCGCCTGCGTCCGGGGCGGGGTCGCCGCCGGACTCGGCCTCGGCGTCCTCGCGGTCCTGGTGGTCGCGGCCTGGATCAGCTCCCCGTTCCCCGACGGCGGCCCCGGCGGCGCCCTCCACGTGGCCGCCGGGCTCTGGCTGCTCGCCCACGGGGTGGAGCTGGTGCGCACGGACACCCTGTCCGGCGTGCCCGCGCCCCTGGGCGTCGTCCCCCTGCTCCTGGCCGTCCTGCCCGTCTGGTTCGTCCACCGGGCCGCCCGCGACACCCTCGACGCGGCGGGCGACCGGGGCCGGCCGCGCCCCTCGCCGGGCGGCGCGGTCGCCTCGGTGGCCGGGGGATACCTCCTGGTCGCGGCCGTGGTGGTGGTCTACAGCGAGAGCGGCCCGCTGCCCGCCGAGCTGATCACGGCCGGGCTCCGGCTGCCCGCCGTGGTGGTCGGTGCGGCCGGGGCGGGGGCCTGGACGGCGCTCGGCCGCCCGCTCCCCGGGGTGCGGCAGGCCGTCGCCCTGCGCGCGGCGGGGCTCGCCCTCCTGACGCTGCTCGGCGGCGGCGCGGCGGCCGCGGCGGTCTCGCTGGTCTGGCACGCGGGCCGGGCGCAGGCGTCGTTCCTGGGCCTCGCGGGGGAGTGGTCGGGGCGGGCGGCGCTCGCGCTGCTCGTCCTGGCGCTGCTGCCGAACGCGGCCGTGTGGGGCGCCGCGTACGGCCTCGGCCCCGGGTTCGCCGTCGGCACGACCGCGCTCGCGACCCCGCTGGGCCTGACCGGGGACCCGGCCGTGCCGCCCTTCCCGCTCCTGGCCGCGCTGCCCGCCGAGGGCCGCGGCACGTGGCTCCACTGGGCGGTCGCGGCGGCTCCGGCCGCCGCCGCCGTGGTCCTGGGGCACCGGGTGGGCCGCGCGGCGCGGGCCTGGACGCTCCGGGGCACGGTGCTGACGGTCCTGGGCGCGGCCGCGCTGTGCGGGACGGCCGTGGCCGTCCTCGCGACCGCGTCGGGCGGCCCGCTCGGCCCCGGCCGGCTGTCCGCGTTCGGCCCGGTGTGGTGGCGGGCGGGGGCGGCGGCGGTGGCGTGGGCGCTCTGCGCGGGGACGCCGACGGCCCTCGGGGTACGCGCCTGGGGCCGCCGGACACCGCGCGCGGAACGCCGGGCGGCCCGCGCGTCCGCGCCCGTTCCCGCCCCGGACGCCCCGGGGACGGAACGGGAGGCCTCCAGGACGTGGAACCCGCTCCGGAACCGGGCGGGAAGGCGGGACCGGGCGGAGGCGCGCGGCGGGGCGGGGACGTGGTTCCGGGGCCGTCCCCGGTTCCGGGGCCCGGACCGGGAGCCCGGCCGGCGGCCCGGTACGGAACCCGGTGCGGGCACCGCCGCCCCCGCGTTCCGTGCCGTCTCCAGGATCGGGTCCTTCCTCGGGTTCGGGCCCCTCCCCGGGACGGGGGCCGGGGTCGTGCCCGGAGCCGGCCCCCGGAGCACCGGCACCGGCCCGGGGCCGGACGGCGTCCGGGGCGGCGGCTCGTACGACGATCTGTACGCCGACCCCTTCGACGGCCCCGGCTACGAGCCGTACGACTACCTCCCGGCCGCCTGGGAACCCTCCCGGGACCCGGAACCGGAGCCGCAGACGGACCCGAAGACGGACTCGAAACCGGACCCCCGGACGGCCCCGGACCCGCAGACGGACCCGCAGACGGACCCGCAGACGGCTCCGGGCCCGGCGCCGAAGCCGGACCCGGTGCCTCCCCTTCCGGCCGGGGAGAGCTAGTCCCGGACCCCGAAGCCCGCCCTCAGCGGCTTCGGCAGGAGGTCGTTGCAGGCGACCTGGCCCGCGTGGGTGAGGGCGTCGTCGCGGCACTCGTAGAAGTCGCGGTAGACGAGCTGGAAGGTGAAGCCGACCGCGACGACGGCCAGGGCCACGGCCGACGCGACCAGACCGCCGATCGCGGCCGTCCGCATCGTCCGCAGCGGAACGGACGGGCCGGGAGCGGCCCGTCCCGGCTCCGCCGGCCGTTCCGGGGTCCGGGACGGCTCCTGTGACGTCGGCGACATCCCGCCGGCCCCGCCGGCCGCCGTCTCCGCGTCCCGCTTCGGCCCGGTGCGCAGCGAGCTGATCCCCCAGTACACGCCGAGGGCGCCGAGGAGCAGGGCCGGTTCCGGGAACCCGAAGAGGGCGAAGAAGAAGCCCCACATGCCGGCGAGGATCGCGTACCGCGCCCGCCGCTGCGCCGGGTCCGTCGGGTCCCAGCGGAGCCCCGGGCCGCGCTTCGGGCCGCCCTGGCCCGGACCGTCCTCCGGCCCGCCCCGGCGCTCCGGGCCGCGGCCGAAGCCGTCCTGGGAGGGGCCCGGCTGGCGCGGGCTCCAGCGGCCGTCGGACGGGCCCGGCGCGTCCGGCGTCCCGGACGCGCCGTCGTCCGGGCCCTCCGGTCGCCGCGGCTGCCACGGCTGGTCCGGCCTGCCCTCGGGCGGCGGCGCGAACGGGTTGTTGTCGTCCGTGGACTGGCGTTCCGGCATCTGCTGAACGTCTTCCCTCTGTCGTCTCGACCACGACCGCACCCGTGGTCTCCGCTGCTGTCTCGTACGCCGCACGCCCGTCGTCCCCGGCGCCGTCTCCGGCCGGTACGCCTCACCGCGCGTTCCGGTGTCGGACCCTGACGCTACCGCCCGCCCGCGCCCCCGTCCCGTGGGGGCCGTCCCGTGTGCCGGTATCGTTGCTGCCGGTCGAGCCATTCGTAGGGTTCCCCGTATCGAGCGATGCGATTCGTTCGTACGACCGCACAAACACCACGGAAAGAGTGACCCAGTGGCTGCCGCCCGCCTCGTCGTCCTGGTCTCCGGGTCCGGTACCAACCTGCAGGCCCTCCTCGACGCCATCGCCGCCGACCCCGGGGGGTACGGGGCGGAGATCGTCGCGGTCGGCGCCGACCGCGACGGGATCGCCGGTCTGGAGCGCGCCGAACGCGCCGGGCTCCCGACCTTCGTGTGCCGGGTGAAGGACCACGCGAACCGCGGGGAGTGGGACCGCGCCCTGACGGAGGCCACCGCCGCGTACGCGCCGGACCTCGTCGTCTCGGCCGGTTTCATGAAGATCGTGGGCAAGGAGTTCCTCGCCCGCTTCGGCGGCCGGGTCGTCAACACCCACCCGGCCCTGCTGCCCAGTTTTCCCGGTGCCCACGGGGTGCGCGACGCCCTCGCCTACGGCGCGAAGGTCACCGGGTGCACCGTCCACTTCGTCGACGACGGCGTCGACACCGGCCCGATCATCGCCCAGGGCGTGGTCGAGGTGCGGGAGACGGACGATGAAGCCGCTCTGCACGAGCGCATCAAGGAAGTCGAGCGCTCGCTGCTCGTCGACGTCGTGGGGCGTCTCGCCCGGCACGGCTACCGCATTGAGGGACGAAAGGTTCATGTCGGTGAACACGGACACCGTTAAGCCCATCCGCCGCGCGCTGGTCAGCGTCTACGACAAGACGGGGCTCGAAGACCTGGCCCGCGGCCTGCACGAGGCCGGTGTCGAGCTCGTCTCCACCGGCTCCACCGCCGGGAGGATCGCCGCGGCCGGCGTCCCCGTCACCAGGGTCGAGGAGCTGACCGGCTTCCCCGAGTGCCTGGACGGGCGCGTCAAGACCCTGCACCCGCGCGTGCACGCCGGCATCCTCGCCGACCTGCGCCTGGAGTCGCACCGCGAGCAGCTCGCCGAGCTGGGCGTGGAGCCCTTCGACCTGGTCGTGGTGAACCTGTACCCGTTCCGCGAGACGGTCGCCTCCGGCGCCACCCCGGACGAGTGCGTCGAGCAGATCGACATCGGCGGCCCCTCGATGGTCCGCGCCGCCGCGAAGAACCACCCGTCCGTGGCGATCGTCACCAGCCCCGAGCGGTACGCCGACGTGCTCGCCGCCGTCCGGTCCGGCGGCTTCGACCTGACCGCCCGCAAGCGGCTCGCGGGCGAGGCGTTCCGGCACACCGCCGCGTACGACGTGGCCGTGGCCTCCTGGTTCGCCGACGACTACGCGGCGGCCGACGACAGCGGCTTCCCGGACTTCCTGGGCGCCACGTACGAGCGGAAGAACGTCCTGCGGTACGGCGAGAACCCGCACCAGGGCGCCGCGCTCTACGTCGACGGAACGGGCGGCCTCGCGGAGGCCGAGCAGTTCCACGGCAAGGAGATGTCGTACAACAACTACACGGACACCGACGCCGCGCGCCGGGCCGCGTACGACCACGACGAGCCCTGCGTCGCGATCATCAAGCACGCCAACCCGTGCGGCATCGCGATCGGCGCCGACGTCGCCGAGGCCCACCGCAAGGCGCACGCCTGCGACCCGCTGTCCGCGTTCGGCGGCGTCATCGCCGTCAACCGCCCGGTGACGGTCGAGCTGGCCGAGCAGGTCGCGGAGATCTTCACCGAGGTCATCGTCGCCCCGGCGTACGAGGACGGCGCGGTCGAGATCCTGGCCAGGAAGAAGAACATCCGCGTCCTGCGCGCCGAGGGCGCGCCGGCCAACCCGGTCGAGGTCAGGCCGATCGACGGCGGCGCCCTCCTCCAGGTCACCGACCGCCTCCAGGCCGACGGCGACGACCCGGCGAACTGGACCCTCGCCACCGGTGACGCCCTCTCCGCCGGGGAGCTGGCCGAGCTGTCCTTCGCCTGGAAGGCCTGCCGCGCGGTCAAGTCCAACGCGATCCTGCTCGCCAAGGACGGCGCCTCCGTCGGCGTCGGCATGGGCCAGGTCAACCGCGTCGACTCCGCGAAGCTCGCCGTCGAGCGGGCGGGCGAGGAGCGGGCACGCGGCTCCTACGCCGCCTCCGACGCCTTCTTCCCCTTCCCGGACGGCCTGGAGATCCTCACGGCGGCCGGCGTGAAGGCGGTCGTGCAGCCCGGCGGTTCGGTCCGTGACGAGCTGGTCGTCGAGGCCGCGAAGAAGGCGGGCGTGACGATGTACTTCACGGGGACGCGCCACTTCTTCCACTGAGCCGGGAGCACGGGGGAGGGCCCGCCGGCGGGCCCTCCCCCGTCGGGTCAGCTCATGAAGCGGTCACACGAGTTGACCCACTGGTGGGACCGGATGTTGTTGTTCATGTTGGCGCCGTTGCTGAAGGTGTTCCGCGAGAGGTCGTCGACGAAGTACTCCTCGGCCTTCAGGCAGTTGTATCCACCGCCGTAGTTCGCCAGGTACCAGAACTTCACGATGGAGTAGCTGCCGGTGTAGCCGGCGTTCAGCACGGAGGACGCCTTGTCCCCGGCGTTCACGAAACCGCCGCCCGCCGCGTTCCAGTCGGCGTCGTTGCCCGCGCTGCTGCCGAGGTAGCCGTAACAGTACGTGCTGTCGTACGCGTACACCTGGCCGTTCCGGCCCGGCCAGACGCTGTCGCAGTGGTTGGCGGCGGTGCCCGTGCCCGACGCCTGGGCCGCCGTGGCGGGGGTGATCAGACCTGCGGCCGCGAGGCCGAGGGCGGCGACGGACATGCCGAACTTGCGCATGGGTGGCTCCTTCGGTGGGTGACTGGGTGGTGATGACAGGTCGTTCAGACCCGGCTGCCGGTGATCCCGGCAGCCCGTTCGTAGGCCCTGTACCGCAGCCGTCGGTAGGCGTCCAACTCGTCGCCGTACTCGGCGCGCAGGGCGTTCAGGTAGTGCGTCTGGCGCTCGCGGGCCACGGTGGCCAGCGAGGTCTCGCGGGCGCAGAGGGCCTCCGCGACCGCGGTGCGGGTCTCGGTCGCGAAGTCCTTCGACCGGGCCACGGCCTCCCGGGCGGCCGCCGGATCGGGGTGGGGGAAGCCGGACCGCCCCATGCAGGCCGCCCAGCCCGCGAGCGCGGTCGTGAACCGCTCGTCCCGCAGGATGTCGGGGACGTACAGGGGCTGGAGGTTGCTGACGGCCTTGTCGGCCCGGAACCAGGCGTCCGGGTCCCCGTACAGCTTCCGCTCCGCCTCCTCCGAGCAGCCGCCGAGCCGCTTGCGGATGGTCGCGGTGCCGCCGGGGAGCTTCGCGGCGAGAATCCTGGCCCGGCGGCCGCCGTCCAGCGCCTCGTCGTACGCCGCGCGGCGCCCGGCCGGGAGGCCCTCGCGGTACGCGCCGTTGGGGTTCGCCCGCCGGTAGCGGCCGGCGGCGGCCTCGATCCGGCTGCCGTAGCCGTGCTTCCGCGCCCACTCCACGTCGTCGTTGACGTAGCCGGACGCCCGGCTCTCCTCCAGGCCGGGCCTGGGGCTCGTCCAGTACGGGAAGCCGGCCCGGTTCATGCACCGCTTGACCAGCACCTCGTTGGCGTCCGAGATCCGCAGCTCCTCGGCCCGCGTCAGCTCGCGTTCCGGCCGGGGCGCGGCCGCCGGCGCCGAGCAGCCGGCCGACACCGCCGCCACGGCCGCCACCGCGACGACCACGCGGACACGCACGGGCAAGTGCTTCATCGCAGGTCCCCCCTGTGACCGCGCCGCCCTTTCGCGGCGCAGTCACACCCTGGGGCCCCGGCCGGCACCGCGGTACCTCGGATGTCCCAGGGAGGCGCTACGGACACTCTCCGCCCCAGGTCACGGACGCGACCGTCCGCCCGCCGGCGGGGAAGTCGCCGTGGCCGTCCGCCCAGCCGTAGTGCAGGCACTGGGAGCCGCCCTCGGCGAAGGTGACGTAGGCGTGGTCGTAACCGGGCTGCGCGGTGCCGTTGTTGAAGTAGGAGCGGCGCGGTCCGCAGGGGCTGGTGGGCGTGTCGACGTCGGTGGCGCAGACCGTGCCCGTGCCGCCGGTGCCGGAGTAGAAGCAGACGGAGCCGGCCGGGCAGGCCCACGGCTGCGGGGTGGTCGGGGAGCAGTTGCGGCTGGTGACGGAGGGCCACTCCGCTCCGGCGCCGCTGTACTGGACGCCGTCGAAGTGGACCGGCACCCGGTCCGACTCGTACGTGAAGTGGCCGGAGGCGCGGTACCGCTGCTCGTAGTGGAGATGGGCCCAGTCGTTCGCGCTCCCCGACCGGCCGACGCTGCCGATCCAGGTGGCACCGGTGACCGGCTGGCCCACCCGCACGAACGCCTCCGGTGCTTCCCGGAGGTGGTAGTAGGCGGTGAACCAGCCGTTGCCGTGGCTGATCTGGAGGGTGTTGCCGGAGCCGGGGTGGACGTACGCGGCCGAGACCGTGCCGGGCGCGGAGGCGTACACGGGGAGGCCGTCCGAGCCGGGGTTGCCCTCGGCCACGATGTCGAGGGCGGGGTCGTGCGCCCAGGTGTCGAGCTGCCACGTCGTCCCGCAGGCGAAGGGCAGCTGGAAGGCCGGTTTCCCCGGCGGCGGGGCGGCGGCCCGCGCGCTGCCGGTGCCGGCGGCGAGGCCGAGGGCGACGGCCGCGAGGGCCAGGAACAGCGCGAGGGCGGTGCGCGGTGGTGCGAGGACCGTGCGTACGGACACCCTTCCTCCTTCGGTTCGGAACCGGCCGCGTTCGGAGCCGGTTCGGGCGGAGTCCACCGTCGCCGCGCACCCCGCCCGGCGCGTACTCAGAACTCAGAGGGTGCGGAGCACCGCGTGACCCATTCGTGCGAGCGGGGACGCACCGGCGCCGCGAAGTTGACCCGGGTCCCCTTGCGCAGGCAGCCGAGGAGCCACCGGTGTCCGGCCGCGGCGTAGTACTCCACCTCCGGCAGTACCGTCCCCTCCTGCGGGCCGAAGCCGTTGTTGTACGCCGAGGCGATCCGCCCGGTCCGCGCCCAGTCGCAGCGCGCGGCGGTGTCGACGGCCCAGTCCTTCGCGCCGCCCTGCCACAGGCACATCTCGCCCTTGCCGTCCTCGCGGCTGAAGAAGCACACGGCCCCGGGCGTACAGCGCTCGTAGCCCGGCTCCGGGGTCCCGCCGTCCCCGGCGATCAGGCCCCCGGTGAGGCCGAGCGCCGTACCGGCCACGACGAGCGCCGTCCCGCGGACCAGCGTCCGCGCCCGTCCCGGCCGCCGTGGCGTCCGGCCGGCCGCCGCCTCCCGCACCCGCTCCAGGAGCAGGGTGGCGTCGTGCGGGGCGCGGGTCTCGTGGGTGTGGCCGAGGCAGTCGGCGACGATCCGGCGCCAGGGTTCGGGCAGGGCGGAGGAGAGGCGCAGGTCCTCGGTGCCGCGGGCGTAGCGGACGGCGGCGTCGCGGCGGGCGGCCGGGGTGCCGCCGGGGAACGGGTGGGTGCCGGTGAGGACGAGGTGGGCGAGGACGCCGAAGGCCCAGATGTCGCTGCTCGGCCGGATGCGGACGCCGCGCACGCCCCTCTCGGGCCAGAGCAGCTCGGGCGGCGTGTAGTCGGGCGTGGCGAACCCGGGGCCGTAGGCGTGGGTGCCCTCCAGCTCGCAGGCGGTGCTGAAGTCGCCGAGCCGGACGCCGCCGTCGGCCATCAGGAGCACGTTGCCCGGTTTGAGGTCGCCGTGGACCCAGCCGGCGTCGTGCAGCTGGTGGAGCCCCTCGCAGACCTGGACGAGCAGGGCCGGGCCGCCGGGAAGGGGCCCGGCCGCACCGGCCCCGTCGAGGCGGGACCACAGGGAGCGTTCGGCCTTCTCCAGTACGAGGACGGTGGCACCGTCCAGTTCCGGGTGGCCGGGGTCGTCGACGGTGAGCGTCTCGTACAGCTGGACGAGCCGGGGAGCCCGTAGCCGGCTCAGCAGCTCGATCTCGCGCTCGGCGAGTTCCTTGAGGTGGCGCAGCGCGCGCGGGGTGCACGTTCCGGTCGGCAGGAACTTGAGCGCCGCCGTCTCCGGGCTCGCCACCGTCCCCGGGTCCGGGGCGCCCGGCGTTCGTCGCGCCGCGTACACGCTGGCGAAGGCGCCGGCGCCGAGCGGGTGCTCGACGGTCCACCCGCCGACCCGGTAGCCCGCTTCCACGGTGAGCGGGAAGGAACCGAGGCCGACCGGGACGACGCTCATCGGCCCTCCGTGAGGGCCGCGAGGTCGTCCTCCCGCACGAGGTCGAAGCGGAGCGCCAGCGAGACCAGGCACTCCTTCTTGCCGTTGAGGCGCCGGCCCGCGTCGGCGGCGTCCGCGCCGGGCTTGAGCCGTAACTTCACGGCCAGGTAGTCGATGTTCCACTGGACGGCGGCGCGGTTCGCCTCCGGCCACAGCGGACGCAGCCGCTCCACGACCTGGTCGGCCGTCGGCAGCGGCGCGTGCGGGGCGCCGCGCAGCCGGGACTCGCACAGGGCGACGAGCACGAGGAAGTAGCGCTTGGAGCGGTCGAGGGGGAAGGCGAGCGCGGTCGGCTCGCCGTCCCCGGCGGCGTGCGCGTGCTCCACGTAGTCGTGGCGGGGCGCCCAGACGCTGAAGTCGAGCAGGTCGCCGCCCGCGGGCAGGACGACCCGGGAGAACTCGAACGGCACGGGGGCGTCGATCCGCCCCGGCGCCACCTTGATGTGCTCCCCCGCCCCCTCCGGGTTCTCCACCACGTAGGTGGAGACCGTGCTGAAGTTGGAAAGGGTCCAGTAGGTCGTGGTCGCGCCGATCTCCCCGGCCGTACGGGACACCCCGGGGTGGGGGACGTCCAGGTGCCGCCCGCCGGCCCTGTGCGGGGCGGTGCGGCCGAAGTGGAGCTTCTCGCCGGGCGCCAGCCTGATCTGGCTCCCGGGGTCGGCGGCGTGTGCGGGCACCACGATGATGCTGTACATGACGCGTCCTTTCCCCGAGGTCTGCGGGACCAGGCTAGGGAGCGGCGATAAACGAATGCAGAACGTCATCGGGCGGCTACGGAGCCTCCGGCCGGGGCCTTCCGGAACCCCGGCGACAGGTCCGCCGAACGGGTGGTCTCTGTTCTAATGGGTTGCTCTTTTGTCGACCACTGGTAGTGGGGGCGTGGTGTTGGACGTACAGAACAGGTCCGCGGTGGAGGCCGTCGCCGGCGCTCCCGGGACCGCCGCCACCGGCCCCCCGGACCGGCTCCCGCCCGTACCGCTCCGCCCGTACCTGATCCTCGCGGCCGTCCTGTGCGCCCTCTGCTTCCTGTACTCCTGGGTGCAGTACGCGCACTTCCGCACCCCCTCCTGGGACCTCGGGATCTTCGGGCAGTCCGTCCGGGCGTACGCCGAGTTCCGGGCGCCGGTCGTCGACATCAAGGGCCCCGGCTTCCCCATACTCGGGGACCACTTCAGCCCGGTCACGGCCCTGCTGGCGCCGCTGTACTGGATCTGGCCCTCGCCGGTCGCCCTGCTCTTCGCGCAGGCCGCGCTCTTCGCCGCCTCCGCCGTCGTCGTCGGCCGCACCGCGCAGGAGGTCCTCGGCAGCCGCGCCGCCGGCATCGCCCTCACGATCGCCTACGGGCTCTCCTGGGGGCTCCAGGAGGCGGTGAAGTCCGACTTCCACGAGATCGCCTTCGCCGTCCCGCTGCTCGCCCTGGCCTGCCGGGCCCTGCTCCTCGGCCGCTGGACGGCGGCGGCCGCCTGGTCCGCCCCGCTCGTCCTGGTCAAGGAGGACATGGGGCTCACCGTCGCCATGGTCGGCGCGGTCCTCTTCCTCAAGGGGAGCAGGCGGCTCGGCGCCGCCCTGGCCGGCTTCGGCACGGCGGCCTTCGCCCTCACCGTCCTCGTCCTGATCCCGGCGGCCAGCAGCCTCGGCCGGTACGACTACTGGTCCAAGATCGACAAGACGGGGGAGGGGGCCGACACCTCCTTCGGGCAGGTCGTCGCCGGCGCCCTCGCCTCGGGGGAGCGCTGGGAGATGGTCCTCCACCTCCTGGCGATCACCGGCTTCCTCGCCCTGCGCTCCCCGCTGGTCCTGCTCGTCCTGCCGACCCTGGGCTGGCGCTTCCTCTCCCAGGACCCCAACCACTGGGGCATGCACTGGCACTACAGCGCGATCCTCATGCCGGTCCTCTTCGCGGCCCTCGTGGACGGCGTCCGCGCGGTGCGGACCTCGCCGCGCGCCTGGCTCGTCTCGTACGGGAAGGTCGCCGTCCCGGTGGCGACGACGGTCGCGCTCGTCCTCGCCGCGAACCTCCCGCTGCGCGACCTGCTGAAGCCGGAGACGTACCGGACGGACGCCCGGGCGGAGCAGGCGCGGGCGGCGGTCGACGCGGTGCCGGAGGGGGTGAGCGTGGAGGCGGACGTCCCGCTCCTCGCCCATCTGACGGCGGACCGCCGGGTCTACTGGACGGGCTCCTCGCAGGAGGTCGACCCGGACTACCTCGTCTACGACCTGCGGGGCTGGTCGCAGCAGATCCAGGACCCGGTCCGGCTGGCCGCGCAGCTCCACCCGGGGGTGCGGTACGAGGTCACGCACCGCTCGGACGGCTTCGCGGTCCTCCGGCGGGGGTGAGGCCGGGGGCCCCGGACTCCCGGGGGACGGGTCCCGGCATCCCCGGGGGAACGGGCCCCGAAGCTCCGGGGAAACGGGTCCCGGAGTCCCGGAGTCCCGGAGAACGGCCGAGGGCCGTCCGGCGGTGTGCCGGACGGCCCTCGGAGCGGCGGGGAACCCGCCGGGAGACCTACTTCTTGACGACGAGCGTGCCCGCGGCACGGTCGTGCCAGCCCTGCAGCTTGCCGGAGTTGTCGAAGAACGGCGACAGGTAGACCAGGAGCTGGCCGATGCCGCAGAGGATCGCGCCGACCATCGGGATGATCCAGCGGATGAAGCCGCCGCCGACGCCCGGCTTGCCGCCCGTGGCCTCCTTGACGACACGGAGACCGAGCGCCATCTTGCCGAGGGTGGCGCCGACGAACGCGATCATCAGCCACTCGTACAGCATGGTGGCGATGAAGATCAGGAAGAGGAAGCCGAAGAAGGCGGCGAATATGCCACCCGCTGCGGCGGCCTGGTCGTTGATGCAGGTCTGGTAGGCCGGGGTCATCGGGTCGAGCTTCGCGCAGTCCTCGATGGACTCGGCCGCGCCCATCACGCCGGCGAGACCGACCAGCGACAGGACCCACGAGATGACGCCGATGGCCACGCCGTCGATCAGGCGCGCGGCGAACCGCAGACCCATCGAGGCGACCTGGACGGTGCCGAGGCCGTGCAGGTTGATGTAACCGTTGTTGGCCTGAAGCGTGCCCGGAGCCTGCGGGTACGCGCCCGGCTGCTGGGGGTAGCCGTAACCCTGCTGCGGCACGCCCTGCGGCGCCTGCTGGGGGTAGCCGTAGCCGGGCTGCTGGCCCTGACCCTGGTCCTGGGGCTGTCCGTAGGGGTTGTTCGGGTCGCCGAAACTCATCGCGCGATTCCTCCGTGGGTTTTTCTGTGCGGGGACGACGCGGCCCGCGCGGAGGACCTTCACGACTATTGAGCGGATTTCCCCCCGGCACTTTCCGCGGTACTACGCCGGTCATCGTCGTCGCAACCTCGACTTTTTGTCCAGTCGTCATGACGCGGAGTTGTACGAGTGCAACCTTTCGTCCCGTGCCGCGGCCGTCCGGCGCCGGTGAATTGGAACATGACGGGTGGCATCCGGGAAGATGTCCCCATGAGCGCCCAGATTCTCGATGGCAAGGCCGCAGCGGCCGCGATCAAGTCCGACCTGACCGTCCGCGTGGCGGCCCTCAAGGAGAAGGGCGTCACGCCCGGACTCGGCACCCTCCTGGTCGGCGACGACCCGGCGAGCCAGAAGTACGTGGCCGGAAAGCACCGTGACTGCGCACAGGTCGGACTCGCCTCCATCCAGCGCACGCTCCCCGCCACCGCCACCCAGGAGGAGATCGAGGCGGTCGTCCGGGAACTCAACGAGGACCCGGAGTGCACGGGGTACATCGTCCAGCTCCCGCTGCCCAAGGGCATCGACGAGAACCGCGTCCTGGAACTGATGGACCCGGAGAAGGACGCGGACGGCCTGCACCCGACCAACCTCGGCCGCCTCGTGCTCAACGAGCCCGCCCCGCTGCCCTGCACGCCCAACGGCGTCATTACCCTGCTGCGCCGCCACGGCGTGGAGATCGACGGCGCCGAGGTCGTGGTCGTCGGACGCGGCGTCACCATCGGGCGCCCGATGCCGCTGCTGCTCACCCGCCGGTCCGAGAACGCGACCGTGACCCAGTGCCACACCGGCACCCGGGACCTCTCGGCACACCTGCGCAACGCCGACATCATCATCGCGGCGGCGGGCGTGCCGCACCTGATCAAGCCGGAGGACGTGAAGCCGGGCGCGGCCGTCCTCGACGTCGGCGTCTCGCGCAACGCCGAGGGCAAGATCCTCGGCGACGTGCACCCCGGCGTCGCCGAGGTGGCCGCCTGGATCTCCCCCAACCCGGGCGGCGTGGGGCCGATGACCCGCGCGCAGCTCCTCGTCAACGTCGTCGAGGCCGCCGAGCGCGCGGCCGCGGCGCTCTGACGTGGGCTCCGGGACTCCGGAGCCGCCCGAGCCGCAGCCCGAGCCGCAGCCCGGGACGAGGCGCGGCGTGCGGCGGCCCCCGCCCACCGTCGTCACCGCCGGCACCGCGCGCCCCGAGGGCGGCGGCCGGGCCGCGCCCGGCGACGCCCCCGCGCCCGCGCGCCAGTGGCCGCTGCTCGTCGTCCTCTGCCTCGCCGGGGCGGGGCTCCTCCTGGTGGGCACGGACGCGTTCCCGCAGTCCTTCCGGGTGGGGGCGATCCTGGTCGGGGTCGCGCTCCTGACGGGCGCCGTGATGCGGCGCGTGGTGCCGTCGGTGGGGATGCTCGCGGTCCGGTCCCGCTTCACGGACATGATCACGTACGGGGTGATGGGCGGCCTGATCGTGCTGCTCGCGCTCATGGTGCAGCCGGGCCCCTGGCTGCGGATTCCGTTCCTGGAGGACGTGCTCCACCTGACGGTGACGTAGGTCCCGGCTTCCGGTTCGCGAGGTGTGCGGCGCCCGCCCTCTCCCCCGTGGGAGGGCGGGCGCCGACGTGATCAAGGGTCATGTACGTGCCAACGCCGGTACAAGGCCCGTCGGCGCGCTGTGGCACGGAAGTGACCATTCCGCTACTTCGGCCGCGCTTCCGGGCGCGCGCCGCCCCGGAAGCTGCCATCCTTCGGGACGGCGGACGGAACGACGACGGGGAACGGCGAGCAGGGGACGAGGGGGCCGTACATGCCTGGCTGGAAGGCGCTTCCGGACGAACTCGACCCGGAGACGCGCGCGTTCACCGAGCGGATGCGCCGCCTCATCGACCGCAGCGGCCTCGGCGTCGTGGCCGTCGCCGAACGCACCGGACGCGAACGCTCCCAGTGGGACGCCTACTTGAACGCCCGTCGGCCCGTACCGCGCGCGGTCGTGGCCGCCCTCGCGGAGGTCACCGGCGCCGACCCGGGGGAACTCGCGGCCCAGTGGGAGCGCGCCGAACGGGCGAGGACCCGTTCCGCTTCCCCCACGGGCCCGGTGGGCGGAAACCCGGTGGGCGGGAACCCGACCGGTGGGAACCCGGGCGACGGAGGACGGACCGGTGGAGAGCCCGTCGCCGGAGGACCCGCGGCGGGAGAACCGGTCGCAGGAGGGTCGGTCGCAGGAGCGTCGGTCACGGGAGCACAGGCCGTCGGAGGGCCGGTCGCCGGAGCACCGGCCGCCGGAGAGCCGGTCGCCGGAGCACCGGTCACGGGAGCACCGGCCGCCGGAGGGCCCGGTGGCACGGGGCCCGGTGGCACGGGGCCCGTTGTCCACGACGACCGCACCGTGCGGCTCCGGCGCCTCGGCGGTCCGGACCCGGCGGAACCCCCGGCTCCCGCGCCCGCGCGCGTACCCCCGCCCGGCCCCGCCCCGGCACCCCCGCCCGGGGCCGTGCCCCCGCCCTCACCCGGAGTCCCCTCCTCACCCGGAGTCCCCTCCTCACCCGGAGTCCCACCCTCGCCGGGCGTCCCGCCCTCGCCCGGCGTCCCGCCCTCGCCGGGCGTCCCGCCCTCGCCGGGCGTCCCGCCCTCGCCCGGCGTCCCGCCCTCGCCCGGCGTCCCGCCGTCGCCCGGTGACCCGCCCTCACCCGGTGCCGCGTCCCCTCCCGCCCCCCGCCGCCGGGCCGCGACCGTGCTCCTCCGCGTGGCCGGGTGCCTCGGCGCCCTGCTCGTCGTCACCGCCGCCCTCCTCCTCGTGGACCTGGGCGGCGACGGCGGCACGGACGGCGGGGACGGGCGCGCGGCCGCCCCGTCCACCACCCCGGCCCCGAGCCCCACGCGCCGTACGGACCTCCCCGCGGGGGTGAGGTGCTCCGGCGCCGACTGCGCCGGGCGGGACCCCGAGGCGATGGGCTGCGGCGGCCCCCTCGCCACCACCGTCGCCCGCGTCCGCGTCGGCGCCGCCCGGGTCGAGGTCCGCCACAGCGCCGCCTGCGCGGCCTCCTGGGCCCGGATCACCGGCGCCGCCCCCGGCGACAGCGTCACCGTCGAGGTCGGGGGCGCCGTCCGGGGCGCCATCGTTCCGGAGGGCGCCGCCGGGGCGGCGGTGAGGACCGACGCGTACACCCCGATGCTCGCCGACGCGCCCGGCGCGGTCGTACGGGCCTGCGGCGCCCTCGCGGGAGGCGACGAGGCCTGCACGAAAGGCCGTTGAGGAACGCGCCCGCGCCCGCCGGCCGTCCCGCGTGCCGCCCGCCGGCCGTCCCGCGCGCCACGGGCCGCCCCTCCGCGCGTCACCCGCCGGCCCGGGGGCGCGCCACGCGGACGGGTGGCAGTGAGCCGGACCACAACGGGGTGGGGGTTCAGGGGGGCCGGGGTCGGATAGCCTGACCGCTGGATATCTCTTCACATCGAGACACCGATCGATCAGGAGGGGTATCCCGCACCAGGGGCAGGGACCCCCACCGCCAGCTGTCTTACGGAGATCGCCATGACCCGCACTCCCGTGAATGTCACCGTGACCGGCGCGGCCGGCCAGATCGGCTACGCGCTGCTCTTCCGCATCGCCTCCGGCCACCTGCTCGGCGCGGACGTGCCGGTCAAGCTGCGCCTCCTCGAGATCCCGCAGGGCGTCAAGGCCGCCGAGGGCACCGCCATGGAGCTCGACGACTGCGCGTTCCCGCTGCTCAAGGGCATCGACATCTTCGACGACCCGAACCAGGGCTTCGAGGGCGCCAACGTCGCGCTGCTCGTCGGCGCCCGCCCCCGCACCAAGGGCATGGAGCGCGGCGACCTGCTCTCCGCCAACGGCGGCATCTTCAAGCCGCAGGGCAAGGCCATCAACGACCACGCCGCGGACGACATCAAGGTCCTCGTCGTCGGCAACCCGGCCAACACCAACGCCCTCATCGCCCAGGCCGCCGCCCCGGACGTGCCGGCCTCGCGCTTCACCGCGATGACCCGCCTGGACCACAACCGCGCGCTCAGCCAGCTCGCGCAGAAGACCGGCGCGTCGGTCGACGACATCAAGCGCCTCACCATCTGGGGCAACCACTCCGCGACCCAGTACCCGGACATCTTCCACGCGGAGATCGCCGGCAAGAACGCCGCCGAGGTCGTCGCCGACGAGGCGTGGCTGGCCGACACCTTCATCCCGACCGTCGCCAAGCGCGGCGCCGCGATCATCGAGGCCCGCGGCGCGTCCTCCGCCGCCTCCGCCGCGAACGCCGCCATCGACCACGTCCACACCTGGGTCAACGGCACCGCCGAGGGCGACTGGGTCTCCATGGGCATCCCGTCGGACGGCTCCTACGGCGTCCCCGAGGGCCTCATCTCGTCCTTCCCCGTCACCTGCAAGGACGGCGCGTACGAGATCGTCCAGGGCCTGGAGATCAACGACTTCTCCCGTACCCGCATCGACGCCTCCGTGCGGGAGCTCGCCGAGGAGCGCGACGCGGTCCGCGAGCTCGGCCTCATCTGAGTCCGTCCCCCTTCCGGCGCCTTTTCGGCTCCGCGATTCCGGCGCCCCCGGCCCGTACGACCGACCGTACGGACCGGGGGCGCCGTTTTTTCCGCCGACAGGGAGCTCCGGCCTCCCCTATGCTGTGCCCCCGGCACCGGCCGAACCGGCCGGTGAACAGGGAAAGTTGCACACCACCGGGGGAACCTTGGCCCAGTCGTCCGTACCCCATCAGCCCGGCCCGCCGCCCGGCCCGCCGCCCGGTCCCCACCCGGCCGCCGATCCGCACCGCGCGCCGGCCGCCAGCGAGGCGACCCGGCTGCTCTGCGCCGGCACGTACCTCGACGAGGGCTTCCGCGACGCGGTCATCGACGAGCTGTACGTCCACGAGGAGCGGTTCGCCGCCCCCTCCCTCGGCTACGACGCGGGACGCGTCCTCGCCCACGCGCTGCGCGCCCGCCGCGTCGAACTCGGCTGGGCCGCCTGCGTCCTGGCCCTCTGGACCGTCGCGCTCCCGCTCACCAAGGGCCTGATCCTCCTCGTCGTCGTGCCCTTCCTGGTGCTCGGCCTCGCCCGCCGGGTCCGCGGCCGGTCCGCCGCCGCCCCCGTGTACCGGCTCGTCGCCGCCTTCGTGCTGCGCTGGTACGGGCGGCTCCTGCTCCTCCAGTCGGTGCTGCTGCTCCTCCTCCTGGCCCTGGCCGGCGAGGAGTCCCGCTGGGAGCTCCTCGGCGACCTCTCCGAGACGGGCGAGGTCCTGAACCTCGCCGTCGCCCTGGTGGCGGACGGACTGCTGGGCATCGGCGGGCTGGAGGTGTGGATCACCATCGCCGTGCCGCTCCTCGTGGCCTGGGCGGTGGCCGCCCGGCGCGGCCAGTTCGCCCGCGCGCTCACCCAGGAACTCTCCCGGGAACGCTTCCCCGACCAGGGCGCCGACCCGGCCGAACGGGCCGAGGGGGCCCGCTTCCGCCGGCTGCGCGACCGCATCCGGACCGAGCAGCACGCGCGGCTGGTCATGTACGGGGCCGACGACCCGTTCTGCGGCGCCGGCGAACCGTACGAGCCGTGGTCGCTCTCCATCGAGCTGCGCCCGCGCAAGGACCTGGACGGCCGGACGCCCGAACCGCTCGACAACAGCGCCATCATGCGGCACGTCGTCCCGCTCGTGGAGGCGCTGCGCGTGCCCTCCCCGCACGGCTCGCCGCAGCTCCGGGCGGCCGTGCGGGACCGGCTGCGCGAGCTGGAGATCGACGAGGTCGTCTTCCTGCCCGTCGACGGGCTCCCGGCCCGCACCGCGGCCCCGTACACCCCGGAGGGGTTCGAGGCGCACCGGTCGGGCTCCATCGAGGAGGGCGGCGAGACCCGCCGCCACTTCCTCCGCGTCCGGGTCGGCGGCTGGGGCGAGGAGATCGTCACGACCGTCTTCGTCCGGGTCCACACGCAGGGCGGCATGCTGATGCTGGAGGTCGCCCCGCACGTCCTGCGGCCCGTGAAGCCGCTCTACCGGTACGCCGACCGGATCGCCCACCGCTACCGGCACAACCACCGCTTCGGCAGGGCCGTGTGGGCCCTCGGCCGGACCCCGCGCTCCGCCGGGGACGCCGTGGTGACGCTCTGGCGCGGGCTCGTCCACCTGTGGCAGGTGCTGACCGGCGGCCACACCAACGCGCTGCCCGAGGGGCCGGCGGCGTCGGTCCGCGAACTCGGCTCCGACGACGACGCCTCGCTGTTCCAGGAGATGGACATCAGCCGTTACCTGAAGAGCGTGCAGGACCGGGTCGCGAACGGCGTGACGGCCGCCCTCCGCGAAGCGGGCTACGAGACCGCCGAGTTCGAGCAGAAGATCGTCCACGTCGCCGAGGGCGGCACGTTCATCGAGAACACCAAGGGCAACGTCACCCTGGGCAACCACAACACCGTCACCAGCAGGACCTTCACCACCCCGACCACCGGAGGCGACCGTGGCTGACACCGACAACGACCCCCGCCGCAACGGCGTTCACGTCACCAACACCGGTGGCAACGTCACCATCGGCGACCACAACACCGTCACCAGCACCGTGACCGGCGACCGGCCGGCCCGCGACCCCGGGCAGGAGGAACTGCTCCGCGCCATCCGCAGGCTCCGCGCCGACCTGGGAGGGGTCGTCCCCTCCGAGCAGACCTCCGCCCTGGACGCCGAACTCTCCGACGCCGAGGACGAGATCGAGGGCACCGGCCGCGCGGACACCGGCCGCCTGACCCGTCTGCGCCGCGCCCTCGCCGACGCCGGCGCCGTCACCGGCGTCCTCGCCTCGGGCGTGGCCGTGGGGCAGGCCGTCGCCGCCCTGCTCGGAGGGTGAGATGAGCGGACACGGGGGCGGCGGGGCGGGCGGGCTCCGCTGGAACGACGAGGCGCAGCGCTGGGAAACGGGGCACGGCCCCGGCGCCCCGGCGGCCGGAGGCGGCGGGGGGAGCGGTCCGGTCGTCCCTCCGCAGCCGCCACCGCCGGAGTACCCGGCCGTGCACGGGCCGGCGTACGGGCCCGAACACGTCCCCGCGCACGGGCCGGAGCACGTTCCGGCGCACGGGCCGGAGCACGGCCCCGGTGCGGGCGGCCCGCCGTACCCCGCCGCCCCCCTGGTCCCGCCCGCGCCGCCGGTCCCGCCCCCGGTCGCGGCCGGGCCCTCCCGGCCCCGCCCGGGGGCCGCGGTCGCGGCCGGGGTGGCCGTGGCCGTCCTGGCGGCGGGCTCCGCCGGCGTCTGGTTCGTCCGGGGCGGGGACGGGGGGAAGCCCCCGGTGGCGGGCCCGGAGGTCTCCGTCTCCGTCACCCCGGAGACGGAGGACGTCCCGTCCGGGCCGGCGCCGTCGGCCTCCGCCCCCGCCACGGCCACGGCCGGGGACGACGTGCCCCCGCCCGGCTACCGGGCCGTGAAGGACCTCAAGAGCTTCACGATCGGCGTGCCCGAGGGCTGGAACCGCACCGAGTCCGACCAGGGCGTCTTCTACAACGCGCCGGACGGCCGGAGCCTGCTCCAGGTCTTCGTCGTCACCGAGCGGGGCCTGACGCCGTACGACGCCCTGCGCGCGGTCTCCGAGAACAGCAGGACGGCCAAGCCCGGCTACGAGGAGATCAGCCTCGAACGGGTCACCGGCGACCCGGACGCCCCGGCCGACGCCGCCGAACTGGTGTACGCGTACTCCCGCGAGGGAGGGCGCCGCAAGGTGGTCGACCGGGCGTTCACGGCGGAGGACGGCAACCACTACGCGATCCTGGCCGCCGGCCCGGAGGGGGACTGGCCGAAGCAGCGCGAAGTGCTCCGCGTGGCCCTGGACTTCTTCCGGCCCGGCCCGTACTGATCCCGGCCCCCTCCGGAGTCCCCGCGCGGGCCGCCGGCCCGCGCGGGGGGCTCACGAGGAGCGCGGGGCGTAGTGGCCGGGCGTCATCCGGGTGGTGACGCCGATCCGGTTCCAGGCGTTGATGGTGACGACGGCGGCGATGACCCGGGCCAGTTCGGTCTCGTCGAAATGGGCGGCGGCCCGCGCGTACACCTCGTCGGGGACGAAGCCGTCGGTGAGGACGGTGACGGCCTCGGTCAGGGCGAGCGCCGCCAGCTCCCGGTCGGTGTAGAAGTGCCGCGACTCCTCCCAGGCGGAGAGCTGCACGATCCTCTCCACGCTCTCGCCCTCCGCCAGCGCGTCCTTGCTGTGCATGTCGACGCAGAACGCGCAGTGGTTGATCTGCGAGGCCCGGATCTTGATCAGGTGGTACAGGACGGGGTCGATGTCCTTCGCGGCCGCCGCCTCCAGCCGGGTCATCGCCCGGTAGAAGTCGGGGACCCGCTCGGCGAGGAGGAGCCGGGGCGCGTGGGCGTGGGCGTACCCGGCCCGCCCGTCCGGCGCGGCGGACTGTCTCGTGGTCGTCATGACGTCACGGTAGGAGCCGTTTGGCGCAGGAGTATGGTCCATTTCCATGGCGAACGACTGGTCCACTTTCGGGGCCGACCTCCATCTGGAGCCGCGCGGGCCGCGCCTGCGCGCGGGCCTCACGGAAGCCCTGCGGGAAGCGGTGCGCGGCGGGCGCCTGGAGGCGGGCACCCGGCTGCCGTCCTCCCGTTCGCTCGCCGCCGACCTCGGCATCGCCCGCAACACCGTCGCCGACGCGTACGCGGAGCTGGTCGCCGAGGGCTGGCTGACCGCCCGGCAGGGCTCCGGCACCCGGGTCGCCCGCCGCGCCGCCCCGCGCGCCCCGGCGCCCCGGTCCCGGGCGCACGCCCCCCGGCCCGCCGCCCCCGCCCACAACCTCAAGGCCGGCACCCCCGACCTCGCCTCCTTCCCCCGCGCCGACTGGCTCAAGGCGTACCGGCGCGCCCTCGCCGCCGCCCCCCACGAGGCCTTCGGGTACGGGGACCCGCGCGGCCGGACCGAACTGCGCACCGCGCTCGCCGAGTACCTCGCCCGCGCGCGCGGCGTGCACGCCCGGCCCGAACGGATCGTGGTCTGCGCCGGGTTCACGCACGGCCTGTCGCTGCTCGGGCAGGTGCTGCGGGCCCGGGGCGCACGGGCCGCGGCGGTGGAGTCGTACGGGCTCGGGCTCCACGCCGACGCCCTCGGCCGGGCGGGGCTCGACACCCCCGTCCTGCCCTTCGACGCGGAGGGCACGAGCGTCCGGGAGGCGGACCTCGACGGCTGCGGGGCGGTCCTCATGACGGCGGCCCACCAGTTCCCGCTCGGCGGCGCCCTGCCGCCGGACCGGCGGGCGGCCGTGGTCGACTGGGCGCGGGGATCGGGCGGCTTCGTCCTGGAGGACGACTACGACGGGGAGTTCCGCTACGACCGGCAGCCGGTGGGCGCCCTCCAGGGCCTCGATCCCGGACGGGTCGTGTACCTCGGCACCGCCAGCAAGTCCCTCGCGCCCGCCCTCCGCCTCGCCTGGATGGTCCTGCCGGAGGACCTGGTGGACGAGGTGGTGGAGGTGAAGAGGGCCGCGGACCAGGTGTCCGGGACGCCGGACCAGCTGGCGCTCGCGGAGTTCCTGGGCTCGGGGGCGTACGACCGGCACGTGCGGGCGATGCGGCTGCGCTACCGGCGGCGCCGCGACCAGCTCGTGGCGGCGGTGGCCGCCCGCTCCCCGGAGACCCGGGTCGGCGGGATCGCGGCCGGGCTCCACGCCGTCCTCACCCTCCCGCCGGGCACCGAACGGGAGGCCCTGCGCTCCGCCGCCTGGCACGGCCTCGCCGTGCAGGGCCTCGGCGACTACCGCCGTCCCGGCGCGGCCCGGGCCCCGGACGGCCTCGTCGTCGGTTACGCCACCCCGTCGGACAGCGCCTGGCCGGGAGCCCTGGAGGCCCTCCTGCGCACGCTTCCCCTCCGCACCGGGTAGCGGGCGGACCCGCGCCCGCCTCCCGGCACGGGCGGACCCCGGGGACGCGGCGGCCGCGCCGGAACGGACGGCCGGGCGGGGGCGCGCCGCCTTCCGGGAGCGCGGAACGGCTCCGGACGGCGGGGCCGGGAGGCGCCCGCCTACACTGTGCGGTCGCGAGCGGCGTGAGCGCGCCGGTCGCGATCGCGAAGGGGAGGGCGTCGGAACATGCGGAGGCTGAGGTCGAGCACGGTCGTGCTCGGAGGGATGGGCGTGCTGGCGGCGGCGATCACCTCGTGCGGCAGCGAACCGGACAAGCGGTGCGTGGACCCGCTGTCCCGGGAGGAGCTGCCCACCTACCGGTGCGACGGCGGCGGGAGGGACGACGACGACGGCGGCACCCGCGGCTCGTACTACTACGGCGGCTCCGTCCGCGACAAGAAGGTCAGCGGCGGCAGCTTCGACAAGACCGCCGTCGACAGGGGCGGCTTCGGCTGCTCCGGTTCGAGCGGCGGCTGAGGCGGCCCGGACCATGCGACGCCACACCATCGAGCCCCGCCCCGGCTGGCAGCGGACCGTCGAGGAGCAGGGGCTCGTCTATCCCCTGACCCGCTACCCGGACGGTTCGCTGCGCCCGTACTGGGACGAGAGCGCGTACTACTCCTTCAGCCTGCCCGAGGTCGAGGCCCTGGAGGAGACCGTCGAGGAGCTGCACGGGATGTGCCTCGCGGCCGCCGCGCACATCGTCGAGCGGGAACGTTTCTCCGATCTGGGCATCACCGACCCCGCACTGGCCGCGCTGGTCGCCGAGTCCTGGCACCGCCGCGCCGAACTTCCCACGATCTACGGCCGGTTCGACCTGCACTACGACGGCACGGGCCCGGCCAGGATGCTGGAGTACAACGCGGACACCCCCACCTCGCTCGTCGAGGCCGCCAGCCCGCAGTGGTTCTGGATGGAGGAGCGGTTCCCCGGCGCCGACCAGTGGAACTCCCTCCACGAACGGCTGGTGGACGCCTGGAAGCAGCAGGCCCACCTCCTGCCGCCCGGCCCCGTCCACTTCGTCCACTCGGACGGCGACGAGCTGGGCGAGGACCTGATGACGGTCGCCTACCTGCGCGAGACCGCCCAGCAGGCCGGCCTGGAGACCGAGGCGCTCTCCGTCGAGCGGATCGGCTGGGACCGGCTCTCGCGCCGCTTCGTGGACGACCGGCTCCGCTTCCTCCGCAGCTGCTTCAAGCTCTACCCGTGGGAGTGGCTGACCACCGACCGCTTCGGCCGGCACGTCCTGGACACCCTCGACAACGGCGGCGGCACCGGCACCACCTGCTGGATCGAGCCCGCCTGGAAGATGCTGCTCTCCAACAAGGCGCTCCTCGCGATCCTGTGGGAGCTGTACCCGGGCCACCCCAACCTGCTGCCCTCCTACCTCGACGGCCCGCGCGAACTCGCCGCCACCACGGGCTGGGCCGCCAAACCGCTGCTCGGCCGCGAGGGCGCGGGCGTCACCCTCCACGAGGCCGGCACGGAACCCTTCGTGCGGGACGGGGAGGCCTGCTGCTACCAGGCCCTGGCCCCGCTCCCCGACTTCGACGGCAACCGGGTGGTGCTCGGCGCCTGGGTCGTCCGGGACGAGGCGGCGGGCCTCGGCATCCGCGAGTCGGCGGGCCCCGTCACCGACGAGTACGCCCGCTTCCTGCCGCACGTGATCCTGTGACGGGGCCGGCCGGCCCCGCCACGGGTCCGGTCAGGCCGACAGCACCGCCCGGAGCTGTTCGAGCCCCCAGTCCAGGTCCTCCTTCGAGACGACCAGCGGCGGGGCGATCCGGATCGTGGAACCGTGGGTGTCCTTCACCAGGACCCCGCGCTCCATCAGCCGCTCCGAGATCTCCCGGCCCGTCCCCTTCGACGGATCGACGTCCACCCCGGCCCACAGGCCCCGCCCGCGCACCGCCCGCACCGCGCCGCCGCCCACGAGCAGTCCCAGCTCGGCGTGGAGGTGCTCGCCGAGCTCCGCCGCCCGCTCCTGGTACTCGCCCGTCCGCAGCATCGCGATCACCTCCAGGGCCACCGCGCAGGCCAGCGGGTTCCCGCCGAAGGTCGAACCGTGCTCGCCCGGCCGGAAGACCCCGAGCACGTCGCGGTCCGCGACCACCGCCGACACCGGCACCACCCCGCCCCCCAGCGCCTTCCCGAGCAGGTACACGTCCGGGACCACGCCCTCGTGCTCGCACGCGAACGTCCTCCCCGTGCGGCCGAGGCCCGACTGGATCTCGTCCGCCACGAACAGCACGTTCCTCCGGCGCGTCAGCTCCCGCACCCCCGGCAGATAACCGGCCGGCGGGACCAGGACCCCCGCCTCGCCCTGGATCGGCTCGAGGAGCACCGCCACCGTGTTCTCGGTGACCGCCGCCTCCAGGGCCGTCAGGTCCCCGTACGGCACGATCTCGAACCCCGGCGTGTACGGCCCGTAGTGGTCCCGCGCCTCGTGGTCCGTCGAGAAGCTCACGATCGTCGTCGTCCGGCCGTGGAAGTTGTTCGCCGCCACCACGATCTTCGCGTGCCCGTCCGGCACGCCCTTCACCTCGTACCCCCACTTCCGGGCCGTCTTCACCGCCGTCTCCACCGCCTCCGCGCCGGTGTTCATCGGCAGCACCGCCTCCTTGCCGCACAGCTCCGCGAGCCGCGCGCAGAAGTCGGCGAACCGGTCGTGGTGGAAGGCGCGCGAGGTCAGCGTCACCCGCTCCAGCTGGGCCTTCGCCGCGTCGATCAGACGCCGGTTGGCGTGCCCGAAGTTGAGCGCCGAGTACCCGGCGAGCAGGTCGAGGTACCGGCGGCCCTCGACATCGGTCATCCAGGCGCCGTCCGCCGAGGCGACGACGACCGGGAGGGGGTGGTAGTTGTGGGCGCTGTGCGCCTCCGCCGAAGCGATCGCGTCTGCTGTCCTCGACACGGGGTCTCCGTTCGTCCTGCGGCCCGGGGCGGGCGCGGTCCCTTTTTCTATCGTCGCTCGGATGCCGGACGGGGAAACCTCGCCCGCGGCGCGCCCGTTACCCTGTCGGCACGCGCGGCGACTGGCGTACGGGGAAACGACCCCGGGGGAGCCGCGCGCGGCAGACCGCACGAGACGCCGCCCGCCTGGGCGTCCCGGGACCGACGTCCCGGACGGCGCCGCGCCCCGCGTGGTGTCCCGGGACCCCGAACACGCCCGGAGAACACCACCGTGACCGTCACCACCACAGCCGTCCCCACCGGGACCACCGCCGCCGAGGGCGCCGCGGCCCACCCCGCCCTCACCGCCGCCGACCCCGAACTCGCCGCCCTCGTCGGCGCCGAGGAGCGGCTCCAGGCCGAGACCCTGCGCCTCATCCCCAGCGAGAACTACGTCTCCGCCGCCGTCCTCGAAGCCTCCGGCACCGTCCTCCAGAACAAGTACAGCGAGGGCTACCCCGGCCGCCGCTACTACGAGGGCCAGCAGAACGTCGACAAGGTCGAGACCCTCGCCGTCGAACGCGCCAAGGCCCTCTTCGGCACCGACCACGCCAACGTCCAGCCCTACTCCGGCTCCCCGGCCAACCTCGCCGTGTACCTGGCCTTCGCCGAGCCCGGCGACACCGTCATGGGCATGGCCCTGCCCATGGGCGGCCACCTCACCCACGGCTGGGGCGTCTCCGCGACCGGCTCGTGGTTCCGGGGCGTCCAGTACGGCGTGCGCCGCGACAACGGGCTCGTCGACCTCGACGAGGTCCGCGAGACCGCCCTCAGGGAGCGCCCGAAGGTGATCTTCTGCGGCGGCACCGCGCTGCCCCGGACCATCGACTTCGCCGCCTTCGGCGAGATCGCCCGCGAGGCCGGCGCCGTCCTCGTCGCCGACGTCGCCCACATCGCCGGCCTGATCGCGGGCGGCGCCCACCCGTCCCCGGCCGGGCACGCGGACGTGATCTCCACGACCACCCACAAGACCCTGCGCGGCCCGCGCGGCGCCATGCTCCTGTCCCGCGAGGAACACGCCAGGGCCCTCGACCGGGCCGTCTTCCCCGGCCTCCAGGGCGGCCCGCACAACCAGACCACCGCCGCCATCGCCGTGGCCCTGCGCGAGGCCTCCCTGCCCTCCTTCCGCACCTACGCCCACGCCGTCGTCGCCAACGCGCGGGCCCTCGCCGACGCCCTCCTCGCCCACGGCTTCGACCTGGTCTCCGGCGGCACCGACAACCACCTGATCCTGATGGACCTCACCTCCAGGGGCGTCCCGGGCAAGACCGCCGCCAAGGCCCTCGACCGGGCCGGCATCGTCGTCAACCACAACACCGTCCCCTACGACCCCCGGAAGCCCTTCGACCCCTCCGGCATCCGCGTCGGCACCCCCGCCCTCACCTCCCGGGGCCTCGGCACGGAGCACATGCCGCTGGTCGCGGACTGGATCGACCGGGGCGTCACGGCCGCCGGCCGGGGCGACGAGGAGGCCCTCGCCGTGATCCGCGACGAGGTCGCCGGCCTGATGGCCGGCTTCCCGGCGCCGGGCCTCCCGGTCTGACCCCCGGCGCGGGGCGCGCGGTCCGCCGCGCGCCCCGCGGTCCCGGTCCCGCGGGCCGGGGGCGTCCGCGGGGGGCCCGGGCGTCGAGCCGAACGGGGCCCGCCCGGTCCCGCGGGCCGGGGGCGTCCGCGCCTCCCGGCGGTCGGGACCGGGACGGCCGGGGCCGGAGCACCGCGCCCCGGAGCCCGGGGACGGGCCGCGCCCCCGCCCCGCCCGGGGCACCGGCAGTCCGGGACGCCCCGCGCACCTGAGAGAATGATGTGCATGGCCTTTGACAGCCCGCCCGTCGCCCACCACCACCCCCAGGGGGATGGCTCCGCCATGCAGCAGCGTCCGCGCGTCCTCTCCGGAATCCAGCCCACCGCGGGCTCGTTCCACCTCGGCAACTACCTCGGCGCCGTACGCCAGTGGGTCGCCCTGCAGGAGACGCACGACGCCTTCTACATGGTCGTCGACCTGCACGCGATCACGGTCCCGCAGGACCCCGCCGAGCTGCGCGCCAACACCCGGCTCGCCGCCGCCCAGCTCCTCGCCGCCGGCCTCGACCCGGAGCGCTGCACCCTCTTCGTCCAGAGCCACGTGCCCGAGCACGCCCAGCTCGGCTGGGTCATGAACTGCCTCACCGGCTTCGGCGAGGCCTCCCGCATGACCCAGTTCAAGGACAAGTCCGCCAAGCAGGGCGCCGACCGCGCCACCGTCGGCCTCTTCACGTACCCGGTCCTCCAGGTCGCGGACATCCTGCTCTACCAGGCGAACGAGGTCCCGGTCGGCGAGGACCAGCGCCAGCACATCGAGCTGACCCGCGACCTCGCGGAGCGGTTCAACGGGCGCTTCGGCGACACCTTCACGATCCCCTCGCCGTACATCCTCAAGGAGACGGCGAAGATCTACGACCTCCAGGACCCCTCGGTCAAGATGAGCAAGTCGGCCTCCACGCCGAAGGGCCTCATCAACCTCCTGGACGACCCGAAGGCCACCGCCAAGAAGGTGAAGAGCGCCGTCACCGACACCGACACGGTGATCCGCTTCGACCCGGAGAACAAGGCCGGCGTCTCCAACCTCCTCACCATCATGTCCACCCTCACCGGGAAGGGCGTCCCGGAGCTGGAGGAGGACTACGAGGGCAAGATGTACGGCGCGCTCAAGACGGACCTCGCCGAGGTGATGGTGGAGTTCGTCACGCCGTTCCGGACCCGCACCCAGGAATACCTGGACGACCCGGAGACGCTGGACTCGGTCCTGGCCAAGGGCGCGGAGAAGGCCCGCGCGGTCGCCGCCGAGACGCTCGCGCAGACGTACGAGCGCATCGGCTTCCTGCCCGCCAAGCACTGAGTCCGAAGACCCTGGCCACGAGGGCGGTGCAGGCCGCACACTGGCGGCTGCACCACCGCACACGAGTCGCACCAAGGCGACGGACGACGGAGGAGAACGACGTGGGGACCGTAACGCTCGGCGTTTCGATCGCGGTCCCGGAGCCCTACGGCAGCCTGCTCCAGGAGCGGCGCGCCGGCTTCGGGGACCGGGCCGCGCACGGCATCCCCACCCACGTCACCCTCGTCCCGCCGACCGGGGTCCCGGGGGAGCGGCTGCCGGAGATCGAGGCGCACCTCGCGCGCGTGGCCGCCGGCTACCAGCCCTTCCCGGTCCGCCTGAAGGGCACCGGGACCTTCCGGCCGCTCTCGCCGGTGGTCTTCGTGAAGCTGGAGGAGGGCGCCGCCCCCTGCGACCGGCTCCAGCGGCGGATCAGGGACGAGTCGGGGCCGCTCGTGCGCGAGCTCCAGTTCCCGTACCACCCGCACGTCACCGTGGCGCACGGCATCTCCGAGGAGGGGATGGACCGGGCGTTCGAGGAGCTGGCCGGGTACGAGGCGGCCTGGACCTGCCGCTCCTTCGCGCTGTACGAACAGGGCGCGGACGGCGTGTGGCGGAAGCTGTACGACTACGAGTTCGGCAGCGGCCACTCCATCCGGGCCGTCCCGGCGCAGGGCGGCAGCCCGGTGGACGCCCCGACGACGACCCCGGCGGGCGGCTGAGCGGTCCCCGCGCCCCGGGGCCGGATCGCGCGCCCCGTACGGGCCGGGCCTGCGCCCCCGAGGGACTCCGCCCGGCTCCGTAGGGGAACCCACTCCCGTACGGGAAGCCACCCCCGTAGGGAATGCCCCTCCCGTAGGGGAAGCCGTCCCCGTACGGGATGCCGCCCCCCCGTAGAGGGAAGCCGTCCCCGCCCCGGCAGTCGTCCCCTCACACCGGCAGCCGCCGGAACAGCGGCCTCGGCACGTGCCGGACCGCCGCCATCACCGGCCGCAGCACGCCCGGCACCCACACCGTCTCCGAGCGCCGCCGCAGCCCCAGCTCGATCGCGGTCGCGACCTCCTCCGGGGTGCTCGCGAACGGCACCTCCGGGCGCCCCTCCGCCGGCCCCGGCCGCACGGGCCCGGGCCGCACCACCATCACGTGCACACCGGTGCCGTGCAGCGCGTCCCCGAGGCCCTGGGCGAAGGCGTCGAGCCCCGCCTTCGAGGAGCCGTAGATGAAGTCGGCGCGGCGGGCCCGCTCGGCCGCCACCGAGGAGAGCACCACGAGCGAGCCGTGCCCCTGCGCCTGGAGCGCGCCCGCGCACACCAGGCCGGCCGAGACGGCGCCGGTGTAGTTGGTTCCGGCGACCCGGGCGGCGGCGACCGGGTCGGTCTCGTCGCGGGCCTGGTCGCCCGGGACGCCGAAGGCGAGGAGCACCATGTCGACGGGGCCCTCGGCGAAGACCGCGCCGAGCCGTTCCCCGTGCGACGCGGGGTCGAGCGCGTCGAAGGGGACCGTGCGCACCTCGGCGCCGAGCGCCCGCAGCGAGTCGGCGGCGGCCGTGAGCGCGGGGGAGGGACGGCCGGCCAGCCGGACCGTACGGGTGCGCCGGGCGATCAGCCGGCGGGCGGTGGCGAGCCCGATCCCGGAGGTGCCGCCGAGGACGAGCAGGGACTGCGGCGCGCGGAAGACGTCCTTCACGGTGAACTCCTCCTGGGGACCGGGACGGCGGGAAGGGCCCGGACGGAGCGGCCCCGGCAGGCGACCGCGACGCGATCGCCGGCCCGGACGCGGGTCCCGACAGCCATGAAGGCGACCGTATATCCGCTTGTGCGGCTTATGCCGGTATTGCCCGGCGGTTCGGCGAAACGGGTGATGAACCGATCGGACGACCGTCGGGAAATAATCACCGCACCCCCGCCATGTCGGTCGCGCATACACGGACCGGGGCGGGGGATTCTCGTACTGCGGTCGACCCGCGGCGCACGGAGCGAGGGGAACACGCACGACATGGACTGGCTGACCAAGCTCCCCGTCATCGGCCCCTGGCTCGCCCGCCTCACGCGCACCCACGCCTGGCGCTCCTACGAGACCCTCGACCGGGCCCACTGGACCCGGCTCGCGGCCGCCCTCACCTTCCTCTCCTTCCTCGCCCTCTTCCCGCTCATCACCGTCGGCGCCGCGGTCGGCGCCGCGCTCCTGAGCGACCGGCAGCTCGACCGGATCGAGGAGAAGCTCGGCGAGCAGGTGCCCGGCATCTCCGACCAGCTCGACATCGGCGGACTGGTCGCCAACGCCGGCACCGTCGGGATCGTCGCCGGCGCCGTCCTCCTCTTCACCGGCATCAGCTGGATCGGCTCCATGCGGGAGTGCCTGCGCGCGGTGTGGGGCCTCGACGACATCGAGGGCAACCCGATCCTGCTCAAGGGCAAGGACGCCGTCGTCCTCGTCGGCCTGGGCGGCGTCGCCCTCGGTTCGCTCGCCGCCTCCTGGCTCGGCTCCACCGCGGTCGGCTGGAGCGCCGAACGGCTCGGCATCTCCGACGGCGGGGCGGGCGGCGTCCTCCTCCAGGTCGCCGCCCTCCTCGTCGCCGTCGTCGCCGACGTCCTGATCCTGCTGTACGTCCTGACGCTGCTGCCCGGCGTGGAACCGCCCCGCAAGGCCCTCGTGGTGGCCGCGCTCATGGGGGCGGTCGGCTTCGAACTGCTCAAACTGCTGCTCGGCGGCTACATGAAGGGGGTCGCGGCGAAGTCGATGTACGGGGCGTTCGGCGTCCCGGTGGCCCTGATGGTGTGGATCAACCTGACCGCCAAGCTGCTGCTGTTCTGCGCCGCCTGGACGGCCACGGGGACGCCCCGGAAGGACGCGGACCCCGACCACCCGGACCGGGACGCCCCGGACGCCCAGGACGGCGGCGGGAGCGCCGCGCCCGCCGAGCCCCCGGCCCCGGAGGGGGCCCCGCGCCCGCCGGCGCCCCCGGGCCGGCCGGACGGCTCCCGCCCGGCGCGGACGGCGGCCCGGGGGTTCTCCGGCGGCGCCCTCCTCGCGACCCTCCTGGGCCGTTCGGGGACCTCCGGCCCCCTGGGGTTCTGACCGGGCCCGGAGGCCCCGGCCTACGGGGTCTTCCGGCCGCCCGGGGCGTCCCCGTCCGCCGGGTTCCCGTCCATCGGGCCCCCGGCCGCTTCCGGGCCGTCCCCGGCGCGGCGGCGCAGCACCCCCGACGCGGCCGACGGCCAGCGCCGGTTGACCAGGAAGACGCCGCCCGCGAGCAGGACGAGGGCCCCGCCCGTCACGGCCAGCGCGACCCCGATCCCGCCGGACCCGCCGGCGACGGTCGCGTGGGCGGGCCGCGCCGCGGTGCCCTTGCCGGAAGCCGGTTCCGGCGCGCCGGAGGGACCGGTCGTCGCCGTGCGGACCGAACGCGGCGGCACCAGCTCGCCCACCGGCTCCACCTTCCCGATCGCCGCGAAGCCCCAGTCGAACAGCCGGGCGGTCTCCCGGTAGACGGCGTGCTGCTCCTTCGAGGACGGGTTCATCACGGTGACCAGCAGGACCTTGCCGTTCCGCTCCGCGACCCCGGTGAAGGTGGCGCCCGCGTGCGTGGTGTTGCCGTTCTTCACCCCGGCCACCCCCTGGTACGGGGGGACGCCGAAGTCGCCCGTGAGCAGCCGGTTGGTGTTCTGGATCTCGAAGGTCTCGCGCTTCTTCTCGCCCGGCTTCTGTATGCCGGGGAAGGCGGCGCGGGGCGTGGCGGCGTACTCGCGGAAGTCCGCCTTCGTCATGCCGTTGCGGGCGATGAGCGTGAGGTCGTAGGCGGAGGAGACCTGGCCCGGGGCGTCGTAGCCGTCCGGGGTGACCACGTGCGTGTCGAGCGCCTGGAGCTCGACCGCGTGGTCGTTCATCTCCTTCACCGTCTGGGCGAGGCCCTTGTTCATGTTCGTCAGGACGTGCACGGCGTCGTTGCCGGAACGGAGGAAGACGCCGAGCCACAGGTCGTGGACGCTGTACGTCTGCTTCTCCTTGACGCCGACCAGACTGGAGCCCGCCCCGAGTCCCGCCAGGTCCCGGTCGGTGACCAGGTGCTGCTCCTTCTTGTCGAACTTCGGCAGCAGGGTGTCGGCGAAGAGCATCTTGAGGGTGGACGCCGGGGCGAGCGGCCAGTGCGCGTTGTGCGCGGCCAGAACCTCCCCCTTCTCCGCGTCCGCGACGATCCAGGAGCGGGCCGACAGCTCCTTCGGGAGCACGGGGACGCCGGGGGCGAGCCGCACCTGCGTACCCGGCAGGCCGAGCAGGGCACCGCCGACCCTGGACATGGAGGCGGGGGGCCTGGGCTGCTTGTCCTGGGAGTCCTTCCCGTCGGCGTGGGCCGCGGGCGCGGCGAGGACGAGCGGGAGGAACACGGCGGCGGCGACCGCCCGGGCGGTCATCTTCGAAGCGGACACCCTCGTGAAATTACAGGTACGGAACAGATATCCGAACCCGGGTAGCCCGTTCGATCCGCTCCGGCCACCCGGACGCGGGTTCCGTGGGACCCGCGGCGATACTGGGGGTATGAAGCTCAGCCGTCGCGTCTCCTGGTTCCTGCTCGCGTTCGGGGTGTGGAGCTGGCTCATTTGGGTCACCTTCGTCAAAAACCTGTGGAAGGACGGGAGCGGTCTCGCCTTCGACGACGCGGGCGATCCGACGGCCTACTTCTGGGTTCATCTGCTGCTCGCCGTCACGTCCTTTGTTCTGGGGACGGTCATCGGTGTCCTCGGGTTGCGCGGAGTGCGCGCCGCCCGTCGCGCGGACGTCTAGAAGAGACGTCTGGAAGAAGGGGTTCCGGGACGTGGTCGTCCTCCTGCTGGTCGTGGTCCTCGCGCTGCTCGGCGCCGTCCACCGGTACGTGTGGCAGCGCCTGGTGCGCGACGTGACGGCCCCCGGCGGCCTGCCGCGCCGGCTGGGCACGGCCGCCTTGGTGGTCCTGCCGCTGTGCTCGCTCGCGGCCCTGGTCTCCTCCCGGGCGGGCGTGCCCTTCCGGCTTCAGCAGGTCCTCGCCTGGCCGGGCTTCCTGTGGCTCGCCGTGCTGCTGTACCTGGTCCTGGCCCTGGTGGCGGGCGAGGCCGTCCGCCCCGTCCTGCGCGCCTGGCTCGCCCGCCGCGCGCCCGCGCCCGCTCCGGCGGCCCCCGCCCCGGCTTCCGCGCCGGTGCCGGTGTCGGCGGGGACGGGGACGGAGATCCCCACCGGACCCGTCGCGGAAGCTCCCGCCCCCGCCGAGGTCCCCGCCGGCTCCGCCGCCGAAGCTCCCGCCGGACCCGCCCCCGCCGGCTCCGCCGCCGAAGCCCCCGCCGAGGTCCCCGCCGGCTCCGCCGCCGAAGCTCCCGCCGGACCCGCCCCCGCCGGCTCCGCCGCCGAAGCCCCCACCGGCCCCCTCGCCACCGAAGCTTCCCCCGGGGCCTCCTCCGACGTCTCCCGCCGTCTCTTCGTCTCCCGTGCCGTCGGCGGCGCCGCAGCCGCCGTCGCCCTCGGGACCGTGGGGTACGGCACGTACGGCGTCCTGCGCGGGCCCCGGGTCAAGCGGGTCACCGTGCCGCTCGCCAAGGTGCCGCGCGCCGCGCACGGTTACCGGATCGCGGTCGTCTCCGACATCCACCTGGGGCCGATCCTGGGCCGCGCCCACACCCGGCGCGTCGTGGACGCGATCAACGCCACCCAGCCCGACCTGATCGCGGTCGTCGGCGACCTGGTGGACGGCAGCGTGGCGGACCTCGGCTCCGCCGCCGAGCCGCTCGCCCGGCTCCGCGCCCGTCACGGTTCCTTCTTCGTGACCGGCAACCACGAGTACTTCTCGGGCGCCGACGCCTGGGTCGACCACGTCCGCGAACTCGGCCTGCGCCCGCTGCGCAACGAGCGCGTGGAGATCGCGGCCGGCTTCGACCTCGCGGGCGTGGACGACGTGGCGGGGGAGCGCGAGGGCGGGGGGCCGGACTTCGGGCGCGCCCTCGGCGACCGCGACCGGGCCCGCGCGGCCGTCCTCCTCGCCCACCAGCCGGTCGTCATCCACGACGCGGTGCGCCACGGCGTGGACCTCCAGCTCTCCGGCCACACCCACGGCGGGCAGCTCTGGCCCGGCGGCCTCCTCGCCGGGCTCGCCAACCCGACCGTCGCCGGCCTCGAACGGTACGGCGACACCCAGTTGTACGTGTCGCGGGGCGCGGGCGCCTGGGGTCCTCCGGTCCGGGTCGGCGCGCCCTCCGACATCACCCTCGTCGAAATCGCCTCGAAACAGGCCTGATCCGGCACCGTGACTCACCGCACCGAGAGCGATACGTGCTGCTCATCGACTTAAAGTCTCATATCCCGGACATATACCTGTGATATGAAATTTTTCTCTTCCGCTTGCGAAAACGGTGTGATGGGATGACGCCATCGCGACGGTTTTCGGGGGATGTCGTCGCAACTGGGGTGGTACCAAAAAAAGGAAGCACGGCAATGCGGTCGACGGTCCGTCTGCGGATCCTCATCACTTGTGGAGTACTGGTGGCGGCCGGAGTGGGGGGCTGGCAACTCCTGCCCTCCAGCGGCGTCAAGGAAGATCCGATCACCGTCGGCACGACCGACGCGGTCACTTCACTCGACCCGGCCGGCGCGTACGACGCCGGTTCCTGGGCCATGTACAGCAACGTCTACCAGTCGTTGCTGACGTTCAAGCCGGGCTTCACCACGCCGGTTCCGGACGCCGCCGAGAGCTGCAGGTTCGTGGGCACCACGCTCACCACGTACGAATGCACGCTCCGCGACGACCTGACCTTCGCCGGCGGGCGCAAGATGACCGCCGAGGACGTCAAGTACTCGTTCGACCGGATGATGCGGATCAAGACGGACGTCGGTCCGCAGCCGCTCTTCCCGATGCTGAAGAGCGTCGACGCGCGGGGCGACACCGTCACCTTCCACCTCAGCGGCAAGGACGTCACCTTCCCGCTGAAGCTGGCCACCGGCGCCGGCTCGATCGTGGACCGCGAGCAGTACCCGGACAAGAAGCTGCGCGAGGGCGGCACGGTCGAGGGGTCGGGACCGTACCTCCTCAAGGAGTACAAGCCGGGCGAGTCCGCGCTCCTGGTGCCCAATCCGAGGTACCGGGGCGCCGTCACCAAGACCGGCCGGCCGATCCTCGTGAAGTACTACGCCAAGTCCGAGGACCTCGCCAACGCCTGGAAGGCGAAGGAGGTCGCGGTGACGCACCGCGAACTCCCGCCGGCCTTCCTCTCCACCCTGGAGAGCACGGACAGCGTCCGGGTCACCGAGGCGGAGAGCGCCGAGATCCGCAACATCAACTTCAACGTCCGGCCCGGCTCGCCCGCGGCGGACAAGGCCGTCCGGCAGGCCGTCGCGGCGGTCATCGACCGTCCGGCGATCACCACCGGGGCCTACAAGGGCACGGTCGAGCCGCTCTACTCCCTCATCCCGCAGGGCTTCGTCGGCCACAGCACCGCGTTCTACGACCTCTACCCGGAGCCGAGCGCGAAGAAGGCGAAGGAGATCCTGAAGGACGCCGGGATCAAGACGCCGGTGAAGCTCACCTTCGGCTTCCGCAAGGGCGACACCTACGCGACCGAGACCACCGAGATCAAGCGGCAGCTCGAGGAGACCGGCCTCTTCAGGATCGAGACCGTCGAGGTCAAGTGGGAGGACTTCCAGAAGCAGTACGCGAAGGGCGCCTTCGACGTCTACACCGTCGGCTGGCTCCCCGACTTCCCCGACTCCGACAGCTTCACCGCGCCGCTGGTCGGCAGTGACAACACCCTGCACAACGGGTACTCGAACAAGAAGATCGACACGCTGATCGCCTCGACGCAGCAGTTCAGCGACCGGGCCCGGGCGACCTCCGACTTCAGGACGATCCAGAGCGAGGTCGCGGCCGAGGTCCCGCTCGTGCCGCTGTGGCAGAAGAAGGACTACGTCCTCGCCACGGACGCGGTCGCCGGTTCCCAGTACCTGACGGACGGCACCGGCATCTGGCGCCTGTGGGAACTCAGCTGGATCTGAGGGGCGTCGCGGCCTTCCGCGGCACGCCGTGCACGGCGCGGGGGCGGGACCCGGAGGGAATCCGGGTCCCGCCCCCGTCCGTGTTCCCGGCTACTTCGCGGAGCTCCGGCCGGGCCTGCCCGAGGCCGCCATGCCGGCCGCCGTCGGCATGAAGTCGGCGAGGAGTTCGTGCGTCTCCTTGACCAGCGGGCGCAGGACGCGGAAGCGGGAGAGCGAGATCGCGCGGGCGGTGACCGGTGCCAGCCGCTCCACGAGCCGCCGGCTGTTGGCGGCCCCCTCCGAACGGTCGTACACCCAGAACAGCACCAGGCCCATCTGCTGGAGCCACAGCAACCGGGGCAGGGCGTCGGACAGTTCGGGGTCGATCTTCACCGAGGCGCCGGAGAGGACGCGCCGGTGCACCTCGATCGCCGCCTCGCGCGGGCCCTCCGACTCGGGCGAGAAGGGGCTGAGCGGGCTGTCCGGGTCGGCGGCGTTCTTGAAGAACTGCGCCGCGAACTCGTGGTACGGCTCGGCGGTGTCGAGCCAGCCCAGGTAGACCCCGCGGATACGGGCCGTCAGGTCCTTCTCGCCACCGGACAGGACGGGTTCGACGGCGGCCCGGTGCTCCTCGGCGAGCCGGTCGTAGAAGCCCTGGACCAGGTGCTCCTTGGACGAGAAGTAGTAGTAGGCGTTGCCGACGGAGACTCCGGCCTCCTGGGCGATGGCCCGCATCGTCGTCTTGTCGTAACCGCGCTCCTTGAACAGCCGGAGCGCGGTCTCGAGGATGAGCGTGCGGGTCTGCTCGCTCTTGGGGGCCTTCTTCTCTTCCTTCGCGTCCTTCACGGAGCCGAGCCTAACCGGGCGGGGCGGGCACGTCGCAGTGCCCGTCCCGGCAGCCGTCCCCTCCGGGCCCCTTGAGGGCCTCGCGCCACTTCGCGGCGGCCGGGACGGTCACCCGGGCGAAGGGCTGTCCGGCGGGGGTGGCCGGCCGGTGTGCCCGGGGCCGGTGTTCGGCCAGGGCCCAGAGGCAGACGATCCAGGCGGAGGCCGCCCGGCCGGCGCGAGGTCGAGCGGGACGAGCCGGCGCTGCCGCAGCAGCCAGTGCCGCAGGGGTGCGCGGAGCGGGCGGCCGGCGTCGTGGAGCACGGTCGGGTGCTTCACGGGCGTCCGTACGGGCGGGGCACGGGGGCCGGTGGCGCGGGGCCGGGAGTGCCGGGCGCCGGCACGGGGTCGTCACGGCGGGTCAGCCCTGGGGCGCGGGCGGACTGTGGGCCCCTTCTTGAACAAGTTCAACCCGTGGGTGCGGAAGACCGTCCGGCGGCCCCCGGGGCGCGCGACGCGCCCCGGGGGCCGTCAGGTGAACTTCCGCACGCCGGGCACGAACGCCGTCGCCAGGCAGCAGCCGCCCACCGCCACCGCGGCGGCGGCCAGCGGCACTCCGGGCCCCCAGGCGGAGGCGGCGAGCGGGGCCAGGGCGTAGCCGAGGGGCATCGCGGCCAGCGAGAGCAGCCAGTCGTACGAGGTGACGCGGGCCAGCGCGTGGGCGGGCACCGCGCGCTGGACGGCGGTCTCCCAGACGGGGGAGAGGAAGCCGAGCCCCGCCTGCGCGAGCCCGTACGCCGCGATCGTCACCGGCGCGGGCGCGGCGGCGGCCAGCAGGGCCAGCGGCAGCGCGTACGTGGCGAGTCCGAGGTTGGCCGCCAGGACCGGGCGCCGGGGGCGGACCCGGTCCGCGAGCAGCGCGCCGAGGAGGAAGCCGACGGCGCCGGTCTGGAGGAGGGCGACCCAGGTGGCCTCCCCGCCCGGCCGCCGCACGGCGATGGCGGGTCCCAGGGTCATCAGGACGGCGGCGGCGCCGTTCCAGGCGCTGTGGCCGATCAGGCTGGTCCAGTACCAGTCCCGGGAGCGGACCTCCCGCCACCCCTCCGCGAGGTCGGCGCGGAGCGAACGGCGGGGGGCCGGCACCCGCTTCACCCGTACGGCGGTCAGGAGCAGGGCGCCGGCGCCGAAGGTGGCCGCGTCCAGGACGAACACCCAGCCCGCGCCCGCGGTCAGCACCAGCGCGCCCGCGAGCGCCGGGCCCGCGAGGCGGGTGGCGCTCTGGGCGATCCCCATGGCGGCGTTGGCCCGGTGCAGCGCCTCCGCCGCCACCGTGCCCTTCACCAGGGGCGCCCCGGTCGGCACGGCGAAGGCCCCGGCGGCCCCGCCGAGGGCCTCCGCGACCGCGAGCACGGCCAGGCTCGGGGTGCCGCCGAGGAGCTGGACGCCGACGAGGAGCTGGGTGGCGCAGCGCACGAGGTCGGTGGTGAGCGCGACCGTCCGCGCGTCGAAGCGGTCGCCGACGACCCCGCCCACCGGCAGCAGGAGCAGCTTGGGGACCATGGCGCAGCCGAGGACCAGGGCGAGCGCCGAGGTGGAGCCGGTGGCCTCCAGGACGGCGAGGGCGAGGGCGGCGGGGACGGCGGCGTCGCCCAGGAGCGAGAGGGTCCGGCCGGTGAGGAGGAGCCGGAAGGGGCGGGTGCGCAGGGGGTGCGGGACGGGGGCCGTGACGGCGGGCGCGGCGGACATGGCCCGAAGAGTATTTCGGCACCGAATGATTCGTCAACGAAATATTCGACACCGAAATACTTGGGGGGAGTGGCGTCCCCCGCTCCGGCGTACGATCTGACCATGGACCCGACCGAAGCGGCCGGCCCCCCGGACGCGCCCCCCGCCCGCTCCGGGCAGAGCGACTGGACCGACGCGCACGTGGCCCGCTGGCAGCCCGTCCTCCCCGGCCTCGACCCCGTGGTCGAGGGCGCCGTCACCCGGATGAAGAAGCTCTCCGTCCACCTGCGCCGGGTCAGGGAGCAGTCGCTCGTCGACTTCGACCTGGAGCGCCACGAGTTCGACACGCTCCACAAACTGGCCGGCCGCGGCGGCAGCGCCGCCCCCTCCGAACTGGCGCAGGACCTCGACCTGGCCCCCGCCTCCGTCTCCGGGCGCCTCGACGCCCTGGAGAAGCGCGGTTTCGTCCGCCGCACCCAGTCGACCGCCGACCGGCGCCGGGTCGTCGTCGAACTCACCGGCCCCGGCCGCGAGACCTGGCTCGGCGCCATGGACGTCCTCGGTCACGAGGAGGAGCGGCTCCTCGGCGTCCTCGACCCCGCGGAACGCTCCCTGCTCAACGACATGCTGCGGCGGATCATGGTCGCGGCCGAGGCGGGGGAGACCCCGGCGGGGAACCCGGCCCTCCGGCACGGCTGACCCCCGCCGCCCGGCCCCCGGCGGCCCCGGTCGGTCCCGCCCCGGAGCGTCACACGCTCAGCGTGCGCGCGAAGTTGATCTGGCCCATCACCCAGTGGAAGGTGTCCGGGGTCGTCGCCGGGACCATCGTCACGTGGTGCCGTCCCCCGCTGGTCACCGTGATCTGGACGAAGCCCGTCGTCTGCTTCTCCTTCATCAGGAGGAACAGCAGGCCCACCAGGCACAGCAGCGCGAAGACGATCGCGAGCACGATGGCGACCGCCGGGATCTTCTCCTCGACCCGCGACATGTCCGTCGCGTTCCACACCGCGCCCTTCAGGGGCATCGTCCCGGCCGGCGTGATGATCCGGTCCCCCACGACGGCGATGTCGCCGAGCGCGAGCAGCGGCACGGCCCCGGGCACCCCCGGCGGGTACTGCGGGAACTGCGGCGGCACGGCCACGCCCCCGGGCAGCGTCGGCTGGTAGGCCGGCCCGGCCTGCGGGTGGCCGTACCCCGGGACCGCGTCCTGCGGGTAGCCGTACCCCGGAGCCCCGGACGGGCTCCCGTGCCCGGGCCCCCACGTGTACTCACCGTCCGCGTAAGGGTTCGGCTCGCTCATCAGTCCCCGCTCTCCACGACGTCACGTGCGAAAGGAAAAACCCGCTCCCGCACGCCGCAGCGTACAGAAGCGGGCCTCCCGCCGTGTCCGGGCTCAGAAACGACGCGTGATCAGCGCGCGCTTCACTTCCTGGATCGCCTTCGTGACCTCGATGCCACGCGGGCAGGCGTCCGTGCAGTTGAACGTCGTGCGGCAGCGCCACACGCCGTCCTTGTCGTTCAGGATCTCCAGGCGCTGCTCGCCCGCCTCGTCGCGCGAGTCGAAGATGAAGCGGTGCGCGTTGACGATCGCGGCCGGGCCGAAGTACTGGCCGTCGTTCCAGAAGACCGGGCAGGACGACGTGCACGCGGCGCACAGGATGCACTTGGTGGTGTCGTCGAAGCGCTCGCGGTCCTCGGCGGACTGCAGGCGCTCGCGGGTCGGCTCGTTCCCCTTGGTCACCAGGAACGGCATGACGTCCCGGTAGGCCTGGAAGAACGGCTCCATGTCCACGACCAGGTCCTTGAGGACCGTCAGGCCCTTGATGGCCTCGACCGTGATCGGCTTCTCGGGGTTGATGTCCTTGATCAGCGTCTTGCAGGCGAGCCTGTTCTTGCCGTTGATCCGCATCGCGTCCGAGCCGCAGATGCCGTGGGCGCACGAGCGGCGGAAGGTCAGCGTGCCGTCGACGTCCCACTTGATCTTGTGGAGGGCGTCGAGCACGCGCTCCTTGGGATCGATCTCGATCTGGAAGTCCTCCCAGACCGCCGCGTCCGAGATCTCGGGGTTGAAGCGGCGGATCCGCATCGTGACCGTGATGTACGGCGAGGCGGCGGAGTCCTTCTCCACCTTGTCCAGTACGGGGGTAGCCATCAGTACTTACGCTCCATCGGCTGGTAGCGGGTCTGGACGACCGGCTTGTAGTCGAGACGCACGGTCTCGGAGCCGTCCTCGCCGACCTCGCGGTACGCCATCGTGTGGCGCATGAAGTTGACGTCGTCGCGGGTGGGGTAGTCCTCGCGGTAGTGACCGCCGCGGGACTCCTTGCGCGCCAGGGCCGAGACGGCCATGACCTCGGCCAGGTCGAGCAGGTTGCCCAGCTCGATGGCCTCCAGGAGGTCCGTGTTGAAGCGCTTGCCCTTGTCCTGGACGGACACGTTCTGGTAGCGCTCGCGCAGCTCGGCGATCTTCTCGACGGCCGTCTTGATGGTCTGCTCCGTACGGAAGACCATCACGTTGGCGTCCATCGTCTCCTGGAGCTCGCGGCGCAGGTCGGCGACCCGCTCGTTGCCCGTGGAGTTGCGGAGCTTCTCGATCTGCCCGACGACGAAGGCCTCGGGGTTCTCCGGGAGCTCGACGAAGTCGGTCGTGGCGGAGTACTCGGCCGCGGCGATGCCGGACCGCTTGCCGAAGACGTTGATGTCGAGCAGCGAGTTGGTGCCGAGGCGGTTGGCGCCGTGGACCGACACGCAGGCGACCTCGCCGGCCGCGTACAGGCCCGGGACGACGGTGGTGTTGTCCGACAGGACCTCGCCCTGGACGTTGGTCGGGATGCCGCCCATGGCGTAGTGCGCGGTGGGCTGGATCGGGATCGGGTCCGTGTACGGCTCGATGCCGAGGTACGTACGGGCGAACTCGGTGATGTCCGGCAGCTTGGCGTCGAGCTGCTCCGGCGGGAGGTGCGTCAGGTCCAGGTAGACGTGGTCGCCCTCGGGACCGCAGCCGCGGCCCTCGCGGATCTCCGTGTAGATGGAGCGGGAGACGACGTCACGGGACGCGAGGTCCTTCATGACCGGCGCGTACTTCTCCATGAAGCGCTCGCCGTCCTTGTTGCGCAGGATGCCGCCCTCGCCGCGGGCGCCCTCCGTGAGCAGGATGCCCATGCGCCAGATGCCCGTCGGGTGGAACTGGAAGAACTCCATGTCCTCCAGCGGGATGCCCCGGCGGTAGCAGGCGGCCTGGCCGTCACCGGTCAGGGTGTGCGCGTTGGAGGTCACCTTGAAGAACTTGCCGGTGCCGCCGGACGCGTAGATCACGGCCTTGGCCTGGAAGACGTGGATCTCGCCGGTGGCCAGCTCGTAGGCGACGACGCCCGCGGAGTGCTTGACCCCGTCGACCTCGGTGATCAGCTGGTCCAGGACGTAGAACTCGTTGAAGAACTCCACGCCCTCCTTGACGCAGTTCTGGTACAGCGTCTGGAGGATCATGTGGCCGGTGCGGTCCGCGGCGTAGCAGGACCGGCGGACCGGGGCCTCGCCGTGGTTGCGGGAGTGGCCGCCGAAGCGGCGCTGGTCGATGGTGCCGTCCGGGGTCCGGTTGAACGGCAGGCCCATCTTCTCCAGGTCGAGGACGGCGTCGATGGCCTCCTTCGCCAGGATCTCGGCGGCGTCCTGGTCGACCAGGTAGTCACCGCCCTTGACCGTGTCGAAGGTGTGCCACTCCCAGTTGTCCTCCTCCACGTTGGCCAGCGCGGCGGCCATGCCGCCCTGCGCGGCGCCCGTGTGGGAGCGGGTGGGGTAGAGCTTCGTGAGCACGGCGGTGCGGCTGCGCTTCGTCGCCTCGATGGCGGCGCGCATGCCGGCGCCGCCGGCGCCGACGATGACGGTGTCGTACTTGTGGATCTTCATGACGTGGATTACCTCAGCCCCGTGCCTAGCGGATGTTCGGGTCGAAGGTGAAGATCACCAGCGTGCCCAGAAGGATGGTGAACACCGTGGCGGTGTACAGCAGGCCCTTGAGCCACAGGCGCGTGTTGGCCCGCTCCGCGTAGTCGTTGATGACCGTGCGGAGGCCGTTGGCGCCGTGCAGCATGGCGAGCCAGAGCATCAGCAGGTCCCAGACCTGCCAGAACGGGGACGCCCAGCGGCCGGCCACGAAGGCGAAGCCGATCTTGGAGACGCCGCCGTCCAGGAAGAGCTGGATCAGCAGGTGGCCGAGGACCAGGACGACGAGGACCACGCCGGAGAGGCGCATGAAGAGCCACGCGGCCATCTCGAAGTTGCCGCGGGTCGCGCGCGGGGTCCTGCCCGTGCGCTTGCGGGGGGCCTCGATGTACGGAGCGGGGTTGTCCACGTCGTAGGGGGCGCCGCCTTCGACGGGCCCGATCGCGGAGGTGGTGTCAGTCGACATGTCTGGCGTCAGCTCCCGAACAGTTCACGTGCGGCGTGCCCGAGCACGGGGTACAGCGAGCCCGCCATCAGGACGACCCAGATGCCCACGACGGTCCAGAGCATCTGCTTCTGGTAGCGCGGGCCCTTGGACCAGAAGTCCACGGCGATGACCCGGAGGCCGTTCAGCGCGTGGAAGAGGATGGCGGCGACGAGGCCGTACTCCAGCAGAGCGACGATCGGCGTCTTGTAGGTCGCGACGACCTCGTCGTACGCCTCGGGGGAGACACGGACGAGAGCGGTGTCAAGGACGTGTACGAACAGGAAGAAGAAGATGAGGACGCCGGTGACTCGGTGAGCCACCCAGGACCACATTCCTTCCCGGCCGCGGTACAGCGTTCCAGCCGGCACGGAAAAACCCTCCGGGAGCGGGGATCAGGGTCGGCCGGCTTCTCTGTCGGTCTGACCCGGCCGGGTACGGTCCACCGGCCCCGGTCATCGTAGCGACGAGTCGTCGGTTCGCTCGCGCGGGGTCCACAGGTGTGATCAAACAGGCACGGACGGGCTATCGCGCGGGCCGGAATCGTCCCGTTCCGGGCGTCGTCACAGCTCGGAGCGGCCGGAGGCGGCCCCGCCGGCCATCCGGAAGGCCAGCCGGGCGCGGGCGAGCCGGCGCAGTTCCTCGGCCGCGACCACCCGTTCCTCCTCCGCTTCGTTGCCGAGACGTGACCGGATGCCGGTCAGGACCCGGTCCAGCCGCTCTCCGGGACGCACCCCGTCGAGGCTGATCACGAACGCGTGCCCGAAGCTGCTCTCGTACGCGGCGTGCGCGGCCCGCAGCGCGGTCCGGGCCGCGGGCGGGGCGCCGGGGTGCGGCGGCGCCGGGCACTCGGCCGCCAGGGCCCCGTCGAGGTCGGCGCGGGACAGGTCGTAACCGGCCTCGTCGGCCGCGGCGAGCAGCGCGTCCACGGTGGGGTACGGGCGGTGCGCCGCCACCCGTTCGGCCCAGCGGAGGCTGTGGCAGCAGGAGAGCAGCAGCTCCACGGCCTCGGCGGGGGCGGCCGCGTTGAATCCGGCGAGGCCGTCCGGGGGCGGCGGGAGGGTGCCCCGGGCGGATATGGCGGGGGTGTCCCGGGGGCCCGGTTTCCGGCAGGGGGCTTCGGTGTCGCTGGTCAGCGTGGGCTCCGGTGCTCCGGGAGGAAGGGGGTGGACGTGACGCAACGTTACCGACGGGACGGGGGACGTGTCCGACGGATGCGCGATTTTCACCCGGAAGGGAGAGTTTCGGAACGGGTGATGGACGCCGGGGTCCCGGCGGGCCCCCTCCCGCGCGGACGGTGGTCCTCCGGTGGGCCGGGCCCTCCCCGGAGGGCGGGCTTCCGGTCGGTCGCGCCATCCTCGGACGAAGGACTTCCGGTCGCTCCCTCCCCCGGCGGAGGATGGGCTTCCGGCAGCTCCTCCGTTCCGCCCCCCGAGGGGCCGGACCGCTCGCCCTACGGAAGGATTCCCATGATGCGGCACTCCATACGGGGGCCCCGGCGGGGCCCCGCGCTCCTGGCGACCGCCGTGGCACTGGCCACCGCGGCGGCCTGCTCCGGCGGCGGTCCGTCGGGCCCGGCCGGTTCCCCCTCCGCCGCCCCGCCGCCCGGCGCGGGCACCGGCGCGACGCCCACGGACGCGCCCCCCTCCCCGACCCCGACGCCCACCCCGACCCGTACGTACCCCCTCTCCGCGGCGCCCCGCACGGTCCCGGCCGTCCGCGCCCACGAGCCCGCCCGGGGCCCCGGCTGGAAGCCCGCGGGCGCGGGCGGGGTCGTCGTCGCCGCGAACAGCGGGGGTCTCGCCGACGAGGGGAAGCTGCTGGCCGGGGAGCTGGGCGTCCCCTACCGGGGCGCCGTCGCCGCCGGCCCCGGGGACGTCGAGCTGGCCCTCGGCGGGAAGGGCGCCCCCGAGTCGTACACCCTCACCGTCCGGGACGGCCGGGTCCGGATCAGCGGCCCGGACGAGGCCGGGGTCTTCTACGGCACCCGCACCCTCAAGCAGTCGGTGCGGGCGACCGGCGCGATGCCCGAGGGGACGGTCACCGACCGGCCCGCCAAGCCGCAGCGCGGCCTCAACCTGGACATCGCCCGCAAGCACTTCACGGCCGCCTGGATCGAGGACCGCATCCGCGAGATGGGCGACCTCAAGCTCAACCAGCTCGGTCTGCACCTCTCCGACGACCAGGGCTTCCGGATCGAGTCCGAGAGCCACCCCGAGGTGGTCTCCGCGCAGCACCTCACCCGGGCCGAGGTGCGCCGCATCCTGGCCCTCGCCGCCGAACGGCACGTCACCGTCGTCCCCGAGATCGACTCCCCGGGGCACCTCGGCGCCGTCATCCGCGCCCATCCCGGCCTCCAGCTCCGCAGCGCGAGCGGCCGGGCGCCGCGCGGCGCCGTCGACATCGCGGACCCGGAGTCGGCGAAGATCGTCGACGACCTGCTGCGCGAGTACTCCCGCCTCTTCCCCGGCGCGTACTGGCACCTCGGCGCCGACGAGTACGTGGCCCTGATGGCGAAGGACCCCGAGGCCACCTACCCGGACCTGGCGCGCGCCGCGAAGGCGAGGTACGGGCCCTCCGCCCGCGTCCAGGACCTGGCCACCGGCTGGCTCAACGACCGCGCCGCCGTCGTCCGCCCCACCGGCAAGACCCTCAAGGCGTGGAACGACGGCTTCTTCACGGGCGGGGTGGTGGACGCGGCCCCGGACCTGGAGGTCGAGTACTGGACGGGCAAGGAGATCGGCGCCCGGCAGCCCGTCTCGTACCTGAGCCGGGGCCGGAAGATGGTCAACCTCAACGACGAGTACCTGTACTACGTCCTCGGGCAGCCGAACGACTTCACGTACCCCACCGGCCGCCGGATCTACGAGCAGTGGACCCCGCTCGTCGTGCGCGGCACGAGCCCCGTGCCGGCGAAGTACGACGCCCAGATCCTGGGCGCGCGGTTCGCCGTCTGGTGCGACCTGTCGAAGGCCCAGACCCCGGCACAGGTGGCGAACGGCATCCGGCTGCCCCTCGCGGCGCTGTCCCAGAAGGTGTGGAACCCGTCGAAACCGACGACGAGCTGGGCCCGGTTCCAGGAGCTGGCGGCGAAGGTACGGGGCTGAGCAGGACTTTTGGCGTGGACGTACCGACTTCGCGTCGCGTACGTTCCCCCGGCGGCGGTCGTCCGGCCGCCCGGCGCCCCGGGGAGGGGCGCCGTCTCGTTCCTGGGGGGAACAGCTTCCGTGCTCCGCAATCCGAACGGCCTCTCGTACGCCGTCGTCATGCTGCTCGGCATGACCGCCTTCGTCGACCTGCTCGGTCTCTACGCCACCTTCGGGCTCCGGACGGCGGTCCCGGACGCCTCCGGGGGCGACGTGGCCCCGCTGGACGACGCGGTCGTCTTCCTGGGCGTGGTGGGAGTGCTCCAGTTCCTCGCGCTCCTCGTGACCGGCATCCTCTTCATCGTCTGGTTCCACCGGCTGCGGCGGAACGCCGAGGTGTGGGCCGGGGACCTGCAGGAACGGAAGCCGGGCTGGGCCATCGGCGGCTGGTTCGTCCCGATCGCCAACCTCTGGATTCCGCGCGGGGTCGCCGCGGACATCTGGCGGGCGAGCCGCGCCGAGCCCTCGGCGGCGGACCGGCCGGGCGAGTTCAGGCTGCTCAACTGCTGGTGGGCGCTCTTCGTGGTCAGCACGTTCGTGACGCAAGCGGCGAGCAGGACGTACGAGCGGGCCGAGACGTTCGAGGCGTACGCGTCCGCCGCGAACTGGCTCCTCGCCAGTGACGCCCTCGACATCGCCGCGGCCGTCTCCGCGATCCTCGTCGTCCGGCGCCTCACCGCCCTGCAGCACGCGAAGGCCACGGGCGCGGTCCCGGTCGCGCAGTAAGGGAGGAACGCCCGGGGCGGGGCCGCCGCCGGGGCCCGGGTCCGGACCGGGGTCCGGACCCGGGCCCCGGGCGCGGACTTCCGGCTAGGACTCCGCTCCGGTCTCCGTCTCCGTCTTCGGTGCCGGGACCGCGAGCGACGCGACCGCCTCCGAGATCTCCCGCTCCGCCCGCTCCTTGTCGAGACCGAGCCCGCTCAGGACGCCCTGCCCGTCCTCGTGCTCCAGGAGCGCGAGCAGGACGTGCTCGGTGCCGACGTAGGGGTGGCCGAGGCGCAGGGACTCGCGGAGCGTCAGCTCCAGGACCTTCTTCGCCGCCGCGTCGTACGGGACGAGGGCGGGCGGCTCCTCCACGGCGGGCGGCAGGGTCGCCGTGACGGCCTCGCGGAGCCGGTCGGGGGACACGCCCCGCGAGGCGATCCAGTGTGCCGCGAGCCCCTCGGGCTCGGCGAGCAGGCCGAGCGCCAGGTGGGCGGGGGTGATCTCGGCGTTGCGGGCGGCCGTGGCCTCGTTCTGGGAGGCCATGACCACGTTCCGCGCCCGGGGGGTGAAGCGGGCGAACCCGGCGTTCGGGTCCGCCTTCTCCGCGTCGGGCTCCTTGGGCACGAACCGCTTCTGGGCCGCCTGGCGGGTCACGCCCATGCTGCGGCCGATGTCGGTCCAGGAGGCGCCGGAGCGCCGGGCCTGGTCCACGAAGTGGCCGATGAGGTGGTCGGCGATGTCGCCGAGGTGGTCCGCCGCGACGACCGCGTCGGAGAGCTGGTCCAGCGCGTCGGAGTGGACCTTCTTGATGGCCTCGATGAGTTCGTCGAGGCGGACGGGGATCTTCGGACGTACGGGCTGCGTCATGAGGCAACCGTAGGTTGACGCTGTGGGGGTGTCAACCGTTGGTTGTCAGTTGCCGGGGCATGCGTCGGCCCCGGAGGCCCGAAGCCCACGGCAAAGGGGAGGGAGAGGGGGAAAAGAGAAGACGACCGGGGCCGCCACCCCCCACAGGAGAGGCCCCGGTCGTCGTCGACGGAGCCGCAGCACGGTTCCGTATTCCTTTCAGCGCCGGGGGAGGGCTTTCTGTCACACCGCCCGTCACACCGTCCGTCGCACGGCACGTCACACCGTCCGTCGCACGGCACGTCACGCCGCCCGTCACACCGTCCGCCGCACGGCCCGTCACACCGTCCGTCGCACGGCCGTCGCACCGCCGGTCCCCTCGCCCGTCGCACCGCGCCCGGTCACCGGAAGGTTGCGAGTTGGCCAGGGGAGCCGGGCCGCGTGGACGCGGCGCCGGGGCACGACGTAGCGTGCAGGTGCGCCGGGACCGCGCGGCCGTGAGGTGCCGGACGGCCCCCGGGCGGCGTGACGGCGACGACCGGCCGTGACGACGCGACCGACGAACAGGGTTTGGGGAGTGCTGGGGGACGACGCGGAGCTGACGGCCGCGGTGCTCGCCGCACAGCAGGGGGACGAGGACGCCTTCCGCGCTGTGTACCGCGCCGTGCACCCCCGGCTGCTCGGCTACATACGGACACTGGTCGGCGAGACCGACGCCGAGGACGTGGCCTCCGAGGCCTGGCTCCAGATCACCCGCGACCTCGACCGCTTCGGCGGCGACGCGGACCGCTTCCGGGGCTGGGCGGCCCGGATCGCCCGCAACCGCGCCCTCGACCACATCAGGATGCGCGGCCGGCGCCCCGCCGTGGGGGGCGACGAGACCGAACTCGCCGACAGGCCCGCCGAGTCCGACACGGCGGACGAAGCGCTCGCGGCCCTCGCCACCGGACACACCATGGACCTGATCGCCAGGCTCCCGCAGGACCAGGCCGAGGCCGTCGTGCTCCGCGTGGTCGTCGGGCTGGACGCCAAGAGCGCCGCCGACACCCTGGGGAAGCGCCCCGGCGCCGTGCGCACCGCCGCGCACCGGGGCCTCAAGAAGCTCGCCGAACTCCTCGGGGCCGACGGCGGGACCGCGACCCCGCTGGACGGCGTGCCTCCGCAACGCGGCCGGAGGCCGGGGCCGATCGCCCCCGACGGTGTGACGCGAACACGGCCGTGTACGCAGAAGGACATGTGATGGCCGACGACCGGTACCAGTGGCTCGACCAGGAGACCGCGGAGCGACTGCTCCGCGGCGACCCGGCCGGACCCGCCGCACCCGCCGGCGACCCCGCGCGCTCCCCGGCGGCCCGCCTCGCCGAAGCGCTCGACGCGGTCCGCGCCCCCGCCGCCGGGGACGGCGCCGAACTGCCGGGAGAGGCGGCGGCGCTCGCCGCCTTCCGCGAGGCCGCGGCCGCCCGCGCCGCCGCCCCCGGGAAGACGGCCCCCGCCGGCCCGGGCCGGGCGCGCCCCGCCCGCGCCGCCTTCCCGCCCCGCCGCTGGGGCCGCTCCGCCCGGTACGGCCTGGCCGCCGCGGTCGCCGCCGTCGCCGTCGGCGGGGTCGCCGTCGCCGCCGGCACCGGCATCCTGCCCCTGACCGACCCCGCGCCCGCCACCTCCGCCACGGCGCGGGACACCGCGCGGCCCCCCGTCCCCCCGGGGCCCGGGACGCTCCGGGACCCCGGCACTCCCGGAGGACGGCCGCGCGGCGGCGACCCCGCGCCCGGCGCGTCCCCCTCCGCGGACGCCGGCGCGGGCGGCGCGGACACGGACGCCGGCGGCACCGCGTCGCCGGGCACCCTGTCCCCGGGCGGAAACGGCACCGGCGGCCCGGGGCGGAACGGCACCCGGGGGCCGGGCGGCGGAGCGGACCCGGACGAGGAGGACGGGCCCGGCCGTACGGGCGGCCAGGAGGGGTCCGGCGGCGCGGACGCCCGGGAGAAGGCCGTCAAGGCCTGCCGGGCCTTCCGCGCGGGGAAGCTCGACGGCAGCGGACGGCGGCAGCTCGCGAACGCCCTGCGCGACGGCGAGACCCTGCGCCGCTACTGCGACCGCGTCCTCGCGGGTCCCGCCGGGAACGTCCCCGGCAGCACGTCCCCGGCCGGCCCCCGGGACGACGCGGGGGACGACGCGCGGGACCACTCCGGGGACGCCCCGGAGGACGGCGGCGGGCGCGGCGGCAAGCAGGAGCCCCCGGCCCCCGGGACCGCGGGCGGGAACAAGGGCGGCAACGGAAGCGGCCGCGCGGGAGCCCGGCTCCCGGCGGGGTCCTCCGCCGGGCGGTCCTCCGCGGCCTCCCCGGCGCCGGTGGACGCCGCGCGGGCCGGAGGAGCGGAACAGAGCGGGAAGGCCGGGAAGCGCCAGGAGACCGGGAAGGCCGGGAAGCGCGAGGACACCGGGAAGGCCGGGAAGAACGCCGTTCCGGCGCGCGTGCCGCTGCCGGTGTAACACTTCCCGGCCCGGCGGCGCAGTAAGGGATGCCGACTGGTCATCGGCCGCGCAACGAGCCGGGGTTCCCCCCGTACCTGCGGCTCGGCGCACACGGCGCGGGTGGGACACGTTCCCCCGGTCCCACCCGCGCCCCTTCCCTCCCCGGTGCCGCTACCAGTGGACGACCACCTTGTCCCCGACCCTCACCCGGTCGAAGAGAGCCGCCAGCTTGGCCCGGTCCCGGACGTTGACGCAGCCGTGCGAGGCGCCGTTGTAGCCGCGGGCCGCGAAGTCCGACGAGTAGTGCACGGCCTGGCCGCCGCTGAAGAACATCGCGTACGGCATGGGCGTGTGGTAGATCGTCGACGTCCACTCGCGGGCCTTCCAGCCCACGCTGAACGTGCCCTCCCGGGTCGGGGTGTTCTCCGAGCCGAAACGGACGTCCATGGAGGAGACGACCTTGCCGTCGATCATCCAGGCGAGGGTCCGGCTCTCCTTGCTGATGCACAGGACCCGTCCGGTCAGGCACGCCGGGGCCGGGGCGTCCAGGGCGTTGGTGGTCGACGGCTTCAGCTCGCCGGCGGTCGGCTTCCGGCTCGCCGCGAGCAGCCGCTGCCAGGTCGTCCCGTCCACCGAGCCGGTGCCGGGCAGCCCCCGCTTCTTCTGGAAGCCCTTGACCGAGGCCGCCGTCATGGTCCCGTAGAAACCGGTGGGGGCGCGGTCGAAGAGGCCGAGCTGCCGCAGCCGGGCCTGGAGCTCGCGCACCCTCTCGTTCTCGTCCCCGTCGTCCATCAGGACCCGGGCCGCCGGCCCGCCGCCGGCCCCCGGGGAAGCGGCGGAACCGGACGGCGCGGGAGACGGAACGCGGGACGGGGCGCGGGAGGGGGCGGCGCCGGGAGCGGCGGGCGCCGACGCCTTCGCCGGGGGCCGCGCGGAGCCTGCCCCCGTGCCCCCGGCGCTCACCGCGCTCCCCGTGCCGGCCGCCTGGGCCGTGCACCCCGCGGCGAGCGCCACCGAGACCCCCACCAGTACCACTCTGCGCACGACGCCTCCGCGTGCGACGGCCCTGGACCACTTCATCATCGTCCCCCCCCGGGAAAAGCTTCTGTACGGAGGGGGATGCTTCCCGCGCGCGTACGGTTGCGCACCCGGGCCGCGAGCCGTCCGCCGCGCGGGAGGGACGGACGCGCCCCCCCCGCCGTCCCCGGCCCTCCGCCCGCAGCCGCCCCCGGCCTTCCGCCGTCCCCGGCCCTCCGCCGTCTCCGGCCCTCCGCCGTCTCCGGCCCTCCGCCGTCCCCGCCCTCGCGGAACACGGCGGCGCGGGACCGCGCGCGCGTGCGACACTCCGCGCATGCTGGGTGTCACCGATCTGCCGACCTATCTCGCCGGCCTCGTCCTCATCATCCTCCTGCCGGGGCCGAACTCCCTGTACGTCCTGTCCGTCGCCGCCCGCAGGGGCGCCCGGACCGGGTACAGGGCCGCCGCCGGGGTCTTCACCGGCGACGCGGTCCTCATGACCCTGGCCGCACTCGGCGCGGCCTCCCTGCTCCGGACCACCCCGCTGCTCTTCATGATCGTGAAGTGGGCGGGCGCCGGGTACCTGGCCTGGATGGCGTACGGGATGCTGCGGACGGCCCGGTCGACGTGGCGCTCGCGCGCGGAGACGGTCACGGAGGAGCCCGCGGGCGCCCCGGCGTCCCCCGCCGAGCGCCCGTACCGGCGCGCGCTGGTCATCAGCCTCCTCAACCCGAAGGCGATCCTCTTCCTGCTCTCCTTCTTCGTGCAGTTCGTGGACCCCTCCTACGCCCACCCGGCGCTCTCCTTCCTGCTCCTCGGCGCCCTGCTCCAGCTCGGCAGCTTCCTCTACCTCACGGCCCTGATCCTCGGCGGCACCCGTCTCGCCGCCGCCTTCCGCCGCCGTCGCCGGCTCTCCGCCGGGGCGACCTCGGCGGCCGGCGTCCTCTTCCTCGGCTTCGCCGCGAAGCTCTCGCTCGGCAGCGCCGTTTGACCCTCACACCGTGTGAGGCCGTTCCGTGGGGGCCGTCATGTTCACCATCGGAGACTTCGCCCGGCACGGGCGGGTGTCGGTCCGGATGCTGCGTCACTACGACGCCGTCGGACTGCTGCGCCCGGCCCGGGTCGACCCGCACACGGGCTACCGCTTCTACACGGCGGACCAGCTCGCCCGGCTCAACCGCGTCATCGCGCTCAAGGACCTCGGCTTCACCCTCGAACAGGTGGGGGCCGTCCTCGACGAGCGGGTCGGCGCGCACGAGCTGCGGGGCATGCTGCGCCTGCGCCAGGCCGAGCTGGAGACGGCCCTGGCGGAGGCGCGCGCCCGGCTCGTCCGGGTCGGCGCGAGGCTCCGGGCCATCGAGAGCGAGGGACGCATGCCCACCCAGGAAGTCGTCGTCAAGAAGATCCCCGCCGTGCGGATCGCCGAACTGAGCGCGGTCGCCGCGAGCTTCGGCCCGCAGGACGTCTCCCCCGTCGTCGGGCCGCTGTACGGGGAGCTGTGCGGCCGGCTCGACGCCGCGGGCGTCACCGGCTTCGGCCCGGCCGTCGCGTACTACGAGGACGCGGGGCGGGGCGACGGCTCGGTCGTCGTCCACGCCGGCACGGCCGTCCCGGAGGGCACGGCCGTGGAGGGCGTCCTCGTGCACGTGCTCCCCGGCATCGAGGAGGCGGCGACCGTCGTCCACCACGGCGCGATGGACGACGTGCTGCCGACCGCGCAGACCCTGGCGACCTGGATCGACGCCAACGGCTACGCCTCCGCCGGGTACGCCCGCGAGCTGTACCTGGAGTGCCCGGAGGACCCGGCGCTGTGGGTGACCGAGTTGCAGGAGCCGGTCGTCCGCGCCTGACCGGCCGTGCGGGCCGCGCGCCCCCGGCCCCCGTACGGGTTTCGGGACCCCGTACGGGCTCCGGGACCCCGTACGGGCTCCGGAACCCCGTACGGGCCCGGGACCCCCGTACGGGACCCGGAGCCGCCCCCGGGTCACCGCTTCAGCGCCCTGCGCAGCCGCAGCGCACGCCGGGCCAGGCGGCGGACCTTCGGGTGCCGGGGGAGGGGGAGGCCGCCCGGGAGGTTCAGGACGGTGAGGCGGCGGAGGCCGAAGTGGTGCCGGGTGCGCTCGGCGAGCGGCCCCGACAGGTGCCGCACCGCCGCCTCCCGCAGCTCCGGCCGGATCTTCGGCTGCATCGCGAAGCCGACCGCCGCGACCAGGTCGTTCAGCTCCTCCGTACCGAGTTCGCCGCCCCGCTCCGTACCGTCGCCGGACAGCGGCGGGACCACCGCGTCCACGACCGTCAGCGGGACGCGGTTGCTGTTCTGGAACGGGGTGAGCCGTTCCAGCAGGGCGCGCGTGCCGACCCGGGCGACCGGGAGCCCGTAGAAGGTGCGGGCCGTGAGCAGCGCCGTCGAGAAGCAGCCGACGACGAGGGCGGGCCGCAGCTCGCGGTAGAGCACCTCCGCGAGGACGGGCCGGTCCTCGACCGTCAGCTCCGCGCCCAGCTCCTCCGCCGCGCGCACCAGCGCCCGCGACCGGGCGTCCGGGGCCGTCGGGTGCGGCTTGAAGACGAGCCGCCGGTGGCCCCGGGCGACCGCGCCCCTGACCATCCGCAGGTGCAGCTCCTCCTCCTCGGCGGCGGTCAGCAGGTTCAGGGCCGCCAGGTACTGGCCGAGGAGCAGCGCCGGGCCCTCCTCCGGGACCGCCCCGGGGGCGGCGGGGCCCGCCAGTTCCCCGACGCACCGGGTGAACGCCTCCGTCGGCACGGTCTCCGGCACCGCCCCGAACTCCCCGAGCAGCAGCGGCGTGAGCCCGGGCACGAGGTCCAGGTGCAGCAGCCGCGTCACGCGCCCGCCGACGAGCGGGTCGATCTTGTTGCGGGTGGGCCCGTAGCTCATCAGGCCGTCCGCGTACACCGTGATCGGCGCCTCGGGGAACAGCTGGGCGACGGCGAGCGCGGGCGTCACCTGGATCGACTCCAGGGCCAGCTCGACCCGGTCGTCGCCGAGGTCCCAGAGCGTGCGCAGATGGCGCTGGAGGAGCGGCAGGTCGCTCGCGCGGGGGGTCCAGCCGCCCGGGTGGAGCGGGGAGATCGTCTCGTTCCAGGAGAGGACCGAGTCGAAGCGGCCGCGCAGCCGCGCGAAGCCCTCGGCCTCGTCCGGGGCGGGCGTCGTCTCCGGCACGGGCGCGTTGTTGGTGACCAGGAGGAGGCGCCGGCCGGCGGGGCCGAAGCGGCCGCTGTCGATGGCGGCGGCGAGCGTCACCACCCCGTAGAGGGTGGAGGCGCAGAAGATCTGGGTGGTGCGGCGGGGGCTCACGCGGCGGCCTCCGACGGCGCGGCGGCCGGCGGGCCGGCCGGTCCCGCCCCGGGTCCGGACGGGTCCGGTCCCGCCGGCGGGGGCGCCGGCCTGCGGCGGCGCAGACGGCGCAGCAGGGCCGCGCGGTCGCCGCCCATCGCCGTCAGGACCTCGTCGAGGACGTCCTGCGGCATCCGCCGCAGCGCCCCCGCGCTCGTCGCCCTCAGCCGGCGCGCCACCTCCGGCTCGAACCGCTCGACCGAGCCGTTGTGGTGGGCGATCACCGCGCAGTAGGTGCGCACGGCCTTCGGCAGGAGCCGGTCCGCCTCCGGGTCCCGCGCCGTCTCCTCGATCACCTGGTCGAAGGCGCGGATGAAGTCCAGCTGCCGGACGTCACCGATCTGGGTGAGGGAGGTCGCCACGCCGCGCCGGTAGAAGACGCCGAGTTCGCCGACGGCCGCGAAGGACTCCGCCTCGCGGTGCAGCCGCCAGATCCACGGCCGGTCCTCGGCCGTCCGCAGACCGGGCGGGAAGTGCAGCAGCCCCCGTTCGAGGAGCCGCCGGTGGTAGATCCCGGCCCAGGCGTACGGGTAGTCGACCGAGGTCGTCCGGTGCGACGGCAGGATCGCGTCCCGGGGGCGCAGCACCTCGCCGCGCCGGGGGACCGGCACCCGGCGGACCGCGCGGGCGCGGCCGGTGACGGAGACGTGGTCGGTGCGCAGGAAGTCGCAGCCCAGTTCCTCGGCCGCCGCCACGAGCCGCCCGTAGTGGCCGGGGGAGAGCCAGTCGTCCCCGTCGAGGAAGGCGACGTATTCGCCCCGGGCCGCGTCGAGGCCGGTGTTCCGGGCCGTGGCGAGGCCCTCGTTGCGCGCGTGCCGGATCAGGACGGCACCCGGGACCTCGCGCGCGGCCCGTTCGAGGAGCTCCGGGGTCCCGTCCGACGAACAGTCGTCGACCAGCAGGAACTCGAAGTCCTCGCGGGCGTTGGCACGCAGGCTCGTGAGGGTGTCGGGAGCGTATGTCTGCACGTTGAAGAACGGCACGACGACGGAGAGCTTGACCACGCGGCCGACGCTAGGGGCCGCCCCGGCACACCCCCCGACCGGCGGAGGGATGTCCGGTGAACACCGGGCGGCGGGCTGATTAACCGCCTTTCCCGGGGGCGCGAACCGGCCCCCGGACGACCGGAACCCGACCCGCTTCAGCTCGCGGCGGCGGCCTGTTCACCGTCTGTTGAAGCCGAGTTGGGCCGCGCAGCGGAATGCCCTTCTAGCGTCCTCGGCGTGCCAGCAAGTACCAGAGAAGCGGTACGGATCGCCGTATTGGCCGACTCCGACACCCGGTGGAAGTGGGGCGCCCTCACCGCGCGCCGCATCACGGCGCCGAGCGCCGAGCCCACCGGTTTCGTCCTGCGCGGACGGGCCACCCCCACCGCCCGCCAGCTCGCCGAGACCGGGGCGTCCACGACCGCACCGCGCGAGGTGACGGGCGCGGAGTTCCTGCGCGAGGTCCGGGACGCGGAGGCGCGCGGCGAGGGGTACGACGTCCTCGTCCTCGCCCTCGTCGGCGGCACCGTCCGGGCGGTCCTCCAGGGGCTGGCCGACCTGCGCCCGAAACGGCGCCCGGTGGTCGTCACCGGCTACGTCGGCGTGGTCTACGAGAAGCTGACCGACGGCCTCCTGCTGCGCCACGGCGCCGACGTCGTCCTGGCCAACTCCCGTCACGACGCGGAACGTTTCCGTGCCGTGTACGAGGGCGTGGGCGCCGGGGCCGACGCGGTGGTGGAGGCCGCGCTGCCCTTCCTCGGCGGCGCCCCGTACGCCCCCCTGGCCGGCCGCGACACCCTGGTCTTCGCCGCCCAGCCCTCCGTCCCCGCCACCCGCGCCGAACGCGCCTACGTCCTGCGGCGGCTGGCCGGACACGCCCGCCTCCACCCGGACCGCGAGGTCCTCCTCAAACTCCGCTCCAAACCGGGCGAACACACCACGCACCTGGAGGAGTTCCCGTTCCAGAAGCTGGTCCGCGAACTCTCCCCGCCCCCCAACTTCCGCCTGGTGTACGGGCACATGGGGGAGGTCCTCGACCGCACCGACCTGCTGGTCACCGTCTCCTCGACGGCCGCCCTCGAAGCCCTCCACCGGCGCGTCCCCACCGCGATCCTCACCGACCTGGGCGTCCGCGAGGCGCTCGGCAACCACCACTTCGTCGGCTCCGGCCTGCTGACCTCCTTCGACCGGCTCGACCGGGGGGCCGTCCCGGAGCCCGACGAGACCTGGCTCGCCCGCCAGGGCGTCGCGTCCGACAGCCCGTACGAGAAGGCCTTCGACGCGGTCCGCGACCGGGTCGCGGAACTCCTGGCGCTCCCCGCGCTGCCCCCGATCAGCCCCTACTACACCGCGGAGACGGCCCCCGGCTACCTGCCCGGCATCCTCGCCCGCCACCGCCTGGACGTCACCGCGCCCGCGCCCCGCGAGAGCGGGCTGCGCCGGGTCGTCCGGGAGGCCGCGCGGGGCGCGTACCGCCACGGCGTGCAGCGCGTCGCCCCCGTCGTCCGCCGCCTGGGAGACCTCTGATGTCCTCGACCGCGCAACCGGCCACCGCGCCGACCGCGCAACCGGCCACCGCGCCGGCCGTGCAACCGATCACCGCGCCGGCCGTGCAACCGATCACCGCGCCGGCCGCGGAGCCCGTCGCGGTCCCGGTCCCGGCCCCGCAGACCGCGGCCGCCCCCGGGGCCGTCCCCACCGTGCTCGCCGTCGTGCCCGCCCGGGGCGGTTCGAAGGGCGTGCCCGCCAAGAACCTCGCCCCGGTGGCCGGGGTCCCCCTGGTCGGCCGCGCCGTCCGCGCCTGCCTCGGCGCCCGCTCCGTCACCCACGTCGTGGTCTCCACCGACGACGACGCCATCGCGGCGGCGGCCCGCGCCGCCGGCGCCGGGACCGTGCGGCGCCCCGCCGGGATCGCGGGCGACACCGCCACCAGCGAGGCCGCCGTCCTGCACGCCCTGGACGCCTTCGAGGCCGCCCACGGCCGCCCGGCCGACGTGGTCCTCCTCGTCCAGTGCACGAGCCCCTTCCTCACCTCCGCCGAGATCGACGGGACCGCCGGCCGCGTCCTGTCGGGCGCCGCCGACACGGCCTTCACGGCCGCCCCGTCGCACGGCTTCCTCTGGCGCGAGACCGAACGGGGCGCCGAGGGCGTCAACCACGACAGGGCGCGCCGCCCCCGCCGCCAGGACCGGGAGCCCGAGTACCTGGAGACCGGCGCCGTCTACGCCATGGCCGCGCCCGGCTTCCGCACCCACGGGCACCGCTTCTTCGGCCGCACCGCGCTCGTCGTCACCGACCCCGCCCGGGTCCTGGAGATCGACGACCCCCACGACCTGGCCCGCGCCCGCGCCCTCGCGCCGCTCCTCGACGCGCCCGTCACCCCCGGCCTCGCCGACGTCGACGCGGTGGTCCTGGACTTCGACGGCACCCAGACCGACGACCGGGTCCACCTCGACGCCGAGGGACGCGAGTTCGTCTCCGCGCACCGCGGCGACGGCCTCGGCATCGCCGCCCTGCGCCGCGCCGGCCTCCCGGTCCTCATCCTCTCCACCGAACGCAACGCGGTCGTCGCCGCCCGCGCCCGCAAGCTGAACGTGCCCGTCCTGCACGGCGTCGACCGCAAGGACCGCGCCCTCAAGGAGTGGTGCGAGACCGAGGGCGTCGACCCGCAGCGCGTCCTCTACGCCGGCAACGACGTCAACGACCTGCCCTGTTTCCACCTCGTCGGCTGGCCCGTCGCGGTGAGCAGCGCCCACGACTCCGTACGGTCCGCCGCCCGCGCGGTCACCGTCGCCGCCGGCGGCGCCGGGGCGATCCGCGAGATCGCCGCCTGGCTCCTCGGCCCCGAACTCGACACCCCCGCACGCCCCGCCCCGCACCCTGAGGAGATCCCGTCATGAGCACCCGTCTGCGCACCCTCGGCACCAGGACCGCCGGCCCCGGCCGGCCCGTCTACGTCACCGGCGAGATCGGCATCAACCACAACGGCGAGCTGGAGAACGCGCTCGCCCTCATCGACGTCGCCGCCGACGCCGGCTGCGACGCGGTCAAGTTCCAGAAGCGCACGCCCGAGATCTGCACCCCCCGCGACCAGTGGGACATCGAGCGGGACACCCCGTGGGGCCGGATGACCTACATCGACTACCGCCACCGCGTGGAGTTCGGCGAGGACGAGTACCGCGCCATCGACGAGCACTGCCGCGCACGCGGCATCGACTGGTTCGCCTCCCCGTGGGACACCGAGGCCGTCGCCTTCCTGGAGAAGTTCGACGTCCCCGCCCACAAGGTCGCCTCCGCCTCCCTCACCGACGACGAGCTGCTGCGCGAGCTGCGCGCCACCGGCCGCACGGTCATCCTCTCCACCGGCATGTCGACGCCGAAGCAGATCCGGCACGCCGTCGAGGTCCTCGGCAGCGACAACATCCTGCTCTGCCACGCCACCTCGACCTACCCGGCCAGGGCCGAGGAGCTGAACCTGCGCGTCATCCAGACGCTCCGGGAGGAGTACCCGAACGTCCCGATCGGCTACTCCGGCCACGAGACCGGCCTCCAGACGACCCTGGCCGCCGTCGCCCTCGGCGCCGCCTTCGTCGAGCGCCACATCACCCTCGACCGCGCCATGTGGGGTTCCGACCAGGCCGCCTCCGTCGAGCCCCAGGGCCTCCAGCGCCTGGTCCGCGACATCCGCACCATCGAGACGGCCCTCGGAGACGGCGTCAAGAAGGTCTACGAGTCCGAGCTCGGCCCGATGAAGAAGCTCCGCCGGGTCCAGGGCGCCGTCGCCGCATGACCGGGCAGCTGGCGTTCGTCGAGAGCCCGGTCCAGCTCCTCAACGTCCTGGAATGGGCGCACGTCCGGGCCCAGAGCACCGGAGCGCCCGCCGCCCCCGGCACGGCGCCCGCCACTGCCCCCCTCACGGTCGTCGTCCTCTCGCCGACCGACCCCATGTCGCGGGGCCAGCTGCGCCGGATGGCCCGGCTGGCCCGCGACGAGGGCCTCACCGTCCACTGGCAGGAGGCCCGCGGCGGCCGGGGCGCCCTGGTCCGCACCCTGCGGCGGCTCGCCGGGCCGCTGCGCTCGGCGGAGCGGGTCGTCGTCGGGGACCCGTTCTCCCGGTACGTCCAGCTCCTCCTGACCCTCTTCGCGCCCCGGCACGTGACCGTGGTCGACGACGGCACCGCGACCATGGAGTTCGCCGCCCGGCTCGGCAGCGGCGAACGCCTGGTCCGCTGGCACCGCGCCGGCGTCCTCGGCCCGCGCGAACTGGTGCTCGCCCCCGTGACCGCGCTCGCCCGGCGGCGGCTCGCCCCGGCCGGGAGCCGCACCGTCGAGGTCTTCACCTCGCTGCCCGTGGAGGCCCCGGAGGGCGTCGCGGTCACCGGGAACGGCTACGCCTGGACCCGGAGCCGCTTCGGTCCGCCGCTGCTGACCGGCGGCGCGGACCTGGTGGGCACCTCGCTGGTGGAGACGGGGGTGGTCGACGCCGACCACTACGTCCGCGTGGTGGGCGGGCTCGCCCGCGCCCACGGCGCCACCCGCTACTTCGCCCACCGCAGGGAGGGCGCGGGGAAGCTGCACCGGATCGCGGTGGAGACGGGCCTCCAGGTGGTCCGGCCCGAACTCCCCCTGGAACTGGTCGCCCGGCGGGGACCGGTCGGACGCACGATCGTCAGCTTCCCGTCCACCGTCGTGCACACCCTGCCCCTCGCCCTGGCGGGGACGGGCGTGAAGGTCGCCGTCTGCGAGGTCGCGCCCGCGTGGCTGCGGGCGACCGCGTCGCCAAGGGCGCGGGGCTTCCTCTCCGGCGTGACGGGCACGGCGGCCCACGAGGTGGACCGGCTCGAATACGGATGAGCGGCCGGCCCGGACCGGGGCGGCCGGCGGAAGGCGCCCGGGGACCGGCGAGGACCGGCACACACCGGCGAGGACCGACACGCGCCGATACGCACCGGCAGGACCGCTCCGAAAGCGGGTGAGCTTACCCACAGGAAGGACCCCTCAAGCCCCGAAAACAAGGGATCTTTCCCCTAACGGGTTGAACTTTTCGTGATCAACGGGCAGTTGACCGCCCCGAAGGCCTACCCTTCAAAAGGTGAACCAGTCCAAGTCCCGTGAGCCAGGCTCCGCCACTCTGCCCGGAAAGCTGTCCGACTCCCTGCGCGCCGAACTGATCGCGTTCCGCAGAGACCTGCACATGCACCCCGAGCTGGGAAAGCAGGAGTTCCGTACGACCGCCGCGCTCAAGGCCCGCCTGGAGGCGGCCGGACTCGCGCCGCGGGTCCTCCCGGCCGGGACCGGACTCGTCTGCGACATCGGCACCCCGGACCCGGCCCGGCCCGTGCTGGCCCTCCGCGCCGACCTCGACGCGCTCCCCATCCCCGACGTCAAGACCGTCGCCTACCGCTCCACCGTGGCCAACCGCGCCCACGCCTGCGGACACGACGTCCACACCACCACCGTCCTCGGCGCCGGCCTCGTCCTCGCCGGCCTCGACCGGCAGGGGCTCCTCCCGAACGCCGTGCGGCTGATCTTCCAGCCCGCCGAGGAGGTCCTCCCCGGCGGTGCCGCCGACGCGGTCGAGGCGGGCGTCCTGGACGGCGTCGGCCGGATCATCGCCGTCCACTGCGACCCCAGGGTCGACGCGGGGAAGATCGGCCTCCGCGCCGGTCCCATCACCTCCGCCTGCGACCGGCTCGAAGTGACCCTCGACGGCCCCGGCGGCCACACCGCCCGGCCGCACCTCACCACCGACCTGGTCACCGCCGCCGCCCGCGTCGCCACCGACGTCCCCGCCGTCCTGGCCCGCCGCGTCGACGCCCGCTCGGGCCTCTCGGTCACCTGGGGCCGCATCGAGTCCGGCCACGCCCCCAACGTCATCCCGCAGCACGCCGAACTCTCCGGCACCGTCCGCTGCCTCGACCTGCCGGCCTGGCGCGACGCGCCCGACCTGGTGCACGCGGCCATCGACGAGATCGCCGCCCTGCACCGCGCCAAGTCGACCGTCACCTACGTCCGGGGCGTCCCCCCGGTCGTCAACGACACGGCCGTCGCCGAACTGCTCCGCGACGCCATGACCGTCCGGCGCGGGGCGCAGGCGATCGAGGACACCGAGCAGAGCCTCGGCGGCGAGGACTTCTCCTGGTACCTGGAGCACGTCCCCGGCGCCATGGCGCGCCTCGGCGTCCGCGTCCCCGGCGACACCCGGGTCCGCGACCTCCACGCCGGCGACTTCGACGTGGACGAGAGCTGCATCGAGACCGCCGTGGAGCTCTTCACGGCGGCGGCCCTGATCGACGGCCTGCCGCAGCCCTGACCCCGGCCGCCCGGACGCGGCTCCGGGCCCCGGGCCGTCACCGTCCGGGCGGGTGGGCCGGCGTCCGGGCGAGAAGGCCCGCGTCCGGGCGGGTGAGCCGGAGTCCGGCCCCCGCCCGTCCGCCCGTTCGGGCCCCGCCCGTCCCTCGCCCGTCCGCCCGTCCGGCCCCCGCCCGTCCGGCCCCCGCCCGTCCGAACCCCGCGCACCCGGCCCTTGCCCGTATGGACCCCGCCCACCCGGACGCCGCGCACCCGGACCCCGCCCGCGCACCCGGCCCCACCCGTCCGGCCCTCATCCGTCCGGCCCACCCCGCACACCCGGTCGGCCGAGCGCCCGGCGTGTCGGCCGTACGCCCCCGGAAGCGCCCCCGTCCCCGCCGGTATAACCGGCGGTACCGGCCCGAACGCCCTCGGTGGCCCGGCAGGAGCCGGTTCGCGACGATCCGATAACGACTCATGAACGGGTCTTTAACTGACATCTACGCGCGTTACGATCGCCGCGAAACCAGCGCCGGAAGAGGCGCTTTCGGTCAGTCTTGAAGGGACCCTCCTCTTGCGCCGGATCACCAGGATCACGACCGTGGGCATCGCCTCCGCGGCGCTCGCCCTCTCCGCCACCGCGTGTGGCAAGTCCTCGTCGGGCTCCGGCTCCAGCTCCAGCTCGGACACGAAGTCGGTCACCGCCGCCATCGCGTACGACATCGGCGGCCGCGGCGACCAGTCCTTCAACGACGCCGCCTACGCGGGCCTCCAGAAGGCCGAGAAGGAGCTGGGCGTCAAGGGCAAGGAGGCCGAGCCCTCGGCCGGTGAGGGCGACGCCGACAAGGTGCAGCGCCTCACCGCCCTCGCCCGCTCCGGGAACAACCCGGTCATCGGCGTCGGCTTCGCCTACGCCCCGGCCATCGAGAAGGTCGCCAAGGCCTACCCGAAGACCACCTTCGGCCTCATCGACGACACCTCGGTGACCGCTCCGAACATCGCCAACCTCGTCTTCAACGAGGAGCAGGGCTCCTACCTGGCCGGCGTCGCCGCCGCCAAGGCGTCCAAGACCGGCACCGTCGGCTTCATCGGCGGCGTCGAGGTCCCGCTGATCAAGAAGTTCGAGGCGGGCTTCGCGCAGGGCGTCAAGGACACCAACCCCAAGGCGAAGGTGCTCGTCCAGTACCTGACCCAGCCGCCGAACTTCGACGGCTTCTCCAAGCCCGACCTCGGCAAGGCCGCCGCGCAGGGCCAGCTCGACAAGGGCGCCGACGTGATCTACGCCGCCGCCGGTCTCGCCGGTTCCGGCTCGATCGAGGCCGCCGCGACTGCGGGCAAGTGGGCCATCGGCGTCGACTCCGACCAGTACAGCCAGGCGGGTCTGGCCAAGTACAAGGACCACATCCTGACCTCGGTCACCAAGGACGTCTCGGACTCCGTCTTCAACCTGATCAAGTCGGTCAAGGACGGCAAGCCGCAGACCGGTGAGGTCCGCTACGGCCTCGCCCAGGACGGTGTCGGCCTGGCCGACTCCAACCCGGCGTACAAGAAGATGACCGACGTCACCGCCGCCGTCGAGAAGGCGAAGAAGGACATCGTCGACGGCAAGATCACGGTCAAGACCGCTCCGTAGGGAACCGCAGGTCAGCGACCGCTGGGCCCGGTCACGGTGGGACCTCCACCGGGGCCGGGCCCCGTTCCCGTACGGATTTTCATTCTCCGGCAGTGCTACGCGTGTAGATGTCTCCTCGGCACGATAGCTTCGCCCCGCCCTGCCCTCCCGCTCCCGCTCCTTCCGGCCAAGGAGAGTGCGTCATCAACGCGTCCAGCCCCCCCGCCGTAGAACTGCACGGCATCACCAAGCGATTCCCCGGCGTCGTCGCCAACAAGGACATCGCCATCACGGTCCGCAAGGGCACCGTGCACGCCCTCATCGGCGAGAACGGTGCCGGCAAGTCGACCCTCATGAAGATCCTCTACGGCATGCAGAAGCCGGACGAGGGCACCATCGCCGTCGACGGCGAGCAGGTCGCCTTCTCCAGCCCCGGTGACGCCATCGCGCGCGGCATCGGCATGGTGCACCAGCACTTCATGCTCGCCGACAACCTCACCGTCCTGGAGAACGTCGTCCTCGGCGGCGAGAAGCTCCACGGCATCGGCGCCGGGGCCCGGAAGAAGATCCGGGAGATCTCCGACCAGTACGGCCTCGGGGTCCGCCCGGACGCCCTCGTCGAGGACCTCGGCGTCGCCGACCGGCAGCGCGTGGAGATCCTCAAGGTCCTCTACCGCGGCGCCCGCATCCTCATCCTCGACGAGCCGACCGCCGTGCTCGTCCCGCAGGAGGTCGACGCGCTCTTCGACAACCTGCGCGAGCTCAAGTCCGAGGGCCTGACCGTCATCTTCATCTCGCACAAGCTGGGCGAGGTCCTGAAGGTCGCCGACGACATCACCGTCATCCGCCGGGGCACCACGGTCGGCACCGCCGACCCGAAGACCGCCACCACCAAGCAGCTCGCCGAGCTGATGGTCGGCAGCGAGCTGCCCTCCCCGGAGACCCGCGAGTCGACCGTCACCGACGTGCCGATGCTCCGGGTCGAGGGCCTGACGCTGTCCGAGGCCGCCGCCGGGACGCCGCTGACCAGCGCCGCCCCGCCGGACCCCGCCGGGGCCGTCACCCTGCACGAGGAGGCCGCCGGGGGCCGCAAGCTCCTCGACGACGTCTCCCTCACCATCCACAAGGGCGAGATCCTCGGCATCGCGGGCGTCGAGGGCAACGGCCAGACCGAGCTGATCGAGGCCCTGATGGGCATGTCCGTCCCCGACGCGGGCGTCATCACCCTCGACGGCACGGACATCACCAGGGTCTCGGTGCGCAAGCGCCGCGAGGGCGGCATCGGCTACATCCCCGAGGACCGGCACCGCCACGGCCTGCTCCTGGAGTCCCCCCTCTGGGAGAACCGCATCCTCGGCCACGTCACCGAGGCCCCCAACTCCCGGCGGGGCGTCCTCGACCCGAAGGCCGCCCGCAAGGACACCGAGCGGATCGTGCGCGAGTACGACGTGCGCACCCCCGGCATCGACGTCACCGCGGCCTCCCTCTCCGGCGGCAACCAGCAGAAGCTGATCGTCGGCCGCGAGATGAGCCACGCCCCCAAGTTCCTGATCGCCGCCCACCCCACCCGGGGCGTGGACGTCGGCGCGCAGGCGCAGATCTGGGACGCGATCCGGGACGCCCGCCGCGAGGGCCTGGCGGTCCTGCTGATCTCCGCCGACCTCGACGAGCTGATCGGTCTCTCCGACACCCTCAAGGTCATGTACCGCGGCCGGCTCGTCGCCGACGCCGACCCCGCCACCATCACGCCCGAGGAGCTGGGCTCCGCCATGACCGGCGCGGCCACCGGACGCCTCGAAGGCACTGAAGAGCACCCCGGAGACGGTGACGCCCGATGATGAAATTCGACAAGGACAAGCTGATCATCGGGGCCGCCGGCCCGGTGCTCGCGCTTGTCTCCTCCTTCGTGCTCACCATGCTGGTGCTGCTCGCGACGGGCCTCGACCCGATCGAGCCGATCACGCTGATGATCGACAACGCCGCGTACTCCGACATCCAGGTGCTGATCGTCAACCAGGCGGGGATCTACTACCTGGCGGCCCTGGCCGTGGCCATCGGCTTCCGGATGAACCTGTTCAACATCGGCGTCGACGGCCAGTACCGGCTCGCCGCGATGGTGTCGGCCCTGGTCGGCGCCTCGATCGAGCTGCCCGGCCCGCTGCACATCCTGGTGATCGTGCTCGTCGCCATGCTCACCGGCGCCTTCTGGTCCGGCATCGCCGGCATCCTGAAGACCACCCGCGGCGTCTCCGAGGTCGTCTCGACGATCATGCTGAACGCCATCGCGACCTCCCTGGTCGCCTGGCTGATCCTGCCGAAGAACTTCGGCGTCCAGCCCGCGGGCTCCAACAACCTCACCACCGGCAAGATCGCGGAGTCCGGCTGGTTCCCCGGCATCGACATGGGCGAGGGCAACGGCGTCGTCTACGGCTTCACCTTCGTCGCCCTGGCCCTCGGCGTCGTCTACTGGTTCGTCCTCAACCGCACCCGGTTCGGCTTCGACCTGCGCGCCACCGGCGCCAGCGAGTCCGCCGCCCAGGCCAGCGGCGTCGACGCCAAGAAGATGATCCTCACCTCGATGCTGATCTCGGGCGCGCTGGCCGGCCTCTCCGGCATGCCGACGCTGCTCGGCGAGTCCCACACGTACAGCCTCGACTTCCCGACCGGTGTCGGCTTCACCGCCATCACCATCGCCCTGCTCGGCCGCAACCACCCGGTCGGCATCCTCTTCGCGGCCCTGCTCTTCGCGTTCCTCGACAAGGCGTCCTCGACGCTGGACACCGAGGGCTACCCGAAGGAGATCACCCAGATCATGCAGGGCATCATCGTGATCGCCGTGGTCGTCTCCTACGAGCTCGTCCGCCGTTACGGCCTCCGCCGCCAGCAGCAGAAGGTCGGCGAGGAACTCGCCGCCGGCGGCGCCCTCAAGACCGACAAGGAGGTCTCGGCATGAGCACCGCCGCCGCCACCAAGCCGAGCGCCGCGCCCAAGGGCGGCGGGCGCCGCAAGCTCACCCTGCCGTGGATCCTGCTGATCGTCGCGGCCGGACTCGTCCTCTTCTCCCTGGTCCGGGTCGTCTCCGGGGCCGACGACCTCACCTCCGTGGGCCAGGTCTCCGGCGCGCTCCAGCTCGCCGTCCCGATCGGCCTCGCCGGTCTCGGCGGCCTGTGGGCCGAACGCGCGGGCGTCGTCAACATCGGCCTCGAAGGCATGATGGTGCTCGGCACCTGGTTCGGCGCCTGGGCCGGCTACCAGTGGGGCCCCTGGACGGGCGTCCTCCTCGGACTCGTCGGCGGCGCGCTCGGCGGCCTGCTCCACGCGGTCATCACCGTCACGTTCAACGTGAACCACATCGTCTCCGGCGTGGCGATCAACATCCTCGCGGTCGGCTTCACCCAGTACCTGTCGAACTTCACGTTCGCCGAGGCCGAGGGCGGCTCCTCCAAGCAGTCCCCGCGCATCGAGGAGATCACCAAGATCACCATCCCGGGGCTCTCCGACTGGCTCCAGGACCTCCAGGCCAAGCACTGGTTCCTGGTCTCCGACCTCGCCGGCATCCTCGGCGGCCTGGTCACCAACCTGTCGCTGCTCACCGTCGTCGCGATCCTGCTGATCCCGGCCACCTGGTGGGTGCTGTGGCGCACGGCCTTCGGCCTGCGGCTGCGCTCCTGCGGCGAGAACCCGGTCGCCGCCGAGTCCCTGGGCGTCAACGTCTACAAGTACAAGTACATCGCCGTCACGATCTCCGGCGCCCTCGCCGGCCTCGGCGGCGCCTTCCTCGCGATCGTCGCCACCGGCATCTACCAGGAGGGCCAGACCGGCGGCCGCGGCTACATCGGTCTCGCCGCGATGATCTTCGGCAACTGGATGCCCGGCGGCATGGCGCTCGGCGCCGGGCTCTTCGGCTTCACCGACAGCCTCAAGCTGCGCGGCGGCGCCGAGAACGTCCACGCGCTGCTGCTCCTGGTCGCGCTGCTCCTGGTGATCGCCGCCCTCTGGCAGCTGTACAGGAAGAAGTACGTGGCCGCGGTGGTCGCCGCCGTCTTCTCCGCCGGGTTCTTCCTCTGGTACGGGCTGACCGACGAGGTCCCGAGCCAGTTCGTCGACGCCGCCCCGTACATCACCACGCTGCTCGTGCTCGCCCTGTCGGCGCAGCGCCTGCGGATGCCGAAGGCGGACGGCCTGCCGTACCGGAAGGGACAGGGCAAGTGACCGCGGACCCCTCCGGAACCGGCCTTCCCGAGACCGCCTGGGAGGCCCTGCGGGTCGCGGCGCGCGAGGCGATGTCCCGAGCGTACGCCCCCTACTCGGGCTACCCGGTCGGCGCGGCGGCCCTCGTGGACGACGGGCGGACGGTCTCCGGCTGCAACGTGGAGAACGCCTCCTTCGGCGTCGGCCTGTGCGCCGAGTGCGGGCTCGTCTCGCAGCTCCGGGCGACCGGCGGCGGCCGGCTCACCCACTTCGTCTGCGTGGACGGCCGGGGCGAGTCCCTGGTCCCGTGCGGCCGCTGCCGGCAGCTCCTGTACGAGTTCGGGGGGCCCGAACTCGTCCTGGAGACCCCGGCCGGGTTCCTGACCCTGGCCGAGATGCTGCCGCAGGCCTTCGGCCCGGACCACCTCAACACGTAGCACTTCGGAGCGGCCCTTCCGGCACGATGGGGAGGGCCGCTCCCCCTTTCCCCTTCTATGCGCGTAGAAAGAGGCACCACCCCATGGACGTCATCTCCGTCATCCGCACCAAGCGGGACAGGGGCGAGCTGAGCCCCGAGCAGATCGACTGGGTCATCGACGCCTACACCCGCGGCACGGTCGCCGACGAGCAGATGTCCGCCCTGGCCATGGCGATCCTGCTGAACGGCATGAACCGCGACGAGATCGCCCGCTGGACCGCGGCCATGATCGCCTCCGGCGAGCGCATGGACTTCTCCTCCCTCTCCCGCCCCACCGCCGACAAGCACTCCACCGGCGGCGTCGGCGACAAGATCACCCTCCCGCTCGCCCCGCTCGTCGCCGCCTGCGGCGCGGCCGTGCCGCAGCTCTCCGGCCGGGGCCTCGGCCACACCGGCGGCACCCTCGACAAGCTGGAGTCGATCCCCGGCTGGCGCGCGCTCCTCTCCAACGAGGAGATGCTGCACGTCCTCGACACCACCGGCGCCGTCATCTGCGCGGCGGGCGACGGCCTGGCCCCGGCGGACAAGAAGCTCTACGCGCTCCGCGACGTCACCGGCACGGTCGAGGCGATCCCGCTGATCGCCTCCTCGATCATGTCCAAGAAGATCGCCGAGGGCACCGGCTCGCTCGTCCTGGACGTCAAGGTCGGCACCGGCGCCTTCATGAAGACCGTCGAGGACGCCCGCGAACTGGCCTCCACCATGGTCGCCCTCGGCACCGACAGCGGCGTGAGGACCGTCGCCCTCCTCACCGACATGTCGACCCCGCTCGGCCTGACCGCCGGCAACGCGCTGGAGGTCCGCGAGTCGGTCGAGGTCCTGGCGGGCGGCGGCCCGGCGGACGTCGTCGAGCTGACGATCGCCCTCGCCCGGGAGATGCTCGACGCGGCCGGGATCAAGGACGCCGACCCGGCGAAGGCCCTCGCCGACGGCTCCGCGATGGACGTCTGGCGCCGGATGATCGCGGCCCAGGGCGGCGACCCGGACGCGGCCCTCCCGGTCGCCCGCGAGCAGCACGTCGTGACGGCCCCGTCGTCCGGCGTCCTGACCCGCCTGGACGCGTACGGCGTCGGCATCGCCGCCTGGCGCCTGGGCGCGGGCCGCGCCCGCAAGGAGGACCCGGTGCAGGCGGGCGCGGGCGTCGAGCTGCACGCCAAGCCGGGCGACACGGTCACGGCGGGACAGCCCCTGATGACCCTGCACACGGACACCCCGGAGAAGTTCGACTACGCCCTGGGCTCCCTGGAGGGCGCCTGGGACATCGCCCCGGCGGGCACGGACTTCACGGCGGCGCCGATCGTCCTGGACCGCATCGCGTAACGGCCTCGGCATGTGCCGATGACACCTTCGGGCGAACGGGACCGGTGGACCCCCACCGGTCCCGTTCGGCGTACCGGGCGCGTCACGGGGAGATCCCGGCCTCTGACCCCGTCGGGCCCGGCCCGTACGGCGGCCCGTCACCGCTGTTCCGCCGGCTGCGCGCGTTGGCCTCGGCGACGAGGGCGCTCAGCAGCTCCGCGCCGGTGAGGCGATGCAGATCCGCCGGTACGACCTCCCACGCGGGGCCGCCGCAGAGGGGGCGGAGCCGGAGGTACGCGCCCCCGGCCCCCGTGACGCGGCCCACGACGTTGCGGGCGGTGTCGAGGACGACCGCGCCGACGCGCGGGACGCCGTCGCCTTCGCGGGTCACCGCGCGAGCCCGCTCGTGATCACGGCGGCGAGGGCGTGGGCGACGGGCGCGGAGCAGACGCCGAGGTGGACGAGGGCGTACCGGGCCTCCTCCTCGCGCTCGTCCGGCCAGGGGGTGCGGACGTCCAGGGCGGGGAGCTGGACGCCGGCCCGGGAGAGGGCGGCGGCGAGGGCGTCCCGCGCGTCCAGGGCCTCCCGGATCTTGGGCGTGGTGGTGACCGGCTCGTGCGGGGCGGGGGTCATGGGGCTCACTCCTCGTGGGTCGGTTCAGTCGTTTCCCGGACCCGATGACATGCGGTGGATTACGCTGCGTAGCCCAGGTGTGACGAGGATGTGCTTGGAGGTGGGCGGGCCGGCTGTGGACGGGGGTGTGCTTCCCCGCCGTGCCGCGCGGGTTCCACACCTTCCACAGCCGGTCGTACGGTCAGCCCGCGTGAGCGACCCGGAGGGAAGAGCGTCATGCCGCAGCGACGAGTGGTCAGCGGCCGCAGCCAGGAGCCGCGCCAGCGGTTCGCCGAGGAGCTGCGGATACTCCGGACCGGTCGCAAGCTGAGCCTGCGGCAGCTCGGGGAACGGGTGGGCTGGGACTGGTCCCTGTTCGGGAAGATGGAGAAGGGCGAGACGCTCGGCAGCCCGGACGTGGTCCGGGCCCTGGACACGTTCTACGGGACGCCGGAGCTGCTGCTCGCCCTGTGGGAACTGGCGGCGGGGGACAAGTCGCAGTTCAAGGAGCGGTACCGGCGGTACATGACGCTGGAGGCCGAGGCGGTGAGCCTGTGGCACTTCGCGGTGAGCGTGCTGCCGGGCTTGTTGCAGACGGCGGAGTACGCGCGGGAACTGCTGGCGGCGGGCGGATACAAAGGAAAGGAGTTGGACCAGCAGGTCGAAGCCCGGATGGACCGGAAGGCGCTGCTGGAGGGGGAGGACGCACCGCCGTTCAGGACGATCCTGGCGGAGGCGGTTCTGCGGACACCGCTGCGAGACGCGGGGGAGTGGCGCACGCAGCTCGAACACCTGCTGGAGGTGGCGGAGCGCCCAGACGTGACGTTGCAGATCCTCCCTCTGCGCACCGGTGTGCACGGTCTGAACAGCACCGCCGTGATGTTCCTGCGATTGCACAGCGGGCGTACCGTTGCGTACACGGAGAACGCCCACCATGGCGAGCTGATCGAGGAGAGCACTTCGGTCGAGCCCTTGCAGCGTGCGTACGATGCGATGCGTGACCTGGCGCTTTCTCCGGCCGAGTCGCAGAAGTTCGTTCTGGCCTTGTTGGAGGAAGTACCGTGCGACGCATCGACCTGAGTGCTGCTTCTTGGCGCAAGAGTTCCTACAGCAACTCCGACGGCGGCGAATGCGTCGAGGTCTCCGACGACTTCGCCCCCCTCGTCGTCCCCGTACGGGACAGCAAGGCCCCGCGCGGCCCGGTCCTCGTGTTCCCGGCGGGTGGCTGGTCCTCCTTCGTCGCGGCGGTCAAGGGCGGGTGCCTGAACGGCTGAGTGTGTGGCGACGGCCCCGCGAACCTTCCGGTTCGCGGGGCCGTCGTCGTCGGGCCGTGCCGCCCCGCTCCACCCGCCGGCCGCCCCGACCGGAGGCGCCTCCGATGAGTTCCCGCCCCCGGGCCGGTCACATCGGGCGTGGACACCAGCCAGCCGGGCGCCGGCGAACCGGACACCGGCCGCCCCCTCGTCGTGACCCTGACCGCCCGGCCCGGGCGGGAGGAGGTCGCCCGCCTCTGCGCGCGGCTCGCCGCCGCCCCGCCCGCCGGGGTGGTCTGCGAGGCCGGCGCGCTCGTACGGGCCGACCTCGCCGCCGTCGACGCCCTCGCCCGGCTCGGGCTCGCGGCGGCCCGGCACGGCCACCGCATCCGCTTCCGCGGAGTGGGGCCCGACCTGCGGTCCCTGCTCCGGCTCGCCGGGCTGGAGGAGACGCTAGGCCTCTAGCCGCTCCGGCAGGTCGAAGAGCGGGAACCAGCGCGGGGTGTCCAGGAAGAAGTCCATCCCGGCCACCTTGCCGTCCCGCAGCTCCAGGACGATCAGCGCCCACGGGCTGTAACCGCCCTCCGGGTCCGGGTGGTAGTGCGCGAAGGCCGGGGAGCCGTTGGCCACCGTCGGGACCAGCTTCGAGCCGCGGCACACGTCGCCGACGCCCAGCATCCAGCCCACGATGTCGTCGTGGCCCCGGAGCCACAGGTCGTACGGCGGCATGGACATCGTCGCGTCCTCGTGGAGGAGCGCGGTCAGCGCCTTCATGTCGTAGCCCTCGAAGGCGGCCACGTACCGCTCCAGGAGGGCCCGCTGCTCCTCGTCCAGCGGGTCCGCCGCGTCCGAGGCGGCCGGCGCCCGTTCGGCCAGGGTCGCGCGGGCCCGCTGGAGCGCGCTGTTGACCGAGGCGACGGAGGTGCCGAGCAGCTCCGCGACCTCGCTCGCCCGCCAGGCCAGCACCTCGCGCAGGATGAGGACCGCCCGCTGCTTGGGCGGCAGGTGCTGGAGCGCGGCCACGAACGCGAGCCGCACGGTCTCCCGGGCGACGGCCGCCTCCGCCGGGTCGGCCACCGAGGGCAGCACCCGCCCGTCCGGCACCGGCTCCAGCCAGGTGATCTCCGGCTGCTTCACGAGCTGTGCCCGCGCCACCGGCGTCGGGCCGGTCAGGTCCATCGGCCGCGCCCGCCGGTTGCCCGCGTTCAGCGCGTCCAGGCAGACGTTGGTGGCGATCCGGTACAGCCAGGACCGCAGCGAGGAGCGGCCCTCGAAGGAGTCGACTGCCTTCCAGGCGCGGACCATGGTGTCCTGCACCGCGTCCTCCGCCTCGAAGGACGAGCCGAGCATCCGGTAGCAGTAACCGGTCAGTTCACGGCGGTACTTGTCGAGTTCCTCGGTCGTCACGACCGCGGCGTCGTTCATCGGGTCACACCCCACTCACCCCTCGCCGGCACCCGTCCGGTGCCGGTGAGAGGGAAGTTACCGGGTCCGGCCCTCCGGCCGCACGGGTTCACCGGACGGGCCCCGGTTCAGCGCCGGACGGTGACGACCATCCGCGGCAGCACCCTGCCGGCGAGGGAGCCCGACGGGACGTCCCCCGTGCGGACGGCGCCCATCGCACGGTAGAAGGGCTCGGCGTTCGGGTCCGCGTCGATCGTGAGCCGGGTGAACCCCAGGTCCCGCCCGGCGGCGACGGTGTGCTCGAACAGCAGGCGGCCGATCCCCCGGCCGATGGCCTGCGGATCGACGAACATCATGCCCAGGACACCCGTGGGCGGCTCTCCCTCAAGGGTCGTGAAGCCCAGCACGCGGCCCTCCCGTTCGGCCACCACGGCCCGTCGGCGCGCGACCTCGTCCGCGGCGACGGTGAGCTCCTCCCGGCACGCTTCCAGGAACTCGGCGCCGTATCCCCAATGCGCCTTGGACCGCAGCGCCAGGTCGGTGAGCACACCGGCCTCCGTCGCCCGCGCGGGCCTGATCCACACGTCCATCTGTGCCCCCGATCAGCTGTGGGTCCTTCGATCTTCGCACCCGGCGGTCGCGCGGAGTCCGCTCCGGCCGGACGAAGACGTGCTCTGCCGGAATCCGGTCGGAACGGGCCCGGGAGTCCGGGTAGCCTCGCCCCGTGACGGATCAGGAGCAGTACGTCCGGTACCGGGAGGACTCCACGGTGCTGGCGGCCGTCGGGAGACACGTCGACGCCCGGGTCGGCCGCGTCACCGTGCGCCTGCCCAGGGCCGTGGCCGAGGCCGCGGTGGCCGCCTGGGAGCGTGACGAGTCGGACGACGTCGGCGAGGAGACCCACGAGCAGTACGAGCTGCGGAGCCGGGCCGGTGACCTGGCGCTGATCGGCCTGGCGATCCCGGAGCGCGGGCGCCCGGAGGGCGAGGAGGTCGTCGTCGACCTGCACGTCCACTCCGCGGGGGCGGCCTGGCTGGCGGCGCAGTAGTCGGGCCGGGGCGGGCACCGGCCCGTAGAACGGGGCCGGGGCGGGTACGCATACCCGCCCCGGCCCCGCGGAGCGGGAACCGGCCGGGGTCAGGTTCCCGGCTTGCGTCCGTAGACGAAGACGTCGTCGCCGTTCCGCAGCAGGTTCCAGTACGCCTTCGCGTCGGCCGGCCGCATGTTCACGCAGCCGCCCGAACCCGGCGGGTTCCACATGGACTTGGTGGTCGAGTGGAAGGCCTGGCCGCCGTCGAAGAACTGCGAGTACGGCATGGAGACGTGGTAGATCGTGGACCAGTGGTTGATGTTCCGCCAGTAGATCTTCTTCAGTCCGGTACGGGTCTCGGTCCCGTCCTTGCCCGTGCGCACCGGCACCGGACCGTACTTCAGCCTGGCGCCGTCCTGGATCCACGTGAGCTGCCGCGTCAGGTCGACGCAGGCGATCCGGCCCTTGTTGGTCGGGCACGCGCGGTTCTTGTTGGGGTTCGTCCCGGCCGCCCTCTGCTGGAGCATCGTGTTCATGGTGCGCCAGGTGATCGTGCCCGCGTACCCCGCGGCCGGCGTGATGCCGTGCGTCCTCTGGAAGGCCTGGACGGCCTTGCAGTCGGCGGCCGACTGGCGCCCGTCCACCGGCCGGCCCAGGAACTTCTCCACCTGCTTCTGGTACGGCCCGGTCGTCACGTTGCAGGACGCGGCCTCCGCCGTCCCCGCGCCGAGCGCCACCGTCAGCGGCACCACGAGCGCCGTCAGACCGGCCGTGACGGCCGCCCTCCGGCCCGTCCGCCGTATCGCTTCCTTCATGATCCTCAACACCCCCTGGAGTTCTGCCCGTGAAGACGTACGGGGGAGTCTCGCGGTTGCGGTCCGCCCGGGGAAAGGGGGCGGTTCCCGCCGCCCGGCACGGGACGGCGGGTCAGGCGGCCGCCGGACGGAGCCGCCGCGCCTCCACCCGCGCGCTGTGCGTGCCGTACAGGGTGACCGAGACGACGCCGAGGACCGCGACCAGGCCGACCAGGACCGTGCCCGCCCAGCCGCCGGCGTGGAAGGCCACCGCGCCGAGCGTGCCGCCCGCGCTGGAGCCGAGGTAGTACGCGGACTGGTAGAGCGCGGAGGCCTGCGCCCGGCCCGTCTTCGCCGTGCGGCTCACCGAGGAGGACGCGACCGCGTGGCCCGCGAAGAAGCCGGCCGTGATCAGGACCAGGCCCGCCAGGACCGCCGGCAGCGCGTCGGACAGCGAGAGCAGCAGACCCGCCGCCGTGGTGGAGACCGCCAGGTAGAGCGCCCCGCGCCGTCCGAGCCGCCCGACGAGCTTCCCGGCGGCGGCCGAGGAGACCGTGCCGACCAGGTACACCAGGAAGACCGAGCCGATCACGCCCTGCGGGAGCGAGAACGGGGCCTCCACCAGGCGGTAGCCGATCACCGTGTACACCGCGCCGAACACCGTCATGAACAGCGCGCCGATCACGTAGAGGCGCAGGAGCAGCGGGTCGGCGAGGTGGGCCCGCACGGTCCGGGCGAGGGCGTTCGGGTTCAGCGTGCCGGGCGTGAAGTGCCGGGCCTTCGGGAGGAGCGCGCGGAAGGCGAGCGCGCACACCAGGGAGGTCAGGCCGACGGCGGCCAGCCCCGCGCGCCAGCCCCACATCTGGGCGATCCAGCCGGACACGATCCGGCCGCTCATGCCGCCCACGGAGTTGCCCGCCACGAAGAGGCCGATCGCGCCGACCAGCGCCCGGGGCCGCACCTCCTCGGCGAGGTACGCCATCGCGGAGGCGGGGAGCCCGGCCAGCGCCGCGCCCTGGAGCGCGCGGAGGACGACCAGGGACTCCAGGTCCGGGGCGAACGGCACCAGGAGCGCCAGGGCGACCGCGACCGAGAGGGAGGCGGTCATCGTCGCGCGCCGGCCGAAGCGCTCCGAGAGGGCGCTGAACGGCAGGACGCACAGGGCCAGGGCGCCGGTCGCGGCGGAGACCGTCCACGAGGCGGCGGAGGCGGTGGCGCCGAACCCGGCGGAGATCGCCGGGAGGAGGGCCTGCGTGGAGTAGAGGAGGGTGAAGGCGGCCAGTCCGGCGGCGAAGAGCGCGAGGCTCATGCGGCGGTAGCCGGGGGCTCCGGGGGAGAGACGGGTGTCGGCGGACGCGGGGACGGCGGCCGCCCTGGTACTGGCGGAAGGCATGTCACGAACGTAGGACGGCGGCTTTCATGCGTCCAATGCACGAAACTGCTGTAATCGTTCCCATGGCGCATGAGTACAGGTCACAGCCCCGGCTGTCACCGAACAGTAACGAAGAAGACATGGGACCGCTGCTCGCGCCCCGGCTCGCCTACTTCGCGGCCGTCGCCCGGCACGAGCACGTGACCAGGGCGGCGGCCGAGATGGGCGTCCCGCAGTCCACGCTCTCGCGGGCGATGGTCCGGCTCGAACAGGACCTCGGCGTGGCCCTCTTCGCCCGCCGGGGCCGCACGGTCTCCCTCACCCCGGCGGGCCGCCGCTTCCTCGCCGCCGCCGAACGGGCCCTCGCGGAGGTGGAGCGGGCCGCCGACACCGTACGGGCCGACGCCGACCCGGCCGCCGGGCGGGTCGCCTTCGGCTTCCTGCACACCATGGGCTCCGAGACCGTCCCCGGGCTCATCCGCGCCTTCCGCGTCGACCATCCCCGCGTCCGCTTCACCCTGGTCCAGAACTACGGCGAGGCCATGATCGAACGGCTCCGGGCCGGGGACCTCGACCTCTGCCTGACCTCGCCGGTGCCGGACGCCCCCGACCTGGTGGCCCGGCGCCTCGACGAGCAGCGGCTGCGGCTCGTCGTGCCCGACGACCACCGGCTCGCCGGACGCAAACGGGTGCGGCTCGCGGAGGCCGCCGACGAGACCTTCGTGACCCTGGAGCCGGGGTACGGGCTGCGCCGCATCACCGACGACCTGTGCGCGGAGGCCGGGTTCAGGCCCCGGGTGGCCTTCGAGGGCGAGGAGGCCGAGACCCTGCGCGGCCTGGTCGCCGCCGGCCTCGGCGTCGCGCTGCTGCCCCCGCCGGCCGTCCCCCGCCCCGGTGTCGTCGAACTGACCGTCACCGCCCCGCGCGCGGTCCGCGAGATCGGCGTCGCCTGGCTCGACGGCCACCCGGACACGACCCCGGTGGCCGCCTTCAAGAAGTTCCTGCTCGGCAGGCGCGGCCACCTGCTGCCGAAGGAGCCCCCGCCGCCCCCGTGAGCGGACGCCCCGGCTCACCGCCGCTTCCGTGAGCGGACGCCCCGGCTCACCGCCGCCGCGCGCTCCCGAACCCCGCCGCCAGCGGCATCCGCAGGCCGAGCGGCGGGGGCGCCGCCATCGCGTCGGTCAGCGGCCGGGCGACCGGCCGGGCGAAGAGGGAACCGAGGACGAAGTCCGTGGCCAGGGCCCGTACCTCGGCCGCGTACTGGCGCAGCGCGTGGCCGTCCGCGTGCACCTCGAAGCGGCAGGTTTCCCGGTTCGCCTTCTTGGCCCGCTCGGCGAACCGGAACGACAGCTCCGGGTCCCTCCGCGCGTCGTTCGTGCCGTGCACCAGCAGCACCCGGCGTCCCACCAGCTGCCGCACCGGTTCGGGCTCCGCCGCCACGTCGTCCTCCGGCAGCCACGGCGCGAGCGCCAGGACCGCGCCGACCGCCTCCTGTCCGGCCGCCCGCAGCGCCGCCCGGCCGCCGAGCCCGTGCCCGGCGAGGCAGACCGGGACGTCGCCGTAGAGCCGTACCGCCTCCGCGACCGCCCAGGCGGCGTCCGCCGCGAGGTCCGCGTCCGCGCCGTTCCAGCCGCGCGCCCGGTAGCGCACCACGTGCGCGGCCAGCCCCTCGGACCGGCCGGCCCGCACCAGGGCCCGCCCGAGCGGGAGCATCGCCGCGTGGGCCCGTACGGAGGCCCGCCGCCCCGACGCCGGCTCGCCGTCCGGCAGGAGCAGCACCACGCCGCCCACCGCCGACGTGCGGGAACCTCCAACAGGCCGTCCGAGCCGGGGTCTCCGTGCGTCGGGCGGCCCCACGAGTGCGAAGTGCGCCATGACAGAACAGTCTCAGAATCGGAGGTGTACGCCAGTGGTACGCGCGATCTCTGTTACGTATCGTCCGGAGAGCGAACGCCCGTGCGCCTCAGTCCCGTTCGAAGACGGAGACGCGGCCGATCGTCCCGAACCCCCTCCGGGCGTACCAGCGGTGCGGCCAGTCGTCCGGACGCGCGGTCAGGAAGCGGAGGGCGCAGCCCGCCCCGGCGGCGAGGTGCAGCGCCGTGTCCAGGACGGCCCGGGCGTGCCCCCGTCCGAGGTGGTCCCCGTCGGTGACCAGGTCCTCGATCTGCGCCACCCCGGCCGCCGGTTCGAGGTAGAGGTCGGCCCAGCCGGCCACCGCGCCGTCCGCGCCGCGCGAGGCGAGGAACCGGACGTCCTCCGCGCCCCGCCGCCGGGCGGCCCGCCGCTCCACCAGATCCCGGACGTGCGCGGCGGAGGCGTGCGGGGCGAGGCGGTGCCAGGACGCGGTGACCGGCCCGCGCAGCGCGTCCAGGTCCACCTCGCGGGCCCCGCCGTGCTCCGGCACGGGGCCGGTGTGGCCCATGAGCAGCGAGACCGAGTGCCGGTACCCCGCCCGGGCCATCGGCTCCCGGCAGGCGGCGGCGACCTCCTCGCGCAGGACGTGGACGCTGCGGTACGGGAGGTGGCCCATCAGCGCCTCGACCCGGGCGGGCAGCGCCCCGGGGTCGGTCTCCCCGTCGACCAGCACGTGGTTGTTGCCCCGGGACAGCGCGTACGCGTCGTCGAACACGGCGAAGCCGCCGGGGAAGGCGGCGGTGCGGGCCGCCTGGCGGCGGTGGAAACCGGACAGGAAGGCGTGGACGCGGTGCGGTGCGGCGCGGTGGGCCCCGGAGGCCGGTATCGGGGTGGTCATGGACGCAGGCTAGTGCCGTGACCGGGAGGGCTTCTCCGGCTCCGGCTACGGCTCCGGCTCCGTCGCCGGGCCGGCCGGGTACGCGCCCGACGCGCGGCACGGGTCGCGGGCCGGGACGTGACGGAGCCCGGGAGCATGTCCAGCTCCCGGGCTCCAGTTTGCCACCCATGTGCGCACACCGGACGCGTTCAAGACCGCGGGTCATCTTGAGATCGACGTGCTCTGCCTTTGAGCTACAGCGCCACGGGAGAGGCGCCGGAGGGACTTGAACCCCCATCCGTGGATGTCCGCCCGCGTTCGGTCGTTCCGGTGTTCGGCGGCGAATACTGAGACTGGAGCGAGAATCTGAGATTCACGGGGGCCGCCTCCGCCGGGCCCGGGTCCTCCCCCGCACCTGGTGCGGGGGAGGGGTCCGGACCCCCGGCTGCCACCCCTCCGTCAGCTTCGGCATCAGTTTCAGCCTGCGCTCATCGCGCACCCTCCGCTCGCGACGGAGGGCGTGTGTGGGGCTACCGGAAGAGGTAGCCGAACACCGCGTCGCCGACCCGCTGGTCGGTGACCTCGGTGCCGTTCGCCTCCTCGCGGGCGAACTTGACGGCCTGCTGGAGCTTCTCGACGCGGTCGAGGATCTCGTTGACCCGCCGGGCGGGCAGCGCGCCGGAGAACTTCACCGTGGTCCAGTAACCGACCGGGACGTCCTCGTAGTACACCTCGACCTGAGCCGGGTGCTTCTCCGTCGCCTCGGCCTTCACGTGGTTGCGCGGAACCTTCTTCGTGCGGATGGTCCGCACCGGGTCCGTCTTCCACGAGTCCGTCGAGGGGTCCAGGTTCCACGACTCGGAGGCGTCGAGCACCGGCAGCTTGCGCACGAAGGCGTGCAGATCGGTGAGCTGCTTCTCCAGGAACAACAGGTACGGGACGGGCACCTGGGGCAGCAGCACCGCACCGTCGACCACCACGTCCGCCGCCGCGGACCGGTTCGCCCAGTCCTTCGTCGCGGTCACGTCGAAGAGCCGCGTCAGCGTCCCGGCGGTCGCCCGCAGGGCGTCCTCGGCCTTGATCTGCACCCGCGTGGACTCGGGCGGCAGCTGCTCGCCCTCCTCGTCCTTGGGCTGGTAGGTCCGGGAGATGCCGGCCAGCAGGGCGGGCTTCTGCACGTCCTGGTGCGCCTGGGCGAGCTCCTGGAGGGCCCTGGACTTGACGCCCTTTTCGACGGCGATGATCTGATTCAGCTTCGGCACACGGCGAACCTAACAACCCCGCGCCGTACGCACATCCGATTAAACGTCCACCCGCCCCCCTTCCCTTCCGGCCGGAAAAAGGGCGGGCGCGCGCGAGCCCGGGCCGGGACGCACCGCCGGGAAACCGCTACGGGCCCGGCGCCGCGAGGCGCTCTCTACGCGCGTAGGGGCTAGAGTGCCGAAATGACGAGCCAGACCCCCAACGTCCCCACCGCGGACCAGATCCGCCGTGCCCCGAAGGTGCTGCTCCACGACCACCTCGACGGCGGACTGCGCCCCGGCACGATCATCGAACTCGCCCGGGAGCAGGGCTACGGACAGCTCCCCGAGACGGAGCCCGACAAGCTCGGCGCCTGGTTCCGCGAAGCCGCCGACTCCGGGTCCCTGGAGCGGTACCTGGAGACCTTCGCGCACACCTGCGCCGTCATGCAGACCCGGGAGGCCCTCTTCCGCGTCGCCGCCGAGTGCGCCGTCGACCTCGCCGAGGACGGCGTGGTGTACGCGGAGGTGCGCTACGCCCCCGAGCAGCACCTGGAGGGCGGCCTCACCCTCGAAGAGGTCGTGGAGGCCGTCAACGACGGGTTCCGCGAGGGCGAGCGGCGGGCCAGGGCCGACGGGCACCGCATCCGGATCGGCGCCCTGCTCACCGCCATGCGGCACGCGGCCCGCTCCCTGGAGATCGCCGAACTCGCCAACCGTCACCGGGACTCCGGCGTCGTCGGCTTCGACATCGCGGGCGCCGAGGCCGGTTACCCGCCCACCCGCCACCTCGACGCCTTCGAGTACCTCAAGCGGGAGAACAACCACTTCACGATCCACGCCGGAGAGGCCTTCGGGCTCCCCTCCATCTGGCAGGCGCTCCAGTGGTGCGGGGCCGACCGCCTCGGCCACGGCGTCCGGATCATCGACGACATCGAGGTCGCCGGCGACGGCTCGGTGCGCCTCGGCCGCCTCGCCGCCTACGTCCGCGACAAGCGCGTCCCCCTGGAGATGTGCCCCTCCTCCAACCTCCAGACCGGCGCCGCCGCGTCGATCGCGGAGCACCCCATCGGCCTGCTCCGCACCCTGCACTTCCGCGCCACGGTCAACACCGACAACCGCCTCATGAGCGGGACCAGCATGAGCCGTGAATTCGAGCTGCTGACCGAGGCGTTCGATTACACGCTCGACGACATGCAATGGTTTTCTGTCAATGCGATGAAGTCGGCGTTCATTCCTTTCGATGAAAGACTCGCCATGATCAACGAGGTCATCAAGCCCGGATACGCCGAGCTGAAGTCCGAATGGCTGTTCCAGGGAACCGCGCTGACCAGTGGGTCTTCCCGTACGGAGGACTGAGCGAATCCCCCTGGAGGGGGCGGGAGCGGCCGGGTCGGCACGGGACCCGGCCGCTTTCCGGTGTTTGCGGAGGTGTCGGGCGGTGGTTAGGTTGCTAAGCCGCTCTGCATTCCCGATTCTCCGGATTTCCCCTCCCGGCTTTCCCGGCCCGTCCGGAAGCCCACGGATTCCCAAGGAAGTTTTACAGATGAAGCAGTCCGCCAAGAAGCTCGGTGTCGCCGCCCTCGGTGCCGCTTTCGCCGCCGCCGCCGCGGGCACGGCCTCCGCGGCCCCGGCCGCGCCCGCCCTCCCCGACGCGCTCGGCACGGTCACCCAGACCGTCCCGCTGGGAGACGGCCTCACCGAGCTCCCCGACGGTGCCGCCGAGTCCCTCGGTGCCGGGCAGGGCGCCCTCGGCCAGGGCCTGGACCAGGGGGTGAAGACCCTCCCGGCCGCCGCCGGCCAGGCCACCCAGAACCTGCCGCTCGACACCGCGGCCGGCGGCCTCGGCGCCACCCCGCTCGGCGGCCTCCTCGGCGGCCTTCCGCTGGGCGGCCTCCCGCTGAACGGCCTGCCCCTCGGCTGACCCGGCCCGTACGGTCCCGTACGGCACGGAAGGGGCGCGCACCCGGATCTCTCCGGGCGCGCGCCCCTTCGCGTGCGCGGGCCGCCGCCTACCAGGCGGCGCTCGGCGTCTTCTCCGCCGGCATCAGCACCCACAGCGCCAGGTACAGCAGGAACTGCGGTCCCGGCAGCAGGCACGAGACCAGGAAGATCAGGCGCATCGTCGTCGCGGAGGTGCCGAAGCGCCGTGCCAGCGCCGCGCACACCCCGCCGATCACGCGTCCGTCACGGGGGCGGATCAGTGCGGCCATGGTGGGCTCCTTCGGAGTCGGTCCGGGAACCGCTCCTCCGGGTTCCCGACATCTCCCATCCTGCCGCCGCAAAGAGGACGAAGCGTCGGTCTACCGGGCGATCGGGACCCTGGTAATCGTCGGGGTCGCACCCTGAGATCCCCCGCTCCGGGGCAGGGCGGAACCCCGGCCCCTCCCCGTTCCCCCGGAGGGGCCCGCACGGCCCGTCTCCGTCCTGCGGCGCAGTCGGGCCCGCCCCGCCGGGACCACCAGGAGGTGCGCGAGCGCCACCCCGGCCGTGTTCAGGAGCACCGAGTCCACGTCCACGACCTGGCCCGGCACCGCGGTCTGGAGCAGCTCCACCGCGAGCGACACCAGCGCCCCGGCGGCGGTCGTCCGCGCCAGCGAGGCCCAGCCGGAGACGCGGAGCCGTCCGTCGGCCATCGGGAGCAGCACCCCGAGCGGGGCGAGGAACACCAGGCCCTCGCCGATCAGCCGGGCCGCCTCGGCGCCGCCGAGCGCGAGATCGGCCCGCAGGCCGTCCAGCGGGACCGTGTTCGGCGGGGTCACCCAGGCCACGTCGCGTGGCCGCAGGGCGGTCCAGGCGACGAGCAGCAGATGCGCGAGGAGGAGGACGGACCCCACCACGCGGACGACCACGGCGGCACTGCCGCCCGAACCTTGACGCTGCACGCACCCCAAGACGTGTCCGCGAGCGGAATCGGTTCCGCCGGGCGCCGCCCCGGCCGCCGGATCAGCCGCGCGGGGGCGCAGACCCGGCCACCGGATCAGTCCCGCGGGGGGCGCCGCCCCGGCCGCCGGGTCAGTCCCGCGGGGGCGCCGACCCGGGCGCCGCGGCGGACTCCGGGGCCGCCGGGACCGGGGCCGTCGGCGGGGCGGACTGCGGGCGCTCGCGCAGCCCCGTCGTGCAGCGGTAGCGCTTCGGGGCGTACGGGCCCGGGCCGCCGAGCAGGACCGTGTGGCCGCCCGCGCCCGCCGCGCTCTCCCCGAAGGAGCAGACCAGCTGCGCCAGCGCGGTCGGCGCCAGGTCCTCCGGCTGCCGGCTCAGCCGCAGCGTGCCCGCCGGGTCGCCCCGGCGCCCGCCGGCCACCGTCAGCGGGCCGCGCACCGCGGTCGTGAAACCGGCCCGCCGCTCGTCCTCGGAGGGCTCCGCGAGCGACTGCGCCAGCAGTTCGCGGGCCGTCCGCACCGGGTCGGCGTCCGTCTTCTCCTCGGGCAGCGACGACCGTCGCTCCACCGCCTCCAGCTGCGAGCCGCAGACCAGGAACACCCGGACCGGCACGCCCCGCGCCGGGCCGTCCGCGACCGCGCTGCACGGCACCCGGGACGGGGCCGGGCCCGCGTCCACCGGGACCGACGTCGTCCTGATCCCGCAGCCGGCGGCGAGCACGGCGAACACGGCCGCCAGGGCACCCCTGCCCGCCGCACGACCCGCCGCACGACCCACGGCACGGCGCCTCACGCTTCCTCCTCGCCCTGGTCGCTGCGGGTCCGCACCCCGCGCGTGATCTCCGAGGCGTCCAGCGGCAGCCGCAGCTCGAACACCGCGCCGTCGACGGCCCCGTCCTCGCCGACCGAGTTCGAGGCCGTGATCGAACCGCCGTGGATCAGCGCGTTCTCCCGCGCGATCGACAGGCCGAGCCCGCTGCCGTCGGACCGGGGCCGGGACGCGCTCGCCTTGTAGAAGCGGTCGAAGACGTGCGGCAGCACCTCCTCGGGGATGCCGGGCCCGTGGTCGCGCACCGCGATGACCAGCTCCTCGTCCTCCGTGCGCACCGAGACCCGCACCGGCGAACCGCCGTGCTTCAGCGCGTTCCCGATCAGGTTCGCCAGGATCACGTCGAGCCGGCGCGGATCGAGCGGCACCACGATCCCGCGCTCCGCGTCCAGGTCCACCGCGTCCAGCCACGCCCGCGCGTCGATGCACGCGGTGATCTGGTCCGCGATGTCCACGTCGTCCAGGACGAGCCGGGCGGTGCCCGCGTCGAAGCGGGTCACCTCCATCAGGTTCTCCACCAGGTCGTTGAGGCGCCGGGTCTCGCTCACCACGAGGGCCACCGCCGGGGCGATCATCGGGTCGAGGGAGTCCTGTTCGTCCTCCAGGACCTCCGTGACGGCCGTCAGCGCGGTCAGCGGGGTGCGCAGCTCGTGCGACATGTCGGCCACGAAGCGCCGGCTGGACTCCTCCCGCGCGCTCATGTCCGCGACCTTCTTCTGCAGGGACTCGGCCGCGCTGTTGAAGGTGCGGGACAGATCGGCCAGTTCGTCCGTGCCCGACACCTCCAGCCGGGTGTCCAGCTTGCCCTCCCCGAGCTGCCGCGCGGCCACGCCGAGCCGGTGCACCGGCCGCAGCACGGTCGTCGCCGCGACCTGCGCGAGGAGCACCGAACCGACCACCGCGAGCGCGGTGGCGATCCCGAGCGACCAGGCCAGCGAGTTCAGGTCGGCCTTCTCCGCCGCCAGCGACTTGAACAGGTAGCCGGCGGGCCCGCCGCCGTCGATCCGCGCCCCGCCGACCAGGTACGGCGTCCCGTCCCGCTCGGTGCGCTGCCAGAACAGGTGGTACGGGTACCGGTTGGCGTCCGTCACCGGCCGCCGGGTGTCCACGGCCTCCCGCAGCGTGTGCGGCACGTCGGCCAGGGTGAAGTGGTCCGGGTCCGAGACGCCCACGATCGGCTTGCCCTCGTCCCGCTCGCCGAGCAGCAGCACCTGGTAGCCGGCGCTGCCGCTCGCCATCTGCTCCGCGGCCCGCCGCAGTTCGTCCGGCGAGGGCCGCAGCGGCATGGCCGCCACCCGGTTCTGCATCTCCTGCCGGAAGTCGTTGAGCGCCCCGTCCTGGGTGCGGGTGAGCACCGCCTCGCGGTTGAGCCAGTACGCGATCCCGGAGGCGGCGACGGCCGCGGTGAGGGCGACGAGGGCGAAGACGACGACGAGCCGCAGCCGCAGGCTGGAGAGCCGCAGCCGTGCGAGCACCCCCCTGCCGCTCACGCAGGGACGTCCAGCCGGTAGCCGACACCGCGCACGGTACGGATCAGGGTCGGCGAGGACGGCACGTCCTCCACCTTGGCGCGCAGCCGCTGCACACAGGCGTCGACGAGCCGCGAGTCGCCCAGGTAGTCGTGCTCCCAGACGAGCCGCAGCAACTGCTGCCGGGACAGCGCCTGTCCGGGCCGCCGGCTCAGCTCCAGGAGCAGCCGCAGCTCGGTCGGGGTGAGCTGGAGGTCCTCGCCGTTCTTGGTGACCGTCATCGCGGACCGGTCGATGACGAGCGAGCCGTACGTCGCGGAGTCCGTCGACTCCCGCTCGCCGCGCCGCAGCACGGCCCGGATGCGGGCGTCCAGGACCCGGCCCTGCACGGGCTTCACCACGTAGTCGTCGGCCCCCGACTCCAGGCCCACGACCACGTCGATGTCGTCGCTGCGCGCGGTCAGCAGGATGATCGGCAGCTGGTCGGTCCGGCGGATGCGCCGGCACACCTCGAAACCGTCGATGCCGGGCAGCATGACGTCGAGCACGACCAGGTCCGGCCGCTGCTCGCGCAGCAGCTGGAGGCCGTCCTCGCCCGTGGCGGCGGTGGCCACCCGGTGTCCCTGCCGGGACAGGGACAGTTCGAGGGCCGTGCGGATGGCGTCGTCGTCCTCGATCAGCAACAGAAAAGGCACGGGCAGCATTCTGTCTCATTCGGCCGTCCGAGTTCGACCGGCCGGAGGCGCGCCCCCGCCGCGGGGGCCTGTGACACGGCTGTGACAGTCGGCGGACAGCGCCATGAAGTCCCGGCGGCAAGCTTCTTGGCACACGGACCGAAACACACTCCAGCCGACGGGGGGCGCGAGATGAACGCACTGCACAGCACCGCTTCCAGCGCAGTTGTCACGCGTCTCCACGACGTCGTACGGAGCACGGAGAAGTCCGGCGCGATGACCGGAGGCACCTCCCCGCTCGGGGGAGGACGGGGGTGCGTCCGCGGCGTCGGACGTCAGCGCAAGGCGCCGTACATGGTGGCCGTCGCTGACGGGGGAGCGGTGTACGGGGAGGCCACGGGGGAGCGCCCCGGCTGTTCGGAGGCCGAGTTCACGGCCTACGTCCAGGAGCGCCGGGCCTCCCTGTACGCCACCGCCTACCACCTCACCGGTGACCGCTTCGAGGCCGAGGACCTGCTCCAGAGCGCGCTGTTCTCCACGTACCGCGCCTGGGACCGGATCAGCGACAAGGCCGCGGTCGGCGGGTACCTCCGCCGCACCATGACCAATCTGCACATCAGCGCCTGGCGCCGGCGCAAGCTCAACGAGTACCCCACCGAGGAGCTGCCGGAGACGGTCGGCGAGACGGACGCGATGCGGGGCACGGAGCTGCGCGCGGTCCTGTGGCAGGCGCTGGCCCGGCTGCCGGAGCTCCAGCGCACGATGCTGGTGCTGCGGTACTACGAGGGCCGAACCGATCCGGAGATCTCGGAGATCCTGGACATCAGTGTCGGCACGGTGAAGTCGAGCATCTGGCGCTCGCTGCGGCGACTGCGCGAGGACGAGGTGCTGAGCTTCGGCCGTGACGAGGAGGAGTCCTTCGGCGAGCTGGTGGCCTGAAGGCGGGGGAAACGGGGGAAGGACCCGCGGGGGCCACGGGGGAAACGGGCTCACGGGGGACCGTACGGGGGTACGGGGGATACGGGGAAAGGGAACGGGTCGTACGGGCCGGGGGGGCTCGTACGACCCGTTTCCGTCGTGTCCGGGGTCCGGCGCTACGGGCGGGCGGCCGGGGCGCGGTGGCGGCCCGCCGCCGCGGCGGCCAGCCGGCCCAGGGCCTCCGGCTTCGCGCAGGGGTGGGCGCCCAGCTCCGTCTGGCGGGCCACGATCGTCCGCTCGGCCCGCATCAGGCGCCAGCCGCGGCGCAGCAGGAACGGCACCGACTTGCGGCCCTCCCTGAGGTCCCGCACGAGACGGCGGCGGAACGTGGTCGAGGGGCGGCCGCGCAGACAGATCGCGTCGGCCAGGACGCCGAGGTCGCGGCAGCGGGTCACGATCTCGGCCGCGAAGATCCCCTCCGCCACGAACAGCGGTGTCCGCCCGATGTCCAGCCCCTCCCGGCCCGTCCGGGAGCTGGTGGCGATGTCGTACACGGGGACGTCGGTCCGCCCCGTGCGGCACAGCTCGACGACGGCGGAGACCGCGGCGTCCGCGTCCCAGGACCGGGGCGAGTCCCAGTCGATGTCCGAACCGCCGTCGACGAGCGGGAGCGACGGGTCGTCGTGCTCCTTGTAGAAGTCGTCGAGGCGCAGGACCGGGAGGCCGGAGGCGGCGGCGAGGGACGACTTGCCGGAGCCGGAGGGGCCCGCGAGCAGGACGACCCGGATCGGGATCGGTTGGGAACTCACGGAACACCAGTGTGAGGCATTCCCCCGTGCAGGGGACCCCGGGGACGGGCATTGGTATCGGGCATCACACCTCCACTACTGTCGGTGGCCGCCCGAACACCCCGTGGAAGGAACGTCATGGCGCGTCACGCAGCACCCCGCACCTCCCGTCGCAGCGCCCTGCTCAAGGCCGGACTCACCGTCACGGCGGCGGGTGCCGCGCTGGCCGGCGCGGGGGCAGGGGCCCAGGCCGCCGCGCCCCTGCCGCTGCCCGTCGACTCGCTGACCAGGACGGACGCGGGCGCGGCCGGCGCGGGCGCGCTCTCCGGCGTCGCCCACGGCGCCGGCCCGCTGACCCGGCTCCAGCTCGACCCGCTGGCCAACACCGGCGTCGACCCGCTCGACAACGGAGTCGGCACCCAGGTCGCCGACTTCAGGCCGGTCGGCACGAACCTCGTCACCGACCACCTCACGAAGGGCGGGGCCGTGGCGGACCTGCCGGTGGTCGGCCCGCTGTCGCAGGGGCTCCTCCCGTGACGCGGGCGCACGCGTGAGAGGGCCCCCGGGTTCGCCCCGGGGGCCCTCTCGCGCGCGGCGGCTAGTACGAGGAGCCGGAGGCGCCCAGGCTGCCCGTCGGGTGCCAGACGGTCTTCGTCTCCAGGAAGGCGGTCATGCGGTCCGTGCCCGGGGACTCCGTGAAGTCCTCGGCGCGGCGGCGCAGGACGCGCTTCAGGTTGTCCGCCGCCGCGATCTCCAGCTCGCGGGCGAGGGCGTCGTCGGCCGCGCCCGTCAGGTCGATGGCGTTGACGTCCTGGTGGGCCGCCAGGTGCGGGCCCATCTCGGAGGCCTTGCCGGAGAGGATGTTGACCACGCCGCCCGGGAGGTCGGAGGTGGCGAGCACCTCGCCCAGGGAGAGCGCGGGCAGCGGGTGCTTCTCGCTCGCGACCACCACGGCCGTGTTGCCCGTCGCGATCACCGGGGCGATCACCGAGACCAGGCCCAGGAAGGACGAGTCCTGCGGGGCCAGGACCGTGACGACACCGGTCGGCTCGGGGGTGGAGAGGTTGAAGTACGGGCCCGCGACCGGGTTGGCGCCGCCCACGACCTGGGCGATCTTGTCCGTCCAGCCCGCGTACCAGACCCAGCGGTCGATCGCGGCCTCGACGACCTCGGCCGCCTTGTTCTTGGACAGGCCCTCCGCGTGCGCGACCTCGTGCGTGAACTGGCCCCTGCGGCCCTCCAGCATCTCGGCGACGCGGTAGAGGATCTGGCCGCGGTTGTACGCGGTCGCGCCCGCCCAGCCGCCGAAGGCCTTGCGGGCGGCGACGACCGCGTCACGGGCGTCCTTGCGGGAGGAGAGCGGGGCGTTCGCCAGCCACTTGCCCTTCGAGTCCGTCACCTCGTACACCCGGCCGCTCTCGGAGCGGGGGAACTTGCCCCCGACGTACAGCTTGTAGGTCTTGAAGACGCTCAGTCGCGCGGTCGTCTCAGACATCGAGGTAGGCCTCCAGACCGTGACGGCCGCCCTCGCGGCCGAAGCCCGACTCCTTGTAGCCGCCGAAGGGCGAGGCCGGGTCGAACTTGTTGAACGTGTTGGCCCAGACGACGCCGGCGCGGAGCTTGTTCGCCACCGCGAGGATGCGGGAGCCCTTCTCCGTCCAGATGCCCGCCGACAGGCCGTACTGGCTGTTGTTGGCCTTCGCCACGGCCTCGTCGGGCGTGCGGAAGGTCAGCACCGACAGGACGGGGCCGAAGATCTCGTCGCGGGCGACGGTGTGCGCCTGGGTGACGTTCGTGAAGAGCGTCGGGGCGAACCAGTAACCGGCGGACGGGAGGTCGCAGGCGGCGGTCCAGCGCTCGGCGCCCTCCGCCTCGCCCTGCTCGACCAGGGTCGTGATGCGGGCCAGCTGCTCGGAGGAGTTGATGGCGCCGATGTCGGTGTTCTTGTCCAGCGGGTCGCCGAGGCGGAGCGTGGACAGGCGGCGCTTGAGCGCGTCGAGCACCTCGTCCTGGACCGACTCCTGGACCAGGAGGCGCGAGCCCGCGCAGCAGACCTGGCCCTGGTTGAAGAAGATGCCGTTGACGATGCCCTCGACGGCCTGGTCGACCGGGGCGTCGTCGAAGACGATGTTGGCGCCCTTGCCGCCCAGTTCCAGGGTCAGCTTCTTGTCCGTGCCCGCGACCGAACGCGCGATGGCCTTGCCGACGGCGGTCGAGCCGGTGAAGGCGACCTTGTTCACGCCGGGGTGCTCGACGAGCGCGGCACCGGCATCCCCGTAGCCGGGGAGGATGTTGACGACGCCCCTCGGCAGCCCGGCCTGGCGGCAGACGTCCGCGAAGAACAGGGCGGAGAGCGGGGTCGTCTCGGCCGGCTTCAGGACGACCGTGTTGCCGGTGGCGAGCGCCGGGGCGATCTTCCACGCCAGCATGAGCAGCGGGAAGTTCCACGGGATGACCTGGCCGGCCACGCCCAGCGGGCGCGGGTTCGCGCCGTAGCCGGCGTGGTCGAGCTTGTCGGCCCAGCCCGCGTAGTAGAAGAAGTGCGCGGCGACCAGGGGGAGGTCCGCGTCGCGGGTCTCCCTGATCGGCTTGCCGTTGTCCAGGGTCTCCAGGACGGCCAGCTCGCGGCTGCGCTCCTGGATGATCCGGGCGATCCGGAAGAGGTACTTGGCGCGCTCGGAACCGGGCAGCGCGGACCACTTCTCGAAGGCCTTGCGGGCGGCCCCCACCGCGCGGTCGACGTCCTCGGCGCCCGCGCGGGCCACCTCGGACAGGACCTCCTCGGTGGAGGGGGAGACGGTCTTGAAGACCCTGCCGTCGGCCGCGTCGACGAACTCGCCGTCGATGAACAGGCCGTAGTTCGGCGCGATGTCGACGACGGACCGGGACTCGGGCGCCGGCGCGTACTCGAATGCAGATGCCATGTTGATCAGTCCACCGTCACGTAATCGGGGCCGGAGTAGCGGCCGGTCGCCAGCTTCTGGCGCTGCATCAGCAGGTCGTTGAGCAGGCTGGAGGCGCCGAAGCGGAACCAGTGGTTGTCCAGCCAGTCCTCGCCCACGGTCTCGTTGACCAGCACCAGGAACTTGATCGCTTCCTTGGTGTTGCGGATGCCGCCGGCCGGCTTCACGCCCACCTGCACGCCGGTCTGCGCGCGGAAGTCGCGCACGGCCTCCAGCATGAGGAGCGTGTTCGCCGGGGTGGCGTTGACCGCGACCTTGCCGGTCGAGGTCTTGATGAAGTCCGCGCCGGCCATCATGCCGAGCCAGGAGGCGCGGCGGATGTTGTCGTACGTGGACAGCTCGCCGGTCTCGAAGATCACCTTGAGGCGGGCGCGGTCGCCGCACTCCGCCCTGATCGCGGCGATCTGCTCGAAGACCTCCAGGTAGCGGCCGGCGAGGAAGGCGCCGCGGTCGATGACCATGTCGATCTCGTCGGCCCCGGCGGCGATGGCGTCGGCCGTGTCGGCGAGCTTCACGGGGAGCGCGGCGCGGCCGGCCGGGAAGGCGGTGGCGACCGAGGCGACCTTGACGTCCGAGCCCGCGAGGGCGGCCTTGGCGGTGGCCACCATGTCGGGGTAGACGCAGACGGCGGCGGTCGTCGGAGCGGTGCGGTCGGTCGGGTCGGGGTGGACGGCCTTGGCGGCGAGCGCCCGGACCTTGCCCGGGGTGTCCGCGCCTTCGAGCGTCGTCAGGTCGATCATGGAGATGGCCAGGTCGATGGCGTAGGCCTTGGCCGTGGTCTTGATCGAGCGGGTGCCGAGGGACGCGGCGCGCGCCTCCAGGCCGACGGCGTCGACGCCGGGCAGCCCGTGGAGGAAGCGGCGCAGCGCACTGTCGGACGTGGTCACGTCGGCGAATGCGAGAGCTGCGGGTGCAGTGGTGGGCATGGTCACCAGTCGAGCATATCTACGCGCGTAGCGGCCTGTACAGGGGAGCCGGGCCACAGAGCCCGAGGTCACACGGGGAACGGCGGCGGGTGCGGAGTGGGTGACCTCTGTCACACACCCGTGACACGGAGCGGACCAGTCCCGAATACAAGATCATTAGATTTTTTCTCGCAGCCAGCCAGACCTCACCGGAAACAGTCGGACCGAGAAAAAGCGGCATGCGGCTCTCCACCCACCACCCATCCGAACCACAGGAGTCGTTATGCGCACCGCCCTTCGCACCGCCGTCGCCACCGCGCTCGTCGCGGGCGTCGCGGTCGTCACCCCGGCCCTCACGGCCGGCGCCGCTTTCGCCGCCGCCGGCCCGGCCGCCGTCACGCCCGCGCCGACCGCCACGGCAGCTCCGGACGCCACGCCCGCGCCGACCGCCACGGCCGGTGCGAAGAGCACGGCCGCTACGCCCGGTCCGAAGGCCACCACCGGGACGCCCGGTCCGAAGGCCACCACCGGGACGCCCGGCGCGAAGGGCACCCTCGTCCGCACCCAGACCCTCCTCAACGGCACCGTCGCCAAGATCTACAAGGTCAGGGAGCTGAACCACCGCGCCGAGCTCTTCTACCGGGGCAACCCGGTCGGCGTCCTGGAGGCGGTCACCCGCTCCGTCGCCGGCAACGACAACGGCGAGTTCTTCGTCCTCAACCCGGACGGCACCACCTACAACTGGGACCGCAACTACCTCCCCGGCGCCGCCCCCGGCCTCTACCGGCTCGCCGACGGAACCGTCCTCGAACTCGCCCGGAAGAACGGCCGCTTCGGCCTCCAGCTCATCGAGAACGGCAAGGGCCGCGGCTTCACGTACGTGACCGGCGGCCGCTCGGTCTGGACGTACGGCAGGGCCGTCGTCGTCCTGGAGCAGGACGGCGGATTCGCCGCCTACGTCCCCGGTTCCGCGCAGCAGGCGGCCCCGAAGCCCGTCAAGAACACGGCGTCCCCCGGCGCCTCCGTCCCCCACGGCACGTGCACGGTCAGCAGGACCGTGAGCATCGGCGCCGGCACCCGGGCCGAGCTGTTCATGTCGCCGCGCGGACCCGTGGCCGAGTTCAGCGCCGCCGGTGAGGACAAGGTCTTCGCCCTCCTCGACCGGGCGCACCCCTCGCTGCCGGCGAGCGTCGGCTTCATCGGCCGGATCATCGCCCCGAACAGCGCCACGCCGTCGCTCTACACCAAGGTCGAGGGCGGCGGCGCCAAGGGCGCCACGCACTCCTTCCCGAAGCTGCCGGCGGGCTGCGCGCTCGAAACGGCCCCGGCCGCCACCCCGGACGGCGACTCCTCGAACGGCGCCCCCGGTGCCCCCCGGACGGGCCAGACCTCCGTCGTCCCCAAGGGCGGTGTCGCCGCCGGCGCCGAGTTCGCGGCCGGGGACGGCTCCACCGCCCTGATGGCCACCGGCGCGGGCGCGGCCTCGCTCGCCGCCGCCGGCCTGGGCTTCGTCGTCCTGCGCCGCCGGTCCGCCGCCCGCGCCTGAGTCCCCCTCCCGGCCCCCGGGCCGGGAGGCCGGTTCCCTCCCCGACCCGAGCGGAACACACCCCCGGCCGGCCGCCGCGTTCCGCGCGGCGGCCGGCCGCACCCCGTACGCCGGCCGCATCCCGCACCCCGTACGCACCCCGCACCCCGCATCCCGTACGCCCGCCACCCCCCCCGCCCGCCCGGAGCCGCCCCGTGGACCGCCGCACCCGCGCCCGTACCGTTCCCGTCCTTCTCCTCCTCGCCCCCCTGGCCGCGCTCACCGGCTGCTCGTCCGGGGCCGGGGCGGCGCCCGCCGCCCCGCCCGCCCGGATCACCGCGACCGCCGCGCCCGCGCCGGAGGCGAGCGCCGCCCCCGTCCGGCCGCTGGGCCGGTCGCTGCCCGTCCGGGTCCGGGTGCCCGCCGCCGGGGTCGACACCGGCCCCGTCCTGCGGCTCGGACTCGCCGCCGACGGGACCGTGGAGGTGCCGTCGGTCGCCGACGCCGACCGGATCGGCTGGTACGACAAGGGGGTCACGCCCGGGGAGACCGGCCCCGCCGTCCTCATCGGGCACTTCGACACCGTGCGCGGACCGGCCGTCCTCAAGAACGTCTCCCGGGTCCGGCCCGGCGACGGGATCACCGTGACCCGGGCCGACGGCGGGACCGCCGTCTTCCGCGTCCGGGAGCTGGAGCAGGTCGACAAGGACGCCTTCCCGACCGCCAAGGTGTACGGCGACACCACCCGTCCCGAGCTGCGCCTGATCACCTGCGGCGGCGAGCTGACCGACGGCCACCGCCCCGACAACATCATTCTGTACGCCGACCTCGTGGCCACGCGGGCCGCCTGAGTCCCGGCCGGTCCCCTGAGGCACAATCGGCGGCATGACGACCCCCGAGCCGACCCCCGAGCCCCGCCCCGAGCCGGGCCCCGGATCGACCCCCGCGCAGCCGTCCCCCGACCGCGTCTTCCGGTCGCCCCTCGGAATCGCGAGCGGGGTGTTCCTGCTCGTGCTCGCGGTCGTCTTCGCCGGGGACGCGGTGCTGCGCGGCGAGGGCCGGGCCCCCTGGCTCGCGCTCGCGGGACTCGTCCTGGCGGCGTCGATGATCGTCGCCTTCACGATCCGGCCCGCCGTGTACGCGAACGACCGGCGGCTCCGGGTCCGCAACCCGTTCCGGACGATCACGCTGCCCTGGGCCTCCGTCGCCGACGTCCGCGCCGGCTACTCCAGCGAGGTCTTCACCCAGGAGGGCGCCAAGTACCAGCTCTGGGCCGTCCCCGTCTCGCTGCGCCAGCGGAAGAGGGCCTCCCGGCAGGCCGCCCGCGCCTCCCAGGACGACCCGCACGGCCGCACCTCCGTCCATGCCGACGTCCGGCAGAGCGCCTCCCGCACCGCGCCCACCGACCAGACCGTCGCCGATCTGCGCGAACTCGCCGAGCGCCACGCCGGGAGCCCGGACGCGCAGGGCGAGCCGCGGGTGCGCTGGGCGTACGGGATCGTCGTCCCCGCCGTCGCCGGGCTGCTGCTCCTGGTGGTCCTGGCCGCGACGGGCTGAACCGCGCCCGGGTACGGGAGGGGACCGGTACGGGAGAGGGCCGGCACGGGGGTGTGAACCCTCCGTACCGGCCCTCCGGCGTCCGTACGGCCGCCCTACAGCCCCGCGGCCGCCGCCAGGTCCCGCTTGAGCGCGCCGAGCAGCTCCGCGGCCGCGGCCCGTGCCGCCGGCAGCCCGTCCGCGCCGGCGACCGGCACCACGACCTCCAGGTAGCACTTGAGCTTGGGCTCGGTTCCGCTGGGGCGCACGATCACCCGGGCCCGGTGGTCGCCCTCCAGGTGGTAGCGCAGCCCGTCCGTGGGCGGCAGCGTCTCCGTGCCCTTCGTCAGGTCCTCCGCCGAGACGACCGTCAGGCCGGCCAGGGAGACCGGCGGCCGCTCGCGCAGCGCGGCCATCGCCCGCGCGATGATCCCCAGGTCCTCGACCCGCACCGACAGCTGGTCCGTGGCGTGCAGCCCGTGCTCCACGGCCAGGTCGTCCAGGAGGCCGGTCAGGGTCCGGCCCTCCTCCTTGAGGACCGAGGCCAGCTCGGTGACGAGCAGCGCGGCCGTGATGCCGTCCTTGTCGCGGACGCCGTCCGGGTCGACGCAGTAGCCCAGCGCCTCCTCGTAGCCGTACCGCAGGCCCTCGACGCGGGCGATCCACTTGAAGCCGGTCAGGGTCTCCTCGTACCCGACGCCCGCCGCCGCCGCGATCCGTTCCAGCAGCGAGGACGAGACGATCGACTCGGCGAAGACGCCCGTGACGCCCCGGCGCACCAGGTGCGCGGCGAGCAGCGCGCCCACCTCGTCGCCCCGGAGCATCCGCCAGCCGCCCTCGGCGTCCGCGTCCGGCACGGCCACCGCGCAGCGGTCGGCGTCCGGGTCGTTGGCGATCACCAGGTCGGGGTCCACGGCGCGGGCCGCCTCGAAGGCGAGGTCCATGGCGCCCGGCTCCTCCGGGTTGGGGAAGGCGACCGTCGGGAAGTCCGGGTCCGGGTCGGCCTGCGCGGCGACGAGCGCGGGCGGCGGGAAGCCGGCGCGCGCGAAGGCGGCCGTCAGGACGTCCTTGCCGACGCCGTGCATGGCCGTGTAGACGGTCCGCGCGGTGCGGGGCGATCCGGGGGTCAGGACGGCGTCCGTGCGCTCCAGGTAGGCGTCGAGCACCTCGTCGCCCAGGACCTCCCAGCCGTCCTCCGGGCGCGGCACGTCGTGCAGCGAGCGGACGGCGGCGATCTCGGCGGCGATCTCCGCGTCGGCGGGCGGCACGATCTGCGAGCCGTCGCCCAGGTAGACCTTGTAGCCGTTGTCGCGCGGCGGGTTGTGACTGGCGGTCACCTCCACGCCGGCGACGGCGCCCAGGTGCCTTATGGCGTACGCGAGGACGGGCGTCGGCAGCGGGCGGGGGAGCAGCGCGGCGCGCAGCCCGGCGCCGGTCATCACGGCGGCGGTGTCGCGGGCGAAGTCGGCGGACTTGTGGCGCGCGTCGTAGCCGATGACGACGAGTCCGCCCTCCCGGCCCCCGGCCTTCAGGTACGCGGCGAGGCCGGCGGCGGCGCGGACGACCACCGAGCGGTTCATCCGCATGGGTCCGGCGCCCAGCTCGCCCCGGAGTCCGGCGGTGCCGAACTGGAGGGTGCCGGCGAACCGGGCGGCGAGTTCGTCCGTCGTGCCGGCCGCGGCGGCCTCGATGAGTCGCGCGAGCTCCTCGCGGGTCTCCTGGTCGGGGTCCTCGTCGAGCCAGGCCTGGGCCCGGGTGAGGAGGTCGTCCTGCGTCACGGTGTGCCTTTCGGGAGAGCGGGCGGGTGCGGGCGGGGGAGCGCGCCGCCGCGCGGAGCCCTTCCCCGCTCCGCGCGGCGGTACGCCGGCCGTCAGATCCGGTCGAGGACCCGGGTCAGCAGTTCGCCCATCCGCGCGGCCGAGTCCCGCCCCGCCTGGAGGACCTCCTCGTGGTTCAGCGGCTCGCCCGAGAGGCCCGCCGCCAGGTTGGTGACGAGCGAGATGCCCAGCACCTCGGCGCCGGCCTCGCGGGCCGCGATGGCCTCCAGGACGGTGGACATGCCGACGAGGTCGCCGCCCAGGACGCGGACCATGTTGATCTCGGCCGGGGTCTCGTAGTGCGGGCCGGGGAACTGCACGTAGACGCCCTCTTCGAGGGTCTCGTCGATCTCCTTGCACAGCGCGCGCAGCCGCGGCGAGTACAGGTCGGTGAGGTCCACGAAGTTGGCGCCGACGATCGGGGAGGCGGCCGTCAGGTTGATGTGGTCGCTGATCAGGACCGGCTGGCCGGGGCGCATGCCGTCGCGCAGGCCGCCGCAGCCGTTGGTCAGGACGACGGTCCCGCAGCCCGCGGCGACGGCGGTGCGGACGCCGTGGGCCACGGAGGCGACGCCCCGGCCCTCGTAGAAGTGGGTGCGGCCGAGGAAGACGAGGGCGCGCTTCTCGCCGATCCGGTACGAGCGGATCGTGCCGCCGTGGCCCTCGACGACCGGCGGCGGGAAGCCGGGGAGCTCGGTCACCGGGAACTCGGCCTCGGGGGAGCCGAGGGCGTCGACGGCGGGCGCCCAGCCCGAACCCATGACCAGGGCGACGTCGTGCTTCTCGACTCCGGTCAGCTCGCGGAGACGTGCGGCGGCGGCCTCGGCGGCCTCGTACGGGGTGGCAGTTGCGTTCACTGGGTCTCTCGCCTCGGGGAGGGGTCCGGAGGCGGGCCCCGGACGGATTTGATACGCGCAGCAGCGTAACCGGATAATCCCTACGCGCGTAGATGACGGCGCTGACGGACATGCGATCGTTGTCTTGTCGTTTCCCACGAGAGCGGTTCCCCCGGGGCCGCGCGGGGACGGTCCCGCGCCGGCGGACCCCCGGAGCGCGCCCCCGCGGAAACGGGCCGCCGGAGGGCCGGTTCCCGGCACGGCCGGGCGCCGCCCGCCGCTTAGCACGGACGCTTGCGCAACTCCATCACGTAGTCGTGCGGCGCGCCCGCCGACTCGGCCGCGTCCGCGACCTCGCCCAGGTAACGGGCGGACGGCAGGCCGCCCTCGTACCCGTCGAGCACGTACGCCCAGGCGGCCTCCTCGCCGTCCAGGGTGTGCGCCCGCACCCGCACGCGCCGGTAGACGCCGAGCCCCACGCCCTCCCAGCGGTCCATGGACTCCTCGTCCATCGGGGCGATGTCGTACAGCGCCACGAAGACCTGGGAGCCGGGGTCCTCCACGATGGTGGCCAGCGCGCCCTCCCAGCCCATCTGCTCGCCGCCGAAGGTGAGCCGCCAGCCGTTCAGCCAGCCGGTGCCGCGCAGCGGGGAGTGCGGTGCGCGCCGGCTCATCAGCCGTGCGTCGAGGTTGCCGGCGAAAGCGGCGTAGAGCGACATGGGACCGAGGGTACGGGAGGGGCGGGGCGCCCGCCGGTCTCCCGGCCGTCCCGCCCGTCCGGAGGCCCCGGCGCGAGACCGCGCCGGACGTGCGGGACAATGGGGTACGCACCCGAGGCGTGCGGGACAATGGCGTACGCACTGCATCCCAGCGGGGGGACCCCCCGGCAGAACGAGAGCGCGAGGCGTAGATCCCAGTGACCCGGATCGTGATCATCGGCGGCGGACCCGGCGGATACGAGGCGGCCCTGGTGGGCGCCCAACTCGGCGCGGAGGTGACCGTCGTCGACGCCGACGGCCTCGGCGGCGCGTCCGTCCTGACCGACTGCGTCCCCTCCAAGACCCTCATCGCCACGGCCGAGGTGATGACCACCTTCGACTCCTCGTACGAGGAGCTGGGCATCATCGTCGCGGACGACACCCCGCACATCGACCGGCCCGCCCGGGTCGTGGGCGTCGACCTCGGCAAGGTCAACCGGCGGGTGAAGCGCCTCGCGCTCGCCCAGTCGCACGACATCACCGCCTCCGTCACCCGGGCCGGCGCCCGCGTGCTGCGCGGCCGGGGACGGCTCTCCGGCCGGCAGGCCGTGGACGGCTCCCGCCAGGTGGTCGTGACCGCCGCCGACGGCACCGAGGAGACGCTGACCGCCGACGCCGTGCTGATCGCGACCGGCGGCCACCCGCGCGAGCTGCCCGACGCCCAGCCGGACGGCGAGCGCATCCTGAACTGGACCCAGGTCTACGACCTCAAGGAGCTCCCCGAGGAGCTGATCGTGGTCGGTTCCGGCGTCACCGGCGCCGAGTTCGCCGGCGCCTACCAGGCGCTCGGCTCCCGGGTCACCCTGGTCTCCTCCCGCGACCGGGTGCTCCCGGGCGAGGACCCGGACGCGGCGGCCGTCCTGGAGGACGTCTTCCGCCGCCGGGGCATGAACGTCATGGCCCGCTCCCGCGCCGAGTCCGCCAAACGGGTCGGCGACCGGGTCGAGGTGACCCTCGCGGACGGCCGGGTCATCACCGGCACCCACTGCCTGATGGCCGTCGGCGCGATCCCGAACTCGGCCGGCATGGGCCTGGAGGAGGCGGGCGTCCGCCTGAAGGACTCCGGGCACATCTGGACCGACCGGGTCTCCCGCACCTCCGCCCCCGGCGTCTACGCGGCCGGCGACGTCACGGGCGTCTTCGCGCTCGCCTCGGTCGCCGCCATGCAGGGCCGGATCGCGATGTACCACTTCCTCGGCGACGCGGTGACCCCGCTCGACCTGAAGACGGTCTCCTCCAACGTCTTCACCGACCCCGAGATCGCCACCGTCGGCTACACCCAGGCCGACGTGGACGCGGGCAGGATCGACGCCAAGGTCGTCAAGCTGCCGCTGCTGCGCAACCCGCGCGCCAAGATGCAGGGCATCCGGGACGGCTTCGTCAAGATCTTCTGCCGTCCGGGCACCGGGATCGTCGTCGGCGGCTGCGTCGTCGCCCCGAAGGCGAGCGAGCTGATCCACCCGATCTCGATCGCGGTCGACAACAACCTGACGGTCGAACAGATCGCGAACGCCTTCACCGTGTACCCCTCCCTGTCGGGTTCGATCGCGGAAGTGGCACGACAGTTGCAGACCCGGAAGTCGGCGGGCGACGCGTAACGCCCGGCCCGGTCCGGCTCCCGCCTGGGGAAACGGTTCACCGATCCGGACAACCCCCGGCAAGCCGGGGCACGGAACGACGACGGGCGGGGCCCCCATACCACTGGGAGGCCCCGCCCGTGCGCATCTTCTGCAATTCGGCGCATACTGCTGAAAACCCGCGCGCGGCCACGTTACTGTCAGTTTCGTGTTCGCTGCAGAACGTCGTCAGTTGATCCTCGAAATGGTGCGCGCCAACGGGGCCGTGTCGCTCCGTGAGCTCGCCCGCGTCGTCCAGACCTCCGAGGTGACCGTACGGAGAGACGTACGGGCCCTCGAGGCAGAAGGACTCCTCGACCGCCGCCACGGCGGTGCGGTGTTGCCGGGCGGATTCACGCGAGAATCCGGCTTCCCGCAGAAATCCCATCTCGCCACCGCGGAGAAGACGGCCATCGCCGACCTCGCGGCGAGCCTCGTCGAAGAGGGCGAGGCCATCGTCGTCGGCGCCGGGACGACCACGCAGGAGCTGGCCCGCCGGCTCGCCCGCGTGCCCGGGCTGACCGTGGTGACCAACTCCCTGCTCGTCGCCCAGGCCCTCGCCCACGCCAACCGGGTGGAGGTCGTCATGACCGGCGGCACCCTGCGCGGCTCCAACTACGCCCTCGTGGGCAGCGGGGCCGAGCAGTCCCTCCAGGGACTGAGGGTCTCCCGCGCCTTCCTCTCCGGCAGCGGCCTGACCGCCGAACGGGGCCTGTCCACCTCCAACATGCTCTCCGCGAGCGTGGACCGGGCCCTGGTGCAGGCGGCGGCGGAGGTCGTGGTCCTCGCGGACCACACCAAGCTGGGCTCCGACACCATGTTCCAGACGGTGCCCACGGACGTGATCACCCGCCTGGTCACCGACGAGCCGCCCGCCCACGACGACCGGGCCGCCACCGAGCTCCAGGCCCTCGCCGACCAGGGCGTCCAGATCGCGGTCGCGGGCACGGGCGCCGGAAGCGGCCCCGCGGGCGGTGACCACCAGGTCCCCCCGGGCGCCCGGCCCCGCCGTGACCTGCCGCTCCCGGTCCAGCGCGGCCGGATGGCGCCGGGCCAGTTCCGGGGACCGGGCGGGCCGGTGGCGGCGGAGACGCTGGAGCGCACGGCCCGGGTCGCGGACCTGCGCCGCCGCTGAGGAGCCGCCCGCGGACCCTCCCCCGGGGGTCCCGCGCGCACCGGCCCCACGTTCCTCAGTCCTTGATCCCCCGCAGCGTCAGCGCGAGCAGGCGGTCCGCCAGCTCCGGGTCCTCGGGGCTCTGCTCCGCCGCCAGCGCGATCGCGTTGGTCAGCTGCATCAGGTCGCCCACCGACACGTCCGCGCGCACCTGGCCCGCCTCCCGGGCCCGCGCCAGCAGCCGGTCGCCCGCCGCGCGCAACGGGTCGCTGCACCGCGAGAGGGCCGAACTCCGGTCGTACGAGGCGGACATCAGCGCGTGCGCGAGACCCCGGTACTCGCCCGCGTGGGCGATCAGGGCCCTCAGCCACTCCACGAGCGCCCGGCAGGGCGCATCGGAGCCGGACAACTCCTCGGAGAGCTCCAGGAGTTCGCCCAGGGCCTCCTGGAAGACCGCGTACAGCAGCTCGGCCCGGGTGGGGAAGTGGCGGTAGAGGGTGCCGATGCCCACGCCCGCGCGGCGCGCGATCTCCTCCAGGGGAGCGCCGGACCCCTGGGCGGCGAAGGCGGCACGGGCTTCGGTGAGCAGCCGCTCGTGGTTGCGGCGCGCGTCGGCACGCATGAGAAGAAGGGCCCCCTCGGCGAAGGGCCCGCGAACGGCTGTCCGCGGGCCCTCCGTACCGTACTGGGTGCGACGGTCAGTCCTTGATGTCGCAGATGGTGGCGCCGGAGGTGACGGAGGCGCCGACCTCGGCGTTCAGGCTCTTGACGGTGCCGGAACGGTGGGCGTTGAGGGGCTGCTCCATCTTCATGGCCTCCAGGACGACGATCAGGTCGCCCTCCTTGACCTCCTGGCCCTCCTCGACCGCGACCTTCACGATCGTGCCCTGCATCGGGGAGGCGAGGGTGTCGCCCGAGGCGGCCGGACCGGACTTCTTCGCCGCCCGGCGCTTCGGCCGGGCGCCCGCCGCCAGCCCCGTACGGGCCAGGGACATGCCCAGCGAGGACGGCAGGGAGACCTCCAGGCGCTTGCCGCCGACCTCGACCACGATCGTCTCGCGGCCCGTCTCGTCCTCCTCGGCCTCGCCGCCGGCCGGGGCGAAGGGCGGGATCTCGTTGACGAACTCGGTCTCGATCCACCGCGTGTGCACCCGGAACGGGTCGGCGGTGAAGTCGGGGTCGACCACGACGGCCCGGTGGAAGGGGATGGCGGTGGCCATGCCCTCGACCTTGAACTCCGCCAGGGCGCGCGCGGCGCGCTGGAGGGCCTGCTCGCGGGTCGCGCCGGTGACGACCAGCTTCGCCAGGAGCGAGTCCCAGGCCGGGCCGATGACCGAGCCGGACTCCACGCCCGCGTCCAGGCGGACGCCCGGGCCGGACGGCGGCTGGAAGAGGGTGACGGTGCCGGGGGCCGGCAGGAAGTTGCGGCCCGGGTCCTCGCCGTTGATGCGGAACTCGAAGGAGTGACCGCGCACGGCCGGGTCGCCGTAGCCCAGCTCCTCGCCGTCCGCGATCCGGAACATCTCGCGCACCAGGTCGAGGCCGGTGACCTCCTCGGTCACCGGGTGCTCGACCTGGAGGCGGGTGTTGACCTCCAGGAAGGAGATCGTGCCGTCCATGCCGACGAGGAACTCGACCGTGCCGGCGCCGACGTAGCCGGCCTCCTTCAGGATGGCCTTCGACGCGGAGTACAGCTGCGCGTTCTGCTCGTCCGTCAGGAACGGCGCGGGGGCCTCCTCGACCAGCTTCTGGTGGCGGCGCTGGAGCGAGCAGTCACGGGTGGAGACCACGACCACGTTGCCGTGCTTGTCGGCCAGGCACTGGGTCTCCACGTGGCGCGGCTTGTCCAGGTAGCGCTCGACGAAGCACTCGCCCCGGCCGAAGGCCGCGACGGCCTCGCGGACGGCGGAGTCGTACAGCTCCGGCACCTCTTCGAGGGTGCGGGCGACCTTCAGGCCGCGCCCGCCACCGCCGAAGGCGGCCTTGATCGCGATCGGCAGGCCGTGCTCCTTCGCGAAGGCCACGACCTCGTCGGCGCCCGACACCGGGTCCGGCGTGCCGGCGACCAGCGGGGCTCCGGCGCGCTGCGCGATGTGACGGGCCGCCACCTTGTCGCCCAGGTCGCGGATCGCCTGCGGCGGCGGGCCGATCCAGATCAGGCCCGCGTCCAGGACCGCCTGCGCGAACTCGGCGTTCTCCGAGAGGAAGCCGTAGCCCGGATGGACCGCGTCCGCGCCGGAGTCCGCCGCCGCCTGGAGGACCTTGGCGATGTCCAGGTAACTGGTGGCCGGAGTGTCACCGCCCAGGGCGAACGCCTCGTCGGCCGCCCGGACGTGCAGGGCGTCCCGGTCCGGCTCGGCGTACACGGCCACGCTGCCGATACCCGCGTCCCGGCACGCCCGGGCCACACGGACAGCGATTTCGCCACGGTTGGCGATGAGCACCTTGCGCACGATGGCTCCCTCCTTGAAACAAGCTGAGTTTAGGGACTGCCGACACGGCCTTTCGACCCGTCCCCAGTGGTGAGCTTTCCCACACGGAGGGTGACCCAGGGCCTGCTCGGATCGTGAATTCCCTTGTCGCACCACGGTACGCAGGGTTCCTTTACGGCACAGTAGCTCCGGGGTGTGGCGCAGGTCTCTGTTCGTGCGGCCAGTCGCCGTTCGGGTTTCTTTGTCGGGACCCTACGAACGCTCCGTCAATTCTTTGCCCGGTCCTCAGGCGTCGTCCGCCGTGCGCACTCCCTTGTCCAGAGGTTTACCGGCCAGTAGCCTGCCCGCTGTCGAACGTACTGCCGGTAACGGGCGGATTCAGGGGGTGGCGGGATGGCACGCAGGGCGACGGCTCTCGTGACGGCGGTGGTGCTCCTCCTGGAGGCCCCCGGCATCGTCGCGGTCAACGCCGTGATGGCGCACTTCCTGGAGGCCCAGTCGATGTCGCTCGACGGCATGGACCCCGGAGTCATGGCGACCGGGACCCGGGTGCTCGGCTTCGTCTCCGGCGCGGCCCTCCTCCTCTGCGGCCTGGTCGCCCTCGTCGCGGGCGTCCGCGACCGCCGTCCGGGACGGTTCGGCCGGGCCCTCCTCGTCGGCTGCGCGGTCGTGCACGGGGTCCTCGGCGCGGTCGCCGTCGGTCTCCTCGGCTGGCAGGCCTTCGCCTTCCTGATGACCGTGTTCGGCCTGATCGTCCTCACCCTGGTGGCCTACGGGAAGGACGCCGGGCGGAAGGCCGGGAAGGGCGCCGGAGAGCCGGCCGGGGAGCCCTCGGAGGACCCCGGCCCCGCCGGGAAGCCCCTCGCGGGAGAGGCCCCGGCGCCCGCCTAGGGGGTCCGGCATCCGCCTAGGGGGTCCGGCCGGAGCCCGGAGCCCGGAGCCCGGAGCCCGGAGCCCGCCTCGGCCCCGGGCGGGACCGGACCGGGCGGCCGGAGGGGGCGGATCGGCCGGGCCGGCCGCCCGGTCGGACGCTCAGGCCCAGAGGTCCGTGATCCGCACGTCCAGCTTCGCGAGGAGCCGGCGCAGCAGCGGCAGGGACAGGCCGATCACGTTGCCCGGGTCCCCGTCGATGCCGTCGATGAACGGCGCCGAACGCCCGTCCAGGGTGAACGCGCCCGCCACGTGCAGCGGTTCGCCGCTCGCCACGTACGCCGCGACCTCCTCGTCCGTCGGCTCGCCGAACCGGACCACGGTGGAGGCGGTCGCGGACTCGAAGCGCTTGGCGGCCGTGTCGTACACGCAGTGACCCGTCTGCAGGACGCCGACCCGGCCCCGCATCGCCTTCCAGCGGGCCGTGGCCTCCTCGGCGTCGGCCGGCTTGCCCAGCGCCTTCCCGTCCAGCTCCAGGACCGAGTCGCAGCCGATGACGAGCGCGCCGAACACCCCGGGGCGGGCGGCCACATGGGCGGCCTTCGCCTCCGCGAGGGCGAGCGCGAGCGCGGCCGGGGTCGGCGCGTGGACCTTGTCCTCGTCGACGCCGCTCACGATCACCTCGGGAACGATGCCGGCCTGCCGCAGCAGACCGAGCCGGGCGGGGGAGGCGGAGGCGAGCACGACACGGCGCGGATCAGCAGTCATGGGGGCAGCGTAGCCAGTGCGGCGGAACCGGACCCACCGGACCGCCGGGGCGCGCGCGGCCCGCCCCGCGGAGTACGGGCTCCCGGAACCGCGCGGTCAGCGCACGCCGACGGCGAACATCGCCACCACCATCGCCAGGGCCAGCAGCACGCCCGCGCGGCGGATCATCGCCTGCATGTCGCGCATGAACTTCGGCGGCTGATTCTTCGGGTCCGACCACAGCATGCCTTCGATCCTGCGGCCGGGACGGGCGGGGGCGCCTGAGTACGGATACTCAGGCGCCCCCGCACCGAAGGACTATTCGGGGAGGGGCGCGCCCTGCCGCGTCCCCGTCCCGCGCTCCCGCGAACGTCCCGCGCCCCGCGCCGTCCCCGTTCCACGACCTCGCGGGCGGCCCCCGTTCCCCGTCCCGCGAACGCCCCCCGTCCTACGCCCCCGCGAACGCCCCGTCCCGCGCGGCCGCGAGCGCCGCCACCGCCCGTTCCGCGACGTCCGCGCCGAGTTCCTCCCGGGTGACCGCGAAGCGGTGGTGGAGCGGCGCGGAGACGGCACGGAGCAGTTCCACCGGGTCCGTGCCCGCCGGGGCCCCGCCGCGCGCCGCGCCCCTGGCGACGGCGGGGGCCCATGCGGCGAGCCGGGTCCGGTGGAACCCGGCGAGCGCGCGGGCGCGCTCCTCGTCGCGGGCCGCGGCGGCGATGACCGCGCGGAAGGCGGCGCCCGTCCGGGGGCCGGCGAGGGCGGTCCGGACGAGTTCGGCGTTGGCCCGCGGGCCGTCCGCGAGGCTGCCGGTGTCGGAGGCGGGGAGCGACTGCTCGGCCATGTCGCGCAGGAGGTCGGCGACCAGGCCGGCGGGGGAGCCCCAGCGGCGGTGGACGGTGGTCTCCTTCGGCGTCCTCGGCGCCGGCACGGTCCTCGCCGGAGCGGCCGCCTCCCGCTTCATCGGCCGCTCCGGCGCCCGCGCCGCCCTCGTCGCCGGCGGGCTCCTCCAGGCCGCCGCCACGCTCGCCCTGTACGGTCTCGGCCGCGCGGTCCTCGTCAACGCCGTGATCGCCGCCGCCGGAGCCGTCCTCTCCGGCCTCTTCCTGCGCCGTGCGTGACCGGCGCCGTGCGTGACCTGCGCCGGGCACGCGAAAGGCCGGACCTCCCGCACAAGGGGCCCGGCCCTTCCCGTACCGCGACGGCTACACGGGCCAGTACGACCGCGCCCAGGCCCGCGGGCCCGGCCGGTGCCGCACGGCCCGTGCGAGACGGGAGGGGTCCGACCACCCCTCCGGCACCGCCGGGCCGCCGTCCCCGGCGGACGCCGCCGCCGTGGCCGCGGCCCGCGCCCGGACGACCGCCAGCGCGGCGGCCAGCTCCTCCGGGGTCGGGTTTCCTCGTACGACCTTGATCATGTCGGCTCCCTGGGGGTCCGGAGGGGCTAGAGCGGGATGTTGCCGTGCTTCTTCGGAGGGAGGGATTCCCGCTTGGTGCGGAGCTGACGCAGGCCCTTGACGATCTGCGGGCGCGTGTCGGACGGCATCACCACGCCGTCGATGTAGCCGCGCTCGGCCGCCGTGTACGGGTTGAGCAGGGCGTCCTCGTACTCCTGGATCAGCCGCGCCCGCACGGCCTCGGTCTCGTCGGCGTCCCCCGCCTCCGCGATCGCGCGGCGGTGGAGGATGTTGACCGCGCCCTGCGCGCCCATGACCGCGATCTGCGCCGTCGGCCACGCCAGGTTCAGGTCCGCGCCCAGGTGCTTGGAGCCCATCACGTCGTACGCGCCGCCGAAGGCCTTGCGCGTGATGACCGTGATCAGCGGGACCGTGGCCTCCGCGTACGCGTAGATCAGCTTCGCGCCGCGCCGGATGATGCCGCCGTACTCCTGGTCCACGCCCGGCAGGAAGCCCGGCACGTCCACGAAGGTCAGGACCGGGATGTTGAAGGCGTCGCAGGTGCGCACGAACCGCGCGGCCTTCTCGGAGGCGTCGATGTCCAGGCAGCCCGCGAACTGCATCGGCTGGTTGGCGACCACGCCGACCGGGAAGCCCTCGACCCGGCCGAAACCGGTCAGGATGTTCGGCGCGAACAGCGCCTGCGTCTCCAGGAACTCACCGTCGTCGAGAACGTGTTCGATGACCTTGTGCATGTCGTACGGCTGGTTCGCCGAGTCCGGGATCAGCGCGTCCAGCTCGCGGTCCTCGTCCGTCACCTCGGTGTCCGCCGTCTCCGGGAAGGCCGGCGGCTCGGAGAGGTTGTTCGACGGCAGGTAGGAGAGGAGGGACTTCACGTACTCGATGGCGTCCTTCTCGTCCCCCGCCATGTGGTGCGCCACGCCCGAGGTCGCGTTGTGCGTCCGGGCGCCGCCCAGCTCCTCGAAGCCCACGTCCTCGCCGGTCACCGTCTTGATGACGTCGGGACCCGTGATGAACATGTGCGACGTCCGGTCCACCATCACCGTGAAGTCGGTGATCGCCGGGGAGTACACCGCCCCGCCCGCGCAGGGGCCGACCACCAGGGAGATCTGCGGGATCACCCCGGAGGCGTGGGTGTTGCGGCGGAAGATCTCGCCGTACATGCCGAGCGCGCTCACGCCCTCCTGGATGCGGGCGCCGCCGGAGTCGTTGATGCCGATGACCGGGCAGCCGGTCTTCAGGGCGAAGTCCATCACCTTGATGATCTTCTGTCCGTACGTCTCGCCGAGCGCGCCGCCGAAGACCGTGAAGTCCTGCGAGAACACCGCCACCGGACGCCCGTCGACCGTGCCGTAGCCGGTGACGACCCCGTCGCCGTACGGACGGTTCTTCTCCAGGCCGAAGCTGGTGGAACGGTGCCGGGCCAGCTCGTCCAGCTCGACGAACGAACCCTCGTCGAGGAGGAGGGCGATCCGCTCGCGCGCGGTCAGCTTCCCCTTCGCGTGCTGCTTCTCCACCGCCCGCTCCGAGCCGGCGTGGGTGGCCTCGTCGATGCGGCGCCTGAGATCCGCGATCTTGCCCGCGGTCGTGTGAATGTCGATCTCGTACTGCTCTGCCGGCTCGGACATCGGGATGCGGCTCCCTGCCTGGTCACGGGGGGTTCGTTGACTACGAATGGGCTACTGCTGGCCTACTGCCCCGTAGCGTATCGACGCCGATACCGTTCGGCACTGCGGTCTTTGCCACACCTAGTCTGGCTTGCATGACGTCCTCCCAAGGCTCCGGCGGACGCTGGTCCGACCTCGACCGGCCCCCGCTGAACGCTTCCGCGCTGCGCCGCGCGCTCGTCCTGCCCGACGCCCTGTGGACCTCGCTCGACGTGGTCGACGCCACCGGGTCCACCAACACCGACCTCGCCGCCCGCGCCGGTGAACTCCCCGAGGGCGCGGTGCTCGTCGCCGAGGAGCAGACCGCGGGCCGGGGCCGGCTCGACCGGAGCTGGACCGCGCCCGCCCGCTCCGGCCTCTTCTTCTCCGTGCTGCTCAAGCCGGACGTCCCCGCCCACCGCTGGGGCTGGCTCCCGCTGCTCGCCGGAGTGGCGGCCGCGACCGGCCTCGCGAGGGCGGCGGGCGTGGACACGTCCCTCAAATGGCCCAACGACCTCCTGGTTCCGGTCGCGGGCGAGGAGCGCAAGGCCGGCGGCATCCTCGCCGAACGGGCCGGCGCGGACGGCGTCGTCATCGGCCTCGGCGTCAACGTCACCCTCCGCGAGGACGAACTCCCCGTCCCCGCCGCCGGTTCCCTCCTCCTCGCCGACGCGGTCTCCACCGACCGCGACACCCTCCTGCGGGCCGTCCTGCGCTCCCTCGACCGGTGGTACGGGGAGTGGGCGGGGGCCGGCGGCGACCCCGTCGCCTCCGGGCTCCAGGAGGCCTACACGGCCGGCTGCGCGACCCTGGGCCGCCGCGTCAGGGCCGAGCTGCCCGGCGAGCGGACCCTGGAGGGCGAGGCCCTCTCCCTCGACGGCGACGGACGGCTCGTGGTCGCCACGGAGGGCGGCGGCACGGAGGCGGTGGGGGCGGGCGACATCGTCCACCTGCGGACGCCGGGCGTCTGACGCCGGCGCGCTTTCCGGCGGGGCGGGGCGGGGCGGAACGGGCGGGACGGAGCGGGTGGGGCGGAACGGGCGGGCGCGCGCCCGTCCTCCCGCCGTTCTCCCGCCGTCCTCCCCGCCGTCCGCGCCGGGGAGCCCGCGCGTCCGGGAGCCCGTCCGCCCGCGCCCCGGGACACGGCCGTCGGCCGTCAGGGCGTGAGCCATCCCACACCTGCCGTATCGTGGAGCGCGATCCAGGCGACAGATCGGCAGGACAAGTGGGCAGGGAACGGGCAGGAGGCGGCCGGTGACCGTCGACGACGCGAACGCGGACGGCGGGGAAGAGCAGCCGTCCGCGTATCCCACCCCCCACCACGAGGTCGACCACACGGCCGAACCGACCGACGACCCCCTCGCCATCCGCCTCGAACAGCTCATCCTCGGCGCGGACCGCCGCTACACCCCCTTCCAGGCCGCCCGCACGGCGGGCGTCTCCATGGAACTGGCCTCCCGCTTCTGGAGGGCCATGGGCTTCGCCGACATCGGACAGGCCAAGGCGCTCACCGAGGCCGACGTGCTGGCCCTGCGGCGGCTCGCGGGCCTGGTCGAGGCGGGACTGCTCAGCGAGCCGATGGCCGTACAGGTCGCCCGTTCCACCGGGCAGACCACCGCCCGGCTCGCCGAATGGCAGATCGACTCCTTCCTGGAGGGGCTCACCGAGCCGCCCGAGCCCGGCATGACCCGCACCGAGGTGACGTACCCCCTGGTCGAACTGCTCCTCCCCGAGCTGGAGGAGTTCCTGATCTACGTGTGGCGCCGGCAGCTCGCCGCCGCCACCGGGCGGGTCGTGCAGGCCGCCGACGACGAGGAGATGGTCGACCGTCGGCTCGCCGTCGGCTTCGCGGACCTCGTCGGCTTCACCCGGCTCACCCGCCGCCTGGAGGAGGAGGAGCTGGGCGAGCTGGTCGAGGCGTTCGAGACGACCTGTGCCGACCTCGTCGCCGCGCACGGCGGCCGGCTCATCAAGACCCTCGGCGACGAGGTGCTGTACGCGGCGGACGACCCCGGCACCGCCTCCGAGATCGCGCTCCGGCTGATCGAGACCCTCGGCCACGACGAGACGATGCCCGCGCTGCGCGTCGGCATCGCCTTCGGCACCGTGACGACGCGGATGGGCGACGTCTTCGGCACCACCGTGAACCTCGCCAGCCGGCTCACCTCGATAGCCCCCAAGGACGCCGTCCTGGTCGACGGGGCGTTCGCGGCCGAGCTGATCAGGAACGGCGAGGCGCCCGGCTCGGAGGCGGAGGCGGCCGAGGAGGCGGCCCGCGCCGAGAAGGAGGGCCGCGCGCCCGCCGCGTACCGCTTCGCGCTCCAGCCGATGTGGCAGCGTCCGGTCCGCGGCCTCGGCGTCGTCGAGCCCTGGCTCCTGGGCCGCCGTCCGTCCTAGGATCTCCCGCGAACCCCCGTTAACAGCCGTTAACGGGAGGGCGTCCGGTGTCGGGAGGGTGTGCGGTCATGTCCGAGCAGCGCTTCGGTGAGTTCGTGGTGGTCCGGCGGGAGGGGCACGTCGCGGAGCTGGTCCTCGACCGCCCCAAGGCGATGAACGCCGTCTCCACGGAGATGGCCCGCTCCCTGGCGGCGGCCTGCGACGCGCTCGCCGCCGACCCCTCGGCCCGCGTCACCGTCCTCACCTCCTCGCACGACCGCGCCTTCTGCGTCGGCGCCGACCTCAAGGAGCGCAACTCCCTCACCGACGCCGAACTGGTCCGCCAGCGCCCGACCGCCCGCGCCGCCTACACCGGCGTCCTCGAACTGCCGATGCCGACCGTCGCGGCCGTGCACGGCTTCGCCCTCGGCGGCGGCTTCGAGCTGGCGCTCGCCTGCGACGTGATCGTGGCCGACGCGACCGCCGTCGTCGGTCTCCCCGAGGTCTCCGTGGGCGTCATCCCCGGGGGAGGCGGCACCCAGCTCCTCCCGCGCCGGGTGGGCGCGGCGCGCGCCGCCGAGCTGGTCTTCACGGCCCGCCGGGTCGAGGCGGCCGAGGCCCGCGAGCTGGGGCTCGTGGACCAGCTGGTGGAGGACGCGCGGACGGGCGCCCTGGAGCTGGCCGGACGGATCGCGGCCAACTCGCCGGTCGGGCTGCGCGCCGCGAAGAGGGCCATGCGGCTGGGTCATGGCCTGGACCTGCGGGCCGGGCTGGAGGTCGAGGACGCGGCCTGGCGCTCGGTGGCCTTCTCGGGCGACCGGGCCGAGGGGGTGGCGGCCTTCAACGAGAAGCGGAGGCCGGAGTGGCCGGGGGAGTGATCCGACGCACAAAGCCTTCCGATTTGTACCAAATATGACTTTCCGTGACGTCTCCGAGGGGAAAACTGATCAAACCTCCCTAAGCTGGAGGAATGGGTGAGGACGGGCGGCTGCGGGCCGTAGTGGCGCTGGCGCAGGCGATGGCGGCGGCGCACACTCCACGGGAGTTCTGGCGGGCGGCGGCGCTCGGGGCCCGCGACGGGCTCGACGGGAGCTTCGCCGCCCTGTCCGTCTGGGAGCGGGACCACGGCCGGCTCAAGGTCCTGGTCAACGCCGGGGAGCGGGCCGAGGGGGAGGAGGAGTTCCCGGACGCGGAGACCTATCCGGTGCACCAGTACCCCGAGATCACCGAGTTCCTGCACGACCAGTGGGCGGGCGGGGGCGAGCCCGACGCCTGGGTGGAGACCGCCGGCGATCCCGTCCCGACCGGCCGGGTGGCCGGTCTGCGGCGGCGCGGACGGGGCTGCTGCGTGGTCGCCCCGATCGTGCTGCACGGGCGGGCCTGGGGTGAGCTGTACGTTGCCCGGCCGCCCCAGAAGAAACCTTTCACCAGGGCGGACGCGGGCTTCGCGACCGTCCTCGCGGCGGTCGTCGCGTCCGGCATCGCCCAGGCCGAACGCCTGGAGGAGGTCCGCAAGCTCGCCTTCACCGACCCGCTGACCGGCCTCGCCAACCGGCGGGCCGTGGACACCCGCCTCGACGAGGCGATCGAGCGCTACCGCGCGGACGGCTCCGTGGTGAGCCTGCTGGTCTGCGACCTCAACGGCCTCAAGCGGGTCAACGACACCCACGGCCACGCGGTCGGCGACCGCCTCCTCGAACGCTTCGGCTCCGTCCTCTCCCGCTGTGGCGCCAAGCTCCCCGGCGCCCTCGCGGCCCGCCTCGGCGGCGACGAGTTCTGCCTCCTGACGGTCGGCCCGGCGGCGGACGAGGTGGTCGCCGTCGCGGAGGAGCTGTGCGTACGGGCGGCCGAACTGGAGCTGGGCGAGGGCGTCGCCTGCGGGGTGGCGTCCACCGGCGACCCGATCGGGCCGCTCAGATCGGCCCGCCGCCTCTTCCGGCTCGCGGACGCCGCCCAGTACCAGGCCAAGGCCGAGCGCTCCGCGAAACCCGTCGTGGCGGGCCGCGACGGCACCGTCGTCCAGCTCGCCGACGCCCCGCCGGGCAGCCGCGACCGCCGCCGCTTCAGGGACGCGCCGGTGGCGGAGCCGCCGGACGGCGGAGGACCGGGGGAGCGGGCGCGCCGCCCGGGACCCGGCCCGGACCCGGCCGCTCCGGGGGAGTGAGCCCACGTGCCACGCGCCACGCGCCACGCGCCCGGCGCCCGGCTCCCGGCGACAGACGGCGGACGACAGACGGCGGGCGACGGACGACAGGCGGCGGGTGACGGACGGCGGTGGCGGTTGCGGTCGTGGCGGCGGGTGACGGCGGCGGCAGTGCCAGTGCCAGTGGCGGGAGGCAGCCGGTAAGGGGCCGTGCCCGGCCGGGCCCGTGACGGAATCAGCTAGTGACAGGTCGGTCTTCAATCCGTAGGGTGCTGAATATGGATATGCAGACAGTCGTCCTCGGCACGTCCGGCACGACCCCGCAGGACGTCATCGACGTCGCCCGGCACGGCGCCCGCGTCGAGCTGTCGACCGAGGCCGTGCGCGCCCTCGCCGCCGCCCGGGAGGTCGTCGACGCCCTCGCCGCCAAGCCCGAGCCCGTCTACGGGGTCTCCACCGGTTTCGGCGCCCTCGCCACCCGGCACATCGGCCCGGAGCTGCGCGCCCGGCTCCAGCGCAACATCGTCCGCTCGCACGCCGCCGGCATGGGCCCCCGCGTCGAGCGCGAGGTCGTGCGCGCCCTGATGTTCCTGCGCCTGAAGACCGTCGCCTCCGGCCACACCGGCGTCCGCCCCGAGGTCGCCCGGACCATGGCCGACGTCCTCAACGCCGGCATCACCCCGGTCGTGCACGAGTACGGCTCCCTCGGCTGCTCCGGCGACCTCGCCCCGCTCTCCCACTGCGCCCTGGCCCTCATGGGCGAGGGCGACGCCGAGGGCCCGGACGGCGAGGTCCGCCCCGCCGGCGAACTGCTCGCCGCCGCCGGCATCGCCCCCGTCGAACTGAGGGAGAAGGAGGGCCTCGCCCTCCTCAACGGCACCGACGGCATGCTCGGCATGCTGATCATGGCCCTCGCCGACCTCGACACCCTCTACAAGACGGCCGACGTCACCGCCGCGCTCTCCCTCGAAGCCCTCCTCGGCACCGAGAAGGTCCTCGAACCCGAACTGCACGCCGTCCGCCCGCACCCCGGCCAGGCCGCCTCCGCCGCCAACATGCTGGCCGTCCTCAAGGACTCCGGCCTCACCGGCCACTTCCAGGCGGGCGAGGCCCCCCGCGTCCAGGACGCCTACTCGGTGCGCTGCGCCCCCCAGGTCGCCGGCGCCGGCCGCGACACCCTGGCCCACGCCCGCCTCGTCGCCGAGCGCGAACTGGCCGCCGCCGTCGACAACCCGGTGGTCCTGGCGGACGGCCAGGTGCGCTCCAACGGCAACTTCCACGGCGCCCCCGTCGCGTACGTCCTCGACTTCCTCGCCATCGCCGCCGCCGACCTCGGCTCCATCGCGGAACGCCGCACCGACCGGCTCCTCGACAAGAACCGCTCGCACGGCCTGCCGCCCTTCCTCGCCGAGGACGCCGGTGTCGACTCGGGCCTGATGATCGCCCAGTACACGCAGGCCGCCCTGGTCAGCGAGATGAAGCGGCTCGCCGTCCCGGCCTCCGCCGACTCCATCCCGTCCTCCGCGATGCAGGAGGACCACGTCTCCATGGGCTGGTCCGCCGCCCGCAAGCTGCGCACCGCGATCGGCAACCTCAACCGGGTCCTCGCGGTCGAGCTGTACGCCGCCACCCGGGGCATCGAACTGCGCGAGGGCCTGACCCCCGCCCCCGCCTCGCGGGCCGTCATCGCGGCCCTGCGCGCGGCCGGCGTCGAGGGACCCGGCCCGGACCGGTTCCTCGCCCCCGACCTGGCCGCGGTCGACGCCTTCGTACGGGAGGGGAAAGTGGTCGCCGCCGTGGAGCCGGTCACCGGACCGCTGGCCTAGGTCCGTCCCGCGAGCCCGTCGTCCGGATCGCCGGCCCAGGTCCGTCCCGCGAACCCCGTCGTCCGGGCCGCCGGCCCAGGCCCGTTCCGCGAGTCCCGTCGTCCGGGCCGCCCGGCACGGGCGGGGGCCCGTCCCCGCCGGACCGCTCCGGCGGGGACGGGCCCCCTCGTACGCGCGCCGTCCGGCGCCGCCCGGCCCGGGGGCGGGTGCTTCAGGAGGCCCGGCCCCGGCGGCGCATCGCGAACGCCACGAACCCCGCGCCGACCCCCAGGAACCCCGTCCCGCCGAGCACGTACGCCGTCGTGTCCGGCCCGCCGGTCTCCGCCAGGCTCCCGCCGTCCGCGGCGGGGGCGCTCCGGGACACCCCGGCCGGCGCCCCTCCGGGCGGGCCGGCGGCACTCGCGGACGGCACGAACCACAGGGCGCACAGCAGCGTTCCGGCGACGGCGGCGGTCAGCAGGAGACGGCGGGCGGTGGGCACGGAAATGTCGATCCTCCTTGCGGGACCCCCGAATTGGTCGGTGTGCCGATGCTAGTGAACACAGCGGGTCGTGGGAAAGCCGAGGGGCCCCGGCCCCCTACGCTCCGGACCATGAGCACTTCTGACACCGCACGCTATGTACGCCTTCGCGTCGACGTGGTCCTGGAGATCGACGGACCGACCGAGCTGGTCGAGGCCGCCGAGGCACGGATCGAGGCCGACGAGTTCATGCCGGAGGAGGAGCGGGCGCACGCCCGCGCCGCCGTCCGCGAGGACGAGGCCGAAGCCCTCGCCCACCTCGTCGAGCCCTTCGACCTGATCCGCGACGTCCCCGGGATCGAGATGGTCCAGGCCTCCTGGAGCAGCGAGGAGATCGAGTACGACCCCGATGCCCTGGAGTGGGACCTCGGGGAGGAAGATGGGACGGAGGACGACGAGGACGACCGGCCGTAGGTCCGGGCTTCCACCCTGTTCGCGGGCCCCGGGACGTCGTCCCGGGGCCCTTCCGCGACGTCGGGAACCGGAAACCCCGCCGACGCGTGTCGATCAGTGTTGTTCCCCACAAACCGTACGGTTACGGAACCGAACGAGTTGTCATGGGTATGGAAGTAAGCGTTCACAGGGAACCGGCGACGATGGAGATGCGTGTGATGACGGACGGCAAGCGCCGCAGGAGCCTGGCCACCGCGGCCGTCGTGCTGAGCGGCGTACTGGTGCTCTCGGCGTGCGACGACGGCGACAAGGGCGGCAAGGCCACCGGCACCGCGACCCCCCAGTCCCAGGCCCAGGTCGACGAGGCGGCCGCGCAGAAGACCTCCAAGGCGCAGATCACCATCGCGCCGAAGAACGGCGCGCAGAACGCCTCCATCAACAACGACGCCAAGGTCACGGTCGCCCAGGGCAAGCTCACCGAGGTCGTCATGACCTCCGCCGAGGGCACCCGCGTGAAGGGCGAGATAGCGGCCGACGGCCTGAGCTGGAAGCCGAGCGGCCCCCTCAAGCGGGCGACGCTCTACAAGATCGCCGCCACCGCCACGGACGCGGAGGGCCTGGAGGCCCACGAGAACTCCTCGTTCACCACCGTCTCCCAGGCCAACAGCTTCATCGGCAGCTTCACGCCCGAGGACGGCTCGACCGTCGGCGTCGGCATGCCGGTCTCGATCACCTTCAACAAGGCGATCACCCGCAAGAAGGCCGTCCAGAGCGGCATCACCGTCACCTCCAGCTCCGGCCAGGAGGTCGTCGGGCACTGGTTCAGCTCCCAGCGCATCGACTTCCGCCCCGACGACTACTGGACCGAGGGCTCGACCGTCACCCTGAAGCTGAACCTCGACGGCGTCGAGGGCGCCGACGGCGTCTTCGGCGTCCAGCAGAAGACCGTCACCTTCAAGATCGGCCGCAACCAGGTCTCCACCGTCGACGTCGCCACCAAGACCATGACGGTCACGCAGGACGGCAAGACGATCAAGACCATCCCGATCTCCGCCGGCTCCCCGGAGAACCCGACCTACAACGGCAAGATGGTGATCTCCGAGAAGTTCAAGGAGACCCGGATGAACGGCGCCACCGTCGGCTTCACCGACGACGACGGCAAGGGCGAGTACGACATCAAGGACGTGCCGCACGCCATGCGCCTGTCCAACTCGGGCACCTTCATCCACGGCAACTACTGGGGCCCGGACTCGATCTTCGGCTCCGTGAACACCAGCCACGGCTGCGTGGGCCTCAACGACGTCAAGGGCGCCGGCGACCCCAAGCAGTCCGCCGCCTGGTTCTACGACCACTCCCTCATCGGTGACGTCGTGATCGTCAAGAACTCCAAGGACAAGACGATCGCCCCCGACAACGGCCTCAACGGCTGGAACCTGAGCTGGTCGCAGTGGAAGGCCAAGTCGGCCCTCTGACCCGGTCCGCGCGGAAGGGCCCCTCCGTCCGGAGGGGCCCTTCCGCGTTCCCGTCCTACTCCCGCACGTCCACGGGCTCGTCCACGCCCCACTGCGCGAGCAGCCGCAGCGCCTCCGCCGAGGGCGTCCCCGGCTCCGCCTGGTACGTCACGAGCACCAGGTCCGGATCGGCGCCGGACACCTTCAGCGTCTCGTACGACAGCGTCATCTCGCCCACCAGCGGGTGGCGCATCCGCTTCGCGCCGTGCCCCTTGTCCGCCACCGTGTGCGCCGCCCACAACGAACGGAACTCCTCGCTCCGCACCGACAGTTCGCCCACCAGCGCGAGCAGCAGCGGATCGTCCGGATAACACCCCGCGTACAGCCGCAGCACGCTCACCACCTCGGTCGCCTTGCACTCCCAGTCGAGGTACAGGGAGCGCGCGTTCGGATCGAGGAAGACCATCCGGGCCATGTTCCGCTCGTGCGGCTCCCAGGTCGTGAAGTCGCCGAGCAGCGCCCGCGCCATCCGGTTCCAGGCGAGCAGGTCGAGCCGGCGGCCCAGGACGACGGCGGGCACCCCGTCCATCGAGTCGAGCAGGTGCAGGAGACCCGGCCGCACCTGCTGGGGCCGGGAGATCGCCGCCCGCTGCCGCTTCTTCACCGTCGGCTTCGCCAGGTGCGTCAGATGCGCCCGCTCGGTGTCGCTCAGCCGCAGCGCCCGCGCGATCGAGTCCAGGACCTCCAGGGACACGTTCCGGCCGTTGCCCTGCTCCAGCCGCGTGTAGTACGCCACCGAGACCCCGGCCAGCTGCGCCAGCTCCTCCCGGCGCAGCCCCGGCACCCGCCGGTGCCGCCCGAACTCGGGCAGCCCCACGTCCCCCGGCTTCAGCCGGGCTCTGCGGGAGCGCAGGAATTCACTGAGTTCGGCACTGGGGTCCATTCGCCCCATTATCGCCGCCGGGGCGCGGCGGCGTGCCCGCGTTCCTGTCCCTGCCAGTGGTAGGCACAGCGGTCGTAGGCAGGACAGGTGGCTGGGTGACACCGGCGTTCCCGGGCAGGCTCGGAACCATGACCACGAACGTGACCACCGTCCCCGCCTACGCCGCCCCCGCCGCCAACGCCCCGCTGGAGCGCACCACCGTGCCGCGCCGCCCCGTCGGCGAACACGACGTCCTCATCGAGATCGCGTACGCGGGCATCTGCCACTCCGACATCCACCAGGCCCGCGACGGCTGGGGCAAGGGCATCTACCCGATGGTCCCCGGCCACGAGATCGCCGGCGTCGTCGCCGCGACCGGCTCCGGCGTGACCAGGTTCCGGGTCGGCGACCGGGTCGGCGTCGGCTGCTTCGTGGACTCCTGCCGGGAGTGCGCGTACTGCCGGCAGGGCCTGGAGCAGTACTGCGTGGAAGGCGGGACCGGTACGTACAACGCCCTCGACAAGAACGGCGAGCCGACCTACGGCGGCTACTCCACCCACATCGTCGTGGACGAGAACTACACCCTGCGCATTCCCGAGGGCATCGGCCTGGACGAGGCCGCCCCGCTGCTCTGCGCCGGCATCACCCTCTACTCGCCGCTCGCCCACTGGCAGGCCGGCCCCGGCAAGAAGGTCGCGATCGTCGGCCTCGGCGGCCTCGGCCACATGGGCGTCAAGATCGCCCACGCGCTCGGCGCCGAGGTGACCGTCCTCAGCCAGTCCCTGAAGAAGCGGGAGGACGCCCTGGAACTGGGCGCCGACCACTACTACGCGACGAACGACCCGGAGACCTTCACCACCCTGGCCGGCACCTTCGACCTGGTGATCTCCACCGTCTCGGCACCGCTGGACTTCGACGCCTACCTGAGCCTGGTGCGCACGGACGGCGCCCTGGTGAACGTGGGCGCGCCCGAGGAGCCGGTCAAGGTCGGCCTGTTCTCCCTGATCGGCGGTCGCAAGACGCTCGCGGGCTCGATGATCGGCTCCATCGCCGAGACGCAGGAGATGCTCGACTTCTGCGCGGAGCACGGCCTGGGCGCGGAGATCGAGGTGATCGCGGCGGACCGGATCAACGAGGCGTACGAGCGGGTCGTCGCGAGCGACGTCCGCTACCGCTTCGTGATCGACACGTCGACGATCTGACGACCGCGGGGGCCGGGCACGCGCCCGGCCCCGCCTCTGCTTCTGCCTCGGGCCCGTGCCCGGACCGGGACGGCGACGCCCGGAGCACGGCACCCGGGCGCGAGGCCCGGGGCGAGAAGACCGGGGCCGGGACACGGCGTCCAGGGCCGGGGCCGGGGCATGACGTCCGGGGTAATCGACCCGTACGCCGCGCCCCGGCACGCTGTCCCCATGACCGCATACGCCCTCGGAAACCTGCGTCCGAAGCCCGTCCTCGACGAAGAGGTCCTCACCTACATGGAGCGCGTCCGGGCCACCCTGGACCCCTACGGCGGACGCTTCCTCGTCCACGGCGCCCCCGCCCGCGAGGTCCCGGAGGGCACCTGGCCCGGCGCCCTCGTGATCATCGCCTTCCCGGCGTACGAGGACGCCCGCGCCTGGTACGCCTCCGAGCCCTACCAGGCCCTGATCCCCCTCCGCACCCGCCACATGGCGGGCGACGTCCTCCTGATCGACGGAGTCCCCGAGGACTACGACCCGGCGGCCACGGCGGCGGCCCTGCGGGCGGCGCGGACGGGGTGAGGGACGGCTACGACGGGAGCGGACCCCGCCGGTGCCGTTCCAGGGCCACCTCCAGCAGGACCTCGCGCAGCCGCTCCCGGCTCCGGCCCCGCGTCTTCACCGCGTGGCAGTTCGGGCACAGCGCGACCATCTGGCTCGGGTGGTCCCGCCCGCCCGCCGCCAGCTCCACCACGTGGTCGACCTCGAGCAGGGGCCTTCCCCGGTCGGTCAGGTCGTCCGGCTGCCCCCGGCACCCCGGGTTCTCGCACCGGCCGAGGCAGCGTTCGAGAACGGCCTCGCGGGCGGCGGCCGACCGGTAGGGGTCCCGCACGGTCCGCTCGCGGTACCGGTCCTCGCCCCGGGCCTCGCGCCGCTCCACGAGCGCGCACCACTTCTCGTACCGCGCGGCGGCGGCCACCGGGTCCACGGGAACACCACCGCCGCCGGCATCCGGGGCCGGGGGAGCGTCACCGCCGCCGGCCGCCGGATCGTCGCCGACCGAGTCGTCGTAGAGCCCGACCTCTTCCAGGAGCGGGACCTCGTCCAGGCCGTCGAAGAACCGCTCGACGACCGCCTCGACGACGGCGACCCGCGCCCGCCCCGATCCGGCGACCAGCGCGTGCACGGGGGCGGCCAGTCCGTTCCTGGGCCGCTGCTCGGAGAACCAGCGGCGGAGAGCCGTGTCGCCGTGGGCGGCCGGGACCCCGCCCGTGTGGCCCTCCAGGGACCACAGCCCGGCGCGGTGGAGGGCGAGGACGGGATAGTCCGGACGCGGCCGTTCGCCGCGCAGTCCGTGGCGCGCGAGCAGCTTCTCCAGGGCGCCGGCCGTCTCCTCCCAGGAGACCAGCCGGGACTCACCGCGCCGGGCGCGTCCGACGGCCCACAACAGGGCGACCGGCTGATAGAGGCGCGGTCCGCCGGCCGCCGTGGCGACCCGCAGCTTCCCGACCGCCCCGACGAGCCGGTCGGCGGGGGACGCCCCGGGGGCCACGAACGGCGCGCGGTCCTCGCCGGACGCCTCACCGCCCGGAAGCCCGCCGGACCCGGCGGCCGGGACGTCCGGCGCGCACGTCACGCGGAAACCCAGGCCGGTCAGCAACCGCACCGCGTGGTCGCGGCCGCCGGAGAACTCCCCGGGCTTCAGCGGCCGGCGCCCCGGAAGGTACCCGTGGGCCGCTCCCACGATCGCCTTCGAGTCGTAGGACCGGCCGCCGACCACCAGGCGGTACGTCCGCGACGGCCCGAATCCGTACCGTTCGAGGAACGCCCGGCGGCCGATCCGGTCGAACTCCTCGACGGCCCGCACCACCTGCGCGGCACCTATGTCAGTCAGCGTCACGGGCCCGACGGTAACCGAGGGGCCCGCCTCCCGGCCCTCTCACCAGCCGCTCAGCGCACGCTCCGCGTTGTCGACCAACTCCTTGTAGGTCATCACCTCGACACGGGCCATGTGCGTGTTGAGGGTGCGCAGGGCTTCATTGATGTCCTCCTCGGCCACGTCCGGCTGTACAGCCGGGTGCCCGACCAGTACGAGAGCGCTCGCACGGCGGGTCTCGATGCCCAGCTCGTCCCGGAGGCGGAGCCGGTGCTCGTCCAGGCCGACGAGGTAGTTCACCGCCTGACCGACCGCGTCGTGTACTTCCGCCGTCGGCACCCAGCGCCCCCGATGCCTTTTGACGAGAGAACCGCGGAGGCTCATGGAACGCTTCAGCTCGACGACGTGCAGGACGCCGTCCCCGCGTATCAACGGGATGTCGACCTCTTCTCCGGGGACCAGCCTGCGCCGCACCGCCTGACTCGCGAATTGCCCGCCGAAGATCCAGTGCTGTCCGTTCAGCGCGCGCTGCAGGTCCGCTTCCCCCGCTCCGGGGTCCTCCACCGCCTTACGCAGAGCCTTGAGGCCCCGGCGCCGCCGCTGGACCTCCGCGGCCCGCAGAAGCAGCTGCCCTTCCTCGTCGGCAGCCAAGAGCGCCAGGGAGTCGGGGGACATCACAATGCGACGGGCCGACCGCTCCGGGTCCTCGACGTCGACCCGCTCGTGGAACACCTGCTCCAGCCATGCGGCCACCTCGGCGCTTCCACGAAGGATCCGGTAACGTCCGGGCCGCTCCTGCGACTGCTGCATGTACCGCGCGTCCCGGCCGACCCCTTCCACATGGGCGAGCACCTCGCACGGACTCGCCCCGGGATGCTGATCCAGGTAGTCATGGCCGAGTTGCGCGAAGAACGCCAGACTCGCGGAGAGCGTCCGTGCCAGGTAGTCCTGGTGGGAACTCAGCGGTTCCGTCGACCGCTGGAAGAGCCGGTAACGCTCCTCGAACTCGGGCCGCAGGATCCGTCCCTCGGCGTAGTCCAGCGAGTCCTGGACGAGTCGCACGACCGGCCACTCGTCCGCCGTCGCCGCGGCGGCCCGCGCCTTTTCCAGCAGGGTGACGAGCGTCCTGCCGCCTCTACGGTTACGGCCCCGACCGCCGGTCATGTGCTCGGCCACCGCTCCGAGCGCGTCCTTGACCCGGGGGTCCACCGCGCGCCCGGCGACGTGCTCCAGCTGCAACTGCAGCGCGAAATCAGATCTCACATCCACGGGTACGAGTGTGGTGCCCGGCACTGACACGGAGCCGAGCCCGAATGCCGAGGACCCCGCCGGCCGGGTGTGAACCGGTGAGCAGGGTCCTGGGCGTCGCCCCTCCGGCTGGCGGGGCGGGACGCCCTACTCCGCCTTCGCCACCCCGATCGGGCACGAGACGCCCGTGCCGCCGATGCCGCAGTAGCCCCCCGGGTTCTTGGCCAGGTACTGCTGGTGGTGGGCCTCCGCCGGGTAGAACGGGCGGTCCGCCGCCGGCAGGACGTGGGTGGTGATCTCGCCGTGGCCCGAACCCGTCAGGACCTTCTGGTAGGCCTCGCGGGAGGCCTCGGCCGTCGCCGTCTGGGCCGGGGAGTGGGTGTAGAGCGCCGAACGGTACTGGGTGCCCACGTCGTTGCCCTGGCGGAAGCCCTGGGTCGGGTCGTGGGACTCCCAGAACAGCTTCAGGAGCGACTCGTACGAGACCTTCGCCGGGTCGAAGACCACCCGGACGACCTCCGCGTGGCCGGTCAGGCCCGAGCAGACCTCCTCGTAGGACGGGTTCTCCGTGGAACCGCCCTGGTAGCCGACGAGCGTCGTCCAGACGCCCTCGGTCTGCCAGAACTTGCGCTCGGCGCCCCAGAAGCAGCCCAGGGCGAAGTCGGCGACCTCCAGGCCCTCCGGGTACGGGCCGAGGAGCGGGTTGCCGAGGACGGTGTGGCGCTCCGGCACGGAGAACAACGGCTCGGCGCGGCCGGGCAGCGCCTGCTCGGGGGTGGGGAGGACGGGGGTGCGGGACAGGAACATGCTGCATCTCTCCTCGACGGTCGGCAGTCGGCACAACACCGGCGGCTCCCCGGGGATTCCCGCCCGCCGGGTCAGCGCGGCAGCGTCAGCGGGCTGCCGCCGTTCGCCTCGTACCCCGCCACCGCCAGGTTCCGGAAGAGCGTGTACTCCGCCGCCGGGTCCGCGCCCAGCGTCCACGGCACCGCGCCCACGTGCCCGTCCACCCGGACCAGCTGGTGCATGGCCTCCGCCCAGCGCTCGCCCCGCACCAGGAACCAGACGAGCAGATGGCGGACGTGCGCCTGCGTCGGGTCGTCGGCGCGGGCGGAGTGCACCGCGTACAGCGCGCCCTCGACCGCCCTGGACACCACCTCCGTGCGGAAGAAGTCCTGCACGAGCACCACGTCCGGCACGTGCTCGTACACCGCGAACAGCGGCAGCGCGGCGAGCAGCGAGCCGCGCGGGGCGCGCGCCGCGGCCGTCGTCGCGAAGTGGTCGGCCTCCTCGCGCGAACCGTGCCACTTCTCGCACCAGTAGTGCAGCGCCGCCAGGTGCGCCCCCATGTGCTGCGGCGCGCGGTCGATCACCCGCGCCCACTCCTGGTCGAACCGCTCGTGCCCGTAGCCGAGTCCGCGCGCCACGGCCAGCCGCGTGATGTACGGGACGGGGTCGCCCGGAGCGAGCAGCGCGGCCTCCTCGGTGACCTTCAGCGCCTCCTCCAGGATGATCCGGAAGTCGTCGGTCCCGGCCGCCGAGGAGCGCCAGGCCTGCTGCACCAGGAACTCGGCGTGCACGGCCGCCCCGCCCGGGTCCTTCGGCGCGTCCGCCCGCCAGGCCCGCAGCCACGCCCCGCCGGCGCCCGGCCGCTCCCGGAGCTCCAGGGAGGCCGCGCCCGCGAACGCCTGCACGCGCTGCCAGCGCAGCTCGCCCTCCTCGCCGGTGTCGGCGAGGAGCCGCGAGGCCGCCCGCCAGTCCTGGGTGGCCTGGACGACGCCGAGCACGTCGAGCAGGTCCTCGTCGGCCCCCGGCAGACGCACGTCCTGCTCCTCCTGCGGCAGGAACCCGTACGCCAGCGGGTCCGCCGCGTCCGGCTCCCCCGGCGCGGCCAGCCTGATGCCGCCACCGCCCCTGCGGCGCAGCACGTAGGGGCCGAGGACGCCGAACAGCAGCCCCATCGCGATGAGGAACCAGAGAATCTCCATCTGTCCATTGTCCAGGACAGGCCGTGAGACGAACGCGGCGGCGGCCACCCCGCGGCACTACGCTCCTGACCCATGAGCGACCAGCACACCCACCAGAGCTTCGAGACCCGCGCGATCCACGCGGGCAACACGGCCGACCCGCTGACCGGCGCGGTCGTCCCGCCCATCTACCAGGTGTCCACGTACAAGCAGGACGGCGTGGGCGGGCTGCGCGGCGGCTACGAGTACAGCCGCAGCGCCAACCCCACCCGCACCGCCCTGGAGGAGAACCTGGCGGCCCTGGAGGGCGGCCGGCGCGGTCTCGCCTTCGCCTCCGGACTCGCCGCCGAGGACTGCCTGCTGCGCACCCTGCTGGTCCCCGGCGACCACGTCGTCATCCCGAACGACGCCTACGGCGGCACCTTCCGGCTCTTCGCCAAGGTCGTGCGGCGCTGGGGCGTGGACTTCTCGGTCGCGGACACCTCCGACACCGCCGCCGTGCGCGCCGCCGTCAACGACCGCACCAAGCTGATCTGGGTCGAGACCCCCTCGAACCCGCTCCTCGGCATCACCGACATCGAGGCCGTCGCGGGCGTCGCCCGCCAGGCCGGCGTGAAGCTCGTCGTCGACAACACCTTCGCCTCGCCCTACCTCCAGCAGCCGCTGGCGCTCGGCGCGGACGTGGTGGTGCACTCGCTCACCAAGTACATGGGCGGCCACTCGGACGTCGTCGGCGGCGCCCTGGTGACGGCCGACGCGGAGCTCGGCGAGGAACTGGCCTACCACCAGAACGCGATGGGCGCGGTCGCCGGGCCCTTCGACTCCTGGATCGTGCTGCGCGGCATCAAGACCCTCGCCGTGCGCATGGACCGCCACGGCGAGAACGCGGCGAAGGTCGCCGAGATGCTGACCCAGCACCCCAAGGTCACCCGCGTCCTCTACCCGGGGCTTCCCGAGCACCCGGGCCACGAGGTCGCCGCCAAGCAGATGCGGTCCTTCGGCGGCATGATCTCCTTCCGCGTGGAGGGCGGCGAGGAGGCGGCCGTCGAGGTCTGCAACCGTACGGAGCTCTTCACCCTAGGCGAGTCCCTGGGCGGCGTCGAGTCCCTCATCGAGCACCCGGGCCGGATGACGCACGCGAGCGTCGCGGGTTCCGCGCTGGAGGTCCCGGGCGACCTCGTGCGCCTCTCCGTGGGCATCGAGAACGCCGACGACCTGCTTGCCGACCTGCGGCAGGCGCTGGGCTAGACCGGCTGGACCGGCGGACGTACGACGGCCGGGCGCGGCCCCGAGGGGGCGCGCCCGGCCGTTCCCGTGTTCCCGTGTTCCCGTGTTCTCGCGTGCTCCCGTGTGCCCTCAGGCCGGGACCTTCTCGTCCTCCAGCTCCGGGCGGACCGCGGCCCGCAGCTCGGGGGTGTCCTCGTGGCCGTGGACGGAGACCGCGTGCTCGGCGGCCCGCACCACTTCCTCCTCCTCACCGGTGAGGAGGAGGGGGCAGTTCATGACGCTCGGCGCCTTGCGGCAGTCGGCGACCTTCCTGGTCATGACGGCCTCCTCGGCACCCGTACGCGTGCCGTCTCCCTCCGGCGCAGAACCGTCCTCACCAGGCTTCGAGCGGCGGCGTCGTCCCCGCCGGCGGGACCTCCCACGGGCGGGCCGCCGACGCCCACACCACGAAGGCCAGGAGGGCGAGCGCGGTCAGGGTCCACAGCAGGCGCCGGACCCGGCGGGCCCGGCGGAGCCGCCTCGCGCCGAGGGCCGCCGCCCGTGGCGCGAGGTCGCGGGGGACCGGCGGGTGCGGGGTGTCGAGCAGCCGCCGGACCGCCGCCTCCCTGTCCTCGTACCGGCTCACGCCGCCGCCCCGAGCGCCGCGACCGAGCGGGCGCAGACGGCGCGGACCCGGGCCTCGGGAAGGCCGAGCAGGGCCGCGAGCTGTTCCTCGGCGACCCCCTCGTACAGCCGCAGGACGACCACGAGCCGTTCCTCCGGGCCCAGCGCGGAGAGCACCCCGCCGTGTCCGCCGCGGTGACGGCGGGCGGTGCGCGCGAAGCGGACGGCCAGGTCGCGGCGCGCGCACGCGTACGGGTCGTCGTCGCGCAGCCGGTCCCACACCGCGTACGTGTGCGCGAGGGTGTCGGTCAGCAGGGTCCGCGCGTGCGGGTTGCGGGCCCGCGTCTCGGCCGTCAGCAGGGTCGCGGTGTGCAGCAGCCGTCCCGCCGCCCCGGCCACGAACGCGTCGAACTCCCGGGCGCGGGAGGCGTGCCGGGCTCTCCGTACGCTCCGTCGCTCTCGCACCTCCTCATCTGAGGACAGCGCGGGGGCGGGGTCAAGACTCCGGCGCGGACTCGCTTCCCGAAGGGGCCCCGGACTCCGCCGGGGACTGGCCCGCGTGCGCCGACTGGCGTGCGGACAGGGCGGTGTTGAAGCGCGTGAGCAGGGAGCAGAAGGACTCGCGCTCCTCCTGGGTCCAGCCCTCCGTGACCTCGGCCATCAGCCGGCGGCGCGAGACGCGGACCTCCTCCAGGCGCGCGAGGCCGCGCGGCGAGAGCTGGAGGACGACCGCCCGGCCGTCCTCCGGGTGCGACGTGCGCTTCACCAGGCCGGTGTCCACGAGCGGGGCGACCTGCCGGGTGACCGTGGAGGAGTCGATGCCCATGCCCGCCGCGAGCGCCTTGACGCCCATCGGGCCCTCCTGGTCGAGGCGGTTGAGGAGGAGGTACGCGGCCCGGTCCATGGAGTTGCGGAGCTGGCCGGTGCCGCCGAGGCGGGTCTGTTCGGCCCGGCGGGCGAAGACGGCCACCTGGTGCTGGAGGGCGTCGAGGAGACCGGGGTCGAACGCGGTCGTCATGTCCTGAGATGTGGGCATGGCCGGGGGTCTCTCTCGTGCGGGAGCGGTCGGTCGGTGGGGGACAGAGTACGCGGACCCGCCGAGGTCCGTACCTGGCCCGTCCAAACCCGTTCGCCGGTCCGCCCGCCGCCGTTCGCCGGCCCGCCGACCGCAGGAGACCGGCCCGCCTGCCGCCGGACACCGGCCCGCCGGGCATCCCCGCCGGCCGCCCCCGCCGGACCGGCCGCCGGGCCCCTCCCGCGCCGGCCGTCCGTCCGCCGGCCGCCCGTCCGCCGGACGGCCACCGGGACCGTGGGCTGCGAGACTTGCCGTCATGAGCTTCCGTACGTCACACCCCCCGCACCGGCTGATGCTCGACGACGTGCGCGGGGCGCAGAAGATGCTGTCCGGGGTGGCCCGGACCACGGCGATGGAGGGCAGCCGCCACCTGTCCTCGCTGGTGGGGGCCCCGGTCCACTTCAAGTGCGAGAACCTGCAGCGCACCGGTTCCTTCAAACTGCGCGGGGCGTACGTACGGATCGCCGGGCTGCGGCCCGAGGAGAAGGCCGCCGGGGTCGTCGCCGCCTCCGCCGGGAACCACGCCCAGGGCGTCGCGCTCGCCTCCCGGCTGCTCGGCGTGCGCGCCACCGTCTTCATGCCGGCCGGCGCCCCGCTGCCGAAGGTCGCCGCGACCCGGGAGTACGGCGCCGAGGTCCGCCTCCGGGGCCAGGTCGTCGACGAGACCCTCGCGGCGGCGGAGGAGTACTCCCGGGAGACCGGCGCCGTGCTCATCCACCCCTTCGACCACCCCGACGTCATCGTGGGACAGGGCACGGTCGGCCTGGAGATCCTGGAACAGTGCCCGGAGGTCCGCACGATCGTGGTCGGCGTCGGCGGCGGCGGGCTCGCGGCCGGCATCGGGCTCGCGGTGAAGTCGGTCCGCCCGGACGTGAGGGTGATCGGCGTCCAGGCGGAGGGCGCCGCCGCCTACCCGCCCTCGCTCGCCGCCGGTCACCCGGTGTCCGTCGAGGCACCCGTCACGATGGCCGACGGCATCAGGGTGGGCCGCCCCGGCGACGTGCCGTTCGCCCTGGTCCGGGAGTACGTGGACGAGGTCCGCACGGTCTCCGAGGACGCGCTCTCCTCCGCCCTGCTGCTCTGCCTGGAGCGCGCCAAGCTGGTCGTGGAACCGGCGGGCGCCAGCCCGGTCGCGGCCCTGCTCGCCGACCCGGGGTCCTTCCGGGGCCCGGTGGTCGCGGTCCTCTCCGGCGGGAACGTCGACCCGCTGCTCCTCCAGCGCGTGCTGCGGCACGGCATGGCCGCCGGGGGCCGCTACCTGAGCCTGCGGCTGCGGGTGACGGACCGGCCGGGGGTGCTCGCGTCGCTCCTCACGGCCCTGACGGCGGTCGACGCCAACGTCCTGGACATCAGCCACGTACGGACCGACCCGAGGCTCGGCCTGACCGAGGCGGAGGTCGAACTGCACCTGGAGACGAAGGGCCCGGAGCACTGCCGGGAGGTCACGGAGACGCTGCGGGAGGCGGGGTACACGGTCCTGGACTGACCGCCGTGCGCCCCCCGGCCCCGGGCCGTGGCGCGGCCGTGCGCCCCCCGGCCCCGGGCCGTGGCGCGGCCGCCCGCCCCTGGGCCCCGGACCGTGGCGCGGCCGTGCGCCCCCGGTCCCGGACCGTGGCGCGGCCGCCCGCCCGGCGGGCGCGGACCGGCCCCGAAACCTAGGATCGGTGGGAAAGGCCCCGACCCACCGGGAGGACCCCCATGCCGGGCGCGATCCACGCCGAGGGCCTGGTGAAGACCTTCGGCGACGTACGAGCCCTGGACGGAGTGGACCTCGACGTGCCCGAGGGCACCGTCCTGGGCCTCCTCGGCCCGAACGGCGCGGGGAAGACCACCGCCGTGCGCGTGCTCACGACCCTCCTCCGGCCCGACAGCGGGCGGGCCGTCGTCGCCGGGATCGACGTCCTGGAACGCCCCGACGAGGTGCGCCGCTCGATCGGCCTCTCCGGCCAGTTCGCGGCCGTCGACGAGTACCTCACCGGCCGGGAGAACCTCCGCATGGTCGGGCAGCTCTACCAGATGAAGGGGAAGGCCGCGAAGGCGCGGGCGGACGAACTCCTCGAACGGTTCCACCTCGCCGAGGCGGCCGACCGGCCCGCCAGGACGTACTCGGGGGGCATGCGCCGCCGCCTCGACCTCGCGGCCGCCCTCGTCGTCTCCCCGCCCGTCATGTTCATGGACGAGCCCACCACCGGCCTCGACCCGCGCAACCGCCAGGAGCTCTGGGAGGTCATCAGGGAACTCGTCGCCGGCGGCACGACCCTGCTCCTCACCACCCAGTACCTGGAGGAGGCCGACCACCTCGCCCACGACATCTGCGTGGTCGACCACGGCCGGGTCATCGCCCGGGGCACCTCCGACCGGCTGAAGGCCCGGACCGGCGGCGAGCGCGTCGAGGTCGTCGTCCGCGAGCGGTCCATGCTCACCGGCGCGCGGAACGTCCTGGCCCGCTACGGCACCGCGAGCCCCGCCGCCGGAGCCGCGGACGCCGTCGGAGCCGCGGACGCCGACCGGGGCGAGGTCTCCGTCGAGGAGCACACCCGCCGGCTGACCGTCCCCGTCACCGGCGGGGCCAAGCTGCTCGCCGAGGTCATCCGCGACCTGGACGCGGCCGGCATCGGGATCGACGACATCGGACTGCGCCGCCCCACCCTCGACGACGTCTTCATCTCCCTCACCGGCCACGCGGCCGAGCAGGAGGAGGGGGAGGACGGGAACGGCACACCGGACCGGCCGGGCGGCCGGAAGCGCAGGCGGACGAAGGAGCGGACGAAGTGAGCACCACGACCGGCGCCTCCCGCGCCCCGCGGCCGCGCGGCGTCGTCGCCCGGTCCGCCGGCGACTCCCTCGTCGTCGCCCGGCGGAACCTGATCCGGATGACCCGGATTCCCGAGATGATCCTCTTCGGGGTCATCCAGCCGGTGATGTTCGTGGTCCTCTTCACGTACGTCTTCGGCGGCTCCATGACGATCGGCGGCACCACCGACCCGGACGTCTACAAGGACTTCCTGATGGCGGGCATCTTCGCCCAGACCGTCACCTTCGCCACGGCGGGATCGGCGGCCGGCATCGCGGACGACATGCAGAAGGGGATCATCGACCGCTTCCGCTCCCTGCCGATGGCGCGGGGCGCCGTCCTCACCGGCCGTACCGTCGCGGACCTCGTGCAGACGTCCGTCACGCTGCTCGTCCTCGCCGTCGTCGCGCTGCTCGTGGGCTGGCGCACCGGTTCCGCCGAGCCGACGAACGCCGGCCGGGTGCTGGCCGCCTTCGGCCTGCTGCTGCTCCTCGGCTACGCCTTCACCTGGATCGGGGCCCTGATCGGCCTCTCCGTCCGCACCCCGGAGGCGGCCACCTCGGGCGGGATCATCTGGCTCTTCCCGGTGACGTTCGTCTCGAACGCGTTCGTGGACTCGGACCGGATGACGCCCTGGCTGCGCCACATCGCCGAGTGGAACCCCTTCAGCGCCACCGTCCAGGCGTGCCGGGAGCTGTTCGGCAATCCCGGCGTCTCGACCTCGGACGCCTGGCCGATGCAGCACGCGGTGTGGGCGTCGGTCATCTGGTCGGTGCTGATCGTCGCGGTCTTCCGGACCCTGGCCGTCCGCAAGTACCGCTCGGCGGCCGTGTGACCGTCCGGCCCCCGTCCGGCGACCGGGCGGGAGCCGGGGCCGCCGCGCGTGCGCGCGAAGGAGGGCCGGACCCCGCACGGGTCCGGCCCTCCTCGGGAAAGCGGGCGCCTCAGCCGGTGTACGGCTTCGCGCTGAGGATCTTCACCTTGGCCTTCTTGCCGTTCGGCAGCTCGTACTCGGCGTCGTCACCGGCCTTCTTGCCGTTGAGCCCGATGCCCAGCGGCGACTGCGGCGAGTAGGTCTCGATGTCACCGCTCGCGTACTCGCGGGAGGCGAGGAGGAAGGTCAGGGTGTCGTCCTCGTCGCCGTCGAACGCGATCGTGACGACCATGCCGGGCTCGACGATGCCGTCGTCCGCCGGGGCCTCGCCCACCTTGGCGTGTTGGAGCAGCTGGGTGAGCTGACGGACGCGGAGCTCCTGCTTGCCCTGCTCCTCCTTGGCCGCGTGGTACCCGCCGTTCTCGCGCAGGTCGCCCTCTTCGCGCGCCGCGGCGATCTTGGCGGCGATCTCGGTACGCGCGGGACCAGACAGGTACTCAAGCTCGTCCTTGAGCTTGTTGTACGCCTCCTGGGTGAGCCAGGTGACGTTGTCGCTGGTCTGGGTCACAGGTGCTCCTCGTAGGTACTGGGTATACAAAGCATCGCCCTACACGGGAATGCTGTGCTGTCCCGGGTGGGCGAAACCACGAGCCTAACAATGAGTGGCGGAAAGCGGGAGGACATAAACCATCGGGATGGCGTCACCCCAGGTCACCGTGGTGACCGATCAGGACTCGCGCTCCGTTCCCTACCCACCGCTACCGCGTCGTACACCCGATCAGTTCGGCGCTCGTCGCACGGGCCGTGGTGCGGAGGGAGAAGACCTGGTCGACCCGGGAGGCCGGGTCGTCGACCCGGACGTCCTTGCGGGCCACCTCGGTGCCGTCCTCGGAACGCGAACGCAGGGTGCAGACGCCCCGGACGCCCTCGTCCTTCCGGATCTCCAGGTGCACCTGGACCTCGGAGGCGCTCACCACGTCGAACTTGATCAGCTCGGCGCTGATGCGGCTCTCGACGACGTAGTGCCAGCCGAACCAGCCCATCAGGCCGAGGAAGAGGACCCCGAGCACCGCTCCGGCGACCTTGAGCTTGTGGTCGGCCCGCTCGTCCGCGGAGCGGCCGTAACGCCCTTCGGGAAGCCGCTCTCGCACCGCGCTCATGATCGATCCTCTCGAAGCAGGGGGTGGCGGAATTTTCGACCCCCCGATTCCGTCACTATAGAGACCTCCCTCCGCGACGAATCACCGAGGACCACGTCTTGACTGTCTTGACTGAGCAGCTGCGCCTGATGGCCGTACACGCCCACCCCGACGACGAGTCGAGCAAGGGTGCGGCCACGATGGCCAAGTACGTGTCCGAGGGGGTGGACGTCCTGGTCGTGACGTGCACGGGCGGCGAGCGCGGCTCGGTCCTCAACCCCAAGCTCCAGGGCCGGCCCGAGATCGAGGAGAACATCCACGAGGTCCGCCGCAAGGAGATGGACAGGGCCCGCGAGATCCTGGGCGTCTCCCAGGAGTGGCTGGGCTTCGTCGACTCCGGCCTGCCCGAGGGCGACCCGCTCCCCCCGCTGCCCCAGGGCTGCTTCGCCCTGGAGGACGTCGACACGGCGGCCGGGGAGCTGGTCCGCAAGATCCGCGCCTTCCGTCCCCAGGTCATCACGACCTACGACGAGAACGGCGGGTACCCGCACCCCGACCACATCATGACCCACAAGATCTCCATGGTGGCCTTCGACGGCGCGAACGACGCCGTGAAGTACCCGGAGGACGAGTTCGGTCCGCTCTGGCAGCCCCTGAAGCTCTACTACAACCAGGGCTTCAACCGCCCCCGCACCGAGGCCCTGCACCAGGCGCTCCTGGACCAGGGCCTGGAGTCCCCCTACGGGGAGTGGCTGGAGCGCTGGAAGGAGTTCGAGCGCACGGAACGCACGCTGACCACCTTCGTGCCCTGCGCCGACTTCTTCGAGACCCGCGACCGGGCGCTGATCGCCCACGCCACCCAGATCGACCCCGACGGCGGATGGTTCCGGGTCCCGATGGAGATCCAGAAGAAGGTCTGGCCGACGGAGGAGTACGAGCTCAGCAAGTCGCTGGTGCCGACCTCCCTCCCCGAGGAAGATCTCTTCGCGGGCATCCGCGACAATGCCTGACATGAGCGCACACCTGGCACTGACCCAGCTTGTCCCCTTCGCCGCCGAAGAGCTGGACAAGAACAAGGTGACCCCCGGCGTCCTCGGCTTCGTCGTCTTCGCCGTCCTGGCCCTGGCGGTCTGGCTGCTGATGAAGTCGATGAACCGCCACATGGGCAAGGTCTCCTTCGAGGAGGCCCCGGACCCGGCGGCCGCCCCGGACGCCCCGGCGGCGGCCGGCACCGGCAAGAAGTAGCCCCGGGAGCGACCGCCGGAGGGAGTTCCCCCGGAGGGAACTTCCGCCCCCGGCCCGTACGCGGACGGCGTACGGGCCGGGGCGCTTCCGCGCGCCTGCCGGTCGTACAGGGGGCGGGGACCGGACCACGTGAACCCGGTTGGCCGGGACGACCTCGCCGTAAAACCCGCGAGCCCCGTGGTGTGCGGCGCTCACACCTCTCTGATGATCACGCGCGTCCCGCAGAGCTTCGACCAGTCGTCACGGTCGGAGGTCAGAACGATCACGGGGGCCGGGACGCCTCGATGCGAGCCGCCATCTTGCGGTCGCTGCGCAGGAGCAGGGAGAACGCCTCGGAGTCGAGCACCAGCGAGCGGGCCGGCAGCTCCTTCACGCGGCGCCCCGCTCGGTGTTCCCGTCGCCGAACAGCTCGCGACGAGCGGCTTCGATCTCCTGCTCCGTGAGCGCGCCGTGCTCCTCCTCGTGGGACGCCACGATCTCGGCGAGCCCGTTGAGCGCTGTGTCCAGACCGCTCGTGTGGGGAGAGCCCTGCCGTCGGTGTCGAACGCCGACGGCAGGGTCAGCGAGAGAAAGCTCGCCTCCGGTCGGTCTTTAAGCGACTCAGCGTACGAGGATCAGCCCGCAGCTGTACGCGCGCGCGTGGCCGATGCCCTGAGCGAGGGCCGCGACGAAGGTCTTGGGGTCGGTGACCGTGAGCGTGCCTTTTATCTCCGCACGGGCGATGCGCAGGCCCTTGTGCGATGCCGGGCTGGAGACGACCGGAAGCATGCGAACGGCGATCCGGTCGGTGTCGGTGTCCGCTCCGATACGGGTCACGCCGTCCGGTGCGACCGCGGGTTCGCCGAACGGCTGGAGACGGCGTGTGAACCACCCCTTCACGTGTTCGGGGCGAGTGTGAGGGACGCGGGTGCCGCGGCTCTTCGGTGGAGAACCGGCCGGGGGCGGAACGGCCCGCACGGGATTGACGACTGTGCGGAAGGCGACCTGTTCACCGGCCCGGAAGGTGCGGTCGATGGTGAGGGGCTCCGGCTTTTCGGCCAGGGCGGCCGAGGGGATGTTGCTCCAGTCGGCGGCAAGTGACGACTGGACCACCAGGTTGAGCCGCGCCTGACGGAGGTCGACGGTCCAGGTCGACAGGATGCCCATCTGGGATCGCGGGCTCTGGGCGCCGTCCTCCAGCCAGCCGAGGAAACCGCTCATGACGGTCCGGTGCATGTCCTGTGCGTCGATGAGCATTTTGCCGACGAAGGGGTGCCGGGCATCCAGGGTCAGCAGGGTCTGCGCGGCGACGAACCTGGCGGCCCGGCCCCCCGGAGGCGCGTCCGACGCGGTGGTGGTCGTGTTCACAGGATGATGTCCCATCCACGGGCTTGTGCGGCGATGGTGATGCGGTGACGGGTCTCCCAGCGGAGGCTGTGGGTACCTCCGTCCGATCCGAAACACACGGGCTGGTCGGACAGGGGGCCGACACCGGGAATCGGCTGAGGGGCTTCGATCCAGGCCCACGGGCGCCCGCGCGCCACGCCGGCCTGCGGCTCGCCTTCATGGCCGACGGCGTCGGGAAGCAGCGCATGCGTCTCGAACGCCTTCTTGAGAGGGCCGGGAACGACGCCGAGGGCGAGGTCCCCCGAAGGGGGACAGGCTTTCCGGCCGAGCCAGAGGAGGCGCTTCGGGTGCTCCAGGGCGTGGGCGACGCGTCTCAGGAGGGCCTGGTCCGGATGCTCGAGGCCCACGAGGAACGCGGCGTCGGCGAGGTACCAGCGCTCGGTGATCAGGCTGTGACGGCGCACCTCTTTGGAAACGAGGTTCCCAGATTCCGGATCGGCGGTGACGTACTTCGGCGAGCCATACCATGCTGTCAGCTCCTCGCGGCCGAACGGACCGGGCTGCGACGGGTCCGGCAGCGGGGCGGAAGTCGCCTTGGCGGCTCGCTGGTGGTCGGTGATGAGATCACGGGGGCGCAGAGGATACCGTCCGCCGCCGACGGTCTGGTAGTCGCGAAGCGGCGTGCCGGGCCGATCGGCCCGCACTCCGAAGAGCACCTCGGCCAGCTCCCCGAGGGGTTCTTCCCGGGGCAGTCCGAGGGCAGCGGCGCACAGGCCGATCACACCTGATTTCGTGGGACGGCCATGGGTGTCGCGGCGGGCGAACCTGCCGGTGATGCCCCAGGACTGCAGGGGGCCGGCCAGCCGGACGAGCAGGACGTGCGTGTCGGTGGCGACGGTCACGGGACGAGATCCTCCGCCCGCTCCACCACGGACAGCGACTCCGGCAGTCCCAGTTCCTCCAGGAGCAGGTCGATCTCGGGATCGTACGTGAGCACGTGCGCGGCGCGTAGATCGTCGCGGCGGCGGCTGACGAAGGTGTGGTGACGCAGCAGCCTGCGTACGGCGGCCGGACCCGCCGGCCCTTCCCCGCCCTCGGACAAGGGCGTCTCGTCGACCGGCTTCTGGAAGGCGGACGCATAGTTGTAGGGACGTTCGCCCTCGAACGCGAGGACGAGTGCAGGGAGTGAACCGGTGGACGCAGTGGAGTTCTTCTTTGCTTCCGGAAAGGCTTCGACGAAGGAGTTCACGAACTCTTTCTCGGCCTCGCGGGCGACCTCCTCGGTCTCGGCTTCGTCCATGCTGGCTGCTCGCAGATTGGTGCGGAGCTGTGTCCGGTCGAGGACGGCGTGCCGGTAGAAGGTACCGGAGATCAGAGATTGATAACCGGTCATGCCTGCGCCCGCGTCGTCCGCGGCGTCGAGGAAGTCGAGGGCGTTGCGCTTCCGCTCCAGTTTCGCGTCGTCGGCAGCGGCGTAGAAATCCTCGATCTGTTCCGACTCGTGAACAGTGAAGGCGTGTCCGGTCTGGACGGCGCCGTCGACATTCGGCGAGTCGGGGATCTCGGCGAGGAAACGACCGTAAAGAGCGATGTCCACGGCGTCGCGAGGAGCGAGGGCCAGGAGGACGGCGTCGCGTGTGGCTTTGGGCAACGGGGGAAGTTCGACGGCCACGGTCGCGGCTGCTTCCGTCGTGGTTCCTTCTGCCTCCTCCGGTGGTGTCGCAACCTTTTTGCCGGCTCCGCGACGCGTCTTCTTCGCCGCCTCGGCGCGGGCCTGAGCGTCGAGATACGCATCGCGCCACTCCTCGACCTCGGCCGCCCGGTCGGCGATGTGCTGTGCGATCTTCGCCCCGGCGTCGGACGGCGCGAAGATGAGCACTTTGGTCAGGTTGGCCACGGTCTTCTTCTTCGGGTCGCCGAACTTGAGGCCGGTTCCCTCCAGGACCGCACGGGCGGTGACGAGGGCCTTGTCCCGTTCCCACCCATGAGCGGACTCGAGTTCCCGACCGGTGAGGAGCGCCCACTCCCGGGTACGGATACCCATGCTCCGCCCCTTCAGCGCACCCCGGCCGGCGTTGGCCCGGTTCCGGGCATGGACCCGTTCCGCACGCCTGCGGGCCTGACTGGTGATCATGTGCCGTTCCACCCCGCCGAAGACAAGGGTTTTGGGCTGGGCGTTCTCGTCGCGCACGGGGAGGACCGCCGCCAGGGTCTCGATGAGGTGCAGGGAGAGGAACTGGCTTCGGGACGACTCGGTCATGAGGTGATGCCCTTCCGTGTCTTCGGTCGAATCGATGGCGGGTACGCCGGGCGCCTCACCGGCCCGCCCGACGCCTGCCGGCCGCTTCCGGCGGGGTGTGGAACTCGATGGACCACTGGTAGGCGACGCGCGCCTTGCGGTCGTTCCACTTGATGAGGTCCTCGACCAGGCCGGACCAGGAGGGCGGGGGCTGTTCGCAGGACCGGAGCCGGGTGACCGCATGCTGGAGATGACGCCAGGGCACGCGCCGACTGCTGACCACACGGTCCAGAAGGCGTTGGGCGCCGGGGTTGTCCGGCCCACGCCCGACTCCGTCCCCGATCCTGCGGGCCGCGGCGCCGAGGCTGCCGTGGCCGTACGAGGGTGTGGCGCGTCCCTGGTGGTAGATCGCGAAGAGGAAGGCCACCCGCTCGAAGAGGTCGCGGTGGTCGTCCCCCCCGAACCAGCCCGCGCGGATGTGCGCCTGGGTGCGGACACGGGATCGCCGGAGCTCGGCGAGGGCTCCGTACTCGCGGTTGTGTACGAGGGCGGTGAGCCAGGAAGTGAGCGCCGCGCTGTCGTGTGGGAAGAGGGATTCTTCGCCTTCCGTTCCGGTCGACGGTTTCTGCTCAGTCAACGGAGGTCTCCCCTCGGAGTTCGGCCGGAGCCCGCTTCCCGGACACGGCCTCTTCGAAAAGCCTCACGGCCCGGGCGCGTGCACGGTTGTTGCGGTCGCCGGGCGGCAGGGTGTCGAGACGCTGGAACAGCTGGGTGCGGGCCGTGCCCGTCAACTCCAGCGCGTAGGCGACCAAGGGCGCCGAGACCGGGTCGTCCTCGTCGTCGAATCCCCGGTCGATCACTTCGTCCAGCAGTCCTGCGAAGGGATCTTCGGCGGCGGGCCAGAAGGAGTACCGGGCGTCGAGCCGCGCCACCTGACCGCTTTCGTCCGCGGTGCACATGGCTGGGAAGGCGGTTTCGGCGGCTACGGTCGCCGCCCTCTTCAGGACCAGCGCGATGTACTCGGCGATGACAGAGCCCCGGCGGGACGCCCGGTAGAGGTGTGCGGCCATACCGGGGGCGTAGGGGTAGGAGCCGTGCGTCCAGGCGACCGGCAGGGTCTTGTTCGCCAGCAGCCCCACGGCCCACAGATGATAAGGAGCGCCCGGACTGGTGCGCTCGTACGGGAGCAGAGACCGCAGTCGCGCGTACATCCCGGTCCTGTCGTCCATGACGGCGCTGTAGAGGGCGTGGGCCTGTTGCCAGAGGGCCCTGCTGGGGGAGGCCCACAGGGGTTTCCGCAAGCCGCTCGTCGTCTCGCTGTACACGGCGTCCTGGAGGTGGCGCGTCGGGTCGAGTTCCAGTACCTCCCCGGCCCCGATCAGGACCCGGTCGACCATGACCTGACCGTGCGGCCCGTGTGCCGGGCGCAGGAGCACGGAACGGCCCAGGGAGCTGTGCAGGTCCGCGGAGCTCCGCGGCAGCCGGGGCTCCGCCTTCTTGTCGAATTTCCGCCGCTCGAAGCCGGGGGTGTTCCAGGACGTGTTGAGGGGTTCTCCCGGCCCATCGGGCGGATACAGGTTCAGACGCAGCGTCTCGCCCAGAGTCTTCCCCAGGGCGACGACCCGGATGCGTCCCGTCAGCCGGCCTGCGGCAAGGTTCGTGACCTTGGCACCGAGTCGCTGTCCCGGCATACGGGCCCGTCCATAGGGTGCGTAGGCGTGTTGCGTGAGCGTGGCGAGGAAGGCGTGCGCCGCCGGGAGCGGGTTGTCGCGTTCGAGGTGGTGGTGGTCGAAGTGCTGGTTGTAGTCGCCGGCGTGCTCGATGATCAGCTGAGCTGTTCCGGTGCCGCTCTCGCGGAGATCCTCAAGGAGGCACGCGTTCTGTGCGAGCGGTTCTGTGGGGTGGAACAGGTCCCAGGAATCGGCGGGCTGCTGCCTCAGCCAGGCGCCGGCCGGCGCGAGGCTCCTCCCTTCGCGGATCCAGGAACGCCACTCCTCGTCGGAAGACGGACAGGTGCCCGACGCGAAGCAGATGGCGAGGAGGTACTCGATGGCGGCGACGGTCTCGCCCGGTGAGCTGCAATCGAGAGCGGCCAGTTCATCGGCCTGCTCGAGGACCCCGCACAGGGAGTGATGGGCGGTGGCGCCGACGAGGCTGACGGTCGGCAAGCAGGGTTTGAAACGAGGATCCCAGCTGGGGCGCTGCCCGGCAGGGTCCGACGGACGATAGTCGTGCAATCTGTGTCACCGCCTCCTGGGGGAAGGGCTTGGGGGTGGGCGCGGGGAGACATCCCCACCTACGTGGGGAGCAGGCCTGTAGAGGGCCCTTAGGGCTTCCGACGGGTCATTCCCGCTTTCCGCGGGACGGTGCTTTCGCGGGTTGACGCTCTCCGTTCGACCGACAGGCACCAGCCTGGGAATTAGTCTGGGAGACTGCCGATTCTTTCGGCATCCTGGCACTCACCGGCAGTGCGGTGAGGTGTGGACGGTTCTTGTCCCGTGGACGCGGAGCAAGAACCATCCACTGCCGGGGAAGGCCGTTCTCGACGCACTGGAGGCGTCGAGAACGGCCGTCTACCAGAGGTGACCGATCGCTTCGGTCACCACGGCAGCAACCACGAGGAGGATCAGCTCCCCTCCGTGGCGCTCCAGCCACTCGCGCGCTGCTTTGCCCATGCCACTCCTTCTTTCGGGATCACCGGCTCCGCGACTGCGGAATCGGGGCGTCGTCATGGCATGGCGATCAGCAGCTCGTAGGCCTTTGTACATGACGCCTCGCACCCGACCGGTTACTTTCAGCCATGCGGGAGCTCTCGATGGCACAGGCGAGGAGAGCACCCTGTGGTCCTATTAGGTGCCCTCTGGGCATCCGAGTTCCCTCGGTGAACCGTTCAGCTGAACCGTGCGATCGGAATGCCGCTGAGGAACGGATCGCCGACCTCAACGCGACCGCCTGCGCACGAGGATGCTGAGCGTCGTTCGCGCGTCCTTACGGCGCTCGGGCGTGGGGGCCAGGACGGAGACGAGGGCCACGAAGAACAGGACGCTGGTGTAGAGCAGGCCGGCGCCCCCGCCCAAGGTGGCGGCGTACGTGAGCAGCTGGGGAAGGTCGAGCATGGTCCATCCTTTTGTCGAGAGCCGGGTCCGGCTGTTGCGGTGGTGGACTCAGACTCGCGTCGGCGCGAGACGCGGTGAAGTTGCGCCGACCCCCGCATCGCGGTTTTCGCAGGTCAGCCATGCCGAAGTAGTACGAGGGCGGCAGCGTTTTCGGGTAGTGGGCCAGGAATGGGAGTGGAGCGGTGGCGGCTTCGTCGAGAGACGCGCGTGACGAGTTGCGAAACATGCTGAAGACGGCGGGGGAGGAAGCCGTAGGCCGACCGCTCCTCGTGGAAGCGATCGAGGAGTCAGGGATCGCTCCCTCGACGTGGCGGGGCTGGTGTCAGGGGAGAACGGTGCCCTCACCGGAGCTGGCAGATCGCTTCCTGGCCGCCGTGGGGAGGCTTCGGGGCGCGTCGGGCTCCTCGGTGTACCCGATCACGAGGTGGGAGGCTGTCCTGCGCGCAGCGCGGGAGGAGGCGAGAGGCGCGCGAGCCGGCCAGATTCTCGCGAACCGGCGGGAGGCGGAGCCAGGCCTCCGCTTCGTTCGGCTCCACGGACCGGCCTTGGAGGCCGCCGGCCTCGAGGTTCGCGGCCGGACGGACGAGCGTACGGAGATGAACTCGTTCGTCCGGGACTCCCGGGCTGAGGCGCCGTCCTATCTCTGCTGGTACGCCGACGCACCCGTCGGCAAGACCCTGCTGCTTGCCGACTATGTCAGCCGACGGCCCCCCGCCTGCATCGACATCCTGACCTTCTTCGTCTCCGCGGAACACGGCACGAACACGCGGGCCGAGTTCGAGAGGGAAGTCGCCCGTCAGATCGATGACTTCCTCGGTGGACGGGGGAGTCCCGTTCCGGGAAGCGTCCGGGAGTGGCGCGAGCGCTTCGCCGAGGCAGCCGCGAAGAGCGCCGGCCTCGGTCGGAGGCTCCTGCTCGTGATCGACGGACTTGACGACGATGTGGCCTGGGCGGGCACCGGGGCGAAGAACGCGCCGAGCATCGCCGCTCTCCTGCCCGAACGCCCGCCATCCGGCATGCGCGTCATCGTCTCCCTCCGGCGCTGGGGACGGTTCCCCGATGACTTCCCTCCAGTGAGGCACCCGCTGCACCGGCGCCGATGCCTGCGGGCCCTTTCCCCCGTTGCGGGGGTGCGGCTGGTCCGCCGGCCAGAGCCAGACCCAATTGCGTTGGGCGAACGGACCGCGGGGCTGCTGGCTGTGGCGGGCGGTGGCCTCCGCGTGGCGGACCTCGCGGAGCTGACCGGACTCCCCGTGGATCACCTCGACCGCTTGGTGCACGGTCCGGCGGGACGCGCCCTCGTGGCCGATGATCCGGTGTCCGGGACGTATGCCCTGGCCGACCCTTCCCTTGCTCGTGCGGTCCGCGAGGCCCTGGGGGAGGAGGGGGTCCAGCGGTACAGCCGTCAACTGCTGGCCTGGTCGCAGCGATACCGTGCGGCCGGCTGGCCGGACGGTACGCCTCCGTACCCCTTGGAGCACCAGCTCCGTCTGCTGGCCGATGCCGGCGAACGCGCCGCGTACATCGTCGACGTCCCACGATTGCGGCGGCTCGCCCACACGGCTGGTCCGGATGCCGCGCTCGCCCAACTAGAGGAGTTCGAAACGGAAGCCGGAGGACCGAAGGGTACCGATTCGGAAGATCTCTCCGCCGCCGCGTTGGCGGCCCTCGCCTCTCTCTGCGCCGCGCGGTGCCTCCTGCGTCAGGAATCGTATGAAGTCCCTGACGGGGGCCCCTCCCTCTTGGTCAGACTGGGATACGAGGAGCGCGCACGCGGCCTGGCTCGTTCGGCGTCCACGGCGATCGCCAGAGCTGTTCACCTGGCAGACGTGGCGGTGGAACTGGCTTACGCGGGACGAGGCGAGCCGGAAGTCGCCGCCGTAGTGCGGGAGTCGGCCGGGTTGCTGATCGGTGATCAGGCCCAAGAGGGATTTCCCGGCAACCTCCGAGACCCCGAGTCGCACACACGGCTCCTGGCCGCCGCCCGCACGCTGACGACGCTGAACGGCCCTGATGTTGCCGGGCCCTTGCTCCGTGCGGTGCTCCAGGACCCGGCGGCGGGGACGGAGACGCTCGTCGAGGCGGCAAGGATGCTGGACCCGGAGCGAGATCGAGACGTGGTGAAGACACTGATGGACCGCGCGGAGGCGTTGAGCGAGGGCACCATGCGCGCCCGGGCGGCTGCGGTGGATCTGTGGGGCGCGCTGGCGCGGGCGGCTCCTTCTTCGGTCCCGGACGCCGGTGACCGTATCGAAGCCGTCTGCGAGGGGATCGACGACACGGACGGGCTGGCCTCCGTGGACGTCCTGGCCTCTGCGGCGTCGGCGCTCGCGGCTCTTCCCGCCAAGCGGCCTCGCGCGGCCCCCAAACTGATGCGGAGGGCCCTGGCCTCGACGCGCAGCACGATCGTGGCGCTGAAGAACCCCGCTTCTCCGTCCGTCGGCTCCTTGTCCGAAGAGGACAGGGCTCATCTGCGTCGCGAACTGGCGGGAACTCTGGCACACCTTGCCAAGTCAGTGGCCGACAGTGGCGCCATGAAGGCCGACCTCGACGACATGACACAGCTGATGGAGACCCTGCCGGAAGGACTGCGCATCGGGAATCTCGGAGATGACCTGGTGGAACGGGCGCAGTGGGTCATGGAGGTGACGGAGGACGACAAGAAGCGACGGGACAGCGCGGCGGACGTCGATGCCGAGGAAAGACGGAGAGCGAAGCGCAGGAGCAAGGACGCCGAGCGCCACTCCCGGCACATGGAACGCGAAAGGCATGCCGAGGCGAAGGCAGGACGAGCTGCACCACGGGAGCCCGAGGGCGCACGGAGGGCGTCGAAGGCCAGACGCGGAGCCGCAGCCCCGCGCTTGCGCGCGCACCGGAGGTCGGTCGGCCTGCCTTCCCCCGGCGACGGTCCCCGAGTCGATGATCCCCCCTCCCTTCTCCTCCTGGAAGCAGAAGCCCAGCTCGCCGCAGGCGACCCCTCGCGAAGCCGAGAGCTTGTGGAGACGGCCCTGCGAGAGCGACAGGCCACACGGCCGGCGACGTCCTTGGGCGCCCCGCCCCTCTCGGGAGACTGGACCGTGGACCTCTGCCAGGCCATGGGCGCGGCAGGCTTGTCGGACGAGGCCGAAGCGCTCGCGCACGGCGCGCTCGACACCCATGACCGTGCGCGCCGCCTGGCTGCCCTCTCCCTGGGCTGCTCTCTCGTCGGCCACGACGGCCCGGCTGCCCGCCACGCCCGAGCGGCGGCCGACCTAGTCCCCGACGACGCCGCGCCCGAGTTCACGAACGCGGTGGCCCAGGCAGTCGCCCACACCGGGGACGAGTACCTGGCCTCGGCGCTGGTGAAGGGCCGCACCTCTGCGCGGAGGCAGGCGCTGACGGCCGTCGCCGCCGGGCTCGTACGCCACTGCCCCGAGGGGGCGGCACGAGTCGCCAGGCCCTTGACAGAGGCCCTGGCGCGACGGATCGACGCGGGGGTGCAGGGCAACCCACTCAGCCTGCTCCCTGAACTGGCGGCTCTGCTCCTGGCCTTCCCCGACCCTCGGCGCCCCGATCCGCTACTGACCGGCGCACTCCATCGCACCGCTCTGCACATGACGGCTCCCGCCATGCCGCAACCGACACCGTCGATGGCCGTTCTTGCCCTGCTGGAACGGCTCGGCTGCCTTCCCGACGAAGTCGCGGAGGCCGCCGGAAGCCGGATCGACAGATGGCGACGCTCACTCCGCCCGGAACAGGGGGCCCCCGCGGAACTGGCCCTGCTGGCTGCGGTGGAGGGCGACATCTCCGCCGTATGGCGTCACGCCGACGCCGCGAACACCCCGGAGACCCGGCGGACAGCTCTCTGCGCTGCCGCCGCCCACCTGGCTCGTGCCCGGTTGCCCCTGGCCACGGACACCCGTACCGGGGACCGAACGGTCCGGACCTGCCTGACACTCGCCCGGGCCTCTGACGGCAGCAGCCGTTGCGGAGAGTACACAGCACGGCGCATCGCGTTGGGACTGTTGAGGTCGGACGCGTGGGCCCACACGATCCCCCTGCTCCCACAACTCGCTCCCGAGGCGCTGGGCCACCTGGGTGCGATCGCGGTGGACGCGGGCCCGCGCTCAGGGGGACCCGCGGGTCGAGACGCATGCCCCTGAAAGTGACGCCCTCGACGACGAGGGCACCGGCGAGCGTCTGCTGGATCTGCCGATTCGACCAAGCACGGCGGGCACGTGAGGGTTTCGTCGATAGCGGGGGGCCCTGTGAGAGGCTGGATTCATGAACCGGTTGGCCGGCACGACCTCGCCCTATCTGCTTCAGCACGCCGACAACCCCGTCGACTGGTGGCCGTGGGGACCCGAGGCGTTCGAGGAGGCGAAGCGGCGTGACGTGCCCGTGTTGCTGTCGGTCGGGTACTCCGCGTGCCACTGGTGCCACGTCATGGCGCACGAGTCCTTCGAGGACGACGACACCGCCGCGTACCTGAACGAGCACTTCGTGTCCGTCAAGGTGGACCGCGAGGAGCGGCCCGACGTGGACGCCGTCTACATGGAGGCCGTGCAGGCCGCCACGGGGCAGGGCGGCTGGCCCATGACCGTCTTCATGACGCCGGAAGGGCGGCCGTTCTACTTCGGCACGTACTTCCCGCCCGAGCCCCGCCACGGCATGCCGTCCTTCCGTCAGGTGCTCGAAGGCGTCCGCAGCGCGTGGACGACCCGGCGCGACGAGGTGGGCGAGGTCGCCGCGAAGATCACCGGGGAACTCGCGGAGCGGGAGCCGGTCGTCGGGGCCGGGGGGCCGCCCACCGGGGAGACCCAGGCCATGGCCCTCCTCCGGCTGAGCCGGGACGTCGATCCCGCGACCGGCTGGTTCGAGGGGAGCACCAAGTTCCCGCCCTCGATGGTGGTCGAGTTCCTGCTGCGCCACCACGAGCGGGCCGGTTCCGTGGCGGCGCTGGAGATGGCGGAGGGCCTGTGCGACGCGATGGCCCGTTCGAGCCTGTACGACCAGGTGGGCGGCGGCTTCCACCGGTACGTGCTCACGCCGGGGACCGGCGGGCCCCTGGTGCCCCACTTCGAGAAGATGCTGTACGACAACGCCCTGCTCTGCCGGGTGTACGCCCACCTGTGGAAGGCGACCGGCAGCGACCGGGCCCGCCGGATCGCCCTGGAGACCGCCGACTTCCTGGTCCGTGAACTGCGCACCCCCGAGGGCGGATTCGCCTCCGCGCTCGACGCGGACTCCGACGACGGGACCGGCAGGCACGTCGAGGGCGCCTACTACGTGTGGACCCCCGGGCAGCTCGCCGGGGTCCTCGGCCCGGAGGACGCCGCCGTCGCCGCCGCCCACTACGGCGTCACCGAGGACGGCACCTTCGAGGAGGGCAGCTCCGTCCTCCGGCTCCCGCAGGACGCGGGCGTGGCCGACGCCGAGCGGATCGCGTCGATCGCCGCCCGGCTCCTCGCGGCCCGGGAGGAGCGCGAGCGTCCCGGCCGGGACGACAAGGTCGTCGCCGCCTGGAACGGCCTCGCCGTCGCCGCGCTCGCCGAGACCGGCGCCCTCTTCGACCGCCCCGACCTGGTCGAGCGCGCGACCGAGGCCGCCGACCTGCTCGTCCGGGTCCACCTGGACGAGGGCGCCCGGCTCGCCCGCACCTCCAGGGACGGCCGCGCCGGCGCCAACGCCGGGGTCCTGGAGGACTACGCCGACGTCGCCGAGGGATTCCTCGCCCTCGCCGCCGTCACCGGGGAGGGCGCCTGGCTGGAGTTCGCCGGGTTCCTCCTGGACGTCGTCCTCGACCGCTTCACCGCCGGCGGCGGCGCGCTGTACGACACGGCCGACGACGCCGAAGTCCTCATCCGGCGCCCCCAGGACCCCACCGACAACGCCACCCCGTCCGGCTGGACCGCCGCCGCCGGAGCCCTGCTCTCGTACGCGGCCCACACCGGTTCCGAAGCCCACCGGGCCGCCGCCGAGGGGGCCCTCGGCGTCGTCAGGGCCCTCGGCCCCCGCGCGCCCCGGTTCATCGGCTGGGGCCTGGCCGTCGCCGAGGCCCTCCTCGACGGCCCCCGGGAGATCGCCGTCGTGGGCGACCCCGGTGACGAGGCCTTCCGGGAGCTGCGCCGTACCGCCCTCCTGGCCAACGCCCCCGGCGCGGTCCTCGCCGCCGGGACCCCCGGGAGCGAGGAGTTCCCGCTCCTGAGGGACCGGCCGCTGGTGGCCGGGGGAGCGGCCGCGTACGTCTGCCGGCGGTTCACCTGCGACGCGCCGGTCACCGATCCGGACGAGCTGAGCCGCGCGCTCTGAACCCGGCGCGGAACGGCCGAGGCCCGCCATCCCTTCCCGGAGGGGTGGCGGGCCTCGACCGTGGCGGGCCTCATCCCTGGCCGGCCCGCCGGACGCCGCGCCGCGCCGATCGGACGACCGGCGGCACGACGTGGCGCGGCACGACGCGGCGCCCGACGGCCGGAACGCGGGGCGTTCCGGCGGGTCCACCGGACGGACGACGAGCGTATGAGCGAAAACCCTTCTTCCGTACCGCGCTTCGACTCTTTCGCGCGGGAGCGCGCGACGCGGGAACGGGGATGGAACGCTCTTCCGGGGCCCCTGTGCCATGATGCGGGAATCGCAGCGGAAGGAGCGAAAATGGCGCCCGATCCCGGGAAATGGGAACGGATGGCCTTCATTCCGAGGAGCCGGTACACGAGCGACCCGCCCCCCGCCGACCGCTTTCCCACCCCGGTCTATTCCGCCCTGGTGAGCCGGTGGACACAGGCGGGCCGGACGGTTCCGGGGATGCCGGACCGGGAGTGGGAGCGCCTGATGACGACGCCGGTGTGGCCGCGCTGAGACGGGCGGTCCGGGGCGGAACCGGGCGGATGGACGAGGACGGGACCGGACGGACGGGGGCGGAGGTGTCCGCCCCCGGGGGCGGCTTCCGGGGCGTGGCGGCGGTCGTGCCCGGGTGGGCCGGCCGCTGCCGCGCATGACGCCGTGCGGGCGGTTCCGTGCGGGCAATGGAGTGAAACGAAGCACTCCGCCGTTATCCCGGTTTCCTTTGTGCGGAATGTTCGTTGTGTTGTGTACAGCGGAGGCCGGGAGAACTTCCTTCTCCCGGGCATCACGAGATCCGTGAGAATTCTTCCGCCGAGGAAAGGATCCAGACGAAATGAACTGTAAGAAGGCTGCGGCCGTCGTCGCCGGTATCGTCCTGGCCATGGGTGTGGCGTCGCCCGCCTTCGCGGACGCCGACGCGCAGGGCGCGGCCGTCGGCTCGCCCGGCGTCCTGTCCGGCAACGTCATCCAGGTTCCCATCCACATCCCGGTCAACCTCTGCGGCAACAGCGTGAACGTCATCGCCCTGCTGAACCCGACGGCCGGCAACATCTGCGTCAACGACTGACCCGACGCGGTACGCGGACACACACGGGGCCGGCCCCGGAGAGCACCCGCTCTCCGGGGCCGGCCCTTTTCGCGTCACGGGTCGGGTCCGTTCCGCGTGAATGACCCAAAGGGGCGATCAAATCCACCAATGGGTCATCGATCGGGGGGAAGCAGGGCTCACGAACGGCTCATCATGAATATTTTCGGAGAAACATACCGACGACATCCCGCATGACACTCGACATGGAGGAGCGGCCGTGGCAGTCGTACACCGGAGAACACCGAGAACATGGCTGGGGGTGTTCACCGCCGCCCTCCTCGCCGCGGGTCCGGCCGTCCTGTCGTCCCCCGCCCCCGCCCACGCCTCCGCGCCCGTGTCCGGGACGGCGCGGGACCCGGGGCCGTCGCCGCTCGCCGGCGCCATGGGCGCCTTCCTCTCCTCCGGCGCGCACGGGGTCGCCCGCATCGCCGAACTCGAACGCTGGCTCGGCGGCCGCGAACTCCGCGTCGGCCACACCTACCTGCCGGGCGACCGCTGGAAGAACATCGAGGGCCCTCCCGGCTTCCTCGACGCCTGGGCGGACTGGCGCAACGAGAAGGCCGACCGCCTCTTCGTCCTCAACGTCCCCATGCTGGAACGCAACGAGGCCCGCCTCCCCGACGCCGAGGTCCGCAGACAGCTCGGCCTCGGCGCGTCCGGCCGCTACGACCACCACTTCAGGACCCTGGCCGAGCGGCTCGTCGCGCTGGGGGCGAAGGACACCGTCATCGTCCTCGGCTGGGAGATGAACGGCACCACCTACACCCACCGGTGCGGTCCCGACCCCGCCGCGTGGAAGGAGTACTGGAACCGCATCGTCACCGCCATGCGCTCCGTGCCGGGCCAGGAGTTCCGCTTCGACTTCAACCCGAGCCGCGGCCTCGACGCCGTGCCGTGGACCGAGTGCTATCCGGGCGACGGCGTCGTCGACATCATCGGCATGGACTCGTACGACCAGCCGCCGGGAAGCAGTTTCGACCAGCACGTCAACGAGCCGTACGGGCTCCGGAAGCAGGTCGATTTCGCGGCCGAGCACGGAAAGCTGATCTCGTACCCCGAATGGGGCCTCTTCCGCAACGGGGACAACCCGGAATACATGCGGCGCATGCTCGAATGGATGAACCAGCACAAGCCGCTTTACCACACGATCACCGATTACTGTCCGCACGGCGTCTGGCAGTGCGACGACAATCCGGAGTCGTCGCTGGTGTTCCGCGAAATGCTGTACGGGAAGGAACCGGAACTCCCGACCGAGCCCGAGCCGAAGCCGGAGCCCAAGCCGGAGCCGAAGCCGGAGCCCAAGCCGGAGCCGAAGCCCGAGCCGAAGCCGGAGCCCGAGCCGAAGCCGGAGCCCAAACCGGAGCCCAAGCCGGAGCCCGAACCGGAGCCGAAGCCCGAGCCCGAGCCCAAACCGGAGCCGAAGCCGGAGCCCAAGCCCGAGCCGAAGCCCGAGCCGAAGCCCGAGCCGAAGCCCGAGCCCAAGCCGGAGCCGAAACCGGAGCCCGAACCGGAGCCGGAGCCCGAGCCGAAGCCCGAGCCCAAGCCCGAGCCGAAACCGGAGCCCAAGCCCCCGGCCGCCTGCTGGACCGTGGGGCTCGGTTCCTGGGTGGAGAGCTGGCTCGGCGGGTCCGTCTGCCTGCCGGAGGACATCTGGAAGAGCGGGACGGACTCCGGCTGGAAGGACGCGTTCACGAGCGCCTGGCCCTTCTGACCGGCCCGGTCCCCCGGCCGGACGGGCCGGGGGACCGTTCCCCGCGACGGCGGCGGGAACTCACCCGCCGCGCGGCACGTGCTTCCCCGCGCGGGCGAGCAGCCGTCCCGCCCAGGCGCGTTCCCGTGCCTGCCGCGCCGCCCAGCGCCGCGCGCCGGCCGCGCCCGCCCGCAGCCGGAGCAGCGGAGCCGCGCCGGGACCGGCGAGGAGCAGCCGCCGGTTGTGGACGGGTTCCGGACGCCAGTGGTGCTTGTACGGTTCGCTGCCCCGCAGCATGCTCAGGGTGGCCCGCCCGCCCGCGCCGGCCTCGCGCGCCCCGTGCCGCAGCAGCATCGCCGCCACGTCCACCTTGCGGGCGCGCAGCTCCGGGTCGGCCCCGTACAGGTATCCGCCGGCCAGCCGGGGCGACATCAGGGTCAGGTCGGCGGCGACCACGTCCCCGGCGAGCCGGAACTCGGTGACCATCGCGTCCCCGCGCTCCACCATGGGCCGCACGGCCCGGACGAGGTGCTGGGCGAACCGCTCGCTGGTGTGCTCGGCGGTCACGCCCCGCCCCTGCCACTGGAGCCGGTGGAGCCGCAGGAGCCGGTCCAGGGCGGCCGGGACCTCCTCGCCGGTCACCACCCGCGCGTCGATGCCGAGCGCGTCCACCTTGCGCAGCTTGGCACGGACCCGCTGGGCCTTTCCGGAGGGGATGCGGGCGAGGAGCCCCTCCATCGGTACGGCGGGCAGCTCCAGGCACAGCGAGTCGGGCAGCTCCCGGCGCGGACCGGGCCACCGGGCGAAGAGCCGTTCGCTGGCCGCGCCCGGCCGGACCTCCCTCAGGTCGACCACCGCGCCCCGGGCGGCCCGCGCGACCCCCCGGACCAGGGCGGGCACCGCCTCCGGACAGCCGTCGTCGAGGAGCACGTCCGTGAAGTCGCTGATCGGGCCGCCGAGCGGGGTGAGGACGGGCAGCGGCCCCCGGGCCCGCATCAGGGGCGCGGCGGCCACGAGCCCGCCGTCCTCCCGCCGTACGAGCACCACCCGCAGCGCGCCGGGCCGCCCGTACGAGAGCCACCAGGAGTGCAGCCAGGAGTGGGACTGGAAGGGGGTGGCGGAGGAGCAGCGCCGGTACAGCGCCGTCCACTCGGCCGCGAGCCGCCCGAAGGCCTCCCCGTCGCGGCAGACCTCGGTCCGCGGGGCCCCCGGGGTCACGCCGTCTCCGGCTGGTGCGCGGCGGCCGCCGGGGCGGGCACGGCGGCCCCGGCCTGGCGGGAGTGGCGGGCCTCGCCGTGCGCGGCGGCGCGCTTCGGGCGGACGAGGAGGGCCAGACCGCCGAGGAGTCCGCCCGCGCAGCCGCCGACGAGCGCGGAGAGCGGCGCGGACGGCGAGACCGGGTCCGCGGGCTTCGCGGCGCGGGAGAACCGCACGACCTTCACGCCCGTGCTGTCCGCCACGTGCGCGCTGTCGAGGACCAGCGCGCGGGCCACCCCGTCGGCCATGGCGACCGCCTCGGCGGGCTTCGCGGACCGGGCGGTGATCGAGATCATCGGGGCGTCCGGGGAGGTCTCCGCCGTCACGCTCCTCCGCAGCTCGCCGGCGGTCACCCCGGCCCACACCTGGGCGTCGCCGGTCACCGCGATGTCGGTGGCGACCCGCCCGTACGCCTGGGCGAAGCCGACCGTCCCCGCCGGGTCGGACTTTCCGGCCGGCACGACGATGACGTGGCTGGTCGCCGCGTACTCCGGGGTCTTCAGCGCCCCGTAGCCGCCGCCGAGGGCGGCCCCGGCGAGGACGGCGGCGGGCAGCACCGCCCAGCGGCCGGGGAGGCGCGGCCCGGCGGGCGGGAAGGGGCGGAAGGGTGTGGTCTTCACGGGTCGGGTTTCTCCCACTTCACGGATGCTTCACGGGGACGGGGACGGAGGTCGGGACGGGGACCGGGGCCGGGGCGGGACGCCGTGCACGGTCTGCTCGTAGAGGGACGCCAGCCGGCGGGCGCTGTGCGCGATGTCGTAGTGGCGGGCGGCCTCCGGCACCGGCAGCCGGGCGGTCCGGGCGTCCCGGAGGCCGTGCAGGGCGTCGGCCAGCCCGGACACGGAGCCGGTGATCCGGCGTGCGCCCGGGGCCGCCTCCGGCGGCAGGTCCTCGACCGCCGGACAGGCCGCGTACAGGACGGGAAGGCCCGCCGCCAGCGCCTCCACGACCGCGAGCCCGAAGGTCTCGTCGGGGGAGGCCGACACGAAGACGTCCATCGCGGCGAGCAGACCGGGCAGCGCGGGCCCGGCCGAACCGGGGGCCGGGGGGTCCTCGCAGGCTCCGGTGAGGAGCACCCGGCCGGCCGCCCCGAGGTCGCCGGCCAGCCGCAGCAGCGCCTCCCGTTCAGCGCCCTCGCCGACGAGGAGCAGCCGGGCCTCCGGCACCGCCGCCACCGCCCGTACGAGCAGGTCGAACCGTTTCCCGGGCGCCAGCCGTCCCACCCCGCCGACGACGTACGCGTCCGCCGGGAGGCCGAGGGCGGCCCGGGTGCGCCGGCGGGCCTCCGCGTCGAAGGCGAACCGGCCCGTCTCGATGCCGTTCGGCACCACCCGGACGCGGTCCCCGGGCACGCCCCAGCCGGCGAGCCGGCGGGCCACGCCGGCCGAGACGGCGACCGTGGACGTGCCGAGCCGCTCCGACGCCAGGTACAGGGCGCGGGTGCCCGCCGACAGCGGCCGGCCCTCGATCTGGGTCTCGCCGAGGGAGTGCTCGGTGGCGACGATCCGGCGCACCCCGGCGATCCGGGCCGCCGCCCTGCCGTACACGCACGCCCGGTACAGGTGCGTGTGGACGAGGTCGTAGCGGCCCCGCCGGACGATCCGGACGAGCCGGGGCAGCGCGCCGAGGTCACGGTTCCCGGTCATGCCGAGGTGGATGACGGGGGTGCCGTCCGCCTCGATGCCCGCCGCGACCGGGCCCGGGTTGGTGAGCGTCACCACCTCGCTCCGCACGGGCAGGTGGCGCAGCAGGAGCCGCAGCTGCTGCTCGGCGCCGCCGATGCCGAGGCCGGTGATGACGTGCAGGACCCTCACCGGGCACCGACCACGGCCGGACCGTACCGGGCGGGGGCCGCCAGGTCGGCGGGGCGACGGCGGCGCAGCGGGTGCAGGAGGCGCTTGGCCGCGAGCCGCCAGGAGGTGTCGTTCTCGCCGATGTGGACGCGGGGCAGGGCGTACGTGCCGGTGTACGGGCCCGGGTCGATCGCGCAGGCGTAGCGGTAGCCGGCCTCGCGCACGGCCCGCATGGCGCGCCGGTCGACCCGCCCGTACGGGTAGCAGAAGCCCTCCACCGGGCCGCCCGTCAGCTCCTCCAGGAGCTCGCGGCTGTGCAGGGTCTCGGCGGCCAGCGTCCGGTCGTCGGCCTCGGGGAGCGGAACGTGCGTGAGGCCGTGCGAGCCGATCTCCATCCCGGCGCGGGCGATCCGCCGGACGGCGTCCCCGGAGAGCAGCCGCTTGCGCGGTCCCGCCGCGTCCCAGCCGTTCTCGCCGCCGAGCCGGCCCGGCAGGACGTAGACCGTGGCCGTGAAGCCGTACCGGCGGAGCAGCGGCAGCGCCGAGTCCGCGAAGTCCGCGTAGCCGTCGTCGAAGGTCAGGCCCACCAGGCTCCTGGCGCGCCCCTGGGCGGCGGCCGTGAGCAGTTCCCCGACCGACACCCCGCGCAGCCCGCGCTCGCCCAGCCAGCGGAGCTGCCGGGCGAAGCGCACCGGGGAGACGGTCACCCGGTACGGGTCATCGGCGGTGTCCGTGATCGAGTGGTACATCGCCACCCACAGGGGCGGTCCTCCCCACGGGGGCGGCTTCGGCAGCAGACGGCTCGGCGCGGTGACGGCGGGCATGGGGGGTCCTCCGGTGGGCGGAGCTGGACAGGGGTGGAAGGCCGGGCGCCTCGGGGGCGCAGACGAGGAACAGCAGGAAGACGCCGGCGACGGCGAGGGCGGCGACGGCGACGGCGAGGGCGGCGGGGCCGATCGCGACCGAGCAGACCCAGCCGGCGCCGGTGGCCCCGGCGCCCGCGCCCGCGAGGCGGAACAGCCCCGCGCCGAGCCGGCCGGCCCGGACCGGGACGGCCTGGCGGTGCGCGCCCCGCAGCAGCAGGACGGCGGTGAGCGTGATGCCGAACGCGTTGGCGCCGGCGATGCCGACCGCGCCCCAGCACCGGGCGCCGGGCACGCCCGCGACGGCGGTCGCGGCGAGCCCCGCGCCCATGGCGAGGGCCGGGTACCACAGCGGGCGTGCGGCGGAGAAGTAGCAGCGGACCAGGGCGCCGACCATCGTCTGGCCCAGCAGGCCGAGGGCGTACACCCGCATGACGGCGGCGGTGGCGGTGGTGTCCGCCCTGCCGAACTCGCCGCGCTCGAAGAGAAGTTCGACGATCCGGGGGGCGGTGGCGATCACCGTCGAGGCGCCGGCCAGTACGACGACGGCGGCGAGCAGCAGATCCCGTTCGACCCGGTGCCGGGCCCCCTCCGCGTCGCCCGCCGCGAGGGCGCGGGCGACCACCGGGAAGCTGACCGTGCACAGCATCAGCGACAGGATCATCGGCATCTGCGCGACCTTCTGCGCGTAGTTCAGGTGCGAGATGGCGCCGGCGGGCAGCGGCGCGGCGAGGAACCGCTCGATCAGGGTCTGGGACTGGCGGCAGAGCGAGAACGCGACGACGGGCGCGATCAGCCCCAGCACCAGAATCCGCCCGTCCCGCCCGTCCTGTCCGTCCCGGCCGTCCTGCCCGTCCTGTCCGTCCCGGCTGTCCCGGCCGTCCGTGGGTGCCGCCGCGTCCGGTGCCGGTACGCTCCCGGAGCGCAGCTTCCGGACCAGGGAGGGGGCCTGTACGAGGACCATCAGGACCCCGCCGACCGCGACCCCGACGGCGGCCGAGCGCACCCCCCAGGGCTCGCGCAGCACCAGGACGGTGCCGATGATCCCCACGTTGTACGCCACGTAGATCGCCGCCGGGGGCAGGAAGCTGCCGTGCGCGCGCAGCGCGGCCGAGCAGTAGCCGACCAGGGCGAAGGAGAGCACGCAGGTCGCGGTGAGCCGGGTGCAGTCGACGGCGAGCGCCGGGTCGGGGAGGCCCGGCGCGAGGGCGGCGACGAGCAGCGGGGCGGCGACCACGAGGACGGCGGCGGCGACGGCGGCGGTGAGGGTGAGCCGGGGGAGCGTGCCGCGCACGAGCGCGCGCACCGGGTCGGCGAGTTCGCCGGACGCGCCGCCGGAGCGATGCGCCAGGGCGCGGGAGAAGGCGGGCACCAGGATCAGCGCCATCGCGTCCTCGATGAGCAGCGTCGAGGCGAACTCGGGCACGGTCCACGCCACCAGGAACGCGTCGGTCGCGACCCCGGCCCCGAAGTACCCGGCCAGGATCTGGTCCCGTACGAGGCCGAGCACCGCGCCGACGGCGGTGAGCCCGGCGGTCACGGCCGCCGCCCTGGCCAGGAACCCCCGTCCCCGCGGCCCGTCGTCCCGCACCACGCGCGCGCGTGCGCGGGCCCGGTGCCGGGGGCGGAGGCGGGGGGACGGCGGGGGGACGGCGTCCGGCGCGGGCGCGGTCTTCGGCGCGGGGGCGGCCTCCGGTACGGGTGTCTCCGGTACGGGCGTCCGGGGCGCGGGCGCCTCCGGCGCGGGGACGCCGGACCGGGCGGGCGCGGACACGGCGGGCGTCCCGGGCGCGACCGGCGGGGCGGGCGTCCCCGGGGCCTCCGGCGAGCCCGTCGGCGCCGTGGCCGCCCACGGATCGGCCGCCCACGGACCGGCGGACCACGGGTCGGCCGTCCACGGGCCGGCCGTCCACGGATCGCCCGGCGGGACGTCGCGCGGCGGACGGGGCGCGGGGGAGGGCTCCCCGCCCCACGGCGCGTCGGTGGGCCGGAGTTCCCCGGCCCACGGGTCACGCACGCCTCACCCCCACCAGCGACCACCAGGCCACCAGGCCCAGCACGACCGACATCAGCACCGTCGAGGGGCCGCCGATGTCCGCGTAGAAGAAGTCCACGAGCTGCCAGACGAGCAGGCCCGTCGCCACGAGCGCGCAGTCCGCGCCGGGACCGGAGCCCGGACCGGAGCCCGCGCCGGGCCGCCGCCGCAGCGCGCCGGCCAGCAGCGCCGTCCAGCTGCCCACCAGGGCCAGCAGTCCCACCAGCCCCTGCTCGCTCAGGACGAGCAGGTACATGTTGTGCGGGGAGAGCAGCGGCTGGCGGTGGAAGCCGGCGCCCGCGCCCGCCGTGTCGCTGCCGGAGGACAGCGCGACCGAGGCGTGCGCGTCGCGGTAGCGGGGGAAGCCCTTCAGGCCGACGCCCGTGAGGGGTTCCGCGCGCCACATCTCCCCGGCCGCCGCCCACATCGTGTACCGGTCCGTCACCGACTGGTCCGGCGCCGCCGTCACCCGGGTGATGCTGGCGACCCGCTCCTCCACCAGCTCCGAGCCGATTCCCAGGCCGCCGACGAGGACGACCCCGAGCGCGCCCGCCGCGAGGGCGACCCGGACCGCCCGGAGCGGCCCCGCGAGGAGCAGCTGGAACGCGCAGGCGAGCACGGTCGCGATCCACGCGCCCCGGCTGAAGGACAGCACGAGCGGGAGGAACAGGAGCCCCGCGCAGACCAGCGCGGCCGTCCGCGCCCGCCCCGGGCCGCGGCCCAGCGCGATCCCGGTGACGACGACCAGGCCGTACGAGACGGCCGTCGCCATGCCCATCACGTCGGTCGCCCCGAAGGTGCCGACGGCCCGGATGTCCTCGCCCTGGTACGAGGCGCCCGTACCGGTCAGGTACTGGCCGACGCCCACCGCGCCCTGGAGCAGCGCGAGCCCGGCCAGGCCCCAGGCGACCACGGCGAAGTCCCGCCGGTCGCGGACCGTCAGGAGCACGGCGGCCGGGACGAGGACGAAGACCTGGACGTAGCGGGCGACGCCCGGCAGGCTCGACGCGGGGTCGTTCGAGGTGATCGCGGCCAGACAGATCCCCAGCACCGGCAGGCCGAGGACGACGGCCGCCGTCCGGGTCAGCGGCCGGGCCCGGCCGCGCACCACCCGCACCAGGCAGATCAGGACGAGGAGGCCGGAGGCCGCGTCCGCGACCGTCCCCGAGCCGCCGGTGCCGCCGGTGCCGTCCCCCGTGCCGCCGGGGACGAGCAGCAGCGCGACCACGGCGAGGACCGGGGCGAGCGGCGCGGCCCGGCGCAGCCGGTCCCGCGCCGCCGGGGCCGCCGCGGGCGGTGACACGGGCGGCGACACGGCCGTGGCCATCCTCAGCTCCCCGTGGGCCGGACGAACTCGCCCGCCGTGCGCAGCAGGATGCAGACGTCCTGCCAGAGCGACCAGTGGTCGATGTAGTGGTTGTCGAAGCGGCAGCGGTCCTCGATCGAGGTGTCGCCGCGCAGCCCGTGCACCTGCGCGAGCCCGGTCAGCCCCACCGGCATCCGGTGGCGGTCCGCGTAACCGGCGTGGACCTTGCTGAACTGGGCGACGAAGTGCGGGCGTTCGGGACGCGGACCGACCAGGCTCATGTCGCCGCGCAGCACGTTCCAGAGCTGCGGCAGCTCGTCCAGGGAGGTCTTCCGCAGGAAGCTCCCGGCCGCGCTCATCCGCAGGTCGCCCGCCACGTTCCAGCGGGTGGCCGCCTCGGTGTCGTCGGAGGGGCGGAGCGTACGGAACTTGAGCAGGGTGAAGTGGCGCCCGTGCCGGCCCACCCGCTCCTGCCGGAACAGGACCCCGGGGCCGTCCGAGAGGCGGACCGCGAGCGCGCAGAGCAGCAGCACGGGCAGCGCGGCCACGAGCGCGGGCGCGGCGAGGGCGACGTCCAGGACCCGCTTGGCGACCAGTCCGCGCCGCTCGTCCAGGGGGACGATCCGGTGCCAGGCGTACCCCCACATGTGCTCGCCCATCGGGCCGGGCCGGTGCCGGTCGCCGACCCGCCAGGTGGTGCAGCCGTACTGCTGGAAGAGCGCCACCAGGCCCGGGGCGTCGTCCAGGAACACCGCGTCGCACACGGTGTTCTGGATGACGGCCCGGTGGATCTCCTCGGTCGTGGTGAGCACCGGGAGCCCGGTCTCCCCGGCCGGCCGGGCACCGCCCTGCTCCGGCACGCCGACGATCCCGACCGGCCGCAGTCCGTACTCGGGGTGCCGGGCGGCGGCCGCCGCGAACCGGCGCGCGGCCGCCGCCCCGCCGACGACGAGCGCCGACCGGGGGTGGGCCCGCGCGATCCGGCGGCGCCGGGCGAGGAGCAGCGCGCGGAGCAGGCACACGACGAGGACGTGGACCCCGTACGCGGCGCAGAGCCGTGCCGGGCCGATCGCCGGGCCCGGGGAGTACGCGGCGGCCCCGGCCGCCGCCAGGCACCAGGCCACCCCGGCACGGGAGGCGAGCGCGGGCAGCTCGTCCAGGGCCCGGACGTACGCGGCCGGGCGGTGCAGCCCGGCCCACCCGTCGAGCACCAGGACGACCGCCAGGACCGGCAGCACGAAACGGACGTCGTGGTGTGCCGCGCTCAGCACGGAGGTGCCGGCGACGACCGCCAGGCAGTCGGCCGCCACCGGCGCCGCCGCGCCGGACCGGGCGCGGACGCGGCGGCCGTGCGGCGGCGCGAGCCGGCCGGGCGCGCCGCGGGGCGGCGCGAGGGGGGCGAGGCCGAGGGTCCGGTCCGCCGCGGGCCGGGGGCCCGGCGAGGAGGGAACGCTGGTGCTTTCCGTGGTCACTGCGCAATCGGCTCTCTGTGCTCGTCCCCCCGCGCACCGGCCAGCTCGCGGTAGACGTCCGCGACGGCCGCGCCGGTGCGCCGGACATCGAATCTGCTGAGTACGTGTGCGTGGGCCTCGCGGCCCAGGCGGTGCCGCAGCTCCGGCCTGCCGAGGAGGCGGCCCAGGGCGGCGGCGAGCGCGGCCGGGTCCCCGGGCGGGACCAGGCACAGGGTTTCGTGGCCCGGCGGCAGGCTCTCCCGGGCCCCGTCCACGTCGCTGACGACGACGGGCCGGCCGCTCGCCATGGCCTCCAGGGGCGCGAGCGCCATGCCCTCCCAGCGGGACGGCAGGACGACCACGTCGGCGGCCCGGTACCAGGGGGCGGTGTCCCCGACGGCCCCGGTGAACCGCACCGAGGGGCCGGCGGCGGCCCGCAGCGCCTCTTCGTCCGGGCCGTCGCCGACCAGGACGAGCCGGGCCGTGGGCACCTCCGCGAGGACGGCGGGCCAGGCGGCGAGGAGCACGTCCTGGCCCTTCTGGCGGCAGAGCCGGCCCACGCAGACGACGGTGGGGGCGGGGTTGCGGGACGGTCCGCCGCCGGCGAACCGGGCCACGTCCACGCCGTTGTGGACGACCGACCAGTCCGCCTCGACCCCGGCCGCCTCGCCGGTGCGCCGCTCGGCCTCGCTCACGCAGAGGACGCGGTCCGTCCAGCGGGCGCCGAAGCGCTCCCAGCGCCGGGCGAGCGCGGCGGTCACGCCCCCGACCGCGGCGAAGGACCAGGCGTGCGGCTGGTACACGGTGGGAACGCGCCCCCGCACGGCGAGCCGGGCGCACAGCCCGGCCTTGGCGCTGTGCGCGTGGACGAGGCCGGGCCGGACGGCGCGGACGAGCCGGGCCAGGTCCCACGTCTCGCGGACGACGGAGGGCCCGGGGGCGCGGCCGGCCCGCCAGGCGTGGACCTCGGCCCCCTCGGCGCGGACGGCGGCGGCGAGGCCGGTGCCGGGCGGGCAGGCGACCGCGACCCGCAGGCCGGCGGCGCGCTGGGCGCGGACGAGGTCGGCGACGACGCGGGCGACCCCGCCGTCGCCGGGCTGGACCGCGTGCAGGACGGTGACGGACCCGGAGTCCGTGTCGCTCGGTGACAGCACGTCAGCGCCGGACGTCCGCCCGGGCGGACGCCGCGCCGCGGGGCACGGCAGGAACCGCTGAATTCCGCATACAGGTTCTCCGCTTTGATGAGAGAAGGAAGGGAAGACCCGCGAAGGCCGGGAGGGGAGAAGGTGTCGTCCACACGAAATGAGTGAACGCGCGGCAGGCCCGGAAGCAACGTTCGGGAACGTTATAACCCCGACGGGGGGAGATAACGGGCATTAGCCGCCCGGCGACACCAACTGTCTTTTCCGGGCGCACCGTTCTCCACCGCGCGTGTCGCGTCCTATCGCGTCCGGCGGGCCCGGTGCGGCCCACGCGGCCCGGCGCCGGGGCGAACATCACCCGTTCGGGAGAGCAACCGATGGAAATCCGGCGCGTTGTTGAGAGAGTCGGGTCGCACAGTCCGCGCGGTCCGAGTCGCACGTATTCGATCGAGGAGCACTTCCCCATGTCCCGTATCGCCAAGGCCGTTGTCCTCACCGCGGGTGCCGCCGCCGCCGTCGCCGGTGCCGCCGGTGCCGCCGTCGCCGACTCGGGCGCCGAGGCCGTCGCCGCCCACTCGCCCGGCGTCCTGTCCGGCAACGTCATCCAGCTCCCGATCCACATCCCGGTCAACCTCTGCGGCAACACCGTGGACGTCATCGGCGTGCTGAACCCCGCCTTCGGCAACACCTGCATCAACGCCTGATCAAGCACTTCCGCTCGGTCCTTCCGAAGCCGGTGCGCCCACCCGTCGGGGTGGGCGCACCGGCTTTTTCTCGTCGTCACGGGATCGGTACGCCCCCGAACGCGCCTTCGCGCGCCGCCCGGTGCAACGGCGCACGCCCCTCCGGAGGGCGGGGCCGAAGGGTGGATTCACTCGAACGGATGCGTGACGCTCGGTAGTTCCACGACTGCGGAGGGCTATGTCCGCAGGTGCTCCGGGAGGACGGTGGACCGGCGGCCGGGAGGGGGGAACGGGTGTGCGCCCCGGGGGCCGCCCCTTCCGGCCGTTCCGGCGAAACCGCACGCATGTGCGGCCGACGCGCGGGAACCGGTCCCGCCGGTCGGGCGCGGTGCCGAGAAAACCGGCCGTCCGGAGTTTCCGGCGGGCGCACTCCTCGTTACAGAGAGAGAACGCCGCGCGGCATTTCCCCCGGGAACTCCCCGGGAACTCCGCGCGGAACGTCACGTGAAAGCGCAGAGGAAGGACTCACCCCCATGAAGCCCACCAAGGTCGCCGCGGTCGTCGCCGGTTCGCTGATGGCCCTGGGTGCCGCCGCACCCGCCATGGCCACGGAGGCGCTGACCCCCGCCGGCCCGCACGCCGGTCTGGAGGCGATCACCGCCAACGGGCTGAAGACGGACATGCTGAGCAACACCACGGAGGGCTCCCCGGTGAAGACCGTCACGGACACCGCGGAACGGCTGAACGAGACCGCCAAGGGCACCCCGCTGCTCGGTGGTCTCCCGGTCCCCGGCGGTCTCCCGGTCCCCGGCGGCCTTCCGGTCCCGGGCGGCCTCCCGCTGGGCGGCTGACGGCACATCAGAGGCGTGCCCGCCACGGGCATGCGCGGCGGGCCGGAGAGTCGCCCGCGGTCGGCTGATCGAATGATTTTCTGATCGGCTGCCGTGTGGCCCCCGCTCCGCGGGACGCCCCGCCTCCTACTGTCGCGCCAGCCCCACGGGAACGACGGTGGGTACCGGGCCGGACGGAGCGAGGGGGGAATCCTCGCCGGCCCTCCTTTTCTCCAGAGGAAGAGCGGTATGCGGTCGATCATCAGCAGGAAAGTACTCACCGCGGCGGCAGCGACCGGCATCCTGTCGCTGAGCGGCGGATTCGCCCTTGCCGCGGGCTCTCCCCCCGGCGGGAGCGACGGACCGGGGTACGGCGCGCCCGGTCATGTCCAGGCCCCCCTTCCGGCGGACGTCTGCGGCAAGACCATGGCCATGGGCGGCGCCGTCGCGGCGGCCCTCGGCAACCTGTGCGCGCCCGGGGAGGGGCCGGGCGGCTACGGCGAAGAGCCGGGCGGCTACGGCGAGGAACCCTCGCACCCGCCGACGACGCCTCCCACCAAGCCGCCGACGACGCCTCCCGCGCACCCGCCCACCACGCCTCCCACGCACCCGCCGACGCACCCGCCGACGACGCCTCCCACGCACCCGCCGACGACGCCTCCCACCAAGCCGCCGACGACGCCTCCCACGCACCCGCCGACGACGCCTCCCACGACGCCGCCGACCACGCACCCGCCGACGACGCCTCCGGTGACCTACCCGCCGAAGCCCGGTGAGTGCGAGGAGCCCGACCCCTGCGGGCCCACCACCCCGCCGGCGACGACCCCTCCGGTGACGCACCCGCCGACGACCCACCCGCCGGTCACGCCGCCCACCACGACCCCGCCCCACCTCCCCGAGACCGGCAGTGAGGCCGAGCTCATGGGGGCGGCCGCGATCAGCGCCGCCCTGATCGTCGGCGGCACCGTCCTGTACCTCCGCGGCGGACGCGCCGCCCGCCGCCACTGACCCTCCGTACCGTCACGGCGTCAACCGAGGCCCTCGCCTTCACCGGTGAGGGCCTCGTGCGTTGCTGCACACAGGGGAAACCCGCCACGTTCCCCCGGGGGCCTCGTTGTCAGGGCATGACTCTGCGTTCTCGCGCCGGCATGGGACTCCTCATGACCGCGCTCGCCTCCGCCGCCCTGGCCGCACCGGCCTCCGCCGTCGAAGCGCCGGTGGTCGTCCCGCTCGAGGGACTCGAACCGGTCCTCCCGATGGACGCCCCCACCGTGACCACCGGCGTTCCCGTCCCGGTGCCCGGCGCGCCCACCGGCTTCCAGGAGGGCACCGACTCCCTCCCCGGCGTCACCCTGCCCAGCGTGCCGCTCGTCGGCGCCCTCCCGAAGACCGTGGTGGACGCCCCCCTGCCCGAACTCCTGAGGGGCGGCGACCCCGGTCACGCGCTCCTCGCCGCCCCGGGCTCGGAGATGCTGGCGACCACCCCGGGCGCCACCCTCGGCAACCCGGTGGCCACGCCGCGCGGCGCCGGCCTGCCGGACCTCACCCCGCCCCGGGCCGGTCTGCTCGCCCCCACGGCGAACGGCACCCTGGACTCCACGCTCGGCGTGACGCCCGAAGGACGCTGACCGCCCGGCGCGCGAACGGAGGCGCCCCGCCCCGTTCTCCCGCGCCTCCGCACCACCGTTCTCCTGTGCGAATGGTGACCGGGCGGGTGAAGGGACGATTCTTCCCCGCCACCCCAAGGGATTTCGGTCGTTGCAAGAGAAGGCTTGTCGCATGGCCACGGTCCGCGGACCGGAGCCGTCCCGTCGCATCCGGCGGCGGACGGAATTCCGGTCCGCGGGCCATTTTTCCCTTTTCTCTCCTCGTTCGGCCCAATGGCCGTGACCCCTTCCCCCGGCCCGCGTTGAACGGGCATGACGGCCGTGATTCCTGCGGTCGCTATCCACGTCCAAGGAGTTCTTGATGTCTCGCATCGCGAAGGCTGCCGTTGTCCTCGCCGGCACGGGTGCCGTTGCCCTCAGCGGAGCCGGCCTGGCCGTCGCCGACTCGGGCGCCGAGGCCGTCGCCGCCCACTCGCCCGGTGTCGCCTCCGGCAACGTCCTCCAGGTCCCGGTCCACATCCCGGTCAACCTCTGCGGCAACACCGTCAACGTCATCGGCGTGCTGAACCCCGCGTTCGGCAACACCTGCATCAACGCCGACGTCGACGACGACAAGCACGAGGACGGCGGCTACGGCGGCTGATCCCCCTCGTTCCCCCACGTGTCCCCCCGGTCCCTCCGGACCGGGGGGACACGTGCGCGCGGGGCCTCAGGCGTACCGGTAGATCCGGCTGTGGTCGAACATCGAGGCCGGGGTCACGCCCCAGGGCGCCATCGCCTCGTGCCGGGCGACGACCTTGCGGTGCTGCCCGTCACCCATCGGCGGCGGCTCCGCCGGCAGATAGGCGGCCCCCGGGTTGCGCTGCTGCCAGCGCGACCAGATCAGGTCCACGAAGGAGTGGTGCAGCCAGAAGACCGGGTCGTTCACCGAACCGCCGCCGAGCATCAGCCCGCCGACCCAGCGGTGCACCCGGTTGTGGATGCGGAACCGGTCGTTGCCCTGCCCCGACCCCCAGCCCTCCAGCCGGTTCCGGAAGCCGGAGGGGCTGGTCGAGTTCCAGGGCGCCACGTCGTAGACCCGCTCCCGCATCACCTCTTCCAGCTGGGCCTGGGTGGGGAGCGCGATCGGGTCGCGGGGGCGCCCGAAGTCCCTGGTCAGGAAGCGGCCCTGGGTCATCGAGTGGACGATGTTCCAGCGTCCCGAGGAGTGCGCGAAGGGCCCCGTCATCACCTGGAGGTCGGACCGGCGCCCGTTGCCGCCCATGAAGTCCTCGCCCCAGATGGACGAGGCCGGACTGTTGTCACGGGTCCAGTCCCAGTACGGGACGGTCACCGCCGGATCGACCCGGCGCAGCGCCGTCTCGAACTCCAGCAGGAACTTGCGGTGCCAGGGCAGGAAGCTCGGCGCCATGTGGGCGACCCGCAGCCTGCCCTCCCCGTCGGCGACGTAGTGGTCGATGTGGGTGCGGACGAACCGGTCGTACGTGCCGTCGCGCTTGAGCTCCAGGACGGCGGCGACGAACCGGCGGCGCTCGGCGGCGGTCAGGTCGCGCTGGTTCTTACGCGTGTACACCACGCGGGCCCCCTCGCATCGGGTCGGCGGGGACGCCGTGGGCGCCGGCGAGGGGGGACAGCGGGGCTCCGCCCAGCTCGTCCACGGCCGCGCGGGTCGCCGCCAGGGGCGTCGGACAGGACTCGTAGTGGTCGACCGGCGTGACGTAACCGCCGTCGGCGCAGCGCATCAGGTGCAGGGGCCGGCCGTCGACCAGGGCCACGGGCTCGCCCCCGGGGCCGGAGAAGCCCAGGATGCGGTGGCCCCCGTACATCTCGTCGAAGGCGTGCGGGTCGTCCGGACCCTCCTCCGGGCTCCCGTCCGGCCCGCGGAGCGCGACACGGCCGAGGGCACCCCCCGTGAAGGCGGTGACGGCCAGGGCGAAGAGGGACCGCAGTGCGACGCGGCGCGGGACGCTCATCGGTGATCTCCAGGTGGCTGGCTGGGGGTCCCCCCGCCGCAGGTAGGGGGAGCCTTCAGGGCACAACGATGAAAACCCGGGTTCGTTGCGGCGGAAATGCCAGCGGTGTGAATATCGGCCGTTCGGGTGGAAGGAGCACGGGAAAAGGGTGGTTGGAGCATTAGCATCCGATTCATGACCGCTTCCCACGCCGCTTCCCCGGCTCGCAGCGCCTCCCCGCTGGGAACCCTCACGGTGATCCCGTGGTCCAGCGAGCCCTCCGCCGGCTCTGCGGGCACGCCGTTCCTCATGGCGTACTCGCTCGGCGACGGCAGGGACGGGCCGGAAGCCGGCCGGCGGGCGATGCGGACGGCCCTGGAGAACATGGGCCTCTCGGTCGGCGACCGGCTCTTCGACCTGGAGCGGGACGCCGGGATCAGCGCCTCGCTGCTCGTGGAGGGCGGTTCGGCCGTGCTCAACCTGCCCTTCCTGAAGGCGCGGTGCCCGGTGCCGGACGAGTGGCGGGACGCCGCCCGCGAGAGCGGCAAGGCCTATCTGATCTGCTCGGCGCGCCCCTGGCCCGAGGCCGTTCCGGGCCGGCCGGTGGAGGAGGAGCGGCTGCGCGCCTTCGTCTCGGACGAGGAGATGCTCGCGGACAGCGCCCACGTCCTGGTGCCGGTCCGGGAACTCCGGGGCTGAGCGGAAGAAGCGGAGAGAGGGCGCGCCATGACGACGACGGACGTACGGGGCGGGGTGCCGGGGCAGCGGCGCGAGGAGGCCCCCGGGGGGACCGGCGGCCCGGTCGGGGCGGGCCGGGCCCTCGCCTGGCTGCTCGTGGTCACCGGGGCGGCGGGTGTCCTCGCCGCCTGGGTGATCACGCTCGACAAGTTCAGGCTCCTGGAGGACCCGGGCTTCACCCCCGGGTGCAGCCTCAACCCGGTGGTGTCCTGCGGCAGCGTCATGAAGAGCGAGCAGGCGGCGGTCTTCGGCTTCCCCAACCCGATGCTCGGGCTCGTCGCGTACGGCGTGGTGATCGCGGTCGGCGCCGGTCTGCTCGCGGGTGCCCGCTACCGCCGCTGGCACTGGCTCGGCCTCCAGGCGGGGACCCTCTTCGGCGTCGGCTTCTGCGCCTGGCTGACCTACCAGTCGCTGTACGAGATCAACGCCCTCTGCCTGTGGTGCTGCCTCGCCTGGACCGCCACGATCCTCATGTTCTGGTGCGTCACCGCGCACAACGTGCGGACCGGCGTCCTGCCCGCCCCGGCGGGGGCGCGGACCTTCTTCGGCGAGTTCGCCTTCGCCCCTCCCGTCCTGCACATCGGGGTGATCGGGATGCTGGTCCTGACCCGCTGGTGGGACTTCTGGACGAGCTGACGTGGGCCGCCGCCCCCTGCGGTCCTCCCGGCCGCGCGCCGCGCCGGTCCTGCTGCTCGCGGCCCTCCTCGTCCTCCTCCCGCTGCTCCTGCCGGACGGCCGGATCGCGCCGGACCGCCGGCACACCGGGGAACGACCGCCGCCGGTGGTGCCGGCGGGGTTCTTCACCGGTTCCGACGAGGCCGGGGTGCGGCGGATCGCCCGGGTGGAGGAGTGGCTCGGCGGCGAGCCGCTGACCGTGGGACACACGTACCTCCCCGGCGACCGCTGGTCCAACATCGAGGGACATCCCGCCCTCTTCGGGCCCTGGGCCCGCTGGAAGGAGGAGCGGCCCGGGCGGCTCTTCGTGCTCAACGTGCCGCTGCTCGACCGCAGCGAGGCGGGGCTCCCGGACGCCGAGGTGCGGGCGGAGCTGCGGCGGGGCGCGGAGGGCGCGTACGACCGGCACTTCCGGACCCTGGGGGAGCGGCTGGTGGCGCACCGGCTGGCGGACGCGGTCCTGGTCCTCGGCTGGGAGATGAACGGCACCACGTACAGCCACCGTTGCGGTCCGGACCCGGAGGCGTGGAAGGCGCACTGGCGGCGGACGGCGGAGGTGCTGCGGGCGGTGCCGGGGCAGCGGTTCCGCTTCGACTTCACGCCGAGCCGGGGCCGCGACGCCGTGCCGTGGCCGCGCTGCTACCCCGGGGACGACGTCGTGGACATCATCGGGATGGACGCCTACGACCAGCCCGAGGGGCTCCCCTTCGAGGGCCAGGTGGACGAGGAGTACGGCCTCGCCCACCACGTGCGGTTCGCGGCGGAGCACGGCAAGCCGGTCTCCTATCCGGAGTGGGGGCTCTTCCGCAACGGCGACAACCCGGCGTACGTACGGGGGATGCTCGACTGGTTCGCCGCGCACCGGCCGGTCTACCAGACGGTGACGGACTACTGCCCGCACGGGGTGTGGGAGTGCCCGGACAACCCGGCGTCGGCGCGGGTCGTCAGGGGCGCGCTGGGAGCGCCGGGCCGCCCTTGAGGGTGTCGACCGTGCGGTCGAGGAGGGACACCAGGTCGTCGCCCAGGCCGTGTTCGGCCCAGTGGACGGTGGTCTCGCGCAGCGCCCCGAGGACGGCGGCGGTGAAGACCCGCACCTCCAGGTCGCCGGGGGAGCGGCCGGTGCGGTCGGCCAGGGCGCGGGCGAGGCGGCGCCCGGTCTCGGCGGTGGTCTCGGTGAGCCGGGCGCGCACGGCGGGGATCTCGACCATGAGCCGGGCGCGCAGCCGGGTCTCCTCCGGTTCCTCCGCGAGGGCGGCGCGGACCGCGTCGAGGAGGACCGCGCGCAGGGACTCCAGCGGTTCCTCGTCCGCGGGGCGGGCGCGCAGCCGGGCTTCGAGGAGGGCGTCGTCCTCGTCGGTGAGGAGGATGTCCTCGCGGACGGGGAAGTAGCGCACGACGGTGGACGGGGAGACCTCGGCCGCCGCCGCGATCCGGTCGGTGGTCGCGGCCTCCCAGCCGTGCTCGGCGGCGAGCCGGTAGGTGGCCTTCCGGATCGCGGCGCGGGTCTTCGCCTTCTTGCGTTCGCGCAGGCCGGGGCGGGTGGGGGGTTCGGCAGCCATGGCCACCATGGTCCCAGGTCAGGCGTGCTGGTACACCACCAGCGAGATGCCGACGTAGTGGGCGACGAAGGCGGCGAGGGTCAGCGTGTGGAAGACCTCGTGGAAGCCGAACCAGCGCGGGGAGGGGTTCGGGCGCTTGATGCCGTAGATGATCCCGCCCGCGCTGTAGAGCAGACCGCCGACGACGACCAGGACGAGGACGGCGACGCCGCCCGCGCGCAGGAAGTCGGGCAGGAAGAAGACGGCGGCCCAGCCCATCGCGATGTAGCAGGGGGTGTAGAGCCAGCGGGGCGCGCCGACCCAGAAGACGCGGAAGGCGATGCCGGCGAGGGCGGCCGCCCAGACCGCCCACATGAGCGGCTTCGCCGTGGAGTCGGGGAGCAGGAGCAGGGTGAGCGGGGTGTAGGTGCCCGCGATGATCAGGAAGATGTTGGCGTGGTCGAGGCGCCGGAGCACGGCCTCGCCGCGCGGGCCCCAGGTGCCGCGGTGGTAGAGCGCGCTGACGCCGAAGAGCAGACACGCGGTCAGGACGTAGATCCCGCAGGCGATGCGGGCGCGGGACGAGTCGGCGAGGGCGACCAGGACGAGGCCCGCGACGATCACGGCGGGGAACATGCCCGCGTGCAGCCAGCCCCGCAGCAGGGGCTTCAGCGGGAGCGCCGGGGAGGAGTCGGCCGGGTTCACTTCCGGAGGAGCTGCAGTCATGTACGGAATCGTACCTACGCTCCCGTAGGTCCCGTATACGAGTGGCGATGCTCACATGTGCGGCCCTCTGGACATATGGGCAGTTCCATCGGATGATCAAATGAGTGCGGTCGGCACCGGATGAGCGGCTACGAAGCATCCGGGTCGCGGCCCCCACGGGGCATACACCAAAAAACCCCTCAAAAGGAGCAATCGTGGCGCGCGACAACGCGGCTCCCACCGCCGTCCCCACCCAGCACCGTGAACTGGTCTCCTGGGTGAACGAGATCGCCGAGATCACCCAGCCCGACGCCATCGTCTGGTGCGACGGCTCCGAGGCCGAGTACGAGCGCCTGTGCGAGGAGCTCGTCGCCAAGGGGACGTTCAGGAAGCTCGACCCGGTCAAGCGCCCGAACTCCTACTACGCCGCCTCCGACCCCTCCGACGTCGCGCGCGTCGAGGACCGCACCTTCATCTGCTCCGAGAAGGAGGAGGACGCGGGCCCGACCAACCACTGGAAGGCCCCGGCGGAGATGAAGGAGATCTTCGCGGGCGAGGACGGCATCTTCCGCGGTTCCATGAAGGGCCGCACCATGTACGTCGTGCCCTTCTGCATGGGCCCCGTCGGCTCCCCGCTCTCCGCCATCGGCGTCGAGATCACCGACTCCGCGTACGTCGCCGTCTCCATGCGCACCATGACCCGCATGGGACAGGCCGTCCTCGACGAGCTGGGCGACGACGGCTTCTTCGTCAAGGCCGTCCACACCCTCGGCGCCCCCCTCGCGGAGGGCCAGGAGGACGTGCCGTGGCCCTGCAACTCCACCAAGTACATCTCGCACTTCCCCGAGACCCGCGAGATCTGGTCGTACGGCTCCGGGTACGGCGGCAACGCCCTGCTCGGCAAGAAGTGCTACGCGCTCCGCATCGCCTCCGTCATGGCGCGCGACGAGGGCTGGCTCGCCGAGCACATGCTGATCCTGAAGCTGACGCCGCCGCAGGGCGAGTCGAAGTACGTCGCCGCGGCCTTCCCGTCGGCGTGCGGCAAGACCAACCTGGCCATGCTGGAGCCCACGATCCCCGGCTGGACCGTCGAGACCATCGGTGACGACATCGCCTGGATGCGCTTCGGCGAGGACGGCCGCCTCTACGCGATCAACCCCGAGGCCGGTTTCTTCGGCGTCGCGCCCGGCACCGGCGAGCACACCAACGCCAACGCCATGAAGACCCTCTGGGGCAACTCCGTCTTCACCAACGTCGCCCTCACCGACGACGGCGACGTGTGGTGGGAGGGCATGACCGAGGAGGCCCCGGCCCACCTCACGGACTGGAAGGGCAACGACTGGACCCCCGAGTCCGGCACGCCCGCCGCCCACCCCAACGCCCGCTTCACCGTTCCCGCCGGGCAGTGCCCGACCATCGCGCCGGAGTGGGAGGACCCGAAGGGCGTGCCGATCTCGGCCATCCTCTTCGGCGGCCGCCGCGCCTCCGCCGTCCCGCTGGTCACCGAGTCCTTCGACTGGAACCACGGCGTCTTCCTCGGCGCCAACGTCGCCTCCGAGAAGACCGCCGCCGCCGAGGGCAAGGTCGGCGAGCTGCGCCGCGACCCCTTCGCCATGCTGCCGTTCTGCGGTTACAACATGGGCGACTACATGGCCCACTGGGTCAAGGTGGGCGCCGGCGCCGACCAGGCGAAGCTGCCGAAGATCTACTACGTGAACTGGTTCCGCAAGAACGACGCCGGCAAGTTCGTCTGGCCCGGCTTCGGCGAGAACAGCCGCGTCCTGAAGTGGATCGTCGAGCGCCTGGAGGGGAAGGCGGAGGGCGTCGAGACGCCGATCGGCATCCTGCCGACCCCGGAGTCCCTCGACACCGACGGCCTGGACCTGCCGGCCGAGGACCTGGAGTTCCTCCTGAAGGTCGACCGCGACGTGTGGCGCGAGGAGGCCGCCCTGGTCCCCGACCACCTGAACACCTTCGGCGACCACACGCCGAAGGAGCTGTGGGACGAGCACCGCGCGCTGGTCGAGCGCCTGGGCTGATCCCGCCCCCCGAACTCGTGGTGGGTTGCCCCGACATTCCGCCCTGACCAGTGGGGTCACGACGGCCCACCACGATCCGCCCGGCCCCCGGAGCCCCCTCAGGCTCCGGGGGCCGGCGCATGTCCGGGGCGCTCCGGGCCCGGGTCTCGTGCGACGGGCAGACGGGCAGACGGGCAGACGGGCAGACGGGCAGACGGGTAGACGGGCAGACGGAAAGCCAGAAAGACGGGAAGGCGAGAGGGCGCGGGCGCGGCGGGACGGCGGCGCGCGGAAAGGGGCCCGGCCGTGTCCGGGAGGGGTGGGTGGCACCCGGCCCGCGCGGTTCGTGGCGCGCGGGCCGGGGCCGTCAGGGGGCGGCGGTCGCGGCCAGGGTGGGTTCCCCGGCCAGTGCCGCGGCGTGCGCGTCCATGCGCCCGGCGGTGAGGATCGCGGCGGCCGTGTCGGCCCGGGAGGCGGCGACGACCAGGGCGCGGCCCGCGAGGGCGTGCGCCTTGCGGTGCAGTTCCCGCGGGGGCGTACCGCTCAGGGCCGCGTGGCGCGCGGGCGGTGCGCCGCGCAACCGTGCCACTTGCCGGGCGATGAGTTCGCCGGCCTCCGTGTCGCCCAGTTCGTCGGTGACGGCGAGCAGGGCGGCGAGGTGTCCGGCGAGCTGGATGTCCAGCTCCTCCTCGCGGGAGCGGTGCGGGTACGCGTCGTGGTCGTCGTCGGCCATCCGGTGGACCGACTTGGCGCGGATCGGTTCGTACATGGGGATGGCCTCCTGGGGTGCTCGGGAGCCATCCTAGCTTAGATCGTGTCTAAAGTTGAGTCACGTCCGGAAGTGGGCGCGGAACGCCGGGGCGGCGGCCGGAGGGGCCGTCGGCGCCGGCCGTCAGAACTGGGCGTAACCGTCCAGGAACCGCCCGATCCGCGTCACCGCGTCCGCCAGGTCCGCCGCGGCCGGCAGCGTGACGATCCGGAAGTGGTCCGGCTCGTGCCAGTTGAAGCCCGTCCCGTGCACGACCATGATCTTCTCGGCCCGCAGCAGGTCGAGGACCATCTGCCGGTCGTCCTTGATCTTGTAGACGTTCGGGTCGAGCCGGGGGAAGAGGTACAGCGCCCCCTTCGGCTTCACGCACGTCACGCCCGGGATCTGCGTCAGCAGCTCGTAGGCCGTGTCCCGCTGCTCCAGGAGCCGCCCGCCCGGCCGCACCAGTTCCTCTATCGACTGCCGGCCCTGGAGGGCGGCGGCCACCGCGTGCTGCGCCGGCATGTTCGCGCAGAGGCGCATGTTGGCGAGGATCGTCAGCCCCTCGATGTAGGAGGAGGCGTGGTGCTTCGGGCCGCAGACCGCCAGCCAGCCCGAACGGAAGCCCGCCACCCGGTAGTTCTTGCTCATCCCGTTGAAGGTGAGGCAGAGCAGGTCGGGGGCGACGGCGGCGGTCGGGGTGTGCGTGGTGCCGTCGTAGAGGATCTTGTCGTAGATCTCGTCCGAGCAGACGACCAGGTTGTGCCGCCGGGCGATCTCCGTCAGGGAGCGCAGCATGTCGTCGTCGTAGACGGCGCCCGTCGGGTTGTTCGGGTTGATGATCACGATCGCCTTGGTGCGGTCGGTGATCTTCCGCTCGATGTCCGCGAGGTCGGGCATCCAGTCGGCCTGCTCGTCGCAGCGGTAGTGCACGGCCGTACCGCCCGCCAGCGAGACCGAGGCCGTCCACAGCGGGTAGTCGGGCGCCGGGACGAGGACCTCGTCGCCGTCGTCGAGGAGCGCCTGCATCGCCATCTGGATCAGCTCGGAGACGCCGTTGCCGAGGTAGATGTCCTCGACGGAGAGCGGAATGCCCTTCGTCTCGTAGTGGCTCATCACCGCCCGGCGGGCCGAGAGCAGCCCCTTCGCGTCGCCGTAACCGTGCGCGTGCGAGAGGTTGCGCAGCACGTCCTCGAGGATGGCGGGCGGGCACTCGAAGCCGAAGGCGGCCGGGTTGCCCGTGTTGAGCTTGAGGATGCGATGACCCGCGGCTTCGAGCCGCATCGCCTCTTCGAGCACCGGACCCCGGATTTCGTAACAGACGTTGGCGAGCTTCGTGGACTGGATCACCTGCATGACGCGAGCTTACGGCCGGGACGGCCGGGACGCCCCGTGTTTTGGGCCACGTCGGGGCGCCGGCCCGGGGACCGGGCGCGGGAGGACGCGGCACGGCCGGATAGGTTGGCGCGTCATGTGGAGTATCAGCGCCTCCGGATGCCGGTGGCTGGGAGCGGGCGGGTCGCTCGCCGTCGCCGCGGGCGGATGGTTCGCCGGGACGCTGCCGGTGCGCGGCGGCCGGGGCCTGTGGGAGCCGCACGGCCCGGCCCCCACGGCCGCCGGGGCCGTCCTCGCGTACCTCGGCCTGACCCTGCTCGTCGCCGCGTGGTGGCGGTACGGCGTCCTGCTCGCCCGGGAGACCGGGGACGACGCGCGGGACGGAACGGCCCCGGACCGCCCCGCGCGGAACGGGGTCCTCGCGGCCCTCGCCTGCTGGACCGCGCCGCTGCTCCTCGCCCCGCCGCTGTACAGCGCGGACGTCTACAGCTACGTCGCCCAGGGCGCGATGGTCCTCGGAGGACACGACGTGTACGGCGCCGGGCCCTCCGTCCTCGGACCCGGCGACCTCGGCGCCGAGGCCGCGGCGAGCGTCGGCGGGCACTGGACCGACACCCCCGCCCCGTACGGCCCGGCCTTCCTGCTCCTCGCGGCGGCGGTCGTGAAGCTCACCGGCGGGGCGGTCGTGCCCGCCGTCCTCGGCATGCGCCTGATCGCCCTCGGCGCCCTCGCGCTCGTCGTGTGGGCGGTGCGCGGGCTCGGCGGCGGACCCGGCGGCCGGGCGGGCGCGCTGTGGCTGGCCGTCCTCAACCCGCTCTTCCTGATCCACGTCGTCGGCGGCACGCACAACGACGGCCTGACGGCCGGGCTCGTGCTCGGCGGCGTCCTGCTGGCCACGCGGGGCCGGTGGGTCCTCGGCTGCGTCCTCGTCGGCTGCGCCGTGATGGTGAAGTCCCCGGCGGCGGTCGCCCTGCTCTTCATCGGCGTCGTGGTCGCCCGCCGGGCCGGAGGCGGCGCACGGGGCCTGGCGAAGGGCCTCCTGCTGCCCGGGGCCGTCGCGGGGGCCGTGGCGGCGGGGGCGACGGTGCTCGCCGGAACCGGGTTCGGATGGCTGCGGACCCAGAGCGTGGCCGGGACCATCCACACCGCCCTGTCGCTCTCCAGCGACCTCGGCCTCGGGCTCGGGCTGCTCCTCGGGGACGACCCCGACCCGGTGAAGGGCGCCGTGCAGAAACTGGGGCTCGCCGCCGCGCTCGCCCTCGTCGCGCTGCTCGCGTGGCGGTCGTGGCGGGGAGCCCTCGACCCGGTCCTCGGACTCGGGCTCTCCCTGGTGGCCCTCGTCGCGCTCTCGCCCATGGTGCAGCCCTGGTACCTGCTGTGGGGGACGGCCGTCGTCGCGTCGGTGGCGTGGCACAGCCGGGCGGGCCAGGTCCTCGCGGTCCTCTCGGGCGCGCTGGTGTACGAGACGGCGCCGTCCGGGCGCACGCCCTGGTACGGCTTCGCGCTGGCGGGCGTGGTGGCCGCGCTCGGCGCGGCGTGGGCGCGGCGCGAGCCGTGGCCCGCCTCCGTACCGGCCGGCCCGTCCCCGGACCGGGTCCCGCCCCGGTAGCCTCCGGCAGCATGACGCGTACCTGGGTTCCGCCGGTGGTGCTGCTGCTCTGCGGTTCGTTCGCCGCGACCGGGCGGGCCCTCGGCGGGAGCCCCGCCGGAGCCGCGGTCGTCCTGCTGCTGTTCGCGCTGCTCGCGGCCGCCGTCTCCCCCCTGGTCTTCCCGCGGTCGACCGGTGCGGCGGAGGCCCGGCGCCGCGCCGGGGCCGACGGCCGCCCCGTCGTCTACTGGCGGCCGGGCTGCGTGTACTGCCTGCGCCTGCGCGTCCGGCTGGGCACCCGCGCCCGCCGGGCGCACTGGGTCGACATCTGGCGCGATCCGGAGGCGGCCGCGGCGGTGCGGGAGGCCACCGGCGGCGACGAGACCGTGCCGACCGTCGTCGTGGCGGGACGCGCCCACGTGAACCCGGACCCCGCCCGGGTCCGCGAGTGGCTGGCGCCCGGGACGGGTGCTTAGGGCGTGTGCCGGAAGCGGCGTCGTCCGCCCGGAGGGCAGGCGGGGCTTCCGGCATGTGCTCTGGGTCGTCGTCCGCCCGGCGGGCGGCGGAGCTTCCGGCACCCCCCCCCGGGGGCATCGTCCGCCCGGCGGGCGGACGGGGCTTCCGGCACGCGCCCTACGGGCGGGACACCGGCGTCCGCCTGATCGCCTTCCCCGCCAGCACGTCCGTCCGCCTGCCGTCCTCGATCACGAACCTCCCCCCGATCAGGACGTGCGGGATGCCCGTCGGCGGGGTCCGCGGGGACGCGTACGTCGCGCCCGCCGCGACCGTCGCCGGGTCGAAGAGGACCAGGTCGGCCACGTACCCCTCGCGCACCAGGCCCCGGTCGGGGAGGCGGAGGCGGGCGGCCGGGCGGGAGGTGAGGTGGGCGACGCACTCCTCCAGGGAGAGGACGCCCAGGTCGCGCGCGTACCGCCCCAGGTACTCCGGGAACGTGCCGTACGCGCGCGGGTGCGGCTTGAGGCCCTGGAGGATGCCGTCCGAGCCGCCGGTGTGCACCCGGTGGCGCATGATCGCCCGGACGTTCTCCTCGTGGCCGACGTGCTGCAGGATCGTGGTGCCGAGCCGGTCCTCGACCAGGAGCCGGCGGGCCGTGGCCCAGCCGTCGACGCGGCGGCCCACGAACCCCGCGAGCGCGGGCTCGCCCACCCCCGCGACCTCGATCGTGTCCCAGTCGACGGGGACGCCGTGGCAGCCGTCCGAGCCGACCACCTCCAGGTGGTGCCCGATCCGCCCGGCCGTCGCGTCGTCCCGGAGCCGCGCGAGCACCGCCTCCGGGCCGCCCTCGCTCGCCCAGCTCGGCAGCAGGGCCGCCAGGGTCGTGCAGCCGGACGTGTACGGGTACGTGTCGAGGCTGATGTCCGCGCCCGCGTCCAGGGCCCCGTCCAGGAGCGCGAGCAGCTCGGCGGCCCTGCCCCCGTTCACGCCGAAGTTCATGGTGGCGTGCGCCAGGTGCAGGGCGCACCCGGCCTCGCGGGCGAGGGCGACCACCTCCGCGTAGGCGTCGAGGGCCCCGGCGCCGTACGAGCGGTGGTGCGGGCAGTAGTAGCCGCCGTACTCCGCGACGACCCGGCACAGTTCGGTCAGCTCGGCGGCCGGCGCGTACATCCCCGGGGCGTACGTCAGGCCGGAGGACATGCCGACCGCGCCCTGCTCCAGGCCCTCCGCGACGAGCCGCCGCATCCGGTCCAGCTCGGCCTCCGTCGCCGGGCGGTCCTCCCAGCCGACCGCCAGGGCGCGGACCGTCCCCTGGGGGACGAGATAGGCGGCGTTGACGGCGATGCCCCGGCCGCCGTGCGCGCGGTCGAGCCGGTCCAGGTACTCGCCGACCGTGCGCCAGTCCGTGTCGAGGCCGGAACCGTCGCCGTTCCAGCCGGCGATCGCCCGGCGCACCTCCGCGAGCGTGCGGTCGTCCACCGGGGCGTACGACAGGCCGTCCTGGCCCAGGACCTCCAGGGTCACGCCCTGCGCGGCCTTCGCGGAGTGGTCCGGGTCGCGGAGCAGCGCGAGGTCGCTGTGGGCGTGCATGTCGACGAAGCCGGGGGAGAGGACCAGCCCCTCGGCGTCCATGATCCGGCGGCCGGTGGGCCGCTGGCAGCCCGCGGCGGCGGCCTCCTGGACGATCGTGGTGATCCGGCCCCCCTCGACGCCGACGTCGGCCCGGTAGGAGGGTCCGCCGCCGCCGTCCACGACCTCGGCGTCACGGATGACGAGTTCCAGCACTGTTCCGGCTCCTCCGCTCTCGGACGGTTTCAGAAGGTGGTGCCCCGTAAGGCCGCGCCCCGTAAGGCCGCGCCCCGTAAGGCCGCGCCCCGTAAGGGCGCGTCCCGTAAGGGCGTGCCTCAGAAGAACGTGCGGATGTGGTCGACCACCGTGCCGTCGGCCTCGACGAGCGGGATGAGCTGCCACTTGTCGAACGACGTGCACGGGTGGGAGAGGCCCATGCCCACCCAGTCCCCGACCTCCAGGTCCGCCCCCGGCTCCGTGCGGAGCCAGGCGTGCTGGTCGGAGAGGCCCGTGACGGTGATGCCCTCCGCGGCCCGGATCTCGCCCGTGCGGGCGTCGCGGACCACCTGGGCCTCCGGAAGGTGCAGGTCGTGGGCGGCGTCCCGCTTGCCCGCGTTGGTGAAGGCCTGCCCGCCGGTGGGGCGGGAGACGACCTGCGACCACAGCCGGAACGCGGGCCGGAGGGAGCCCTCCTCCGGAACCCGGTTGAAGGGGGTGAGCGTCCGGTAGTGGCCGTCGTCGTGCGAGACGTACGCGCCGGAGCGCAGCAGCTTCAGGACCGGGAGCGAGAGGGCGGGCAGCTCCGCGAAGACCTCCGCGACCGTGTCGAACCAGGCGCTGCCGCCCGCGCTCACCACGATCTCCCCGACTCCGGCGCCGAAGCGGCCCTCCGCGTCGAAGGCGGCGGCGAGGCCGGTCAGGCGCAGCAGCCAGGCCCGGACCCGCTCGGGGTCCGCCCGCGGCACCTCCCCCTCGTAGCCGGCGACGCCGACGAGCCGCAGGGTGCCGACGGCGGCGACCGCGTCCGCGACGGCGGCGCACTCGGCCTCCGTACGGGCGCCGGTGCGGGCCTCTTCGCCCGCGCCCAGCTCGACCACGACGTCCACCGGGCGGGACGCCCCGGCCGCGCGCAGGGCCCCGTCCATCAGCTCGACGCCGCGCACGGAGTCCACGTAGCAGACGAAGCGGAAGTCCGGGTCGGCGTCCAGCTCGGCGGCGAGCCAGCGCAGGGCGGCGGGGTCGACCAGCTCGTTGGCGAGGAAGATCCGGGCGATGCCGTGGGCGCGGTAGACCCGGGCCTGGTGGGGGACGGCGGCGGTGATGCCCCAGGCGCCGTGTTCCAGCTGCCGGTCGAAGAGCTGGGGGGCCATGGAGGTCTTGCCGTGCGGGGCGAAGGCGAGGCCGTGCCGCTCGGCGTAGGCCTTCAGGAGGCGCAGGTTGTGTGCGACGGCCTCGGCGGAGAGGGCGAGGACGGGGGTGGTGTAGCCGCCGGTGAACAGGTCGCGCCGCTGGGCCGAGAGCTCCCCGACGGTCAGGCCCTCGGCGTCCGGGGGGAGGGCCTTGAAACGGTGGTCGACGCGCTCGGCGGCGGGGTCGGGGGCGCGGCGGGCCGGGCCGGCCGGCGTTCCCGCCCGCGCGGGCGTCTGGTCCACCGGGGCGTTCGCCGGGTCGGGCATGGGGCCTCCTCCTCATGGGCGTTGCGGCGTGTGCAACGCTCATTGCGCATCTTGCTCGTGGTTGTCTAACATCCGGGCCGAGGCCGGGTCAATGGACCCGCGGGAGTCGCAGGGAGCACGAGAGTGAGCGGAGACGCGCCCGTGGACGCGGCCCCGGACGTCGTCTGCCTCGGCGAGACCATGGTCACCTTCCTCCCCTCCCGGCCGGGCCGCCTCGCGGACGTCCCCTCCTTCACCCGCGCGATCGGCGGCGCCGAGTCCAACGTCGCCTGCGCCCTGGCCGCCGCGGGCCACCGCGCCCGATGGGTCGGCCGCGTCGGCCGCGACGGCTTCGGCGACCACGTCCTCGACGTCCTCGGCCGCCACGGCGTGGACGTCACCGCCGCCGCCCGCGACCCGCACCGGCCGACCGGCGTCTACTTCCGCACGGACCAGGACCGGGCCACCGGCGACCACGAGGTCGTCTACTACCGGGCCGGTTCCGCCGCCTCGGCCATGTCCCCGGCGACCGTCCCGTACGAGACCGTCGCCGGCGCCCGGATCCTGCACCTCACCGGCATCACCGCCGCCCTCTCCGAGGACTGCCTCGCCCTGACGAGGGACCTCACCGCCCCGCGCCCCGGCCGGCCGCTCGTCTCCTTCGACGTCAACCACCGGCCGGCCCTGTGGCGCGACGGCGGCGCGCCCGGGACGCTGCTCGCGCTCGCCCGCCGCGCCGACGTCGTCTTCGTCGGCGCCGACGAGGCCGAACGGCTCTGGGGCCTGAGGAGCCCCCGCGCCGTCTTCGCCGCCCTCCCCGAACCGGGGGTCGTCGTCGTCAAGCTCGGCGCGGACGGGGCCGTCGCCGTCGACCGCCGCCCCGGGGACCGCGCGGCCCCGCCGGCGCCCGCCCCCGGCCGGGACCGCGCGGCGCGCGCGGGGGACGCGGGGGACGCGGGGGACGGCGGTCCCCGCGAGGGCCGTGTGGTCTCCGAGGGCGGCGGCTCCCGCGAGAGCCGTGCGGTCCCCGAGGAGGGTGGCTCCCGCGAGAGCCGTGCGGTCCCCGAGGACGGCGGTCTCCGCGAGAGCCGTGCGGTTCCCGAAGGCGGCGGCTCCCGCGAGGGCCGTGCGGTCCCCGAGGACGGCACCTTCGTCGCCGCCCCCCGCGTCGACGTCGTCTCCCCGATCGGCGCCGGGGACGCCTTCGCCGCCGGTTTCCTCTCCGCCACCCTCCGCGGCCTCGCCCTCCGGGACCGGCTCCGCCACGGCCACCTCATGGCCGCCGCCGTCCTCACCGTCCCCGGCGACCTGGCCGCCGCACCGGGCACGGGCGCCGCGCGGCGCCCCTCCTGGACCGGCCGCGCCGACCGCCTGGCGGCGCTCGACGACGCGGCCTGGGGGACACTTCACCTCGGCCCCGGCTGGACGGAGGCCGATCAGGAGGTACACACGCCATGAGCCAGACCGTCGACCGGGCGCTCAGCATCCTGCCGCTGCTCGCACGGGGCCCCGCCGACCTCGGGCAGGTCGCCGAACGGCTCGGCGTCCACAAGTCCACGGCCCTGCGCCTGCTCCGCACCCTGCACGAGCACGGCCTCGTCCACCGCCAGCAGGACCAGCGCTACCGCCTCGGCGCCCGGCTCTTCGCCCTCGCGCAGGAGGCCGTCGAGAACCTCGACGTCCGCGAGGTCGCCCACCCCTACCTCGTCGCCCTCAACGAGCGCACCGGGCACACGGTCCACCTCGCGGTGTACGAGGAGGGAGAGGTCCTCTACATCGACAAGGTCGAGAGCCGCTACCCGGTCCGCATGTACTCGCGCATCGGCCGGCCCGTCGCGATCACCGTCGCCGCCGTCGCCAAGCTGCTCCTCGCCGACCTGCCCGAGGCCGAACGGCGCGCGGTCGCCGCGAAGCTCGACTACCCCCCGTACACGCCCCGTTCGACGCCGAACGCCACCGCCTTCCTCGAAGAGCTGGAGACCGTGCGCGCACAGGGGTGGGCCACCGACCTCGGCGGCCACGAGGAGTCCATCAACTGCGTCGGCGCCCCCGTGCGCGGCGCGGACGGGCGGGTCGTCGCCGCCCTGTCCGTCTCGGCGCCCAACGTGGTGGTCACGGCCGACGAACTCCTCACCCTCCTCCCGCAGGTGCGCCGCACCGCGGACGCCATCAGCCGGGAGTACTCCGGCACCGCCCCGACCAAGGACACCGCATGACCGAGAAGACCGCGCTCACCCCCGCCACCCACACCACGCCGCCCGCGAGGTTCTCGCACGGCGTGCGGAAGGGCGACATCCTCCAGGTCGCCGGCCAGGTCGGCTTCCTGCCCGCCGTGGAGGGACAGGCGCCGGCGGTCGCGGGCCCGACCCTGCGCGAGCAGACCCTCCAGACCTTCGCCAACGTCAAGGCGATCCTGGAGGAGGGCGGCGCGACCTGGGACGACGTGATGATGATGCGCGTCTACCTGACGGACGTGGACCACTTCGCCGAGATGAACGAGATCTACGACCGGTACTTCGAGGAGCAGGGCCTCCAGGCCCCCGCCGCCGCCCGCACCACCGTCTACGTCGGGCTCCCGCCCGGCCTCCTCGTCGAGATCGACGCGCTGGCCGTCCTGGGCTGAGCCGGGCCCCGGCCGCACCGCCCGGACCCTCCTGGACCGCGCGCGTCCGGGAGGGAGGGGCGATCCGTGCCCGCCGGGGGAGAACTCCCCCGCGGGCGCGGTCCCGGGCGCCGCCGCCGGCTCAGATCCAGCCGCGGCGGGCCGCGACGACACCGGCCTGGAAGCGGTTCACCGCGCCCAGGAGGTCGTGGAGCCGGCTCATGCGCCGGCGCATGGTGCGGACCGACCAGCCGAGCTGACGGGCTATCGCCTCGTCCTTCAGTCCGCTGACCAGCAGGGTCAGCACCAGCCGGTCCTCCTCGCCGAGCGGGTCCTCGGCGGGGACGTCGAGCGGCAGGGCCTGCTTCCAGCACAGCTCCCAGTAGTCGGTGAGGGCGTCCAGGAGGGTGGAGGGACGGATGACCGCGGCGCGCACGCCGTCGAGGTCCAGGGAGAGCGGCATCAGCGCCAGCCGGCGGTCCGCGATGGCCAGTTTGATCCGCAGGCCCGGCATCACCCGGGCCTGTTCGCCGCGGCGCACGAGCCCGCGGATGTCCTCCAGCACCCCCGGCCACTCCAGCGCCTCGGGGGCGTAGACCGCGCGGTAGCGCACGCCGCGCCCCAGCGCCGTGCTCTCCACCGGGTTGGAGGTGGTCAGGGCGTACGGGGGCCGGTCCAGCGTCATGACGTCCTCGCGCGCCTCCTGCTGGAGGCGCACGAACCAGCGGCCGAGCGCCTCGCGGCCGGTGGCGATCTCCACCTCGTCCTCCCCGGCGGCGCCGGCCTGGGCCGCCGCGAAGAGACGGGACAGCTCGCCCGCCGCCGAACGGACCCGGTCCAGCTCCTCGGCCCTGGCCCGCACCAGGGACTCCACCGCCGCCTCCGGCTCGATCGCCGCGTACCGGCGGCGGACGCCCGCGAGCCGCCCGACCAGACCGTGGTCGTGCAGCCGGTCCAGCGCCCTGGCGGCGCGGACGGGGGAGCAGCCGAGGTCGGCGGCGAGTTCGGCCGGGGCCGCCGTACGCCGGGTCAGCACGGCCCGGTAGACGTTCTCGTCGAACGGGTCGATCCCTGCGGCGGTGAGCTCGGTCGTCATATGCGGATACTGGCCCACTTGTGCCAGCGGCAGCAATGGGCCGCCGGAATCCGTTGTACGGAGAGTGACTTCGGCACTAGGACCTTTGTCCATGGCCAAGAAACCACGAAGAAGCCGGCGCCTGGTGGCCGTCACGGTCACCACCGTGGCGCTCGCCGGGACGCTCACCGCGATGCCCGGCGCCACGACCGCCACCGCGAAGTCACCCGACCCGAACCGGCGGGTCATCGTCGAACTGTCCGGGGACGCCGCCGTCGCCGCCGCGCCCGGCGGTTCCCTCACGTCCCCGGCCGCCGCCGCGGCCTCCGCCGTCGGCACCGCCCGGCGGGCCCTGGCGGCACGGCAGGACGCCCTCGTCGCGACCGCGCGGAACGCCGGACTGCACCCCGCCTCGCCCCGCAAACTCGGCCTGCTCGTCAACGCCGTGGCCATGACGGTGCCCGCCTCCGAGACGGCGCGGCTGGCCGCGCTGCCGGGCGTCGCCGCCGTCCTGCCCGACACCCGGATACAGGTGAGCACGGACGCCAGTGTGCCGCTGACCGGCGCGCCCGAGGTGTGGAAGCGCGAGGACCCGTCCGGGGCGAAGGCCACCGGCGAGGGCACCGTCGTGGCGGTCCTGGACAGCGGCGTGGACTACGGCCACCCGGACCTGGGCGGCGGCTTCGGCGAGGGCCACAAGGTCATCGGCGGCTACGACTTCGCCAACGGCGACGGCGACCCGATGGACGACAACGGCCACGGCACCCACGTCGCGGGCATCATCGCGGGCAAGGCGGCCCGGAAGGGGGGCGTCACCGGCATGGCGCCCGACGCGCGCCTGCTGGCCTACAAGGTCACCGACGCGGGCGGCAGCGGCTACACCTCCGACATCATCGCCGGCATCGAGGCGGCGGCCGACCCGGCCAACCCCCACCGGGCCGACGTCGTCAACATGAGCCTCGGCGGCCCCGGCGACGGCACCGACCCGCTGGGCCGCGCGGCGACCGCCGCCGTGCGGGCCGGCGTGGTCGTCGTCGCGGCGGCGGGCAACTCCGGGCCCGGCAGCGGCACCGTCAACACCCCGGCCTCGGCCGACGGCGTCATCGCGGTGGGCGCCTCCACCAGCGGACTGCGGACGCCCAGCGCGTACCTGGCGGGCAAGGAGCCCGAACTGATCCAGACGTACCGGGGCATCCTGTCCGCCAACCCGCCCCCGGAGCCGGTCACCGCCCCGCTCGTGGACGTCGGCGCGGGCACCGCAGAGGACTGGAAGCGGGTCGGCGACGTACGGGGCAAGATCCTCCGGGCCGACATCCTCGTCGCGCCCGGCACGGACGTCCTGAGCCAGAGCGACATCGACTGGGCGCGCGAGGCCGAGGAGCGCGGCGCGCTCGCCGTGCTCGGCGGCCTCCCGTCCCACGCCGGGCCCGTGCTCGCCGCCGCCCCGGGAACGGTCGGGGTCCCGGCGACCCCCGCCCGCCCCGACATCGCGCGGACCGCCGCCTCCGGCGACTCGCTGCGCATGGACCGCCTGGTCGTCATGGGCATCGACACCACCCAGTACGCCCAGCTGAGCCGCGCGCTGGCCGCCGGGAAGGTGCTCGTCACCCTGCGCGGCACCGACTCCACCGACGAGATCGCCTCGTTCTCCTCGCGCGGCCCCGGCACCGGCTTCGGCCTCAAGCCCGACCTGGTCGCACCCGGCGTGGAGATCCGCTCCACGATCCCCACCTCGATGTACGGACCCGGCGTCTACCGCATGTCGGGCACCTCGATGGCGAGCCCGCACGTCGCCGGGGCCGCCGCCCTGCTGCGCCAGCTGCGCCCGGACCGGGACCCCGACGGGATCAGGTCCGCGCTGGTCGGCACCGCGAAGCAGCTCACCGGCCCCGGCCCCACCGTCGCGGGCGGCGGACGGCTCGACGTGGCCGCCGCGGCGTCCGCCACCCTCGCCGCGTCCCCGGCGTCCGTCTCGTTCGGCCTCGCCGACCTGGCGGACAGGACCGTCGGCGGCACCGCGACGGTGCGCCTGACCAACCCGGGCAAGGAGCCGCTGACCACCACCCTCGGCAGCACCGGGCCCGCCACCGTCTCCCCGGCGCGCGTCACCGTCCCCGCCGGGGGGAGCACGACCGTCACCGTCACCCTGCGCGCCGACCGCCCGGCCGCCGACACGGAGATCAGCGGCCGGATCACGGCCACCCCCGCGCACGGCCCGGCCCTCCGGGTGCCGTACCTGCTCGTCGTCCGGCACCTGGTCGTCCAGGCGTCCCCCGACCCGAGCGACGGCCGTTCCACCGTGCACGTCGCCGCCCCGGCCGCCCTGAAGGCGCCGCCGGAGATCACCGTCACGCCGCCGCGCGGCAGGGCCTTCACGCTGGCCACCACCATGAACGGCGCCGGCTACTACCAGGCCGACGTGACCGGGAAGGCGGCCGGCGCCCACCTGCTGTCCGTGCGGGCCACGACCGCCGACGGCCGGCGGATCACCGGTACCGGCGCCTTCGAGGTCACCCCCGTCGGCGGCCGCGGCGACCGCTGGGAGCCCATCGGCCCGAACAGCGAGGCCGGACACGTCGCGCTCTCGCCCGCCCGGCCGAAGCAGGCCGTCATGACCCAGTACGGCAAGGCCGCCCCCTGGCTGACCACCGACGGCGGCGCCCACTGGCGCCAGGTCGGCCGGCTGCCGGTCGCCGACGGCAACGGCACCGGGCCGGTCGTGGTCGACGCCCGCCGCCCCGACCGCTGGTGGTACGCCGTGAACTCGGCCGGCGACCCCACCCGCCGGGGCACGATCCTGCGCACCGACGACAACGGCCGCACCTGGCGCGAGCTCGACGTGCCCGACGTCCGCGTCGACGAGTTCGTCGCGGACGAGGAGACCCGCACCCTCGCCGCCGTGACCGGCGACACGCTGAGGGTCAGCACGGACGCGGGCGACAGCTGGACCGCGTACCCCACCGGCGTGTCCGGTCCCGTCCGCGAGGCCGCCCTCGTCGGCGACACCCTGTACCTGGCGACCTTCAACGACGTCTGGCGGATCGACGGCGTCGGCAAGGGCGACCCCGGCGCGGCGCGCCTGATCCTCGACGAGCCGTCGGCCGGCGTCTACGGCATGGCGGCCGACTCCACCGTGGTGGCGACCTACGTCCCCGGCACGGGCGTCCGCGGCTCCTACGACAAGGGCCGCACCTGGTCCACCCTGCTTCCCCTGGAGGAAGGCGGCCACGGACTGTCCGCCTCCGGCGGCGACCTGTACCTGCGCACGCTGTTCGGCGCCGGACAGGTGAGCCACGACCACGGCAGGACCTGGAAGCCCGCGCCCGCCCCCTCCAGGGCGGCCATCGCGATGGACTACGACCGCTGGGCCGACGGCTCGGTGACCGTGTCCAGCGAACAGGACGGCCTGTACCGCGGCTCGGCCGACGGCACCGGCTACCGGAGGATCGGCGTCCAGGGCCTGTCCGTCCTCGCCCTCGCGGTCGGCGGCGACCGGCTGCTCGCCGGAACGGTGAGCGGCACCTACCGCACCGCGATCCCCGTCGCGAGCCCCGAGTGGGGCCCGTCCGGCGGCGAGGGCATGACCGGCCGCCTCACCTCGCACATCGCCGTCCCGGCCGGGGGCGGCACGGTGGTGTGGCAGGTCCGCCGCACCGCGACCGGCCTCTTCGAGGTCTCCCGCAGCGGTGACGCCGGCCGGACCTGGCAGGTGAAGGGCACGTCGTCGGAGGTCCCGACCTCGCTCCTGGTCCACCCGGCCGACCCGGACCGGGTGACGGTCGGCTTCAGGAGCATCATGGGCCACGGGCTGTTCTCGACCCTCGACGGCGGCAGGACCTGGAAGAACCTCTTCCACGAGAAGGCCTTCGAGGCCATGGCCGGGGACCCGCGCGACCCGCGGCGCCTCTGGCTGGGCAACACCTCGGGCCTCTACCGCTCGGACGACGGCGGCGTCACCGTGACCAGGGTCGCCGGGGGGCCCGTCTCCGCGATCGCGACGGACGGCCGGAGCCTGATCGTCGGCGGTTCGTCCGTCCGGGTCAGCACCGACGGCGGCAGGACCTTCCGCACCGCCGACACCGGTCCGCTCGCGGTCCACGTCTCGGACCTGCTGCGGGTCGGCGGAGCGCTCTACGCGGCCACCGCCCGCTCGACGGCGTCCGGACTCGTCCAGGGCGGCCGGGGCGTACTGCGCAGCACCGACAACGGCCTGACGTGGGAGAACGTTTCGAGCGGCCTGCAGAACACCGACACCACCAAGCTGGCCGCCGCCCCCGACGGCCGCACGCTCTACGTGGGCACGGTCGACGGAGGGGTGCACCGCCTGAAGCTGCGCCGCTGACCCGTTCGCGGGGGCGCGTCCGCGCGAACGGCGCGCCCCCGCGAACGCGCGACCGCGCGACCGGAACGAGCGCCGGCCGGACCCGGGAACACCGGGCCCGGCCGGCGCCCGCGCGTGCGGCCGGCGGGAGCGCCTCCCGCCGGCCACGGCTTCCGTTCAGGGGGTCAGGACGCGCAGTACTGCCCCTGCTTCCCGATCGAGCGGTACATGCAGTCCGCGTTCTCCAGGAGCTGGAGCACCGCGTCCCGGTTGCGGGCCGTCTCGCGCTCGATGACCTCGTCGGGCGGGTAGAAGCCGCCGCCGGAGGACGAGGACGGGTACATCTCGAAGGTGTACGCGAAGATCTTCTGCGCACCCCACAGGTAGTCGTCGATCGAGCCGTCCGTGACGTACAGGTCGCTGGACTGCTCGGGCGTGTAGCCGTTGCTCGCCGCCATCTTCTTCCCCACGGCCGCGAAGGCGTTCCGGTCGTCGGCGGTCATGCCGGTGGTGGTGTCGGCGGTGGTCCAGCCGAAGGGCCAGAGGACCAGTTCGCTGTACGTGTGGAAGTCGATGGCCGCCTTGACCTGCTGCTTCCCGCCGACCACCCGGGAGCGGACGAAGTCGGCGACGACCTTCACCTCGGGGGCGGACTCGGGGGCCGCGCCCCGGTAGGTCTCGGAGCTCTTGGAGCCGGACGAGCCGCCGCAGCAGCCCCACTTGTAGTCCCAGTTCCGGTTGAGGTCCGTGCCGACGTACGAGGAGCCGGAGTTGGGCTGCCTGTTCTTGCGCCAGCTCCGGTACGAGCCGGAGGCGATGTCGTACTCGCCGCCGTCCGGGTTGAGGTCCGGGACGATCCAGATCTCGCGCCCGTTCACGGCGTTGGTGATCCTGCTGTCCGTGCCGTAGCCCGCGCCGAGTTCGCGCAGCAGGTAGAGCGCCATCTCGACGGTGAGGTGCTCGCGGGCGTGCTGGTGGTGGGTGAAGAGGACCTCGGGCTCGTTCTCGTCGGCGGCCACGTTGTCGCTGATCTTGATCGCGACGATGTCCCGGCCCTGGTACGACTTCCCGATCACGCGCTTGCTCATGATCGACGGGTACTGGGCGATCCGCTGGTCGATCTCCGCGTTCGCCTCGGCGTAGTTGTGGTAGCGGGAGTCCGCCGACGGGAAGTCCAGCGGGCCGAGCGCCGACCGGGCGGCCCCGCCCCGGTCCGGCGGGCCGGGCAGGGCGACGGGTTCGTGGCCCAGGGCCCTGAGGCGCCCGAGCTGTTCGGCGTTCGCGCTGACCACGACCGAGCGGGCGTCGGCCTCGTCGATCGAGACGCCGGTGGCGGTGAGCGCGGTGCGGGCGGCGGGGGTGGAGGGCCCGGCGATCTCGTACTGCCGGATCACCTCCCCGGCCCCGGCGGCGCGGGCGGTGCCGGCCGGTGCGGGGTCGGCCCCGGCGGGGGTCGGGAGCGCGGAGAGGGGCGCCGCGAGGGCGAGTGCCACGAGGGCCGCCAGACCGGCGGACCTCCTGCCGCGGAGGGGACGTCGCATGCTGTCTCCTGGGTGGGGGGTGGGGTGCGACAACGACAACGACGGAGCGAAGTGGAGCGGCGTGCCCGGCACATGGTGGTCTCATGTCATGGACGGGTCAAGATGGGGAGTTCGGTCATACTGTCCCGCGTGGGGACCCTCATCGGCAGATACGTCATCGAGAACAAGCTGGGCGAAGGCGGCATGGGCACCGTGTACCTCGCCCGTTCGCGCGGCGGACGCGCCGTCGCCGTCAAAGTGGCGCGGCCGGAACTCGCCTCCGACCCCTCCTTCCGCGCGCGCTTCCGCGCCGAGGTCGCCGCGGCCCGGCGGGTCGGCGGCTTCCACACCGCGCAGGTCGTCGACGCCGACCCCGACGCCGAGGCGCCCTGGCTCGCCACCGCCTACGTCCCCGGACCCACGCTCGCCGGACTCGTCGCCGCCGAGGGCCCGATGGACGAGGCGCGGCTGCGCGCGCTCGGGGCCGCGCTCGCGGAGGCCCTGGAGGCCATCCACGCCTGCGGGCTCGTCCACCGCGACCTCAAGCCCGGCAACATCGTCATGGCGTCCGACGGGCCGCGCGTCCTCGACTTCGGGATCGCCCGCGCGGTCGAGTCGACCCGGCTCACCGCCACCGGCTCCGCCTTCGGCACCCCCGGCTACCTCGCCCCCGAACAGGCCCTCGGCGAGGAGGTGACGGGCGCCGCCGACGTCTTCGCCCTCGGCGCCGTCCTCGTCGCCGCCGCGGGCGGACGCCCCTTCGGCGAGGGCACGCCCATGGGCCTCATGTACCGCTCCGTCCACGAGGCCCCGGACCTCGGCGCCGTCCCGGAGGCCCTGCGCGGCCTCGTGGCGCGCTGCCTCGCCAAGAACCCGGCCGAACGGCCGACACCGGACGAGATCCTGGACGTGCTGGGGGATACGGGAGCGGGGGCGGGAGCCGGAGCGGGGACGGGAGCCGGGGCGGGGACGGGGACGCCGCCCGCCACGGTGGCCGTACCGGGGGCGGGGGCCGGAGCGCCCGCGACACCCGGCGGTTCCGCGACTCCTCCCGGTTCCGTGGTCCCCACCGGCCCGGCGGCTCCTGCCGGTTCCGCGAACCCGGCCGGCCCGGCGTTCCCTCCTGGTTCCGCGACCCCTGCCGGTTCCGCGCCCTCTCCCGGGCTCGCGGCTCCTGCCGGTTCCGCGCCCCCTCCCGGTTCCGTGCCGCCCGCCGGTGCCGACGCGGCGGCCGTGGCCGGTTTCGTGACGGTCCCCGCGCCCGTGGCCCCGCCGGGGTACGGCTACCCGCCCGCGCCCGCAGCGGGTTTCGGGCCCCCGGCCGGCACCGTGCCCGTCCCGGGCTACGGACCCCCCGCCGCCTTCGACGTCCCCCCGCCGCCCTCCTCGGCGCCGGAGGACCCGTCCGTCTTCGTGGCCGCCGACCGGGTGTCCGGGGTCGTCGTGGACCGTTCCGGGGTGCACCTCCAGCTCTACGGAGAGGAGGTGGAGTTCTCCTGGGAGGAGATCGCGGGCGTGGACCTGCTGCGGACCCGGCGCGGCCGGGGACTGCGCGTCGTGGTCGCGCTCCGCGAGGGCGGCGCGTACACGTGCGAACTCGACGGCCGCCGCGCCGCCCGCGTCGACGCGTGGATGGTCCGGCTCGACGCGGTCCTGGCCGGATTCCTGCCCCGCCGCTGAAGACGCCCCCTCCCGCGGCCCGGGACACCGCTCCCGAAACGGAGCAGCGCCGCCGGGGGAGCGGCGGCGCTGCGGGTTCCGTACGCGCGGGGGAAGGGCGTACGCGTACGGGGAAGGGCTCGTACGGGGAAGGGCCTCACGCGGGGAGGCCCTGCGCGCGCGGACCCCTCCCGGCTGCGGGGCCCCTCCCCGCCGGGGGAAGGACCCCGGCCGCGGGAAGGACCCCGGCGCCCGTTACGGGAGGCCGTGCACGTGCGGGCCGACCGCGTTCGACCAGGCGTTCCCGGCCGTCGCGTCCCAGTTGGTCGACCAGGTCATCGCGCCGCGCAGCGTCGGCCAGGCCTGGGCCGGCTTGAAGGTGCCGCAGCCGGTGAGCTTCGTCAGGCAGTCGAGGGCGTTGTTCACGACCTGCGGGGAGACGTAGCCGCTGCCCGCGCCCCGGGTGGAGGCGGGGACGCCCAGGCCGACCTGGGACGGGTCGAGGCCGCCCTGGATCTGGATGCAGGCGAGCGCGGTGAGGAAGTCCACCGAGCCCTGGCTGTAGACCTTGCCGTCGCAGCCCAGCATCGAACCGCTGTTGTAGTACTGGGTGTTGACGACCGTGAGGATGTCCTTCACGGCGAGCGCGGTCTTGAAGTACTCCGTGCCCGTGGACTGCATGTCGATGGTCTGCGGGGCCATCGTGATCACCAGGCCCGGTCCCGCCTTCGCGGAGAGCCGGCGCAGCGCCTTGGTGAGGTAGGTGGAGTTGATGCCGTGTTCGAGGTCGATGTCGACGCCGTTGAAGCCGTACTCCTGCATCAGGGCGTACGCGCTGTCGGCGAAGGCGGTCGCGCTCGCGTCGCTGTTGACCGTGACGTTGCCCTTCTCGCCGCCGACGGAGATGATCACCGACTTGCCGGCCGCCTTCTTGGCCGCGACGTCGGCCTTGAAGTCGGCGACCGAGGCGTAGCCGACGGCGGGGTCGAGGGTGAAGGTGATCTGCCCGGGCGTGGCGGTCGAGTCGGCGAAGGAGACGGCGATGATGTCGTACGCCGCCTGCACGTCCCGCAGCTTCTGCTTGGCCGCGCCGTTGTCGAAGTTCTGCCAGTAGCCGGTCACGGCGTGCTTGGGCACGGACGGGCCGGGGCCGGTCTGGTTCTTGGCGGTGCGCGCCGTCACGGCGGCGGACTTCGCGGACTCGCCCGCCGCGTTCGTCGCGGACACCTGGAACTGGTAGGCGGTGTCGGCGGTGAGCCCGGTGACCGTCGTGGAGGTGCCGCTCACGGCCTGCGGGGCGGCGCCGTCCCGGTACACCTTGTAGCCCGTCGCGCCGGAGACCGCGCCCCAGCTCAGGCTCACGGAGGAGGAGGTGACGGTGCCCGCCGCGAGGCCGGCCGGGGTGGACGGGACGACCGGGTCGGGGTCCGGGACGCCGCCCCCGTCGGGCCCGAAGACGCTCACGTCGTCGACGAGGTAGGGGGAGGTGCCGTACCAGCCGTGGGTGTAGATCTCGACCGAGGTGGTGGAGGCGCCCGTGGTGAAGGTGGTGGTGAGCTGCTTCCAGGACGGGGAGTCCGGCGTCCAGGTGGAGACCGAGCCGGTGCCGGTTCCGGTGCCGTTCGCGCCGAGGTAGGCGTAACCGCCCTGGACCCAGGCGCTCAGCGTGTACGTGGAGTTGGGCTTCACCGTCACGGTCTGCGCGCACTTGGCGTTGTCGAGGCCGGCGGGGGCCGCCCTGAGGGCGCCGGTGCCGGTGCGGACCGGTGAGGAGACGGCGGTGCCGCTCCCGGCGGAACAGGACCAGTTGGCCAGTCCGTTCTCGAAGCCCGCGTTCCTGGCGACGTTGACGTCCGCCGCCTGGGCGGTGCCGGCGCCGCCGACGAGGACGAGCCCGGAGCCGACGGCGAGCGCGAGGGCTCCGCCGAGCCATCTGCCTCCGCGCGGGCGGGTGGTGGTGCGGTCCACGTGCATCCTCCGTGGGGGAGTTGGGGATGTGGAGGGGGCCGTACGGCGCCGTACGGAGGGGGCGTACGGGGGTACGGGTTTCGGACGGTGGCCACCGTTGTGGGAACAAGCTGGTCCAGACCAATCGCCTTGTCAAGGCCTCCGACGGCAAGTGGCCCCCGTCCGCGCGGCCGTGGCGGGAGGAACGGCGGGCCCCGGAGCGGCGGGACTCCACCCGGGCACTCCACCCGGCCACCCCGCGCGGCCACCCCGCGCGGCCACCCCGCGCGGGCACCCCACCCGGGCGGTCGTGCCGGGGCCCGGCACGACCGAATAAATGGAGGGAGCTTGGCGGATTGTGTGTTCACCACCCCGGGGCACGCGGATAAGGTGCAGAGGCGGCGGCACCCCGGTGTGACGCCGTGAACGCGGTAGGTGAGCCGTGACTCCCGGGACACCGGGAGCCGGAGGGGACGGGGGGCCGACGTGCCGACAGCGATCGCGGTCACCAGCGCCGATCTGGTGCTGCCTCCGGCCGATCCCGGAACCCCGCAGGCCGCCGTGTTACCCCCGCCCGAGGGCCGGCCGCTCGACGCCTCGGTCGCGGACATGCGCCAGCTGCTCGCCCGGTACGGGCACGTGGTCGTCGTCTGCCCCACCTCCGACCCCGCCCCCGTCGCACGCCGCCTCCACGCCGTCCGCTCCCTCCTGGAGAGCGACCGGATCGCCCTGGTCAGGACCGACCTGCCACCCCTGGGCGCGGCCGTGCTCGTCCGCCAGCTCCGCCAGCTCGCCGGCTGCGACTTCAGCCCCGGCGTGCTCGCCTCCGCCGCCCGGCTGCTCGCCCACTACATCTACGCGGGCGCCGTCCTCGGCTCCGTCTCCCGGCTCGACCGCGTCCCCGTCGGCCTCGGTTCCCACCTCAAGAGCTGGCTGCCCGGCGCCCACTTCGCCGTCCTCGCCGGCCCCACCCCGCAGATCGTGCGCGCCGGCAACGGGGGGGAGGCCCTCGCGGGGCCGGAGTTCACCACCGAGCTCCTCGTCGCCCGCGGCCGGTTCCAGACCGACTGGCCCACCACCGTCCTCGTGCCCCGGTGGCGCGTCCCGGGCCCCGTCCAGGAGGCCCCGCTGCCCGCCGCCTCACCGGGCTGGTGGGGCACTGGCAAGCTCGTCGAGTTCGCCGCGTACCTCCCCGACCTGCCGGTCCTCCACCAACTCGTCTCCTCCGTACGGCGCGAGACCTGCCACTGGTGCGGCATGGACCTCATCGGCGACCGCTGCGGCTTCTGCGCGGCCCCGCTGACCGTTCCCGGGCAAGGGGAGCGCGGGACGCACACGGCCCCGTACGCCGGCGGACACGGGGAACCGCCCGCGGGCGCCCACCGGGAACGGCCGTACGCGGACGCGTACGGAGAACCTCGCACCGGCGCGTACGGGGAGCCCTACACCGGCGCGTACGGGAAACCCCACACCGGCGCGTACGGGGAGCCGCACACCGGCCCGGTCGCCGTCCACGGGCCGGGCACCGCCCCCCACGCCCTGGGCCCCGCCGGACGGACGGCCCCGCCGGCCTCCCACGCCCTCGGCCCCGGCCCGCACGACCCCCGTGCCCTGCCGTGAACGGTTCCCCGGGCCCCTTCCCCGCCCCGTCGCCGGCCCCGCGCCACCGGCCGGCCGCCCGCCAGCCCGCCCGTCCGCCCGGACCCACGTCTCCGATCGAGGTAGTACGGCCATGAACTCCCGCCAGCGCCGCGGCGTCGTCCTGCTGCTGCTGTCCGTCCTGTGCGCCCTCGGCGCCTTCGCCGGCGTCCTCGCCGTCATCAGCGACGTGAACACCAAGGTCGGCCCGGAGACCACCGCGTACCGGATCAAGAAGGACGTGGCCCCCTACACCACCCTGAACCCGGGGCAGTTCGAGAAGATCACCATGCCGAAGCGCTGGCTCTCCGGGACCGCCGTCACCGACCTCGGCCGGCTCCGGGGCAAGATCGCCGTCACCGAACTCAAGGCGGGCTCCCTCCTCCAGGAGGACATGATCGTCGACCGCCCGGCGCTCCAGCCGGGCCAGCAGGAGATCGCCATCATGATCGACGCCGCCACCGGCGTCGCGGGCAAGATCACCGCCGGCGCCACCGTCAACATCTACGCCACCTTCGCGGGGGACAAGAAGGGCGACCCCGACCAGTCCCGGATGATCGTCGCCAACGCCCGCGTCCTCGACGTCGGCAGGCTCACCCCGGTCTCCGACCGCTCCGACCGCTCCGACCGCGCCACCTCCACCGTCCCCATCACCTTCGCGCTCTCGACCCTCGACACCCAGCGCGTCGCGTACGCCGAGTCCTTCGCCGAGCACGTACGCCTCGCCCTCGTCGCCCCCACCGGCGGCGGCGCCCCGGCCGACCAGCGCGACCGCACCTACACGCTCGACAAGGACAAGTGAGGCCGGTATGACCACGAGGATCCTGCCGGCCGTCGGCGACCCCGACGCGGCCCGGTCCGTCGTCACGCTGCTCAGCCAGCTCCCCGACGCCGAACCCGCTCCGCCGGTCGCCGACTCCACCCAGCTGGTCGACACCCTCGCCCGTCTCGCCGCCGCCTCCCTGGACGAACTCCCCGAGGTCGTCCTCGTCCACGAGCGGATCGGACCCGTCCCCGCGCTCGAACTCGTCCGCGAGGTGGCCCTCCGCTTCCCCGCCGTCGGCGTCGTCCTCATCACCGCCGACGCCAGCCCCGTCCTCTTCTCCGCCGCCATGGACTCCGGCGCCCGGGGCCTGGTCACCCTCCCCCTCGGCTACGAGGAGCTGGCCAGCCGCGTCCAGGCCGCCGCCCAGTGGTCCGCCGGCGTCCGCCGCCACCTCGGCACCGGCCCCGACCGGGCCACCGGCCCCGGCGGCACCGTCGTCACCGTCAGCGGCGCCAAGGGCGGCGTCGGCACCACCGTCGCCGCCGTCCAGCTCGCCCTCGCCGCCCGCGCCTCCGGCCGGAGCGTCGCCCTGGTCGACATGGACCTCCAGAACGGCGACGTCGCCTCGTACCTCGACGTCCAGTTCCGGCGCTCCGTCGCCGACCTCGCCACCATCACCGACATCTCGCCCCGCGTCCTCCAGGACGCCGTCTACGTCCACGAGACCGGGCTCTCACTGCTGCTCTCCCCGGCCGAGGGCGAACGCGGCGAGGAGGTCACCGACCGCGCCGCCCGCCAGGTCGTCAGCGCCCTGCGCGGCCGCCACGAGGTCGTCGTGGTCGACTGCGGCTCCCGCCTCGACGGCGCCAACGCCGCCGCGATCGAGATGGCCGACACCGCCCTCCTCGTCACCACCCCCGACGTCGTCGCCGTCCGGGCCGCCAAACGGACCGTCCGCATGTGGGAACGGCTCCAGGTCCGCAAGGCCGAGGAGACCGTCACCCTCGTCAACCGGCAGCACCGCTCCAGCGAGATCCAGCCCTCCCTCGTCCAGAAGATCACCGGGACCCGCGTCGCCGGCGTCTCCGTCCCCGCGCACTTCAAGGAGCTCCAGGCCGTCGTCGACGCCGGCCGCCTCCACGAACTCGACGCCAGGTCCACCGTCAAGCAGGCCCTGTGGGCCCTCGCCGGCGAACTGGGCCTCGTCGGGACGGCCCAGGACCGGGCGGCGGAACAGCCCGGCAAGCAGCTCGCCCGCGCCGGCGACCGGGGCTCCCTCGGCCTGCGCCGCCGCACCGGGGGCCGCTGACCGATGCGCGCCCACCGGGACGGCGCCAGGGGCGCCGGGAGCGACAGGGGACAGGTGGCCGTCGAGTTCGCCGGCATGGTGCCGCTGATCCTGCTCACCCTCGCCCTGCTCTGGCAGGTCGTCCTGGTCGGCTACGCGTACACCCTGGCGGGGAACGCGGCGGACGAGGCGGCGCGGGCGTGCGCGGTCGACGACGACGGACCGGCCGCCGCCCGCCGCCACATCGACGGAGCCTGGGGCGTCTCCGGCGGGGACTGCCTGCCGGGCGGCGGAATGGTCCGCGTCCGGGTCGGGGTCCAGGTCCCGGCCCTCGTCCCGGGCCTGGGAGGACTCTTCCGGGTCACGGCCGAGGCGGGCGCGGTGAAGGAGGAGGACCCGGCACCATGACCATCCACCCCACCCCCGGGACGGCACGCCGACGGGGGAACACCCGGACGGCCCGCCCCCACGCGCGGGCCCGGACGGCCGGTTGGTACGGACGGACCCGGACGGCCCGCCCGGCCCGCCCCCACGTGCAGACCCGGTCGGCCGGTTCGTACGGGCGGACCCGCGACGCCCGGCGGCGCCGCAACGGCCGCCCGCGCGACCGCGGCCAGGTCGCCGTCGAGTACCTGGGCTTCCTCCCGATCCTGCTCCTCGTCGGCCTCGCGGGCCTCCAGCTCGGCATCGCCGCGTACGCCGCCCAGCAGGCGGGCACGGCCGCCCGCGCGGCGGCACGGGCCGCGAGCAGCGACGCGGAGGACGCGCCGAGCGCCGCCGAGGCCGCCGCCGCGGCCGCGAGCGACTGGCTCCGCCCCACCGTCTCGGGACCCCACCGGGACGGCGACGGGGTCACCGTCACCGTCACCGTCCGCATCCCCTCCGTCGTCCCCTTCTGGAACGACTTCGGCGACGCGAAGAAGACCGTCACCATGCCGGCGCCCGACGAGGAGGACCTGCCATGAGCCTGCGCTCCCGGATCAGCACCCCCGAGGAGAAGGGCGCGGTCACGGCCAGGGAGGACGGCCACCTCGTCGCCTCCTTCCGCGCCAAGCTCCTGGAGGAGATCGACCTCACCGAGATGTCCGCGCTCGCGGCCGCCGAGCGGCGGGCGCGCCTGGAACGCGTCCTCGGCCACATCATCAGCCGCGAGGGCCCGGTCCTCTCCACCGCCGAACGCTCCCGGCTGATCCGCCGGGTCGTGGACGAGGCCCTGGGGCTCGGCGTCCTGGAACCCCTCCTCGAAGACGCCTCGATCACCGAGATCATGGTCAACGGTCCCGACCAGATCTTCATCGAGCGCGGCGGCCGCGTCGAACTCCTGCCCCTCCGCTTCGCCTCCCACGACCAGCTCATGCAGACGATCGAGCGGATCGTGTCGACCGTCAACCGCCGCGTGGACGAGTCGAACCCGATGGTCGACGCCCGCCTCCCCTCCGGCGAACGCGTCAACGTGATCATCCCGCCGCTCTCCCTCACCGGCGCGACCCTCACCATCCGCCGCTTCCCGCGCGCGTACACGCTCCACGAGATGCTCGGCCTCGGCTCCCTCGACGAACAGATGCTGCTCCTGCTCTCCGGACTCGTGCAGGCCAAGTTCAACCTGATCGTCTCCGGGGCCACCGGCACCGGGAAGACGACCCTCCTCAACGCCCTCTCCGGCCTCGTCCCGGACGGCGAACGGATCATCACCATCGAGGACTCGGCCGAACTCCAGCTCCAGCAGTCCCACGTCATCCGCCTGGAGGCCCGGCCGCCCAACATCGAGGGCCGGGGAGCCGTCACCATCCGCGACCTCGTCCGCAACTCCCTCCGCATGCGCCCCGACCGGATCATCGTCGGAGAGGTCCGCGGCGGCGAGACCCTCGACATGCTCCAGGCGATGTCCACCGGCCACGACGGCTCGCTCGCCACCGTCCACGCCAACTCCGCCGAGGACGCCCTGATGCGGCTCCAGACCCTCGCCTCCATGTCGGAGGTGAAGGTGCCGTTCGAGGCCCTGCGCGACCAGATCAACAGCGCGGTCGACGTCCTCGTCCAGCTCACCCGGCACCCCGACGGCACCCGGCGGATCACCGAGATCGCCGTCCTCGCCTCGCACGGCCGCGAACGCTTCCTGCTCGCCACCGTCTGCCGCTTCCACGCCCAGCCGCTCGCCGCCGACGGACGCGTCCACGGGCAGTTCACGTACCACCCGCTGCCCCGCCGGGTCGCCGAACGGCTCTACCTGGCCGGACAGCCCGTCCCGCAGGCCTTCGGCGTGGCCGTCACCGACGCCCACCTGACCACCCGCGAAGCCGTCTAGGCCCCGCACGACCGAGGAAGCAAGGGCCATGACCGACCCCTTCTGGCTGACGACCGGCGCCGCGCTGCTCTGCTGCGTCCTGGCCGTGACCGGCGTCCAGCTGTACGCGAGCGGGGCCCGCCGGCACGCCGCCCTCGTCGCCCGCCTGGACGAGACGGGCGAGCCCGCGGCCGCCGGCCGCCGCAGGCGCCGCTTCCGGGGCATCGACCGGCGGGTGCGCCGGACCGCCCCGGGCCGGCGGCTGGAGCTGCGGATCGCGGCCACCGGCCTCGACGTCACCCCGGGGGAGTTCACGGTGGCCCTCGCGGCGACCGTGGCGGTCCTCTGGGCGGTGGGGCAGGCGGCGCTGTCGCCGTTCTTCGGCCCGATCTGCGGCCTCCTGGGCGTCTGGGTCGCCCTCGGATACCTGAACTGGCAGCGCCAGAAGCGCATCGAGAAGTTCATCAACCAGCTCCCCGAACTCTCCCGCATCCTGGCCAACGCCACCCAGGCCGGACTCGCCCTCCGCATGGCCCTCGGCCTCGCCGCCGAAGAGCTGGAGGCCCCGGCCGGCGACGAACTGGAGAAGGTCGCCCAGCAACTCGCCGTCGGCACCTCCCTGGACGACGCCCTCGGCGAACTCGCCGAACGCCTGCCCTCCCGCGAACTCGTCGTCCTCGTCACGACCCTCGTCCTCGCCAACCGGGCCGGCGGCACCGTCGTCTCCTCCCTGCGCAACCTCACCGAGACCCTGGAGGAGCGCAAGGAGACCCGGCGCGAGGTCCGCACCCAGCTCTCGCAGGTGAGCATGACCGCGTACTCCGTGCCCGTCATCGGCGTCGGCTCCCTGCTGCTCATCGACAACCTGCAGCCCGGGGCCCTGGACCGCATGACCGGTTCGGGCCTCGGGCAGCTCGCCGTCGTCGTCGCCCTCGCCCTGTACGGGGTCGGCTTCGCCGCCATCCGCCGCTTCTCGAAGATCGACGTGTAGGGACGGCCGCCGTGGACCTCCTCCTCGCCCTCCTGGCCGGACTCGCCGTGGCCGGCGCCTGCTACGGGACGCGCCTCTACCGGGCCGACGCCAAGCTCCCCGACGACCTCCGGCTCGCCCTGGAGGTCGGCGCGACCCGCACGGGCGCCGTCGACTCGGCGGTGGACCGCCTGGGCATGCGCTGGTCGCCGGCGGTCCTGCGCCTGATGGGCCCCGCCCGCGTCAACGCGGTGCGCCGCCGCATCGACCTGGCCGGAAACCCCGGCGGTCTCACCATCGACCGGTACGGGGCGCGCAGGGCGGTCTACGGCTTCCTGGGGGCCCTGGGCGCCCTGGTCATGCTGAGCAGGGGCTCGTACACGACGGCCCTGCTGCTCCTCGCCTTCGGGGCGTTCTGGACGGAGGTGGGCATCTGGTCGGCGGTCCGCATCCGCAAGGACCAGATCGAACGCACCCTTCCGGACTTCCTGGACGTCCTCGCCGTCGTCGTCTCGGCGGGCCTCGGCTTCCGCCAGGCGCTGGAACGGGTCGCGGAGAAGTACGAGGGCCCGTGGTCCGACGAACTCCGCATCACCCTGCGCCAGATGGACATGGGCGTCAGCCGCCGCCAGGCCTTCGACGAACTGCGCCGCCGCAACGACTCGGAGCAGGTCGCCCAGTTCGTCACCGCCCTCCAGCAGGGCGAGGAACTGGGCGCCCCGATCGTGGACACCCTCATCCAGATCGCCAACGACATGCGCCGCACCGACGCCCAGAACGCCCGCCGCAAGGCCGCGAAGGCGGTCCCGAAGGCGACGATGGTCATCACGACCCTGATGGTTCCGGCGACGATCATCCTCCTGGGCGCGGGCCTGTTCCTGGGCACGGGAACGGACTTCGGGGCGGTGGCGGGCAAATGAACCGTCGACTTCCGGCCACATTCCCGTCTTTCGTTCGTACGGCATTTCGACGGAATGCCTTCGCGGCTGCAACCGGATGTGGGACAGTGCGGAAGGAGTGCGAGGGAGGCGGAGATGAGGGACCCGAGCGGCCGGCGTTCCACCGGGAGGACGCCCGTCTTCCCCGAACCGCCCACCCACACCCGCACCGAGGCCATAACCTCCTGCCAGGGCACCGGGCCCGCCCGATGAACGAGGCCCACGAACGGACCTCCGGCCCCTGTCCGCCGACCCGCCCGTCGGCGTACGGTGCCCGTGCGGAGGCGTCCGAACGCGGAGGGGACCACGATGAACGACGCGATGCTGAAGGCCCTGACCAAGGCCAAGATCGAACTCACCGACCACACGACCTCCCGGGACCGCGGGCAGACGGCGGTGGAGTACCTGGGGATCATCGTGGTGGTGGTGGCGATCGTGGTGGCGATCACGGGGACGGACATCGGGCAGTCGATCAAGAACGCGATTTCCCAGAAGATCACAGAACTGACCGGTGGTGGCGGCGAGTAAATGCGGGTCGCGATTTGCCGGACGCAGGGCAGGCGTTTCCCGTCTATGTTGCCGCCATTGCGGGCCTGCTGTTCTTGGCCTTTGTTTACTTTGCCGTCGGTCAGGCCGCCGCCACTCGTAACAGCGCCCAGACGGCCGCAGACGCAGCGGCACTCGCAGCCGCCCAGGATGTGCGGGATCAGCTGCGAGCGGGGTGGTTGGGTGTAATCTCCGACCCTACGCAATGGGGCAGATTCGTCGAGGGGAAAGATTATCTCGTTTCCCCCGCCTGTCGACAGGCATCTGTCTTCGCTGCCAGGAATGGTGCGAAAATCTCAAGTGCCGGTTGTGTTCGTTTGCCCGGCGAGGGCGAGGTCTTCAAGGTCACGGTGGATACGGCAGGAGCGGAAGCGCGGCATGCCACCGCGTCTGCCAAAGCTGTGATCGAGCCGAAGTGCGGCTTCGTGCCAACGGGAGTGCCGACGCCAGAGGAAAGCGAGCCAAGCGCCGGACCGACGGGTCCAGGGGAGGAGTCGGAGCCTGAGTTGATCACTGGTCTCATCTGTGGCGACATTGACTGGACGATTGATCCCGAAGATCCAATGCTGCCCAGTGCCGCCGACCTCTTCACTGTCCGACTGGTTGGCGACGACGAGTAAAGGAAGCGCTTTTCATGAAAGTTCAGTGCGCGCGAAGAGGGCTGGCCTCCCTCGCTGTCGCATCGGTAGCTCTTTTCGCGGTCGGCTGTGGCGCGGAGGGCAAGCCGAAATCGGACAAACCTTCTGCGACGGCGAACCCTTCCCAGAAGAGTGCGGCGACACGGGATCCGCAACAGCCTGAAGAGTCGACGGAGACCCTGGCCGTACTCAAGGGGCAGAGAGGTCTGGAACTCGCTATCAGTTCGGCGGATCGAGACCAAGGCGGGTTCCTCACCGTCAAGGGCCGGCTGAAAAACAGCTCGGACAAAGCAAGCATCATTCCGGCTCAGATGAGTGGCGATGAGACCGAGGTCGTGAAGCACGGAAACTCCTTGGGCGGTGCCACACTCGTCGACTCGGTCGGCAAGAAGCGCTATTACGTCCTTCGTGACACGGACGGTCGCCCTCTCACTACGTCGGCGCTCGACAGCCTCGGCCCCGGCAAGACAACCGCCGTCTTCATGCAGTTCCCCGCCCCCCCCGCCTCCACCACCGAAGTCTCCTTCCAGCTCCCCACCTTCGAACCCGCCACCCTCAAACTCTCCTGAGGCGACGCCATGACGACGACACCCCGCCGCCTCGCCGCCCTCGCCCTCGTCTCCGTGGTCCTGTGGCCGGCCACCGTCACCGCCACCGCGTCGGCCGCCCGCGCCGACGATCCGCCCGGTTCCGCCGGCAGTGCTTCTCCCGCGCCCGTCATCGACGAGAGCGCGCCGGGGCTGATGCTGCCCGACGGTGCCGTGCTCGCGCCCGCGAAGGTCCTCGACATCAAGCAGATCGTCGAGGAGGAGGGTGGCGCGCAGCGGCGGCAGGACACCAACGTGGACGTGACCTTCGCGCTCCAGGCCGAAGTCCTGTTCCCGAAGGACAGCGCCAAGCTGGGCGCCGCCGCCACCAGCCGGATCGCCGCGGTCGCCGCCGAGATCAACAAGCAGGGGTCGGGGCGGGTCCGGGTCTTCGGGTTCACCGACAACCTCGGGACGTACGAGCACGGCCTGACGCTCTCGAAGCAGCGTGCCGTGGCCGTGCAGCAGGTGCTCGCCCGGGTCCTCGATCCCGGGACGACCTTCGACATCCGCGGTTACAGCGAGGATTACCCGATCGCCGACAACGCCACCGAGGAGGGCCGCAAGAAGAACCGGCGGGTCGAGATCTCCTTCCCGCGCACCACGCCGCCCGCCGCGCCCTGAGCTGCCGCTCTCGTGGTGCCGGGCGGCGCCCGTCCCGTCGTGCCGTACGGCGGGCGGGCGGACCGGCGTACCCGGGGGTGTTCTCCGAAAAAGCGGAAGCGGCGGTGTCCGTCCGTCGGTCGCGGGCATCCTGAACGGATGACGACGACGCAGAGCGTGACACCGGGTGCGCAGTTGGTCAGTGACCTCGTCACCCGGATTCCCGAGTTCCGCGAGGCCTACGAGGCCCATGTGCTCGATCAGGGCGGTGTGCTGCCCCACGTGTTCTTCTGGGACGTCGTCCAGGACACCGTCCGCTCCTTCCTCGGTGAGGACCCGGCCGCGCCCGACTGGCGCCGCACGCTCGCCTTCCTGGAGGAGGAGAGCCGTCGCGGGGTCCACGACGTCGACGAGGTCATCGTCACCTCGTTCCTGGGCGACCTGCCCTCCCCGAACGAGCCCGGGCACGCGATCGTCCACCGGCTCGGCCCCGTCATGGCCGCCAGGTTCGCCCGCATGAGGTCCCTCGGCTGATTCCCCGGCCCCGGCCCCGGCCCCGAACGCCCGGTTTCCGATTCTCGATTTCCGATTCCCGGCCCCGGGCGCCCGCTCTCCCCGCCCCGTGGCTCGTACCGGCTCCAACCCCCTTGCGCCACAGGGTGGTTGGGTATCGTTCCGCGTACACGCCAGGGGTGACGCGCTCCGGCGCGGACCGGGGGTGGCGGAAGCGTGCTGAGTGACGAGGAGGTCCTGGCGGCCGTACGGCGCGATGTCGGGCGGCGCGGCCGGGACGGCCGCACACCCGTGGGGAAGGCCGAGATCACCCGGCACCTCCTCCTCGAAGGGGAGATCCTGCGCTGCGTGGAGACCCGCGAGGAGAAGGAGCGGTTCCACCGGGGCGCCCTGGACCTGTCGGACCGGCCCGTGTACGGCTCCGACCTCCACCGGTACCGGATGCCGCCGCCCGAGGACCCCGCTTCCGAGACGGTCCTGCGGCTGGTGCGGCGCGGTTCGGTGGACGACCGGTCCTGCGAGTGCGGCAACGGCCGGGTGGCCTGTGACCGCTGCGGCGGAGCCGGTGAGGTGCCGTGCGCACCCGCCAAGGCCTGTGACGAGTGCCAGGGGGTCGCCTGCTGTTCGTGGTGCGACGGCACGGGGCGCCGTGCGTACCGGCCGCGCGACCGGGCGGACGGAGCCGGGCGGGGGAGCGCGGGACGCGTCACGTGCCGGGAGTGCGGCACCCGGGAGGCGGCCTGCGCCGGATGCCGCGGACGCGGCAAGAGCACCTGTGCCCGGTGCGCCGGGTCGGGGGCCCGCGCCTGCCCCGACTGCGATCGCACGGGCACCGTGCTCCACGGGCGCTGCGGGGGCACCGCGAGGACCGTGACGTGGACCGAGGGCGTCATCACCAGGCGCCCGAGCGTCGAGAGGATCAGGTTCGCCTTCCCCGCCCTGACGTACTGGGCGTGGAGGAGCGCCCTCAAACGCGGGGACTGGACCCCGGTCCACGCGGTCGGCGAGAGGGCCGTTCCGACGTACGGCGTCGACAAGAGGACGGCCGAGCTCATGGCGCCCCGGCTCCTCCCGCGCGAGGGGGAGATAAGCCGCCGGATCACGCTGCGCCGCCTGTCGCTGGCGCGCGTCACCCTCGCCTCGCACCCCCACCGGGTGTACTTCGTCGTTCCCGCGCCCGGAGGACCGCACGTCGCCGTGCTGCCTTCCGAGGGGCGGGCCCGGCTGATCGCCGCCGTCGCGCTGGCGGTGCTGGTGGTCCTCCTCGGCGTGGGACGCCTCCTCGTCTGAGCCGGCCGGAACGGAGACCCCGCCCCCCGACCACCCGCGTCCCGCACCACCCGCGCCCCGCCCCACGACCGCCCGCACCCCCGAAGCACGCGCACCCCGTCCCCGCACCCCCGAAGCACGCGCACCCCGCACCCCCGAGAGCCGTCTCCCGCCCGCCCGGGACAATCGACCCCATGCCCCCGCCCCACCCCGTTCGCCCCAGCAACCCCGTTCGCCCCAGCAACCCCGGCCGTCCCGACAACCCCGGCCGTCCCGACAACACCGGCAGCCCCTGCCACCCCCGCCGCCCCGTCCTCCTCGCCCTCGGCGGCTACGCCGCCACCCGTGTGCTCGGTCTCCTCGTCCTCCTGATCGCGGCCGCCGCGACCGGCGAGGACGGGCCGCACCGGCTGAAGGGCCGCTGGGACTCCGTCTGGTACGCGCGGATCGCCGAGCACGGCTACGGGTACGAGGTCGCCCTCCCGAACGGCGACGTCCACTCCGACCTGGCCTTCTTCCCGCTCTTCCCCGCCCTGGAGCGCGTCCTCTCCGCGGTGCTCCCCCTCGACGCGGCCACCGCCGGGCTCCTCGTCTCCTGGTCGGCCGGGCTCGCCGCCGCCTGGGGCATCCTCATGTGCGGCGCGCACGCCTTCGGGCCGGCCACGGGGGTCGTGCTCGCCGTCCTGTGGGGCGTGTACCCGACCGCGTTCGTCCAGTCGATGGCGTACACGGAGACGCTCTTCACCGCCCTCGCCGCCTGGTCCCTGTACGCCGTCCTGCGCGGCCGCTGGATCTCCGCCGGACTGCTCTGCGCCGCCGCCGGGCTCACCCGCCCCACGGCCGTCGCCCTGATCGCCGCCCTCGCGGTCACCGCCCTCGTCACCCTCGTACGGGACCGGCGGCCGCCCCTCCGGACGGTGACGGGGGTGCTGATCGCCCCCCTCGGCTGGCTCGGGTACGTCGTGTACGTCGGCGTCCGCGAGCACAGCCCCACCGCCTACTTCGAGGTCCAGGCCGCCTGGGGCAACTCCGTCGACGGCGGCCTCGCGCTCGCCCGGTTCATCGCGGGACTGCCGTGGCCCGCCGCCCTCGGCCTGACCGCGGCCCTCGCCCTCCTGGACGGGCTCGTCGTCCTGTGCGTGCGCCAGGGGCAGCCGCTGCCCCTGCTCGTCCACACGGTCGGCGTCGTCCTCGTCTCCCTCGTCGGCGCCGCCTACTTCGGATCGCGCCCGCGCCTGATGATGCCCGCGTTCGGGCTGTTGCTCCCGCCCGCCGCGGCCCTCGCGGGGCGCGGGCCCCGCACCGCCGTCCCCGTCCTCGCCGGGCTCGCCCTCGCCTCCGCCGCGTACGGCGCCTTCACCCTGCTCGGCCCGGGTCCCCCGTAGCGGCCACGTCCAGGCGGACCCCCCGCCGCACCCCCCAGCCGGCCATCGCGCCCGCCTCCGCCTCCAGGACGTGCCGGCCGCGTGGGCGGACCATGCCGAGCCGGCCCGGCCGCATCGTGACCACCGACAGGACCCGGAACGAGCGGTCCAGGTGGGCCACGTCGATCGCGAACCGCATCCCGAAGGTGTGCACGCTGTTGGTCCGGACGATCAGCAGGGCTCCCGCGACCCCGTCCCGCCCGAGCAGCCCCCGCCGCCGCGCCCGGTACGACGCCGCCACCTCCAGGGGCACCGGGGGGCCCTCCGGCACCGTCAGGGTCCCCGTTCCGTCCGTCCATTTCGCCATGTGCCAGACCGTAGCCGCGCCGACTGCCTAGGGTCGGCCCCGTGTACGTCTCGCTGATCACCGCCGCCGCCCTGTGGGGGGCCGCCGCGGGGCTGCTCGTTCCGCGCGCCGCGTACCGGCTCTCCGTGGAGCCGGGCGAGCCGTGGCGGGACCGCTGTCCCGCCGGGCACGTGCTCGCGGGGCCCGGCCGCGGCTGGCTCGGCGGCCCCGGCCGGGGCGCCTGCGCCACCGCCGCCGTCCCGGCCGCCGCCCCCGTCCTCACGCTCCTGGTCTGCGCCGCGCTCGCCGCCGCCACGGGTCCCCGGCCCGAACTGACGGTCTGGCTGCTCGCCGCCCCCCTCGCGGTCCTCCTGGCCTGCGTCGACGCCCGCGTCCACCGGCTGCCCGACGGACTGACCCTGCCGCTCGCCGCCGCCGTGCCGCTGCTCCTGGGGGTCGCGGCGCTCCTGCCGCGCGGCGCCGGCTCCTGGCCCCACGCGCTGCTCGGCGCGGCCGTCCTCGGCGGCTCCTACCTGGTGCTCTTCCTGGTCAACCCGCGCGGTCTCGGCTTCGGCGACGTGAAGCTCGCGCTCCCGCTGGGCGCGGCCCTCGGCTGGTACGGCTGGGAGGTCCTCTTCGCCGGGGCCTTCGCGGGGTTCCTCCTCGGCGCGGTGTACGGCCTCGGCCTGGTCCTGGTCCGGCGGGCGGGCCGCTCCTCGGCGATCCCCTTCGGGCCCTTCATGCTCGCGGGCGGTCTCCTCGGCCTCCTCCTCGGCGCGTCTGTGGGTTCCGGTTCCTGATGCCCTTTCCGCATAAGGGTGTCCCCTGTCCGGCCCATGGGGCGCGAATGCCGGACATGCACCCCTTCGGGGTGGTTCTTCGATCCGGAACCGAGGGCCGAGCCGTCACCCCGGAGGCAGGGGGCCGGGCGGTGTGCGGGGCGGTCCCGGCTGCTCGACGAAGGTCTCAGAACGGCTCGAAGCTCGGCCGCACCGGGCCGATCTCGCCGGCGGCGACCAGTTCCTCCAGATCCTCCGGCTCCAGGAACTCCAGATCCTCCGGTGCGATGCCGTGGTACCGGTCAACGTCGAGCAGCCGCCGCACGAACGCCAGGGCGAAGCCCGAGAACGGGCCGTCGAAGGTCTCACAGCCCTCTTCGTGGGCCATCGTGACGATCTTCCACCGGTCCGGGTCCGGGTCGCAGGGCAGGAAGAAGTGCTCGTCCCCGCCGTGGTCGTAACCCCAGGAGATCAGCCCGCCGGGCTCGGGGTGGAAAGGGTGCGGAACGCGTTCGGAGTCTCCGTCGCCGAGAGCCCGGTCCCGACGCTCGGTGAACATCGCGTGCGTCCTGCGCATGCGCTCGAGCAACGGGCTCGACCCACGAGGGTGGAAGACGACGAGCTCGCCGGAGAGGGCCCCGCTGCCGTACTCGTCGAGGAACAGCTTGAAGTCGCCGGGCAACGCGGTGCCGATGTGTTGCTCGATCTCGTCCCAGTCGCCGGGGTCCGATTGCCGGTCCGCGGGCTTGCCCAGCAGGGCCCGCAACTCATCCAACGAAGACATGCACTGCTCCAGGCCGGTCAGCGGAGATCTGTGGCGCCACCATAGCCCTGCTCATTCCGGGCCCGGAGCCGCCCCTGCGGTGAGGGGACGCAGGCACGCCCCGTCGCACGGGTGCTCGCCGAACCGGCGAGCCTCATCGGTTTCCAGTCCGGCGGTGTGTTTCCACAGAGCTGGAAACAAGTGAAAGCCGGAGACGTTTCCTTGATCGCCGTGGCCGCGAGGGACCGATCACGAGGGACATGAGACCTGGACGACGCCGTGGGCCGGTCCGCCGGACGCCCCACGGGTGCCCGGGTCACGCTGACCCCAGGAGTCAGAAAACCCCGGAGCCCACACGCGTCCACCGCCGCACCCTGAACCGCCGGGAGCCGGGGCCCCGGGCCCCCGCGTCAACGCCGCGCCCTTCCCCGCCCGTCCCCCCTGGGAGGGACGGAACCCCGCCGCCACGCCGGGGCGCGAATCCGCCACGGGCCCTCGGAGCCCTTGTCCCGCTTGGGCTCCGGCCGCGCCGGGGCGGCTCGCCCGGCCGACGTGGCGCGCACCACGACCACCGAAGGGTTATGGTGGAAACCCCCCCTCGGGCCGGTCCGTATCCCCCCCACGGACCGGCCCGTTTTCTTTCCCGGACGCCGCCCCGGACGGCAGCCCGGAGAACATCCCGGACCGCGCCCCGACTCCCGGCCCGAACTGCGCTCGCGCCCCGGCCCCCGGCCCCGGGTCACGGCCCGGATCCCGGGCCGCGCCCTATTCCCCCGTCCGGGTCCTCAGCCCCGGTCGGCCCAGATGTTGGTCCCCGCGGTGTCCACCGCGAACGAGTCGATCTCCACCAGCTCGGCGTCCGTCAGCGGCGCGCCGCCGAGCGCGGCCACGTTCTCCTCCAGCTGGGCGACGCCGGACGCGCCGATCAGCGCCGAGGTCATCCGCTCGTCCCGCAGCACCCACGACAGCGCGAGCTGGGCCAGGGACTGCCCGCGCCGCTCCGCGATGTCCGCGAGGCCGCGCAGGCGCCGCAGCACCTCGTCGGAGAGCAGGCCCGGGTCGAGGGACTTGCCCTGGGTGGCCCGGGAGCCCTCCGGAATGCCCTTCAGGTACTTGTTGGTCAGCAGTCCCTGCGCCAGCGGCACGAAGGAGATGCAGCCCATGCCGGCCGCCTCCAGGGTGTCCAGGAGGCCGTCCTCCTCGGTCCAGCGGTTGATCATCGAGTACGAGGGCTGGTGGATCAGGGCCGGGACGCCCATCTCCCGCAGGATGCGCGCGGCCTCGGCGGTCTGCTCGCTGTTGTACGAGGAGACGCCGACGTACAGCGCCTTGCCCTGCTGCACGGCGGAGGCCAGGGCCCCCATCGTCTCCTCCAGCGGGGTCTCCGGGTCGAAGCGGTGCGAGTAGAAGATGTCGACGTGGTCGAGGCCCATCCGCTTCAGGGAGGCGTCGAGGGAGGACAGCAGGTACTTGCGGGAGCCCCACTCGCCGTACGGGCCGGGGTGCATCAGATAGCCGGCCTTGGTGGAGACGACCAGCTCGTCGCGGTAGGGCGCGAAGTCCTGCGCGAAGATCTTGCCGAAGTTCAGCTCGGCCGAGCCGGGCGGCGGACCGTAGTTGTTCGCGAGGTCGAAGTGGGTGACGCCCAGGTCGAAGGCGTGGCGCAGGATCGCCCGCTGGGAGTCCAGCGTGCGGTCGTCGCCGAAGTTGTGCCAGAGGCCGAGCGAGATCGCCGGCAGCTTGAGGCCGCTGCGGCCGGCGCGGCGGTACTCCATGGCGTCGTAGCGGTCCGCGGAGGCGCGGTACAAGGGGGAATCAGTCACGTATCTCTGCTTATCACGGACTTGTGACCGTCCCGGGCTGGGAGCCCGCACCCCCCGCGCAGTAGTGTGGCGGCTTGCGGACCGCCGATGCCTGGGGGTCCGTCGCTGCACGGAGGGGTAAAGAACAGTGAACCTGCGCGACCTGGTGTACGGGCTCTACGCACGCCGGGTGGAGGGCCGTCTCGACCACGCCCAGGTGCCCAAGCACATCGGGGTCATTCTCGACGGGAACCGGCGCTGGGCCAAGGCGTCCGGCGGGACCCCCGAGCAGGGACACAAGGCCGGCGCGGACAAGATCCAGGAGCTGCTCGGCTGGTGCGCCGAGACCGACGTCGAGGTCGTCACGCTCTGGATGCTCTCCACGGACAACCTGAACCGGCCCGAGGAGCAGCTCGTGCCGCTGCTCGGCATCATCGAGAACGCCGTGCGCGCGCTGGCCGCCGACGGCCGCTGGCGGGTCCACCACGTCGGCACGATGGACCTGCTGCCCGCCCGCACCCAGTCCGTGCTCAAGGAGGCCCAGGAGGCCACCCGGGCCAACACGGGGATACTCGTCAACGTCGCCGTGGGATACGGCGGGCGCCAGGAGATCGCCGACGCGGTCCGCTCGCTCCTCCTGGAGCACGCCGAGCGGGGCACGAGCTTCGAGGAGCTCGCCGAGATCGTCGACGTCGAGCACATCTCGGAACACCTCTACACGCGCGGCCAGCCCGACCCCGACCTGGTGATCCGCACCAGCGGCGAGCAGCGGCTCTCCGGGTTCATGCTGTGGCAGAGCGCCCACTCGGAGTACTACTTCTGCGAGGTCCACTGGCCGGCCTTCCGCAAGGTCGACTTCCTGCGGGCCCTGCGCGACTACGCGGCCCGGCACCGGCGCTACGGGACCTGAACCGCCCGGACGGAACCCGGCGGACACCGGCACGGCGCCCGGAGGGAATCCGCGCGACGCCCCGGCACGGCGCCCTGAGGGGACCCGTGCGACGTCCCGGCGGGAACGGGGCGGGCGCCCGGACGGAACCGATCACCGCGTGTTCACGCACACGTCGCCGTGCCCTCCGGCATGGCCGCCCCCGTTCGAGGGCATATCCCTGGTGAAGTGAGCGGCACGGAGACCGCCACCCGGGAGGCCCCTTGCACCAGGACGACCGTGCGGGACACGCACGGAAGAAGCGGAGGGCCGTGGTACGGCCCGCGCAGCGCGGCCCGATCCCGGTCCCATCCCGCAGCGACACCGGTTCCGTCGCGCCCCGACCTCACAGGGGTCTTCAGAGGGGGTCTGTCCTTCCGTGGTGACCAGCACGAAGCGCCGCCTTTCCGACCGGCGCACCTATGTTCTCGACACCAGCGTCCTGCTGGCCGACCCCAACGCCGTCTCCCGCTTCGAGGAGCACGAGGTGGTGCTCCCGATCGTCGTGGTGACGGAGCTGGAGGCCAAGCGGCACCACCCGGAGCTCGGCTACTTCGCCCGGCAGGCCCTGCGCCTGCTGGACGACTTCCGGGTCCGGTACGGACGCCTCGACGCCCCGCTCCCCATCGGGGACCTGGGCGGCACCCTGCGTGTCGAACTCAACCATTCCGACCCCGGCGTCCTGCCCGCCGGCTACCGGTTGGGGGACAACGACTCACGGATCCTCGCGGTCGCGCGCAACCTCCAGGCCGAGGGGTACGACGTCACGGTCGTCTCCAAGGACCTGCCGCTGCGCATCAAGGCCTCCTCGGTCGGGCTCCTCGCCGAGGAGTACCGCGCCGAACTCGCCGTCACGGACTCCAGCGGCTGGACCGGGATGGCCGAACTGGCCCTCTCCGCCGACCAGGTGGACCTGCTCTACGACCAGGAGACGCTGTACGCGCCGGAGGCCGCCGAGCTTCCGGTCCACACCGGCCTGGTGCTCCAGTCCGAGCGCGGCAAGGCGCTCGGCCGGGTCACCGCCGAGGGGAACGTGCGCCTCGTCCGGGGCGACCGGGAGGCCTTCGGGCTGCGCGGCCGCAGCGCCGAGCAGCGGATCGCGCTCGATCTGCTGCTCGACCCGGACGTCGGCATCGTCTCCATGGGCGGCCGGGCCGGCACCGGCAAGTCCGCGCTCGCCCTCTGCGCCGGCCTGGAGGCGGTCCTGGAGCGCCGCCAGCACCAGAAGGTGATGGTCTTCCGCCCGCTGTACGCGGTCGGCGGCCAGGAGCTGGGGTACCTGCCGGGCAGCGAGGCCGAGAAGATGAGCCCGTGGGCGCAGGCCGTCTTCGACACGCTGTCCTCGGTCGCGAGCCGCGAGGTCGTCGAAGAGGTCCTCGGCCGGGGGATGCTGGAGGTCCTCCCGCTCACCCACATCCGGGGCCGTTCCCTCCACGACGCCTTCGTCATCGTGGACGAGGCCCAGTCCCTGGAACGGAACGTCCTGCTGACCGTCCTGTCCCGGATCGGGGCGAACTCGCGGGTCGTGCTGACCCATGACGTCGCCCAGCGCGACAACCTCCGGGTCGGCCGGTACGACGGAGTCGTCGCCGTGATCGAGAAGCTGAAGGGGCATCCGCTCTTCGCCCACGTCACCCTCACCCGTTCCGAGCGCTCCCCGATCGCCGCGCTCGTGACGGAGATGCTGGAGGACGTTCAGATCTGACCGTTTCGTACGTGTCCGTACGCGTACGACAGTGGGCGCCGCCCGGCGAAGCGAAGGATCATAGCCGGGCGGCGCCCTTCTGTCCGCAACATCGCCCGGAACGCTTGCTCCTGTCGGGGTGTGAGCTTTCCCACGCATCACAGAATTGCCTTGCGGTGGCGCCGTCCGGCAGAGTCTTGCTTCCGTCAGGCCCCGCATACGGCACACGTGCATCCTCAGGGGTGCCCACCGCACAACTCAACAGCCGTCCGCCGTATGCCGCCCACAGCACCACGGGCCCGTGTCTCCTGTGACCCCGTACGTCGGAGACCAGTGCCAGGGGCAAGATTTCGCCCGCGTGGTCACCTGTGCGGGCGTGCTGGAAGGAAACCGTGTGAGCCGGATCTCGGTCCGGGGATTCGCGGTGGCTTCGGCCACCGCGGTCACCACCGTCGGCGCCGTCGTCGGCGTCGCGTCGGGCAACGCCGCCCAGTCCGCTGACGACAACTTCGAGGCCGCCGCGGCCGACACCACCCTCCTCGCGGACATTCCCGCGGGCGAGCAGGCCCAGGTGCAGGTCTCGTCCCTCTCCGAGCAGGCCGACGTCCAGGCCGCCGCGGCCGACTCGGTCGCGAGGAAGTCGGCGGAGGAGGCGGCCCGCATCCGCGCCGCCCAGGACGCCGAGGCGAAGAAGCAGGCCGCCGACAAGGCGGCCGCCGAGGCCAAGGCCAAGGCCGAGAAGGAGCGCAAGGAGAAGGAGGAGAGCGAGCGGGCCAGCCGTTCCGCGATCCGCGAGTCCGTCTCCCTCGTCGCCCAGAGCTCGTACACCGTCGCCGAGGTCAAGGCGATCGCCCGCCAGATCGTCCCGGCCGGGCAGTTCCAGTGCTTCAGCAACATCGTGGACCACGAGTCCACCTGGAACTACCGCGCGACCAACCCCTCCTCGGGCGCCTACGGTCTCGTGCAGGCCTACCCGGGCTCGAAGATGGCCTCGGTCGGCGCCGACTGGCGGACCAACCCCGCCACCCAGATCAAGTGGGGCCTCAACTACATGAACGAGCGCTACGGCAGCCCGTGCGACGCCTGGTCGTACTGGCTGACGCACCGCTCGTACTAGTACCTAGTACCGGCCGGCACCGCCGCCTCAACCCCGGGAAGCCCCCCGTCGTCCTGCGACGGGGGGCTTCCCGCGCGTGGACGTGTAGGTTCGGAGCTCAGGGGCACCCGGGGAGCTGACGGGAAGAGCGGGCGGGGAAGAGGGAAGAGATGTCGAGAGTGCCAGGGTGGCTGAACCGGCTGGGCGAGAGCCTGAGCCGCGTGGGTGAACGTCTCGACGAGCGCAGGGCGGAGGCGGAACGGGACGACGAACTGGACCCGCCGTACGGAAGACCCGGGGACCGCTCCCGCGCGGAGGGGGCCGCCGAGGACACCGGCCTCTCCGTGCCCGCGCCCCCCTCGTACGCGCCGGCCGTCGCCGCCCGCCCCGACCCCGCCGCCGCGATCCCCTGGGGCATGCGCGTGGCCGCCGAGGCGGGCTGGCGGCTGCTCGTCCTCGCCGGCACGGTCTGGGTCCTGATGAAGGTGATCAGCTCCGTCCAGCTGGTCGTCCTCGCCTTCGTCGCCGCGCTCCTCGTCACCGCCCTGCTCCAGCCCACCGTGGCCATGCTGCGGCGCAGGGGCCTGCCCCGGGGACTCGCCACCGCCGTCACCGCCGTCTCCGGCTTCGTCGTGATGGGCCTGGTCGGCTGGTTCGTGGTCTGGCAGGTGATGGACAACATCGACAACCTGTCCGACCAGGTCAAGGGCGGCATCGAGGAGCTCAAGCGCTGGCTCCTCAACAGCCCCTTCCACGTGACCGAACAGCAGATCAACGGCATCGCGCAGAACCTCAGCGACTCCGTCGGCGCCAACGCCGAACAGATCACCCAGGTCGGCCTCCAGGGCGTCACCGTCGTCGTCGAGACGATGACCGGCGTCCTGCTCGCCATGTTCTCGACGCTCTTCCTCCTCTACGACGGGAGGAAGGTCTGGGAGTGGGTGCTCAAGCTGGTCCCCGCCCAGGCCCGGCCGGGCGTCGCCGGCGCGGGACCGCGCGCCTGGCGCACCCTTACCGCCTATGTGCGGGGCACGGTCCTCGTCGCCCTCATCGACGCCGTCTTCATCGGCATCGGCCTCTACTTCCTCGACGTGCCGATGGCCGTGCCGCTCGCCGTCTTCATCTTCCTCTTCGCCTTCATCCCGCTGGTCGGCGCCGTCGTCTCCGGCGCCCTCGCGGTCGTCGTCGCCCTCGTCACCAACGGCGTGTTCACCGCCCTGATGGTGCTGGTCGTCGTCCTCGCCGTCCAGCAGATCGAGGGCCACGTCCTCCAGCCGTTCATCCTCGGCCGGGCCGTGCGGGTCCACCCGCTGGCCGTCGTCCTCGCGGTCGCGGCCGGCGGCCTGACCGCCGGCATCGGCGGCGCCGTCGTCGCCGTCCCCCTGGTCGCCGTCACCAACACGGCGGTCGGCTACCTCCGGGCCTACAGCACCGAACAGGCCCTGCGCAGGACACCGGAACCGCGCGGGGCGACCGCGTACGAGATCGCCCCCACCCCGGCGCCCGGCGCGGCGCCCGCCGGGGAGGACGGGGCGTGATCTCGGAGCCGGAACTGGAGGGCGAGGAGGGGCCGGAGGACCCCGGGGTGCTCACCGGGGCCCCGGCGCCCCGGCCGCCCCGGGCCCGCCGCCCCTGGTTATGGGCGCTCGGCGGCGCGGTCGCGGCCTCGGCCCTCTGGGGCGCCGGCCTCTCCGCGTACGCGCAGCGCGCACCCTCCGGCCCGGACCTGGGCGGGTACAAGGAGGTGAAGGGCCTCTGCGGGACGGCGCGACTGGAGGCGCTCACCGGTGTGCTGGGCAGGCGGAGCGGGGAAGGCACCTTCCCCCTGATGGACGACGCGGCGGTCCACGAGTCGCAGTGCACGGTCGGCTTCGGCCCGCCGGAGGCCGGGCAGGGCGTCAGGATCACGTACACCCTGCACAAGGTGGTCGACCCCGGCCCCGAGTTCGAGGCGCGGTGCCGGCAGGCCGGGCTGCCGCAGAGGATCGACGGGATCGGCGAGCAGGCGTTCTTCGGGGACATGGGGGAGGGCGGCGGCCGGCTCCGGGTCCTCGACGGCCAGGCCGAGATCGACGTCGTCCTCTACCAGCAGAGCGAAGTGGTGGACGGGAAGCCGGTCGTGACCGACCCCCGGACGGACCTCTCCGGGATCGAGACCCCGATGACCGAGGACGTCCTCGCCCTGATGGCGGCCCTCAAGAAGTGACGGGGGCCGAAGAGGGGGGCACGGAGCCTCCCGAAGGGCCCGGGAACGGCGGAAGGACCCCGGGGCGGGTGCCCCGGGGTCCTTCCCGTGCGGTGGGACCGCGCCCTACTCGGCGAGGACCGCTTCCGCGTCGAGGGTGACGCCGACCGCCTGGATCACGGCGGCGATCTTGACGGCCTCCTGGATCGTGGCGCGGTCGAGGCCGGACTGGCGCAGGACCTGCTCGTGCGAGTCCAGGCACTGGCCGCAGCCGTTGATCGCGGAGACGGCCAGCGACCACAGCTCGAAGTCGACCTTCTCGACGCCCGGGTTGCCGATGACGTTCATCCGCAGGCCGGCGCGCAGCGTCCCGTACTCGGGGTCCGACAGCAGGTGCCGGGTCCGGTAGAAGACGTTGTTCATCGCCATGATCGCGGCGGCGGACTTGGCGGCCTGGTACGCCTCGGGCTTCAGGTTCTCCCGGGCCTCCGGCTCCAGCTCCCTGAGCACCTTCGGCGAGCGCGAGGCGATCGCGCAGGCGAGGACGGTGCCCCACAGCTGCTGCTGCGGAAGTTCGCTGTTGCCGATGACCGAGCCGAGGTTGAGCTTCAGGTCCTTGGCGAAGTCCGGTATGGCCGCCTTGAGTTCATCGAGAGCCATGCCGGATCACTCGCCCGAGAGGAGCTTGACCGGGTCGAGCGTGGTCTCGCCCTTGGTCCAGTTGCAGGGGCACAGCTCGTCGGTCTGCAGGGCGTCGAGCACCCGCAGGACCTCCTTGGGGTTACGGCCGACGGAGCCGGCGGTCACCATGGTGAACTGGATCTCGTTGTTCGGGTCCACGATGAAGACGGCGCGCTGGGCGAAGCCGTCCTCGCCCTCGACGCCACAGTCCCGCATCAGCTCGTGCTTGGAGTCCGCCAGCATCGGGAAGGGCAGGTCGCGCAGGTCGTCGTGGTCCTTGCGCCAGGCGTGGTGCACGAACTCGGAGTCGCCCGAGACGCCGAGGATCTGGGCGTCGCGGTCCGCGAACTCGTCGTTCAGCTTGCCGAACGCGGCGATCTCGGTCGGGCAGACGAAGGTGAAGTCCTTCGGCCAGAAGAACACCACGCGCCACTTGCCCTCGTAGGCCTTGTGGTCGATCTGCTCGAACTCCTTGCCGCTCTCCAGCGACACGCAGGCGGTCAGGTCGTAGGTGGGGAACTGGTCACCGACAGTGAGCACGCGCTCTCCTTGCTGCGGGGAAGCGCCCCTTTTGGGGGTCTTCCGTGGGGGTTGGACGGATCACCAGCATGGCACGGAGTGCATTGATCAGGGAAATAGCTAGAGTGGGTCGCGTTGATCGAAGGTGGTTATCAGTGGCATTCCCGTACAGCCCCCAGCCCGGACCCCACCGGGGCAAACAGCCCAGCCTTTCGCAGCTCAGAGCGTTCGCGGCGGTCGCGGAGCACCTGCACTTCCGGGACGCGGCGACCGCCATCGGCATGAGCCAGCCCGCGCTCTCGGGCGCGGTTTCGGCCCTCGAAGAGACACTCGGTGTCCAGCTCCTCGAGCGTACGACGCGCAAGGTGCTGCTCTCGCCCGCCGGGGAACGGCTCGCCGTGCGCGCGCGGGCCGTCCTCGACGCGGTGGCGGAGCTGATGGAGGAGGCGGAGGCGGCGCAGGCCCCGTTCACCGGGGTGCTGCGGCTCGGGGTGATCCCGACCGTCGCCCCCTACCTGCTGCCGACGGTCCTGCGCCTGGTCCACCGGCGCTACCCCGACCTCGACCTCCAGGTCCACGAGGAGCAGACCTCCTCGCTCCTGGAGGGGCTGGCGGCCGGGCGGCTGGACCTGCTCCTCCTCGCCGTGCCGCTCGGGGTCCCCGGGGTCACCGAGCTTCCCCTCTTCGACGAGGACTTCGTCCTGGTCACCCCCGCCGGGCACCCGCTGGCCGGACGGGACGACATCCCGCGCGAGGCGCTCAGGGAGCAGCGGCTGCTCCTCCTCGACGAGGGGCACTGCCTGCGCGACCAGGCCCTGGACATCTGCCGCGAGGCCGGGCGCACGGACGGTGCCGAGGTCACCACCACCGCCGCGGGGCTCGCCACCCTGGTCCAGCTGGTGGCCGGCGGACTCGGGGTGACGCTGCTGCCGCGCACCGCCGTCACCGTCGAGACCGCCCGTAACGACGCCCTGTGGACCGGGTTCTTCGCCGGACCCGCCCCGGCCCGGCGGGTCGCCCTCGCGATGCGGACGGGCGCGGCCCGGCAGGCCGAGTTCGAGGAGCTGGCCGGGGCGCTGCGGGAGGCCATGGGGGAACTTCCGGTACGGGTGCTGGACGCGACGGCGGGTTCCTGAGCCGCGCGTACGGCGGAGGGAGGCCGCCGGGCGCCGTGCACCGGGAGGGGCCGGCGGCTCCTGAGACCCTCGGTCCCGGGAACCGCCGCCCCTCCCTCGTACACGCGCCCGGAGGGTTACTCCGTGCGCAGGCCGTCCGCGCGCATGAACCGCCACAGGACCGGCATGCTCAGCAGCGTCACGGCCGCGATCAGCGCGAGTCCGATCCCCACGACGGGCAGGAAGACCCACCAGTCGGTGACCGGCTGCCCGCCCATCCCGAGGAGGACCGCCCCGAGGCCGAGCCCGCCCGCCACGGCGAGGACGAGACCGAGGACGATCGGCACCGCCGTCTGCCACAGCACCGACCAGCTCAGGGTGGAGCGCCGGGTGCCGAAGGCGACGAGGGAGGAGAGCAGCCGCTTGCGGTCCCTGAGCTGCTCCAGGGTCGTCACCAGGAGCGAGGCCGCCACCAGGAGCATCGTCAGGGTGGAGCCGACCAGGATGCCGGTGCGGACGCTGGAGAACGCCGCGTCCCGCTCGGTCTCCTTCAGGTCGCGGACCCAGGACGTCGGGTCGATGGCGGCCGCCGTGTTCCGTACGTTGTCGGCGGCGTCGGGCACCGTCGGGTCGAGCCGGATCATGGCCTGCGCGTCGGGCTCGTCGAGCCGCGCGGCGTCGATCGCCGACGGGGTCGCGAGGACGCCGTACTCGTACATGCCCGTCGGGTCGGGGCGGGAGTCCACGATCCGGGCGGTGGCAGGGAGGCGCCACTGCGGCGGCGGAGTGCCCTCGGGGCGCTTCGGTTCGCCCGGGTGCGGATGCGGGTCGCGCAGGGCGACCGCGGCACCGGGCCGGGCGGCCGCGGTGACCCGGGCGTCGTCCGGGGTGCCCTGAGCGCCGTGCGAGAGGAAGACGAACACGTCGCCGTCCTCGCAGGAGGGCAGGACGGCGAACTCCGCGAGGGAGGCGCAGTCGCCGACCCTGAGCGAGGCCATCGGGGCGAATTCCTCGCCCTTCTCGAGGGGGCCGGGCCGCCACACGCGCGACTCGATGACGCCGATCACCCCGCTGACGCCCTCGGTCCGCTCGAAGCGGTCGATCATCCCGCGGGCCTCGTCCGCGGTCCTGGCATCGGTGCCGAACGCGATCTGGGCGCGGGACGCGTCCTCGCCCGTGGCCTGCGTGAAGTCGTTCTCCATCGCCTGGAAGAGCATCTGCAGGGCGATCGCCCCGGTGGCCGCGACGACGATGCCGCTGACGGCGCGGGCCGCGGTGCCGCTGCTCAGCTGGAGCCTGCGGACGGCGAGCTGCCAGGCCACCGGGCCCCCGCGCAGCCGCTTCACACATGCCTCCACCAGCCACGGCAGGAGTGTGGTGAGGCCGGTCAGGGCGAGGGCGGTCCCTGTCGCGACGCCCACGGTGTCGATGCTGGTGTCGGTCACCCGGACGTCGCCCATGAGCGGGACGAGGAGGGCCACGCCGGCCGCGACGAGCAGGACCCGCCACCACAGCCGGCGGCGGCGCGGAGCCGAGGCCCTGACGACCCCGAGCGGTTCGATCGCCACCCCGCGCAGCGCGAAGAGGGTGACCACGACCGAGGAGACCGGGACCGTGACGAGGACGAGGACGGCGAGCACGGGCATCGGCGCGACGTCGGAGGGATAGGCGTTGACGTCCCAGACGGTGAAGGTTCCGGCGAACTCCCGGGCCGCCGCGAAGAGTCCGATGCCCACGAGCAGGCCGAGCAGCGCGCCCGCGAGGGATTCGCCGGCCGCGATCCGCCGGGTCGTGGCGGTGTCGGCGCCGACGAGCCGGAGCGCGGCGAGCCGCTGGTCACGCTGCTCGCCGCCGAAGCGGACGGCGGTCGCGACGAAGACGAGTACCGGGAGGAGCAGGACGACACAGGCGACGACGACGAGGAGGATCAGGAACGCGTTCATCGGTTCCTCGGGCACGGACCAGCCGTACCGTATGCCGCGCCCGTCGAAGTTCTCGGTGTCGAGGAAGTCGACGTGGGCGACGTACCGCAGCTCGGCCGGCCCGATGAGTCCGGCCTCGCCGATCGTGCCGACGGCCCTGTAGGGGATCCGCTCCTTGAGCAGCGCGCCCCCGGGGGAGTCGAGCAGTGCGGCGAGCGCGGGGGAGACCAGCATCTCGCCGGTCCCGGGGAACGTCGTGGCGCCCGGCGGGACCGGGGGCGCGTCGCCCTCGGGGCGCAGCAGCAGTCCGCTGATGACGTCGTCCCGGTAGACGGTGTTCCGGCCGAGGTGGAGAAAGGAGTCGGGCCGGGGGGAGATGACCCGCGCACTGCCGTCGACGGCCCGGACCGCCTCCCGCACCTCCCGCTGGAAGAGCATGTTCGGGAAGGAGGAGGCGAGCAGCAGCAGGGCCGTGCCGAAGCCGACGCCGGTCGCGGTCAGCAGGGTGCGGAGGAGGCCGGAGCGGCCGCCGGCCACCGCGAACCGGGCGCCGAACGCCAGGTCGCGGGCCCAGGCGCGGAGCTTCATGCCGCCCACTCCGCGTCCCGCACCCTGCCGTCGCGCACGACGACCTCGCGGTCCGAGTAGGCGGCGACCCGGGCCTCGTGGGTGACGAGGACGACGGCGGCGCCGGTGTCCCGGGAGGCGTCGGTGAGCAGGCGCATGACCCGCTCGCCGTTGAGGGAGTCCAGGGCGCCGGTCGGTTCGTCGGCGAAGATCACGCGGGGTGCGGTGACGAGCGCGCGGGCGACGGCGGCGCGCTGGCCCTGGCCGCCGGATATCTCGCCGGGGCGCTTGTCCGCGACGGAGTCGACCTCCAGGCGGGCCAGCCATTCGAGGGCCCGGGCCTCGGCGGTCTTCCGCTTCTCGCCGTTGAGGCGCAGGGGGAGGGCCACGTTCTCGACGCAGGTCAGCTCGGGTACGAGCCGGCCGAACTGGAAGACGAAGCCGAAGTCGGTGCGGCGCAGGGAGCTGCGGGCACTGTCGGAGAGCGCGGTGAGGTCGCGTCCGTCGTAGGTGAGGGTGCCCGCGTCGGGGCGCACGATTCCGGCCAGGCAGTGCAGCAGCGTGGACTTGCCGGAACCGGAGGGGCCCATGACGGCGACGACCTCGCCGGCCCGGAGGGAGAAGTCGGCGCCCGCGAGCGCCGGGGTCGGTCCGTAGGCCTTGTCGAGGCCGGTGGCCCGCAGGAGCGGGGAGGAGGTCATCGGCGGATCTCCTCGGCGAGCCGGTCGAGCCGGGCGGCGGTCAGTTCCAGCCAGCGCAGGTCCGCCTCCAGGTGGAAGAGGGCGTGGTCGCAGATGAGCTGGTCGGCGAGGTCGCCGTCCTTCTTGCGCCGGGTGAGCTCGCGCATCAGGCGCAGGTGCTCGGAGCGCTGGGTGTCGAGGAGCTCGGCGGCCCCGCGCCCGGTGAGCAGGGCCAGGACGACCTTGGTGTAGAGCGTGGACTGGAGGTAGGGCTCCGGCTTCTCCGGGGTGGCGAGCCACCGGGCGACGTCGGTGACGCCCGCCTCGGTGATGGCGTACCGCTTCCGTTCGGGGCCGCCGCCCGCCTCGACGCCGTCGACGACCACGAGGCCGTTCTTCAGGAGCCGGGACATGGTCGAGTAGACCTGCCCGTAGTGGAGCGGCCGGTCGTGGCCGAACTTCTCGTCGAAGGCGCGCTTGAGGTCGTAACCGTGGCGCGGGCCGGACTCCAGGAGTCCGAGGAGGGTGTGACCGATGGACATGCGCGTCACTGTACATGGGGTGTATACGCACTATGTATAGCGGCGCGGCAGTAAGCGGAACGCCTCCTTCGCGCAACCGTCCGGTCCGCCCGGGCGTCGGTTCCTCTGGGTACGGGTGCTGATTCTCACGTCCGGAAAAGACGTGATCGGTCTCCTTTGTCCACCTCGTCGGTGTTAGCTTGCTGAGCCGGTCCGGCGGGTACGGGCACAGCGCCGGGGCGCGGGGACACACGACGAGCGGAGCGACGGAACACATGGGCCGACCTGACACGGGCAAGGCGAAGAAGGGCGGCATACGCCGCCTCTTCTCCCCGAAGAAGCTCCTGGGCACGTTCCTCATGCTCTGCCTGATCGGCGCGGGCGCCCTGTACGTCGTCTACCTCATGGTCCCGGTGCCGACGGCCAACGCCGAGGCGACGATGCAGAGCAACATCTACAAGTACGCCAACGGCAAGATCCTCGCCCGCACCGGCAAGGTCAACCGCGAGATCGTCGGCCTGGACAAGATCCCGGAGAAGGTCCAGAAGGCCTTCGTCGCCGCCGAGAACAAGAGCTTCTACCGGGACAACGGCGTCGACATCAAGGGCACCACCCGCGCCGTCTGGTCCACCCTCACCGGCAAGGGCAAACAGGGCGGCTCGACCATCACCCAGCAGTACGTCAAGAACTACTACCTGAGCCAGGACCGGACGGCGAGCCGCAAGCTCAAGGAGATGGTCATCGCCGTCAAGGTGGACCAGAGGATGGACAAGAGCGACATCCTCGCCGGGTACATGAACACCAGCTACTACGGGCGCGGCGCCTACGGCATACAGGCCGCCGCCCGCTCGTACTACGGCGTCGACGCCACCCGGCTCACCACCGCCCAGGGCGCCTACCTCGCCGCCCTGCTCCAGGCGCCCAACCAGTACGACTGGACCGCCGCCAACGCCACCGGCCGCAAGCTGGTCGAGGACCGCTGGAACTACGTCCTCGACAACATGGTCGGCGAGGGCTGGCTCTCGCCCGCCGAGCGCGCCGGCACCAGGTTCCCCGTACCGCAGAAGCCCAGGCCCCTGCCCGGCATGGAGGGCCAGACCGGCTACATCGTCGAGGCCGCGAACGAGGAGCTGGCCCGCCAGGGCGTCAGCGAGGAGGACATCCGGGCCGGCGGCTGGACGATCACCCTCAACATCGACGAGAAGCGGCAGAAGGACCTCGTCAAGGCCGTCGAGAAGCAGCTGGAGTCCAAGCTCGACCGCAAGGGCAACGCGAAGCACGCCACCGTCCAGGCCGGCGCCACCTCCGTCGACCCGAAGACCGGCGCGGTCGTCGCGATGTACGGCGGCGTCGGCGCCACCGAGCACTGGATCTCCAACGCCACCCGCCGCGACTACCAGCCCGCCTCCACCTTCAAGCCGATCGTCCTCGCCGGCGCCCTGGAGAACGGGTCGACCACCCAGGACGGACGCACGATCGGCCTCGGCACGGTCTACGACGGCACCAGCAAGCGGAAGGTCGTCGGCAGCGACATCCCCTTCGCCCCGGAGAACGAGGACGACCGCGACTACGGCTCCGTCTCCGTCCAGCGGGCCGTCAACAGCTCCATCAACTCGGTCTTCGCGCAGATGATCGTGGACGTCGGCCCCGGCAAGGTCAAGCGCACCGCCCTCGCGCTCGGCATGAAGGACGGCAAGGACTTCCCCGAGGCCCCCGCCATGTCCCTCGGCACCATGAACGCCTCCACCCTGGACATGGCCGGCGTCTACGCCACGCTCGACAACCACGGCAGGAAGGTCACCCCCACCCTGGTGAAGGCCGCCGAGCACCGGGACCGCAAGGTCCGGGGCGGGAACGCGATCGGCGGACAGGCCGTCAGCCGCGAGACCGCCGACACCGTCACCAAGGCCATGACGGGCGTCGTGAAGCCCGGGGGCTCCGGCTTCCGCGCCGCCGGCGACTACGCGGCCGCCGGCAAGACCGGCACCTCCGAGAACAACCGCTCCGCCTGGTTCGTGGGCTACACGCCCGAACTCGTCACCGCCGTCGGCCTCTTCGGCGAGAGCCCCAAGGGCCGCCAGGTCACCCTCACCGACACCATCAACGAGGGCCGCGCCAACGGAGGCCGCACGCCCGCCCAGATCTGGGGCGACTACACGACCCGCGCCCTCGACGGCGGCTCCGACGCGGAGTTCGACCTGGAGACCAAGGACTCCGACGAGGTCGAGCCCGACCCCACCCGGACCACCGAGGCCCCCGAGGAACCGACCCGGGAGCCGTCCACGACCCCTCCGGCCCCCCCGACGCCGACGCGGACCCCGGTGACCACCCCGCCGACGCCGACGCGCACGCCGGTCACCACCCCGCCGACGCCCACCCGGGAGCCGACGACCGGGGAGCCGTCCCCGCCGCCCTCGATCGAACCGCCGGACGGCGGCGACACCGAACCGGGCCAGGACCCCACCCGGCCCGGCCGCCCCGGCACCCCGCCGTCCCGGCAGTGACGGAAACGGCCGGGCCCCCGCGCGGGGGACCCGGCCGTGCGCGGGCCCGCGCGCGACGCGCACGGACCCGGCGGTGGAGCGGATGGGCTCGCCGGCGCCCCCGGACCGCGCGCGACGCGCACGGACCCGGTGCCCGCCCCGGTCTCAGGTGCGGGTCGCCAGCTCGAACCAGACCACCTTGCCGCCCGAGAGCCGGGTCGCCCCCCACCGCCGGGCCAGCCGGTTCACCAGGAAGAGGCCGCGACCGCCCTCGTCCGTGTCCCGCGCCCGCCGCTGCCGGGGCAGCTGCGGGGAGTCGTCGCCGACCTCGCAGCGCAGCACGTCCGTCCGGAGCAGCCGCAGGGTCACCGGCCGCTCCGCGTACCGCACGGCGTTCGTCACGACCTCGCTGATCAGCAGTTCGACCGAGTCGGTCAGCTCCTCCAGGTCCCAGCGGGCGAGCGCCCGCCGGGCGAGGCGCCGGGCCCGTCCCGGGGCCTCGTCCTCCGGTTCCAGGAACCAGTACGCCACGTCACTCGGCGCGATCCCGTCGAAGCGGGCCGCGAGCAGCGCGATGTCGTCGTCCCGGTCGCCCGGACCCAGCATGTCCAGGACGTCGTCGCAGAGCGCCTCCAGCGGCGGCGAGTGGTCCGGACCGGTCAGCTGCGCGGCCGCGGCCAGCCGCTCCCGCAACTGCTCGATCCCGGTCCACACGTCCCGCACCCGGGACTCCACCAGACCGTCCGTGTACAGCAGCAGCGTGGCACCGGCCGGGGCGTCCAGCTCGACCGCCTCGAAGTCCACCCCGCCCACCCCGATCGGGGCGCCCGACGGCACCCGCAGGACCTCCGCGCGCCCGCCGAGGTGGAGCAGTATCGGCGGCGGGTGGCCCGCGTTCGCCACGGTGATCCGGTGCGAGACCGGGTCGTACACCGCGTACATGCAGGTCGCCATCCGGTTCTCGCCCAACCGCTGCGCCTGCTCGTCCAGGTGGTGCAGGACCTCCTGCGGCGGCAGGTCGAGCCCGGCCAGGGTCTGCGCGGTGGTGCGCAGCTGGCCCATGATCGCCGCCGACGTCATGGAGTGGCCCATGACGTCGCCCACGACGAGGGCGACCCGGCTGCCGGGCAGCGGGATCGCGTCGTACCAGTCGCCGCCGACCCGCGCGGTCTCGGCGGCCGGCAGGTAGCGCGACGCCAGCCTGACCCCGGTCGGCTGCGGCAGCGAGTCCGGCAGCATCGTCCGCTGGAGCTCGTCCGCGATGTACGCCTCGCGCCCGTACAGCACGGCCTTGTCGATGCCGAGCGCGGTGTGCGTCGCGAGCTGCGCCGCCACCAGCAGGTCGTTCGGGTCGAAACCGGCCCGCTCGGGGCGGCGCAGGAACACGGCGGCGCCGATCACCCGGCGCCGGCCGCGCAGCGGGGCCAGTATCGCCCGCGTCCCGCCGGGCAGCGGATGTCCGGTGCCGAGCAGTTCGGCCAGCGCGGCCCGGGCGGCGGGGGAGTCGCCGAAGACGGGCCGGACCCCGCGCAGCACCTCGGCGAGGGCTCCGCCGGACCGCACCTCGCAGAGTTCGGCCGCGAGGGTCGGTTCCGGATCGGGGACGAGGACCGGCTCCTCGGACTCCGGGTCCGTTAAACGCAGCCGGTCCGACCGGCGCAGCCGCAGCACGAACGGCGCCGCCGGCCGCTCGTCGCCCACCGGCAGCGGGTCGCGGAGGTGGACCAGGATCTCGTCCGAGAAGGTGGGCACGCTGGCCCGGCACAGGCCGAGCACGATCTCGTCCAGGTCGATGCCGCGCGCGATGCGCCGGGTCGCCGCCCCGACGAACCGCAGCCGCTCGCCCTCGCGCCGGACGGTGGTGTCCCCGGCCCCGCCGGAGGGCTGCGCGGAGACGGCGACGGCCACGGCACCCGGTCCGCCGGCCCCGCGGGGCGGCGCGGGCGCTCCGGCCGCCGCGGGGGTCTCCGTACCGGGAAGCGCCGCCCCGCCCGGCCGGTCGGGCAGGCCGGCCACCGCCTCCTGGCGGGGGCGCGCGCGTTCCTGCGGCCGGGCAACCAGGGGCTGCCGTCCTTCGTGGGAGGTGGGATGCTCCGTCACGCGTGGGGTTCCGTCCGTCCGGGCCGGTGGTGCGATGCACTCGCTCTTCTCGCCGATGCCGCGCCCGCGACGGGGATAAACCCCTCGCGCGCGGCGGATGCGGAGACTCCGGGAGTCGCGGGGACGACGGGGGTCGCGTCACCCGGGCAGACGTCCGGCACTGCTCTCCCCCTCGTGGGTGACTGGCGGTCAGGCCCCGCGGCGCACACGGCCGCTGTCGTACTGTTCGGTAGCTCTGACGTGCTGTTCGTTCCGTTTCCGTCGTGCGGAGGACGATCCTACGTTTGACCCCCTGGGGCGCGACAAGGGTCTCACGGAGCCGTGTGGGCCGAAGTGCGGTCCCAGTCCGCCGGCAGCTCCGGAACCCGCCACGCCGGATCGGGCCGCCAGTGCTCCCAGCCGTCCGAGAACGGCGCCCCCCAGGCCCGGACGCGCTCCACCGCCAGCTCCCCGGCGGCCCGCACCCGGGCCGCCTGCTCCGGGCCCATCAGGCCGGACCGCTGGGCCTGCGCGAACTCGTCCTCGTCCCGCCACACCCAGCTGCGGTCGGGGTAGACGGAGATGTCGAGGAAGTGGTCCTCGGAGTCGACGCCGCCGGACCACCGCGTCCGGGGCTCCTCCAGGTTCACGTACCAGCTGCGGAAGCGCCAGCCGCGCTCCCAGAACAGCCACACCGACCACGGCTCGCCGGGCCGCGCCAGCTTCAGCACCCCGGTGCCGGACCAGCGCGCCCGGTCCGTGGTGCGGGGAGCGGTGTAGCGGGTGGCGAGCGGCTCCTCGTGGACGGGGGTGCCGTCGGCGAGCACGGGCCGCACGCACTCGGTGCCGGGGGCCATCCAGACCGCGAGGAGATCGGGCGCGTCCCGGACGACCGTCACGGGCCGGCAGATGTGCACCGCTCCGGTGCCGTTGCCGCGGTAGCGCCAGAGGATGTGATCCCCCGGCGCCCAGTGCTGGGAGCCGTCCGATCCTGTCATGCGCAGATCTTAGGGCGTGTGCCGGAGGTCCCGTCCGCCCGGAGGGCGGACGGCGCCGCTTCCGGCACGCGCCCCGGGGGCGTGCTCCCGGCGGCGCCGCGGCGCGGGGCACGGACGGCGGGCCGCCACCGCCCTACGGGTGCGTCATCCGCAGGACGTCGAGGGCCTCGTCCAGCTGCTCCAGGGTGAGGTCGCCCCGCTCGACGTACCCGGACTCGACGACCACCTCGCGGATCGTCTTCCGCTCGGCGAGGGACTTCTTGGCGACCTTGGCGGCCTCCTCGTAGCCGATGTACTTGTTCAGCGGGGTGACCACGGACGGCGAGGACTCGGCGTACTCGCGGGCGCGCTCCGCGTTGGCCGTGACGCCGTCGACCGTGCGGTCCGCGAGCAGCCGGGAGGCGTTGGCCAGAAGCCGTACGGACTCCAGCAGGTTCTTGGCCATGACCGGCAGCATCACGTTGAGTTCGAAGTTCCCGGCGGCGCCGGCCACCGCCACCGCCGTGTCGTTCCCGGTCACCTGCGCGGCGACCATCAGGACCGCCTCGGGGATCACCGGGTTCACCTTGCCCGGCATGATCGAGGAGCCCGGCTGGAGGTCGGGGAGGTTGATCTCCGCGAGGCCCGTGCGCGGTCCGCTGGCCATCCAGCGCAGATCGTTGGCGATCTTGGTGAGGGAGACGGCGATGGTCCTGAGCTGCCCGGACGTCTCCACCAGGCCGTCGCGGGCGCCCTGCGCCTCGAAGTGGTCGCGGGCCTCGGTCAGCGGCAGTCCGGTCGTGCGGGCGACCTCCTCGATGACGGCCGCCGAGAAGCCGGCCGGGGTGTTGATGCCGGTGCCGACCGCCGTGCCGCCGAGGGGAAGCTCCGCGAGCCGGGGGAGCACGGCCCGCAACCGCTCGACCCCGTACCTGACCTGGGCCGCGTACCCGCCGAACTCCTGGCCGAGGGTGACCGGGGTGGCGTCCATCAGGTGCGTGCGGCCGGACTTCACGACCTCCGCGAACGCGGACGACTTCCGCTCCAGGGCGGCGGCCAGGTGCTCCAGGGCGGGGATCAGGTCGCGGGTGACGGCGCCGGTGGCCGCGATGTGGATGGAGGAGGGGAAGACGTCGTTGGAGGACTGCGAGGCGTTCACGTGGTCGTTGGGGTGGACCTCCCGGCCCTCCGGCAGCCGCTCGGTGGCGAGGGTGGCGATCACCTCGTTGGCGTTCATGTTGGACGAGGTGCCCGAACCGGTCTGGAAGACGTCCACGGGGAAGTGCTCGTCCCAGCGCCCCTCCGCGACCTCCTCGGCCGCCGCGGCGATCGCCTCCGCGCGGTCCCGGTCGATCACCCCGAGCCCGGCGTTGACCCGGGCGGCGGCGGCCTTGATCCGGGCCAGCGCCTCGATGTGGGCGCGCTCCAGGCGCTGGCCCGACACCGGGAAGTTCTCCACCGCCCGCTGGGTCTGCGCCCGCCACTTGGCGTGGGCGGGAACCCGCACCTCACCCATGGAATCGTGCTCGATCCGGTACGTCTCACGGTCGTTCATCTTCTTCAACCTCCCGAAAAAGCTGAGCAGTTGTCTTGTTCGATGTATTCCCAAGCCGCTTACCGGCCAGTAAAAACCGTGGGTAACCCCACTTCCAGGAGGCGCCATGACGCGCACCAGGTACAGATTCCGCCGGTCCTCGGCGGCCGTGGCCACGGCCGCCGCGATCCTCGGAACGATCATCGCGGCCACCGCACCCGCCGGCGCGGCCGACACGACCACCGCGGCCGCCACCGCTTCCGTACCGCTCCCGCCCGCGCTGGAGGCGATCAGAGCGGCCGAGGCCACCAAGATCTACGGCAGCCCCGAGGAGCGCCCGCTCGACCGGCGCAAGACCGGGCTGGTCTCGCTCGGCGACAGCGAGATCTCCGGCGAGGGCGTCGGCACCTACGAGCCCCCGACCAACGGCCCCACCAACTGGTGCCACCGCTCGCCCGACGCCGCCATCCACCGCACCGGAATCCCCGCGGACCTCACGTTCAACGTGTCCTGCTCCGGCGCGTACAGCGGCAACATCCGCATCGGCGGCTCCCCGCAGTACGCCGACGAACTCGTCCAGAGCGACAACCTCGCCGTCAAGGCGCGCAACACCCGCGTCAAGATGGTCCTCCTCGTCGCCGGCGCCAACGACGACCTCCAGTTCGGCCCCGTCATGACCGACTGCGTCACCCGCTACCTCCTCAGCCAGGGCGCCTGCGAACCCAAGTACGCCCCCGGCTGGCAGGCCCGCGTCGACGGACTCGTCCCCAAGGTCGAACAGACCGTCCGCGACCTGAGGACCGTCATGCGCGACGCCGGATACGCCGACGGCGACTACAAACTCGTCCTCATGGGCTACCCCAGCCCGATCGGCCCCGACTTCCGCGACAACCCGAACTTCCCCGGCAAACTGGTCTGCGGCGGCCTGGGCTACGACTCCGACACCGTCTGGGGCCGCAACACCGCCGTACCCGCCTTCGAGCGCGGCATGCGGAAGGCCGCCGCGAGCACCGGCGCCACCTACCTCGACAACTCCCGCCTCTTCCACGGCCACGAGGTCTGCACGGAGGACCCCTGGGCCCGGGGCCTCTACATCGACCTCTCCAAGCCCGGCCTGCCGGACGAGAACTCGGTCCGCCAGTCCTTCCACCCCAACGCGCGCGGACACGCCGCCTTCGCCTCCTGCCTCACCCAGCTCTACACGTCCGGCCTGCGCGAGGCGAGCTGCGCCGACGTGAACTCCACCGGTAGGCCCACCCTCTTCCCGCTCGCCTGGGACGACGCCTACCGGCCCCTGAAGAACCAGGGGACCGGCAACTGCCTGGACGTGGACGCGGCCAGCAGCTCCAACGGCACCCGCGTCCTCGGCTGGGACTGCCACGACGGACGCAACCAGACCTGGTGGTACGACTCCGCCCGGCAGACCGTCCACACCGGCCTCACCCAGGACCGCTGCCTCGACGTGCCCGACCTCCAGTACCGGGCGGGCACGGCCCTGCTCCTCTGGAACTGCCACGGCGGCGCCAACCAGAAGTTCGTCCGCGACGGCGCCACCATCCGGCCCGCCGCCGCGACCGGCGTCTGCCTCACCCAGAGCGCGGCGAAGGAGCCCATCAGGCTCCAGGCCTGCGACGGCTCCGCGCACCAGAAGTTCGCGTAGCCCGTACCCCGCGGGGAACGCCGCGGCCCCCGTCCGGTGCGGGACGGGGGCCGCGGTACGCCCGGATCAGGAGCCCTTCAGGGTCGTACGGGCCAGTTCGTACGCCGGGAGCATCGCCCGGTGCTCCCCGGTGTCCGACCCGCCGAGATCGACCACGACCACCCCGCGCGGGGTGGCGACGGCGAAGGCGCGCGCCTCCTTGTCCCCGCCGGACAGCTCGCTCCGCACCGTGTAGGACGCCTCCACGGCGGGCAGCGCGCCCGCCGTCGTCTCCCGGTAGGAGGCGCCCGGACTCTTTCCTCCCGCCGTCACGAAACCTTCGAGCACGGCCCGCGCGGACCCCTTCTCCGCCGTCCACACCCGCAGGAAGCCCAGGTGCCCGGCCGGTTTGGCGTCGATCTCGCAGCGCATGACGGCCGGCCCCCGGCGGGTGAGCTCCGCGAGGTCGGAGTCCTCGGGGACCACGACCGCCTTCGGCCTCCACTCCGCCGCGAGCGTGAAGGAGACCGGCAGGACGCAGGCCGTCCCCGGGCCGCCGAGGGAGGCCCCGGCGGCGGGCGCGGCCGGGGCCCCGCCCCCCGGTGTTCCTGCGGACGGCCGCGCCCCGCCGGTGACCTCCGGCAGCGGCTCGGGACCGCAGCCGGTCAGCAGCGTTCCCGCCGCGAGGAGGACGGGGAGCAGAAGCCGTGCCGGGGGTCTCATGACCGGCAGCGTAACCGTCCGGGTCCCGCGCGGAACCGGGAGCCCGCCGTCGCGGCCGGGAGCCGGAGGGGGCCCGGCGGGGTCGCGCCCCGGTCCCGGGCGGGAGTGACCGACGTCCCGTTGTGGAGGCGGACCGGTCCCCGGGATGATCGGTTCCCGGGACGGCAGGGGGCCGGGACGGAGGGAGCGCCATGAGGTACGCCGAGGGGCCGAGCGCACACTGCGACATCCACGTCGGGGCGGCCGTGCCGCTGGTCTGGGAGCTGGTGACCGACATCCTGCTGCCCGCCCGGTTCAGCCCCGAACTGCGGCGCGCCGCCTGGCTCGACGGGGCGGACGGCCCCCGGGTGGGCGCGCGCTTCGAGGGGTACAACCACCACCGGCTGCTCGGCGAGTGGCGGACCGTCTCGCACGTGACGGAGCTGGTGGAGGGACGGGTGTTCGCCTGGGCCGTCACGGACGCCGACGGCCTCTTCGGGGAGCCGGTTCCGGACCCGGCGGGAGCCCTGGCGGCCTGGCGCTACGAGCTGGCCCCCGAGGACGGGGGCACCCGGCTGCGGCAGTCGGCCCGCCTCGGCCCGGGCCGCAGCGGCGTCACCCTGACCCTCGAACGGTGGCCGGACCGCGAGGAGGAGATCGTCGCCGCCCGGCTGGGAGAGCTGCGCGCGGGGATGGAGGCGACGCTCGCGGGCGTCAAGTCCCTCGCCGAGCAGGGCGGCCGGCGGACCGGCACGGACGGCTGACGGACCGGCACGGGCGGCCGGCGGGAAGGACCCCGGCCGGTGACGGCCGGGGCCCCTCAGGGAGTACCGCTCCGGGTCGGGTGAGGCCGGGGTCCCTCCGGGGGTACCGCTCCGGGGTCAGGCCAGGCCGGGGCCCCGCACCGGGATGTGGGTGAACGTCGGCTCCGGCGCCGGGTTCTGGAAGAAGTCGTTGCCCTTGTCGTCCACGACGACGAAGGCCGGGAAGTCCTCGACCTCGATCTTCCAGACCGCCTCCATGCCGAGCTCCTCGTACTCGACGACCTCGACCTTCTTGATGCAGTCCTGCGCGAGCCGGGCCGCCGGGCCGCCGATCGAACCGAGGTAGAAGCCGCCGTGCGTGCCGCACGCGTCGGTGACCTGCCGCGAGCGGTTGCCCTTGGCCAGCATGACCTTCGAGCCGCCCGCCGCCTGGAACTGCTCGACGTAGCTGTCCATGCGACCGGCCGTCGTCGGGCCGAAGGAACCGGAGGCGTAGCCCTCGGGGGTCTTCGCCGGGCCCGCGTAGTACACCGGGTGGTCCTTCAGGTACTGCGGCATCTCCTCGCCCGCGTCCAGCCGTTCCTTGATCTTGGCGTGCGCGATGTCGCGCGCCACGACCAGCGGGCCGGTCAGGGAGAGGCGGGTCTTGACCGGGTGCTTGGTCAGCTCGGCGAGGATGTCGTCCATCGGCTGGTTGAGGTCGATCCGCACGACCTCGCCGGCCTCCAGGTCGGTGTCCTCCGTCTCCGGCAGGAACCGCGCCGGGTCCGTCTCCAGCTGCTCCAGGAAGACGCCCTCGGCGGTGATCTTCGCGACGGCCTGGCGGTCGGCCGAGCAGGAGACGGCGATCGCGACGGGCAGCGAGGCGCCGTGGCGCGGCAGGCGCACCACGCGCACGTCGTGGCAGAAGTACTTGCCGCCGAACTGCGCGCCGATGCCGATCCTCTGCGTCAGCTCGAAGACCTTCTCCTCCAGCTCCTTGTCCCGGAAGCCGTGGCCGGTCGCGGCGTCGCCCCCGGTGGGCAGCTCGTCCAGGTAGTGCGCGGAGGCGTACTTGGCGGTCTTCAGGGCGAACTCGGCGCTGGTGCCGCCGACGACGATCGCCAGGTGGTACGGCGGGCAGGCGGCCGTGCCGAGCGAGCGGATCTTCTCCTCCAGGAACTTCATCATGCTCGCCTCGTTGAGGACGGCCTTCGTCTCCTGGTAGAGGAAGGACTTGTTGGCGGAGCCGCCGCCCTTGGCCATGAAGAGGAACTTGTACGCGCCGCCGTCGGTCGCGTACAGCTCGATCTGCGCGGGCAGGTTCGAGCCGGTGTTCTTCTCCTCCCACATGGTGACCGGGGCCATCTGCGAGTACCGCAGGTTGAGCTCGGTGTACGCGTCGTAGATGCCCTTGGACAGGGCCTCCTCGTCGCGGCCCGAGGTCAGCACGTTCTGGCCGCGCTTGCCCATGACGATCGCGGTGCCGGTGTCCTGGCACATCGGGAGGACGCCGGCGGCGGCGATGTTCGCGTTCTTCAGGAGGTCGAGCGCGACGAACTTGTCGTTGCCCGACGCCTCCGGGTCGTCGATGATCCGGCGCAGCTGGGCCAGGTGGGCCGGGCGCAGGAAGTGCTGGATGTCGTGGATCGCCTCGGCGGCCAGCTTGCGCAGCGCCTCCGGCTCGACCTTGAGGAACGTACGGCCGTCGGCCTCGAAGGTGGAGACGCCTTCGGAGGTCACCAGGCGGTAGGGCGTGGTGTCCTCTCCCAGGGGGAGCAGATCGGAGTACGAAAACTCTGGCATGACGGCGGTCATTCCTCACTCGGCGGACGGCTGCGCCGCCTCCGTTGGCGGCGCGTCCTCCAGCGTAGAACGCGCCCGTTCCGGCGTTCCTGTGAGGTAGGGCTCACCCGCGCCGCCGCGCGGGCCGGTGCCGGGTCCCCGCACCGGGCGGCCCCGGTCCGGCCGATTCCGTCCGCGCCTTCCGGCCCCGCCCCCTGGTCGCGATCTATCGCGTTTCGCTAGGCTGGCTCCGTGGACCTCGAAAAGCAGCCCGAACCCGAGAAGCAGGCGCGGCCGCAGCGGTCGGCCGCCCCCGCCGAGACCGCCCCCGCGGCGCCCGCCCCCGCCGATCCGCAGGGCTCGCTGCGGGCCTCGGACGCGGACCGGGACCGGATCGCGGACATCCTCAGGGACGCCCTGGCCGAGGGGCGGCTCGACGCCGAGGAGCACTCGGACCGGATCGACGCGGTCTACCGGGCCAAGACGGTCGGGGAACTGGAGCCGATCGTCCGCGACCTGCCGGCGGCCCGGACCTCCCGGCCGGAGCCCGGGCAGGCGTACGCCTACGGTCCCGACGATCCGGAGGGCGCCCCGGACAACCTCGTCGCGGTCTTCTCCAGCACCACCCGCAAGGGCCGCTGGCGGGTGGGCCGCCGGACGAACGCGTTCGCCCTCTTCGGCAACATCGAGATCGACCTGACCGAGGCGATCTTCGCCCAGCGCCTCACCACCATCAACGCCACCTCCGTCTTCGGCAACGTCGAGGTGCGCGTCCCGGAGAACATCAGCCTGCGCGGCAACGGCAGCGGGATCTTCGGCAACTTCGAGGTCGTGACCCTGGAGGGCGTCGACCCGCAGGCCCCGGTCGTCGTCGTCAACGGCTACTCGGTCTTCGGGAACGTCGAGGCGCGGCCCAAGCGCGGCAAGTGGGTCACGGACCTCCAGGGCAGGATGCGCAAGCACCTGGGCCACTGACGGACACCGGGTGCGGGCGGCGGGGTCTTCGGCCACGAGGTGACCGGAATGCGCCGTCCGGCGTCCGCGGGGCGGTGTGCCGCGGCACCCAGTGCATAGGCGCACGCACAGTGGGTAAGCCTCGGGCATCGCCCTCGCCCGCGAAGCCGTCGTCAGGAGTAGACCGTGCTGCAACTGCCGCATCAGCCCCTCCAGGCCGTCGCCGTCCCCCCGCCGCGCACCCCCGCCCGGGAGGACGAGGGCGGCCCGTGGCACGCGGAGGCGGTGTGCCGCAGGGACGAGGCGGGACTCTTCTTCGCCCCCTCCAAGGAGCCGACGGCCGCGCGCCTCGCGCGCGAGGAGGCCGCCAAGCGGGTCTGCGCGCGCTGTCCGGTGATGGTCGAGTGCCGCGAGCACGCGCTGCTCCAGCCGGAGCCGTACGGGGTGTGGGGCGGGCTCACGGCGGCGGAGCGCCGCGTCGTGCTCGCCCGGCGCCGGCGGCGCGAGGTGGAACTGAGGAAGGCGGCCCCGGCCGAGCGGATCGCCAAGGCGGGCTGACCGGGCCCCGGCGGGGCGCGGCCCGTCCCGCGCGGGCCCGTACGGGGAGGGGCGCCCCCACCGCACATGGGGGCGCCCCTCTTCGTGCCGTCCGGCGGTCTCCGCCGGACCCGGCTCCGGACCGGCTCAGTTGGCCCGGTCGAAGTCGATCTTGCTGTACGCGCGCAGCTTCGAGAGCCGGTGCGTGGAGTCGATCTGGCGGATCGTGCCCGACTTCGAGCGCATGACCAGGGACTGCGTGGTCGCCGTCTCGGCGCGGTAGCGCACCCCGCGCAGCAGCTCGCCGTCGGTGATGCCGGTGGCGACGAAGAAGACGTTGTCCCCGCTGACCAGGTCGTCGGTGGAGAGCACCCGGTCCAGGTCGTGGCCCGCGTCGAGGGCCTTCTGCCGCTCGGCCTCGTCCTTCGGCCACAGCTTGCCCTGGATGACTCCGCCGAGGCACTTGATGGCGCAGGCGGAGATGATGCCCTCGGGGGTGCCGCCGACGCCCATGAGCATGTCGACGCCGGTGCCCTCGCGGACGGCCATGATCGAACCGGCGACGTCGCCGTCCGAGATGAACTTGATCCGGGCCCCGGTCTCGCGGATCTCCCGGACGATGCCCTCGTGGCGGGGACGGTCCAGGATGACGACCGTGATGTCCTCGGGGGAGGAGTTCTTCGCCTTGGCGACCCGGCGGATGTTGACCGAGACGGGGGCGTTGATGTCGACGAAGTCGGCGGCCTCCGGGCCGGTGACCAGCTTGTCCATGTAGAAGACCGCGGACGGGTCGAACATGGTGCCGCGGTCGGCGGCGGCCAGGACGGCGATCGCGTTGGGCATGCCCTTGGCGTTGAGCGTGGTGCCGTCGATCGGGTCGACCGCGATGTCGACCTCGGCGCCGGTGCCGTCGCCGACCCGCTCGCCGTTGAAGAGCATGGGGGCTTCGTCCTTCTCGCCCTCGCCGATGACGACGACGCCGTCCATCGAGACGGTGGAGATCAGGGTGCGCATGGCGTTGACCGCCGCGCCGTCCGCGCCGATCTTGTCGCCGCGGCCGACCCACCGTCCGGCGGCCATGGCGGCGGCCTCGGTCACGCGGACCAGTTCGAGGGCGAGGTTGCGGTCGGGGGCCTCGGGGGAGACCTCCAGTTCGGGCGGGAGGGTGTGCTCGGTCATCGGGGCGCACCTTTCTGTACGGCGACGGCCGGGGAAAAGAGGGTGCTGCGACTCTATCGTCAGGTCGACAAAATGAGCAGGGGGGCCTACGTATGAGCACGGGACCGTGATGCGACCATGGGGGGCGTGGCAGGTATGCGAGGCAGGCAGACGGTACGCGGGATGTTCCAGTCCCTCGGGGTGATCATGGTCGCCGCGGGTGTGATGTATCTCTTCATCCCGCACGACGAGGGCGCGGAGCCGGTCAAGGCGAAGGACTACCGGGTCGAGCTCCTCACGGCCCAGCGGGCGGCGCCGTACCCGGTGCTGGCCCCCCGGGGCCTCGGCGAGGGCTGGAAGGCGACGGTCGTCTCGTACGAGCGCGAGAACGCCGACGCCTGGCAGCTCGGCTTCCTCTCCCCGGACACGCAGTACGTGGTGATCCACCAGTCGACGGCGGCGCCGGGCACGTTCGTGCCCGAGGTGACCCACAAGGCGAAGAACACCGGGAAGACCCAGACGGTGGCCGGGGAGGTCTGGCAGCGCTGGGAGGGCCCGAAGTACGACGCCCTCGTGCGGACGGACGACGGCGCGACGACCGTGGTCACCGGCACGGCGTCCTTCGAGCGGCTCGCCGAGATGGCGGGCTCGCTGCGGTCGGAGAAGGTCTGAGGTCCGGAGCGGTCCTCCCGGGGCGGCCTCCGAGGCGCTCCTCCGGGGCCGTCCGGGAGGGGCCGGAAACGCCGGGACCCACGGGAAGGGCCCCGCACTCGTGGAGTGCGGGGCCCTTCCCGTGGGTGCGGTCACCGGTCTCAGACGGTGGTGACGACCTCGTCGTAGGACAGGCGCGGAGAGCGCGGGAACCAGGCGTCCTCGCCCGGCTTGCCGATGTTGACGACCATCAGCGGGGTGTGGTCGTCGTCGAGGAACTCCTTCTGGACGCCGGCGAAGTCCAGGCCGGTCATCGGGCCGGCGGCCAGGCCGGCGGCGCGGACGCCGACGATGAAGTACGCGGCCTGGAGGGCGGCGTTCAGCAGGGCGGACTGCTCGCGGACCGGGCGCTCGCCGAAGAACATGTCCTTGGCCTGCGGGAAGTGCGGGAGCAGGGCCGGCAGGTCCTCGTGGAACTCGTTGTCGGCGGAGAGGATCGCGACGAGCGGCGCGGTGGCGGTCTTCGGCCGGTTGCCCTCGGCCATGTGCTTGACCAGGCGCTCGCGGGCCTCGGGGGAGCGGACCAGGGTGATGCGCAGCGGGGTCTGGTTGAAGGCGGTGGGGCCGTACTTCACCAGGTCGTAGATCGCCCGGACCTGCTCGTCGGTCACCGGCTCGTCGGTGAACGTGTTGGCGGTGCGGGCCTCGCGGAAGAGGAGGTCCTGGGCGGCGGGGTCAAGGGCGAGGGACATGCTGCGTACCTTCCGGACTGCGCGGGGTTGCGCAAAAGTGCACAAGGGGATCGCTCGTACGGAGTTCAAGCGACGTCCCCGACACTACGCCCTTGATTGGTGAAAGTTCAACTAACTCATCCGGATAGTGATCCGCTTCACTCGTGAGTCTACGCCCGGACCGGACCGGAGCGGACCGGACCGGACCGGACCGGACCGGAGGATCACCCTTCCCGGCCGTCCCCGTCTCCGGCTCCTTCCCCGTCCTCGCCACCGTCCGCCTCCGACGCGAGGGCCGCGTCCAGACGGGCCCGCGCCCCTTCGAGCCGGAGCCGGCACACCTTCGCCAGCTCCTCGCCGCGCTCCCACAGCGCGAGGGACTCCTCCAGGGTCGTCCCGCCCGTCTCGAGCCGCCGGACGACCTCGATCAGCTCGTCCCGCGCCTGCTCGTACCCGAGGGCCGCCCCGTCCGTGCCCGTGCCCGTGCTCGCTGCCATGTCCTGTCCTCTGTCTTCTGCCGGTGGTCGGTGGCCGGTGTGATGGGTGTGATGGGTGGGGTCGATGGTGAGTGGCCGGTGGCCGTGTGCGGCGCCGTTCCCTCCGTCCTGAGCGCTCGTCCTGAGCTCTCGGCCGGAGCGTTCAGCCGGAGTCCGCCACGCGCCGCACCGCGAACTCGCCCTCCGCGACCCGGGCGCGCAGCTCCTCGTCCCCGGCGACCTCCCCGGGGGAGCGGACCACCGTGCCGTCCGCCCGCTGGAGCACCGCGTACCCCCGCTCCAGCGTCGCGGCGGGCGACAGCGCCCGGACCCGCGCCCGGGTGTGCGAGAGCTCCGAGTCGGCCCGGTCGAGGAGGTGGCCGAGGACCCGCCGGCTCCGGGCGAGCAGCGCGGACACCTCGTCCTCGCGGACCTCGACCATGCGCAGCGGCCGCTCCATGGCGGGCCGCGCGAGGGCGTGCGCCAGACCGCGCTCCTCCCGGTCCAGCAGCCCCCGCACGGTCCGCAGCGCCCGGTCCCGGAGCCCGCGCACCCGCTCCAGCTCCTCCCCGACGTCCGGGACGACCTTCTTGGCCGCGTCCGTCGGCGTCGAGGCGCGCAGGTCGGCCACCAGGTCGAGCAGGGGCGAGTCCGGCTCGTGCCCGATCGCGGAGACCACCGGCGTACGGCAGTCCGCCACCGCCCGGACGAGCTGCTCGTCCGAGAACGGCAGCAGGTCCTCAACGCTTCCGCCGCCCCGGGCCACGACGATCACGTCCACGTCCGGGTCCGCGTCCAGCTCCCGGACCGCCCCCACGACCTGCGGCACCGCCTTCACGCCCTGCACCGCGACGTTCCGCACCTCGAAGCGGACGGCGGGCCAGCGGCGGCGCGCGTTCTCCAGGACGTCCCGCTCGGCGGCCGACGCGCGTCCGCAGACGAGGCCGATCCGGTGCGGCAGGAACGGCAGCGGCTTCTTCCGGGCGGCCGCGAACAGTCCCTCGGCGGCCAGGGTCCGCTTCAGCTGCTCCAGCCGGGCGAGCAGCTCCCCGATCCCGACCGGTTTGATCTCGGCGGCCCGCAGCGACAGCTGCCCGCGCGGCGCGTACCACTCGGGCTTGGCGTGCACGACGACCCTGGCCCCCTCCGACACGACGTCCGCGACCGCGTCGAACACCTGCCGGTAGCAGGTGACGCCGACGGAGACGTCGTGCGAGGGGTCGCGCAGCGTCAGGAAGACGACCCCGGCGCCGGGGCGCCGCGACAGCTGCGTGATCTGCCCCTCGACCCAGACCGCCCCGAGCCGGTCGATCCACCCGCCGATCAGCCGGGAGACCTCACCGACGGGAAGCGGTGCTTCTGCGGACGTAGTCAGAGCCATGGACCGAGCGTAACGGCGCGGTACGACAACGTCAGGACGCCGCGGGGCGGGGCACGGCGTCCCGGCGCCCCTCCTCCCGGAGCCCTCTACTCCCGCCGGGGCTCCCGGCGCACCCCCTGGACCGCCAGCACCGCGAGCCCCACGCCCAGCCACACCACGCCCACCACCTGGGCCGCCGGCGAGGCCTCCACGATCACCGCGACCAGGATCGCCGCGCCCACGACCGGGACCACCACGTGCTTGAACACGTTCGGCGGCCCCTCCCCCCTCCGTACGGCGAACCAGCCCACCACGCTCGCGTGCAGCAGGACGAAGGCCGTCAGGGCGCCGACGTCGACCACCGACACCAGGTGGTCGAGGCCGTCGTCCCGCCGCGCCGCCCACACCGCCGCGACCATCGTCACCGCCGCCGCCACGACCAGCGCCACGCGCGGCACGCCGCCGTCCGTCCGGGCCAGGAGACGGGGCAGCCGCCGGTCGCGGCCCATCGCGAAGAGCAGCCGCCCCCCGGCCGCCTGCCCGGCGAGCGCCGCGAAGGCCGCTCCGATCGCCTTCGAGACGGCCACCAGGTCGTGCAGCCAGCCGCCGACCGAGGTGTCCACGGCGTCGTAGAAGGCGGAGCCCTGCTTCCCGGGGTCGGCGGCGAGGTCGGCGGAGGAGACCGGTTCGAGCAGCGCCACCAGCCAGGTCTGCGCCACGAAGAGCACGCCCGCGAGGGCCAGGCAGAACAGCAGCGCCCGCGCCACCTTCCCCGAACCCCCGGTGACCTCCTCGGCGAAGGAGGCGATGGCGTCGAAGCCCAGGTAGGAGAGGACGGCGATCGAGACCGCGCCGAGCACCGCCGCGAGCGAGAAGGAGACGTCCCCGGTCAGCGGCGACCACACGTCGCGCTGCGCCCCGTCCCGTACGAGCGTCACCACGGCCGAGACGACGAAGACCAGCAGGACGACGATCTCCATCGCGAGCACGACGAAGCCGACCCGGGCGGCCGCCCGCACGCCCCACAGGTTGAGCAGGGTGGTGAGGACCACCGCGATCCCGGTCCACACCCACCGGTCCACCTCCGGGACCAGCGCCTCCATGGCGATGCCCGCGAAGAGGTAGGCGACGGCGGGGATCAGCAGGTAGTCGAGCATCGCCATCCATCCGGCGACGAACCCCGGCCCCTCCCCGAGCCCCTTGCGCGCGTACGTGAAGACGGAGCCCGCCCGGGGGGCGACCCGCACCATCTGGGCGTAGCTGAACGCCGTGAACGCCATGGCGACCGTCGCCACGACGTACACGAGCGCGACCGCGCCGTGCGACGTGGCGTCGAGCGTCCCGAAGACGCCGACCGGCGCCATGGGCGCGATGAAGAGCAGCCCGTACACCACCAGGTCACGGAACCCGAGGCTCCGCCGGAGCCCCGTGTGGTTCCCGCCGTCCGTACCCGCCGTCACCCGCGCTTCCTCGGCCATGGGCCCAGTTTCGGCCACGACGGCGGCCGAACCGCTGACCGACGCGGCCGTGCGGAACGCGGCCTTCCGCCGACCCGCGCGGCCGCGGGGGAGCGCGGCCTTACGATGGGACGCATGACTGCAACGCCCGCGCCGACGCCCGATTCCGCCTCCGCGACGAACCGCCCGAAGCGTGTCCTGCTCGCCGCTCCCCGCGGCTACTGCGCGGGCGTGGACCGTGCCGTGATCGCGGTGGAGAAGGCCCTGGAGCAGTACGGGGCCCCGATCTACGTCCGGCACGAGATCGTCCACAACAAGTACGTCGTCCAGACCCTGGAGCGGAAGGGCGCGATCTTCGTCGACCAGGCGACCGAGGTGCCGCCGGGCAACATCGTGATGTTCTCCGCGCACGGCGTCGCCCCGACCGTCCACGAGGAGGCCCGGCAGGGCCGGCTCGCGACCATCGACGCCACCTGCCCGCTGGTCACCAAGGTCCACAAGGAGGCCGTCCGCTTCGCCAAGGACGACTTCGACATCCTCCTCATCGGCCACGAGGGCCACGAGGAGGTCATCGGCACCTCCGGAGAGGCCCCGGACCACATCCAGCTCGTCGACGGCCCCGAGGACGTGGCGAAGATCGAGGTCCGCGACCCCTCCCGCGTCGTCTGGCTGTCCCAGACCACGCTCTCGGTCGACGAGACGATGGAGACGGTCGACGCGCTGAAGGAGAAGTTCCCGCAGCTGATCTCCCCGCCGTCCGACGACATCTGCTACGCCACGCAGAACCGCCAGACCGCGATCAAGGAGCTGGCCGGCCAGGCCGAGCTGGTGATCGTCGTCGGCTCGAAGAACTCCTCCAACTCGATCCGCATGGTCGAGGTCGCCAAGCAGGCCGGCGTCCCCGCCGCGTACCTCGTGGACTTCGCGAGCGAGATCGACGAGGCCTGGCTGGAGGGCGTCACCAGCGTCGGCCTCTCCTCCGGCGCCTCCGTCCCGGACGTCCTGGTGCAGGAGGTCCTGGAGTGGCTCGCCGAGCGCGGTTACGCGGACGTCGAGATCGTCAAGACGGCCGACGAGTCCCTGACCTTCTCGCTTCCCAAGGAACTCCGCAACAAGGACCTGCGGGCCGAGGCCGAGAAGCTGCGCGCGGCGGCGGCCCCGGTCCAGGAGTGACCCGGCCGGTCGTCCCCGGCGGGCGGACGCCCCGGGCCGGGGACGACCGGGCCGGGGACGACCGGGCCGGGGACGACCGGGGCGGGAGCGACGCGGCCGAGGGCGACCGGGCCGGGAGCGGCTTGGCCGAGGAGTAACTCGGCGCCCCAGCCTTTACGGTGGGTCCATGAACGTCTTCGGAGTGGACATCGGCGGCTCGGGCATCAAGGGCGCTCCCGTGGACCTGGAGCGCGGCGCGCTCACCGCGGAGCGCCACAAGGTACTGACTCCGCAGCCCTCCACACCCGACGGTGTGGCGGACTGCGTCGCGGAGGTCGTGGAGAACTTCGGCTGGACGGGACCGGTGGGAGTGACCTTCCCCGGCGTGGTGACCGGCTCCACGATCCGTACGGCCGCCAACGTCGACGCGTCGTGGATCGGCGTCGACGCGGGCGCGCTCCTCGGCACCCGCCTCGGGGGCCTTCCCGTGACCGTCCTGAACGACGCGGACGCGGCCGGGATCGCGGAGATGACCTTCGGCGCCGGCCGGGGCCGCAAGGGCACCGTGATCATGCTGACCCTCGGCACGGGCATCGGCTCCGCCCTCTTCGTCGACGGCCGGCTCGTCCCCAACACGGAGCTGGGCCACCTGGAGCTGAAGGGCCACGACGCGGAGAAGCGGGCCTCCACGAAGGCCAAGGAGGACGAGGACCTCTCCTGGGAGCACTGGGCGACCCGCAGGGTGCGGAAGTACCTGGAGCACGTGGAGATGCTGTTCTCGCCGGAACTCTTCATCATCGGCGGCGGCGTCAGCCGCAAGGCGGACAAGTTCCTGCCGCTCATCGAGGGCGTCCGCGCGGAGATCGTCCCGGCGGAACTCCAGAACAACGCGGGCATCGTGGGAGCGGCGATGGCCGCCGCGGCGGCGGACAAGGCCTGAGGACGGGTACGGCGGCGGGTGACGGCGGGCAGCAAGGCCTGAGGACGGGCAACGGGGACGGGAGACCGTACGGAAGGCCGTACGAGAGGTGCGGGCCGCACGGCCGCCCACCGTACGGCCCGCCCGGCGGCCCGTCGCCCACCACCGGCACGTCCGGCTCACCCCCGCGCCCGTCTCACCGGGCCTTGGCGGGCCTGGTGGTCTTCGGAGCCGGGCCCGGGGCCGACGTCGGGGCCGGAGGGCCGGCCGGTCCCGGGCCCGGCCGGGGGCGCCGCTGCCGCCGCCCCATGTCCCGCACCTTGCGGACGCTCGTGATGACGCCGGCGATCAGGGTGCCGCCGTACAGCCACCCGGCCTGCACGGCCAGGGCGGTCACGACGGCCATGGCCTGCCCGCCGAGCCCCCCCGTACCGCCCGCGACGGGGACGATGCCGACGGCGAAGGCGATGGGGACGCCGATGGGGGCGGTGACCAGGTCGGCGGTACGGACCCAGAGCGCCGTCAGGGCGCTGACCAGCAGGAACAGCAGTCCGTAGACGGTGGGGGAGGCGTCGAGGAGCAGCAGGTCGAGGAGGCCGGCGGCCAGCATGGCCGCGGAGGCGAAGAGCCCGCCGCCGAGACCGGTGAGCCGGGGCGCGGGGAGCCGCCGCAGGGCCAGGACGACGGGGGGCACGGACCGGCCGCCGGGCCGCCGGGCGGGAGCGCGGTCCGGGGCGCGGCCGGGAACGCCGGGAGACCCGGTCCGCTCGACGCGGGCACCGCCGGGGGGCCGCCCGGAGCCGCGGGCCACGCGGTGGGCGGAGGAGCCCTCCGCGAGCGGGCCGGAACCGGAAGGGGCGGCGTGCGGTGCGGCGGAGGGCGGGGCGACGGGCGGTTTGCCGGGGGATTTCGGCCGTCGGCGCCCTGGGGGCCGGCTTGTCCTGTGCTGCTCCATTCGACCAACGTAGGTCGGGAAGGGGCGGGAACCGGGTCCGGGACACGCGCTTTGGGCGACCTTGCGCCCGAGAACGGCCGAAGGCCGACGTCACCGGCCGGTTCGCCCCGCCCGTAAACTGGGGAACCGGCCCCCCGTCCACACTTCAGGAAGTCGCCACCGTGTCGCTCACGATCGGAATCGTCGGTCTGCCGAATGTCGGCAAGTCGACCCTGTTCAACGCCCTGACCAAGAACGACGTGCTGGCGGCCAACTACCCGTTCGCCACGATCGAGCCCAACGTCGGCGTCGTCGGCGTCCCCGACGCCCGCCTCACCAAGCTCGCCGAGATCTTCGGCTCGCAGCGCATCCTCCCGGCGACGGTCGACTTCGTCGACATCGCGGGCATCGTGCGCGGCGCGAGCGAGGGCGAGGGCCTGGGCAACAAGTTCCTGGCGAACATCCGCGAGTCGGACGCCATCTGCCAGGTCATCCGCGCCTTCAAGGACGAGAACGTCGTCCACGTCGACGGCAAGGTCTCGCCGAAGGACGACATCGAGACGATCAACACGGAGCTGATCCTCGCGGACCTCCAGACGATCGAGAAGGTCCTGCCGCGCCTCCAGAAGGAGTCCCGGATCAAGAAGGACGTGGCGCCGAAGGTCGCGGCGGTCGAGGCGGCCCAGGCGATCCTGGAACGCGGCGACACCCTCTTCTCGCAGGGTATCGTCCAGGGCTCGGAGAAGGCGGAACTCCTCCACGACCTGCACCTGCTCACCGCGAAGCCGTTCCTCTACGTCTTCAACGTGGACGAGGACGAGCTGACCGACGACGCCTTCAAGGCGGAGCAGAGCGCCCTGGTCGCCCCGGCGGAGGCGATCTTCCTCAACGCCAAGCTGGAGCAGGACCTCGCCGAGCTGGACGAGGAGGACGCCATGGAGCTCCTCCAGTCCGTAGGCGCCGAGGAGCCCGGCCTCGCCACCCTCGCCCGCGTCGGCTTCGACACCCTGGGCCTCCAGACCTACCTGACGGCAGGCCCCAAGGAGTCCCGCGCCTGGACCATCAAGAAGGGCGCGACGGCCCCCGAGGCGGCCGGTGTCATCCACACCGACTTCCAGAAGGGCTTCATCAAGGCCGAGGTCATCTCCTTCGCCGACCTCGTGGAGACGGGCTCGGTCGCCGACGCCCGCGCGGCCGGCAAGGCGCGCATGGAGGGCAAGGAGTACGTGATGCAGGACGGGGACGTCGTGGAGTTCCGCTTCAACGTGTAGTGCCTGATTCCTTGATCGGCTGAAGTGGCTGGTCAGAGCAAGAAACCCCAGGTCAGGGGCCAGATCTTCGGATCTGGCCCCTTCCTGTTTTCTCCTGCGGATTCAGGCTGTTTCCGGGTCGTGTGCTGACTTGGTGCTGACCCTGGCGGCGGGTATCGGGGGCTCTGACCTGGGGCTCCGGCGGGGGAGGGGAGGGCAGCCGAAGGGATTGACCCGGACGAAGCGACGGCAGACCGGTTTCCCGTTCTGGAAATCCGAACCTCTTGTTGTGCAGGCCGCCGACTGGGAACGATGAACGGGACACCGGAGCACGGGAACGAGGGGGCACCGTATGAGGCTGACGAAGCTGGCTACGACCTGTGAGAACGGGGACTGTCCCACCCTGTACGCGACCGACAAGGGAACCCTGATCGTGCAGGGAGGCGTGCCGACGGGACACAGTCTCGACGTGCCGGAGGGCGAAGCCCTGGTGGAAATCCCGATGGACCTCATTCGGAAGGCAATTCGTGATCAGCGCATCTAACGACCTGGCCGCCCGGTTCTCCACCTTCCAGGAGGAGGCGTTCCGGCTGGAGACCCTCGACGACTACAGCAACTCGGGAAACCCCGCAGCCTTCCGCGCCTTCCTTGCGGGGGAGCCCAAGCCCGAGGACTACAACGCGGGCTGGTTGGAGACTGTGCGCAAGGCGACGGAGAGCGCGAAGCGCATGGTGCGCGTCCACATCCTGTCCCGCCCGCTCACGCCGTACCTCCACTACGAGCTGGGCTGGGGCTACCAGACGAACATGACGGCGGGCGAGGAGTTCCACATCCTCGACACGACCGACCGCCCGAATCCGTTGGAAGGTGTGCCCGACTTCTGGCTCTTCGACGGGCGCGAGCCCGTCGTGCTCAACTACGACGAGAACGGGGCGTTCACCGGGCCGACCTTTGTCCCGGCACAGGGGGCGTTGCCCACGGGCGAGGAGTTCGAGTACGCGACGCATCGAAGCGTCGCCCTGGCCATGTCGGTGCCCTTCGCCGAGTGGTGGGAGAAGCACGGAGCAGCGTGAATCAGGCAGAACTGGGCGCCGCTCTGCGGGCGCTACGGCAGGCGTCCGGCAAGGAGGCCAAGGCCGTCGCCCGCAGCGCTGTCATGTCGACGGCCAAGTTGTCGAAGATCGAGAACGGCCGTGTCGCCCCGGCGGCAGCGGACGTAGAGCGCATTCTCACGGCCTTGGATGTGTCCCCGGAGATCAAGGCCGAGTACCTCGCCGTAGCCCGTGCACAGGCCACCGAGGCGACTGCATGGCGACTCTTCCGGCGCATGGGCTACCACAAGAAGCAGGAGCAGATCAGGGCGCTGGAGTCCTCGATGACGCTCCTGCGCCTCTTCCAGCCGTCCCTGGTTCCCGGTCTGCTCCAGACGCCCGAGTACATCCGGGCCGTGCTGGAGCCGAAGGGCCTCACGGACGAGCAGCTCTCCCGTACGGCTTCTGTCCGGATCGAGCGGCAACGCGTCCTGTACGACACCGGAAAAGTCCTCCACTTCGTGGTGACGGAACCTGTCCTGCGCTGGCGTCTCCTCCCGCCCGCGATGATGGCGGGCCAGCTGGATCGCATCGTGTCGGTGTCCCGCCTGCCGAACGTGGACGTGCGCGTGGTTCCCCTCGACGCGCCGCAGCGCGACGTGCCCGGTCACTCCTTCGTCATCCGGGACGACCGCGTGGTGACGGTCGAGACGACACACGCCGAGGTGGTCGTCACCGACCCACGGGACGTCTCCCTGTACGTCGAGAAGTTCGACCGCTTCGTCTCCGTGTCCCTTGCTGGGGACGCAATGCGCGACCTAGTCGAGGGCATCCGGGACGCGTTCTTGCGCGAACGGGAAACGCCCTAGCTCCGGCCCCTCGGACCGGCTGACCATGGCCTTCTCGACGAGATGCGGGGAGGCGTACGAGATGCACGGAGAACCGTCGACGCTGCCGGAGCCGGTGGCTTCTTCCCTACCGCCGGCACGGCCGGAACCCGTCCCGGGCTGCCGGGACTGCCTCGGCCTCGCGGTACAACGGGCCAACGCCGGGTCGGTCTGGGACTACTCCAAGGTGTCCGACATGAACGTGACCCTGCGCGCGCACCTGCGGGACGCGCACGGGGGCGGGTAATGCCCCGCGCTGTGCTGCGCTACGTCACGCACCGGATCACCCAGTACCCGGACACCGACGTGACATTCGAGGCCGAGTGCCTCCACTGCGACTGGTCAGCGACGCCTTCCGAAGACGGGGCGGCTGTGGACATCGAGTGCATGGGGCACACGGGACGCACCGGCCACGAGGGCTTCAGGCGCGTGTGTACGTCATTCGCTCTGGTGGTGCGGACGGGGTGACGGAAGAGGCGCACGCCAGGAACGGTCCGGCGGCCTTGCTCCACGACTCGCCCCTGGCAAGGGCTGCCGCCCCTTCTGTACGGATGTGACCACCGGAGCAAGGAAGTCGGCACGCCAGTGCTGCACGGTCTCCGACTTCATGCCGCTCGCGTCGACCACAGCACCCACCCTCGCTTCGAGGACGGCTGCACCCTGCGATGCGTCGTCGCCGGTCCACTCGTCTACGTGCTGGGCTATCAGCGCCCACGTCAGCTTGATCATGGGCGGATCGTAGGGGTGGCGACGGAGAACCGGGAGAGGGCGAAGGGGGTGGGGTATGACCCCTTGGCCCTGTGCTCCAGTCCGCCGCGTCTTAGCAGCTCGGGTTCTGCCACGGTTCCAGGGTCGACGAGGGCTTCGCGCCCACGCGGTCAAGCGGGCGCATCTCCGCAGGTCAGCGGCAGCGCGAGCGTTCTGCAGGGCCTCCGCCGGCACTGCACAGGAATGAGAGGCGTCAGGCCGCAGCTTCGCCAGGGTTCTCGTCCTCGTCCTCCGAGGAGCCGCCCCGCTCGTAGCCCGACACGTCGATCTCGCGGCCGTCCTTAAGTCGCCTCTTGTGCGGGACGACGTTGTGCTTGTCGGGCGATTTCCGCTGCTCGGTCTCCTGTGTGGAGTCGGCGGCCGACTCGGCGTCCTCCGCGTCTGCGGCGCCCTCGGCTTGCCCGGCGAACTCGGCTTCGTCTTCTGTCATACCGCGCGGTGTGAGGACCCCGACCACGACAGCCATGCCTACAGTCGCCACCGCGGCTTTGGCGAGGCGGATCGTCCTGGGGTGCTTCTCGGCCCAGTCCTTTGCCTTCTCGCGGAAGGTGGTGGGCTCGCCGTCCTCGGGGGGCGTGGAGTCAGTCACGAGCACAGATCTACCGGACCCATCCCTCGCCTGTCAGGCAATCATCTGACATCGCCCGATCAGGTTTCGTGGCGCTCGTACGGCTTCGCTCTGTGGCCTGCCCGCCGGGCGGCTCTGTTTGGCGTTGGCCGCGAGGTGCCTCTCTTCCCATACAGGGCAGCTCGGCCGCTTTCTCCACTACGCTTCCCGCGTGGACTCGGCTGCCGCTTGCGTGGAACTCGCATCGACGGCTGGAAACGGCCGCGCGACGTGCGTCACGCCGCAGGCATCAGGGTTGGCGGCCCGCGCGACCGCCATGACTTACCGGGAAGAAGAGCCTTGGCCCTCAAGAAGACAGACCTTTACAGCTCGCTCTGGAAGAGCTGCGACGAGCTGCGCGGCGGGATGGACGCCGGCCAGTACAAGGACTACATCCTCACGCTGCTCTTCGTGAAGTACGTCTCCGACAAGGCCAAAGCGGACCCCGACAGCCTCATCGACGTCCCGCCCGGCGGCTCCTTCGACGACATGGTTGCCGCCAAGGGGGACAAGGAGATCGGCGACCGCTTCAACAAGATCATCAGTCGTCTCGCCGAGGCGAACGACCTGCGCAACGTCATCGACCTCGCTGACTTCAACGATGAGGAGAAGCTCGGCAAGGCCAAGGAGATCCAGGACCGGCTCTCCACGCTGGTCACGATCTTCAGTGACCTGGACTTTCGAGGCTCTCGTGCTGAGGGTGACGACCTCCTTGGTGACGCCTACGAGTACCTGATGCGCCACTTCGCCACGGAGTCCGGCAAGAGCAAAGGTCAGTTCTACACACCCGCCGAGGTCTCCCGGGTTCTGGCCAAGGTGGTTGGCATTACCAAGGACACCCGCCAGGACCAGACGGTCTACGACCCGACCTGTGGCTCCGGCTCGCTCCTCCTGAAGGTCGCCGCCGAGACCTCGCGCGGCATCACGATCTACGGCCAGGAGAAGGACAACGCCACGTGGGCGCTGTCCAAGATGAACATGATCCTGCACGGGCACGAGGACGCTGAGATCCTCAAGGGCGACACGATCACCAGCCCTCAGTTCACCAACGGCAGCGCACTCCAGACGTTCGACTTCGCCGTGGCCAACCCGCCGTTCTCGATCAAGTCCTGGAGCAACGGACTGGAGCAGGAGTACGGCCGCTTCGAGTACGGCCGGCCCCCGGAGAAGAACGGCGACTACGCCTTCCTGCTGCACATCCTTAAGTCACTCAAGAGCACGGGCAAGGCGGCGGTCATCCTCCCGCACGGAGTGCTCTTCCGAGGCAACGCCGAAGCCGACATCCGTCAGCGCTTGCTGAAGCAAGGGTTCATCAAGGGCATCATCGGTCTCCCCGCGAACCTCTTCTACGGAACCACTATCCCCGCCTGCATCATCATCCTGGACAAGGAGAACGCTGTCGGCCGTACCGGAGTCTTCATGATCGACGCCTCCAAGGGCTTTATCAAGGACGGCCCCAAGAACCGGCTGCGCAGTCAGGACATCCACAAGATTGTCGATGTCTTCACGCGGCAGACCACGCTCGAGCGTTACTCACGCATGGTCCCGCTGTCGGAGATCGCTGATCCAAAGAACGGTTACAACCTCAGTATCTCCCGCTACATCGACTCCTCTGAGCCTGAGGACGTCCAGGACCTTCACGCGCATCTGCACGGGGGAATCCCCGACCGGGACCTCGACGCGCTCAGCGGCTACTGGGACGCCTTTCCGCAGCTACGCGACCAGCTGTTCCAGCTAGACCGCCCTGGTTACAGCAACCTGACCATCGATGTAGGTCAAGTTCAGGAGAAGATCCTGGACTCACCCGAGTTCCAGACATTCATCGACGCGGCCCGCGATCTCGTCGCCGAGTGGTTCGGTGCCCATCGTGAATGCTTCGAGGGCATTGACGCCGACACCCTGCCGAACGACCTCATCGCCACTCTCGGCGATGCCCTGCTCTCGCGCTTCAAGCCAGTGCCGCTTCTGGACGAGTACGACGTCTACGAGCAGCTCATGACGTACTGGCACGACGTCATGCACGACGATGTTTTCATGATCATGAATGACGGCTGGCTCGACGCCGTCAAGCCACGCATGATCACAGTGGACAAGGATCGCAAGCTCTCCGAGGCGCCCGACCTCGTCGTGGGCTCGGGCCGCAGTGCCGTCAAGTACAAGATGGATCTCATCCCGCCAGCCCTGATCATTGCCCGCTATTTCGCGATGGAGCAGGCCGAGGTGGACGAACTCACGACGGCGGCAGACGAGGCCAGCCGTGCGGTCGAGGAGTACGTCGAGGAACACGCCGTCGAGGACGGGCTCCTGGCGGAGGCCATGGACGACGGCAAGATCAACAAGGCACTTACGTCGGCTCGCTTGAAGGCTGCTCGACACGAACGAGCAGATGCTGCCGAGATCGAGGCCCTGGCCTACTTGATTAAGCTCTACAACGCCGAGGCCGTGGCCAAGAAGGCCGCCAAGGAAGCGGAAGCGGCGCTCGGTCTTGCCACCCTGAAGAAGTACGGCGACCTCAAGGAGGCCGACGTACGGTCGCTCGTACTAGACGACAAATGGAAGGCGACGGTCAGGAGTCGTGTGGTGTCGGAAGTAGAGGGCCTGACGCTCGCACTAGTGAACCGAATTCAGGAGCTCGGCAATCGCTACGCGGCGACCGTGAGCTACCTGGATGCGGAGTTGATCGCTGCCAAGGCGCGAGTGGCCCGACACCTCGCATCGATGGGGGTCGAGTCGTGACCGGGTCCACAGTTCGCCTCATCGATGTCACCACACGCCTCGGCAGCGGGATCACCCCACGGGGGGGCGCCGCGGCATACAAGACGTCAGGAAGGCCCTTCGTTCGCAGTCAGAACGTCGGGTGGGGCGAGTTGAGGCTTGCGGACCTGGCCTATATCGACGATGCGACGCATGGAACGTTTGCATCAACGGAGGTCCGCGAGGGCGACGTTCTCCTGAACATCACCGGGGCATCGATCGGCCGGTGCGCAGTCGCGACGGCCGAGCTGGACGGTGGGAACGTGAACCAGCACGTCTGCGAGATTCGGCTCAAGCCCGGTGTTATGGATCCGTACTTTGTGAATGCCGTCCTCCTCTCGCGCATCGGACAGGACCAGATCGCCGCTTTTCAAGCGGGCGGCAATCGTCAGGGGCTCAACTTTCAGCAGGTCGGATCGATTCGAATTCCGGACATTAGTATTGAGCAGCAGCGAATGATCGGAGCTGCACTCCGGGACGCCGACCATTCCGTCGCTGCCTTGGAGCGCCTGATTGTCAAGAAGAGGGCGATTAAGAAAGGGCTCGTGCAGCAACTTCTCACAGGTGTGGCACATTTGCCTGGATGTGCGGACGATATGTGGAAAGAATGGAGCTTGAGTGAGCTGCTCCGCCGTCCGCCTCGATACGGAATTAATGCAGCTGCATCGCCTCTGACCTCAGGGTTTCCCACTTACATTCGCATCACCGACATCGATGACTCGGGCAAATTCTCTCCCAAGCCAAAAGTTGGGGTGAAGCATCCTAGGAGCTCGGACTATAAGCTCGGTGATGGTGAGTTGGTATTTGCGCGAACGGGGGCCAGTGTTGGGAAGTCGTACCTTTACGACCCTCGGGACGGTGAACTCGTATACGCAGGGTTTCTGATCAATATCGCCCCTGATCCGCAGAGGCTTAACCCGAAATACTTTTCACTCTTTGCGCAGACCAAGGAGTATTGGAACTGGGTGGCGCGTACGTCCGTTCGAAGCGGACAGCCCGGTATTAACGGTCGGGAGTACGCGCAGCTCACGTTCTCTGCTCCTGGTATCGAGACCCAGAGCGCAATTGCGGATGTGGTCAGTGGTATCGACGACGAGATCGATGCCCTGGGGCGGTGCTTGTCGAAGGCTCAACTCGTCAGGCTGGGGATGATGCAGGAGCTCCTCAGTGGACGGGTGTGCCTGCCTGTTCAGGGGGAGGGCAGTGAATGAGTGACGTCGGGCAGGTCGAGCGCGAGGCCCAGAACCGGGTTGTGCGGCTGTTCAAGGAGAATCTGGGGTACCGCTATCTCGGTAGCTGGGAGCGTCGCGTCGGCAACGCGAACATCGAGGTCGAGCTGCTGGAGTCGAACCTCCGTGCCCGCGGTTACGACAGCACCCTCGTGAGCAAAGCGATCGACCACCTAAAGAAGGCCGCCGCACTCGGCGGCGGCCGTGACCTGTACGAGGCGAACCGCGCCGTCTATGAGTTGCTGCGCTACGGCGTCAAGGTAAAACCGGGTGCCGGCGAGCAGTACGAGACGGTCTGGCTCATCGACTGGAACGACCCGCAGGCCAATGACTTGGTCGTCGTTGAGGAGGTGACGATTGTCGGGAAGCAGACGAAGCGACCCGACATCGTGCTCTACGTCAACGGCCTGGCTCTAGTGACTCTGGAACTCAAGCGCTCCAGGGTGGCGGTGAGCGAGGGCATCCGGCAGACCATCGGGAATCAGAAGCCCGGGTTCATCCGGTCGTTCTTCTCCACCGTCCAGCTCGTGCTCGCCGGCAACGACGTGGAGGGCCTGCGCTACGGCGTCATCGATACGCCTGAGAAGTACTGGTTGCAGTGGAAGGAGCCCTCTGACGTCGAGGAGCCGCTGGACCGGGCTCTGCTTCAGATGTGCGGTAAGGAGCGGCTGCTTGAACTGATCCATGACTTCACCGTTTTCGACTCCGGTGTCCGTAAGGCGTGCCGTCACAACCAGTACTTCGGCGTCAAGGCCGCGCAGGAACGTATCGGTCGTCGCGAGGGCGGCATCATCTGGCACACCCAGGGTTCGGGGAAGTCACTCACGATGGTGTGGCTGGCGAAGTGGATCCGGGAGCACCAAGACGACGCCCGAGTCCTGCTGATCACCGATCGCACCGAGCTGGACGAGCAGATCGAGAACGTCTTCAACGGCGTCAACGAGCAGATCTATCGCACCAGTAGTGGCGTGGACCTCCTGGGCACTCTGAATAAGTCTGCCGAGTGGCTCATCTGCTCTCTCGTGCACAAGTTCGGTAGCTCGGCGGATGGTAAGGACGGATCCAAGGCCGACAACGAGTTCATCAAGGAGCTCAAGGCCAGGATCCCCAAGGGCTTCAAGGCCAAGGGCAACCTCTTCGTCTTCGTCGACGAGGCCCACCGCACTCAGTCCGGCAAGATGCACGACGCGATGAAGGACCTGCTGCCGGGCGCCATGTTCATCGGGTTCACGGGGACACCGCTGCTCAAGGCGGACAAGGCCACCAGTATGGAGAAATTTGGGTCGTTCATCCACACCTACAAGTTCGACGAGGCCGTCGAGGACGGCGTCGTGCTCGACCTCTGCTACGAAGCCCGCTCCATCGACCAGCACTTGACATCGCCCGCGCAGGTGGACAAGTGGTTCGAGGCCAAGACCCGGGGCATGACCGACCTGTCGAAGGCGGAGCTGAAGAAGCGCTGGGGCACGATGCAGAAGGTCGTTTCCTCCGAGCCTCGGGCGAAGCAGATCGTGCAGGACATCCTGCTCGACATGGAGACCAAGCCCCGCCTGATGGACGGGCGCGGTAACGCCATGCTCGTGGGCGAGAGCATCTACCAGGCATGCAAGTTCTACGAGCTGTTCTGCAACGCGGGCTTCCGAGGGAAGTGCGCCATCGTCACAAGTTACGCCCCGAGTCCCGGAGATATCTCCAAGGAGGACTCCGGCGCAGGCCAGACGGAGAAGCTGCGTCAGTACGACATCTATCGAAGGATGCTCGCCGGCCACTTCGGAGAGTCCGAAGACGCTGCCATGACGAAGGTTGACGAGTTCGAGAAAGAGGTCAAGCGACAGTTTGTCGAGGAGCCTGGCCGGATGCGCCTGCTCATCGTGGTCGACAAGCTTCTGACCGGGTTCGATGCGCCGAGCGCCACGTACCTTTACATCGACAAGAAGATGAGCGATCACGGCCTGTTCCAGGCGATCTGCCGGGTCAACCGACTCGACGGAGACGACAAGGAGTTCGGCTGTATCGTCGACTACCGCGACCTGTTCAACTCCCTACAGGACGCCATCACCGACTACACGTCCGGGGCACTCGACGGGTACGAACCACAGGACATCGAGGGCCTGCTGACTGACCGGATCGAGAAGGGGCGAGAGGCTCTCGACGAAGCGCTGGAACGAATCCGCGCGCTCTGCGAGGTGGTTGCGCAGCCCCGGAACACGCTCCAGTACCAGCAGTACTTCTGTGCGGCTGATCCCGGCAACGCCGAGCAGCTCAAGGCCAACGAGCCCAAGCGTGTCGAGCTCTACAAGGCCGTTGCCGCGGTCACGCGGGCCTTCGCCAACCTGGCCAACGACATGGAAGCCGCCGGATACACCAGCCAGGAGGCCGAGGACATCCGCGCTGAGATCCGGCATTACACGGATGTCCGCGACGAGGTGAAGCTCGGAGCCGGCGAGGACGTTGACTTCAAGCAGTACGAGGCCGGTATGCGGTTCCTTCTGGACACCTACATCCAGGCGGACGCGTCCGAGACCGTGTCCGACTTCGAGGACACCGGCCTCGTTCAACTCATCGTCGAACTGGGCGCCGGGGCCCTCGACAAGCTGCCGAAGGGAATCAAGAGCAGCCCTGAAGCCGTCGCCGAGACGGTCGCTAACAACATGCGCAAGCTGATCATTGAAGAGCATGCGACGAATCCGAAGTACTTCGACAAGATGTCGGAGCTGCTCGACGCCATAATCGAGGAGCGGCGCCAGGGCGCGATCGAGTACCAGGACTACCTCGCCAAATTGCTGGAGACTGCCGCGCAGCTCGGTAGGGGAGAGTCCGACGACACGTACAAGTACCCCACCTGGGCCAACAACGGGGCGAAGCGGGCCTTGGTCGACTTCTTCCTCCCTGATGAGCGACTGGCTGTCGAGGTCGACACCGCGGTGCTCCACTCGAAGCCGCATGCATGGGTGGGTAACCCGTTAAGGGAGCGGAAGGTTCGGAACGCGCTGAAGCGAGCGCTGCCCGACGATTTCGACCGGCTTGATGAGCTCCTTGAACTGGTGAAGGCAAGGCATGAGTACCACTAGCGCCCGTCTCGCGGTCCGGGGCATTGACGTCCACGTGGTCTACAAGGACATCAAGAACCTGCACATCGGTGTGTACCCCCCCATAGGGCGCGTTCGGGTGGCCGCGCCTCAGCAGCTGGATGACGATCAGGTTCGCCTGGCCGTCATCCAGCGGTTGCCGTGGATCAAGCGTCAGCAGGATCAACTGCGCTCGGCGGAGCGTCAGTCAGTGCGCGAGATGGTCAGCGGAGAGTCCCACTACGTGTGGGGTGTGCGACGACGCCTGAAGGTCATCGAGCGGCCCGGACGCCCGCATGTAGAACTCGACGGCGACCGAATGGTGCTCTACGTGCCGAGCGGGACGAGTGAGGAGCGCCGGCGCGACCTGCTCGACCGGTGGTGTCGTGAGCAACTCCGTCAGGCGATCCCTGCGCTCATCGAGCGCTGGGAGACCAAGCTCGGGGTTTCGGTGCCGTGGTGGGGTATCCGCCGGATGAAGACCAAGTGGGGCTCCTGCAACCGGGAGACCCGCCGCCTGTGGTTCAACTCCGAACTGGCCAAGAAGCATCCAGAGTGCCTTGAGTACGTCGTCGTTCACGAGATGGTCCATTATCTCGAACGGGGACACGGCCAGCGCTTCGCCCAGCTGATGGATGGCTTCCTGCCGGACTGGCGTAGTCGCCGTGATCGCCTGAATGACGCACCGCTCTCTGACGAGCTATGGACGGGGCGTTGAGTGCAGCGAGGACTACTTGTGTCCGACGCGGCCTTCTCCACGGCAACAGCCCCATGTCTGCCCTGAAGCCCATAGGGACAGTGGACGCATTTCCGTTGCTCGAAAATATCGAGTGACGTTTATCAGCTATGCGAGTTAAAAATGGGGGAGGCGTCCAGCTTCCCCTCAGTCCCATCAGATGACGATGACGCGGAAGGTGCTGACCCCATGGCGAAGCTTCGGTTGACCGTAGGGCGGGGGCACGTCGAGGAGCTGGCACGCCTGCGCCATCCCGTCGGAGCCGTCGAGGAGCTGATATGGAACTCTCTCGACGCGGACGCCGAGACTGTCACCGTCGTGCTTGAGCGCAACGACTTTGGTGGAGTCGACCGGGTTGCCGTGATCGACGACGGCACTGGTATCGCGGCGGAGAAGTGCGGCGACTACTTCGAGCAGATCGGTACGTCCTGGAAGAAGCGCACGCAGGTCAGCGAGGTCAAGAAGCGCGTGCTGCACGGGAAGAACGGGCGAGGCCGAGTCCGGGCCTTCGCGCTCGGCAGCGAGGTGCGCTGGACCAGCGTGAGCGGAATGCAGGGGATCCGCCGTCGTGTGGTCATCGAGTCCGATCGCGGCTCCATGGACGAGTTCGACGTCAGCGATCCCGAGCCGACGGCCGACGTGACGGGGACGATCTTCGAGGCGTTCGGTGGGGAAGACCTCCAGAAGCTGACCGAGGACGCCGCCCGTACGGCGCTGACTGCCGCCTTCGCCCTCCATTTGGAGGCGTACCCGGACATCTGCATCACCTACGACGGGACGCGGCTGGACCCGGCGTCTGAGCAGGTTCACGTCGAGACGTACGAGGTGGCGGCTCCGCCGGACAGTTCTCACCCGTCGGCCCAGTTGAAGATCATCGAATGGTCGCGTCCGTACTCCCGGGCTTTGTTCCTCTGCGACGGCCGAGGTATGTCCTTGGCGCAGCTGAAGCCGGAGATCCAGGCTCCGGGCTTCCACTTCACGGCGTACCTGTCCTGGTCGGGGTTCGAGGATGATTCAGTCGGCGACCTCGCCTTCGCCGATTGGACACCGGAGGGGCCCGCTGCCGAGGTGCTGGCCGAAGCCCGAGAGCGTATGCGTGAGCACTTCCGTTCCCGAGCCGATGAGCGCCGTCGTGAGCTCGTCGACTCGTGGCGTGCGGAAGGCTTCTACCCGTATGCAGGCGAGCCCGCCAACGACCAGGAGCGCGCGGAGCGCGAGACCTTTGACGCCGTGGCGACCGCGGTCGTCCGGCACTTGCCGGCGAGCAAGAGGGCCCAGAAGGTGTCCTTCGCGCTTCTGCGCTCCGTCTTGACCCACGAACCGGGCGAAGTGCTGCGCATCGCCGAGGAGCTATTCGCGCTTTCCAAGCAGGAGCAGACAGAACTCAGTCGGCTGCTGGATCGTACGCCGCTGTCCGCCCTGATCAAGGCGTCGACCGCGACAACCGGACGCCTCGATTTCCTGTCTGCCCTGGAGCACCTCGTCTTCGACCCCGCGGCCAAGGGACGGGTCAAGGAACGGACGGAGCTGCACCGGATCCTGGAGAACGAGTGCTGGATCTTCGGCGAGGAGTACGGACTGCACGTCAGCGACCGCAGTCTGAACGAGGTACTGAGACAGCACTGTCGTCTTCTTGATCGGGACACACCTGCACCGGCCCCCGTTCTGAGGGAGGACGGGAGTCGGGGGATCGTCGACCTGATGCTGTCCCGTGCTGCCCGGCAGCGGAAAGGGGAGCGTCACCACCTCGTGATCGAACTCAAGAGGTCGAGTGTCACCCTCGGCATGTCCGAGTTCACGCAGATCAACAGCTATGCGCAAGCGGTTATGAACGACGACCGGTTCCGGGACCCCAAGGTGACCTGGGACTTCTGGCTCGTCGGCAATGCCATGGACGACGGTCTTCGCCAACTTGCCCACCAGCAGGACCGGATGCCTGGATGTGCTGTCAACCAGCCCACGTACCGGATCTGGGTACGCACCTGGGGCGAGATCATCGAGGACGCGCAGGAGCGGCTTCGCTTCTACAGCGAGCAGCTTGAGTATCAGTCGTCGACCGAGCACGCCATGGACTATCTGATCAGGGAACACACTGACGCGGTCATGGATCTGGTGGGCGACGGTACGGTGCCCGCGGCCAGGGCGGGGGACAGCGGAACGATCGGAGCTGCCGCCACCTCGTGAGGCCCCATCCCTACGGCGGTGAAGGGCAACGGCGGAAGGGCATGGGTAGGGAGCAACGGCGTCAGAAACTGGACGTGAGCCTCACCGACTCCTGACGAGTGGGCCGCATCCGCGGCCCCGAGGAAGGCAGCGGCGAGAGCAAGTACGCAAGTCGAGCCTCGTAAGTCGTCTACGTGAAGAACGGCCGATAGGCCGCTTCCTGGTTGGGCTTCTTCACGGCTTCACGTACTTGCTCTTCGCCGCTGCACAGGCTTACGGCTTCGCCGCTGGACGCAATCGTGTACTTGTGTAAGTCGTCTTGCTCGTTCAACAGCTCCTTCGGGGAGCCGCTGCCTTTGTCTGGCGGGCTTCGAGGCCTCGGGCTTTCGTAGTCCCCCAGTGGCCTGCGTGCTGGTCGGCCACAGGCCGCCAGTGTCCAGAGATCCTGACGTACTTACGTAAGCAGAAGGAGGAGCGAGGCTTGCCGAGCGGAGCGAGGTAGCTGGTGGTGGTGACACTTCCTGTCAGGGGGCTGCATCACCACCACCACGGATCAGGCGGGCTCGGAGCGCCTCCGGGTCCAGCGCCCGTCGACGTACTCCAGGGCATCCCTGAGCTTGGGGCGAATGGTCTCCACGCTCTTGCCGACCGTCGGGGCGTACCGCTGGGCAAGCGGCCTGTAGTTCGTCTCCTCCGGCTGCTCCTCGATGATCCGCGCTGCGAGCACTTCGTCCCAGGGCTTCGCCTTCGGCATGTCGACGGCCTTGATCTGGGGCCTCGCCCGCTCCCAGACAGGGACCTCGCTGGTCGCGCTGGCCCGGTGCACGGTGACGTCGAGGTTGAGGTCTTCCCGGGCGCGATTCATCTTGACTTCGATGCGCCGCCCGCGCTTGCCGGAGTTCCTCAAGGTGATGATGCCGCGAGCGCCGGCCGCGATGGCCCGTCCGCCGATGGGCGAGGATGCGACGCTCATTCCCTCCGCCGTTCCCTTCGGGGTGTGCGTCACCACCAGCACGGGGATGCCCATGTCCGTGATCGGACGCAAGCTGTGCCCGAACCGTTGCGCTGTCACCGGGGATGAGATGTCCTCACCCGGTGCGAGCGCGCCGAGCATGTTGTCCAGGACGAACAGGCCCGGCCTGATGTCCGCGAGATCTTCGTAGATGCCCTTCCAGTAGCCGGAGTCCCCCGCGTCCCGGACGGGGAAGATGGTCACAGAGTCGTCCGGTACGGCACCGCCCAGCCGCTCCTTCAATTCCTCCGCCGCGCCGTCGTCGGTCAGGCCGTAGACGATGTGGTCGATTCTTCGATGTACCGGCAGGCCGAGGAACGTCGGCTCGCCGTTGAGCAGGGCTATGCCCATGCCCGCGCTGAGCAGTGTCTTGCCCGCCTTGGGCTCGCCCGCCAGCAATGTTGTCCGGGTGGTGAGGAGGTCGCCGATCAGGAACGCGTCCTCGTACGGGACCCGCTCGATCTCGTGGAGCTGCTGCCCCTTGTCCTTGATGGCTCCCACCGTGCGTGGCCGTCCTTCCTTTGAGCGGAGCGGCACAGGTGTGCGCCGCTGTCTCCCGCCGGGTGGCGGGATCATGTGACCTCCATTCGGTCGGGTACGGGTGAGAGGACCGCAGGTCAGGCCGAGGCCGGGCACTCCCGGTCGAGCCAGCGGTCGACCTCGGACATGCGGAAGCGCAGGCTGCCGCCGACCTTCCGGGACGGGAGGCCGAGTATCCGGTGGTTGTTGTAGATCCAGGCGGGCTTCTTGCCCAGGTACTCAGCCAGTTCGTCAACGGTCATCAGGCGGTTGTGGTGCAAAGGCGGATCTCCTTCGGTTCGTCGTACCGGCATCATCCTGAGCAATGCGTCTGGTTCTGTCAAAGCCGGATGCGTCACATCTAGACTTGACTGGGGCTGAATGGGCTCGTACGTTCCTCGCATGGAGATCACACGTAGCCCTGACGGTCCGCCGTCGCGTGCGGGCATCGAGATTCACCGGCGCATTGGCTCATGGAAGGTGACGATGTGGCGGCCAGCCGACTCCGTGGGCGGTGGGCCGCAGGAGATTCGGATCGAGCCTCACGAAGACGGCGACCCGCAGGAGATCGCCCGCGGCCTGTCCAGCACGGTGCTCCGGCAGATCGACACCAGATCGTTCGTGGAGATGCTCGACGCAGCTCCGACCGGTATTGACCAGGCCGTGGAGGAGGAAGCAGGACTCCTGCGTGGGTGGCTCGCCGACGCGCCCAGAGGGGTCACCGATAGGTACCTGGCCATGCTCTCGGCGGTCTATGTGCGGGTCGTCGAGATCGGCGAGCGGGCCCCGATCCAGGCGCTTGAGGAGATTACGAACATCAAGCAGGCCACGCTCAAGGGGCACCTGCGCGCTGCACGGAAGCGCGGCTTCCTGACCAAGGTCGAGGGCAAGGCGGGCGGACAGCTGACGGAGAAGGCCGACGAGGTGCTCAGGGGGATGAAGAGTGGCGCAGGTACTGAAGAAGTGTGACTGCCGGAACAAGACCCGGTGCGCGCACCTGTGGACAGTCCGGTACCGCGAGCCCGGTGGGCGGACGGGGCGTCAGCGGGAGAAGTCGTTCCCCACGAAGCGGGAGGCCGAGAGCTTCGGCGTCAAGGCGGAGAACGACAAGCGGGCCGGGGTCTACATCGACCACCAGCTCGGGCAGATCTCCATGCGCAAGTGGGCGGAACAGTGGCTCGCGCAGCACCAGGTGAACGAGTCGACCCGACGGAACTACCAGGGCTTCATCTCGAACCACCTGGTTCCCGCGCTCGGTGCCCGCGCCCTCGCCAGCGTCACCATCCCGGATGTGAAGAAGCTTCAGACGGCCATGGTGAACGGCGGGTTGGCGGCATCGACAGTCAACGACCGCATGAACATCCTGCGCGCCATGATGGCGACGGCCGTCAAGGAACGGCGCATATACGAGAGCCCGTGCGACGGGGTGCCGCCGATCAAGACGGCAGGCGCCGCCGTCGACCCGGACGAGATACCGACGCTCGCGGAGGTGTACGCCATCGCCGCCGCCATGTCCGATCAGTACCGGCTCACGGTGTGGCTCCAGGCGGGTGCTGGGCTGCGTATCAGCGAGGCTCTCGGGCTGACCTCCGACTGCCAGCGAGAGGGCTTCCTGCGGCTGCGCCGGCAGATCAGCGCCAAGGCGAATCAGGGTGACTGCGTGACCCGCTTCGTGCCGCTCAAGCACCGTACGGCGGACGAGTACCGGGACGTGCCCACGCCGACGTTCCTTGACCAGGAGATCGGCAACCACCTGAAGCGCTGGGGCACGGTCGAGGTCGACGGCGTAGAGGCGCTGTTCGCACCGCGTGAGCGGGGCAAGGGGAAGATGCCCACGGCGTCGACGTACGGCTACCACTGGCGGAAGGCGTGCACGGCGGCGGGCGTGGTCACCCCGGACATGAAGCCGAAGTACACCCCTCACTCGCTGCGCCACTTCTTCGCCTCGACGGCGCTCGCGAACGGCGTTCCGATCCACGAAGTGAGCCGCTGGCTCGGTCACCGGAACATCAAGACGACCGTCGACACGTACGGGCACCTGGTGCCGGAGGCGTGGGACCGGTGCCGGGACGTGATGCAGCAGGCGCTTCGGCCGTCGCCGGTACGCGCCGTTGCCGTGGCGGCATGACGTGCTGACTCGGCGACACGGTGCTGACTTGGTGCTGACCCTGTGCCTCTTCGAGGGGCGGAAACCCTTGGGAACACTAGGCAGGAGGAAATCCCATGAACGTTCCGCTTCAATGTCTGAGCGGATGAAATAACACCACGTCGCTGACGCGGCAAACATGCAGGTCAGGAGGGGTTGGGCTCTGTCGAGTCCAACCCCTTCGTCGTCACCGTGCTGGATGGGTGCTGGATATTCTGACGGTGGGTCAGCGGCGATCAGGTCTCATAAACGGTGGACCGGTGTCCCACATGAACGACCCAGACCACCAGCTCCCCGTTGTCGATCGTGTAGACGACGCGGTAGTCGCCGACGCGTAGACGGCGTCGCTCGGGCTGGGACACGAGGGCGGTGGTGTTGAAGCCGAGGGGGTCGGTCTCCAGCTCGGTGAGCTTGGCCAGGATGCGCAGTGTCATGTTGCGAGGGATCTTCCGAAGCTCGGCCTGTGCCTCGGGGCGGAAGACGGTTCGGTACTCACTCACCGCGCGCCAGCGTCTCCCTCATGATGTCCTCGATCGGGATGCCGGGGGCCGGGTTGGCCATGCGCTCGTCGATGATCCGGTTGATCTCGCGCTCTTCCCACTCCTGGTACTTGCGCAGCACCTCGATGGAGACGACGGCGGCGACTTCTTTCCCTCGGCGCGTGATGACCGTGGGCACGTCGTCGCGGTCGGCGCGCTCCACGACTTCCGCCAGGTGGGCGCGCACATCGCGGATGGACTCTATGGGCAGGGGCTGCGTCATGCGCCCAAGCGTACCGAGTGTGCCATGTGTACACAATGTGTCTGTGGTGCTCGATGGGCTGGATGAACTCGCACCGTGCTGGAGAGGACGCCTACTCGGAAGGGGGCCACCTCTCCGGAGGCGGGCCCCTGGCCTTTTCTCGCGCGGGAGGGGTGCTGGATTTCCTCGCGTACGGCCACCCAGTCACCCGGTCAATCGTTCAAGGTCGACGCGGCCGGTCCGAGGGCCGTGGCGATCACCGGGGTGAGGGGCCGTCCGGCGAGGACGTGGCGGACGGCGTCGAGGGGAACGGGGCGCTCGTAGTAGTCCTCGAAGTGGGCATGGACCGCCTCGGGGGAGCGGTCGGTGAGCAGGTGGAACAGGAAGGCGGAGCCGTCCGGGTTCTCGGCGCCCGAGGGGAAGTCGATGGCCGAGCCGGCCCGCCACGCGGTGTCGGCGGTCTCCCGCCACAGGCAGACGGTGACCCGGGGGACGTCGATCCCCTCGTCGCGGAAGGCGGGCCGGTCCAGGAGGGGGCGGAGGGCGGCGGGGACCTCGTCGATGACCCCGGGCCACACCTGCTCGTCGTCCGTCCCGTACGGGCTCATCTCCGACTCGTGGTCGAAGCCGCGTATGAGCACGCCCGCCGGGGTGAACAGGACGCAGAAGTCGTCTCCCGAGCCGTTGTCCATCAGGGCCGCTTCCTCGGCGGGCCCCCAGGCGGCGTCGAAGGTGTAGCGGCGGAACCGCGGATCGTCGCCGATCATGGCGTCCAGGGCGGCCAACGCGCGCAGGTGGGAGCGGAGTTCCGCGGGCTCGGGGAGAAGGGCGGCAGTCTCGTACACGGTGCTCATGACGCCATGGAAGCAGGGGACACCGACAGTCCGAGCCGTCGGCCCGTCGTCGACCGTGTCGCCCCGTGCTCTCCCACGGGACGCCCGACGCCCGTCCGGCCCCGGACGGGCAGCCCGTCCGGGGCCGGATCGGACGGCGGGAGGACGCGGGACGGCCCGAAAGGGCGGGACACGCGGGGGCGTGGCGAGCGGACCCGGACGCCGCCGCGCTCGTCACGGCCCCGCCGGGCGGCACTCGCCCCGTCGACGGGTCCCGTCCGTCCGGATGTCGTGGCCGGCGATGAGTTTCCCCGCCCGCCGCCGTCCTACCTGGTGAACGCCGAGGGCTGGGAGGCCGGGTATGAGCGGGAGCACGCGCATCACACAGGTGGCCACGGTCGGAATCCGTGTGTCCGACCAGCGGAAGGCGGTCGAGTTCTACGTCGGTGAGTTCGGTTTCGACGTACGCCGGGACGTGCCCTTCGGCGACGGGCGCTGGATCGAGGTGGCGCCGCCGGGGGCGACGACGACCGTCGCGCTCGTCCCCGAAGGGGTCTCCGCCGGCATCCGTTTCACGACCCGGGACGCCGAGGCCGACCACGCCGCCCTGCGCGCACGCGGCGTCGACGCGGACGCGGAGATCCTGCGGGCCGGGCCCGGGGTTCCGCCGATGTTCACGGTGCGCGACCCGGACGGCAACGACCTCGTCCTCGTCGAAGGCACCTGATCGGGCGGTGCCCCCATGGGCGAGCGGTCCACCGCGACCGTGCGGAAGAGCCCGGCCGGGGCGGCCGGACCTGTGCCGTCCGGCCCGGTTCGGCGGATGGCGGGCGGGGCCGTACCGAATGCCCCGGGGGCCGGGGCGTCGCCGCGCGGCGGTGGCGCGTCGGAGGAGCGCACGGGACTCCACCGGACATCCGCGCCACCCGGACATCCGCGCCACCCGGACATCCGCGCCACCCGGACATCCGCGCCACCCGGCCCCCCCCGCGCCACCCCCGTCGTGGTTTCGGTCACCTTCGTCGCCGTGGGCCCTCGCTCCGTGCGATCCGTGGCCGTGCCCCACGTATCCTCGACTGCCGGGGACAACGGGGAGAGTGACAGCGGAGGTACGCAAGGTGGAGTTCCGGCTGCTCGGCTCCGTCGCGATGGTGACGGAGGACGGGGAGGTAGCCCTGGGACCCGCCAAGCGGTCCAGTCTCCTCGCCATGCTTCTCCTGAGGCCCAACAGCGCCGTGAACGTGGGGCAGTTGATCGACGCCCTGTGGGAGGAAGAGCCGCCCGTCCACGCCAAGACCGTCCTCCAGGGGCACGTCTCGCGGCTGCGGGCCCTGCTCGCCGAGCACGGGGCCGACGCGTACGGGGTCGAGCTGGCCACGCAGGGTTCGGCGTACGTGCTGCGGATGCCGGAGTCGCTGGTGGACGTGCACCGGTTCGAGGAGCTGGTGGGGCTCGCCGGGGTGCAGCGGCAGCCCGCCGACACGGTGCGGATGCTGCGGGAGGCGCTGTCGTACTGGCAGGGCCCGGCGCTCACCGGCACCGTCCACAGCCGCCCCCTGGAAGCGGCCGCCGGCGGGCTCGAGGAGCTGCGGCTCGCCTCCGTGGAGGCGCTGGCGCAGGCGTACGGGCAGCTCGGCGAGCACGCCAGGGCCGCCGCCGTGCTCCGCACCGAGGCCGTCGCCCACCCCCTGCGCGAGTCCCTGGCGGCCGCCCTGATGCTGGCCCTCGGCCGCTCCGGCCGCCAGTCGGACGCCATCGACTGGTACCACAGGACCCGCCGGCTGCTCGCCGAGGAGCTGGGCGTCGATCCCGGTGAGGCGCTCTGCGCGGCGTACGCCACCCTGCTGCGCTCCGCCGAGCCCGCCGCCGCGCCGCGCCCCGTCGCCCCCGCCCGGGTCCCGGTGCCGGAGGGCCTGCCGCGCGCGCCGCGCGGCTTCACGGGGCGCGGCGCCGAGCTGGCCGCGCTCGACCGGGCGGTGCGCGGCGGGGACGGGCCGGTCTGTCTCGTCACCGGGCCAGCGGGCGTCGGCAAGACCTCCTTCGCGATCCACTGGGCGTACGAGCGGCGCGCGGACTTCCCGGACGGGCGGCTCTTCGCCGACCTGAAGGGCTTCAGCGAGACGCCCGCTCCGGAGACCGCCGCCGTCCTGCGCGACTTCCTGCTCGCGCTCGGCGTCGCGGCGCAGCGGATGCCGGAGGGCGTCGAGGCGCGCGGCGCGCTGTTCCGCTCCCTGACCGCCGAGCGCAGGCTGCTCGTCGTCCTCGACAACGCCCGCTCCTCCGAGCAGGTCCGGCCGCTGCTGCCCGGCGGCGACCACTGCGCGACGCTCGTCACCAGCCGCGACCGGCTCGGCGGTCTCATCGCCTCCGACGCCGCCCGCCCGGTGCCGCTCGGCCATCTGCCGGAGGCCGACGGCGCCGCCCTCCTCGCCACCGTCCTCGGCGAGGACCGGATCGCCGCCGAGCCCGCCGCCGCCGCGCGGCTGGCCGGGCTCTGCGACGGGCTGCCGCTCGCGCTGCGGGTGACGGCGGCCCGGCTCGCCGAGCGGCCGGGCTGGACCCTCGGTGCGATGGTCGGCGAACTCGCCGACGAGCAGGGCAGGCTGAGCCTGCTCGACGTGGAGGACCGGGGCGTCTCCGCCGCGCTCCGCCTCACCGTGCAGCAACTGCCCGACTCCGCCGCCCGCATGTTCCGCGCGATCGGCCTGCACACGGGGGCCGACCTGGACCGGTTCGCGGCGGGCGCGCTCGCCGGGACCTCGCCGGCGCAGGCCGCCGCCGACCTGGAACGGCTCGCCGCCGCGCACCTGCTCACCGAGTCCGTCCCCGGCCGCTGGACCCCGCACGACCTGGTGCGCCTCTACGCCCGCCACCTCGCCCCGCAGGCCGACCCCGAGGGGCTGATCCGCCTCCTCGACCACTACCTCTACACGGGCCTGGCGGCCGACGCCGCGGCGGAGCCGGGCTCCCAGCCCTGCTACGCGCTGCCCGCCGACGCCCGGCGGCCCGCCGGGGTCCGGGAGTTCGAGGACCGTACGGCGGCCCTGGACTGGTACGCGGCGGAGCGCGCCGCGCTGGAGGGCGCGGTCACCGCCGCGGCGGCCCTCGGGCTGCACGACCGGGCCTGGCGGCTCGCCCTGGTGCAGTGGCCGCTGACGCTGTCGCGGATCGGGGACGGCTGGACACCGGTCCTGGAGGCCGGGCTCGCCTCCGCCGAGCGGGTGGGCGACGCCGACGCGCAGTCCCGGGCCCGGGCCCTGCTCGGCTGGGTGCTGCACGCGGAGGGCCGGAACGCCGAGGCGCTCGTCCACCTGGAGAAGGCGCCCGGTCTGGCGGCCCGGGCGGGCGACGCGATCAGCGAGGCGATCGCCTACGTCAACCACGCCGCCGTCCTGGACGCGACCGGCGAGCACGAGCGGGCCGGCCTGCTCATGCTGCACGCGGTCTCCCTCGCCGACCGCACCGGCCACCCCTCCACCCAGGTGCTGACCCTCCAGCACCTGGCGGGCCACTGCCTGAAGGCGGAGGAGTACGAGGCGGCGCTCGCGCACGCCCTCCGCGCGGAGGAGCTCGCCGCACCCGACGCGGTCGTCGTACGGGCCAACCTCCAGATCGTCCGGGGCGAGGCGCTGGCCGGGATCGGGCGCCTCGAAGAGGCCGCCGACCAGCTGGAACGTGCCATCGCGGCGTCCGACGCGGCCGGTTTCACCGAGGGTTCGGCGCGGGCCGCGGCCCGTCTCTCGCGCCTGTCAGCGGATCGTTAGCGGCGCGTAAGCGGGACGGCAGTACGGGGCGGGAAGCTGGATACAGCACCGAACGACGAACCGGTGCGAAGGCACCGGAAGGGTGCCCCGGCGGGCGAGTACCGAGCGCCCGTCGTCCGACCGCGTTTACGGGGGAGAACCACCATGCGCAACCACCGCAGGAACACCGTCCTGGCCGCCGCCGCCATCGCCGCCCTCTCGCTGGGCCTGACCGCCTGCGGCGGTTCCGACACCGGGGCCAAGGACGCGGGGAGCGCCGCCTCCACCCAGGCGTCCGCCGCGGGGACCACCGCCGGGGGCACGGCCGCCCAGACCGGCACCACGGGCGGCTCCTCCGCCCCGGACGCGGGCTCCGCGGGCGGTTCCGCCGGCGGCTCCACGAGCGGTGGTTCCACGGGCGGCTCCACGACCGGCGGTTCCACGGGCGGCGGCAAGGGCACCAACGCCTCGACCGGTTCCACCGGCGGCGGCATGTCCTCCACCAAGGCCCCGGCCTGCGCCCACGGCGACATCAAGGTCACGGCGGCGAAGGGCGACGAGGGCCCGACCGAGCACATCGTCCTCACCGCCACCAACACCTCCGGCCGCACCTGCACCCTCCTCAAGTACCCGCTGCTCGCCTTCGGCCCGATCCAGACCGCCAAGGACATCCCGGCCGTCGCGAAGAGCAAGCCGGCCGCCCCGGTCGTCCTGAAGGCCGGCCAGCCCGCGTACGCCAACGTGCGCATCACCCTCGGCGGCGCCCACGAGGACACCAAGGTCGTGACGGAGTTCAACGTGAACCTCTTCGCCTCCGACGGCCCGGCCGAGGGCAGCATCGTCGTCAAGGCCCCGGCCGGCGGCCTCGCGGTCAACGAGGCCGCCTCGAAGACGGGCTACTGGACGCACGAGCTGCGCAACGGCGCCGACGAGTTCTGACCGGACCGGGACGGAAGGGCCCCGGACGAGAGGGCCCTCCGGGCGGAAGGGCCCTCTCGGGCCGTGAGCCCCGTCCCGTCCCGCGCGGCGGCACCACGGCGGTCCCGGGACGGGGCCGGGCCGGGACCGCCGTCGCCCGGCAGGCCGTTCCCGGCCACCACGAAGAGACCGCGCCGCACCGGGTTCCCCGGGCGGCGCGGACCTGTTCCTCCGGCGGCACCGGCACAACGCCGCCCGCCATGCCGCCCACCGGGCGGGACCGGGCGCGGGGCCGGGCGGGCGCGAAGCCGAGTGCGTGGGGGAGCCGGGCCCGGAGTCGAGTACGGGCGGGGAGCCGAGTACGTGGGGGAAGCCCGGCGCGGGTGCGGGCCGGACCGGCACGGAACCGGGCGCGGGTGGGGAGCCGCGCCGGCACGGAACCGGGCGCGGGTGGGGAGCCGCGCCGGCACGGAGCCGGGGGCGCACGGCCACGGCGTCGACGGCAACGCCCTTTCCGTGACGGCACGATGAATTCGGCCGTGTGGCGGGGGACGGGAGGGCGGCCGGTTCGTCCGTGAGGCCGGAGGCCTCCGGGGCCCCGGTGTTCCGGACCGTGCCAGGTGAGCGCGGTCGCGGGCCTCCCGATCCGGCGACGGGGGCGCGCGTGGACGGGAGCGGGACCGGCACGACGGCCGTGTGGCACGCGTGTTGCGGGAAACCGGGCACCCTTGTGCGATTCCTGTGGATCGGCCAATCTTTCGCTCGACGGCCGGACGTTCGGGACGGCGTGGACCTCTCACGCTGTCTTGTCATGTCCATGCCGTACCCGTCGTGGCGGCACGCCCCGCGACGGCGCCCCCCACGGAAATACGCCCCCCACACCCCCCCACAACCCCCCACACCGCCACACCGACCCCACGGCACCCCCCACAGAAGCGCGCCCCCCACAGCGGCGCGCCCCGATGAGGAGGACCCCTCACATGTCAGTGATGCGTGACTCGCGTCGCAGAATCACCGCCGCCTCGGCCATCGCCGTCGCCGCCCTCGCCCTCGGCTCCCTCTCCGCCCTCCCGGCCACCGCCGCTCCGGCCGCACCCGAAGGCGTCATCGAGAACGCCGGGGCCGAAGGGACCGTCCCCGGCAGCTACATCGTCACCCTCGACGAGTCGGCGCCGGCGGAGACGGCCGAGGGCCGCGCGGTCGCCGCCCGGTTCGGCGCGAAGATCAAGCGGACGTACACCTCGGCGGTCAACGGCTACTCCGTGCAGCTCTCCGAGGCGCAGGCGAGGAAGCTCGCGGCCGACCCGGCCGTGAAGTCCGTCGTCCAGAACCGGGTCTTCACGATCGACGCCACGCAGCCCTCCCCGCCGTCCTGGGGCCTCGACCGGATCGACCAGAGGGCCCTTCCGCTGAACCAGGGCTACACCTACCCGGACGCCGCGGGCCAGGGCGTCACCGCGTACGTCATCGACACCGGCGTGCGCATCAGCCACGGCGACTTCGGCGGACGCGCCGCCAACGGCTACGACGCCATCGACAACGACAACGTCGCCCAGGACGGCCACGGCCACGGCACCCACGTCGCCGGCACCGTCGGGGGCAGCTCCTACGGCGTCGCCAAGAAGGCGAAGATCGTCGGCGTCCGCGTCCTCGACAACTCCGGCTCCGGCACGACCGAGCAGGTCGTCGCGGGCATCGACTGGGTGACGAAGAACGCCGTCAAGCCGGCCGTCGCCAACATGAGCCTCGGCGGCGGCGTGGACAGCGTCCTCGACGAGGCCGTCCGCACCTCCATCGCCTCCGGCATCACCTACGCGGTCGCGGCGGGCAACGACGGCGCCAACGCCTCCAACTACTCGCCGGCGCGGGTCGCGGAGGCCATCACGGTCGGCGCCACCACGAGCTCCGACGCCCGGGCGAGCTACTCCAACTACGGTTCGGTCCTCGACGTCTTCGCCCCGGGCTCCTCCATCACCTCGGCCTGGAACTCCGGCGACTCCGCCACCAACACCATCTCCGGCACGTCCATGGCGTCCCCCCACGTCGCCGGTGCCGCCGCGCTGTACCTCGCCTCCAACCCGACGGCGACCCCGGCCCAGGTCTCCGCGGCCCTGACGACCGCCGCCACCCCGAACGTCGTCACCAACCCGGGCACCGGTTCCCCGAACCGGCTCCTGTACGTCGGTGACGGCGGCACCACCCCGCCCCCCGGCAAGAGCTTCGAGAACGCCACGGACTACACCATCGCCGACCGGGCGACCGTCGAGTCCCCGATCACCGTCACCGGCGTCACCGGCAACGCCCCCGCCACCCTCAAGGTGCCGGTGAACATCGTCCACACCTACATCGGTGACCTCCAGGTCCAGCTCGTCGCCCCCGACGGCTCGGCGTACACGCTGAAGGCCTTCGGCACCGGCGGCAGCGCGGACAACATCGCCACCACGTACACCGTGAACGCCTCCTCGGAGGTCGCCAACGGCACGTGGAAGCTGAGGGTCACGGACAACGCGACCTACGACACCGGAAGGATCGACTCCTGGGGACTGCAGTTCTGACCGGGACCGGTCCCGGTCCGCGCCGGGTGCGCGGAGCGTGAGGCACGAGAGGGCGGCCGCCGGCGGGCGGCCGCCCCCTCCGCGACGCCGGGGGAGGCGGCTCCGGCGGGCGGGGCGGGCACCTCGCTTCATCACTTCGAGTGAAACTCTGGCCCATGCTTGCGGTTCGCGACCCTCGGTTGTCAGGCTGTAGCTGACAGTCAACCTGAGGGGAGTGTCCAGTGACGTTCGGTGAGCAGCCCGCCTACCTGCGCGTGGCGAGCGATCTGAGGGAGAAGATCGCCAACGGCTCGCTTCCGCCTCATACCCGTCTCCCCTCGCAGGCACGCATCCGCGAGGAGTACGGGGTGTCGGACACCGTCGCACTGGAAGCCCGCAAGGTGCTGATGGCCGAAGGTCTCGTGGAGGGCCGCTCGGGCTCGGGGACGTACGTGCGGGAGCGCCCGGTGCCGCGCCGGATCGCCCGCTCCGGCTACCGTCCCGCCTCCGGTGCCAGCCCCTTCCGCCAGGAACAGGCGGCCGAAGGGGCCCGGGGCACCTGGGAGTCGAGCAGCGAGCAGGAACCCGCGAGCGCCGAGGTGGCCGACCGGCTCGGCATCGAGCGGGGGGAGCGGGTGATGCGCACGCGGTACGTGTACCGGGACGGCGGCGAGCCCATGATGGTCTCCACCTCCTGGGAGCCCCTGGCCGTCACCGGCCGGACCCCGGTCATGCTGCCGGAGGAGGGCCCCCTGGGCGGCTGTGGCGTCGTCGAGCGGATGGCCGCCATCGACGTGGTCGTGGACAACGTGGTGGAGGAGGTCGGCGCCCGGCCGGGCCTCGCGGAGGAACTCCTGGCGCTCGGCGGGGTCCCGGGCCACGTGGTGATGGTCGTGGAGCGGACCTATTACGCGTCGGGCCGCGCCGTCGAGACGGCGGACGTCGTGGTCCCGGCCGACCGCTACCGCATCGCCTACCACTTGCCGGTGAAGTGAAGTGAAGTGAAGTGGGCCGGGGCGCGGAGCGGTCGGGCGGCCCGAGAGGCCGGCCCGTCCCGGCCCTTCCCTTTCCTTTTCTTTCCTTCCGTCCGCACCGACGGCCCCGGGGGCGCGTCCGTGGCACGGCTTCGGCCTCCCGACGTCGGTAACCGGCCGATCCATGCCTCTTCGTGAAAACGCGTATCCGCTGTGTGAAGGTCAGGCGTAAGCTTCGGCATATGCGGATCGCGGTTTCCCGCAGATCCTCGGAGACGCCCGGAGCGGCGGAGGGAGAAGCCTGATGACCGACAGCGGCCCTGTCCTCCCCTGGCACGTCATACGGCAGGACGACAACGGCAACCGCTACCGGGTGGGGCGGTACGCGACCCGGGACGAGGCCCAGAAGGTGGCGGACAGCCTCGACGACCGCGGCCACCGGCAGCTCTACTCCATCGAACGGGTCGGCAGCCCCGCCCTCTGAGCGCGACGGCCCGTCCGGCCCCCGTGCCGGCCGTCCGTCCCCGGCCCTGCGGGTGCCGCCCAGGCCCGTTCCCGGTCCCGGTGCGGGCCGCCCGTCCCCGGCCCCGCGGGCGCCGTCCGTCCCCGGCTACGCTCGCGTCCATGACGGAACGTGCCACCGGCCCCGCCGCGCCCCCCGAGTCCCGCCGCACCTCCGGCCCCGGCCGGGAGGCCGGGACCGTGGTCGTCGTCGCGGCCGCCCTGTACGACCGGGGACGTCTGCTCGCCGCGCGGCGCAGCGCCCCCGCCGACCTGGCCGGCCGCTGGGAACTGCCCGGCGGCAAGGTCGAGCCGGGCGAGACCCCGGAAGAGGCCCTGGTCCGGGAGCTCCGCGAGGAGCTGGGCGTGGAGGCCGAACCGGGGGAGCGGGTCCCCGGCGAGTGGCCGCTGAAGCCCGGCTACGTCCTGCGGGTGTGGACCGCCCGTCTGCTCTCCGGCGAGCCGCGTCCCCTGGAGGACCACGACGAACTGCGCTGGCTCGCCCGGTCCGAGGTGGACTCGGTCGACTGGCTCGATCAGGACCGTCCCGCCGTCGCGGAGGCCGCGCTGAGGCTCCCGGCCGTGCCCTCCCGCGAAGCACGGAACTGAGTTCCTACGCCGTTCGTGCCACCGTGCGCCCGCAGCCGCCCCCCAGTGGGATAACTTGCGCTGAATGGTGGGTATGTACCCATTGATCCCTCGGAAGAGGACGTGGGCCCTCCGCTGCCGTACGGCTGGGGAAGTGATCGGGTGTGATCGGCACCGACGGCCACCGCGCCGAGTGGAACTTCCCGGCGGAGGCGGACGCCGTGCGCACGGCCCGCCACGCGGTGCGCGAGACCCTGCGGGCCTGGGAACTCGACACCGCCCTCGGTGACGTGACCGTCCTGCTGGTCAGCGAGCTGGTGACCAACTCCCTGCGGTACGCCTCCGGTCCCATCGGGGTCCGTCTGGTCCGGCTCCCCCCGGACGGAACCGGCGCGGCGCGCGCGCCCGCCCTCCTCGTGGAGGTCTCCGATCCGCTTCCGGAACCGCCGACCACCCGGGCCCCGGGGCCCGACGACGAAGGGGGGCGGGGCCTCGGGCTCGTGGCCTGCACCGCGCGCCGCTGGGGCACCCGCAGGGGGGCGGCCGGCAAAACCGTATGGTTCGAGCTGGCTCTCCCTGGTGAGTAAAGAGGGTGGGACAACGATCACCGGTACTCGGAGCGGGACGAACGAGACCACCCTGTGATCGTGAACGTCGTACCACCGGAAACCGCCGTATTGAATACTGCGGGGATGGCCGGTCCGGTGCGGTGAGCTGGAGGGGACGGTCGCGTGAGCGAAATACCTGGGACGGCGGACGGCGGCGTCGTGTGGCAGAGCAGCACGCCCGGCTCCCTCTACGACTACATCCGGGTGGCCTCCTTCTCGATCGGGCCGGACGGGCTGGTCGAGCAGTGGAGCCGGAGGGCCGTGGACCTCTTCGGGGTCACCGCGGAAGAGGCCAGGGGCAAGGACCCCGTGGAGGCCTTCATGCCCGCCGGCCTGCGTGAACGCGGCCACCAGCGCGTCAAGGAGATCCTCGACGGCAAGGAGTGGACGGGCCTCGTCCCCTTCCGCGCGCCCGGTGAGGAGGAGCCCCGCGGCATGGCCGAGATGTACGTCATGCCGAGCGAGACCCGGACCGGGGAACGGGCCGCGCTGTGCATCGTCGTCGACGTGCGCGCCCTCCGCCGCATCGAGACCGACCTCGCCGCCTCCCAGGCGATATTCGGCCAGTCCCCCTTCGGTTTCCTCCTCTTCGACACGGACCTCACCGTGAAGCGGGCCAACCGGCGCTTCGCCACCGTCTTCGGCGGCGAGGCCGACGACCACCGGGGCCGCACCGTCCACGACTACCTCGGCCGGCCCGAGGCCGAACGGATGACCGCCGCCCTCCGGCGGGTCCTGGAGACCGGCGAATCCGTCACCGACCTCCGGATCGTCGGCGCCGCCCCCGGCGCCAGGGACCGCCGCCACTGGTCCGTCAACCTCTACCGGGTGCACAGCGGCTCCGGCCGCCCGATCGGCGTCGCGGGCCTCGGCATCGACATCACCCGCCGCCACAACGCGGCCAGGGAGGCCGCCAACGCCCGGCGCAACCTGGCCCTCCTCAACCAGGCCGGCGCCCGCATCGGCAACTCCCTCGACCTGGAGGCCACCGCCCGCGAACTCCTCGACGTCGCCGTCCCCGGCTTCTGCGACCTCGCGTCCGTCGACCTCTACCAGACCCTGCTGACCGGCGACGAGGCGCCGCCCGGCCGGTGGGGCGGCCCCCACGACGCCGTGCACGGCGCCGGAAGCGCCGAACTCCGCCGGGTCGCCTTCGCCAGCGCCGTCTCCGACACCCCCTTCCGGGGCGACGGGGGGCACGTCCCGGACGCCGGCCGCCCCGGGGCCGCACCGGCCGGGGCCGGGTCCGTCGAGGTCGGGTCCGTCCACCGCTACCCCTTCAACTCCCCGTACGCCGGAGCCCTCCGCACGGGCCGCGTCCGCACGGTGCCGGGCACCGACGCCGACCTCGCGCAGTCCACCCTCGTCGTCCCGATGACCGCCCACGACACGGTCATCGGCCTCGTCCAGTTCTCCCGCGCCAAGGGCAGCGAGCCCTTCGGGCAGCGCGACCGGGCCCTCGCCGCCGAACTCGTCGCCCGCGCCGCCGTCTGCATCGACAACGCCCGCCTCTACCGCCGCGAGCACGAACGGGCCCTGATCCTCCAGCGCAGCCTGCTCCCGCCCGGCGACCCCGAGGCCGCGGGCCTCGACATCGCCTGCCGCTACCTCCCCGGCGCCGACGCCACCGAGGTCGGCGGCGACTGGTTCGACGTCATCGAACTCCCCGGCCACCGCACCGCCCTCGTCATCGGGGACGTCATGGGACGCGGCCTGCGCGCCGCCGTCGCCATGGGCGAACTGCGCACCGCCGTACGGACCCTCGCCCAGCTCGACCTGGAACCGGCCGAGGTCCTCTCCCACCTGGACGAGATCGCCTGCGGCCTCGGCGCGCCCATCGGCGCCCAGCAGTCCCGCGCGCACAAGTCGCGCGGCCCCGAACTCTCCGAGGTCTACCTCGCCACCTGCGTCTACGCCGTCTACGACCCGGTCACCCGCCGCTGCACCTTCGCCAACGCCGGGCACCTGCCGCCGGTTCTCGTGGAGCCCGGCAAGGGGGCCGTCCTGGTCGACGTGCCCCCCGGGGTGCCGCTCGGGGTCGGCGGCGAGCCCTTCGAGGAGGTCGAGGTCGAGCTGCCGGAGGGCGCCCTCCTCGCCCTCTACACCGACGGACTGGTCGAGTCCCGCGACCACCCCCTGGACGAGGGCCTCAGCGCCTTCCGGCGCGTCCTCACCGACCCCGCCCGCCCCCTGGAGGACGTCTGCGACCGGGTCCTCACCAGCCTGAACACCAGACACGGCGAGGACGACATCGCCCTCCTCATGGCCAGGGTCCAGGGACTGCCCGGCGAGGCGGTCGGCGACTGGCGGCTGCCCAGGGAGCCCCGCTCGGTCGGCCGGGCCCGCGAACTCGCCCGCGCCCAGCTCGCGTCCTGGGGCCTCGAACCGCTCGTCGACACCGTCGAACTCCTCGTCAGCGAACTCGTCACCAACGCGCTGCGCTACGGCGAGGGCGAGATCCGGCTGCGCCTGCTGCGCGACCGCACCCTGGTCTGCGAGGTCTGGGACGCGGGCCTGGTCCAGCCCCGCCGCCGCCGGGCCCGCGACACCGACGAGGGCGGCCGGGGCCTCCAGCTGGTCGGGCTGCTCAGCTCCTCCTGGGGCGCGCGCCGCACCCCGCGCGGCAAGACCGTCTGGTTCGAACTGGCCCTGCCGGACGGCGAGGGAGACACGGAGCCGACGGTGGAACAGCTCCTCAGCATGTTCTGAGCGTTCCGGCGGGTACGCGGGCGGGGGCCGGTCCGTCGTCAGAAGCGCCCGCCGCCCGGCCCGCCACGTGGTCGGCCGCCCAGCCGGCCGCGCGTGCCGCCGCCGAAGCTGCCGGGCCCGCCGGACCCCCCGACCGGACCGTCCCCGGACGCGCCGTCCCTTCCCCCTCCGGCCGGTCCGCCGAGGACGACGCCGCCGAGCACCGCCCCGCCCCGCCGGCCGCCGGAGCTCCCTCCCGTGCCTGCCACCCCTCCCGGGCCCGCCGTCCCGCCCGGGTTCCCGTAGGCGCGGACGTCCCGCTCGGCGAGGTCCCGCGCGCACCGGGCGAGCGCGTCCGCCCGCCGGGCCTCCGCGAGGGCGGCCCGGGGGTCGCCGGCCGCGAGCCCCCGCGCCCCCTCCCAGCGGCGCCGCGCCTCGGCCAGACGCGTGCGGGCCTCGCCGCCCACCGCTCCCCGGCGGGTGGTGACGTAGTCGGACGCCGCCCCGATCGCCGAACGGGCCGTCAGCATCGTCCGGTCCAGGAGCGCGCGGGCCCGCCCCGCGTCCGCCTCGCGTCCCCGCACGCCCTCCAGGGCCTCGTCGAGCGCCGCGCCGGCCTCCCCGATCCGGCGCAGGGCCCCGATCGGGTCGTACCGCCCGGCCTCCACGCTCCGGCGCACCTCCGCGACCGCCGTCCCGGCGCGGGCGATCCGCTCCCGGAGGGCGGCCGTGGACATCCCGGCGGCGGTCCCCTCCAGCAGGCCCCGGGCGTCCGCGAGGTCCGCGTCCGCCTCCGTGAGGGCGTCCGGCAGCCTGTCCGCCGCCCCGGCCAGTTCCCGCGCCCGCCGGTCCACCGCCCCGATCAGCCGGGCCGCCTGGACCACGGCGCCCTCGGCGGCCCGGATGTGCACGGCGGCCCCGCCGTTGTCGCCCGCGCCGATCAGCCGGCGGGCCCGGCCGACGCGGTCGGACGCGAAGGCCAGCAGGTCCTCCGCCTGTCCGGCGTCGGCGGCGACCGGCGAGACCGCCGTCGCGGCGTACCGCTCCCGCAGGGCGGCCAGCGTGCTCCCGGCGGTGCCCATCCGCGCGGTCTGCTCCCGGAACGCGGCCTCGACCGAGGCCAGCGCCTCCGGGGCGGCCCGCTCCAGGGCCCGCAGCCGGTCGAAGACCCCGGCCTGGGCGTCGAGCCGCTCGTTCGCCTCCTCGCACCGCCGGACGATCTCCTCCAGCAGGGCCCGGCGGGTCGCGTCGTCCCCGGGGGAGGCGTCGTCCAGTCCCTGCCGCAGCCGGAACGAGGCGGTGAGCCGTTCCCCGGCGAAGTCGACGGACTCGACGAACGGCCGGACCGCCTCCTCGCCGAACCGCGCCGACACGAAGCCCAGCTCCTCCCGGCTGGTGAGGACGGCGTCGTCGGTGGCGACCAGGAGCCGGCGGGCCCGTTCGTCCAGCGCGTCCAGGTCCGGCGGCGCGGGCTCCTCCGGCGGTCCCCAGCCCTGCCCGTTCCCCGGGGTGGTCCGGGTCCGGGTCCGCCGGCGCCGTTCGGCGTGCGTCCGGGCCGCCACGACCCCGGCGCCCCCGGCCAGCAGCACGGGCAGGACCGGAACGGAGGCGGAGGTGCCGCCCGTGCCGCCGGCGCCGGGGGCGGCCCGGGGGAGGGGGACGGGCGGCCCGGCGGGGACGGCGCCATGACCGTCATGGGCGCCGGGTCCGTCGCGCGGCGCGTCCACCCGGACGGTGACCCGGCCGTCCCGGGACGGGACGACGGGGTCGTCGGCGCGGGCACCGGGCGCGGCGGGGACGGCGAGCCACCACACCGCCGCCAGTGCCACGAGGAGGACTCGGGCGACTGTTCGCGTCACACAAGTGAGGTTATGTCGGGGTATGTCGTCCCGCGATCGGGTGGGAAGCCGCTCGGGGCCGGCGCCGGAGGGGGCCGTACGGCCGGGGCATCCACCCGGGCCCGTCCTTCCGGGACCCTGCCTGCCCTCCCGGGGCCCCGCCCGTCCGGACGGACCCCCGCCCGTCCGGACGGACCCCCGCCCGTCCGGACGGACCCCCGCCCGTCCGGACGGGCCCCCGCCCGTTCGGTCGGGGGCGCGTGGTCGGGCCCGGGGTCCGAGCCTCGGGCTCCGCGTCCGACCGCCCGTCCGGCCGGAGCCCCGCGCGGCCGGCGATCCGGGGCCCCGCCCCCCCCGGACTCCGTCTCCCGGTGGCCGGTCCGGGCCCCGCTCCGCCGCACGGGTGGCGTTTTCCGGCCACCCGGCCCTGCCTTCCTGGCCGGATCTCCCCCTTCCTTTTCAGTGGATGAGCAGGAGGTGTGATCATCTCCAAATGGAATGAATCTGGACGAAGGGGTACAAGTCATGTCCCAGATCGGCGCCCCTCGCGGGGGGACATGCCCCAGGAGCCCCCGCTCCCGCACGCTCCGTACCGCCGCCGCCCTCACCGGCGCCGTCCTCGCCGTCACCGCCCTCGCCGGATGCAGCTCCGACGACGAGGCCGACGGGGTCCCGGCAGCCGCCCAGGACAACGCGCCCGCCGCCCGCGACCTCGTCGCCGACGGCGGCACCCTGCGCTGGGCCGTCGACACGGCCCCCGCCACCCTCAACGCCTTCCAGGCCGACGCCGACGGCACCACCTCCCGCGTCGCCGGGGCCGTGCTCCCCGCCCTCTACACCCTCGACCAGCGGGGCAGGCCGCAGCGGAACCCCGACTACCTGGAGTCCGCGCAGGTCGTCGAGACCGAGCCCAAACAGGTCGTCCTCTACAAGCTCAACCAGCAGGCGGTGTGGAGCGACGGCCGCGAGATCGGGGCACCCGACTTCGTCGCCCAGTGGCGGGCCCTGAGCGGCCGCGACACCGCGTACTGGACCGCCCGGAACTCCGGCTACGAGCGGATCGAGAAGATCGAGCGCGGCAAGAACGACCTGGAGGTCCGGGTCACCTTCTCCAAGCCGTACGCCGACTGGCAGTCCCTCTTCACCCCCCTCTACCCGAAGCAGGTGATGGGGTCCCCGGAGTCCTTCAACGACGGGGCGCGCACCGCCCTGAAGGCCACCGCGGGACCGTTTCTGCTGAAGTCGGTCGACCGCGAGAGCGGCGACGTCACCCTCGCCCGCAACCCCCGCTGGTGGGGACAGCCCGCCAAGCTCGACGCCGTCGTCCTCAGGGCCGTCCCCCGCGCCGAACGCGCGGACGCCCTCGCGGCCGGCGCGCTCGACCTGGCCGACGTCGACCGCGCCACGGCCGAGCGGATCTCCCTCGCGCTCCGGGACGCCCGCGCCGGACGGAACGGCGCGCAGGCCGCCCTCGCCCACGGCCCCGGTTCCTCGATCACCCCCTCCCAGGCCCTGAGGTCCTGGGCCCTCGCCCACGGCTCCGACGAGGAGAGGGCCGAGGAGGTCAGGGCCGCCCGCAAGAAGAACCAGGAGGCGATCGCCCGGTACGCGAGCGCGCAGGACGGCCTGGCGAAGTACGTGGTCCGCAAGTCCCTGGAGCCCGCCTACACCCAGCTCTCCCTGAACGGCGAGTCCGGACCGCTCTCCGACGAACGGGTCCGGCGCGCGGTGGCCCGGGCCATCGACCGCCGGGAGCTGGCCGAGACCGTGCTCAAGCCCCTCGGCCTCCCGGCGGAACCCCCCGGCAGCCACCTGGCCCTCGCCGGCCAGGCGGCGTACGCGGACGGCAGCGACGCCCTCGGCGGCCAGGACGTCCAGGAGGCACGGGCGCTCCTCGCCGACGCGGGCTGGGTCCCGGGCGGGGCGGCCAGGAAGCCGGCCGGCACGAAGGCGGGCAGCGAGGCCGAGAAGAAGGCGGCGGAGAAGGCCCGCCAGGACGCGGCGGAGAAGGCCCGCGAGGACGCGGCGGAGAAGACCGGCGGAGACGCGGCGGAGAAGGCCGGCGGGGACAGGGCCGCCGGCACCGTCACCGCCACCCCGGCCGGCGCCGGGAAGAAGGGCGACGACGTCCCCTCCGACGAGGGCCTCTACATCGTCGGCGACGACAAGCCGGGCGGCCTCCGGGCCGCCCCCGCCCCCGGGGGCCCCGCAGGCGAGGGCCCCGGGAGCGGCACCCACGTCCTCGCCCCCGCTCCCGCCGCCGCCCGCCAGAGCGCCGCGCTCTACGCCCGGGCCGAGGCGCTCGACACCGGTACGGGCTCCGCGGCCCGGGCCGGGGCCCGGCCGGCCGCCGGCTCCGACCGGGGGGTGGCCGGGGCCTACGCCCCGCGCGGCACCGCCGCGCCCGCGGCCGTGCCCGGGGCCGGGCAGGCCCTCGGCAAGGACGGCAAGGCGCTCAGCCTCCGCTTCGTCCTGCCGTCCGGGCCGGGCTCCGAGCCGCTGCGGGCGGTCGGGGACCGGGTCGTGCGGATGCTCGACGCGGTCGGCATCCGGACCGTGGTCACCAAGGTCTCCGACGAGAGCTTCTTCAAGGACCACATCGCCTCGGGCGACTACGACCTCGCCCTCTACTCCTGGCCGGCCTCCGCCTTCCCGGCGACCGACGCCCGGCCGATCTTCGCCAAGCCCGAGCCGGCCTCGGACGGCTCGCTCGTGGTCGAGCAGAACTACTCCCGCGTCGGCACCGACCGCATCGACCAGCTCTTCGACCAGGCGGCGGGCACCCTCGACGAGGAGGAGGCCCGGGAGCTCGTGCGCCAGGCCGACGCCCGGATCTGGGCCGCGGCCGGCTCCCTCCCCCTCTACCAGCGCCCGCAGCTGGTGGCCGCCAGGGCCGATCTGGTGAACGCCGGGGCCTGGGGGTTCGCCGCCCCCCGCTACCAGGACATCGGCTTCAAGAAGAAGGAAACGTCCAAGGGCGCCGAACGAAACCGCTGAAAGCGGTGGAACCGCAGGTCAGTACCTCAGAACCAGCTCAACTTCCTTGCCCGCCGGCGACCCCGGCGGGCAGGATCGCGTCGGCCCCTTGACCCGGTCGCACGCCCTCCCCCACCTCCACGAGACCCCCCGTTGAACCCTCTCGGATTCCGGGCGGGGAAGCCCCTTGCGCGGCGGCCCCGTACCATGGACAGAGCCGTGGCGCGTCCGCCCGGCGGGCGTAAGAGGAACTGACGCCGATTCCCCCGAGCTGAGAGAAGCGCAAGCCACCCATGCCCACGCGCCACGACATCCGTAACGTCGCCATCGTCGCCCACGTCGACCACGGCAAGACGACCATCGTCGACGCCATGCTCAAGCAGGCCGGTGCCTTCGCCGCCCACCAGCAGCTCGACGACCGCATGATGGACTCGAACGACCTGGAGCGTGAGAAGGGCATCACGATCCTCGCCAAGAACACGGCGGTGAAGTACCACCCCAAGGACGGCGGGGCCCCGATCACGATCAACATCATCGACACCCCCGGCCACGCCGACTTCGGCGGCGAGGTCGAGCGCGGCCTGTCGATGGTGGACGCGGTCGTCCTCCTCGTGGACGCCTCCGAGGGGCCGCTCCCGCAGACCCGCTTCGTGCTGCGCAAGGCCCTCCAGCAGCGCCTGCCCGTCATCCTCTGCATCAACAAGACGGACCGCCCGGACTCCCGGATCGACGAGGTCGTCAACGAGACCTACGACCTGTTCCTGGACCTGGACGCGGACGAGGACCAGATCGAGTTCCCGATCGTCTACGCCTGCGGCCGTGACGGCGTCGCCTCGCTGACCAAGCCGGAGGACGGCACCGTCCCCGCCGACAGCGACAACCTGGAGCCGTTCTTCTCCACCATCCTGGAGCACGTCCCGGCCCCGACGTACGAGGAGGACGCGCCGCTCCAGGCCCACGTCACCAACCTCGACGCCGACAACTTCCTCGGCCGCATCGCGCTGCTCCGCGTCGAGCAGGGCGAGCTGCGCAAGGGCCAGACGGTCGCGTGGATCAAGCGGGACGGCACGATCTCCAACGTCCGCATCACCGAGCTGATGATGACCGAGGCGCTCACCCGCAAGCCGGCCGAGGTGGCGGGCCCCGGTGACATCTGCGCCGTCGCCGGCATCCCCGACATCATGATCGGCGAGACCCTGGCCGACCCGGAGAACCCGGTCGCGCTGCCGCTGATCACGGTCGACCAGCCGGCCATCTCCATGACGATCGGCACCAACACCTCGCCGCTCGTCGGCCGCGGCGGCACCGGCAAGGGCGCGGACGCCAAGTCCGCCGTCAAGGACCGCAAGGTCACCGCCCGCCAGGTGAAGGACCGCCTGGACCGCGAGCTCATCGGCAACGTCTCGCTCCGCGTCCTGGAGACCGAGCGTCCCGACGCCTGGGAGGTCCAGGGCCGCGGTGAGCTCGCGCTCGCCATCCTGGTCGAGCAGATGCGCCGCGAGGGCTTCGAGCTGACCATCGGCAAGCCGCAGGTCGTCACCAAGATGGTCGACGGCAAGGTCCACGAGCCCGTCGAGCGCCTCACGGTCGACGTCCCCGAGGAGCACATGGGCGCGGTCACGCAGCTCATGGGCGTCCGCAAGGGCCGCATGGACAACATGTCGAACCACGGCTCCGGCTGGGTCCGCATGGAGTTCGTCGTCCCGTCGCGCGGCCTCATCGGCTTCCGCACGGAGTTCCTGACGCAGACCCGCGGCACGGGCATCGCCCACTCCATCCACGAGGGCCACGAGCCCTGGTTCGGCACGCTGACGACCCGCAACAACGGCTCGCTGGTCGCCGACCGGGCCGGCGCGGTCACCGGTTTCGCGATGACCAACCTGCAGGAGCGCGGCGTCCTGTTCGTCGAGCCCGGCACCGAGGTGTACGAGGGCATGATCGTCGGCGAGAACTCCCGCTCCGACGACATGGACGTCAACATCACCAAGGAGAAGAAGCTCACCAACATGCGCTCCTCCTCGGCCGACTCCTTCGAGGCGATCGTGCCGCCGCGCAAGCTCTCCCTGGAGCAGTCGCTGGAGTTCTGCCGCGACGACGAGTGCGTCGAGGTCACCCCGGAGGCCGTGCGCATCCGCAAGGTCGTCCTGGACCAGAAGGAGCGCGGCCGCTCGGCCTCGCGCGCCAAGAACGCCTGAACCAGGCCGGTTCGGCGTACCGGAAACGGACGCGACCGGATGCGTGCGGCCGGTGACGGCGGGGTAGGTCACGGGCGTCCGTGATCCGCGCCACTTCCGTCCGGCACGCCGTCGGCGACGGAGCCCGGACCCCCACGAAAGGTGTGGGGGTCCGGGCTTTTCGTCAACTCCCGTCAAGCCCATTTCGGCGGCCCGGTGTCCGGATACCGGTCATCGCTCTCCGGTACGTGTGTTAACGGTCCGTTTCGGGGGTGTCTGTCTGTGCTCTGTTTGTCCGGATTTCGGTATCCGGACAGATGGTGATGTTGTCAAACCGAGACCACTTAAGTGTGGTTTACGGCCCGGACGTACTTAATAGTTGGCTCCATTGAGCTCGGGTCAATGGGTCACGCACTGTGGGGAGTGCCGACTCACGAGCACACTCGGGGTACTGGGTGCGAAGCCGTCAGGGGTGTCGGCGAAACCTGGAGTACCCCTCTTGTAGTGACAAAGTGGACTCATGAGGAGGAACCCATGCGCGGTGCCAAGAGCGCCAAGTGGGTAACGGGCGCGATCATCGTTGCCCTTGCTGCGACCGCCTGTGGCGGGGGGAAGAGCGACGGCGGCAGTGACGCCAAGGGCGCTGTTGACCCGAACGGAATCTTCTCGGTGGAGCTGGGCGAGCCCGAGAAGCCGCTGTACACCGGCGACACGATGGAGTCCAACGGCGCCGCCGTCATGGCCGGCCTGTTCTCGACCCTGGTCGACTACAAGGCCGACGGCTCCCTGCAGATGATCAACGCCGAGTCGGTCTCCACGACGGACTCGAAGACCTGGACCGTCAAGCTCAAGCCCGGCTGGACCTTCCACGACGGCACCCCGGTGACCGCCAAGTCCTACGTGGACGCGTGGAACTGGAACGCCAACATCAAGAACGCCATGGGTCTGAACTCGTGGTTCGCCGACATCAAGGGCTTCGAGAAGGTCAGCCCGGCCGAGGAGGGCGCCAAGCCCACCGCGGACAAGCTGGACGGTCTGAAGGTCGTCGACGAGAACACCTTCACCATCGAGCTGGCCAAGCCGGTTCCGTACTTCTCGCACAAGCTCGCCTACATCGTCTTCGCGCCGCTCCCGGAGTCCTTCTACAAGGACACCAAGGCCGCGGGTCAGAAGCCGGTCGGCAACGGTCCCTACAAGTTCAAGAGCTGGGACCACAAGAAGAAGATCGAGATCGTCCGCTTCGACGGCTACAAGGGCCCGAACAAGGCGAAGAACGGCGGTGTGGTCTTCAAGAACTACACCACCCTCGAGGCCGCGTACGAGGACCTGAAGTCGGGCAACGTCGACGTCCTGCGCCAGCTGGCCCCGAAGGACCTGCCGGTCTACCGCCAGGACCTCGGCAACCGCGCCGTGGACCAGGCGTACTCCGCCGTCCAGACCATGGCCGTCGCGTTCTACGCCGACCAGTGGAGCAAGCCGAAGCCGATCGACCCGAAGGTCATCCAGGGCCTGTCCATGGGCATCGACCGCGCCACGATCACCAAGACGGTGCTCCAGGGCACGCGCGAGCCCGCGACGGGCTGGGTCGCGAAGGGCGTCCTGGGCTTCCAGGAGAACGCCGCGGGCGACGTCACCAAGTTCAACCCGGCGAAGGCCAAGGAGCTCATCGCGGCCGGCGGCGGCGTCCCCGGCAACAAGATCTCCATCCAGTTCAACGCCGACGGCGGCCACAAGGAGTGGGTGGACGCGGTCTGCAACTCCATCACCCAGTCCACGGGCGTCGCCTGTGTCGGTGACGGCAAGCCGGACTTCCAGGCCGACCTGACCGCTCGCAAGACGAAGCAGGTCAAGTCGTTCTACCGCTCCGGCTGGGTGCTCGACTACCCGGTGAACGCCAACTTCATCTCGGACCTGTTCCGCACGGGTGCGGCGGGCAACCAGGGCGGCTTCTCGAACAAGGAGCTGGACGCGAAGATCGCCAAGGCGGACTCCGCTCCGACCCTCGACCAGTCGGTCAAGGAGTTCCAGGCCATCGAGAAGGACCTGGTCAACTACATGCCGTCCATCCCGCTCTGGTACTACAAGGTCAACGCGGGCTACTCCGAGAAGGTCTCGGGCGTGGCTTACGGTCAGGACGGCGACCCGATCCTGACCGGCGTCGAGGTCAAGAAGTAACCGTCCGAGCGTAGTCCGCACGCCGTCACGGGACTGACCGTCCGTCAGTCCCGTTCCGGCGCCTTACGCAGCGGCTGGGGGGCCCTTCCACGGCATCGTGCTGCCCGAATCCGGGCGGCACGTCGCGGGAGGGCCCTCGGCTGCGGCCGTCACATCTCAACGGAGGCATGATGGGGCGCTATGTCGCACGACGACTGCTCCAGATGATCCCGGTCTTCTTCGGGACAACCCTGCTGATCTTCCTCATGGTCTACAGCCTGCCCGGCGACCCCGTGGCCGGTCTGTTCGGCGACAAGGGGGCGTCCCCCGCGACCATCGCGGAGATCAGACACAAGCTCGGTCTCGACCAGCCGCTCCTGAAGCAGTACTGGGACTACATCAGTGGAATCGTCTTCCACTTCGACTTCGGTACGCAGATCCGCAACGACCGGCCTGTGACCGAGGTACTGGGCGACGCGTTCCCCGTCACGATCCAGCTGGCGGCCCTCGCCTTCGCCTTCGAGCTCGTCTTCGGCCTCGGCCTCGGCATCATCTCCGGCCTCCGGGCCGGCCGCCTGGCCGACAACGCCGTCCTGATCTTCACCCTGCTGATCATGTCGATCCCGGTCTTCGTGCTGGGCTTCCTCATCAAGCTGGTGTTCGCCTTCCAGCTCGGCTGGATCGCGCCGAACGTCAGCAACGACCAGCTGATATCCGAGATGATCGCCCCCGCCATCGTCCTCGGTGGTCTCTCCCTCGCCTATGTGGCGCGGCTCACCCGCACCTCCATGGCGGAGAACCTGCGGGCCGACTACATGCGGACCGCCGTCGCCAAGGGCCTGCCGCGGCGCCGCGTCATCGGCGTCCACCTCATGCGCAACTCGATGATCCCGGTCGTCACCTTCCTCGGCACGGACATCGGCGCCCTGATGGGCGGCGCGGTCGTGACCGAGAGCATCTTCAACGTCAAGGGTGTCGGTGGTCTGATCGCCGAGTCGATCACCCGCCGCGAGGGCAGCACCCTCGTCGGCCTCGTCACCGTCCTGGTGGTCGTCTACCTGGTCACCAGCCTGCTCATCGACCTGCTGTACGCGGTCCTGGACCCGAGGATCCGGTATGCCTGACGTGACCAAGACCGCAGCCCCGGCGCCGGCGGACGCCGTCGCCCCCCCGGCGGACGCGTCCGCCCCGCAGGAGAAGCGGGAGAAGCCCCGTTCGCTCTGGGGCGACGCCTGGCGGGACCTGCGCCGCAACCCGTACTTCCTCGTGTCGTCGGTGCTGATCTTCTTCCTGCTGCTCATCGCCGCCTTCCCGGGGATGTTCACGAGCGCCTCGCCCACGGCGGGCGACCTCGTCAAGCACTACCTCGGGAAGCCCGAACTCGGTGACGTCGGTTCCGCCGGCTGGCTCGGCTACGACGGACAGGGCCGTTCCGTCTACGCCCGCCTGATCCACGGCACCCGTGCCTCGATCATCGTCGGCATCTGCGTCACCGTGATCGTCACGGTGATCGGCGGCGCCATGGGCATGATCGCCGGCTACTTCGGCGGCTGGGTGGACGCGGTCCTCTCCCGCCTCACCGACGTCTTCTTCGGCATCCCCTTCCTGCTCGGCGCGATGGTCATCCTGCAGGCGTTCGTCGAGCGGACCGTCTGGGTCGTCGTCTTCGCCCTCGCCTTCCTCGGCTGGACGCAGATGACCCGCGTCATGCGCGGCGCCGTGATCACGGTCAAGCAGGCCGACTACGTGCACGCCGCCAAGGCCCTCGGCGCCGGCACCGGCCGGATCCTCTTCCGGCACATCCTGCCCAACGCCATGGCGCCCGTGATCGTCGTCGCCACCATCGCGCTCGGCGGTTACATCTCGGCCGAGGCCACCCTGTCCTACCTGGGCCTGGGCCTCGCCGCCCCGACCATCTCGTGGGGCGTCGACATCTCCGCCGGTGTCCAGCAGATCCGTACGGCGCAGCACATCCTGCTGTACCCGTCGATCATGCTGAGCCTCACCGTTCTGGCGTTCATCATGCTCGGCGAAGCCGTCCGCAACGCCCTCGACCCCAAGCTGCGCTGAGGAGGGCGTAAAAGATGAGCATCATCGACAAGACCGCGGCCGTCCCCGCGCCACGCGACGGCGGCGACCACAACGGTCCGCTGCTCGAAGTGAAGGACCTTCACGTCGAGTTCCACACCCGCGACGGTGTGGCCAAGGCGGTCAACGGCGTCAACTACGCGGTGAACGCCGGCGAGACCCTCGCCGTCCTCGGCGAGTCCGGCTCCGGCAAGTCCGTCACCGCCCAGGCCGTCATGGGCATCCTCGACATGCCGCCCGGCAAGATCCCGCAGGGCGAGATCCTGTTCCGCGGCCAGGACATGCTGAAGATGTCCGAGGAGGAGCGGCGGCAGATCCGCGGCCAGAAGATCGCCATGATCTTCCAGGACGCGCTGTCCTCCCTCAACCCCGTCCTCAGCGTCGGCTACCAGCTCGGCGAGATGTTCCGGGTGCACCAGGGCCTGTCCAAGAAGGACGCCAAGGCCAAGGCCGTCGAGCTGATGGACAAGGTCAAGATCCCCGCCGCCAAGGCGCGGGTCGGCGACTACCCCCACCAGTTCTCCGGCGGCATGCGCCAGCGCATCATGATCGCCATGGCGCTCGCCCTGGAGCCGGACCTGATCATCGCCGACGAGCCCACCACGGCTCTCGACGTGACCGTCCAGGCCCAGGTCATGGACCTCCTCGCGGAGCTCCAGCGGGAATACAACATGGGCCTGATCCTGATCACCCACGACCTCGGCGTCGTCGCCGACGTCGCGGACAAGATCGCCGTGATGTACGCCGGCCGGATCGTCGAGCAGGCGCCCGTGCACGAGCTGTACAAGCGCCCGGCCCACCCGTACACCCGCGGTCTGCTGGACTCGATCCCGCGTCTGGACCAGAAGGGCCAGGAGCTCTACGCGATCAAGGGCCTGCCGCCCAACCTGCTGCGCGTTCCCACCGGTTGCGCCTTCAACCCGCGCTGCCCCAGGGCCGAGGACATCTGCCGCACGGAGGTCCCGCCCCTGGCCCCGGTCACCGAGCAGGACGGCACGGACCTCCCGGGCCGCAAGAGCGCCTGCCACTTCTGGAAGGAGACGATCCATGGCTGACATCGGCAAGAACGAAGAGGCCGTGGCCGCCGCCAACGAAGAGGCCGTGGTCGCCGCCCTCGGGACCCCCGTCGAACGCGGTGAGCCCATCCTCCAGGTCCGCGGCCTGAAGAAGCACTTCCCGCTGACGCAGGGCATCGTGTTCAAGAAGAACGTCGGTGCGGTCAAGGCCGTGGACGGGGTCTCCTTCGACCTCTACCAGGGCGAGACCCTCGGCATCGTGGGCGAGTCCGGCTGCGGCAAGTCCACGGTCGCCAAGCTCCTGATGAACCTGGAGCGGGCCACCGCCGGCGAGGTGTTCTACAAGGGCCAGGACATCACCAGGCTGTCCGGGCGCGCCCTGAAGGCCGTCCGCCGCAACATCCAGATGGTGTTCCAGGACCCGTACACCTCGCTCAACCCGCGCATGACGGTCGGCGACATCATCGGGGAGCCCTTCGACATCCACCCCGAGGCCGCCCCGAAGGGCGACCGGCGCCGCAAGGTGCAGGACCTCCTGGACGTCGTCGGCCTGAACCCCGAGTACATCAACCGCTACCCGCACCAGTTCTCCGGCGGCCAGCGCCAGCGCATCGGCATCGCCCGCGGCCTCGCGCTCAACCCGGAGATCATCATCTGCGACGAGCCGGTCTCGGCCCTGGACGTCTCCGTCCAGGCGCAGGTCATCAACCTGATGGAGAAGCTCCAGGACGAGTTCAACCTCTCCTACCTCTTCATCGCGCACGACCTGTCGATCGTCCGGCACATCTCCGACCGCGTCGGCGTCATGTACCTCGGCAAGATGGCCGAGATCGGTACGGACGAGGAGATCTACGACCACCCGACGCACCCGTACACCCAGGCGCTGCTCTCCGCGGTACCGGTGCCGGACCCGGACGCCCGCGCGCACCGCGAGCGGATCATCCTCACCGGTGACGTCCCCTCGCCGGCGAACCCGCCGTCGGGCTGCAGCTTCCGCACCCGCTGCTGGAAGGCGCAGGAGAAGTGCGCCCAGGAGGTTCCCCTCCTCGCGGTTCCGGAGCGTTTCCAGGGCCAGGACACCCCGGCCGCCCACTTCTCGGCGTGCCACTTCGCCGAGGAGAAGCAGGTCGTCCCGGCGCACTGACACCCCCACTCGCTCCTCGCGGCCGGCCCCCGGCGCCCCCCCGGCGCCGGGGGCCGGCCGTTTCGCGTCCCCTCCCCGCGCCCGTCGCCCGCGCCCGCCCGGAACGCTCCGGGCGGGCGCGGGCGGCCGTCGCACCGATGGACGCCGACAACGTGCAGGCGTACGGCCATGGGGTGATATTGGGTTTCTCAGTCTGAATCCGGACACACGGGAGGCACTCCATGCGCGGAGCCACGCACGCCAAGTGGGCCGCTCTGGCCACCGCGGTCGCCCTCGCGGCGACGGCCTGCGGCGGTGGCGACAGCGGTGGCGGCGGAGGCGCCGACGGCATCGTGTCCTCCTCGTGGGGCGACCCGCAGAACCCGCTGGAGCCCGCCAACACCAACGAGGTCCAGGGCGGCAAGGTCCTGTCGATGATCTTCCGGGGGCTCAAGCAGTACGACCCCAAGACCGGCGAGGCCAAGGACATGCTCGCCGAGAAGATCGAGACCACCGACTCGACCCACTTCACCATCACGGTCAAGGACGGCTGGACCTTCTCCAACGGCGAGAAGGTCACCGCCAAGTCCTTCGTGGACGCCTGGAACTACGGCGCCCACCTGAAGAACAACCAGAAGAACGCCTACTTCTTCGGCCAGATCGAGGGCTACGACAAGGTCCACCCCGACAAGGGCGAACCCACCGCCGCGACCCTGTCCGGCCTCAAGGTCACCGGCGACCGCACCTTCACGGTCAAGCTCACCCAGAAGTTCTCCACCTGGCCGGTCACCCTCGGCTACGCCGCCTTCGCGCCCCTGCCGAAGGCCTTCTTCGACGATCACGCCGGCTGGCTCGCGAAGCCGGTCGGCAACGGCCCGTACACCGTCGACTCCTACACCAAGGGCTCCCAGATGGCCCTGAGGAAGTGGGACGGCTACCCCGGCGACGACAAGGCGCGGAACGGCGGCGTGACCCTCAAGGTCTACACCGACAACAACACCGCCTACACCGACCTGATCGCCGGCAACCTCGACCTGGTCGACGACGTGCCCGCCGCCCAGCTCAAGAACGTCAAGGCCGACCTCGGCGACCGCTACATCAACGTCCCCGCCGGCATCATCCAGACCCTCTCCTTCCCGTTCTACGACGCGAACTGGAACAAGCCCGGCCAGGAGAAGCTGCGCCAGGGCCTGTCACGGGCGATCGACCGCGACCAGATCACGCGGACGATCTTCCAGCAGACCCGCACCCCCGCCGTCGACTGGACCTCGCCCGTCCTCGGCGAGGACGGCGGCTACAAGAACGTCTGCGGCGACCTCTGCAGGTACGACGCGGCCGAGGCGAAGAAGCTCGTCGCCGAGGGCGGCGGCATCCCCGGCGGCACCCTGCGGATCACGTACAACGCCGACACCGGCAGCCACAAGGAGTGGGTGGACGCCGTCTGCAACTCCATCAACCGCGCCCTCGGCAACGACCGCGCCTGCGTCGGCAACCCCGTCGGCACCTTCGCCGACTACCGCAACCAGGTCACCACGCAGAAGCTCACCGGCCCCTTCCGGGCCGGCTGGCAGATGGACTACCCGCTCATCCAGAACTTCCTCCAGCCGCTGTACTACACCAACGCCTCCTCCAACGACGGCAAGTACACGAACCCCGAGTTCGACAAGCTGGTGAACCAGGCCAACGCCGAGACCGACACCGCCAAGGCCGTCGGGCTCTTCCAGAAGGCGGAGGAGGTCCTCCGCGACGACATGGGGGCCATCCCGCTCTGGTACCAGAACGGCAGCGCCGGCTACTCGGAGCGCCTGGGCAACGTGGCCCTGAACCCCTTCAGCGTCCCGGTCTACGACCGGATCACGGTCGACTGACGCCGCAACGGGCCGGAGGCGTACGGGCCCGGCCCCAGATCCCCGCGCCGGGCCGTACGCCATCCCGGAACCCCTTCCCGGAGCCAACCCCCGGAGTCCCCCATGGGTCGTTATGTGATCCGGCGACTGCTGCAGATGATCCCGGTCTTCTTCGGCGCCACGCTGCTGATCTTCCTGATGGTGAACGTGATGGGCGACCCGATCGCCGGCCTGTGCGGCGACCGCCAGTGCGACCCGGCGACCGCCGCCCAGCTCAAGAAGGAGTACGGCCTCGACAAGCCGGTCTGGCAGCAGTACCTGACCTACATGGGCCACGTCTTCACCGGCGACTTCGGCACGGCCTTCAACGGCCAGGAGGTCACCGAGCTGATGGCCGACGCCTTCCCGGTCACCATCCGCCTCACCGTCGTCGCCATCGTCTTCGAGATCGTCATCGGCATCAGCCTCGGCGTCCTCACCGGCCTCAGGCGCGGCCGCCCCGTCGACACCACGGTGCTGCTGCTCACCCTGGTCGTCATCTCCGTCCCGACCTTCGTCACCGGCCTGCTCGTCCAGCTCCTCCTCGGCGTCAAGTGGAACTGGATCAACCCCTCGGTCTCCGGCGAGGCCCCCTTCGACGAACTGATCGTCCCCGGCCTGGTCCTCGCCTCCGTGTCGCTGGCCTACGTCACCCGGCTCACCCGGACCTCCATCGCCGAGAACAAACGCGCCGACTACGTCCGCACCGCCGTCGCCAAGGGCCTGCCCCGCCGCCGGGTCATCACCCGCCACCTGCTGCGCAACAGCCTCATCCCCGTGGTCACCTTCATCGGCACCGACGTCGGCGCGCTCATGGGCGGCGCCATCGTCACCGAGCGGATCTTCAACATCCACGGGGTCGGCTACCAGCTCTACCAGGGCATCCTGCGCCAGAACACCCAGACCGTGGTCGGCTTCGTGACCGTCCTCGTCCTGGTCTTCCTGGTGGCCAACCTGCTCGTCGACCTCCTGTACGCCGTCCTTGACCCGAGGATCCGCTATGCCTGAGCTGCCCGAGCACCACGACGACGGGTCGGCCATCGCCTCGACCGGGGCCGGAGGCGCCACCGACCTCGCGATGTCCGAGGCCGAGACCCTGGAGAGGGTCCCCGGCGGCCCCGACGGCACCGGGCCCGACAAGAAGGCCCGCTCCCTCTGGTCCGACGCCTGGCACGACCTGCGCCGGAACCCGGTCTTCATCGTCTCCGGCCTGGTCATCGTCTTCCTGGTGGTCATCGCGATCTGGCCGCAGCTCATCGCCGGCGGCAACCCGCTCGACTGCGACCTCTCCAAGGCCCAGGAGGGCTCCCAGCCCGGCCACCCCTTCGGCTTCAACGGCCAGGGCTGCGACGTCTACACCCGCACCGTCTACGGAGCCAGGGCCTCCATCGAGGTCGGCGTGCTCTCCACCCTGGGCGTCACCCTCCTCGGCTCCGTCCTCGGCGGCCTCGCCGGCTTCTACGGCGGCGCCTGGGACGGCTTCCTCTCCCGGATCACCGACATCTTCTTCGCCATCCCCGTCGTCCTCGGCGGCCTGGTCCTCCTCTCCGTCGTCAGCAACAACACCGTCTGGCCCGTCATCGGCTTCATGGTGCTGCTCGGCTGGCCGCAGATCTCCCGCATCGCCCGCGGCTCCGTCATCACCGCCAAGCAGAACGACTACGTCCAGGCGGCCCGCGCGCTCGGCGCCTCCGACTCCCGGATGCTCCTCCGGCACATCACGCCCAACGCCGTCGCCCCCGTGATCGTCGTCGCCACCATCGCCCTCGGCACGTACATCTCCCTGGAGGCGACGCTCTCCTTCCTCGGCGTCGGCCTCAAGCCCCCCACCGTCTCCTGGGGCATCGACATCTCCGCGGCCTCGCCGTACATCCGCAACGCCCCGCACATGCTGCTCTGGCCGGCCGGCGCGCTCGCCGTCACGGTGCTCGCCTTCATCATGCTCGGCGACGCCGTCCGCGACGCCCTCGACCCCAAGCTGAGGTAGGGACCCATGCTGCTCGAAGTGCGCGACCTGCACGTGGAGTTCCACACCCGGGACGGGGTGGCCAAGGCGGTCAACGGCGTCGACTACTCCGTCGACGCGGGCGAGACCCTCGCCGTCCTCGGCGAGTCCGGCTCCGGCAAGTCCGTCACCGCCCAGGCCGTCATGGGCATCCTCGACGTGCCGCCGGGGAGGATCACCCGGGGCGAGATCCTCTTCCAGGGCCAGGACCTGCTGAAGCTCAAGGAGGAGGAGCGGCGCAGGGTCAGGGGCGCCAGGATGGCGATGGTCTTCCAGGACGCGCTGTCCTCCCTCAACCCCGTCCTCAGCGTCGGCGACCAGCTCGGCGAGATGTTCCAGGTCCACCGGGGGATGTCGCGGAAGGACTCCCGGGCCAAGGCCGTCGAGCTGATGGACCGGGTCCGCATCCCCGGCGCCAAGGAACGCGTCGGCCAGTACCCCCACCAGTTCTCCGGCGGCATGCGCCAGCGCATCATGATCGCCATGGCGCTCGCCCTGGAGCCGGACCTGATCATCGCCGACGAGCCCACCACGGCCCTCGACGTGACCGTCCAGGCCCAGGTCATGGACCTCCTCGCCGAGCTCCAGCGCGAACTCGACATGGGCCTCATCCTCATCACCCACGACCTCGGCGTCGTCGCCGACGTCGCGGACAAGATCGCCGTGATGTACGCCGGCCGGATCGTCGAACAGGCCCCCGTCCACGAGATCTACAAGGCCCCCGCCCACCCCTACACCAGGGGCCTCCTCGAATCGATCCCGCGCCTGGACCAGAAGGGCCGGGAGCTCTACGCCATCAAGGGCCTGCCGCCCAACCTGCTGCACATCCCGCCCGGCTGCGCCTTCAACCCGCGCTGCCCGATGGCCCGGGACGTCTGCCGGACCGACGTGCCCCCGCTGTACGGGGTGACCGACTCCCCGGTGCCGCGCGCCAGCGCCTGCCACTTCTGGAAGGAGTGCCTCCATGGCTGAGCCGGCCGAGGCGATTCTCGAAGTCCGGGACCTGCACAAGCACTACCCCCTCACCCGGGGCATCCTCTTCAAGAAGCAGGTCGGCGCCGTCAAGGCCGTGGACGGGGTCGACTTCGACCTCGCCGCCGGCGAGACCCTCGGCATCGTCGGCGAGTCCGGCTGCGGCAAGTCGACCGTCGCGAAGATGCTGGTCAACCTGGAACGGCCGACGTCCGGCACGATCCGCTACAAGGGCGAGGACCTCACCGCCCTCTCGCCGCGCGCCCTGAAGGCCGTCCGCCGCAACATCCAGATGGTGTTCCAGGACCCGTACACCTCGCTCAACCCGCGCATGACGGTCGGCGACATCATCGGGGAGCCGTACGAGATCCACCCCGAGGTCGCCCCCAAGGGCTCCCGCCGCAAGAAGGTCCAGGACCTCCTGGACGTCGTCGGCCTGAACCCCGAGTACATCAACCGCTACCCGCACCAGTTCTCCGGCGGCCAGCGCCAGCGCATCGGCATCGCCCGCGGCCTCGCCCTCCAGCCCGAGATCATCGTCGCGGACGAACCGGTCTCGGCCCTCGACGTCTCCGTCCAGGCGCAGGTCATCAACCTCCTGGACCGCCTCCAGTCCGAGTTCTCCCTGTCGTACGTGTTCATCGCCCACGACCTGTCCATCGTGCGGCACATCTCCGACCGGGTCGGCGTCATGTACCTCGGCCGGATCGTCGAGATCGGCTCCGACGCCGAGATCTACGACCACCCCACCCACCCGTACACCCAGGCGCTGCTCTCCGCCGTCCCCGTCCCCGACCCCGAGGCGCGCGCCCGCCGCGAGCGGATCATCCTCACCGGCGACGTGCCCTCCCCGGCCGCCGTCCCCTCCGGCTGCCGCTTCCGCACCCGCTGCTGGAAGGCCCGGGAACGCTGCGCCCTGGAGGTCCCCCTCCTGGCCGTCCCGGCCGTCTTCCGGCTCGTCGACACCCCGGCCCACCACGACTCCGCCTGCCACTTCGCGGAGGAGAAGCACGTGGTGCCCGAGGAGAACCGGGCGGTACCCGGCGAGGAGCCGGAGGGCTTCGGAGCGGGGACGGGGACCGGGGGGAGCCACGAGGTCCCGCCGGAGGGCGGCGCCCCGGCCCCCGGAACGGGCCGGGACGCCCCGCGCGGCGGGGAGGGCGGCGGCACCCCGCGCGGCGGGGAGGACGGCGATACCCCGCGCGGCGGGAAGGACGGCGGCACCCCGCGCGGCGGGGAGGACGGCGATACCCCGCGCGGCGGGAAGGACGGCGGCACCCCGCGCGGCGGGGAGGACGGCGGCACCCGGCGTGCCGGGGAGCCCCCGCGTCCCGGGGGCAGCCACAGGATCTCGCCGGAGGACGACGCCCCGAACCGCGAGGTCCCCTGACGACCGCCCGTCCGGTACGGCCCGTTCCGCCTGATCCGCCTGATCCGCCCGGTCCGGCCGGTCCGCCCGGCCCGGACCCGGCGCGCGGGTGCGACGCGCCGCGCGCCGTCCGGACCCGGCCGCCCGGATGCGCGGAACCGCTTGTTTCGGCGGGCCGCGACCGTGAGTATCGGGGCCGTGACTGCGACACGCCCGGCACGTCCCACCGGCGCCGCGCTCTGCGCCGCGCTCGCCCTCGTCACCGCCGCGTGGATCGTCGAGGACCTCGCCGCGCTCGGCTCGCCGGCCGCCCTGGCGCGGCACTGGACAGGCGACGCCTCCGTCCCCCTCCGGGGCCGGCCCGCCACCTCTCCGGTCGACCCGGTGCTCCTCGCCGCCTCGGCGGCCGCGGCCGTCACCGCCCTCCGGTCGCGGCACGCCGCCCCCGCGCTCGCCGCCACCGGGGCCGTCACCTTCGCCCTGCGCCTGCCCGGCCTCTGGGCGCCCGGGAACGGGGCGTTCGTCACCGCCCTCCTCGAACTGGTCCTCGCGGCCGGGCTGGTCGCCACCGCCCTCGCCGGCCACCCGGAGGACGCCCCGGACGCGCCGCCCCCCGCCCGGCCCCGCACCGCCGCCGCGGTCACCGCCGGGCTCCTGCTCCTGGCCGCCGCCCTCGCGACGGCCCTCCGGGAGCTGTACCGGGCCGTCGCACTGCCCCCGGAGGCCACCGTCGACCGGTTCACCGGCGGCCGGTCCGTCATCGGGCCGGTCCTGGCGCCGCCCCCGGGCTGGCTGGCGGCGGTCCTCGCCGCGCTGTGCGCCACGGCCGCCGTCACCGTCCTCGTGCGGCCCCGGCGCGGACGCGCCCCCGCGCTGCTCGCCGGGGCGCTCCTGGCCGCCGACGGTCTCGGCGGAGCCGTACGGGCCGTCCGGACCGGGACGCTCGCCCACCTCGCGGACCTCCCCGCCGCGCACCGGGCGGACGCCCCTGCCTCCGTCCTCGGGCTGTGCGCCGGTCTCGCCGTGCTCGTCCTCCTCGCCGGGCGCGGCGTCCCCGCCGTCTCCGAGCCGCACCCGCGGGCCGGGGCGCCGCACCCGGCCCCGCCGCATCCGCCGCCGCCCGGCTGGTGAGCCGCCCCGGCGGCCGTCCCCTCCCCGGGCGGGCCGGGTCCGTGATCCGCCGTGTCCTCACGGTCCGTCCCTGCTCCCGCCCGCCCGTCGTCCCGGTGCCGTTCGCGGCCCCGATACCGCCCGGCCGCCCCGCAGGTGAGGAATTCGGCCAATCCGCGACGGGCGCGAACGGCGCCCGCCGGAGGCGGAACCGGCGGGCGCCGGGTGCTTCCCGCCCGGAAAGACCGGGAAACGGCGCGCAACCCCGGGCCCGCCGCCGGGGGCGAGCGGCCCGCCGGGAGAGGAGCGACGTCCCGGCCGGGGTGATGAGCCGCCGCCGGGGCGCGCGAACGCGGCCGAAACCAGCGCTGTGCGCCCCCCTCGTGCCTCCGTCCGCCGATCGATGCGATGGCACGGATAGTTATGATCCGTAGCACTGGGTGGGTATGCATCCGACCGGTGCGTGCTCTCTGCTTCTCGCCCGAACCGCTCCGAACGAACCGACCGAAGAAGTCCGACCGAAGAAGTGTGGAGGTGAACCGCCGTGGCACTCTCGATTTCGGCGGTGGTGCTGCTGGCGATCGTCGTCTTCCTGCTGATCCGGAAATCCGGACTCAAGGCTGGACACGCGGCGATCTGCGCGCTCCTGGGCTTCTACCTGGCGAGCTCGTCCATCGCTCCGTCCATCAGCACGCTCACGACGAACGTGGCGGGCATGATCGGCGGCCTCAAGTTCTGAGCCCCGCGCCCGCCGGTCCCGGCGCGCGGGCCCTCCGCACGTGACGGACCTCCTCCCGGTCCGACCTCGTAGGGTGGGGGCATGTCCGATCTCCCCGCCCGCCGTCTGCTGCTGGTGCACGCGCACCCGGACGACGAGTCGATCAACAACGGCGTCACCATGGCCAGATACGCGGCCGAGGGCGCCCTCGTCACCCTCGTCACCTGCACGCTCGGCGAGGAGGGCGAGGTCATCCCGCCCGGCCTCGCCCATCTGGCCCCCGACCGGGAGGACCGGCTCGGCCCGCACCGCGTCGGCGAACTCGCCGCCGCCATGGCCGAGCTGGGCGTCACCGACCACCGCTTCCTCGGCGGCCCCGGGCGCTTCCGCGACTCCGGGATGATGGGCGCCGAGCAGAACGGCCGGGACGGCGCCTTCTGGAACACGGACGTCGACACCGCCGCCCCGTACCTCGTGGAAGTGATCCGCGAGACCCGCCCCCAGGTCCTCGTCACCTACGACCCCGACGGCGGCTACGGACACCCCGACCACATCCAGGCCCACCGGGTCGCCACCCGCGCCGCCGATCTGGCCGCCGACCCCGCGTACCGCCCCGACCTCGGCCCGGCCCACCCGATCGCCAAGGTCTACTGGAACCGCGTCCCGCGCCCCGTCGTCGAGGAGGGCTTCGCCCGGCTGCGCGCCCGGGGCTCCGCCTTCCCGGCCGTCGCCGCCGTCGAGGACGTCCCCGGCGTCGTCGGCGAGGACCGGATCACCGCCGAGATCGCCGGGACCCCGGAGCAGGCGGCCCGCAAGAGCGCCGCGATGGCCGCGCACGCCACCCAAGTCGCGGTCGACGGCCCCTTCTTCGCCCTCTCCAACGACCTGGCGCAGCCGATCCTCACCACCGAGTACTACGAGCTGGTCCGGGGCGTCCCCGGCGCCCCCGCGGGCGAGCGCGAGACGGACCTCTTCGCGGGGGTGGCGGAATGAGCGCCCCGGGGAGGGGCCGCGCGGCGTCGCCCGGCGGGCCCGCCGCTCCCGCCGGCCCCCCGCCCGCCGCTTTCCCGGACTCCCGCGCCGCCCGGTACGCCTGGTACGGCCTCCTCCTCGTCCTCGGTCTCCTCGTCGGGACCGCCGGCACCCTCGTCCAGGCCGCCTGGCTCCCCGGCGGCCTGCTCCTCGCGCTCCTCGCCGCCACCAGCCTCTTCTACGGAGGGCTGCGCGCCACCGGCACCCAGGCCGGCGTGGTCTGCGCGGGCGCCGGCTGGCTCCTCGCCGTCGTCCTGCTCGGCTTCGGACGCCCCGAGGGCGACGGGGTGTTCGGCGGAGGCGTCGGCGAGCTGCTGTTCCTCTTCGGGGGCATGGGCATCGCTGTGATGTGCGCCACGCTGTCCCGGCTGCCGCGACCTCCCCGGTGAACAGGAGGAGTTGAGGGCGGAGACGTCCCGACTTCGGCCGTATTGACCGCCGTCAGCGCCCCGGGGGCCGGGTGGGGGACGACGGGGGACAGTATGGTGGTGCGCGCCGCCGAACCGCCCGGGACACACGAGCATCAGCAAGAGCGGGCGGTGGAGCCAACCGGGAGATCCTGCTTTGAGTCGTGAAACTGGTCGAGAGACTGACAGTTCGTCCTCCGGCGCCCAGGGGCGCGGTGGAGCCGCGTACCCCTCGGGCACCCCGCCGTACGGAGCCCGCCAGTATCCGTCGCTCCACCCCTCGCAGGACGCGCCGGAGGAGACCGCCGCGTCCGCTCCTCCGGAGGAGCCCAAGACCGAGACGACCCTGACGACCCGCATCCGGATCAACATCCCGGGTTCGCGTCCGATCCCGCCGGTCGTGGTCCGCAAGACGGTCAACGAGACGCCCGCCCCGGCCGCCGAGCCGGAGCCCGCTCCCGCCCCGGAACCGGCGCCCGCCCCGGCCCCGGAGCCGCCGAGGGCCGAGGAGGCCCCGAAGGCCCCGAAGGCGAAGGAGACGAGCGACTGGTTCGCTCCCCGCAAGGCTCCCGCCCCGGCTCCCGCGCCGTCCCCCGCGCCCGCCCCGGCCCCGGCCCCGAAGCAGGCGGCTCCCGGTCCGGACGTCCCGGGCACGGGCTTCGCGGGCTCCGCGACCTCGGGCGTCCCCGCGGTCGGCAACGCCCCGTCGAGCCGTCCGGTCACCCCGGCCCCGCCCGCCCCGGGCAACCCGCTGTACGAGACCGGCACTCCGGCGGGCGGCACGCCGGTGTACGACGGGACCCCGGCGGGCGGCACGCCGCTGTACGACGGGGGGCCGGACGGCGGTGCGTCCCTCCACGGTGGCACTCCGGCGGGCGGCACGCCGCTGTACGACGGCACCCCGGCGGGCGGCACGCCCGCGTACGACGGCACCCCCGCCGGCGGCACCCCCGCGTACCGGGGCCCGGCGGCCCCCAGCGGGCCGACCACCGGCCCGGTCAGCGGCATCGCCTCGCTCGGCGCCCCCGCCGCCGCCCAGGGCCCCTTCCCGGGGCAGCAGGGCCAGGGCCGGCCGGGGCCCGGCCCCGGCGGCCGGCCGGAACCGGCGGGCCCCGGCCCGGACCGGGGCACCGGCTCCCCGTTCCCCGGCGGCGCCCCCCGCATGTCCGACGACACCGCGATCCTGACGCCCCAGCAGCCCGCCCCGGCCCCCGGCCGGGGGCCCGAGGGCGGCGGCCACGTCTCCGGCGACACGCTCACCAGCGGCGTCCCCGTGGTCCCGCCGTCGGCGGCCCGCCCGGACCCCGCCCCGGGCACCGAGGAGCGGCCGGCCCCGGCCCCCGCCGGGCGCGAGGCCCCCGCCGGCCGGGCCCCGGCGAAGAAGGGCCGCTCCAAGCTGATCCTCGCCGCCGCCGCGATCGTCGGCCTCCTCGGCGTCGCCTACGGCGCCGGGCTGCTCCTCAACCACTCCGACGTCCCCAAGGGCACCACCGTGCTCGGCGTGGACATCGGCGGCGGTACGAAGGAGGAGGGCGTCAACAAGCTGGAGAGGGCCCTCGGCAAGCGCGCCCACACCCCGCTCCAGCTCGGCGTCGGCGGCAAGAGGGTCCAGCTCGCCCCGGAGAAGGCGGGCCTGTCCCTCGACAGCCAGGAGACCGTCCGCGCCGCCGCCGGCAGCGACTACAACCCCGTCTCGGTCATCGGCTCCCTCTTCGGCGGCGAGCGGGTCGCCAAGCCGGTCTTCCCGGTCGACAAGGAGAAGCTGGCCGTCGCCCTGACCGACCTGGCGGGCTCCTCCGCCTCCGCGACCGAGGGCACGATCCTCTTCGCTCCGAACAAGGTGACCGCGGTCGAGGGCAGGCCCGGCAAGGGCCTGGACGTCCGGCGCTCGATGATCTCGGTCCAGGACGCGTTCCGCGCCCAGGTCGAGACGGGCCGGTCCAACCTCGTCGACCTGCCGGTCACCACGCTCCGTCCCTCGGTCACCAAGGCCGAACTGGACCGGGCGATGAAGGAGTTCGCCGAGCCCGCCATGTCCGACCGGATCACGATCAAGGCGGGCGGGAAGCAGATCCAGTTCGGCCCGGCGCGGTCGCTGCCGCAGATCCTCTCCATGAAGGCCGTCGGCGGCCGCCTGGTCGAGGTCTACGACAAGAAGGCGATCGAGCGGCTCCTGGACGGCGCCTTCGACGGCATCATGATCACCGGGGCCGACGGCACCCGGCACGAGGTGTCCGCCGACGACGTGGCCCTCGTGATGGGCGAGGCCCTGAAGGGCAGGACCGCCGCCGAACGCACCAGGACGATCGACCTGAACGGCAAGGGCTGACCACCGCCCGCCCCGTCCCGGGCCCCCGGCCGGCAGCCCGCCGGCCGGGGGCCCGGCGCGTCTCCCGGAAGTCCCGCCCGGCCCGCGCCCCCTCCGGGGAACGCCCCGGGACGCGTGCCGGAAGCCCCGCCCTCCGGACGGACGGCGCCGCTTCCGGCACCCGCCCTAGTTGAGCCGGGCCCTCGCCGCCAGGGCCCGGCGGCGGATCAGGGTCGCCGACTCCGGGTCCACCGCGTCCATCACCCGGGCGTACGCCTCCATCTCCGCCGCCCCCGTCAGGAAGTCCCCGCGCCCGACCAGCAGCTCGGCGCGCTCGTAGCGGAGCTTCGCCGGATGCGAGGGGAGGAGCAGGGAGAGCTCCACCGCCCACAGGGCGACGTCGGAGCGTTCGGGGCGGAGGGCCGCCCAGGCGCGGATGTTGTTGAGGACGCGCAGCACGATCGCGCCGGGCTCGGCCGGCCGGAGCATCGAGCGGTCGAGGGCCTCGCCGGTCGCGCTCGTCACCAGCAGTTCGGCGTCCGCGCCCGTCATGGCGCGCCCGCCCGAGAACGGGTCCGCGAGGTTCAGGTCGGCCGGGTCGCCGAAGCCGACGACGAAGTGGCCGGGCAGCCCGAGCCCGTACACGGGGGCGCCGGCCCGCCGGGCGACCTCCATCCAGACGACCGAGAGCAGGATGGGCAGGCCCCGGCGCCGCCGGAGCACCTCGTGGAGCAGCGAGGACTCCAGGCGCTGGTAGTCGGCGGGCACCCCCTCGAAGCCCTCCCGGCGGCCCAGGAGCGCGGCGAGCGCCCCGGCCCAGTCGCCGGTGCTCCGGGTCGTGTACGGGACGAGCCCGGCGAGGCGGTCGAGTTCGACCTCGGCCCCGTCGAGGTCGTGCCGGGTGACGGCGGGATCGGCCACCGCTCCGATGAGCAGGCAGAGCCGCGCCAGGTCGGGCCGCTCGGCCCGTGCCTCCTCCGCGAACTCCCGCCGCCAGTCGGGCGCGTCACCGGCTCCGCGGTCCGCGTCACCGGCTCCGTGCTCCGTGTCTCCGTGCTCCGGGTCTCCCCGGTCCCCGGGACCGCGGCGGTCGCCGTGACCGCCGTGACCGCCGTGATCGTCGTGGGGACCGCGGGGGGCTTCCTCCGTCACGCCTCCGCCCATCGGTAGTGGTGGTAGTGGTGATGGGTCGCGAAACCCATCCCGTCGTACAGGGCCCGTGCGCCGCCGTTGTCCGTCTCCACCTGGAGCCAGGCCGCCGACGCGCCCTCGTCGAGGGCCCGGCGGGCGAGCGCGGTCATGACGGACGTGGCCAGGCCCCGGCGCCGGTGGGCCGGGTCGACCTCGACCGCCATGAAACCGGCCCAGCGGCCGTCCACGACGCAGCGGCCGATGGCCGCCGGCACCTCACCCGTGCCCGCCACGGAGGCGAACCACACGCTCGGGCCGGAGGCGAGGACCGCCCGCGCCGCCGGACCCGGCTCACCGGTGCGCCCGTAGCGGCGCAGCCACGGCTCGTCCGCGTCGCGGGAGAGGCGCACGGCGGAGACGTCGGCGTCCAGGTCCCCGACCGGGGCGAGCGCCCCGGTCCGCAGCTCGGCCGACACCTCGCGCCGCCAGCCGAGCCGTTCGAGGTCGGCGCACAGCAGTTCCTGGGTGCCCTCGGCACCGGTCGCGGTCTGCACGTACGGGGGGAGCCCCCGGTCCGCGTACCACTCCCGCACGCGGGCCAGCGCCTCGGCGACCGGGAGCCCCGGATCGCCGAGGGGGAGCACGGAGTTGGCGCGGCGGGTGAAGCCGCCGGCGGCCCTCAGGGTCCACTCGCCGAGCCGCTCGCTCTCGACCGGCCGCCACGCGCGCGCGGCGGCCCGCGCGAGCTCGGGGAAGGAGGCGGCGGGGCCCCGGCGGCGGGCCGGGGCCGCCGGCACGACCTTCCCGGCCGCCAGCGCGGATTCCGCGATCCGGACGCGCTCACCACTCTTCCGTGTGATCAGCAGCACACCGGCGTCCCATGATGTGAGAACCCCGACCGCGTCGGTGAATCGCCCGTCCGTCGCGGGCGCTTCCGTCACGTACCGAACGGAGACGCGTTTTCCCACGTCAGCGCCGGTGATTCGGACCTCAAGGCGCCCACCGCCGGTGAATTCCACAGCTTCTCCGCCCCTCCTGTTCGGATCGCCCCCGAGAACGGAGATACTAGGTGCGGGCATCGACGACGCCGCGCTCCCGCGCAGACCAGCCCTATCGAGGAGGAACGACAGCGTGACCTACGTCATCGCGCAGCCTTGTGTCGACGTCAAGGACAAGGCGTGCATCGAGGAGTGCCCCGTCGACTGCATCTACGAGGGCAAGAGGTCCTTGTACATCCACCCGGACGAATGCGTCGACTGCGGGGCCTGTGAGCCGGTCTGCCCGGTCGAGGCGATCTTCTACGAGGACGACACCCCGGAGGAGTGGAAGGAGTACTACAAGGCGAACGTCGAGTTCTTCGACGAGCTCGGTTCGCCCGGTGGTGCCTCCAAGCTCGGCGAGATCGAGCGCGACCACCCCTTCATCGCCGCCCTGCCGCCGCAGAACGGCTGATCGACCGCGTCCGGTCCCGTACGGCTCCGCCCGCCGTGCGGGGCCGACGCGTTTTCCCGACACGTTTCCCGACGCGTTCCCGCGTCCGGCCGTTCGCACGAGGAAGTGAGACAACCCGTGAGCACAGTCTCTTCGCGCCTTCCCGTCTTTCCCTGGGACAAGCTGGAGCCGTACAAGAAGACGGCCCTGGCGCACCCGGACGGGATGGTGGACCTGTCCGTCGGCACGCCCGTCGACCCGGTTCCCGCGCTGATCCAGGAGGCCCTGGTGGCGGCGGCGGACTCGCCGGGCTATCCCACGGTGTGGGGGACGCCGGAGCTGCGGGACGCGCTCACCGGCTGGTGCGGGCGGCGCCTGGGCGCGGTCGGCCTCGCCCACGAGAACGTGCTGCCGGTGGTCGGCTCCAAGGAGCTGGTGGCCTGGCTGCCGACGCAGCTGGGGCTCGGGGCGGGGGACAGGGTGGCGTACCCCCGGCTCGCGTACCCGACGTACGAGGTCGGCGCGCGGCTCTGCGGCGCCGAGCCCGTCGTGTACGACGACCCCACGGAGCTGGACCCGGCCGGTCTGAGGCTGCTCTGGCTCAACTCCCCGTCCAACCCGACCGGCAAGGTCCTCGCGAAGGAGGAGCTGACCCGGATCGTGGCCTGGGCGCGCGAGCACGGCGTGCTGGTCTTCGCCGACGAGTGCTACCTGGAGCTGGGCTGGGAGGCCGACCCGGTCTCCGTGCTGCACCCGGACGTCAACGGCGGTTCGTACGAGGGGATCGTCGCCGTCCACTCGCTCTCCAAGCGCTCGAACCTGGCCGGTTACCGGGCCGCGTTCGTCGCGGGCGACCCGGGCGTGCTCCACGAGCTGCTCCAGATCCGCAAGCACGGCGGCATGATGACCGCGGCCCCGGTGCAGGCGGCGGCGGTCGCGGCGCTCGGCGACGACGCGCACGTGGCCGAGCAGCGCGAGCGGTACGCGGCCCGGCGGGCGGCGCTGCGGGCGGCCCTGGAGGCGCACGGCTTCCGGATCGAGCACAGCGAGGCGAGCCTGTACCTGTGGGCGACCCGGGACGAGCCCTGCTGGGAGACCGTGGCGTACCTGGCGGGGAAGGGCGTCCTGGTGGCGCCGGGCGACTTCTACGGCGAGGCCGGGGCGCGGTTCGTGCGGGTGGCGTTCACGGCCACGGACGAGGACGTCGCGGCGGCCGTCAAGCGCCTGGGCTGAGGCGCACGCGGGAGGGCCCCGGGAAGCGATCGCTTCCCGGGGCCCTCCCGCGTGCGGAGCGGCGGGCGTCAGCCGAGGGGCAGGCCCTCCGTCACCCGGCCGGCCGGCAGGCCGCCGAGGCCGCCGCCCAGGGCGCCGTCCGCGCGGCCGGCGGTGGCGGCGCCGACGGCCTCGCCCGCGCTGCCGGCCGTCTTGCGGGCCACCGGGGCGGCGGACCCGCCGACCGCTTCCACGGACTCGCCGGCGGCGGGGACGGCCGTGCCGACGGTGCCGGTGGTGGTGTGCGTGGCGCCGTCCACGGTGGCGCCCGCGTCGGCGACGTCCAGGGCGGTCAGGCCGCCGAGGGCGCCGGCGGGCGCGAGGTGGTCGACGGCGCTCGCGGAGCCGGCCGCACCGACCACGGGGGCTGCGCCGGCCGCGAGGAGGAGGGCGGCGCGGGCGATCCGGCGGGTCAGGGGGAGGGACATGGTGCTCCTTCGGCGAGGTGCGACGAATGGGTTCGGACGCAGTGACAACCGGCCCCGGGGCGGGGGAGGTTGCGGAGTCGGAAGGTAAAGAATGGGTAATGCGTCGTATTGTCGGGCGGGAGGAAAGCGGACGAAGGCCGCACCGCCCGGACGCCTGCCGAACCGTCACTTCCCTTGCTCCGCAAGGGGCCGGGGAAGGCGGCACGACGCCCCGGGGGAGCGCTCCGGACACCCCCGGAATCCGCCGGGTCGCGAGCCGGTGGCGCCCCCCGGACGAGCGACGGGGAGAACGGGCGTACGAGGTGCCCGGCCGCCCCGCGACCGGGGACCGGCCTCCGCACGGGCCACGTCCGGGGGTCCGGTCTCCGCACGGGCCGGTCTCCGCACGGGCCGCGTCCGAGGGCCCGGCCGTCGTACGGGCTGGCCTCCGCGCGGGCCGCGGGCGCGTACGGCTACCGGGCGAGCCGCACGCGGACCGAGCCGCCGTCCGCCGCCCCGCCCGGAGCCTTCGACCAGCTCCCGCCGCGGTCGTCCGCGCGCCACACCCGGTCCCGGTACGAGACCTCCACGACGCGCAGGTCCTCCGCCCGCGCCACCGCCCACTGCGCCAGCTCCCAGCCGTGCCGCTCGGCGGCACCGGCCCCCGGGCCGCCCCCCGGCCGCACCGGCACCACGAGCACCGCGGGCCCCGGCGCCGACCGGCCGGGGCCGCCCGCCGTCACCGCCGGCGCCGCCTCCCGGCCGAACGCCCGCACCAGCTCCGCGCGCACCCGCTCCGGATCGCCCGGCCGGCCCTCCGCCGTGCTCACCCTGCAGGAGAGCCCGGCCGGCGTCCGGCCCGTCAGGGCGGCGGCGAGCAGCGCGGCGTCCGGTTCGTGCTTCGCGTACGCCTGCGGGAAACCGCTCCGCTGCACCTTCTGCGCCGCCGCCGTCAGGGGCATCCGCGAGTACCCCGGGACCTCCTCCAGGCCCTCGTAGAACTTCCCCGCCGCGTAGAACGGGTCCATGATCTGCGCCGGCGTCCCCCAGCCCTGCGACGGCCGCTGCTGGAAGAGGCCGAGCGAGTCCCGGTCGCCGTGGTCCAGGTTCCGCAGCCCCGACTCCTGGAGCGCCGTCGCCAGCGCGATCGTCACCGCGCGCTCCGGCATCCCCCGGGAGGTGCCCACGGCCGAGACCGTCGCCGCGTGGGACGCCTGCTCCGGAGTGAACTCGTACCGCTGGTCACCGCTGCCCACGCTGCACCGGGGCGTGCCCATGCTGCCCGTCAGCTGGTGGAAGGCCACGTACGAGGCGACACCGAGGAGGGCGGCGAAGGCGGCCGCGGAACGGGCGAGGAAACCGCGACGGGCGGGACGGCTGGGCTGGGACACGGGCCCACCGTACTGGAGGCCGGGTTAGGGTCGGCACATGGCTGACATCACCCCGCCCGAAGCCCTTCTCGACCTCTCCCGGGACGGGGCCGCGCTCACCGCCGACCTCGTCGACCTCCCGTCCGTCAGCGGGACCGAGAAGCCGCTCGCGGACGCGATCGAGCAGGCCCTGCGGGGACTGCCGCACCTCACCGTGGACCGGTACGGCAACAACGTCGTGGCCCGCACCCGCCTCGGCCGCGCGGAACGGGTCGTCCTCGCCGGCCACATCGACACCGTGCCGATCGCCGGCAACGTGCCCTCGCGGCTCGACGCGGACGGCGTCCTGTGGGGATGCGGCACCTCCGACATGAAGTCCGGCGTCGCCGTGCAGCTCCGGATCGCCGCGACCGTCCCCGAGCCCAACCGCGACCTCACCTTCGTCTTCTACGACAACGAGGAGGTCGCCGCCGACCTCAACGGCCTCGGCCTGATCGCCGCCGCGCACCCCGAATGGCTGGAGGGCGACTTCGCGGTCCTCCTCGAACCCTCCGACGGCCAGGTCGAGGGCGGCTGCCAGGGCACCCTCCGCGTCATCCTGCGCACCGCCGGCGAGCGCGCCCACTCCGCCCGCTCCTGGATGGGTTCCAACGCCGTCCACGCCGCCGCCCCGATCCTCGCCCGCCTCGCCGCGTACGAGCCGCGCAGGCCGGTCATCGACGGCCTGGAGTACCACGAGGGCCTCAACGCCGTGGCGATCGAGGGCGGCGTCGCCACCAACGTCATCCCCGACGCCTGCTCCGTCACCGTCAACTACCGCTACGCGCCCGACCGCTCCCCGGCCGAGGCCCTGGCCCACGTCCGGGAGGTCTTCGCCGACTGCGGCGTCGCCGAACTCGTCGTCGACGACGAGAGCCCCGGCGCCCTGCCCGGCCTCTCCCACCCCGCGGCGGAGGCCTTCATGAAGGCCGTCGGCGGCACCGCGCACCCCAAGTTCGGCTGGACCGACGTCTCCCGCTTCAGCGCCCTCGGCGTCCCCGCCGTCAACTACGGGCCCGGCGACCCCATGTACGCGCACAAGCGGGACGAGCACGTCGTCGTGGAGCGGATCCACCACTGCGAGGCGCGGCTCCGCGACTGGCTCACCGCCCGACTCCCGTAATTTCGCCTTTCGTCACCTCTGTCGTCCTACCCTGACCGGACCAGAAGATCAGTTGGCGGTCCCGGTGGACCGCCGGTCGGCGGAGGGAGCAGGTCATGGGCATTCCCGAGGGAGTGGCGAAGCCCGAGGAGCAGCGTCAGGGCCCGGTGCTCAGGCGCGGGGACCAGATCCAGCCGGGGACGGCGGACCAGCGGCTCCTCGACACCGAGGGCGACTCGGAGTGGGTGCACACCGACCCCTGGCGGGTCATGCGCATCCAGTCCGAGTTCGTCGAGGGGTTCGGTGCCCTCGCCGAGCTGCCGAGCGCGATCAGCGTCTTCGGCTCGGCCCGCACCAAGCCGGACTCGCCCGAGTACGAGGCGGGCGTACGGCTCGGCCGGGCGCTCGTGGAGGCCGGCTTCGCGGTGATCACGGGCGGCGGCCCGGGCGCCATGGAGGCGGCCAACAGGGGGGCGAGCGAGGCCCGGGGCGTCTCGGTGGGCCTCGGCATCGAGCTGCCCTTCGAGCAGGGGCTCAACCCGTACGTCGACATCGGCATGAACTTCCGGTACTTCTTCGTCCGGAAGACCATGTTCGTGAAGTACGCCCAGGGCTTCGTCGTCCTGCCCGGCGGCCTCGGCACCCTCGACGAGCTCTTCGAGGCGCTCACCCTGGTCCAGACCCGCAAGGTCACCCGCTTCCCGATCGTGCTGTTCGGGACGGAGTACTGGAAGGGCCTGGTCGACTGGCTGCGCGACTCGGTCGTCGCGGGCGGCAAGGCGGCGGAGCAGGACCTGCTGCTCTTCCACGTCACGGACGACGTGGACGAGGCGGTCGCGCTGGTGACGAAGGAGACCGGCAAGTAGGACCGGACCCCGGGGGCCCCGCGCCGGCCCCCTCCGGGCGGGGCCCTGCGCCGGGCCGGGCCCCTATGCCGGCCCGTGCGGGGCGGGGCGGGGCGGGGCCCTACGCCAGTCCGCGCCGGGCCACCGCCGGGGGCCGGTGCCCCGCGATGGACGCCACCATGTCCAGGACCTGCTTCGTCTCCGCGACCTCGTGCACCCGGTACACCCGCGCCCCCAGCCACGCCGAGACGGCCGTGGTCGCGAGGGTGCCGAGCAGCCGCTCCCGCACCGGGCGGTCCAGCGTCTCGCCCACGAAGTCCTTGTTCGACAGGGACACCAGGACCGGCCAGCCCGTCTCCGCCATCTCCCCGAGCCGCCGGGTCGCCTCCAGGCTGTGCCGGGTGTTCTTCCCGAAGTCGTGGCCCGGGTCGATCATGATCCCGTCCCGGCGCACCCCCAGCTCCACCGCCCGCTCCGCCAGGCCCGTGGTCACCCGCAGGACGTCGGCCATCACGTCCTCGTACTCCGCCCGGTGCGGCCGGGTCCTCGGCTCCGCGCCCCCCGCGTGCGTGCAGACCAGCCCCGCCCCGTACTTCGCGGCCACCTCCGCGAGCCGCGGATCGACCCCGCCCCACGCGTCGTTCAGGACGTCCGCGCCCGCCTCGCACACGGCCTCGCCGACCTCCGCCCGCCAGGTGTCCACGCTGATCACCACGTCCGGGTGGCGCCTGCGGACCTCCGCGACGAAGCCGACCGTGCGCCGCGCCTCCTCCTCGGCCGACACCTCCTCGCCGGGGCCCGCCTTCACCCCGCCGATGTCGACGATCGCCGCCCCCTCGGCCACGGCCCGCTCGACCCGGGCGAGCGCCGGCTCGTCCAGGAAGGTCGCGCCCCGGTCGTAGAAGGAGTCCGGGGTCCGGTTCACGATCGCCATGACCACCGGTTCGTGCGGCCCGAATTCACGCCGTCCCAAGCGCAGCATCCCTTTTGTCCTCCCTCGCGTCCGTTCGCCTGCGACCCTAACCGTCGGTGACGCATGGCACGATCGGCACGGGACGGTTTCCACTCCGGGAAGAGGCACGCAGGTGTTCTGGTTTCTGCTCATCACGATGGTCGTGGTCGTGGCCGCGGTGACCCTGGCCGTGGCCGGCGGCGGCGACGGGGAGGTGCTGCCCGAGGTGGCGCCCGAGCAGCTGGTCGACCCCCTGCCCGCCGCCCGGCCGGTCGACCGCGCCGACGTCGAGGCGCTCCGCCTTCCCGTGGCCGTCCGGGGCTACCGGATGGCGGACGTGGACGACGCGCTGGTCCGCCTGGGCGCCGAACTCGCCGAGCGCGACGCCCGGATCGCGGAGCTGGAGAAGGCGCTCGCGGGCGCCGGCCCCGGCACCCGTCACGGCTTCGACGACGGCACCGGTCCCGGTGACGGTTCCGGTCCCGGCGACGGCACCGGTTCCGGCCCCGACGCCGGTCCCGGCGCGGCGGAAGGGGACCGCCCGTGACGGCCGCCGGGACGGTCACCGGCCCGGACGGGCTGCCCCGCTGCCCCTGGGGCCTGTCGGCCGAGGACTACGTGGCGTACCACGACGAGGAGTGGGGCCGCCCGGTCCGCGGCGACGACGCCCTCTTCGAACGGCTCTCCCTGGAGGCCTTCCAGTCGGGCCTCTCCTGGATCACGATCCTGCGCCGCCGCGAGGGCTTCCGGCGGGCGTTCGCGGACTTCGGCATCGCCGCCGTCGCCGCCTTCGGCGAGGCGGACCGGGAACGGCTGCTCGCCGACACGGACATCATCCGCAACCGCGCCAAGATCGACGCCACCCTCGCCAACGCCAGGCTGCTCGCGAGCTGGGAGCCGGGCGAACTCGACGCCCTGATCTGGTCCCACGCCCCCGACCCTGAGACCCGCCCGGTCCCGCGCACGCCCTCCGACGTCCCGGCGGTCACCGACGAGTCCACGGCCCTCTCCAAGGCCCTCAAGAAGCGCGGGATCCGCTTCGTCGGCCCCACCACCGCCTACGCGCTGATGCAGGCCTGCGGCCTGGTCGACGACCACCTGGCGGAGTGCGCGGCCCGGGGCGGCCCGCCGGTCGCCCCGGGGGAGGCTCAGCGGCCCAGGTAGCGGGGCTTCTCCTTGGCGACGAAGGCGCGGACCGCGATGGTGTGGTCCTCCGAGGCCCCCGCCAGGGACTGCAGCTCCTCCTCCTTCTCCAGGGTCTCGGCGAGCGAGTGGCCGGCGCCGTACGCGAGGGACTCCTTGAGGGCCGCGTACGAGAGGGTCGGGCCCTCCGCGAGGGCGCGGGCGACCGCCGCCGCCTCGGAGGCCAGGTCGGCGGCCGGGACCAGGCGGTTCACGACGCCCAGCTCGTACGCCTCCCGCGCGGAGATCGAGCGGGGGAAGAGCAGCAGGTCGGCGGCGCGGCTCGCGCCGATCAGGCGGGGGAGCGTCCAGGACACGCCCGAGTCGGCGGTGAGCGCCACGCCCGCGAACGAGGTGTTGAAGGAGGCGGTGTCCGCGGCGACCCGGTAGTCGGCCGCGAGCGCGAAACCGAAGCCCGCGCCCGCCGCGACGCCGTTCACCCCCGCGACCACCGGCTTCTTCATGCCGGTGAGGGCCCGCACGATCGGGTTGTAGTGGTCGCGGACCGTGTTCATGGTCTCCCGGGTGCCGGACTCCTGGTCACGGAGCAGCAGACCGACGTGCTCCTTGAGGTCCTGGCCCACGCAGAACGCCCGCTCGCCCGCCGCCGTGAGCAGGACCGCCCGTACGGCGGGGTCCGACGCGGCCGCCTCCACCGCCTCCCGGAGGGCCTCCTTCGCCTCGATGTTCATCGCGTTCATGGCCTCGGGCCGGTTGAGCGTGATGGTGGCGAGTCCGTCGCGCACTTCGTACAGCACCGTGTCGGCCATCGGGTTTCCTCCGCCTCGTCGCGTGGTTGACCAGCACAGCATGGCGGAAATCACCCCCGCCCCACATGTGAGCTGCGTCAAAGGCACCGGAGGCCGGAGGCGGTGCGCCGAACGCCGGGCGGCGAAGTATCGCAGGCAGACCACCGAAATGTGGGGTTATGAGAGAGCGCGTTGCGCAAGCGATGCCAATCGATGTTGGTCATCGGGTCCTGCCATGCGGGATAATGACCTGGAAGCAATGTGTTCGAAGCCGGTGACGCGTGCTCCGCATCAAGGAGCTGCCCGGTTGTTGATGGGCTGGTTTCAGGAAGGGGAACAAGCATGGCGGCCATGAAGCCGCGGACGGGTGACGGCCCGCTCGAGGTGACCAAGGAGGGGCGGGGCATCGTCATGCGCGTTCCGCTCGAAGGCGGCGGTCGGCTTGTCGTCGAGCTGACCCCGGACGAGGCCGAGGCACTGGGCGACGCCCTCAAGAAGGTCGTCGGCTGACCCTCTCTCCACCGATTTCCCCACCGCTGCCCCGGTACGGTCCGCCGTACCGGGGCAGCGGTGTTCCCGCCCGGGCGGTGCCCAGGTCCCGTACGGCGGGGGAGCGGACCCCCGGTCAGCCCCGGCGCACCGCGCACAGCAGACCGTCGCCCACCGGCAGCAGCGAGGGGACCATCTCCTGGGACTCCCGCACGGCCCGCAGCAGCTCGCGGACCCGCTGGACCTCCGCCGGCTGCGCCGACGAGTCGATCGTGCGCCCGTCCGCGAAGACGCCCTCGAAGCAGACCAGCCCCCCGGGCCGCAGCAGACGCAACGATTCAGCGAGGTAGTCCAGGTACTCCAGCCGGTCGCCGTCGCAGAACACGAGGTCGTACCCGCCGTCCGCGAGCCGGGGCAGCACGTCCAGGGCGCGGCCGGGGATGAACCGGGCCCGGTTGCCCGCGAAGCCCGCCGCCCGGAAGGCCGTCTTCGCCAGCTGCTGGCGCTCCGGCTGGAGGTCCACCGTCGTCAGGACCCCGTCGGGCCGCATTCCGAGCAGCAGGTAGATGCCCGACACGCCCGTACCGGTCCCGATCTCCGCCACCGCCTTGGCGTCCGCCGTCGCGGCGAGCAGGCGCAGCGCCCCGCCGGTGCCCGGCGACACCGAGGGGAGCCCTGCCTCCCGGGCCCGCTCCCGGGCCCAGCGCAACGCTTCGTCCTCGGCGACAAAGGCGTCGGCGAACGCCCAGCTCGTCTGCCGGTTGGCGGTAATGGCCCTCTCCTGTCCCCGTAGTTGACGCAACGGTGACTGTATCCGCTGCCGACGGGAACCCGCAGATGGGACCGGGCGTTCACCAGGGGAGGGACGCGACGGCGGGAGCCGGGCGACCCGGTCCCAAATTCACGTAAAGATTCTTATCCGGAACTAACGGGCGAGGTGGCTATGGTAGGGGCTCCACTGGACACCACCAGAGCCGACAGGGGAGGTGCGGCTGCGCCTGTGGTTCGGGGAGGAGTGCTTCGGCGTCTTCTCGGGTCGGCGGGTGAGCCGAAATCCGTGACCGACACCGCTGACCGTTCCCGCACCGCCGACTCCGCTCCCGCCACCGCGACCTTCGCTCCGGAAGCGGAATCGCAGGCGTGGACTCCTCCCACGTGGGAGGAGGTCGTCAGCACGCACAGCGGGCGGGTCTACCGCCTCGCCTACCGCCTCACGGGCAACCAGCACGACGCCGAGGACCTGACCCAGGAGGTCTTCGTCCGCGTCTTCCGCTCGCTGTCGACGTACACGCCGGGCACCTTCGAGGGCTGGCTCCACCGCATCACCACCAACCTCTTCCTCGACATGGTCCGCCGCAAGCAGCGCATCCGCTTCGACGCGCTCGCCGACGACGCCGCCGAGCGGCTGCCCAGCCGGGAGCCCTCGCCGCAGCAGGTCTTCAACGACACGCACTTCGACGCCGACGTGCAGCAGGCGCTCGACACCCTCGCGCCCGAGTTCCGCGCCGCCGTGGTCCTCTGCGACATCGAGGGACTGTCGTACGAGGAGATCGCCGCGACCCTCGGCGTGAAGCTCGGCACGGTCCGCAGCCGCATCCACCGCGGCCGCTCCCACCTCCGCAAGGCGCTCAAGCACCGCTCGCCCGAGGCCCGGGCGGAGCGTGCGCTCGCCTCCGTCGGAGGGGAGGGGGGCACGGCGTGAGCGGCACACTTCCCCCCTCTCCGCCGCCCTCTCCCGCGGAGCACCACCTCGGCGACCGCCTGGCCGCGCTGGTCGACGGCGAACTCGGACACGACGCCCGGGAGCGGGTCCTCGCCCACCTGGCGACCTGCGCGCGCTGCAAGGCGGAGGCCGACGCGCAGCGCACCCTCAAGAACCTCTTCGCCTCCGCCCCGCCCCCACCGCCCTCCGAGGGCTTCCTCGCACGCCTCCAGGGCCTCCCGGGAGGCGCCGGTGGCGAGGGCCCCGGGGGCTCGGGGGGTTCCGGGGGCTTCGGGAGTTCGAAAAGTCCCCTCGAAGGGTTCCTCGGCGGCGGAGCGGCACCGGACGGCTTCGCCACGGCGGCGGTCGTCTCCCCGCACTCCGGACGATCCTCCGGCGGCTTCCGGATGCACGAGGTCGGGGACCGGGGCTCCGGGCGCGGCCGGCGCTTCGCCTTCGTGGCGGCCAGCGCCGTCTCGTTCGCGGCCATAGCCCTCGGCGGCACCCTGCCCATGGACACCTCGGTGAGCGCGAGCGGCCGCGGGGCACAGGGCGCGGGCAGCGCCGTCACCCCGCTCCGCACCGCGGGGGGCGGTGGCGGGGGCCCCGGCGCACCGGCCGGGCGCGGCGCCCGTTCCGGAGAGCGCTCCGGCGCCCAGTCCGTCGCCGCGGCCCCGCTCGTCGCGACGACCCCGGCCGCGTTCCCGCACGGTCCGGTGACGGCCGCGGCCTTCGGCACGGCTCCGTCGGGCGCGGTCCCGCCGGACGCGCCGCGTTCCTTCGCCGCCCCGTCGGCGGCGGTGCGGCTCTCGTACCCGGCTTCGCCGTCCCTACTCGCCCTTTCCCCGTTCGTACGGCCGGCGCATCCGGTCCTCCGGTCGGCCTTCGGCCCCGGAGCCGTTCCGGCGGCGAGTGCGACGACCGGGCCGCTGGGCTCCCCCCGCTGACCCGCGACCTGATTGAATCCAGGGACAGCGGCGCCCGACCAGGGGCGCGGCCGGGTCAGCGGTTGCGGGGAGAGCATGAACAACGGGAAGCCGAACTGGTGGAGTCGGCCTTCGAGCACGCCGGAGGCGGCGCGGATACCCACGCCGCCGCCGTCCGGTGACGGCGACTTCCCGCTGCCCGCGCCGCAGCCGGCCACGCCGCCGGAGGCCCCGGCGGCGCACCGGGAGCCGGCGCCGGAGCCCACGACCGGAACGGAACCTCCGGTGCCGGAACCGGCGGCACCGGAGTCCCCGGCGACGGCCGGCCGGACCCCGGAGCCCTCCGCGCCGGCCGGGCCGGAGACGGCGGACGACGCGCCGGAGACCGCGCCCGTCGCCGGATCGGGGGACGCCGCGCCCACCGTCGCGCTGACCAAGACCGCGCCCCCCGCCCCGGAGGCCGCCCCCGCGGCGGCCGGAGCGGAGCCCCGGGACGCGGCGCCCGCGCCCGTGTCCCCGGCGGAGGCACCGGTGTCCGCGCCCGTGCCCCCGGCGGAGGCGCCCGCCCCGTCGGAGCAGTCGGGCGCGGAGCCCCTGCACGTGCCCGACGAGTACCGGACGCCCCCCTACGGCGAGCCCGGCCCGTGGGCACCCGCGCCGCCCGTGCAGCGGCCCGCGGCCGCCGTACCGCCGCACCCGCAGGCCCAGCCGCACCCGCAGCCGCACCCGCAGGCCCAGGCTCACCCGCAGCCCCTGGCGCCGCCCCACCCGCACGCCCACCCCCACCCGGGGCCCCACCCCCAGGGGGCCGCGCCCTGGGTGCAGTACGACCCCTGGGGCGTCGGCGGCGCCGGGCTGCCGCCCGCCCCCGCCCGGAAGAAGTCGCGCAAGGGCCTCGCCGTCGCCGGAGCGCTCCTCTTCGCCCTGGTCACCGGCGTCATCGGCGGCGGCATCGGCGCGTACGTCGAGCGCAACGGCGGGCTCACCACCGTCGAACTGCCCCAGGCCGGCGCCGGGGACACCGGGCGCGCCCCGGAGAGCGTGGCCGGGATCGCGGCCGGCGCCCTGCCCGGCGTGGTCACCCTGCACGTCAAGGGCGGCGGTTCGTCCGGCACCGGCACCGGCTTCGTCCTGGACACCAGGGGCCACATCCTCACCAACAACCACGTCGTCGACGGGGCGCGGTCCTCCGAGGACATCTCGGTGACCTTCGCCGGCGGCGAGACCGCCCGCGCCAAGCTCGTCGGCAAGGACACCGGCTACGACCTGGCCGTCGTCCAGGTCACCGGCGTCTCCGGCCTCAAGCCCCTGCCGCTCGGCAACTCCGACAACGTCCGCGTCGGGGACCCGGTCGTCGCCATCGGCGCCCCCTTCGACCTCTCCAACACCGTCACCTCCGGCATCATCAGCGCCAAGGAGCGCCCGATCACCGCCGGCGGCGAGAAGGGCGACGGCAGCGACATCAGCTACGTCGACGCCCTCCAGACCGACGCCCCCATCAACCCCGGCAACTCCGGCGGCCCCCTCCTCGACTCCCGGGGCCGGGTCGTCGGCATCAACAGCGCGATCCGCGCGGCCGGCGGCTCCGGCGCCGGAGAGGGCGCGGGCCAGCCCGGCTCCATCGGCCTCGGCTTCGCCATACCGATCAACCAGGGCAAGCGCGTCGCCGAGGAGCTGATCAACACCGGCAAGGCGGTCCACCCCGTCATCGGTGTGAGCCTCGACATGCAGTTCAACGGGGACGGGGCCCGCGTCGGGGAGAAGGGCAAGGACGGAACCCCGTCCGTCACGCCCGGCGGTCCGGCCGCCGGGGCGGGACTCCGGCCCGGCGACGTCATCACCAAGGTCGACGGCCAGCGGGTGCACAACGGCGAGGAGCTGATCGTGAAGATCCGCGCCCACCGCCCCGGCGACCGGCTGGCGCTCACCCTGACCCGTGACGGCAGGGAACTGACGAAGACGCTGACGCTCGGTTCCTCGCAGGGCACCTGAGCGCCATGCGGTGGACACCGCGAGGTACCCGCCCGGCGGTTTCGGCGGGTACCGTGGACCGGGCCCGGACCGGCGTGAAGGAGCTACCAGGTGTTCAGCGACATAGGCGCACTCGAGCTGGTGACGCTCGTGGTCCTCGCCGTGCTCGTCTTCGGGCCGGACAAACTCCCGAAGGTGATCCAGGACGTCTCGCGCTTCATCCGCAAGGTCCGTGACTTCTCCGACAGCGCGAAGGCGGACATCCGCAGCGAGCTGGGCCCGGAGTTCAAGGACTTCGAGTTCGAGGACCTCAACCCCAAGACGTTCCTCCGCAAGCAGCTGGAGAACAACGAGGACCTCAAGGACCTCAAGGAGCTGCGGGGCACCTTCGACCTCAAGAAGGAGATGAACGAGGTCGCCGACGCGGTCCACGGCCGCGAGCCCTCCGCCGTCAACGGTTCCGCCGGCGCCGCCCCGGACCTCCTCAGGAAGCGGGACGAGCCGGACGCCGGCGGGCGCCCTCCGTACGACTCCGACGCGACCTGACGACGGGCCGTCACCGCTCCGGCGGGTCCCGGTGGCTATCCTCCCTCTGTTGACGGAACGAGGAGGCGGTCGAGATGGAGACCACGAGACGGGCGGAGCGCATGTCCGTGGCCCGGCGTGCCGACGAGGGCTACCTGCGGGCGCCCTTCGCCTGGTACGGCCTCGACGAGGCGTTCACCGGGCCCCGCTGGCTCATGCAGGTCGGCACGGCGGCGGACGGCAGCGTGCAGCACGGTTCGACCGGGCACGGTGAGGCCCCGTCGGTGAAGACGGACGCGAGCACGGCGGAGAAGGAGCGTTTCGCCGTGGTCGTGACGGTCGCGGCGAGCCCGGTCCGGCGGACGGGCGACGGGACGGGCGTCCTCGACGCCACCACGGTCTCCTCCGCCGCCTGGCTGGCCGGTTCGGGACTGCTCGTCCACACCTGGCCGGTCTCGCTCGACCACATGACGCGGGACAACTGGCTGAACCAGCAGACCGAGACGGCCTTCGAGCTCGCCGACGACCTCGACGGGCCCGCCTGGACGACCCTCTCGCTGCCCGTGGACGGGTCGCCGGTGCCGTTCCACTACCGCGAGACCGAGTTCGGCTGGGTCCTGGCCGGTTCGGCCGGCGGCGTGCACCTGGGGGCGTACGGGCGGGGGATGAGCGCGTACGGCCTGGGGTTCGCGCAGATCAAGGACCTGGACGCGTACGCCTGAGCCGCGTCCGGCGTCCGCGCCCGGGTACGCGGAAGGGCGCCCCCCGACGGGGAGCGCCCTGCGCGGATCAGAACTTGTTGCGCGGCGTGATGCCCAGGCTCATGCCCGACAGGCCCCGCTGTCGCCCGCCCAGCTTGCCGGCGATCGCGCGGAGCGCCGCGCCCGCCGGGGAGTCCGGGGCGGACAGGACGACCGGCCTGCCGTCGTCGCCGCCCTCGCGCAGCCGCACGTCGATCGGGATCGAGCCGAGGACCGGGACCGTCGTGCCCGTGGTCCGCGTCAGGCCGTCCGCGACCTTCTGCCCGCCGCCGGTGCCGAACACGTCCACCATCTCGTCGCAGTGCGGACACGGCAGGCCCGCCATGTTCTCCACGACGCCGACGATCTTCTGGTGCGTCTGGACGGCGATCGACCCGGCCCGCTCGGCGACCTCGGCCGCCGCCTGCTGCGGGGTGGTGACGACCAGGATCTCGGCGTTCGGCACGAGCTGCGCGACCGAGATGGCGATGTCGCCGGTGCCCGGGGGCAGGTCGAGCAGGAGGACGTCCAGGTCGCCCCAGTACACGTCCGCGAGGAACTGCTGGAGCGCGCGGTGCAGCATCGGGCCGCGCCACACCACGGGTGCGTTGCCCGGGGTGAACATGCCGATGGAGATGACCTTCACGCCGTTCGCGGACGGCGGCATGATCATGTTCTCGACCTGGGTCGGACGGCCGTCCGCGCCCAGCATCCGGGGCACGCTGTGGCCGTAGATGTCGGCGTCCACGACGCCCACCTTCAGGCCGTCGGCGGCCATCGCGGCGGCCAGGTTCACCGTCACCGACGACTTGCCGACGCCGCCCTTGCCGGAGGCCACCGCGTACACCCGGGTCAGCGAGCCGGGCTTCGCGAAGGGCACCTCCCGCTCGGCGCTCGTGCCGCGCAGCGCCGCCGCCAGCTCCTTGCGCTGCTCGTCGCCCATCACGTCGAGCGTCACGTCGACGGCGGTGACGCCCTCGACCCGGGACACGGCCTCGGTCACCCGCCGGGTGATGGTGTCGCGCATGGGGCAGCCGGCGACGGTCAGGTAGACCGTGACGGCGACCCTGCCGTCCGGCTCGATCTCCACCGACTTGACCATGCCGAGCTCAGTGATCGGCTTGTTGATCTCAGGGTCGTTCACCGTCGCCAGTGCTTCGAACACCGCGTCTTCCGTAGCCATACCGATGATGGTACGGCGCCGACCACCGCCCCATGAAAGGTCCGTCAACGGTCGGGTACGTCACTTCCCCGGGTGCCGCCGGACGGGAATAGATCCCGGCGCTCCTCCAGCTCCTTCACCAGGTCCTGGAGTTCCGAGCGGATCCAGTCGCGCGTCGCGACCTCGCCGAGGCCCATGCGCAGCGCCGCGATCTCCCGCGTCAGGTACTCGGTGTCCGCGATCGACCGCTCGTTCTGCTTCCGGTCCTGCTCCAGGTTGACCCGGTCCCGGTCGTCCTGGCGGTTCTGGGCGAGCAGGATCAGCGGCGCCGCGTACGAGGCCTGGAGGGACAGCGCGAGCGTCAGGAAGATGAACGGGTACTCGTCGAACTTCAGCGGCGCCGGCGCGAAGATGTTCCACAGCACCCAGACGACGATCGTCAGGGTCATCCAGACCAGGAACCGCCCCGTCCCCAGGAACCGCGCGATCCGCTCCGACATGCGCCCGAAGGCCTCGGGGTCGTACTGCGGGAGCAGCCTGGCCCGCCGTTCGAGCGGGACGTCGAGCCGGATGCGGGGCACGGCCCGTTCGCGCTCCCGTTCCTGCGTGCGTTCAGCGGCCATGTCCCGCCCCCTCCTCCACGTGGAACTCGGTCTCCCGCCAGTCGTCCGGCAGCAGGTGGTCCAGTACGTCGTCGACGGTCACCGCGCCGAGCAGCGAGCCGCTCTCGTCCACGACGGGCGCGGCGACCATGTTGTAGGCGGCGAGGTAGCTGGTGACGGCGGGCAGCGGGGTGTCCGGCCCGAGCGGCGGCAGGTCGCTGTCCACGAGCGAGCCGACCAGCGTGAACGGCGGATCGCGCAGCAGCCGCTGGAAGTGCACCGTGCCCAGGTACTTGCCGGTCGGCGTCTCGTCGGGCGGCCGGCACACGTACACCTGCGCGGCGAGCGCCGGCGACAGGTCCTGCTGGCGGACCCGGGCCAGCGCGTCCGCGACGGTCGCGTCCGGCCGCAGCACGATCGGCTCCGTCGTCATCAGGCCGCCCGCCGTCCGCTCCTCGTACGCCAGGAGACGGCGCACGTCGGCCGCGTCGTCCGGCCGCATGAGGGTGAGCAGCCGCTCCTGGTCCTCCTCGGGCAGCTCCGAGAGCAGGTCGGCCGCGTCGTCCGGGTCCATCGCCTCCAGGACGTCGGCCGCCCGCTCCTCCTTCAGCTTGCCGATGATCTCGATCTGGTCGTCCTCCGGCAGCTCTTCGAGGACGTCGGCGAGCCGGTCGTCGTCGAGGGCCGCGGCCACCTCGGCGCGCCGCTTGGGGGAGAGGTGGTGCAGGGCGTTGGCCAGGTCGGCGGGGCGCAGCCGCTCGAAGGTGGCGAGCAGGTTCTCGGCGCCCTGCCCGTGCTCCTCCAGGGAGAAGCCGGTGACGGCCGACCACTCCACGGTCAGCGTCTCGCCCTTGCGCCGCAGCGCCCCGCCCTTGCCGCGCCGCACGAAGACCTTGTCGATCTCCCAGTCGCGGCGGGCGGGCAGCTGCTGGATGGCGATGTCGAGGACGGTGACCTCCTCGCCCTCCCGGCCGTCGCCCTCCACGAGCCGGACCCGCCGGTCGAGGAGTTCGCCGAGGACGAGCCGTTCGGTGGGGCGCTGTTCGAAGCGGCGCATGTTGACCACGCCGGTGGTGATGACCTGGCCGGACGCGACGCCGGTGATGCGGGTCATCGGGACGAAGACCCGGCGGCGGCTCAGCACCTCCACGACCATCCCGAGCAGGCGCGGCGGGCGGGGACCGACCCGGAGCATGGCCACCAGGTCGCTGACCCGGCCGACCTGGTCGCCGACGGGGTCGAAGACGGGGACCCCCGCCAGGTGGGAGACGAAGATCCGGGGGGCGCCTGCCGCCATGCCACGCGCCTCCTCGGTGTCGCACGATTCGAGTCCTCACGGCGCCCCGCGGATGATCGCGGGGCCCACCGGTTCAGGCTAGCCCGTGCCGTTCCGGCCCGCTCCGGCAGCGCCTCCGTACGGCTGCCCGCCGGGCCGCCCGCCCGGCCCGGGTACGCTGCGGTCTGCTGTTACCCCGGTACCGGAACCGAAACCCCCGGTACCGGTCGCGCGCCGGACTCCGCCCTTCCGCCCGCAGGGCGCCGGTCCCGGCGTCCCGTACGGGTCCCGGCCCGTAGCCCGCACGACACGAGAGGCCGCGCAGATGACCGTCCGTACCCCGTCGTCGCGTATCCGACGGGCCCTCGCGCCCCTGGTGCTCTGCGCCGGGCTGGTGGTGGGACTCGCGGCCTGTGCCGCCGACCCCGACCCCGACGAGGGGACCAACGGGGTCGGGAAGCTCTCCGCGCCCGAGATCGAGCGCGAGGCACGGGCGGCGGCGGACACCGCGAAGGCGGTCCGCCTGGCCGGGAACCTGGTCAGCAAGGGCGTCACCTTCGAACTGAACATGCGCCTCAAGCAGAACGGCGCCTCCGGGTCGGTGACGACGAAGAACAGCGCCTTCGAGCTGCTGCGGGTCGGCGACGCGCTCTACCTGAAGGCCGACGCGGGCTTCTGGGCCCACGACGGCAAGGACGGCGGCGAACCGGCGGGGCAGGACGCCGAGGCCGCCGAGAAGCTCGGCGGCATGTACGTGAAGGTGCCGCAGGGCGACCCCTCGTACAAGCAGCTGCGCGGTTTCACCGACATGGGATCGCTCCTCGACGGCCTGATCGGCCTGCACGGCGAGAAGGTCAAGGGCGGCCGGGCCCAGATCGGCGGGGTCCGCGCGATCGAGGTGAAGGGCGGCGCGGACGGCCGGGGCGGCACCCTCGACGTGGCCCTGCAGGGCTCCCCGTACCCCCTGCGCTTCGCGCGGGCCGGGGGCGGGGGGATGGTGACGTTCTCCGAGTGGAACAAGGAGTTCCCGCTCGCCGAGCCCTCCAGGGAGGAGACCGTGGACTACGGGAAGCAGCTCCCCCGGACCTGAGGCGGGGCCGGACGCTCAGCGCCGCCGGCGGCGCCCCAGGAGCAGGCGCGGGAGCGCGGGCGGCACGGGGTGGCGGGTCGTGACCGGCGTCGGCAGGGGTACGGCGGCCAGGGAGCCGTCCGGCAGCTCCGCGGCGACCTCGCGCGGGTCGAGCCGCAGCACCCGGCACTCGCGCGCCCAGCGGTCCGGCATCGCCTCGCCGTCGGGCGCGTTGAGCCGCTTGCCCTTCAGCTCCGCGACGGCCGCGTCCCACTCCTCCGTGCCCGGGGCGAGCTCGCGCACGGCGGCCGTCCAGGCGACGATCCGGCCGCCCTTGTCCTTGCTGCGGACGGTCACCCCGGCCGTCCCGCCGTCCACCAGGCCCGGCAGCGGCTGCTCGCCGGGACCGTCGCCGACCACGAACGCGGCCCCGTCGTGCCAGACGTGCCACAGCGCGCGGGCGGGCCCGGTGCCGCGCACCCACACCAGGCCGGACTTCTTGGTGGCCTCCTCGACGAGGGCGGGCCCGAGCGACTGATCGGTCATGGCGGCAGCCTATCCAGGAGGCGCCCCGCGCACCGGGCCGGGCCGATGGCGTCCCGCCCGGCGCACCGGGGCCCGAGGCGTCCCGCCCGGTGCACACCGGGCCCGAGGCGCCCCTCCTCCCGGCGCGCGGGGCCCTTCCTACAGCCAGCCGTTGCGCTTGAGCGTGCGGTGGATGGTGAGGCAGACCGCGATGATGCCGGCCAGGACCATCGGGTAGCCGTACTTCCAGTGCAGCTCGGGCATGTGCTCGAAGTTCATCCCGTAGACGCCGCAGACCGCCGTGGGGACGGCGACGATCGCCGCCCACGAGGTGATCTTGCGCATGTCCTCGTTCTGCGCGACGGTCGCCTGCGCCAGGTTGGCCTGGAGGATCGAGTTGAGGAGTTCGTCGAAGCCGACGACCTGCTCCTGGACGCGGGCGAGGTGGTCCGCGACGTCCCGGAAGTACTTCTGGATGTCGGGGTCCACGAGCCGCATCGGCCGCTCGCTGAGGAGCTGCAACGGCCGCGCCAGCGGCGTGACGGCCCGCTTGAACTCCAGGACCTCGCGCTTGAGCTGGTAGATCCGGCCGGTGTCGGTGCCGCGCGTGGAACCCTTCACGGCCGGCGAGAAGACGTCGATCTCCAGCTGGTCGATGTCCAGTTCGACGGAGTCCGCGACCGCGATGTAGCCGTCCACGACGTGGTCCGCGATGGCGTGCAGCACGGCCGAGGGGCCCTTGGCGAGGAGTTCCGGCTCGCTCTGGAGGCGGTGGCGGAGGTTGCGCAGGGAGCCCTGGCCGCCGTGCCGGACGGTGATGACGAAGTCGGGGCCGGTGAAGCACATCACCTCACCGGTCTCGACGACCTCGCTGGTCGCGGTGAGTTCGGTGTGCTCGACGTAGTGGATCGTCTTGAAGACGGTGAAGAGGGTGTCGTCGTACCGCTCCAGCTTGGGCCGCTGGTGGGCGTGGACGGCGTCCTCGACGGCGAGCGGGTGCAGCCCGAACTCGGCCGCGATGCCGGCGAATTCGGCCTCGGTCGGCTCGTGCAGCCCGATCCAGGCGAAGCCGCCGCTCTCCCGCACCTGCCGCATCGCGCCGCGCGGCGTGAGGCAGTCGCCGTCCTCGACCCGGTGCCCGTCGCGGTAGACGGCGCAGTCCACGACGGCGGTGGAGGCCGAGTGGTCGCGGGTGGGGTCGTACGCGGTGTACGTGGTGGGGGTCTTGCGCAGGGGGTGCCGCAGGCTCGGGCGGACGGCGGCGCGCAGGTCACGGATCATCGACATGGGCATGCTCCTTCACGGAGAGGCCGCCGGCGACCGTGGCACAGCCCGGAATGGGGACGTGGAGCTACGTCGTCCACAAAGCGGGCGGCACCGGGGGATCGCGGTGACGGCGTTCGCTACAGACAGGCAAAGGCGAAATGCTCTTCCGTCGTGCGAGATGCCGGAGAAGGAGGGTCACGCGGTCCGTGCGGATCGGGGAGGATCACGCGGACCCGGAATCACCGGAGAGGAGAACGCACCGGGCTCGGGTGCGGGGCGGAAGAGCCGCTGGTACTGCCCGACCGACTTCGGTCCATCGCAGCCCCACCTCCTCCGGCCGGTCCCCCGTGAGGGATGACGTGTGACGAGAGATCGGGAATCCGGGACACCCGACCAGCGGCCAAGACTATCAGCCGACAGAGGGTCAATCCCTTGTTTTGCCCGTTCCATACGCGCTTTATGCTCAACTCATGGGAGAAGTTCTTGCTCTGGTCGAGGCCCGGTTGCGTACGGCCCTCGGGGAACCGGACGCGCGCGCCGCGGTGACGTTCCTCGGCACGGACCGGATCGAGGTGCTCCGTTTCGTCGACGGCGATCTCGTGCGGTACGCGACCCTCGGGATGTCCGCGCTGCCGATGGCCGACCCGACCTCCGCGCTCGCCGATCCGGTGAAGGGCCCCCGCGCGGAACTCGTCCTCACGGTCCGGGGCGGCTCCGCCGACACCGACAAGGTGCTGCGCCCGCTCGCCGTGCTCGCCGCCACCCCGCAGGTCGAGGGCCTGGTCGTGGCCCCCGGCGCCTCGCTCGACGTGGGCGACCCGCTCTGGCCGGGCGCCCCCTTCAGCTCGGTCCTCGTGGCGGAGCCGGGCGGCCTGGTGGAGGACCTGGAGCTGGACGCCCCGATGGACCCGGTGCGTTTCCTGCCGCTGCTGCCGATGACCGCGAACGAGGCGGCGTGGAAGCGGGTGCACGGGGCGCGGGCCCTGGAGGAGCGCTGGCTGGCACGCGGGACGGACCTGCGCGACCCGCTGCGCAGGTCCGTCGAGCTGGACTGATCCGCGGTCCCGGGCCGGTCCGCGCCCCGGGCCGGGCCGGCGCGCGGGCCCCGGGCCGGGCTGTGGTTCCGGGCCGATTTGCGGTCCCGGGCCGGTCCGGGGTCCTGGGCCGGTCCGTGATCCCGGGCCGGTCCGTGACCTTGAGCCGGCCGTGACCCCGAGCCGGTCCGGGGAGCCCCGGCACCCCGCGCGGCGGCGTCTTCCCGGCCGGCCCCCGGGGCGGGGTCGCGGCACGAACGGGAGGGGCGCGCGGGTGGACGGTCCGTGCCGGACGGGTGATCGTCCGGGGTCGTCCTTGACGCGGGACCGAAGGGGTAGGACCGTTGAGCCCTATGAGGGGCGAACCCAGTTGTCCTAAGTGCGGTGGCAGGGTCAGGGCGCCCGGTCTCTTCGCAGACTCCTGGCAGTGCGACGCGCACGGCTCGGTGCACCCGCTCCAGCCCGTCGTCCCGCCCAGCGTCGAGGCCCTCGGCGCGGTGACGCACCGGTCCCAGGTGCCGGTGTGGATGCCGTGGCCCCTGCCCGTCGGCTGGCTCTTCACCGGGATCGCCTGCGCCGGCGACGACCGCAGCGGCGGGCGCGCGACCGCCGTCGCCTGCTCGGGACCGGGCCCGCTCGGCGGCATCGGGGAACTGCTCCTGGTCGCCGAGGAGCTGGGCGTCGGCCTCGGCGCCCGGTACGCCGGCATCGAGGGCCCCGATCCCGGCTCCGGCCTGGCCATCGACAAGCCGCCCCAGACGAAGGTGCTCGCCGCCGGGCGCCCCACCCCGCTCTGGCACGTCAGCGGCGCCCCGCACGACCGCGCGGTCTTCGCGGGCGAGGCGCGCGGCCTGTGGCTGTGGGCGATCGTCTGGCCGGAGCAGTCGGGCCTCCTCATGTACGACGAACTGGTCCTCACCGACCTGCGGGACGCCGGCGCGGAGGTCGAGCTGCTGCCGTGCGGGGCGCTCACGCCGAGGCTCCTGGGCTGAAGCGCGGTGCGGAAGGCGCCCGTCCTCCGGGCGGACGGCGCCTCTCCCGGCGCGCGCTCCGGGGCGCCCCGTCCGGACGGCTTCGCGCGGGCGTGTTCGATTCGCCCGTTATGCTGAAGCGTCCCCCGTCCGTCCCGAGCCCCGGAGCACCGCGTCGTGCGCATCGACCTGCACACCCACTCCACGGCCTCCGACGGCACGGACACCCCGGCCGAACTGGTCAGGAACGCGGCCGCCGCCGGGCTCGACGTCGTCGCCCTCACGGACCACGACACCACCCGCGGCCACGCCGAGGCCGTCGCCGCGCTGCCCGCCGGGCTGACCCTCGTCACCGGGGCCGAACTGTCCTGCCGGATGGACGGCGTCGGCCTGCACATGCTCGCGTACCTCTTCGACCCCGAGGAGCCGGCGCTCCTCGCCGAGCGCGAGCTCGTCCGGGACGACCGGGTGCCGCGCGCCCGCGCCATGGTGGACAGGCTCCGGGAGCTGGGCGTCCCCGTCACCTGGGAGCAGGTGGCCCGGATCGCCGGTGACGGCTCCGTGGGCCGCCCGCACGTCGCCGAGGCCCTGGTCGAGCTGGGGGTCGTACCGGACGTGTCCGCCGCCTTCACGCCCGCCTGGCTCGCCGACGGCGGCCGGGCGTACGTCGGCAAGCACGAGCTGGACCCGTTCGAGGCGATCCGCCTCGTCAAGGCGGCCGGCGGCGTCACCGTCTTCGCGCACCCGCTCGCCGTCAAGCGCGGCCACGTGCTGCCGGAGGCCTCGATCGCGCGGCTCGCCGAGGCCGGTCTCGACGGCATCGAGGTCGACCACATGGACCACGACGAGGCGACGCGGGCGCGGCTGCGCGGGCTCGCGAAGGAGCTGGGCCTGCTGGTCACCGGCTCCAGCGACTACCACGGCAGCCGCAAGACCTGCCGCCTCGGCGAGTACACCACCGACCCCGAGATCTACGGCGAGATCACCCGCCGCGCGGCGGGGGCCTTCCCGGTCCCCGGCGCCGGGGGACCCGCCGCCTCCTAGGCCTCCGGCCGGTACGGCCGCGCCGGACTCCTCCCGGGGGCCGCGCCGGCCCGCCCGCGCCCGGCCCCTCCGGGGCGGCTCCCGTCCGGCGCGGTCGCGCCGGCCCGCCGTCCCGGCCCGCCCGGAGGTTCCCGCTCCTTCCCGGTCCTTCCCCGCGCGTCCACGCGCCGCGCGGGGACGGACCTCCCCCTGCCCCGGCTCCGGAATTCAGCATTCCGCTCCGGGGCGCACCCCACCGTTCCACCTCTCCCGCAAGGCACCCCACGTGTTCGACGCCGCCGTCTTCGGCTCGCTGTTCCTGACCCTCTTCGTGATCATGGACCCTCCCGGGATCACCCCGATCTTCCTCGCCCTCACCTCCGGCCGCCCGGCCAAGGTGCAGCGCCGGATGGCCTGGCAGGCCGTCGCCGTCGCCTTCGGCGTCATCGCCGTCTTCGGCGTCATGGGGCAGCAGATCCTGGCCTACCTGCACGTCTCCGTCCCCGCGCTGATGATCGCGGGCGGGCTGCTCCTGCTGCTCATCGCGCTCGACCTGCTCACCGGGAAGACCGACGAGCCCCAGCAGACCAAGGACGTCAACGTCGCCCTCGTGCCCCTCGGCATGCCCCTGCTCGCCGGGCCGGGCGCGATCGTCTCGGTCATCCTCGCCGTGCAGCACGCCGACGGCGCGGCCGCGCAGGTCTCCGTCTGGGCCGCCATCGCCGCCATGCACGTCGTCCTCTGGCTGACCATGCGGTACTCGCTGGTGATCATCCGGATCATCAAGGACGGCGGCGTGGTCCTGGTGACCCGGCTCGCGGGCATGATGCTCTCCGCCATCGCCGTCCAGCAGATCATCAACGGCGTCACCCAGGTGATCCGGGGCTCCTGACCCCGGGAAGGCCCGCTCCCGCCCGGGAGCGCCGGGCCCGGACACCACTGCGCCCCCGTGCGGATTCCGCTGTCGCGGAGTCCGCGCGGGGGCGCGGTGCGTGGGTGGACCGGGCCTGTTACGAGGCCGAGGTCTCGGCGGGACGGATCCAGATGCGCTGGCCGATCGAGGCGGCCTGCTGCACGATCCGGTTGACGGAGGCGGCGTCCACGACCGTCCGGTCGACGGGCGTGCCGTCGACGTCGTCGAGTCGCAGGATTTCGAAGCGCATGGGCTTCTCCCTTCGTCTGAGTTGATCCTCCTGGTGGAGAACTGCGTTACAGATCTCTACAACGAAGCGCACCCGGCAAACATTCCTTACGCTAAGGAAAATTTTCGGATGCCTAACTACCAGTGGGTAGGGGGGTGTGGCGGCCGCCCCCTCCACAGCGGACAATGAGCCGCGTATGAACGACGCCGACACCACTCGGGTGACCGAGACCGACGCCCGCCTGCGCGCACTCGACGCACGGCTGGAGCGCACCAACGAGCTCCTGCGACGGATGCTGGCCGAGGTCGCCAAGACCCCCTCCACCCACGCCATCTTCGTCGACGCGGGTTACGTCCATGCTGCGGCCGGGTTGCTGGTGACGGGCACCGAGGACCGGCGCTCCTTCGACCTCGACGCGGAAGGGCTCATCGAGGCCTTCATCGACAAGGCCCGCACGATCTTCGCGGACAGCAGACTGCTGCGCGTCTACTGGTACGACGGCGCCCGCCGCCGCATCCACACGCCCGATCAGCAGGCCATCGCCGAACTTCCCGACGTCAAGGTCCGCCTCGGCAACCTCAACGCCAACAACCAGCAGAAGGGCGTCGACTCCCTCATCCGCACGGACCTGGAGTCCCTCGCCCGCCACCGCGCCATCAGCGACGCCGCCCTCGTCGGCGGCGACGAGGACCTGGTCTCCGCCGTCGAGGCCGCCCAGGGGTACGGGGCCCGCGTCCACCTCTGGGGCATCGAGGCCGCCGAGGGCCGCAACCAGGCCGAGGCGCTGCTCTGGGAGGTCGACAGCCAGCGCACCTTCGACCTGGACTTCTGCCGCCCGTACGTCACCCGCCGCCCCGTCACCACGTACGAGAACGAGGGCGAGCCGCCGCCCTCCCGCGAGGAGGTGCGCTTCGTCGGCGCCCGCATCGCGGCGACCTGGATCGCCGAACGGGGCCGGGACCGGCTCGCCGAACTCCTCCCCGGCGCGCCCTACCTGCCCGGCACGATCGACCAGGACCTCCTCGTCGAGGCGGAGCGCCTGCTCAGCCGCTCCCTGCGCGGCCACCCCCCGCTCCGGCGCGCCCTGCGGGACGGTTTCTGGCAGCACCTCAAGGCGCAGTACTGACCCCGGCGGGCGCGGCCGTCCGCTCCCAGAAGCCGACGAGGCGGTCCGCCAGCTCGCCCGGGTGCGACACGTTGGGGGAGTGGCCGGCGCCCGCGATCACCGTGTGGTGCGCGCCGGTGCGGGCCGCCGCCGCGGCGAGGTCCGCCGTCGACCAGACCATCTCGTCCGTCCCGTACGCGAAGTGCAGCGGCGCCGGCAGCCCCACCAGCTCCTCCGTACCGTCCCGGCGGTCGAGCAGCAGCCGTCCGGCACCCCTGAGCTGGGCGATCCGGGTGCGCGCCCACCGCCGCCGCAGGAAGTCCGCGACGTCCGGCACGTCGGCGGTGTCCGGCTCCTCGCCCCGGCTGTCCAGCCAGCACATCGCCCGCCACACCCGGTCCTTCGGCAGCAGCGCGAGCGCGATCCGCAGCGCCCGCACCCGGACCCGCTGCGGCCGGGACACCCGGCCGACGCCGGAGGAGAGGAGCGTGAGGGAACGGAAGGCGTCCGGCGCGAGCGCCACCGCCGCGCGGGCCACCAGACCGCCGAACGAGTGGCCGAGCAGGTGCACGGGGCCGTCGCCCAGGGCCGCGGCCTGCGCCACCGCGTCGAGCGCGAGCGCCCCGCGGCGGTAGGCGGCCCGGCCCCGGGGCCCGGGGGTGTCGTTCTGCCCGCGCCCGTCCACGGCCACGGCCCGGTACCCGGCCTCGCCCAGCGGCTCCAGGAGGGCGAGGAAGTCCTCCTTGCTGCCGGTGTACCCGGGCAGCAGCAGCACCGTCCCGCGCCGCTCGCCGGACGGCTCCGCGTCGAGCACGGCGAACGGCCCGCGCGCGGTCTCCAGACGGCGGGCACGGGTACGGGGAGGCAACACCAGCGACCGGGGCTTGCTCATACAGGGACTGTAACCGCCGGGGCGCGGGGCGGAACGGCCGGCGGGGACCGGTCCGGGCCGGTGCCTGCGGGGGCGCCCCGCGACCGGGAGCACCGGTCCGCGCCGCCCCGCGCCGTCCGGCGGAGGGGGCCCGCGAACGCCGCAGCGGCCCGGCCCCCGGGAAGGGGACGGGCCGCTGCGGCGGGACGGGACGGACTCAGCTCTCGGCCGGGGCCGCCGTCTTCTTGGTGGTGCGGCGGCGCGGGGCCGCCTTCGGCGCCTCTTCGACGGCCTCGGCGGCGACCGGCTCGGCGGCCGCCTTCTTCGCCGTACGGCGACGGGCCGGCGTCTTCGGCTCGGAGGCGTCCGGCGCCTCGGCCGCGACCGTCTTCTTCGCGGCCCGGCGGCGCGGGGCCTTCGGAGCCTCTTCGGCGGTCTCGGCGTTCCCGGCGGCGGGTTCGGCCACTTCGGCCACGGCCTTCTTCGCCGTGCGGCGACGGGGAGCCTTCGGGGCCTCCTCGGCGGTCGCGACGGTCTCGGCGGCCGGCTCGGCCGCGACCGTCTTCTTCGCGGCCCGGCGGCGCGTGGTCTTCGGCGCCTCCTCCACGGCCTCGGCGGTCCCGGCGGCCGGTTCGGCCACGGCCTTCTTCGCCGTGCGGCGGCGCGGGGCCTTCGGGGCCTCCTCGACGGGCTCGGCGGCCACCGGTTCGGCCGCGACCGGCTCGGTGACGGCCGCGTCCCCGGTCACCGGCGTCTCGGCGGCCACCGGCGAACCGGCGGTCTTCCGGACGGCGCGGCGACGGCGCGGGGCGGCCTCGGGGGCCTCCTCGGCCGGGGCCGGAGCGGCGACGGCGGGCACGACGATGACGGCCGCGGCCTCGGCGGACGCCGGGGAACCGGCGGCCCTCGTGGCCGTACGCCGACGGCGCGGGGCGGGCGCGGGGGCCTCCTCCACGACGGGGGCGGCGACCGGCTCGGCGACGGTCCCGTCGGCCGGCGCTTCGGCGGTCACCGGCGAACCGGCGGGCCTGCGGGCCGCGCGACGGCGGCGCGGGGCCGGAACCTCGGCGGAGGCCGGGGCCCCGGCGGACCCGGTCGCCGGAGCGGCGGCCTCGACGGCCTCCGCGACCGGCTCGGCGACGGCCTTCCCGGAGGCGCGGCGCGCGGTCCTCCTCGGCTCCTCGCTCCTCACCGGCTCCCCGGCCTTCGGCTCCGCCGCGACGGACGGGGCCTCGGCCACGGGGTTCGCCCGGAGGGCCGCCGCGGCGGTCTCGGGCGTCTGGAAGGAGACGGTGTCCTCGACCTGGCGTGCCACACGGGCACGACGGCGGCGCGCCGCGAGGGACGGCCCCTGGACGGCGGGGGCCGCGGGGGTCCGTACGGCCGGGGCGGCCGGAGCGGCGGGGGTGGACTCCGGGCGGGCGGCGCGGGCGCGGCGGCGGGGGGCCTGCGGCTCCTCGCTCCTCCGCTCCCCGGCCTTCGCCGGCTGCTCGGCCCTCACGGGCTGCTCGGCCTTCACGGGCCGTTCGGTCCCGCGCTCCTCGACGGCCGCCGGGGCCTCGGCGACGGCGACCGGAGCGGTCCGCGTCGCCTCCGCCGTCCGGTCCGCCGGGGGAGTCCGGTCGGCGGAGGAGGGAACGGACCGCGCGACCGGCGCTGAGCCCTGGGCGCCGACGCGGGTGCGGCGGCGGCGGCGCGGGGTGCGCGGACCGGCCTCGGCGCGGGCCTCGTCGGAGGGCGCCTCGACGGCCGGGGCCGTCTGAACCGGGGCCGCCTGGGCCGGGGCCGTCCGAGCCGGGGTCTCCGCCGCCGGGGCGTCCTGCGCCGCCGGGGCGTCGGCGGACTCGCCGCCGCCCCGGGTGCGCCGGCGCTGGCGCGGGGTCCGGGTGCGCTCCGGGCGCTCCTCGGTCCGCTCCGCCGCCTTCGGGCCGCGGCCACGGCGTCCGCCGGGCTCGCCCAGGTCCTCCAGCTCCTCCGCGCCCAGACCCGCGCGGGTCCGCTCGGCGCGGGGCAGGACGCCCTTGGTGCCGGCCGGGATGTCCAGCTCCTCGAACAGGTGCGGGGAGCTGGAGTACGTCTCGACCGGGTCGTGGAAGTCCAGGCCGAGCGCCTTGTTGATGAGCTGCCAGCGCGGGATGTCGTCCCAGTCGACCAGCGTCACCGCCGTACCCTTCGCGCCCGCGCGGCCGGTGCGGCCCACGCGGTGGAGGAACGTCTTCTCGTCCTCCGGCGTCTGGTAGTTGATGACGTGGGTGACGCCCTCGACGTCGATGCCGCGCGCGGCGACGTCGGTGCAGACGAGCACGTCGACCTTGCCGTTGCGGAAGGCGCGCAGCGCCTGCTCGCGGGCGCCCTGGCCGAGGTCGCCGTGGACGGCGCCGGAGGCGAAGCCGCGGCGTTCCAGCTGCTCGGCGATGTCGGCCGCCGTGCGCTTCGTGCGGCAGAAGATCATCGCGAGCCCGCGGCCGTTGGCCTGGAGGATGCGGGAGACCAGCTCCGGCTTGTCCATGTTGTGCGCGCGGTAGACGTGCTGCTTGATGTTGGCGACGGTCACGCCCTCGCCGTCGGGCGAGGTGGCGCGGATGTGCGTCGGCTGCGCCATGTAGCGGCGGGCCAGGCCGATGACCGCGCCCGGCATGGTGGCCGAGAACAGCATGGTCTGGCGCTTCGCCGGAAGCATCTTCATGATCTTCTCGACGTCGGGCAGGAAGCCCAGGTCGAGCATCTCGTCGGCCTCGTCCAGGACGAGGACCCTGACGTGGGAGAGGTCGAGCTTGCGCTGGCCGGCCAGGTCGAGCAGGCGGCCCGGGGTGCCGACGACGACGTCGACGCCCTTCTGCAGCGCCTCGACCTGCGGCTCGTACGCCCGGCCGCCGTAGATGGCGAGCACGCGGACGTTGCGCACCTTGCCGGCGGTCAGCAGGTCGTTGGTGACCTGCTGGCACAGCTCGCGGGTGGGGACGACGACGAGCGCCTGCGGGGCGTCGGTGAGCTGCTCGGGCTTCGCCCGGCCGGCCTCGACGTCCAGGGGGACCGTCACGCGCTCCAGGATCGGCAGGCCGAAGCCGAGGGTCTTACCGGTGCCGGTCTTGGCCTGGCCGATGACGTCGGTGCCGGTGAGGGCGACCGGGAGGGTCATCTCCTGGATGGGGAAGGGGTTCACGATGCCGACGGCCTCAAGGGCCTCGGCCGTCTCGGGAAGGATTCCGAGCTCTCGGAAAGTCGTAGTCAGGGTGCTGCCTCTTCTGTGAGACGCGGCGCGAGGCGAACGAAGGGGGTCGTACCGTGCCGGGACACTGCCGGCTCGGTCGGAAAGACCGCCGCCGGGTGGCACGGGACCACTGCCGTCGCTCGAGCGTCGTACCGCTGAGGGTGACCCTTCCGCGGGGTCCGCCGGAAGGGCTGTCGGGCCGGAGCCGATCGGGCCACCGACCGGGCATCCTCATTCATGCGTCGGCCCACCGGGTACGTCCGAACGTGCGAAAGCATGTCCGCATACTCGGCAGGCGCCTTACCACTGTACCCCGGAATCGCGCATGTGTGTTGGGGGAAATCCGGATGAGGGCGCGGTCACACCGACTGGCCGGGACCTTCCACGGGTGTGCGAGCGGGCTATTGTGCGCTGCATGGAGACGCCTGACAACGCCACACCCACCGGGATCGCCGCCAAGGACTGGGCGACGGCATCCGCCGAGCCGCAGTACCGCGCCGCCGTGATCGACCTCCTCGGCGCCCTGGCCTACGGAGAGCTGGCGGCCTTCGAACGGCTCGCCGAGGACGCCAAGCTGGCGCCCACCCTCGCGGACAAGGCGGAGCTGGCGAAGATGGCCTCGGCCGAGTTCCACCACTTCGAGCAGTTGCGGAACCGTCTCGCGGCCGTCGACGCGGAGCCGACGGAGGCCATGGAGCCCTTCGCGAAGGCGCTCGACGACTTCCACCGCCAGACCGCGCCGTCGGACTGGCTGGAGGGTCTCGTCAAGGCGTACGTGGGCGACTCGATCGCCAGCGACTTCTACCGCGAGGTCGCCGCCCGGCTCGACTCCGACACCCGTGGCCTGGTCCTCTCCGTGCTCGACGACACCGGCCACGGGAACTTCGCCGTGGAGAAGGTCCGCGCCGCGATCGACGCCGACCCGCGCGTCGGCGGCCGGCTCGCGCTCTGGGCGCGCCGCCTGATGGGCGAGGCGCTCTCCCAGGCCCAGCGCGTGGTCGCCGAGCGGGACGCGCTCTCGACCATGCTGGTCGGCGGCGTCGCGGACGGCTTCGACCTCGCCGAGGTGGGCCGCATGTTCTCCCGGATCACCGAGGCGCACACCAAGCGGATGGCCGCGCTGGGCCTCGCCGCCTGATCGCGCGCCCCACAGGGGGACGGGCGGCGCCGGTCAGACCACGGCTGATCGGCGCAGTCCGCGCGAGGCGGGGCGGATCAGGAGCGAGAGGACGACCGCCGCGACCGCGACGGCACCCACCAGGGTGGCGAAGGGGTGGCCGGGACCGAGCGCCCCGTGCGTGACGAACGCGCCGAACACCCCGCCCAGGCCTCCGGTGACGAGGACGAGCCCCCGGCCGGGAAGACGGCCGGGCAGCCGGCGCACGGCGGCCCAGGCAAGAACGAGACCGAGCAGGGCGGAACCGAGGGCTTCCAGATACACGGGGGGATCACCTCGCGAGGGGTGCGGGGCGGACGGTGCGGTCGAGGTCCTTCCTACCCGTGGCGCCCCGCGGACAATCCTTCCGCACGCCCCGGCGTGCGCGTACGGACGAAGGAGGGGCCCGGCGGACCGAGACGGTCCGCCGGGCCCCTCCTTCGTGTCCGGGGTCTCAGAGCGCGCCGAAACCCACACGGCGGACGGTGGGCTCACCGAGCTCCACGTACGCGATCCTGTCGGCCGGAACGAGGACCTTGCGGCCCTTCTCGTCCGCGAGGCTGAGCAGCTGCGCCTTGCCGGCCAGCGCGTCGGCAACCGCGCGCTCGACCTCCTCGGCGGACTGCCCGCTCTCCAGAACGATCTCCCGGGGCGCGTGCTGCACGCCGATCTTGACCTCCACGGCTATGTCCCTCCGAACGGTCAGCGTTGCGCGATCTACCCGCGCCGTACGCTGCACACATTAGCCCGGCGAGGGGACGCGTACGGCTCAACGGCCGCACGCCAGGAGCGAACAGGCCGGGGGGCGGGGAACCGGCGGGATCAGTGGCCCTCGGCGCTGAGCTGGCCGTCCACCGGATGCAGCGGGAAACCCGCGATGCCGCGCCAGGCCAGCGAGGTCAGCAGTTCCACCGCCTTGTCGCGCGGGATGGGGGACTCGCTCGACAGCCAGTAGCGGGCGACGACCTGGGAGACGCCCCCGAGCCCCACGGCCAGCAGCATCGACTCGTCCTTGGACAGGCCGGTGTCCTCGGCGATCACCTGGGAGATCGCCTCGGCGCACTGCAGGCTGACCCGGTCCACGCGCTCGCGCACGGCCGGCTCGTTCGTCAGGTCGGACTCGAAGACCAGCCGGAACGCGCCGCCCTCGTCCTCGACGTAGGCGAAGTACGCGTCCATCGTCGCCGCGACCCGGAGCTTGTTGTCCGTGGTCGACGCCAGGGCCGTGCGCACGGCGAGGAGGAGGGACTCGCAGTGCTGGTCGAGCAGGGCCAGGTAGAGCTCCAGCTTCCCCGGGAAGTGCTGGTAGAGCACCGGCTTGCTGACTCCCGCGCGCTCGGCGATGTCGTCCATCGCGGCGGAGTGGTACCCCTGGGCGACGAACACCTCCTGGGCCGCGCCGAGGAGCTGGTTCCGCCGGGCACGTCGCGGCAGGCGCGTGCCCCGAGGGCGTGCTGCCTCTGTCTGCTCGATGGCGCTCACGCGGCCTCCCACATTTCGATCGATGCGCGCTGTAGCGACGCGCCGCCATCGTACTTTTGGGTAACCCGGCTGTGCGCGGTGCGGACGCAGAATTTCACGGACCGGACGCCACGGTCGACACGCGGTCCGGGAAACGGAACGGGAAACCGGTGAGCGGCCCGGCGTCAGCGGTAGTCGTCCTCGTCAAGGGCGACCACCCGCGCCTGCTCGACGGCGTCGGCCTCGTTCGCCGACTCGCGCTCGACGTGGGTCAGCGGCTCGTCGTCCTCGGGGCGCAGCTCCGTGTGCTGTTCGGCGGCGTCCGCCTCCGGCGTCTCCTCGTGCAGCACGACGACCTCTTCTTCCTCGGCGAACGTGTCCGGCTCGGTCGGATCGACAGTCATGCGGTTCCTTCCGGTGCGAAGGGCGGTCCTCTCCGACGCCTTCCCTCCGAGCGTAGGAGCACACCCGCCCCGGCGCACACGCACTCGTCGCGCACGTGTGACCGCACCCACACGCGAGGCCGCGTGATCGTCTCGTAATATTGCGGCCATGTCCTCGACCGAGCTGCCCGAAACCCGGACCGCCGCCGCACCGCCCGGGGCCCGGGCCCGCGCCGTACGGGTCGCCGACGGCGAGGAGCTGCGCTCCGTCGCGCTGCCCGGGCTCGGCCTCACCGTGCGCTCCCGGCCCGGCGACCGGCCCGGCCTGCCGCCCGCCCTGTACGTCCACGGCCTCGGCGGCTCCTCGCAGAACTGGTCCGCCCTGATGCCGCTGCTCGCGGACGTCGTGGACGGCGAGGCCGTCGACCTGCCCGGTTTCGGCGTCTCCCCGCCGCCCGGCGACGGCGACTACTCGGTCACCGGGCACGCCCGCGCCGTCATCCGCCTCCTCGACTCCGGGGGGCGCGGACCGGTCCACCTGATCGGCAACTCGCTGGGCGGCGCCGTCGCCACCCGCGTCGCCGCCGTCCGCCCCGACCTGGTCCGCACCCTGACCCTGGTCTCCCCGGCCCTGCCCGAGCTGCGCGCCCAGCGCACCGCCTGGCCCACCGCGCTCCTCGCGCTGCCCGGCGTCTCCTCCTTCTTCGCGAAGCTCACCCGCGACTGGACCGCCGAACAGCGGGTACGCGGCGTCATGGCACTCTGCTACGGCGACCCCGGCCGGGTGACCGACGAGGGCTTCCTGCACGCGGTCGAGGAGATGGAGCGGCGCCTGGAGCTGCCGTACTTCTGGGACGCGATGGCCCGCTCCTCGCGCGGCATCGTCGACGCCTACACCCTCGGCGGGCAGCACGGGCTGTGGCGGCAGGCCGAACGGGTCCTCGCGCCGACGCTGCTCGTCTACGGACGGCGCGACCGGCTCGTCTCGTACCGCATGGCCCTGAAGGCCGCCGCCGCCTTCAGGGGTTCGCGCCTGCTCACCCTGCCCGACGCGGGGCACGTGGCGATGATGGAGTACCCCGAGACGGTCGCCCAGGCCGTCCGGGAACTGATCGCCGATCACGGCGGGAGCTGATCCGGGGCGTGGGACGACACAGTCGCAAGGGCTCCGTGCCCCCGGTGGCCGACACCGGGCAGCGCGAGACGGCCGCACAACGGAGGACGGGCCCGGAACCGGGCGCCGGGCAGGCTCCCGGGACGGGACGCCGCCGCAGACCCGCGACCGGCGACGACGGCCAGGACCGGGCGGGCACACCGGCCCACGGGACGCCGGCGCACGGAACCCCCGCGCACGGGACACCGGTGTACGGAACTCCCGCGCACGGCACGCCGGTTCGCGGCGGCTCCGGCTCCTCCTCCGCTTCCGGGGCCCCCCGGCACGCCACCCCCGCGCACGGCACCCCCGCCTACGGCCGTGGCTCCGCGTCCGGCGACCCCGGCCGGGAGACGGCCGTGCGGGGCGGGCATCCGCAGCACGACGAGGGGGGCGCTCCGCGTCCCGCGCCGTACACGGGCCGGCGCGGCGCCGCCCGGGCCCCCGCGCCCGAACGACCCGGCGGGCAGGAGCCGTTCGTCCCCGGGCCCCGCTCCGGGGACGGCCCGGAAACCGGCCCCGCCCCCGGGGACGGGACCCCGGCCGGCCGGAGCGGGATCGGCCGCACCCTCACGGGCGTCGCGGCCGCCGCCGTCGCCACCGTCCTCGCCGTCGTCGTCGCCGGGCAGGTCACCGACCACGGGACGGGCCCGTCCGTCGCCCGCGCCGCCGGGGGACCCGCCGACCGCGCCGTGGACGACGCCTCCGCCTCCCGCTCCGACGACCGCGCCGTCCCGGCGTCCCCGACGCCCGGGCGGACCCCGGAGCCGACGTACGAGCAGCTGATGACCCGGCAGTTCCCGATCGACCCGAAGCTGAAGGGGAGCGGAGTCTTCGAGGCCGTGCCCGGCTTCCAGAAGGCGCCCGGCAAGGGGAAGCTGATCCGGTACCGGGTCGACGTGGAGAAGGGGATCGGACTCGACCCCCGGCTCTTCGCCGAGGCCGTGCAGAAGACCCTCAACGACCGGCGGAGCTGGGCCGGCGACGGCGCAATGACGTTCGAGCGGATCTCCAGCGGCGAAGCGGGATTCGTCATCACGCTCGCCAGTCCCGGCACCACGGGCGACTGGTGCCGGAAGTCCGGGCTCGACACGACGGTCGACAACGTGTCCTGCGACTCCGCCTCCACCGAGCGCGTGATGATCAACGCGTTCCGCTGGGCCCAGGGCGCCGCCACCTTCGGCCCCAAGGCCATGTACGCCTACCGCCAGATGCTCATCAACCACGAGGTGGGACACCGGCTCGGCCACGGGCACGAACTCTGCCGCACCCCGGGCGCCCTCGCCCCCGTGATGCAGCAGCAGACCAAGTCCCTGGACATCGACGGCGTTTCGTGCCGCCCCAACCCCTGGGTGTACCCCGGGAAGTGAGCCCCGGGACGCCCCACGGCCGGTCGAGGCCCGGAGCGCCCGCGCCGCCCTGGCGGCCCGGCTTCCGTCCCCCCGCCCGGCCGGACGCCCACGGCGGCACGCGCGAGCCGGCGCCGGGGCCCGCCCGCCCCGCGCCCGCTCGCCGCCGCGCCGCTTAGCGCGGCGGAACGCGACCGGGGCGGGAAAGTTACGAGCATTCACCCCTTCCGGTGGTGCGACGGACAACCGTCCGTCGCGCCACCGGCTTCTCCGCTTACGTTCTTCCCGCTGCGAGCCGCCGGACCGCCGGTGGCCGCCGTCAAGGGAGATCGGGGGTGTGCTCGTGCGGATCGGACTGTTGACGGAGAGTGGCCGCCCGTACGCCACCGGTGACGCGGAGGGCTGGTGCGAACGGCTCGTGCGCGGGCTCGCACAGCACCGGTTCGACCTCTACGCGACCGGCCTCCCCTCTTCCCCGGGTCCCTCGGGCGCCGTTCCGCCGCTGCCCCCCCACGCCCGCCTCGTCCGCGCGGCCGACCCGGCGGGGAGCGACGCGGGTCCCGCCGGGAACCGCCTCGAACGCGCCGTGTTCGGGGAGTTCCGCGCCGCCCGCCGCGCCTACGGCCGCCGCGACCGCCGCCGTTTCACCGAGGCGTACGAACTGCTCGTCACGGGCGTCTGCGCCGAGGACGCGGACGACACGGGGACCCCCGCCGCCGAGGCTGCCGCGACCGCCTTCGCCGAAGGGCTCTACGCGCTCGCCGAACTCGCCCGCGAACGAGGGGGAATGCCCGGCGCGCTCCGTTCCGACGACGCCGTGCGCACCCTCGAAGCCGTCTGCCGCGCGCCCGGCGCGCGCCGGAGCACGGCCGCCGCCGGGCTCCCCGACCACCTGGCCTTCGCCGGACACCTGGAGCGCGCCCTGCGCCCCCTCTCGTACGACTGGTACGAGGAGGACGCCCTCGGCGCGGCCGACCTCTGCCACGCCGCGGCCGGAGGCGTCACGGCCCTTCCCGGGCTGCTGGCCAAACGCTTCTTCGGAACCCCGCTGCTCGTCACCGAGTACGGCTCCCGGCTCCGCTCCCACTACCTCGCGGACACCGGCACCGACCGCTCCGCGCCCCTGCGCGCCCTGCTCGCCTCCCTCCACGGCCGGCTGGCCGGCGAGGTCTACCGGCAGGCCGCCCTCCTCACCCCCGACAACGCCCACACCCGCCGCTGGCAGGAGAGGTGCGGCGCCGACCGGGACCGCATCCGCACCGTCCACCCCGGCATGGTCTCCGACCGCTTCGACGCGGTGGGGGAGGACGAGGAGAGCGGCGACCCCGCCACCCTCCTCTGGGTCGGCCGGCCCGACCCCGCCAAGGACCTCGTCGCCCTGCTGCACGCCTTCGCGGAACTCCGCTTCCGGCAGCCCGACGCCCGGCTGCGCGTCGTCACCGTGCCCGTGCGGGACCCGGGCGCCGACGCGTACCTCGCCCACTGCCGGGGGCTCGCCGCGCAGCTCTTCCCCGACGAGGCCACCGGGGCGTACGCCGTCGGCGAGAGCCCCGTCGCCTTCGAGGAGCTGGGGGGCCCGGAGGCGCCCACCCTGGAGGACACCTACGCCTCCGGCGCGGTCGTCGCCCTCTCCAGCGTGGTCGAGGGCTTCCCGGCCGGCCTGGTGGAGGCCATGTTCTGCGCGCGGGCCACCGTCTCGACCGACGTCGGCGCGGTCGTGGAGATCGTCGGCGGCACCGGCCTCGTCGTGCCGCCGCGCAACCCCCGGGCGCTCGCCGACGCGTGCCTCGCGCTGCTGCGCGACCCCGGGCGCCGCCACCGGCTCGGCGCCGCCGCCCGCGCCCGCGCCCTCGAACTCTTCACCGTCGAACAGAACCTCGCCGCGTTCCGCTCCCTCTACCTCGAACTCCTCTCCCACGCCCCGGTGCGCCGCCGGCCCGGGGACGGAGCCCTCTTCGCCCACCCCGCCGAGGCCCACGTGCCGGGCAGCTGGGCCCACAAGAACGCGACGGCGGGGACAGGAGCCCCCGATGCCTGAAGGAGGCACCCCCATGCGCGGCCCCGCCGCCCCCACCGGACCCGGAACCCGGAGCGCCCGCTCCGAGATCCTCCTCGGCACGCCCGCCGTCGACGCCCCGCCGCCCGGCATAGCCCCGGCCCCGGGGGCGGTCACGGCGGCGTCCCCGCGGCCCGACACGAACCGGACGCCGCCGCGCCCCGGCGGCGGGGACGACGGCACACCGGAACACGCGGCCGGCGCCGCACCGGCGGAGGGCGGCGCGGAGGCGCCGGAGGACGACCGGAGCGGGTCCGGGACCGCCGGGCGGCCCGGGGTCCCCGGACGGTTCGGGACCGCCGCAAGGTCCGGGGCCCCCGGTGGGCCGGGAGGAACGGACCCGGGCCTCTCCCGGGCCCCGCACGGCTCCGCCGCGAAAGCCCCGGCCTCCCCGGCCGCCCCGGCGCTCCCGGCGGTCCCGCGTTCGGACGCGCCCCCGTCCCCGGCCGCCCCCACGCCCCCGACCGCTTCCACGGCCCCCCTCCCGGCCGCGCCCACGCCCCCCGGCGCCCCCGGGGCACCGGCCCCGGCGGCCCCCGCCGCCCCCCGCCCCCGCCGGGGCACCGCCGACCCCGTCCGCGTGCTCATGCACCGGCACCGGGAGCTGTGCGAACGGGCCGTCGACGCGCTGGAGGTCGCCGCCGGGCTCGAAGCGCGGGGGTTCACCGACCGGACCGCCGCGCGCTACCGGCACCGGGACGTGTTCGCGCTCGCCGAGGAGCTGTACGCCCGCGTACCGCGCGGCCGGGAGGAGACCCCGCCCCCCGCGCCCCGGCGGGAGGCCGTCGCCCCCTGGGCGTTCGCCGCGCTCGCGCCCGGCGCCGTCGCCGCGCTCACCGGACTCGGGCTCGCCCTCACCCACGGACCCGTACGCCTCGCCGCCGGAGCCGCGGGCGCCCTCGGGCTCGCCGGGGCGCTCCTCCTCGCCGTCCGGCGCGGCCCCCTCCGCGCGCCCGGCGGCCGGACCGTGCCCGCCGCCGGCCTCTGGACCCTCCTGCTCCTGGCGTACGCGGCCGGCGGCGACGGGTTCCTCACCGAGGTGCTCAGCGGCGGCCCCGACGGTCCCTGGGAACTCACCACCGGCCCCCTCCTCGGCCTCGCCCTCGCCGTGGCCCCGGCCGCCTGGTGCGCCCACCTCTTCACCCACCGGGCCCGCCGCCTGATCGCCGGCAGCCGGGGCCTCGCCGACTTCGCCGCCTCCGCCCGGAGGCTGCTCCTCGGCACCGTGGCCCTCCACCTCCTCGCCCTCGCCGCCCTGCTGGGCCCCACCGGGTTCAGCCCCGGCGCCCTCGCCCTCGGCGCCCTCCTGCTGCTCGCCCGGCTCCTGACCGCGCACGGCTTCCCCGAGACGGCCACCGCCGCCCTCGCCGCCGCCTGCGCCGCCGAGGTCCTCGCCCCCGCGAGCGTCCTCTCCTCCCGCCTCCCCCTCCCCGGCTTCGACGCGCTCGCCGTCCCGGTGCGCGCCGTCGTCGCCGCCTGGGGCCCCGGAGCCGTGCCCACCCTCGTCTGCGGCGCCGCCGCGCTCGGCCTCCTGGCCCACGCGACCGGCGTCCTCACCCGGGCCTCCGCCCACACCGCCCCGTGAACCCCCCACGCGTCCGCGGAGCCGACGCCGCGGGCGCGCCGTCCCTTCCCTCACCCCGCAAGGAGAACGAAGACCATGACCCCTCGATCCACAGCACCGGCCGGTCGGCACGAAGGGGCCGCGCGATGAGGGTGCTACTGCTCGGAGCCAACGGCTTCATCGGCCGCTTCGTCGCCGACCGGCTGCTCGCCGACCCGGCGGTCCACCTCACGGCCCTCGGCCGGGGCGACGACGCCGACGTGCGCTTCGACCTCGCGTCCGGCAGCCCCGGCGCGCTCACCCGGTTCCTGGACGCCGTCCACCCCGGCGTCGTCGTCAACTGCGCGGGCGCCACCCGCGGCGGCGCCCGCGAACTGACCCGGCACAACACCGTCGCCGTCGCCACCGTCTGCGAGGCCCTGCGCCGCAGCGGCTGCGGCGCCCGGCTCGTCCAGGTCGGCTGCGCCTCGGAGTACGGTCCCAGCCAGCCCGGCTCCTCCACCGCCGAGGACGCCGTGCCCCGCCCCGGCGGCCCGTACGGCGTGTCCAAGCTGGCCGCGACCGAACTCGTCCTCGGCTCGGCGCTCGACGCCGTCGTCCTGCGGGTCTTCTCGCCGGTCGGCCCCGGCACCCCCGCGGGCTCCCCGCTCGGCCGCCTCGCCGAGGCGATGCGCCGGGCGATGCAGGCGGGGGACGGCGAGCTGAAGCTCAGCGGCCTCGGCGTGCAGCGGGACTTCGTGGACGTGCGGGACGTGGCGCGGGCCGTCCACGCCGCCTCGCTCTCCGCCGCCCAGGGCGTCGTCAACATCGGCACCGGCCGCGCGGTCCGGCTCCGCGACGCCGCCGCCGTCCTGGCCCGGGTCGCCGGCTACGCGGGCAACCTGAACGAGCTGGACGCCCCGCACGGCGTCCCGCAGCGCCCCGTGATCGGCGCCCCCCGCACCGAGGGGACCATCGCCGACCAGCTGGCCTCCGCCCCCTACCCGTACCCCGACGGCTGCGGTCCCTGGCAGCAGGCCGACGTGCGCACCGCCCGCGACCGGCTCGGCTGGCGGCCCCGGATCAACCTGGAGGAGTCGCTCGCGGACATCTGGATGGAGGCGGCGTGTCGCATCTGACGGCCACCGCCGCCGGGTCGGTCCGGGCGCTCGGCGTGGGCGTGCCCGGCTACGCCCATCCGCTGCTCGCCCCCGTCGAGTGGGGCGAGCTGACCCGCCCCGGCACCCCGCTGCACTGGGCGGTGCTCAACGTGGCGGAGGGGCCGGGCAGCCGCCCCGACCCGCACTGCCTGGAAGCGGCCGGGAGGCTCCGCGACGCCGGGGTCAGGGTCCTCGGGCACCTCGACGCCGCGTACGGCGCCCGGCCCTTCGGGGAGCTGGTGTCGGACGCCCGGCGCTTCCTCGACTGGTACCGGGTGGACGGCTACTACCTGGACCGCTGTCCCGCCGACCGGGCCGACCTGGCCGGGGTCCGGCGGGTCGCCACCGCCCTGGGGGCGGGCCCCGGCGGCGGGTCCCACCTCGTCCTCGGCCACGGCACCCACCCCCATCCCGGGTACGCCGAGACCGCCGACCAGCTGGTGACGTTCTCCGGCGCCTGGGCGGACTACCGCTGGTCACAGGTGGCCGAGTGGACCGCCGCGTACACGGAGACGAAGTTCGTCCACCTCGTGCACGGCGTCCCGCGCACCCACCTGGACGAGGCCCTGCGGATCGCCCGCTGGCAGGGCGCCGGAACGATCTTCTTCACGGACCGGACGGGGAGTCCGGGACAAACCGCCCCGTTTCACTCGCTGCCCGGCTACTGGGACGAAATCGTCTCGCGGATCGGAACGGGTGTCTCGGAATGAGAAGGGGCGTGGCAGTGTTACGGGGAGAACAACCGTACTGACATACCGACAACCGGAGTCCCCGTGTCGCTGCCACCCCTGGTCGAGCCGGCCGCCGAGCTCACCGTAGACGAGGTCCGCAGGTACTCCCGCCACCTGATCATCCCGGACGTCGGGATGGACGGGCAGAAGCGGCTGAAGAACGCCAAGGTGCTGTGCGTCGGCGCCGGCGGCCTCGGTTCGCCGGCACTGATGTACCTGGCCGCCGCCGGCGTGGGCACGCTCGGCATCGTGGAGTTCGACGAGGTCGACGAGTCGAACCTCCAGCGCCAGATCATCCACAGCCAGTCCGACATCGGCCGTTCCAAGGCCGAGTCGGCGCGCGACAGCGTCCTGGGCATCAACCCGTACGTGAACGTGGTCCTGCACCAGGAGCGCCTGGAAGCCGACAACGTGCTGGAGATCTTCGGCCAGTACGACCTGATCGTGGACGGCACCGACAACTTCGCCACCCGCTACCTGGTGAACGACGCCTGCGTGCTGCTCGACAAGCCGTACGTGTGGGGCTCGATCTACCGGTTCGACGGCCAGGCGTCGGTCTTCTGGTCCGAGCACGGTCCCTGCTACCGCTGCCTCTACCCGGAGCCCCCGCCGCCGGGCATGGTCCCGTCCTGCGCCGAGGGCGGCGTCCTCGGCGTGCTCTGCGCGTCCATCGGCTCCATCCAGGTCACCGAGGCCATCAAGCTCCTCGCCGGCGTGGGCGACCCGCTGGTCGGCCGCCTGATGATCTACGACGCCCTGGAGATGCAGTACCGCCAGGTCAAGGTCCGCAAGGACCCGAACTGCGCGGTCTGCGGCGAGAACCCGACCGTCACCGAGCTCATCGACTACGAGGCCTTCTGCGGCGTCGTGTCCGAGGAGGCGCAGGAGGCGGCGGCCGGCGCGACGATCACTCCCAAGCAGCTCAAGGAGTGGATCGACGACGGCGAGGACATCGACATCATCGACGTCCGCGAGCCGAACGAGTACGAGATCGTCTCGATCCCCGGCGCGCGCCTGATCCCCAAGAACGAGTTCCTGATGGGCACCGCCCTCCAGGACCTCCCGCAGAACAAGCGGATCGTCCTGCACTGCAAGACGGGTGTCCGCAGTGCGGAAGTCCTCGCCGTGCTCAAGTCCGCGGGCTTCGCGGACGCGGTGCACGTCGGCGGCGGCGTGATCGGCTGGGTCCACCAGATCGAGCCCGGGAAGCCGGTCTACTAGGACGCGGCGCGAAGGGCCCGGCCCCCCACCGGGGGCCGGGCCCTTCGGCGTCACTTCTTGCAGACGGTCCCGGACTTCGGCACCCGGCCGTCCAGGAGGTACGCGTCCACGGCCTTCTTCACGCACGCGCTGCCGCCGTTGTAGGCGCCGTGGCCCTCGCCCTCGTACGTCAGCTCCACGCCGACGCCGCCGCCGAGCGCCTTCACCATGGCCCGCGCGCCCTCGTACGGCGTGGCCGGGTCGCCGGTGTTGCCGACCACCAGGACCGGCGCCGAACCGGGCGCGGAGACGTCCGGGTGCTCCCAGGCCCCGGCCACCGGCCACTGCGAGCAGCTCGCGAGCGACCAGCCCATGAAGTCGCCGAAGACGGGGGAGGCCTCGCGGAACCGGCCGAGCCGTTCCTTCGCCTGCCCGAGGGTGTAGCGCTGCTCGTAGTCCACGCAGTTGACGGCGGCGTTGGCGGCCTGGATGTTGCTGTACGAGCCGTCCTGGTTCCGCCCGTTCATCGCGTCGGAGAGGGAGAGGAGCAGCGCGCCGTCGCCGCCCTCGGCCGCTTCGAGGCCCTGCTCCAGATAGGTCCAGAACTCCTTCGAGTACAGGGCCTGCGCGATGCCGTTGGTGGCCTGCGTCTGGGTGAGCCTGCGGTCCCCGATGCCGGTGATCGGCTTCTTGTCGAGGGACGCCAGCAGGTCCGTGACGAAGGTCTCGATCTCGGCGACGCTCGTGCCGGGCAGGGCGCACTCGTCGCCGCGGTCCACGCAGTCCCGGGCGAAGTTGTCCAGGGCCAGCTGGAAGCCCTTCGCCTGGCCGAGGGCCCCCTCCTCGACGCCCGCCTCCGGGTCCACGACGGCGTCGAAGACGGCCCGGCCGACGTTCTCCGGGAACAGGTGGGCGTAGACCCCGCCGAGTTCCGTGCCGTACGAGATGCCGAAGTAGTGCAGCTTCTCGTCGCCGAGGACCCGGCGCATCAGGTCCATGTCCCGGGCGGCGTTCTCCGTGCCGACGTGCGGCAGGACCGTGCCCGCGTCCTTCTCGCAGCCGGCCGCGTACTTCTTCTGCGCGTCGGACAGCGTCCGCTCCTCGGCCGCGTCGTCGGGCGTGAAGTCCAGCGCGTAGTAGGCGTCCAGCTCCTTGTCGCCGGCGCACTCGACGGGGGCGCTGCGGCCCACTCCGCGCGGGTCGAAGGAGACCAGGTCGTAGCGGCTCCGCAGGGTCTCGTAGTCCTCGGCGAAGCCGGGCAGGCCGGTGACGCCGGAGCCGCCGGGCCCGCCGAAGTTGAAGACGAGCGAGCCGATCCGCCGGGCACCGTCCCGGGCCCGGGCCCGGATGAGGGCCAGCTCGATGGTCTCGCCCTCCGGTTTCGACCAGTCGAGCGGGGCCCGCAGGAAGGAGCACTCCCAGGCGCCGCCGCCGGGCGGCGGGGACGGCGCGGGCCCGCCGCCCTCGGCCGCGGACGGCGGCGGGCAGGGAGCCCAGGACAGCTTCTGCGCCGTCAGCGCCGGCAGTCCGCCCGAACCGGACGGCTCCGGCGGGTCCCCGGCGTCGTTCCCGCCGCCCGAGCACCCGGCGGCGAGCAGCACGGTGGTGGCGGTGAGCAGAGCGACGCGCTGGGCTGCGGAGATCGGCATGGACCCATGGTGGTCCTCCGCCCCCGCACCCGCGCGGGACGGGGGTCCATGCGGGTGGCCCCGGGCGCGCCGGGGACCGGACGGCCCCCGGCCCCGCTCACAGCGCCTCGCGCCTCGTCAGCCAGTTGAAGCAGAGCCAGCCCGGCAGGACCGGCAGCCACAGGGTGAGGAGACGGTAGAGGAGCACCGCCGGGGTCGCGACCTCCAGCGGAAGGCCCCCCACCGTCACCAGGCCGAAGGTCAGCGCGCCCTCGACCGCGCCGACGCCGCCGGGCGTCGGCGCCGCCGAGCCGAGCGCGTTGCCCGCGAGGAAGACGACGGCCACGCTCGCGTAGCTGAGCGACTGGTTGTCGTGGCCGAAGGCCCGGATCGAGGCGTCCAGGCAGAGCACGAACGCGCCGGTGAGCAGCAGCATCCCGCCGATGCCGGTCAGCAGCTTCATGGGCCGCTGGAGCACGTCCAGCATGCGCGGCACCACGCCCGCGAAGAGCGAGCGCAGCCGGGTCGACACGAACTTGCGCAGGAACGGGATCGCCGTGACCACCAGGACGAGCACCGCGACCGTGAGCAGCCCCGCGATGACCGTCCTCGACGGGGTGAAGGACTGCGACTTCTCCGTCCCCGTCAGATAGCCGAAGGACAGCAGGAGCAGGACGTGCGCCCCGAGGCCGAAGAGCTGCGAGGCGCCGACGCTCGCCACCGCGAGCCCGGGCCGCACCCCCGCGCGCTGGAGGAAACGGGTGTTCAGGGCGACGCCGCCGACCGCCGCCGGGGCGACGATCTTCACGAACGAGCCGGCGACCTGCGCCACCACCGTCCGCCAGAAACCGACCCGCTCGGGCACGAACCCCAGCAGGCTCATCGCCGCCGCGACGTAGCTCAGCGCCGAGAACAGCACCGCGGCCGCCACCCACCGCCAGTCCGCCTGGCTGATCGTCGACAGCGGGGTGCGGGCGATCTGCGAGAGCAGGAAGTACGCGGCGACCGCGCCCGCGATCAGGCTGACCAGGGTCCGCGGCTTGATCCGCTCCAGGCGCACCGGCTCCACCGGGGCCTGCGGGCGGATCAGCAGCACCTGCTGCCGGATCTGGACGAGCAGGTCCTCCTCGCGGGCCTCGTCGAGCGCCGTGTCCAGGGCCCGCTTCTCGGCCTTCTTGTCCGCCTTCTTCTCGGCCTTGGTCTCCGCCCGCACGGCGCCCTTGTCCGAGGAGCCCTTGTCCGCGGCGGCCTCGGCCTTGGCGGCCTCCCGCTCGCGCTTGGCCGCCTCGGAGGCCGCGAGGACGGCCTCCCGTTCCCGCGCCGAGCGTTCCCGCGCCAGCTTCCGCAGCGTCGCGCGCGTGGAACGGCTCAGCGCGATCGGCTGGAGCAGCGGCAGGCAGTCCGCGACGGTGTCCGGGCCGAGGACCTCGACGGCCGCCGCGACCGCCCGCTCGGCCCCGATCCGCAGCCCCAGGGTGGTGAGCAGCTGCGCGACGTCCATCCGCAGGACCAGGTCGCCGGCCGCGATCTCGCCGCCCCGCAGCTCGGTCAGGATGACCTTGCCGGAACGATCCACCAGGATCGCGTCCCCGGTGAGCCGGCGGTGCGCGATCCGGCGCGACTGGAGGGCCTTCACCTGCCGCCAGGCGCTGCGGGCCAGCTCGCCGGTGATCTCGTGGTCGTCCAGCGAGTCCAGGCTGCGGCCGCCGGTGTGCTCGTACACCAGCATCACGGCGTCCGGGCCGAGTTCCGAGGTGGCGATCAGCTTCGGCGCGTTCGCGCCGGCGGCGATCGCCGCGTACGCGAGGAGGGCCTCCTGCTCCAGGGCCTGGCGCAGCGAGACGATGGAACGGCGGGTGGTGATCGTCCGCAGGCTGATCCGCCGCCACGCGCGGTAGAAGAAGCCGTGCGCCTGCTGTTCCCGGTCGACCACGGTGACGTCGAGCGGCGGTCCGTCCTCCAGGGTCACGACGTACCGGCGGCCCCGGTCCCCGCTGTCCGCCGAGTCGGGCACGCCCTCCGAGCGCAGCGCCGTCACCGGCCGGAAGCCGACCCGGCGCAGTCCGGCGAGGAGGGTCTGCCCGGTGGGCCGGACGTTCGGGGAGCCGACCGCGTACAGCGTGCCGTACGCCACCGACCAGCCGATGAGCACGGTCAGGGCGATCGAGAGCGCCGTGGTGTACCCGGCCACCAGCATCGTGAACGCGTCGAGCAGCAGCACCGCCCAGAGCGCGATCCGCCAGCGGGGACGGCGGGCCATGCCCACGGCGGTCATGTACGCGATGACCGGGGCGAGGTAGTTGTGCACCGGGTCGGTCAGCCCGCCGCCGGACTGCGGCTGGGTCAGGGCGTCCCGGATCGTGCCCCGGACCGTGCCGTCCGAGGCCTGGGCGACCCACAGGTCGGTGAGGAGGGTCACGCCGTGAGCGAGGACGGCGGCGAGGACGCCGTCCGCGATGCGCAGCCCGTCCCGTTTGATCAGCCGTTCGACGGCGAAGGCGACCGGGACGAGGAGGACGGCGATGGAGGAGACGAGACCGGCGATCCTGACGAACACGTCCGGGGCGCCGACGGCCCCCGCGTTGATGTCCTTCTCCAGGCCGGAGGTCGTCGCGTGGGCGAACGCGGCGACGGCCAGGACGAGCCCGATCGCGAGCAGGCCGGCGAGCAGCCGCATCAGGTCGGAGGGCCGGTGGACGCGGGCGGCGAGCAGCGGCTCGTCACCGGAGACCCGCTCGGGCACGTCGGCCTCGCCTCCTCCCGGAGGCTGCGTGTCCTGCCCCATCACCCTGTCCGTCTCCGCATGCGCGCCGTCTCGTTCCCGCTCTTGTTCCCGTGCGCGTCGCTCTTGTCGTTCTTGTCGCTCTTGTCGTTCTTGGTCTCGTATCACCAGTCACCGCCCGCACGATGGTGGCACGAAGAGCAGCCGCGCGGAGGCAGCAGGGCCATGTCGGTGGAGTGGGGGAGGATGGGACGGACGAGTCTGGAGGAGCCCGTGGGGGAGGCCGGAGAAGTGACCGAGGACGGGGAAGGGACGCCCGGGTCCGGCGCGGAGCCGCCCGGGTACCCGGCGTACGCGGAGCGGGTGCTCGACGTCGCCGACGCGATCCCGCCGGGCCGCGTGATGACCTACGGCGACGTCGCCGAATGGCTCGGCGAGGGCGGACCGCGCCAGGTGGGCCGGGCGATGGCCCTGTACGGCGGGGCCGCGCCGTGGTGGCGCGTGGTCCGCGCGGACGGCGCCCTGCTGCCCGGTCACGAGCTGCGGGCCCTCGCGCACTACCGCGAGGAGGGCACCCCGCTGCGCCCCGCGGGCCCGGCGGCCGGGGGACACGTGCCCAGGATCGACATGCGGCGGGCGCGGTGGGACGGCGCCCCGGTCGCGGAGGGGGACACCGGCGGGGGTGCCGGAACTCACACGTGAGGTCATCGGCCCAGGAGGCGCGGCCGGGGCGGGGCGGCCCGGCCGGGCCGGGCACGGGAAGCGGCACCGGGCACGGCTCGCCGCCGCCCCGCTTCGCGTAACGTCGTCGTTCGCGTCTTCCGGGACGGCCGCTCCGCACGGCCGCCTCACCCGCACCACCACACCCACCAGGACCGGCGAACCACGTGAGCTCCTCCTCCACCACCCGGCGTACGCCGCCGCACCAGGGACAGCCGCACCCGGGCCCGGGACGGCAGCGGACCCCGGGCGCGTACCGGCTGGTGCGCACCGCACCGGCCCCGCCGGGTCCCCCTCAGCTGGACGCGGCGCAGCGGGAAGTGGTTGAGCACACCGGCGGACCGCTCCTCGTCCTCGCCGGTCCCGGCACCGGCAAGACGACGACGCTGGTCGAGTCGGTCGCGGCCCGCGTGGAGAAGGGCGCCGACCCCGAACGCCTCCTCGTCCTCACCTTCAGCCGCAGGGCCGCCGTCGAACTCCGCGACCGCATGGCGGTCCGGCTCGGCGGCCGCCGACCGCCGCAGGCCACCACCTTCCACTCGTACTGCTACGCCCTGATCCGCGCCCACCAGGACGCCGACCTCTTCTCCGAGCCGCTGCGGCTGCTCTCCGGACCCGAACAGGACCTCGCGGTGCGCGAGCTGCTCGCCGGCCAGATCGACCTGGAGAGGAACGGCCTCGGCGGCATCCGCTGGCCCGACGAGCTGCGCGCCTGCCTCACCACCCGGGGCTTCGCCGACGAGGTGCGGGCCGTCCTGGCGCGCTCGCGGGAACTGGGCCTCGGACCGGACGAGCTGGCCCGCTTCGCGGAGCGGGTCGGCCGCCCCGACTGGAAGGCGGCGGCCGGCTTCCTCGCCGAATACCTCGACGTCCTCGACCTCCAGGGCGTCCTGGACTACACGGAGCTGGTCCACCGGGCCGTGCTGCTCGCCGGGAGCGTCGCGCTGCCCGCGTACGACGCGGTGTACGTCGACGAGTACCAGGACACCGACCCGGCACAGGTCCGGCTCCTCCACGCGCTCGCGGGCGGCGGCCGGAGCACCGTCGTCGCCTTCGGCGACCCCGACCAGTCCATCTACGCGTTCCGGGGCGCCGACGTGAACGGCATCCTCGACTTCCCCGGCTCCTTCGGCGGCGCGCCGGTCCGCGTCCTGCGCACCTCCCGCCGTTCCGGGGCCCGGCTCCTGTCCGCGACCCGGCTGCTGGCCCAGCGGATGCCGGTGCCCCGGCTCCCCGCCGAGAAGGTCCGCGCCCACCGGGAGCTGACGGCGGTGCGGGACGGGGGCCGGGCGGAGGCGTACACCTACCCCACGGCCTCGGCGGAGGCCGAGAACATCGCGGACCTGCTGCGCCGCGCGCACCTGGAGGACGGCGTCCCCTGGCAGGACATGGCCGTCCTCACCCGTGCCGCCGCCTCCCTCCCCCCCCTCCGCCGCGCCCTCACCTCGGCGGGCGTCCCGGTGGAGACGGACGCCGCCGACACCCCGCTCCGCCACGAACCGGCGGTGGCCCCGCTGCTGCTCGCCCTCCGCGCGGTGGCGGGCGCCGGGCCGGCCCCCGGGACGGCCGCGGCGGGCGGGGAAGGCGACCGGACGGGCGGGGGCGACGCCCCGGCGGACCCCGGTGCGCGGACGGACGCCGACGGGCCGTCCACCGGCGACGGTGACGGTGACGGTGACGGCGGTGGCGGTGGCGGTGGCGTCGGCTCCGGTGGCACCGGCTCCGGCGACGGCGGCTCGGCTGACACCGGCTCAGGTGACACAGGCGACGGCGGCTCCGGTGGCACCGGCTCCGGCGACGGCGGCGACGCCGTCTGGCTCGACACCGAGACCGCCCTCGCGCTGCTCGCCTCACCGCTCGCCGGGGTGGACCCGGCCGACCTGCGGCGCCTCGGGCGGGCGCTGCGGGACGAGGAACGGGCCGGCGGCAACAAGGTCCCGCCCCCCTCCGACGTGCTGCTCACCCGCGCCCTCGCCGAACCCGAACGCCTCGTCGCGCACGATCCCGCCCACGCCCACGGCGTCCAGCGGCTCGGCCGGCTCCTCCGGACGGCCCGGGCGCTGCTCGCCGCCGGGGGCACCGCCGAGGAGGCCCTCTGGGAGCTGTGGCAGGGCACCCCCTGGCCCGGCCGCCTGGAGCGCGCCGCCCTGCGCGGCGGCCCCGCCGGACGCAACGCCGACCGCGACCTCGACGCGATCTGTGCCCTCTTCGAGACCGCGGCCCGCGCCGAGGACCGCGTCGGCGGCCGGGGCGTCCTCAACTTCCTGGAGGAGCTCGACGCCCAGGACATCGCCGCCGACACCCTCACCCGCCGCCACGCCCGCCCGGACGCCGTCCGGCTCATGACCGCCCACCGGTCCAAGGGCCTCGAATGGGGCCTCGTCGTCGTCGCCGGGGTCCAGGAGGGCCTCTGGCCCGACCTGCGCCGCCGCGGCTCCCTCCTCGAAGCCGACCGCATCGGCCGCGACGGCATCGCCGAACCGCTCACCCCCGGTGCCCTCCTCGCCGAGGAGCGCCGCCTCTTCTACGTCGCCGCCACCCGCGCCCGCGACCGGCTCGTCGTCACCGCCGTGAAGGCCGCCGCCGAGGACGGCGACCAGCCGTCCCGCTTCCTCACCGAACTGGGCGCCGAACCCAAGGACGTCCCCGGCCGCCCCCGCCGCCCCCTGGCCGTCTCCGCCCTGGTCGCGGAGCTGCGCGCCACCACCGTCGACCCGGCGGCCCCGCCCGCCCTCCGCGACGCCGCCGCCCGCCGGCTGGCCCGGCTCGCCGCCCTCACCGACGACGAGGGCCAGCCGCTGGTCCCGGCCGCGCACCCGGACCGCTGGTGGGGCCTGTTCGAGCCGACGCGCAGCACGGTCCCGCTCCGCGAGCGCGACCGGCCCGTGGCGCTCTCGCCCAGCTCCCTCGACAGCCTCGTCAGCACCTGCTCCCTCCAGTGGTTCCTGGGCCGCGAGGTCAAGGCCGACGCCCCCGCCACGACCGCCCAGGGCTTCGGCAACGTCGTCCACGTCCTCGCCGACGAGGTCGCCTCCGGCCGCACCCCCGCCGACCTCGACGTCCTCATGGCCCGGCTGGACTCCGTCTGGGACGCCCTCGCCTTCGACGCCCCCTGGAAGTCGGCCCAGGAGAAGCGGAACGCGCGCGCGGCGCTCGAACGCTTCCTGAACTGGCACGTCATGGACAGGGGCGGCCGCACCCCGGCCGCCTCGGAGCAGCCCTTCGACGTGACCCTGGAGGCGGGGGAGTACGAGGTCCGCATCCGGGGCTCCATGGACCGCGTCGAGACCGACGAACAGGGCCGCGCCTACGTGGTCGACTTCAAGACCGGGAAGTCGGCGCCCACCAGGGACGAGGTCGCGCACCACCCGCAGCTCGCCGTCTACCAGCTCGCCGTCCGCGAGGGCGCCCTGGACGAGGTCTTCGACGGCCGGCGGCCGGAACCTGGTGGCGCCGAACTCGTCCAGCTCCGGCAGGCCGCCCCGAAGAAGGAGGGCGGCGACACCCTGCCGAAGGTCCAGGCCCAGGAGGCCCTGACCGGGGAGTGGGTCGGGGAACTGCTCGCCCACGCCGCCGGCCGGGTCCTGGACGAGCGCTTCACCCCCACCACCGGCGGGCACTGCGCGACCTGCTCCTTCCGGTCCTCGTGCAGCGCCCGGCCGGAGGGCCGCCACGTCGTGGAGTGACCGGGAGGCGGGGAGGCCGGAAAGCCGGGAGGCGGGGAGGCCGGGAAGCCGGGAGGCCGAACCGGGAAGCCGGGAGGCCGAGCCGGGAGACCGGGAGACCGGGATGCGGGAAGCCCCGGGCGTCGCGCTCCGCAATCGGAGCGTCGCCTTCCGCGCCCCCCGGCGCGTTTCCCTCCCCGCGCGCGTGCCACCCTCGGTGCGGTGCCGTACGGGGGCACGTGAGGAACCGGACACGGAGGAGCGCGAGTGAAGGCCGACCGGAAGCTCTGGACGACGACGGCGGCGGTCTGCCTGGCCGTGACCGCCGGGACCACGGGCTGCTCCCAGGACGGGGGCGGACGGGCCGATCCCTTCGCGGGGCTCTCCGCCGACGCCATCGCCGGCAAGGCGGCGGCGAGCACCGGGACGGTCACCGCCGTCCGCATGACCGGCCACCAGGAGGCGGAGGGGACGAAGGTCGTGATGGACGTCCGCGTCGACGACGAGGGGCACTGCGAGGCGCGGCTGACCAACGGGGACGGAGGCACGGGCACCTTGCTCCGCGTCGGCGAATCCGTCTACACGAAGGGCGACGAGGCCTTCTGGAACACCGGCGAGGAGAACCGGGCCACGGGCAGGCTCCTCGCCGGCCGCTGGGGGAAGTCGTCCTACGAGGAGGACAGCTCCCTCAGCGGGTTCTGCGACCTCCGCAACGTCTTCGAGGACGGCGGAGAGACCACCGGCCTGACCCGTGGCGGGGACACCGAGGTCGGCGGCGTCCCCGCCGCCACCCTGACCGGGAAGGCCGAACGGGGCGGAACCCGGACCCTGTACGTCGCCAAGGACGCGGACGAGCCGTACATCCTCCGCGTCGTCGAGACCGGCGGCAAGCAGACGGGCGAGATCACCTTCGGCGACTTCGGCAAGCCGGTCGCCGTCACCGCCCCGCCCGCAGGCGAGACCGTGGACATGGACGAGGCCCTGAAGGGCCTGGACTGACCCCGCTTCCGGCCCCGCCCGGCATCGGCCCCGACCGGGTCCCCTTCCCGCCCCGACCGGCATCGGCCCCGGCCGAGCCCCCCTCCCTTCCCCACCGGGCGCCGGTCCCGACCGAGCCCCCTCTCCCGCCCCCGCCGGTCGCCGACACCGCATGCGTGACGCCCCGTCGGAAAGAGAGGTCGGTCACGCGCGGGGGAGCGCCCGGCCCGGAACTCCCGGCGCCGGGGCCCCGCGCCCGGCCGGCGCTGTCCGACGGTCCGGCTAGCCTCTTCCGGTGACCGCACGCATCAGCGACCCCGAGGAGCTCAAGGAGCTGCTCGGCATCCCGTTCACCCCGGAGCAGACGGCCTGCATCACCGCGCCGCTCGCCCCGCAGGTCGTCGTGGCCGGAGCCGGCTCCGGCAAGACGACGGTGATGGCCGCCCGCGTGGTCTGGCTCGTCGGCACGGGCCAGGTCGCCCCCGAACAGGTCCTCGGCCTCACCTTCACCAACAAGGCCGCCGGCGAACTCGCCGAACGCGTCCGCACCGCCCTCGTCCGCGCCGGCGTCACCGACCCGGACGCCGTCGACCCCGACCACCCGCCCGGCGAGCCCCGCATCTCCACCTACCACGCCTTCGCCGGGCAGCTCCTCACCGACCACGGCCTCCGCATCGGCCTGGAGCCCACCTCCCGGCTCCTCGCCGACGCCACCCGCTACCAGCTCGCCGCCCGCGTGCTCCGCGAGGCCCCCGGCCCGTATCCGGCGCTCACCCGCTCCTTCCCGACCCTCATCACCGACCTGCTCGCCCTCGACGCCGAGCTGGCCGAACACCTCGTACCGCCCGAACGGCTCCGCGCGCACGACTCCGAGCTGCTCGCCGACCTCGCCGGCGCCGGGCTCACCAACGCCGAACTGCGCAAGGTCCCCGAAGCCGCCACGGCCCGCCGCGAACTCCTCGACCTCGTCGTCCGCTACCGCGCCGCCAAGCGCTCCCGCGACCTGCTCGACTTCGGCGACCAGATCGCCCGGTCCGCCGAACTCGCCACCACCCGGCCCGAGGTCGGCGCGATCCTGCGCGACGAGTTCCGGGTCGTCCTCCTCGACGAGTACCAGGACACCTCCGTCGCGCAGCGGCTGCTGCTCTCCGGCCTGTTCGGCCGGGGCGCCGGTCACGCCGTGACCGCCGTCGGCGACCCCTGCCAGGCCATCTACGGCTGGCGCGGCGCCTCCGTCGCCAACCTGGACGACTTCCCCGAGCACTTCCCGCACCGCGACGGCAGCCCCGCGAGCCGCTACGCCCTCTCCGAGAACCGGCGCAGCGGCGGCCGCCTCCTCGACCTCGCCAACGGCCTCGCCGCCCCCCTGCGCGCCATGCACGCGGGCGTGGAGGCGTTGCGGCCCGCGCCCGGCGCCGAGAACGACGGCACCGTGCGGATCGCCCTGCTGCCCACCCAGGCCGAGGAGATCGACTGGCTCGCGGACTCCCTCGCCCACCTCGTCCGCACCGGCCGCGAACCCGGCGACATCGCCGTCCTGTGCCGCACCGCCACCGACTTCCCCGCCCTCCACGCCGCGCTCGTCGCCCGTGACGTGCCCGTCGAGGTCGTCGGCCTCTCCGGACTCCTCCACCTCCCCGAGATCGCGGACCTCGTCGCCGTCTGCGAGGTCCTCCAGGACCCGGGCGCCAACGCCTCCCTGGTGCGGCTCCTCACCGGCCCCCGCTGGCGGATCGGCCCCCGCGACCTGGCCCTCCTCGGCCGCCGCGCCCGCCTCCTGGTCCACCGGGGGAGCGAGGACCCCGACCCCGAACAGCGGCTCGCCGCCGCCGTTGAGGGCGTCGACCCGGCCGAGGTGATCTCCCTCGCCGACGCGCTCGACACCTTCCTCGACTCCGGCGGCGCCCCCGACGACGGGCTGCCGTTCTCCGCCGAGGCACGGGTCCGCTTCGCCCGCCTCGCCGCCGAGCTCCGCTCCCTGCGCACCTCGCTCGCCGACCCCCTCATGGACGTGCTGCACCGGGTCCTGAACACGACCGGTCTGGAGATCGAGCTCTCCGCCTCCCCGCACGCCCTCGCCGCCCGCCGCCGCGAGACCCTGGGCCACTTCCTCGACGTCGCCGCCGGCTTCGCCTCCCTCGACGGCGAGGCGACCCTCCTCGCGTTCCTCGGCTTCCTGCGCACGGCCGTCCAGTTCGAGAAGGGCCTCGACAGCGCCCTGCCCGGCGGTGAGAACACCGTCAAGGTCCTCACCGCCCACAAGTCCAAGGGCCTGGAGTGGGACGTCGTCGCCGTCCCCGGCCTGGTCGCCGGCCAGTTCCCCAGCGCACGCGCGCGCGAGTCCTGGACCTCGCAGCCGCAGGTCCTCCCGCACGCCCTGCGCGGCGACGCCGCCACGCTGCCGTCGATCGACACCTGGGACGCCAAGTCCCTCGCGGCCTTCAAGAACGACATGCGCGACCACCAGCACACCGAGGAACTGCGCCTGGGCTACGTCACCTTCACCCGTCCCCGCTCCCTCCTCCTCGGTTCCGGCCACTGGTGGGGCCCGTCCCAGAAGAAGCCCCGCGGCCCCTCGGACTTCCTGCTCGCCCTGTACGACCACTGCGCGGCGGGCCACGGCGACATCGAGGCCTGGGCGGACGAGCCGGAGGAGGGCGCGGAGAACCCGGTCCTGGCGTCCGCCCGCGAGGACGAGGCCTGGCCGCTGCCGCTGGACGAGGAGTCGTTCAGGCGCCGCAAGGCGGCGGCGGACCTCGTGCGCGCCAGGCTGCGGGCGTACGTCCCGCAGGACGGCGGGGGCACCCCGGGAGGGAGCCCGGAGGAGGAGCACCGCCCCCCGGGCACGACGCCCGCCCCCCGGGACCCGGGCCCCGAGGACCTCTGGCCGGACGAGGAGCCCTGGGACGAGGAGCCCTGGGAGGAGGACCCGCGGGAGGACGAGGCGCCCTGGGAGGACGAGGCGCCCGTACGGGACGAGGCGCCCTGGGAGGACGAGGCGCCCGTCCGGGACGAAGAGGCACTCCCCGGGGACGCCCACCCGGACGCGATCCCGGCACCGAGGGCCCCGGAGAGAACTTCGGAGCGGGAGGAGCCCCGGGCGTCCGGGACGCCCGGCACCCCGGAACCGGAGGAGCCCGGCATCCCGGAACCGGAAGGTCCCGGGGACCCGGCCCCGGACCTCGCCCCCGAGGACGCGAGGACCGTCGCCTCCTGGGACCGCGACCTCACCGCCCTCACCGCCGAACTCCGCCGCACCCGCGCCACCACCCGGGACGTCCTGCTGCCCCCGTACCTCTCCGCCTCCCAGGTCCTGCGCCTCGCCGCCGACCCCGACGGCTTCGCGCGGGACCTGGCCCGGCCCATGCCCAGGCCGCCGCAGCCCGCCGCCCGCCGCGGCACCCGCTTCCACGCGTGGGTGGAGTCCCGCTACGAGGAGCTGCCGCTGCCCTTCCTCGGACCGGAGGAGCTGCCCGGCGGCGAGGACTTCGCGGGCGAGCCCGAGATCCTCGACGAGCGGGACCTGGACGAGCTGAAGGAGGCCTTCGCCCGCACCCCGTACGCCCGCCGCACCCCGTACCGCGTCGAGGTCCCCGTCCACCTCACCCTCGCGGGCCGGGTCGTCCGGGGCCGGATCGACGCCGTCTACCGGGACCCGGACACCGGCGCGTACGAGATCGTCGACTGGAAGACCAGCCGGACGCGCACCGCCGACCCGCTCCAGCTCGCGATCTACCGGCTCGCCTGGGCCGAACAGCACGGCCTCGCGCCCGAGGAGGTGGACGCCGTCTTCGTCTACGTGCGGACGGGCGAGACCGCCCGCCCCGCCCGGCTCCCCGGCCGCGCCGAACTGGAGGCGATCCTGCTCGGCGGGGCACCCCCGGAGGCCGGATAGGCTCGTGTGCATGAGCGAGACCCCGGACAGCGCCGTCCACGCGATACGCACGTACATCGAACGGCACCGCGCCGCCTTCCTCGACGACCTCGCCGAGTGGCTGCGCATCCCCTCCGTCTCGGCCCAGCCGGAACGGGCCGGGGACGTGCGGCGCAGCGCCGACTGGCTCGCCGCCCACCTGAAGGAGACCGGTTTCACCACGGTCGAGGTGTGGGAGACGGACGGCGCCCCCGCCGTCTTCGCCGCGTGGCCCTCCGGGGACCCGGACGCCCCGACCGTCCTCGTCTACGGCCACCACGACGTGCAGCCCGCCGCCCGCGAGGACGGCTGGCACACCGACCCCTTCGAGCCGGTCGTGGCCGACGGCCGGATGTACGCGCGGGGGGCGGCCGACGACAAGGGGCAGGTGTTCTTCCACACCCTCGGCGTCCGCGCCCACCTCGCCGCCACCGGCCGCACCACCCCCGCCGTGAACCTGAAGCTGCTGATCGAGGGCGAGGAGGAGTCCGGCTCCCCGCACTTCCGCGCGCTGGTCGAGGCCCGCGCCGGACGGCTCGCCGCCGACGCCGTGATCGTCTCCGACACCGGCATGTGGTCCGAGACCACCCCCACCGTCTGCACCGGCATGCGCGGGGTCGCGGACTGCGAGATCGACCTGTACGGGCCCGACCAGGACATCCACTCCGGCTCCTTCGGCGGCGCCGTGCCGAACCCGGCCACCGTCGCCGGCCGGATCGTCGCCGCCCTCCACGACGCCGACGAACGCGTGGCGATCCCCGGCTTCTACGACGGGGTGACCGAGCTCACCGACACCGAGCGCGCCCTCGTCGCCGAGCTCCCCTTCGACGAGGCGGCCTGGCTGCGCACGGCCAGGTCCCACGGCACCCTCGGCGAGGCGGGCTTCTCCACCCTGGAGCGGGTCTGGGCCCGCCCCACCGCCGAGGTCAACGGCATCGGCGGCGGCTACCAGGGCCCCGGCGGCAAGACGATCGTCCCCGCCTCCGCCCACCTCAAGCTCTCCTTCCGGCTCGTCGCCGGCCAGGACCCGGCCGCGATCGAACGCGCCGTACGGGACTGGCTCGCCGGACTCGTCCCGGCCGGCGTCCGGTACGAGATCGTCTTCGGCGCCCCGACCCGCCCCTGCCTCACCCCCCTCGGCCACCCCGCGCTCAAGGCGGTGGCCGGGGCGATGAGCCGGGCCTTCGACGGCGCCGAGGTCCGCTACACCCGCGAGGGCGGCTCGGGCCCGGCCGCCGACCTCCAGGACGTCCTGGGGGCGCCCGTCCTGTTCCTCGGCATCTCCGTCCCGTCCGACGGCTGGCACGCCCCGAACGAGAAGGTCGAACTCGACCTCCTCATGAAGGGCGTCGAGACGACCGCTCATCTCTGGGGCGACCTGCCCGCCGCCCTCCACGCCGCCGAGCGCTGAACCCACACACCGAACCGGGGGAGTTGGAAGCAACCTGTGAGCACCTTGAAGAACGCGTCGGTCCCTGAGAACGCGTCGGTCCCTGCGCACGCTCCGGCCCCGGAGCACGTGCCGCCCCCGCAGGGCGCGCCGGCGGGCCTCCCGGTCCCGCTCACCGCCCCGAGCGGCATCGACCGCGCCGCCCACCACCGCCTCGACGAGGCGTGGCTCGCGGCGGCCTGGAGCCACCCCACCACCCGGGTCTTCGTGGTCTCCGGCGGCCAGGCGCTGATCGACGACCGGCCCGACGGCACCACCGAACTCGTCATGACCCCGGCGTTCGAGGCCCCGGTCACCGAGACCCACCGCTACTTCCTGGGCACGGACGCCGGGGGCGTCTCCTACTTCGCGCTCCAGAAGGACTCCCTGCCCGGCCGCATGGACCAGTCCGCCCGCCCCGCAGGACTGCGCGAGGCCGGCCTGCTCCTCTCCGACCGGGACGCCGCCCTCATGGTGCACGCGGTCGCCCTGGAGAACTGGCAGCGCCTCCACCGCTTCTGCTCGCGCTGCGGCGAGCGCACGGTCATCGCGGCGGCCGGACACATCCGCCGCTGCCAGGCCTGCGGCGCCGAGCACTATCCGCGCACCGACCCCGCGGTGATCATGCTCGTCACGGACGAGCACGACCGGGCCCTGCTCGGCCGCCAGGTCCACTGGCCGGAGGGCCGCTTCTCGACCCTCGCCGGGTTCGTCGAGCCGGGCGAGTCCATCGAGCAGTCGGTGGCCCGCGAGGTCTTCGAGGAGGCCGGCGTCACGGTCGGCGCGGTCGAGTACGTCGCCAGCCAGCCCTGGCCGTTCCCGTCCAGCCTGATGCTGGGCTTCTTCGCCCGCGCCACCTCCGCCGAGATCTCCGTGGACGGAGAGGAGATCCACGAGGCCCGCTGGTTCTCCCGCGAGGACCTGGCCGCCGGCTTCGAGTCCGGCGAGATCCTGCCCCCGTACGGGATCTCGATCGCCTCCCGCCTGATCGAACGCTGGTACGGCAGGCCGCTCCCGAAGCCGGGCGGCGCGGTCTGATCCGTCCCGCGCACGAGAAGAGCCCCTGCCGGACGCACGGTCCGGCAGGGGCTCTTTCCGGCCACCCCGGGGGGCGGCGGGGAGTCAGGCGCCGATCTTCTCCTTGACCTGGGCCAGGCTCGGGTTCGTCAGGGTCGAGCCGTCCGGGAAGAGCACCGTCGGCACGGTCTGGTTGCCGCCGTTGGCCTTCTCGACGAACGCCGCCGAGTCCGGGTCCTGCTCGATGTTGATCTCCGTGTACGCGATGCCCTCGCGGTCCATCTGGCTCTTCAGCCGACGGCAGTAGCCGCACCACGTGGTGCTGTACATCGTCACAGTGCCCTGCATGGCCAGGCGCTCCTCTGGTTCGCTTCGTTAGCTGACGGGTCCGAGAAGGAGAACGTACGCCCCGCCCGTCCCATTCCCGGCACCCGGCCCCGCCCCGCCCCGCCGGACCGGTACGACCGGCGTCCCCGCCTGTGGACAAGCCTCCGCACCCACCTCGCGGGACCTGGCAGCATGGCGGGGTGACAGCAGCAACGCACTCCACTCTTTTCCCCCGGGTCCCGGAGACGGCCGACGCGGTGCTCGACGGGCTCGACCCCGAGCAGCGCGAGGTCGCCCTCGCCCTGAACGGCCCGGTGTGCGTGCTGGCGGGAGCCGGCACGGGCAAGACGCGGGCCATCACCCACCGGATCGCGTACGGGGTGCGGGCGGGCGTGCTCCAGCCCGCGAGCGTCCTCGCCGTCACCTTCACCAACCGCGCCGCGGGCGAGATGCGCGGCCGGCTCCGCCAGCTCGGCGCGGGCGGCGTCCAGGCCCGCACCTTCCACTCCGCCGCCCTCCGCCAGCTCCAGTTCTTCTGGCCGAAAGCCGTCGGCGGCGAGCTGCCCCGGCTCCTGGAGCGGAAGGTCCAGCTGGTCGCCGAGGCGGCGGCCCGCTGTCGCGTCCGGCTCGACCGGAACGAGCTGCGGGACGTCACCGGCGAGATCGAGTGGGCCAAGGTCACCCAGACCGTTCCCTCCGACTATCCGGCCGTCGTCGCCAAGGCCCTCAGGGAAGCGCCGCGCGACCCGGCCGAGACCGGCCAGATCTACGCCATGTACGAGCAGCTCAAGCGCGACCGCTCGGTGATCGACTTCGAGGACGTGCTGCTGCTCACCGTCGGCATCCTCCAGGACCGGCACGACATCGCGGACCAGATCCGCCGCCAGTACCAGCACTTCGTGGTGGACGAGTACCAGGACGTCTCCCCGCTCCAGCAGCGGCTGCTCGACCTGTGGCTGGGGGACCGGGACGACCTCTGCGTGGTCGGCGACGCGAGCCAGACCATCTACTCCTTCACCGGCGCCACCCCCGAGCACCTGCTGAACTTCCGCACCCGGCACCCGGGCGCCACGGTGGTCAGGCTGGTCCGCGACTACCGCTCCACCCCGCAGGTCGTCCACCTCGCCAACGGGCTGCTCGCCCAGGCCCGAGGCCGGGCCGCCGAGCACCGCCTGGAGCTGATCTCCCAGCGCGACCCGGGCCCCGGGCCCGTCTACGCGGAGTACGCCGACGAGCCGACCGAGGCCGAGGGCACCGCCCGCCGCATCCGCGACCTCATCGCCTCGGGCGTCCCCGCCGGCGAGATCGCCGTCCTCTACCGGATCAACGCCCAGTCCGAGGTGTACGAGCAGGCCCTCGCCGACGCCGGGGTGCCCTACCAGCTCCGCGGCGCCGAGCGCTTCTTCGAACGCCAGGAGGTGCGGGAGGCGGGCATCGCCCTGCGCGGCGCGGCCCGCGCCGGGGGCAACGACACCCTCCTGGACGGTGCCGAGGACCTGCCCGCGCAGGTCAGGGCCGTCCTCTCCACCAAGGGCTGGACCACCGAGCCGCCCGCCGGCTCCGGCGCCGTCCGCGACCGCTGGGAATCCCTCGCCGCCCTCGTCCGGCTCGCGGAGGACTTCGCCCGCGCCAAGCCCGGCGCGACCCTCTCCGACCTGGTCGCCGAGATCGACGAGCGGGCCGCCGCCCAGCACGCCCCGACCGTCCAGGGCGTCACCCTCGCCTCGCTGCACGCGGCCAAGGGCCTCGAATGGGACGCCGTCTTCCTGGTCGGCCTCACCGAGGGCATGATGCCGATCACCTACGCCAGGACCGACGAGCAGATCGAGGAGGAACGGCGCCTGCTGTACGTCGGCGTCACCCGCGCCCGGGTCCACCTCACCCTCTCCTGGTCGCTCTCCCGCTCCCCGGGCGGCCGGCCCTCGCGGCGCCCCAGCCGCTTCCTCAAGGGGCTGCGGCCCGGAACGGGCTCCTCCGGCGGCACGGTCCCCGCCGGCGGCCCGGTCGTCGAGCGGGGCACCGGACCCCGCCGGCGCGGTCCGCGCGGCCCCGTCCTCTGCCGGGTCTGCGGCGCGACCCTCACCGAGGCGGGCGCGATGAAACTGATGCGCTGCGAGGACTGCCCCTCGGACATGGACGAGGGGCTGTACGAGCGGCTCCACGACTGGCGCGCCGAGCGGGCGAGGGAACTGGGGCAGCCCGACTACTGCGTGTTCACCGAGAAGACCCTGATGGCGATCGCCGAGCGGGTCCCCGCCACGGAGGGGGAACTCGCGTCGATCTCCGGCGTCGGCGTCCGCAAGCTGAGCCGCTTCGGAGCCGATGTCCTGGCCATCTGCGCAGGTGAGGAGAGGGAGACGGAGGACGGGGAGGCGTGAGGGAAACTCGTCGGGAAAATAGTTTGCGCCCGCCCCGTCAAGCCCCATAGGTTCTTAACCACGGAAACGGAGGCTTCTTCGAAGCCCTGTCTTCGTGCTGTACTTGTCCAAGTAAACATGAGGGCCCGGTTCGCACCCGAGCCCTCCGAGACGCCGAGAGGAGGCGATTCCAGTGATCAGCTACACCATCCAGACCAGCACCGCCAGCTTCGTCAGCATCGCCAAAATGACCGATCGCTCGGTCGTCTCCGCCTGCATGCTCGGCCTCTCCGCCTCGGCGTTCCCCGGCACCGGTCTGTCCTTCGCCGGCCCCTCCGTCCTCGGCACGTCCGCCGTGGAACTGCGGCCCGTGGTGGACCCGCGCAACGAGCGACCGACCAAGGCACTGGAAGCAGGAGCGGCAGCCGGGGCGAAGGCCTATGGCTTCGCGGCGGCCGGTGCCGGCATTCAGCAGCAGACGCAGCACCACACGATGTGGGCCTTCCGTGGGCTCGAACCCTGGAGTGATCCAGCCTGATCCATGATCAGGCAGGCGCCTTCAGGGCCGCGGAACCCCACCCGGGATCCGCGGCCCTTCTGTTTGTCCCCGAACGGGGACGACAGGGAGAAGGGGTCTCGGGACAGCAACACCCGGTACCAGCCGAAACCCCGGCCAACAGGCCGGAACGACCAGACGAGGAAACAACACCGTGCAACTCGAAGCGCACGCCCCGTCCGTACCGCCTTCCGAATCGATCTCCCAGCCCGGCCTCACGAAGGACCCCGCTTTGACCCCCCTCACCACACTCACCGCGCTCGACGACGCCATCGAGAACCTCGGCGTCCCCGTCCCCTGCCGCGCCTACGACCCGGAGGTCTTCTTCGCCGAGTCCCCGGCCGACGTCGAGTACGCGAAGTCCCTCTGCCGGACCTGCCCGCTCGTGGCGGCCTGCCTCGCCGGCGCCAAGGAGCGGCGCGAGCCGTGGGGCGTCTGGGGCGGTGAGCTCTTCGTCCAGGGCGTGGTCGTCGCCCGCAAGCGGCCGCGCGGCCGCCCGCGCAAGAACCCGGTCGCGGCATGAGCGCCACCGGAACCATCGACCGCCCCCTCACGCACGACCCCCAGAAGCAGGCCCCGATGACCTCGTCCACCAGCGAGCCCGCAGGCTCCGCGACCCCGGCTTTCTCCCCCGCCGCCGCGCCCACCGCGCGTCAGAACAGGACCCGTGAAATGCAACTCATCCCAGAAGCCCTGGCCCGTGCCCATATGCACGAACGACAGCGCGAGGCCGACGCGGAACGCCAGGCCCTGCGCCTGGTCGCCGCCCGGCGCATGCAGCGCCGCGCCGAGCGCGTCTCGCTGCGCGCCCGACGCGCGCTGGCCATGGCCGTCATGCACTGAGGCGCGTGGGGCGTGTGCCGAAAGCCCCGCCCGTCCTCAGGGCGGACGACGCCGCTTTCGCCACGCGCCCCAACCGCCCGGAACGGACGACCTCGCGCCCTCGAAGGCGCCGTCGCGGGGGCCGGTCCTCACGGACCGGCCCCCGCGGTGCGTTGTCCGGAGCGCCCCGGCCCCGTCCGGCTATCGTCGGAGGGGTGGACGACGACCGGACCCCGCGAGAGTCCCTCAGCTGTGCGCGCTGCGGCAGGACCGCCGATGTCCTGCCGCTGACCTGGACCTGCTCGGTGGAGGACGGCCGGCGGGTGTACTTCTGCGAGGACTGCGCCCGTACCCACCTCCGTGCGATCGAGGCCCGGCTCGACTCCTCCTGGTGGTGACCCCGGGGGAGGCCTACTCCCCGGCCGGGTCCGGGTGGGGCGTCGTGAAGCCCGGCAGCCAGTCCTCCAGTTCGTCCCGCAGCCTGACCGTCGCGTTGAGCTGGCACAGCACCCCGATGGTGCTCAGCGTCACCCGGTGTATCAGCAGATACGCGGGGGGCAGGTTCAACTGCTTGCCCAACTGGTGCGCGGGAGAACGGGGATCGGCGATCCGGGCGGCCTGGGCGCGCATCCAGCCGCGGGTGAAGACGAAGGCGTCCGCCCCGGCCGGTTCGATGATCGGCAGCAGGTACTCCAGGACCGCGTCCGGGTCGAGGGAGACGGTCTCCTTGACGAACCCCTCCCCCCGCAGCAGTTCGTAGACCGTCTCGGCGTCACCGTCCAGGGCCGTCCGCAGACAGACGCCGATCGTCTCCGGCAGACCGCCCGGCAGCCGGTCCACGGTGCCGAAGTCGAGGACGCCGAGCCGCCACTCCTCCGGGCTCCCGCCCCCGCCGGCGCCGGGCAGCAGCCGGAAGTTCCCCGGGTGCGGATCGGCGTGGAGCAGACCGGTGCGCGCCGGGCCGGAGAAGAGGAACCGGGCGAGGAGCTGGCCCGCCCGGTCCCGCTGCGCCTCCGTGCCGTCCGCGATCACCTCCGCGAGCGGGACGCCCTCCATCCACTCGGTCACCAGGACCTGTTCCGACCGGTGCACCACCGCCGGCACCACCACGTCGGGGTCGTCCGCGAACTCCTCCGCGTGCTTCCGCTGGGCCGCCGCCTCCAGGCCGTAGTCCAGTTCCTCGGAGACCCGGTCCCGCATCTCGGCGATCAGCGGCTTGATGTCCATGCCGGGGACCAGCGGTCCCAGGAGCCGGGCGAAGCGGCTCAGCTGCGCCAGGTCAGAGAGCAGCGCCTCCCCGGCACCCGGGTACTGCACCTTCACCGCGACCTCGCGCCCGTCGTGCCACACGGCCCGGTGCACCTGCCCGATGGACGCCGCCGCCGACGGCTTGTCCTCGAACTCCAGGAACAGGTCCCGCCAGTCGGCACCCAGCCGCTCCTCCATGACCGCGTGCACCGTCCGCGTCGGCATCGGCGGCGCCGCGTCCTGAAGCTTCGTCAGCGCGGCCCGGTAGGGTCCGGCGACCTCCTCCGGGAGGGCCGACTCGAACACGGACAGGGCCTGGCCGAACTTCATGGCCCCGCCCTTCAACTCGCCGAGCACCTTGAACAGTTGCTCCGCGGTGCGCTGCTGGAGTTCGCGGGCGACGAGCTCCGCGGACTTCCCGCCGATCCGTTTGCCCAGACCCCAGGTGGCCCGGCCCGCGAAGCCCAGGGGCAACGCGGCCAACTTGGCGGTCCGGGTGACCGCCTTCCGGGGAAGATCAGACATGTGCCCCTCCAAAACCCAGACTGTCGCGCCGCGCAGGGCCGTTACCCCGCCATTGTGTCGTGCGCCCCTCCGGCCGCCGAGACGCGCTCCCCCTCCCTTCCGCGGGCCGCCCCGCAGGGGCAGGCCGGATGAGGTCTGAGCCGCTCCGTCCGCCACTCCAGGAACGGCAGTGACGTCTCCCAGCGGGCGCCCGTGCTCGCCGGCAGGTCCCCGTCCAGGAAGGCGAGGGCGTGCGCGGCGGCCAGACCCGCCACCGCCGTCGCCAGTCCGACGTCGCAGGCCGGCAGCGGGTGCGGGGTGCCCGAGCGCCACTGGGCGAGCAGCCGAGGCCGGACCGGCTCCCGGTCCGTCCGCTCCTCCTGGAGGCACCGGGCACAGGCCGTGCCGCCCGGCAGCACGAGCGGTCCGACCGTCCCGGTCGCCTCGACGACCCCGGCGTACAGATGGGGGGTGCCGGTGGAGATCCACGGTGCGGCCGGGAGCGGATCGGGGACGTAGGCGCCGAGGCCGTCCCTCGGCGTCACCACGACGAGCGAGAGCCCGGGCCCGCCCCGGCCGCTCCTCCGGCCCTCGCGGACCGCGCCCCGCGACCAGAGGCCGACCACGCGCCGGGCCGCGGTCGCCCGGCGCTCGCCGACGGCTTCGGCGGGGAGGCCGCCCGGGGCCGTCTCCCAGGGTTCGACCCGGCCCGAGTCCAGCACTTCGACCACGCCCACGCCCGCCGAGGCGAGTAGGGCCGCCACCGTCGTCCCCACCCGCCCGGCTCCCCGGACCTGGACGCGCAGGGCCCGCCGGGCCGCGAGGGTGCCCGCCGCCCGGTCCGGCTCGGGGTGGACCACGGAGAGCGAGGCCAGGTCGGCGCGGAGCGGATCGAGGGCCGTGTCCACCGCACCGGCGGCCGGTCCCGCCTTCCCGGGCCGCCCGGCCGCGGCGTCCGTGAGGAGACCGGCCGCCTCCAGCCGGCCGAGGAACGCCTCCAGGCGGCCGTCCGGCAGACCGAGCGCCCGCGCCTCGGCCCGCAGCAGCTCGACCCCCCGGGTGCCGTCGAGCAGGCCGAGCAGCGACCCCGTCGCCGGGTCGACCGGATCGAGCACCACCGCGTGCGCGGGGGTCACGCCGAACTGGACGCACCGGAGACTCCGCCAGGCCCTCCGCAACGCCGGTTTCACCATCGGATGCATTTCCCCGCCCCCGTCCGTCCCCACGCGGTGATCAGTGATCCGGGATCACGGAGTGGTGGTCCCGCGATCCATATTCATGATCGACAACGGCTTTTCCGTCGTCCCCGGTGAGAATGCCCCGATCCCGTGACGGCCGCCGAAAGTTGTCCACAGGCCGGGAGCATTAGTCATTCGAATGAGGGGCGGAGTGGACCGGGCGTTCCCGAAACCACCCCGCCGGCGGGACTTTCCCCGCCGCCGGCGGGTAACGTCGGGGCGTGCCCGCCGACCCCCAGCGCAGTGTGACCAGCGAACCGCCCCGAGACGGGGGAGCGGGCGCCGTCGAGGTCCGCAGGAGCGCGCGGCGCAGGAAGTCCGTCTCCGCCTACCGCGAGGGCGACCGGACCGTGGTGCTCATCCCCGCCCGCATGTCGGAGGCGGAGGAACGGCGCTGGGTCGGGGTCATGCTGGACAGGCTGGCCGCGAAGGAGAGCAGGACCGTCTTCGGCGACCGCGAACTCACCGAACGGGCGCTGCGCCTGTCCGGCCAGTACCTCGGAGGCCGGGCCCGCCCCCGCTCGGTCCGCTGGGTGACCAACCAGAACACCCGCTGGGGCTCCTGCACCCCCTCCGAGGGCAGCATCCGCCTGTCCCACCGGCTCCAGGGCATGCCCGAGCACGTCGTCGACTACGTCCTCCTGCACGAGCTGGCCCATCTGCTCGTCGCCGGGCACGGCCCCGCCTTCTGGCGGCTCCTGGAGGCGTACCCCCGCACCGAGCGGGCGCGCGGCTACCTGGAGGGCGTGGCCGACGCCGAGCGGCTTCCCCGCCCCCCGGCCGCTCGCGAGGAGTGACGGGGCCGCCACGCGCCGGTGCGCGGGTTTCCCGATTTCGTACCGAAAACCGCCCGGCCTGTCTCGATGTCGTACACAGCGGTTAGCCTTGCGCGAGCATTCGCCATTCGGGATGGGGGACGGTCGTTACGCATGGCCAGGGAATTCCAACGCGGCCACAAGGCCAAGATCAGTGATCTGACCGCGGGGACGGATCTGTACGTGGGCGTGCAGATCTCGGCGCCCGGACTGACTTTCGACATCAGCTGCTTCGGGCTCGACGCCGACGAGCGGCTGTCGGACGACCGCTACTTCGTCTTCTTCAACCAGCCGAAGTCGCCCGAGGAGTCCATCCAGCTCCTCGGCCCCCAGGCCGGCGACACCGAGTCCTTCCGCGTCACCCTCGACCGCGTCCCCGCGCACATCCACAAGCTGTCCTTCACCGCGACGGTCGACGGCGCGGGCCAGATGTCCCAGATCGGCCCCGGCCACCTGCGGATCGTGGCGGGCGGCGAGGAGGTCGCCCGGTACGCGTTCACCGGAGCGGAGTTCTCCACCGAGCGCGCGGTGATGCTCGGCGACTTCTACCTCAAGGACGTCTGGCGGTTCGCCGCCGTCGGCCAGGGCTTCGACGGAGGCCTGGAGGCGCTCCTGCGGAACTTCGGCGGCGAGGTCGCCGAGGAGGAGCCCGCCGCTCCGCAGCAGCAGGCGGCCGCTCCCGGTTTCGCCCCGCCGCCGCAGGCCGCGGCGCCCCCGGCGTTCGCCGCCCCCGCTGCCCCGGCCCCGGCGTTCGGTGCTCCCGCCGCCCCGGCCCCGGCCCCCGCGTTCGGCGCCCCTCAGGCGCCCGCCCCGCCGCCCGCGCCCGCCCCGCCCGCACCGCCGGTCCACACGGCGCCCACGATGGTCGCGCCCCTGGCCCCGGCTCCCGTGCCGCCGCCCGCCCCGGCCCCCGCGCCGTACGGGCAGCCGCCGCAGCCGCCCCAGTACGGCCAGGTTCCCGGGCCGCCTCCCGGCCCCGCGTACCCCGGTCACGGGCAGCAGCAGATCCCGCCCCACGGCCACCAGCCCCCGTACGGGCAGACACCGCCCCCGTACGGGCAGCAGCCCCCCGCGTACGGCGGGCAGCCCGCCGGCGTCCCGCAGGGCGCCCCCGCCACCGGCGCCGGGCTCGCCGCCGCGCTCGCGCCGTACAAGGAGACCGCCACCGGCGCCCGCTGGACCCCGCAGAACCAGCAGCTCATGCGGGTCGACCTCGCCATGGGCGGCACGCCCGTCCTGGCCCGGCAGGGCTCCATGGTCATGTACCAGGGCAAGGTCGACTTCGGCTACAAGGGAGCGGGTTTCGCCGGCCGGATCGTCGGCAACGCCACCGGCCAGGAGATGCAGCTGATGCGCTGCACCGGCCGCGGCCAGGTCTTCCTCGCCGAGGAGGGCGCCCACCTGCACCCGATCGAGCTCCAGGGCGACGGCATCTGCGTCTCCGCCGAGAACGTCCTCGCGTTCGACGAGTCCCTGCAGTACGAGGTCCGCCGCATCGAGGGCCACGGCATCCCCGGCGGCGCCCTCTTCACCATGCAGTTCCACGGCAGCGGCACCGTCGTCGTGAAGACGCGCGGCATCCCCGTGGTCCTGCCCGTCACGCCGACCACCTTCGCCGACTGCAACGCCGTCGTCGCCTGGTCGTCCGCCTCCCAGGTGGTCCTGTCCAGCCAGGTGCGGCTCCGCCGCAACGCCTACCCCGGCCACAGCGGGGAGACCGTGAACCTCCAGTTCCGGGGCGCCCCCGGCAACTTCGTCGTCGTCCAGCCCTACGAGGTCTGAGGGAGCCCGAAGCCATGAACCAGCAACTCGCGGGCTACGCCCCGACCCCCGTCGCGGCCCGGATGGAGAACCACGGCCGCGCCATGCTCAAGGTCGCCATGGCGACCGGCCAGGACCTCTACGCCCGGTCCGGCTCGATGGTCGCCTACGAGGGCTTCATCACCTACGAGCCCAATCCGCCCGCCGTCCGCCAGTACGCGCAGCAGTGGATCACCGGCGAGGGCGCGCCGCTCATGAAGTGCTCGGGCGACGGACTGCTCTACCTCGCCGACTACGGTGCCGACGTCGTCGTGATCAACCTGAACAACGACTCCCTGTCGGTCAACGGCACCAACCTGCTCGCCTTCGACGCCAACCTCCAGTGGGGCGTCGAGCGGGTCAAGGGGCTCGCCAAGTTCGCCGGGCAGGGACTGTTCAACGTGACGGTCTCCGGCACCGGCTGGGTCGCGCTGACCTCGCGCGGCACGCCGATCGTCGTCGACTGCGGCCGCGGCGAGGACGAGACCTACGTCGACCCCGACGCGCTCGTCGCCTGGTCGCCCGCGCTCAAGGTCAAGGGCAAGCGCAGCTTCAAGGCGTCCTCCCTCATCGGGCGGGGCAGCGGCGAGGCGTACCAGATGGCCTTCTCGGGCCAGGGCATCGTCGTCGTACAGCCGAGCGAGGACAGCACCGACCGCCTGCGGGCCCGGGGCTGAGGGGAAGCGAGAACACACCATGCAGAGCCCGCTTTTCAACCACGCCGAACAGCAGAGCCAGGAACGGTACGTCGTCCAGAACCCGCAGCTCCTGAGGGTGAGCCTGAACGGCCAGGACGACGTCCTGGCCCGCAAGGGCGCCATGGTCGCGTACCAGGGGCTGATCGACTTCGACGGCGAGTACCAGACCGCCAACCAGCGCCGGGCCCGCGCCCGCACCGGCGAGGGGCTGGACCTGATGCGCTGCTCCGGGCAGGGCACGGTCTACTTCGCCAACCTCGCCCAGTACGTCCACGTCGTGGACGTCGAGCAGGAGGGCCTCACCGTCGACAGCGCCTACGTCCTGGCGCTCGACTCGACCCTCCACACCGAGGTCATCGCCGTCGACAGCCAGTACGGCGTCTCCGGGACCGGCAAGTACCAGCTCAACATCTCCGGCCGGGGCAAGGTCGCCCTGATGACCTCGGGCCAGCCGCTGATGATGCGGGTCACGCCCGACAAGTACGTCAGCGCCGACGCGGACGCGATCGTCGCCTGGTCCACCGGCCTCCGCGTCCAGATGCAGGCGCAGACGCACAACTCCGGCGTCCGCCGCCGGCGCGGCGACACCGGCGAGGGCTGGGAGCTCAGCTTCCTCGGACAGGGCTTCGCCCTCGTCCAGCCCAGCGAGGTCATGCCCCCGCAGCACGCGGTCATCGGGCAGGGCGTCGCCGCCCAGTTCGGCGCGGGACAGCACGGCGCCCGCGGCCAGAACCAGAACAACGCCTGGAACTAGCCGGAAGCACCGGAGGGGGGCGGGACCGCCACCGGCGGCCCCGCCCCCTCCGCCGTGCCCGTCACAGCCGTGCCAGCGTGTCCTCCAGAAGGCGGACCACCGACGCGTCGGCCACGTCCGGCACCTCCGCGTAGGCGTACCAGCGCAGGTCGAGGGACTCCTCACTGATCCGTTCCACCGCGCCGGCCGGGGCGAGCGCCGCGTACTGGACGTCCAGGTGCCAGTGGCAGGGCGGCGGGATCGGGTGCCGGTCGAGCCGCACCGGGCCGCCCGGCAGCAGGGTCAGCCCCGCGATCCCGGACTCCTCCGTCGCCTCCCGCAGCGCGGCGGCCTCGACCGTCGTGTCGTCCGGCTCGCAGTGGCCGCCCATCTGGAGCCACAGGCCCAGCTTCCGGTGGAGGGTCAGCAGCACCCGCCCCCGCGAAGGGTCGACCACCAGCGCGCTGGAGGTCAGATGTCCGGCCCCGCAGGCCTTGTACATGCCGTCGGGATGCGCGTCCAGGTGCTCCAGATAGACCCGGCGGAGCCGCTCCTGGTCCGCGTCCTCCCGGCCCTCGTACTCCTTCAGCACGAGGACCGCGTCGTCGCGCAGGCTCACCGGTCGCCGTCGTCCTCGCCGGAAGCGTCCCCGCCGGCCCGGCCGTCACGCTTCTCGTCGGAACCGGAACCGGAACCGGAACCGGAACCGGAGCCGCCCGCCGCCGCCTCGCCCAGCATCTTGTCCAGCTCGGAGAAGTCCAGGTGCTCGCGGTGCACGAAGCCGTCCGGGTCGTCCAGGTCGGTCGCCGTCGGCAGCATGTCCGGGTGCTCCCACAGCCCGTCCCGGCCGTCGACCCCGCGCGCGTCGGTGAGCGAGGCCCACAGGCGCGCCGCGTCCCGCAGCCGCCGCGGCCGCAGCTCCAGGCCGATCAGCGTCGCGAAGGTCTGCTCGGCGGGACCGCCCGAGGCCCGTCGCCGGCGCAGCGTCTCACGCAGCGCGTCCGCCGAGGTCAGACGGGACTTGGCGGCCTCGTGGACCACCGCGTCCACCCAGCCCTCGACCAGCGCGAGCGCCGTCTCCAGACGGGCCAGGGCCGCCTTCTGCTCCGGGGTGTCCTCCGGCTGGAACATGCCCTGCTGGAGCGCCTCCTGAAGCTGCTCGGGGTGCGTCGGGTCGAGCTGGCCCACCGCCTCCTCCAGCTTCGAGGTGTCGACCTTGATCCCGCGCGCGTACCCCTCGACCGCGCCGAACAGATGGGCGCGCAGCCACGGCACGTGCGCGAAGAGGCGCTGGTGGGCCGCCTCGCGCAGGGCCAGGTACAGCCGCACCTCGTCCGGGGGCACGCCCAGGTCCTTGCCGAAGGCCTCGACGTTCAGCGGCAGCAGCGCGGCGCGCCCCGCCGGGCCCAGCGGCAGGCCGACGTCGGTCGAGCCGACGACCTCGCCGGCGAGCGCGCCCACGGCCTGCCCGATCTGCTGGCCGAACATGGCGCCGCCCATGGAGCGCATCATGCCGATCAGCGGGCCCGCCATGGCCTGCATCTCCTCCGGCAGGACGTCGCCCATCGCCGCGCCGACCCGCTCCGCGACCGGGTCCACGAGCTGCTGCCACGCCGGCAGCGTCGCCTCGACCCACTCCGCGCGGCTCCACGCCACGGCGGTGCCCGCGCCGGAGGGCAGCGAGGTGACCTGGTCCAGCCACAGGTCGGCCAGGCGCAGGGCCTCCTGGACCGCCGACCGCTCGGCCGGGCCCACGCTGGCGTCCTTGGTGCCGTCGGCGGTGCCCTGGGCCACCACCTGGCGCGCGATCTGCTTGGCCATGTCCCAGTTCACGGGACCGCCCTCGTAGCTGAGCATCTGCCCGAGCTGCTGGAAGGCCGCGCCCAGATCGTTGGGGTTCAGCGAGCCGAACATCGCCGCGAACGGATTGTCCGCGCCGCCCTGGCCCCCCGGCCCGCCCATGCCGGGCAGCGCCCCGAAGCCGAAGGGGTCGGCCCCGAACGGGTTGCCGCCCGGGCCGCCGGACCCCTGGCCACCTCCGGCGGGGTCCTTCTTCTTGCCCTCGTCGCCGTCCTCCGGCTCCTCCGGCGGAAGGCCGAATCCGAATGGGGTGTCACTCACAGGTTTCCTCGGCTCGTAGGGCCGCCGGCCTCCTGCCGACGGCGACTGCCCGACCAGGGCCCGACAGGCGGGCCCCGCACACCACCAGCGTAGACATCCGGGCCGGAAACGGGCTCGGTGCTCCGCCGGGGCGTGCCCTGCGGCAGGATGGACGCCACCTGGTCCGTACGCCGTGCGGCGTACGTACTGAAGACAACCGCTGGAGACGCCCGGTGAGTTCCCCAGATCCACAGGTTCGCGGAGCGCGAAACCACCCGACCCGGTCCACCGCGCGCGGCCCCGTCGTCGCGGTCACCGGCGCGGCCTCCGGCGTCGGCGACCTGCTGACCAGGCGCCTCGCCGCCTCCGAGGAGGTCGGGCGGGTCGTCGCCATCGACGAGCGCCGGGGCGAGGTCCCCGAGGCGCGGTGGCACATCCTCGACGTGCGCGATCCGGCCATCGCGGAGAAGCTGCGCGGCGCCGACGTCGTCGTGCACCTCGCCGTCGACCTCGACCTGGAGACCGACCCCGCCGCCCGGACGGCCTACAACGTGCGCGGCACGCAGACCGTCCTGACCGCCGCCGCGGCCGCCGGGGTCCACCGGGTGGTCCTCTGCACCTCCGCCATGGTCTACGGCGCCCTCCCCGACAACGACGTCCCGCTCTCCGAGGACGCCGAGCTGAGGGCCACGGCGGAGGCCACCGGCGTCGGCGACCTGCTGGAGATCGAGCGCCTCGGCCGCCGGGCGCCCCGCGCGCACCCCGGACTCCACGTCACCGTCGTCCGTCCCGCCGTCCTCGTCGGCGGGACGGACACGGCGCTGACCCGCTACTTCGAGTCGCCCCGGCTGCTCGTCGTCGCCGGCTCCCGGCCCACCTGGCAGTTCTGCCACGTCGAGGACCTGGTCAGCGCCCTGGAGTACGCCGCCCTGGAGAAGGTCGACGGCGAGCTGGCGGTCGGCTGCGAGGGCTGGCTGGAGCAGGAGGAGGTCGAGGCGCTCTCCGGCATCCGGCGCATGGAGCTGCCCTCCGCCGTCGCCCTCGGCACGGCGGCCCGCCTCCACCGGATCGGTCTCACCCCGTCCCCGGCCGGCGACCTCGCGTACACCATGCACCCCTGGGTGGTGAGCGTCGGACGGCTGCACGACGCGGGCTGGCGGCCGAAGTGGACGAACGAGGAGGTCCTCGCCGCGCTCCTGGAGGAGGTCGAGGGCCGACACACGGTCGCCGGGCGCCGCCTGGGACGCAAGGACGCGACGGCGGCCGGCGCGGCCGGCGCGACGGTGGCGCTGCTCGGCACGGCGGCGCTCGTGCGGCAGATGCGGAAGCGGCGCGGGATCTGACCCGCGCGCGACCGCCCGGTCCCGCGATCGCCCGGGTCCCGCGACCGCCCGGCCCCGCGATCGCCCGGTCCCGCGATCGCCCGGGTCCCGCACCGCCCGGCCCCGCGATCGCCCGGTCCCGCGACCGCCCGGGTCCGCGCCCTCCGGCTCTCGTACCGGAGCGCGGCCGGGTGCGGCCGCGCCCGGCCGGCGGACTTGGAGGACCCTCCCACCGGAAGCCCCGTTCACCGGTCGGAACGGCTCTTCCGGGTTGTCGGCGGCGTACGGCACGATGGGCCCATGGCACTGACGTTTGACCACCCCGGCGAACGGGCCGCGGACGACCCCCTCAAGCTCCTCGCGATCCGGGAGGCCCCCCTCTCCGTCGACGAGGTCTTCCGGGCCGTCGGGGACGACGCCTCCGGCGGCACGACCCTCTTCGTCGGCACCGTGCGCAACCACGACGGCGGCGCGGACGTCGACGCGCTGGGCTACTCCTGCCATCCCACGGCCGAGGCGGAGCTGCGCCGCGTCGCCGAGAAGGTCGTCGCGAACCACCCGGTCCGCGCCCTGGCCGCCGTCCACCGGGTGGGTGACCTGCGCGTGGGTGACGTCGCGGTGGTCGTGGCCGTCTCCTGCCCCCACCGCGCGGAGGCCTTCGCCGCCTGCCGGCAGCTGATCGACGACCTCAAGCACGAGGTACCCATTTGGAAGCACCAGACCTTCTCGGACGGAACCGAGGAATGGGTGGGTGCCTGCTAGGGAGGGCCGGGGCAAGGCGGCGCGCCGACAGGCCGTAGCCGACCGCCCGATTTGCGTAACCGACCCCCGGGCGCGAGCGTTGACGACACGGATGAAACAGTCTGCTGATCAACTCACTGGGGATGGGAGGTCGGAATGGCAGCGCTGGCCTGGTTGCTGATTCCGCTTTTCGCAGTCGTCGGCGCGGCGATATGGGGAAGCTGGGCTTCGAGGAACAAGACCATGGGCGATGTGGCCGAACTCGCCGGCTACGCCCGCTTCAGGGACGCGATGGAACGCGCCCACACCGCGCCCGCGGCCCCCGCCCCCCACGACTCCGCCTTCCACGACCAGGCTCCCCACGGTTCCGCTTCCCGCGGTCCCGTCCCGCACGGTTCCGTCTCCCCGGAGCGCGAACCGGCCGCGACGGCCGGCGCCGTCGGCTCGTCGCCGTCCGGCTGACGCGGACCACCGGACCGTCCGAAACGGACTGCCGGAGCGTTCGAAGTGGACCACCGGACCGTCCGAAACGGACTACCGGACCGTCCGAAACGGACCACCCCCGTACGACTCCGCTCCCCGTACGGCTCCGGTCCCGCGAGGTCCTTCCGCCCCCCTCCCCGCGAGGCCCGGGCCCCGCACGGTCCCGGGCCCCGTACGGCCCCGCCCCACGGGTGTGCTCACAGGCGAGTCCCGTACTGTCGTTCCATGCCACGCCGCACCGCGACGATGCTCGCCTCCACCCTGGTTCTGATCTGCCTGCTCATCGCGGGCGTCCTGATCCCGGTGCCGTACGCGGAGATGAGCCCGGGGCCCACGGTCAACACCCTCGGCGAGGCCAGGGGGGAGCCGGTCCTGCGGATCTCGGGCCGCAAGACGTACCCGACCGACGGGCACCTCAACATGACCACGGTCCGCGTCACCGGCGCGAACTACCGGATGAACGCCTTCGAGGCCGTCTACGGGTGGCTCGCCCACGACAACGTGGTGGTGCCGCACGACACGCTCTACCCGGACGGGAAGACCGAGGAGGAGTCCAGCCAGGAGAACGCCGAGGAGTTCAGCCAGTCCCAGGAGAGCGCCAAGACGGCCGCCCTCAAGGAGCTGGGCATCCCCGTGGTCTCCCGGGTCGTCGTCGGTTCCGTGGTCAAGGGCGCCCCGGCCGAGGGCCGGCTGCACGCCGGGGACGTCATCAAGGCCGTCGACGGCGTGCCGATCGCCGAGCAGAGCGACGTCGCCGAGCAGGTGACGAAGCGGAAGCCCGGCCAGAAGGTCGAGTTCACGATCGTCCCCGCCGAGGAGGCGGCCGCCGCCGAGAAGGCGCACAAGGAGCCGTCCGTCACCCGGAAGGTGGTCATCACGACCACCGCCTCCGAGGAGGGCGGCCGGGCCGTCGTCGGCATCCGGGCCGGGACCGACCACGTCTTCCCGTTCACGATCGACGTCAACCTGGCGGACATCGGCGGCCCCAGCGCGGGTCTGATGTTCGCGCTCGGCATCATCGACAAGCTCACCCCTGGAAGCCTCACCGGCGGCCGGTTCGTCGCGGGCACCGGCACCATCGACGACAAGGGCGAGGTCGGTCCGATCGGCGGCATCGGGATGAAGCTGGTCGGCGCGCGCGGGGCGGGCGCCGAGTACTTCCTCACCCCGGCCGACAACTGCGAGGCGGCCGCCGCCGACACGCCCGCCGGTCTCACCCTCGTCAAGGTGGACACCATCGCCGACGCCACGAAGTCGCTGGAGAAGCTCCGCAAGGGTGACACCGCGTCCCTGCCGAGCTGCGCGAAGAAGAGCTGACCCGTACGCCCGGCGGAGGCCGGAAGCCGTAGGTCCGGCGCAGGCCGGAAGCCGTACGTCCGGCGCGGGCCGGGCCCCCTGCGTCCGGCGCGGGCCGGAGCCCGTACGTCCGCGGGGCCGGAGCCCGCGCGCCCGGAGCGTGGAGAAATCCGGGGACGTACGGGAAGAGGGGGACGCCCCGCCGGGCGCCCCCCGTCCGGGGGACCCTCAGCCCTCGAAGGTCGCCGCCAGGGCCTCGGCGAGCCCCGGCACCAGGTCGGGGCCGGTCAGCACCTCGGTCGCCGTGTCCTTCTCGCGCAGCCGGATCGCCGCCTCGCGCGCCCCGCTCCGCAGCACCGCCACGGTCATCCGGACCTCCTGGCGGTCCGGGTGCGCGGCGACCCACTTGGCGAGCTGCTTCTCGTTCAGGCCCTGCGGCACCTGGGCCTCCGCCGACGGCGGCAGCATGAGCCGCTCCACCGTCATGGCGCAGCCGGCCACGGCGTCGGGCCAGGCGATCGTGCCGAGGAAGTCGTCGAGCGGCTTCCCGCGCGGCACCTTGTCCTGCTCGATCGGGGTGTAGGAGGTGACGTCGTCGCCCAGCCCGAGCTGGGAGGCGAGCTTGGGCTCCTGGGCGCGCAGCCGGGCGGTGTCGACCAGGGCGAACAGGCGGGCGGGCTGGTCCCAGCCGAGGCCCGACGCGTACTCGTCGATCTCGAGCACCGCACGGGTGAGGGGGCTCGCGGCCATCGCCGGGCCGGAGGGGGAAACGTTGGACATGACCAATATCCTGCCTCCTCTCCCCCCGAAGACGGGAACTAGGTAAAGCCTCAGTAAGTTGCACCAGTGGGCCCTACGATCGCGGGGCCTGCTTTCAGGCGCGTCAGCAGCACGCGTCGACACCGAGACGCATCAACATCGAGGGGCGCACGTTGGCTTTCCAGATGCCGGACCGCGGCGGAGGCCCGTCAGGGCCAAGGATGAGAGTCGGCCGGCCGTCCCGGCGGGCCCGTACCCTGCTCATGACACTCGGGGTGCTGGCCGTTCTGGCCATGGCGTTCGTGATGTTCGCCGGGTTCTGGACGGACTGGCTCTGGTACCGCTCGGTCGAGTACTCGTCCGTGTTCACCACCACCCTCTGGACCAAGATCGGGCTCTTCGCGGTCTTCGGCCTCCTCATGGGGCTCGCCGTCGGCTTCAACATCTGGCTGGCGCACCGGCTGCGGCCGCCGCTCAGCGCGATGTCGATGGAGCAGCAGAGCCTCGACCGGTACCGGATGGGCCTCGCGCCGTTCAGGAAGTGGGTGCTGCTCGCGGTCGCCGCCCTGGTGGGCCTGATCGCCGGCGCCTCCGCCTCCGGCCAGTGGCGCACCTGGCTGATGTGGGTCAACGGGGTGAAGTTCGGCCAGAAGGACCCGCAGTTCGGTCTCGACGTGGCGTTCTACGCCTTCGACCTGCCCTGGTACCGCTTCCTCCTCGCGTTCGGCTTCGCCGCCGCGGTCCTGTCGCTGATCGCCGCCGCGCTCACGCACTACCTGTACGGCGGCCTCCGGGTCACCAGTCCGGGCGCCCGCGCCACCGCCGCCGCCACGGGCCACCTCTCGGTGCTGCTCGGCGTCTTCGTGTCGCTGAAGGCCGTGGCGTACTGGCTCGACCGGTACGGGCTGGCCGTGAAGTCCAGCGACTTCAAGGCCACCGGCAACTGGACGGGCCTGCGGTACGTCGACGCCAACGCGTACCTGCCGGCGAAGACCATCCTCTTCTGCATCGCCGCGATCTGCGCCGTGCTGTTCTTCGCGACGCTCTGGCGCCGCACCTGGCAGCTCCCGGTGATCGGCTTCGGCCTGATGGTGCTGTCGGCGGTCCTGATCGGCGGCCTGTACCCGGCCATCGTGCAGAAGTTCCAGGTCCAGCCGAACGAGCAGGCCAAGGAAGCCGAGTACATCCAGAAGAACATCGACGCGACCCGCAAGGCGTACGCGATCGACGGGACGAAGCCCGAGAACTACTCGGGCAAGTCGACGGTCAAGGCCAAGGACCGGCTGCGGGGGGACGCCGACTCGGCGGCGAGCTACCGGCTCCTCGATCCGAACATCGTCTCGCCCACGTTCCAGCAGCTGGAGCAGAAGCGGAAGTACTACCAGTTCCCGACCACCCTGGACGTGGACCGCTACCAGGGCAAGGACACCGTCATCGGTCTCCGCGAGCTCAACATCAAGGGCATCCCGAAGCGGAACTGGATCAACGACCACTTCACCTACACCCACGGCTACGGCGCGATCATGGCCGCGGGCACCCAGACGGACGCCAACGGCTCCCCGGTCTTCACCGAGTCCGGCCTGCCGACCACCGGTCAGCTGCCGAAGTACGAGCAGCGGATCTACTACGGCGAGAAGACCGACCAGTACTCGATCGTGGGCGGCCCCCAGAAGGAGCTGGACTACGAGGAGAACGGCGAGAAGACCACCAGCTACAAGGAGAAGAGCGGCGTCAGCCTCTCCAGCACCTTCAACCGCGCCGCGTACGCGGTGGCCTTCAGCGAGCCGCAGATCCTGTACTCCGGGGCCATCGGCGACGGCTCGCGCGTCCTCTACAACCGCACGCCCAAGCAGCGCGTCGAGGCGGTCGCGCCCTGGCTGACCATCGACGGCGACGCCTACCCGGCGGTCGTCGGCGGCCGGATCCAGTGGATCGTCGACGCGTACACGACGACCAACGGCTACCCGTACGCCTCGCGCACCACGCTCGGCGACACGACGGCCGACTCCCTGACGGTCGGCAACCGGCAGCGCGCGGTCGTCGCCCAGCAGAACCAGGTCAACTACATCCGCAACTCGGTGAAGGCCACCGTCGACGCCTACGACGGCACGGTGACCCTCTACGAGTGGGACACCGAGGACCCGGTCCTGAAGACCTGGATGAAGGCCTTCCCGGACACGGTCAAGCCGAAGTCCGCGATCAAGGGCGACCTCCTGGAGCACCTGCGCTACCCGCAGGACATGTTCAAGGTCCAGCGCGAGCTGCTGACCCGCTACCACGTCACCGACCCCGCGCAGTTCTACAGCGGCTCGGACGCCTGGCAGGTGCCGGACGACCCGACCACCAAGGCCGGCAACGCGGTCCCGCCGTACTACCTGAGCATGAAGATGCCCGGGGACGAGGCGCAGCGCTTCTCGCTGACGACGACGTTCACCCCGAACGGACGGCCCAACCTGGGCGGCTTCATGGCGGTCGACGCCGACGCCACCAGCAAGGAGTACGGCCGGCTGAGACTGCTCCGGGTCACCCAGGACGTGCCAGGACCGGCCCAGGTGCAGAGCAAGCTCAACGGTCTGCCGTCCGTGGCGCAGTTCGTCCGGGACATGAAGGGCGCCGACTCGGACATCCAGTACGGCAACCTGCTGACCGTGCCGCTCGACGGCGGGTTCCTGTACGTGGAGCCGGTGTACGCCCAGGGGCGGAACGCGCTCTACCCGCTCCTGAAGAAGGTCGCGGTCTCGTACGTGGACGCGGACCAGCCGGAGGGCGACACGACCAAGGACACCACGGTGTTCGAGGACAACCTCACCAAGGGGCTCAACGCGGTCTTCGGGGTGGAGGCGCCGTCGCAGCCGACGCCGCAGCCGCCGGGCACCACGCCTCCGCCGCCGTCCTCGGACGGCGACGTGCTGAAGCAGGCGATCGCCGACGCGCAGAAGGCGTACGACGAGGGCGAGGCCGCGCTGCGCAAGGGCGACTGGACCGCGTACGGCAAGGCCCAGGCGGACCTCCGGGCGGCCCTCCAGCGGGTCGCGGAAGCCGGGGCGAAGGTCAAGTCACCGGCGGCGGGCAGCTGACCTGAGGTTTTCCGTCCCCGCGTCGTGATACTGTTACGTCATCGACGCGGGGTGGAGCAGCTCGGTAGCTCGCTGGGCTCATAACCCAGAGGTCGCAGGTTCAAATCCTGTCCCCGCTACTCAGTGAGAACGAGGGCCCGAATCCATAAGGATTCGGGCCCTCGTCGTGTGTCGGCGTGTCAGGGGGTACCGAAGAGCGGTAGGCAAGGGGCGAGTTGGCGTAAGTCGTGTTTGACTTGTCTCTCTGTGGGCATGTCGACAAAACGCCGAGTGACCTCACTGGCTGCGGTTTACCAGATGTGCTCGGGTGGCGGGTGATGCGACGATGGTATTTATGGGGGACAGGGCAACTCTGTTGGAGACAGGGCGGTTTGTGCAGCGGCACGCCAGGAACGCCGCGGACGAGATCATAGAGGCGGTGGGGGCCGCCGGCGCCGCCGTGGGCACCGTCGAGAGCGATGCCGACGCCGAGAACGAGACCGAGACCGAGGCCCGGCACCGCCGCGCGGCCGAACTCGGCGACCTCGCCTCGGTGAGCGCCCTCGGCGCCCTGCTGCTGCGCCGCGGCGACCTCGACGCCGCCGAACCCTACCTGCGCGCCGCCACCGCCGAGGGGGACCGGGCCGCCGCCAACAACCTGGGCGTCCTGCTGCACCAGCGCGGATACGCCGACGAGGCCGCGGGCTGGTGGCGGGTCGCCGCCGTCGCCGGCTCCGCCCCCGCCGCCCACGCGCTCGGCCGCCACCACCGCGAGCGCGGCGACGAGCCCGCGGCCGAGTACTGGCTGCGCCAGGCCGCCGAACAGGGCCACGCCCTCGGCGCGTACGCCCTCGCCGACCTCCTGGAGCACCGCGGCGACATCGGCGCCGAGCGGTGGCTGCGCGCCGCCGCCGAGCAGGGCCACCGCGAGGCCGCCTACCGCCTGGCCACGGCCCTGGAGCGCCGTGCCACCGGGGCGGCCCGCGGACCGCACGACACCGGCTCCCGGCTCCCCGTGCCCGGGGCCGCCCCCGACGGGGCGGCCGGCGGCCCGCCGGGCTTGCTCGCCGAGGCCGAGCAGTGGTTCCGGCAGGCCGCCGCGCGCGGCCACCGCAGGGCCGCGCTCCACCTGGGCGCCATCCTGGAACAGCGCGGCGAGCTGAAGGAGGCGGGCCGCTGGTACCTCAGCTCCGCGAAGGAGGGCGAGGCCAGGGCCGCCTGCGCGCTCGGCTTCCTGCTCCGCGACGCGGGCGACGAGGAGAGCGCCGCCGTGTGGTGGCTGCGCGCCGCCCAGGACGGCGACGGCAACGCCGCCAACGCCCTCGGCGTCCTCCACGCGGCCCGCGGCGAGCAGCAGACCGCCGAGCGCTGGTACCGGGCCGCGATGGACGCCGGGGACGTCAACGGCGCCTACAACCTCGGGCTGCTCTGCGCCGCCCAGGACCGCATCCCGCAGGCCGAGCAGTGGTACCGGCGGGCCGCCTACGCCGGTCACCGCGAGGCCGCCAACGCGCTCGCCGTGCTCCTCCTCCAGGCGGGCGACGCCAACGGGGCCGAGCCCTGGTTCTCCAAGGCCGCCGAGGCGGGCAGCGTGGACGCCGCCTTCAACCTGGGCATCCTCCACGCGGGCCGCGACGACGACCGCACGGCCCTCGTCTGGTACGAGCGGGCCGCCGCCGCCGGGCACACCGAGGCCGCCCTCCAGGTCGGCATCGCCGCCCTGCGCGACGGGGACGAGCGCACCGCCGAGCGGCACCTGCGGTGCGCGGCCGGGGGCGGCAGCGCCGAGGCCGCCTTCCGGCTCGCCTCGGTGCTCGACGCGCGTCGCCCCGAGCCGGGCCCCGCCGTGCTCGGCGCCTCCCGCGAGGAGAAGAGCGAGTGCGAGGAGTGGTACGAGCGGGCCGCCCAGCAGGGCCACCGGCGCGCCCAGGTGCGGGTCGGGATGCTCGCCGCCGCGCGCGGCGACCTGGCGGAGGCCGACCGCTGGTACCGGGAGGCCGCCGAGGCCGGCAGCCGCAACGGCGCCTTCAACCTGGGCCTGCTGCTCGCCCGCGAGGGGAACGAGCGCGAGGCGGCCCTCTGGTGGACCCGGGCCGCCCGGGCCGGCCACGGCCGCGCCGCCCTCCGGCTCGCGCTGCTCGCGGCGCGCCGGGGCGAACTCACCGAGGGACGCCGCTGGTGCGCCCGCGCGGTGGAGCTGGGCCCGGCGGAGGTCGCCGAGCGGGCGGCGCGGCTGAGCGAGGCCCTGCACCAGGAACTCACGGCGTGACGGCCGGGTCCGGGGGCGTCGGGGGCAACGGATTTGCGCCGGCGACGAGGTACCCGTAAGGTGGTGTTCACCGACGCGGGGTGGAGCAGCTCGGTAGCTCGCTGGGCTCATAACCCAGAGGTCGCAGGTTCAAATCCTGTCCCCGCTACTCAGTAGCAAGTGAGGGCCCGTATCCGATCATCTCGGATGCGGGCCTTCGCCGTGTCCGGATGTGCGTCCGGGAAGTGCGAAGTCCGGGAAGTGCGAAGGGGCCCCCGCTCGTGGCGGGGGCCCCTTCGCGTGGTCCTAGGCCGTCGTGGCGCAGCCCGGGCAGAGGCCCCGGTAGGTGACCTCGACCTCGGAGACGGTGAAGCCGAAGCGCTCCGTGTCCGGGAGGTCCGCCAGGGGGTCGCCGGCGGGGTGCACGTCGCGGATCGCGCCGCACCGGCCGCAGACCAGGTGGTGGTGCGGGCGGTGGGCGTTCGGGTCGTACCGCTTGGCGCGTCCGTCGGTGGCCACCTCGATGACCTCGCCGAGGGTGACCATCTCGCCCAGCGTGTTGTAGACGGTCGCCCGTGAGATCTCGGGCAGCCGTGTCACGGCACGCGCGTGGACCTCGTCGGCGGTCAGGTGCACGTGCTCCCCGTCGAGGACTTCGGCCACGACGCGTCGCTGCGCGGTCATGCGCCAGCCGCGTCCGCGCAGTCGTTCCAGCAGGTCGCTCATGGAACTCAGCCTAACAGCCGGAGGGCAAGATCCTGAACGGGTGTGACTTTAGAAGTTCACTTGACTTGGATTGTGTCCAATGTAGGATCGTATTCGGCGCCGACCGGGACCCTCCCGGACCGGCCGGAGGACAGGACACGCGGGAATGACGCAGGAGACGCACGTGACGCAGGGACCGCTCACCACGGAGGCCGGGGCCCCGGTCGCCGACAACCAGAACAGCGAGACCGCGGGCACCGGCGGTCCGGTCCTCGTCCAGGACCAGCTCCTCCTGGAGAAGCTCGCCCACTTCAACCGCGAGCGCATCCCGGAGCGCGTGGTCCACGCGCGCGGCGCGGGCGCCTACGGCACCTTCACGGTCACCCGGGACGTCTCGCGGTGGACCCGTGCCGCGTTCCTCTCCGAGGTCGGCAAGGAGACCGAGACCTTCCTGCGCTTCTCCACCGTCGCGGGCAGCCTCGGCTCGGCCGACGCGGTCCGCGACCCGCGCGGCTGGGCGCTGAAGTTCTACACCGAGGAGGGCAACTACGACCTCGTCGGCAACAACACCCCGGTCTTCTTCATCCGGGACGCCATCAAGTTCCCCGACTTCATCCACACCCAGAAGCGCGACCCGTACACCGGCTCGCAGGAGCCGGACAACGTCTGGGACTTCTGGAGCCTCTCCCCGGAGTCGACCCACCAGGTCACCTGGCTCTTCGGCGACCGCGGCATCCCCGCCTCGTACCGCCACATGGACGGCTTCGGGTCGCACACCTACCAGTGGAACAACGAGGCCGGCGAGGTCTTCTGGGTCAAGTACCACTTCAAGACCGACCAGGGCATCAAGAACCTCACCCAGGCCGAGGCCGACAGGCTCGCCGGCGAGGACCCGGACTCGCACCAGCGCGACCTGCGCGAGTCCATCGAGCGCGGCGACTTCCCGACCTGGACCGTGCAGGTCCAGATCATGCCCGCGGCCGAGGCGGCGACCTACCGCTTCAACCCGTTCGACCTCACCAAGGTGTGGCCGCACGCGGACTACCCGCCGATCGAGATCGGCAGGCTGGAACTCAACCGCAACCCGGAGAACGTGTTCGCCGAGGTCGAGCAGTCGATCTTCAGTCCCGCGCACTTCGTGCCGGGCATCGGCCCGTCCCCCGACAAGATGCTCCAGGGCCGCCTCTTCGCCTACGGCGACGCCCACCGCTACCGCGTCGGCATCAACGCCGACCACCTGCCGGTGAACCGTCCGCACGCCACCGAGGCCCGGACGCACTCGCGCGACGGCCTCCTCTACGACGGCCGCCACAAGGGCGCGAAGAACTACGAGCCGAACAGCTTCGGCGGCCCGCAGCAGACGGGCCGTCCGCTGTGGCAGCCGGTCCCGGTCAGCGGTTCCACCGGCGACCACACGGCGTCGCTCCACGCCGAGGACAACGACTTCGTCCAGGCGGGCAACCTCTACCGCCTGATGTCCGAGGACGAGAAGGAGCGCCTGGTCGGGAACCTGGCGGGCTTCATCGCCAAGGTCTCGCGGGTCGACATCGCCGAGCGCGCGATCGGCAACTTCCGCAGCGCGGACGACGACTTCGGCAAGCGGCTGGAGGCCGCGGTCCAGGCCCTGCGCGGCTGACGGCAGCCCGCCGGAGGAGAAAGAGGGGCCGGTCCACCCGTGGCCGTACGGGTGGGCCGGCCCCTTCGCGCGTGCTCAGGCGGCGGCGCTGCGCGCCGGAATCCAGCAGCGGATGATGTCGCGCACGGAGACGACCCCGACCGGGCCGTGGTCGTCGAGGACGATCAGATGGCGGAAGCCGCCGCGGGTCATCGCCTCGGCCGCCTCCGTCAGGGTCCAGGTGGGCGCGGCGAAGACGACGTCCCGGGTGGTGTGGGCGCCGGCGGTCTCGTGGTCGGGGTCGCGGCCGGCGCCGAGGGCGTCGAGGATGTCGCGTTCGGTGAGGATGCCGAGGCCGCCGGAATCGCCGTCCTGGACGATGGCGGCGCCGACGCGGCGCGCCGACATCAGCCTCGCCGCCTGGCGGAGGGTGTGGACGGGGCCGATGGTGAGGATCACGGTGCTCATGGCGTCGCGGACGAGCATGGAAGGGACCACCTCCGGTTCGAGAACTTTTTCACAAGTTCACAAGTGGGGGGAGTCTCAGAGTGGCACCGGGGGAGGGGTCCGACAAGGGGGCGCGCGAAGCGCCCCCGGGAGTGCGGAGGGGCGGTCAGTTCCCTTCCGGCGTCCGCTGGTTCAGGTAGGAGAGCAGTTCGCCGTGGAGGAGGCCGTTGGAGGCCGCGGCGTTCCCGCTGTGCGGCCCGTGCCGCCCGTCGAGGCCCGTGTACGTGCCACCGGCCTCCTGCACCACGATCGACACCGCGGCCATGTCCCACAGCGACAGCTCCGGCTCCGCGCAGATGTCCACGGAACCCTCCGCGACCATCATGTACGGCCAGAAGTCGCCGTACGCCCGGGTCCGCCAGCACGCGCGCGTGAGGTCCAGGAAACCGGGGAGGCGGCCCTGCTCCTCCCAGCCGCTCAGCGAGGAGTACGCGAACGAGGCGTCCGCCAGGGAGGCGACCTTCGAGACCCCGAGCCGGGTCGCCGAGGCCAGGCTGCGGCCCGTGTACGCGCCGGCGCCCTTCGCCGCCCACCAGCGGCGGCCGAGCGCCGGGGCCGACACCACGCCCACCACCGGCTGGAAACCGGTCTCCCCGGCCTCCATCAGCGCGATCAGGGTCGCCCAGACCGGCACCCCGCGCACGTAGTTCTTCGTCCCGTCGATCGGGTCGATCACCCAACGGCGCGGACCCGATCCCTCCACGCCGTACTCCTCGCCCAGGACCGCGTCGCGCGGCCGGGCCCGCTGGAGCTGACCGCGGATCAGCTCCTCCGCCGCCTTGTCGGCCTCGCTCACCGGGGTCATGTCCGGCTTCGTCTCGACCTGGAGGTCGAGCGCCTGGAAACGGTCCATGGTGGCCGCGTCGGCGGCATCCGCGAGAACGTGGGCGAGACGCAGGTCATCGTGGTAATCGGCCATGGGCGGCACTCTATCCCCGGGCGGCCCCCGGCCGGGCGGCCGTCCACGGGGGCCCGGCGGCCCGCGGGAGACCCGTCCCCGGACACCCTCCAGCGTCCTTGACAGCGCGCGGACGCCTGCCGACCCTGAGCGCAGGGCCCCGCACGGGAACGTGCGGGGCCGCGCACCGACACGTACGGCCCGGGAGGCACCGATGCCGACGGCCCGCGAGGCCCTGCTCGACGCGGCGCTCGCCGCGCTCACGCACCGGCCGTGGTCCGCCGTGCGGATGGCCGACCTCGCCGCCGTCGCCCGGGTCTCCCGGCAGACCCTCTACAACGAGTTCGGCAGCAAGGAGGGGCTCGCCCGCGCCCTGGTGCGCAGCGAGGCCGACGCCTGCCTCCGGGACGCCCGGCGGCTGCTCGCCGCACCGGGCCCGCCCGTGCGGAACCTCGTCGCCCTCGCCGAGTGGATCGTGACCCGGGCCGCCGTCCGGCCGGTCCTGCGGGCCCTGCTCACCGGTGCCTGGGACACGCGGCTGCCGGCCCCCCGGCCCGCCCGTCCGGACGCCCGGCCCGCGGCCGTCCCCGCCCAGCGCCGTGCCGACGCCGGGCCGCCCGCGCCGGGAGAGCTGGTGGCGGCGATCGTGGCCTGCGCGGACGAACGGTGGGCCGTCGGCTGCGAACTCGCCGTCCGGCTCGCCCTCGGCCACGTCGTCGCGCCCCCGGTGCCCTGCGGCACGGCCCCCGGCGCTCAGTGCGCGGAGCCGGAGAACTGGAGTCCGATGACGCCCGCGATGACCAGGGCGATCGAGACGATCTTGAGCGTGGAGACCACGTCGCCCAGGAAGACCATGCCGTAGATCGCCGTCCCGGCCGCGCCGATCCCGGTCCACACCGCGTACGCCGGACCCACGTCCAGCTTCCGCAGCGACAGCGTGAGGAGGCCGAAGCTGCCCAGGGAGAAGCACGCGAAGGCGATCGTCGGCCACAGCCGGGTGAATCCGTGCGAGAGCTTCAGGCAGATCGCGAAGCCCGTCTCCAGGAACCCGGCGATCACCACCAGCAGCCACGCCATCGTCAGTGCCTCCCACGCCGTCGGTGACTGCTTCGTCGCACTTGGTGTGATTATGCACTTCTCGGATCGGGATGGGCGGGATTCGACCCGACCGGCCGCGGGGACGGCGGCTCAGTCGCCCTCGCGCCGCTCCCGGGTCGAGAGCAGCCGCCGCAGCGAGACGAGCCGCGCCGGGTCGGCGTGCCCCTCCGCCACGTACGCGTCGAGGGCGCAGTCCGGCTCGTCGTGACCGCACGCGCGCGGACAGTTCTCCGTACCCGGCACGAGGTCCGGGAAGGCGAGGATCACCCGGGACGGGTCCACGTGGTTCAGGCCGAAGGAGCGCACGCCCGGGGTGTCGATGACCCAGCCGCCCTCCTCGTCGTCCAGCGGCAGGGCGAGCGCCGAGGTGGTGGTGTGCCGTCCACGGCCCGTGACCGCGTTGACGACCCCGGTGCTGCGCCGCCGGTCCGGCGGGACCAGCGCGTTGACCAGCGTCGTCTTGCCGACGCCGGAGTGCCCCACGAACGCGGTGGTCCGGCCCTTGAGGTGCTCGTGGACCCGCTCGGCCGCGACCCCGTCGACGAATTCGTCCCGGGTGGTCACCACGTACGGCACCCCGAGCGCCCCGTACATCTCCAGGAGCGCGTCCGGCGGCGCCAGGTCCGACTTGGTCAGCACCAGGAGGGGGGAGAGGCCGCCGTCGTACGCGGCGACCAGACAGCGGTCGATGAGCCGGGGACGCGGTTCCGGGTCGGCGAGGGCTGTGACGATCGCCAGCTGGTCGGCGTTGGCGACGACCACCCGCTCGTACGGGTCGTCGTCGTCGGCCGTGCGGCGCAGCACCGAGGTGCGCTGCCCGATCCGCACGATCCGGGCCAGCGTGTCCTTCTCGCCGGAGAGGTCGCCGACGATCGAGACCCGGTCCCCGACCACGGCCGCCTTGCGGCCCAGCTCGCGCGCCTTCATCGCCATCACGGGCCGGTCGCCCACCAGGCAGGTCAGCCGGCCCCGGTCGACGGTGAGGACCATGCCCTCGACGGCGTCCTCGTGCTTCGGCCGGATGCTCGTCCGGGGCCGGGTGCCCTTGCGGTTGGGCCGCTGGCGGATGTCGTCCTCGTCGGTGTGCTTGCCGTAGCGCCGCATGGTTCAGGCTCCGAGCATTTCGGTCCACATCGCCGGGAAGTCGGGCAAGGTCTTGGCGGTCGTCGCCACGTCCTCGATCTCCACGCCCCCGACCGCGAGCCCGATCACCGCGCCCGCCGTCGCCATGCGGTGGTCGTGGTACGTGTGGAAGACGCCGCCGCGCAGCGGGCGCGGGCGGATGTGCAGACCGTCCGCGGTCTCCGTCACGTCGCCGCCCAGCCCGTTGATCTCCCTGGTGAGCGCCGCCAGCCGGTCCGTCTCGTGCAGCCGCAGGTGCGCGACCCCGCGCAGGGTGGACGGGGAGTCGGCCAGGGCCGCGACCGCCGCGATGCCCGGGGTCAGTTCGCCGACCTCGCCGAGGTCCACGTCGATGCCGTGGATCCGGCCCGTGCCGGTGAAGGTCAGCCCCGCGTCGGTCAGCTCGCAGGAACCACCCATCCCGGTGAAGATCTCCCGCAGCGCGTCACCGGGCTGGGTGGTCCGCGCGGGCCAGTCCGGGATCGTCACCCGGCCGCCGGTCACCAGGGCGGCCGCCAGGAACGGCTGCGCGTTCGACAGGTCGGGCTCGACCACCAGGTCGCGGCCGCGCAGCGCGGACGACGTCACCCGCCACACGTCCGGCTCGCCGCCGTGCTCCGGCTCGTCCACCTGGGCGCCGACCGCGCGCAGCATGTCGACCGTCATCCGGATGTGCGGCATCGAGGGCAGCCGCCCGCCCACGTGCCGCACCTCGACGCCCTGGTTGAAGCGGGGCGCGGAGAGCAGCAGGGCGCTGATGAACTGGGAGGACGAGGAGGCGTCGATCTCGACCGTGCCGCCCTCCAGGCCCCCGGTGCCGTGCACCGTCATCGGCAGCGCGCCGCGCCCCTCGTCCTCGACCCGGGCGCCGAGCGCGCGCAGCGCGTCGATCACGCCGTGCAGCGGACGCTCGTGCGAGCGGGGGTCCCCGTCGAAGCGCACCGGCCCGTCGGCGAGCGCCGCGACCGGCGGCAGGAAGCGCATGACCGTGCCGGCGTTGCCGACGTCCACGGCGGCGGGGCCGCGCAGCGGCGCGGGGATGATCCGCCAGGCCTCGCCGGAGCCGTCGGGCCCCACGCCCTCGTCGATCCGCACGCCGAGGGCACGCAGCGCCTCCGCCATCAGGAGGGTGTCGCGGGAGCGCAGCGGGCGGCGCAGCCAGCCGGGTTCGGCGGCCAGGGCGGCGAGGACCAGGGCGCGGTTGGTGACCGACTTCGAACCGGGCACGGTGACGGTCGCGTCGACGGCGCCGCGCGCGTACGGGGCGGGCCAGAGGTCGGTGGACGGATCGGTGTGCGCGGAAGCAGCTGCGGTCATGTCCCTCACTGTACGGGGGTGTCAGAACCGCAGGAGCCAGCGGCAGCCGCCGATCAGGCAGCAGAGCGAGACCGTGTGGAAGAAGAGCAGCCACACCCCGGCGGGGACGTGGGTGAGCCGTGCGAGCTGGTCCGCGTCCGAGTCGGGGGCACCGCCCCGGCGCCGCTTCGCCTGGAGTTCGAAGGCCGGCCGGACCCCGCCCAGGAGCAGGAACCAGACCACCGCGTAGGCGAAGAGCCCCTGCACGTCGGGCCCGGTCAGCCAGGAGACGAGGAGGAACGCGGCGCCCGTCACCAGGACGGTGAGGACGCCGTACGCGTTGCGGACCATCACCAGCATCGCGAGCAGCAGCGCGGTCGCGGCCCACAGCAGCAGCGTGGTCCGGTGGGTGCCGAGCAGGGCCGCGCCGCCGAGGCCGAGCAGGGGCGCGGCGGGATAGCCGGCGGCCAGGGTGAGGACCGTCCCGAGGCCGGTCGGGCGGCCCCGGGACACGGTCAGGCCGCTGGTGTCCGAGTGCAGCCGGATCGCTTCCAGGCGGCGGCCGGTGGCGACGGCGACGAGGCCGTGACCGCCCTCGTGGGCGATGGTGATCGCGTTGCGGGCCGGCGCCCAGAGCCGGCGGAACGCGACCAGGACCAGCGCGCAGCCGCCGGTGACCCAGACAAGCCACTGGTCCGGGGCGGGCTGGGTGCCGAGGATCTCGTTCATTCGGCGGGCTGCTCCTCGGTATCGGGCGGGATCGTGGCAGTGTGGCACGTATGTGCGGACGGTTTGCATCGAGTCGACGGCCCGAAGATCTGGTGGAGACCTTCGGGGTGGAGCAGTGGGACCCGGAGGAGACGCTGGCCCCGGACTGGAACGTGGCCCCCACCAAACGGGTCTGGGCCGTACTGGAACGCCCTGTGAAGGACGCCGGAACCGGGGAACCGGTTCGCCAGCTCCGCGTCCTGCGGTGGGGACTCGTCCCCTCCTGGTCGAAGTCGCCGGACGGCGCCGCCCGGATGATCAACGCACGGGCCGAGACCCTGCACGAGAAGCCCTCCTTCAAGCGGGCGTTCGCGTCCCGCCGCTGCATCATTCCCGCCGACGGTTACTACGAATGGGTGACCGGGTCGGCGGAACGGGACCTGGAGGTCGAGGGGAAGAAGAAGCGGCCCCGCAAGCAGCCGTACTTCGTGACCCCCGCGGACGGTTCCGTCTTCGCGATGGCCGGGCTCTACGAGTTCTGGCGCGACCGGACCCTCCCCGACGACCACCCCTCCGCCTGGTGGGTCACCTGCGCGGTGATCACCACGGAGGCGGAGACCGGACCGCTGGGCGTGGCCCCGGCCGAGGGCCCCCGCTCGCTCGCCGAGATCCACCCCCGGATGCCGCTGATGCTGACCGAGGACCGCTGGGACGCCTGGCTCGACCCGGCGAACCAGGACGTGGAGGAGCTGCGCGGACTGCTCGTACCGCCGCCGGAGGGCCTGATGCGGGCCCACCCGGTGCCGACCGCCGTCAGCAACGTCCGCAACAACGGCCCCGAACTCCTGACGGAGCTGGACGGCCCCGAGGAGGGCACGCTCTTCTGAACGGCCGCCCCGGCGGCCCGGGACGGCAGAATGGGCGCGTGACCGGAGAGACGACGCGGTACGAGACGGTTCCCACCGACGCCGGCGAGGCCCGGATCACCTGGCACGAGGAGCCGGAGGGACCGGACCCGTGGGCCGTCCTCGCCCTCGGCCACGGCGCCGGCGGTGGCGTGGAGGCCCGCGACCTCCGGGCGCTCGCCGGGGTGCTGCCCGCGCGGGGCGTGACCGTCGCCCTCGTCGAGCAGCCCTGGCGGGTCGCGGGCAGGAAGGTCGCGCCCGCCCCGAAGACCCTGGACACCGCCTGGCGCGGCCTCTGGCCCGCCCTCACGGCGCCGGGCCTCCCCGTGGTCGCCGGCGGCCGCAGCGCCGGCGCCCGCGTCGCCTGCCGCACCGCACGCGAACTGGGCGCCCTCGCCGTCCTCGCCCTGAGCTTCCCGCTGCACCCCCCGGGCAGGCCGGAGAGGTCCCGCGCCGGCGAACTCCTCGGCACCGGTCTGCCCACCCTCGTCGTCCAGGGCGGCAACGACCCCTTCGGCCGCCCCGAGGAGTACCCGGAGGGCCCCCACCGCCTCGTCGCCGTCCCCCACGGGGACCACGGATTCGCCCTCCCCCGGCGCGCGCCCCTCGGCCAGGACGAGGCCCTCGCCCTCCTCGTGGACGGCGTCGCGGAGTGGCTCGACGCACTGCGCTGACGCCCTGTCCGGCCGCGTCCCGGGAGCCGGGAATGCCGGGCGGGCCGCCTCTGTTGTTCGGTACGTCGTACGACAGCAGGAAGAGCAAGGAGAGGGAGTCCGCCGCATGGGTTCGACCATCTGCCCGGAGCGCGCACGGGGCGCCGGCCTCGACTGGACGGTGCTGCCCTCGCCCAAGGGCGCCCCCGGCCGGGCGGCGCGCGGGGCGGTTCCTCGTCTATCCTCCGAAACGAGCGGGTCCACTCCCGGGCTCGCCGCCACGCTGGAGGAGGTGGGTCCGGTCACTGGGACCGACACAGGGACCGACGAAGGCCCCGAGGAGACGACCGGGGAGCGCAACGCGCGCTTCGAACGGGACGCCCTCGGCTACCTCGACCAGATGTACTCCGCCGCGCTGCGCATGACGCGGAACCCCGCCGACGCGGAGGACCTGGTGCAGGAGACCTACGCCAAGGCGTACGGCTCCTTCCACCAGTTCCGCGAGGGCACGAACCTCAAGGCGTGGCTGTACCGCATCCTCACCAACACCTTCATCAACTCGTACCGCAAGAAGCAGCGCGAACCCCAGCGCAGCGCCGCCGAGGAGATCGAGGACTGGCAGCTCGCCCGCGCCGAGTCGCACATGTCGACCGGGCTGCGTTCCGCCGAGTCCCAGGCGCTCGACCACCTTCCCGACTCCGACGTGAAGGAAGCGCTCCAGGCGATCCCCGAGGAGTTCCGCATCGCGGTCTATCTCGCCGACGTCGAGGGCTTTGCGTACAAGGAGATCGCGGACATCATGGGGACACCCATCGGTACGGTGATGTCCCGGCTGCACCGGGGCCGCCGCCAGCTGCGCGGCATGCTCGAGGACTACGCCCGCGACCGCGGACTGGTCCCCGCGGGCGCCGGTGAGACGTCGGACGATCTGAAAGGCTCGGGCTCATGAGCTGCGGAGAGCCGCACGAGACGGATTGCTCGGAGGTCCTGGACCATCTCTACGAGTTCCTCGACAACGAGATGCCGGACAGCGACTGCACCAAGTTCGAGGTGCACTTCGAGGAGTGCTCCCCGTGCCTGGAGAAGTACGGCCTGGAGCAGGCCGTGAAGAAGCTCGTCAAGCGCTGCTGCGGCAGTGACGAGGTCCCCGCCGACCTGCGGGCCAAGGTCATGGGCCGGATCGAGCTGATCCGGGGCGGCCACGCGGTGCCCGAGCAGGACGTCACGACCGGCGCCCCGGCGGGGCCCGCCCCGCAGGAGTAGCACCCCCGCACCGGGGACGGAGGTGCGTCACGGGCACGCCTGTGCAGCACCTGGAAGTAGCACCCCCGCACCGGGGACGGAGGCGCCCGTGCCGCGGCCGTCCTTCCCCGGCGGGCGGGCACCCCCGCACCGGCGGCGGAGGCCGCCGCGACGCGATCGCGGCGGCCTCCGCCGTACCCGGCCCCGCGCCGGCCGGACGCACACGTCACCCGAAGGTGCGAATCGCCGCCACCGCCCCGCCCCGGCCCGCCCGACTCGCTAGCGTGGCGGGGATGATGGGCGTGAAGGTCATTCCCCCGGCGGCCCGCGTGTACATCGGCTGTGCCCTGCTCGCCGCCGGCGCGTGCGCCCTCCCCGCGCTGCGCCCCGGCACGCCCTGGGGCACGACCGTCCTCCTCGCCGCCCTGTACGCGCTCTGCGAACTGCCCGCCCGCTGCCCCCTCCTGAGCCGCGCCCTCGGCGGTTCCGCCCCCGTGGGGACCTGCTCCTTCTACCCCGTGCTCCTCGCCGCCGCGCTGCTCCTGCCGCCCCCCGCCGCCGCGCTCACCGCGATCCCCGGCAGCCTCCTCGCCCGCGTCGAGGAACCCCCGGCCGGCCCCCGCCGCGCCTGGCGGGCCGCCGCCGCGGCCCTCTCCGTCTGGGCCGCCGCCCACGCCTCCGGCGCCCTGGGCGGCCCGGCCGCCCCCGGACACGGCGCGGACGCCCCCGGCCTCCCGTACGCGCTGCTGCCCGCCGGCGCCGCCACCCTCGTCTTCTGCCTGGTCCTCACCGCCCTCGACGGCGGCGTCCGTGCCGCCACCGGCGGACCGTGCCCCCGGACCGCCCGGCGCGGCCTGCCCGGCCGGGCGCTCGCCCCGTACGCCGTGCACGGGCTCGCCGGGCTGATGATGGCCGTCCTGTGGCGCAGCGCGTACGGGCCGGTCGCCGCGCTCTTCGTGCTCCTGCCCGTGTACATCTCCTGCTGGGTCTTCGGCCAGTACCACCGCGAACGCGCCGCCCACCAGGCCACCATCCGCGCCCTCGTCCAGGCCGTCGACATCAAGGACCGGTACACCCGGGGCCACAGCGAACGCGTCGGCCACGCCTCCGTCCTCATCGCCCGCGAACTCGGCATGCCCGAGGACCGGCTCGACGTCGTCCGCTTCGCCGGCATCCTGCACGACGTGGGGAAGCTGGGCGTGCCCACCCGGGTGCTCCGCAAGGACGGCCCCCTCACCCCCGAGGAACGCCGGGTCATCGAACTGCACCCCGAGTACGGCCACGAGATCGTCCGGGGGATCGGCTTCCTCGGCGAGGCGCGGACCGCGATCCTCCACCACCACGAGCGCATGGACGGCAGCGGCTACCCGTACGGGCTGCGCGGGGAGGAGATCCCCGAGTTCGCCCGGATGGTCGCCGTCGCCGACGCCTTCGACGCCATGACCTCCCACCGCTCCTACAGTCGCGCCCGCCCCGTGCCCGCCGCCGTCGCCGAACTGGAACGGTGCGCGGGCACCCACTTCGACCCCCGGATGGTCGACGCCTTCGTCCGGGCCCTGGACCGGCACGGCTGGCGGCCCGCCGTCACCGCCGACGAGACCCCGCCCGACGGGAACGTGCCCCCGCCCCGGGGGGCCGGAGCCCCCGCCCCCTCGAAGGAGCACCGGTGAGGCCCGGCGCCGTCACCGTCGGCGCCGTCCACGCGGCCGCCCTGCTCCTCGGCCTCGCCGCCCTCGCCTCCGCCCTCCGGCACGGCGTCGACCGGCCCGGGGACGCCCTCGCCTTCGGCGCCCTCGTCGCCCTGGGCGAGCTCGCCCGCTGGGGCGCCGACCCCGACGAGAGGGAGCCCGCGCCGCTCGCCGCCGCCGGGGCCCTCGCGTACGCCCTGCTCGGGGAGAGCGCGGGAGGCGCCGCCGCCCACGGCGTCCTCCAGACCGTCGCCGTCGTCACCGCCGCCGGCCTCGCCGGGATCGTCCCCCACCTCGTCCGGGGCCGGGGCCCCGGCCGCGACCACCTCGCCCGCCGCGTCCTCACCGTCGCCTTCGCCGCGCTCTGCTCCCAGCCCCTCCACGGCGCCGGCACCCCCGCCGGGCACCTCGGCGAGGGCCCGTCGTACGCCCTCCTCCTCGGGCTCCTGCTCGTCCTCACCGCCCTGTGCGACGCGGTGCTCGCCGCCCTCCTGCTCCGCGCCCGCACCGGGTTCCCGTACGGCTCCCTCCTCCGCGACGAACTGCGCGCCCTCCTCGGCATCGGCTCCGCCGTCTGCGCCACCGGCACCGTCATGGCGCTCGGCGTCGCCGCCGCCGGCCTGTGGGCGCTGCCCGTGCTCGCCGTCCCGCTCCTGCTCGCCCAGGTCTCCCACCGCCGCTACGCGGCCGTTCGCACCGTCGGCCGGCAGACCATCGCCTCCCTCGCACGGGCGACCGAGGTCGCCGGCTGCACCCCGCCCGGCCACGCCCACCGGGTCGCCGCCCTCAGCGCGGCCGTCGGACGCGAGCTGGGCCTCTCCGGGACCGAGCTGACCGTCCTCGAACACGCGGCGCTCATGCACGACATCGGCCAGCTCTCCCTGGTCGACCCCGTCGAGGGCGGCGCCACCGCCCTCCTCCCGGCCGAGGAGCAGCGCCGGATCGCCCTCCTGGGCGGCGAGGTCGTCCGCAGGACCGGGGTCCCCCCGGCCGTCGCCGTGGTCGTGGAACGGCAGGCCGACCCCTACCGCGACCAGCCGCTTCCCGCCCGCATCGTCCGGGCCGTGAACGCCTACGACGACCTGGCGGGCGACGGCGCGGGTGCCGCCCTCGACGCCCTGGAACACCTCAGGCTCGGCACCGCCCGCGACTACCACCCGGACGTCGTCGAGGGCCTGGCCCGGGTCCTGGCCCGGAGCGGAACCGCTGGGGTGACCCGGGCCCTCCCGGGGTAACCCATGGGTAATGAGCGCGCGTCCGACCGGGCATGGTTGGATGCGAACAAGAGGGTGAAGCGACCGGCAGGCGGGAATCGTGAAGATCTTCGGGAAGGTACGGCATCGGCCCTCCGCCTCGTGGCGGCAGGCCACCGACCGCGCGTTCACGCTGATCGGCGACGGCCGGTACGAGGACGCGGGCGCGCTCCTCACGCGCGCGGCGGACCTGGAACCCTGGCTCTCGGAGTCCTGGTTCAACCTGGCGCTGCTGCACAAGTTCCGGCACGACTGGGAGCAGGCCAGGGCCGCCGGACTGCGCGCGGTCGCGCTGCTCGACAAGGAGACCGGCGCCCCCGACTGGTGGAACGTCGGCATCGCCGCCACCGCCCTCCAGGACTGGCCGCTGGCCCGCCGTGCCTGGCAGGCGTACGGGCTGAAGGTGCCCGGGGCCGCCGCCGACACGGGCGAGCCCGCCGGGATGGAGCTGGGCAGCGCCGCCGTCCGGCTCTCGCCCGAGGGCGAGGCCGAGGTCGTGTGGGGCCGCCGGCTCGACCCGGCCCGGCTGGAGGTCCTCTCCATCCCGCTGCCGTCCTCCGGGCGCCGCTGGGGCGAGGTCGTCCTCCACGACGGCGTGCCGAACGGCGAGCGCACCACCACCGCGGGCCCCTCCTACCCGGTCTTCGACGAGATCGAGCTGTGGGCGCCCTCGCCCGTCCCCACCTGGGTGGTCCTCCTGGAGGCCGCCACCGAGGCCGACCGGGACGCCCTGGAACAGCTGGCCGCCGAGGCGGGCTTCGCCGCCGAGGACTGGTCGTCCTCCGTGCGCCTCCTCTGCCGCGCCTGCTCCGAATCCACCATGCCGAGCGCCGAGGGCGAGGGCGAGCACTCCGACCCGCACGACCACAGCGAGCCCGGGCACCCCGGGCCGCTCGGACACCGCTCGCCCGGCGAGCTGTGGGTGCCGGAGCGGGAGTGCGGCATCGCGGCCCCGGCGAGCCTGGTGCGCGGGCTCCTCGACGGCTGGGTGGCGGACAGTCCGGACAGCCGCGAGTGGCGGGATCTCGAAGAGGTCTGCTGAGCGCCCTCCCCGTGCCCCGTAGGCTGTCCTCCGACGGAATCGGGTTTTCAGGAAGGCGCGGCCGGACATGGCGCAGCAGGAGACGGACGAGCAGACGCAGATCAACGACGGCTTCGTCGTGGACACGGAGGACTGCGAGGCGCGCGAGCTCGCCCACCGCGAGCGCGGCAAGGCCCGCCCGATCACGGTCGTCGGCAACCCCGTGCTCCACCGGGAGTGCAAGGACGTCACCGAGTTCGGCGACGAACTCGCGGCGCTGATCGACGACATGTTCGCCAGCCAGAGGGCCGCCGAGGGCGTGGGCCTGGCCGCGAACCAGATCGGTGTGGACCTCAAGGTCTTCGTCTACGACTGCCCGGACGACGAGGGCGTCCGGCACACCGGCGTCGTGGTCAACCCGGTCCTCCAGGAGCTGCCGGCCGAGCGGCGCGTCCTGGACGAGTCCAACGAGGGCTGCCTCTCCGTGCCGACCGCCTACGCCGAGCTGGCCCGCCCCGACTACGCCGAGGTCCACGGCCAGGACGCCCGGGGCAACCCGATCAAGGTGCGCGGCACCGGCTACTTCGCCCGCTGCCTCCAGCACGAGACGGACCACCTGTACGGCCGCCTCTACATCGACCGCCTCTCCAAGCGGGACCGCAAGGACGCCCTGCGCCAGATGGCGGAGGGCACCCCGCGCTACGAGACGGTCCCCAACGACTGATCCACGCGCGCGTACGCGGAAGGGCCCCGCACCGATGCCGGTGCGGGGCCCTCTCCCGTACGTCCTAGAAGTCCTCGTCCAGGTCCACCGAGCCCTCGACCGCCACCTGGTAGGCGGACGGGCGGCGCTCGAAGAAGTTGGTCAGCTCCTGGACGCCCTGGAGCTCCATGAAGGAGAACGGGTTCTCCGAGCCGTACACCGGGGCGAAGCCGAGGCGCTGGAGGCGCTGGTCGGCGACGCACTGGAGGTACTCGCGCATCGACTCGGTGTTCATGCCCGGCAGGCCGTCGCCGCACAGGTCGCGGCCGAACTGGAGCTCCGCCTCCACGGCCTCCTTCAGCATGTCGGTGACCTGCTGCCGGAGCTCGTCGTCGAACAGCTCCGGCTCCTCCTTGCGGACGGTGTCCACGACCTCGAAGGCGAAGTTCATGTGCATCGTCTCGTCGCGGAAGACCCAGTTGGTGCCGGTCGCCAGGCCGTGCAGCAGGCCCCGGGACCGGAACCAGTACACGTAGGCGAAGGCGCCGTAGAAGAACAGGCCCTCGATGCACGCCGCGAAGCAGATCAGGTTCAGCAGGAAACGGCGCCGGTCGGCCTTGGTCTCCAGGCGCTCGATCTTCTCCACCGAGTCCATCCAGCGGAAGCAGAACTGCGCCTTCTCGCGGATGGAGGGGATGTTCTCGACGGCGTCGAACGCGGCGGCGCGGTCGTCCGGGTCGGGCAGGTAGGTGTCGAGCAGCGTCAGGTAGAACTGGACGTGCACGGCCTCCTCGAAGAGCTGCCGGCTCAGGTAGAGCCGCGCCTCGGGGGAGTTGATGTGCTTGTAGAGCGTCAGGACCAGGTTGTTCGCCACGATCGAGTCGCCGGTCGCGAAGAAGGCGACCAGACGTCCGATCATGTGCTGCTCACCGGGGGTGAGCTTGGCGAGGTCGGCGACGTCCGAGTGGAGGTCGACCTCCTCGACGGTCCAGGTGTTCTTGATGGCGTCCCGGTAGCGCTCGTAGAAGTCCGGGTAGCGCATGGGGCGGAGGGTGAGTTCGAAGCCCGGGTCGAGCAGGTTCTTCTGTTCGGTGGAGCTCATTACTGGCAGGCCTCGCAGGACTCGGGGTTTTCCAGGGAGCAGGCGACCGCGTCGGGGTCGGAGGCCTGCTGGACGGGGAGGGGCGCGGCCGCCGCCGTCGACGCCCGGGCGGCGCGGGCGATCCGGGTCGCCGGGCGGGAGCGCAGGTAGTACGTCGTCTTCAGGCCCTGCTTCCAGGCGTACGCGTACATCGACGACAGCTTGCCGATGGTGGGCGTCTCCAGGAACAGGTTCAGCGACTGCGACTGGTCGAGGAACGGGGTGCGGGCGGCGGCCATGTCGATCAGGCCGCGCTGCGGGATCTCCCAGGCCGTGCGGTACAGCTCGCGCACCTCGGCCGGGACCCAGGTGAAGCCCTGCACCGAGCCGTTGGCGTCGCGCAGCGCCTCGCGGGTCTGCGCGTCCCACACGCCGAGCTCCTTCAGCTCGGCCACGAGGTACGAGTTGACCTGGAGGAACTCGCCCGACAGCGTCTCGCGCTTGAACAGGTTGGAGACCTGCGGCTCGATGCACTCGTACACCCCGGCGATCGAGGCGATCGTCGCGGTCGGCGCGATGGCGAGGAGCAGCGAGTTGCGCATGCCGACGGCGGCGATCCGCTCGCGCAGCGCGGCCCAGCGCTCCGGCCAGTTCAGCTCGACGTCGTAGTGGTCGGGGTGCAGCACGCCGCGGGCGGCGCGGGTCTTCTCCCAGGCCGGGAGCGGACCGTTGCGCTCGGCGAGGTCGGCGGAGGCCTCGTACGCGGCGAGCATGATCCGCTCCGCGATCCGGGTGGAGAGCGCCCGCGCCTCCGGGGAGTCGAAGGGCATCCGCAGCTGGAAGAAGACGTCCTGGAGGCCCATGGCGCCCAGGCCGACCGGACGCCAGCGGGAGTTGGAGCGGCCCGCCTGCTCGGTCGGGTAGAAGTTGATGTCGACGACCCGGTCGAGGAAGGTGACGGCCGTGCGGACGGTCGCGTCCAGGCGCTCCCAGTCGATGCCGCCGTCCCGCACGAACGCGCCGAGGTTGACCGAGCCCAGGTTGCAGACCGCGGTCTCGCCGTCGTCGGTGACCTCCAGGATCTCCGTGCAGAGGTTGGAGGAGTGGACGGTGTGGCCGGGCTCGGCGGTCTGGTTGGCCGTCCGGTTCGAGGCGTCCTTGAAGGTCATCCAGCCGTTGCCGGTCTGGGCCAGGGTCCGCATCATCCGGCCGTACAGGTCGCGGGCCGGCATCGTCTTGCGGGCCAGGCCGGCCGCCTCGGCCCGGCGGTAGGCGGCGTCGAACTCGTCGCCCCACAGGTCGACCAGCTCGGGCACGTCCGACGGGGAGAACAGCGACCACTCGGCGTCGGCGTTCACGCGGCGCATGAACTCGTCCGGGACCCAGTGCGCCAGGTTGAGGTTGTGCGTGCGGCGCTGGTCCTCGCCCGTGTTGTCGCGGAGCTCCAGGAACTCCTCGATGTCCGCGTGCCAGGTCTCCAGGTAGACGGCGGCGGCGCCCTTGCGGCGGCCGCCCTGGTTCACGGCCGCGACGGAGGCGTCCAGGGTCTTCAGGAACGGCACGATGCCGTTCGAGTGCCCGTTGGTGCCCCGGATCAGGGAACCGCGGGCGCGGACGCGGGAGTACGAGAGGCCGATGCCGCCCGCGTGCTTCGAGAGGCGCGCGACCTGGTGGTAGCGGTCGTAGATGGAGTCCAGCTCGTCCTGCGGAGAGTCCAGGAGGTAGCAGGAGGACATCTGCGGGTGACGGGTGCCGGAGTTGAAGAGCGTCGGCGAGGACGGCAGGTAGTCGAGCCGGCTCATCAGGCCGTACAGCGCGGCCACTTCGTCGAGCGCGCGGACGCTCTCGTCCTCGGCCAGGCCGCAGGCGACGCGCAGCATGAAGTGCTGGGGGGTCTCGATCACCTTGCGGGTGATCGGGTGGCGCAGCAGGTAGCGCGAGTAGAGGGTGCGCAGGCCGAAGTAGCCGAAGCGGTCGTCGCCGGCCGGGTCGATCGTCGCGTCGAGCCGGTCGGCGTGCAGCGCGACGAACCCGGCGGTGCGGTCCGCGATCAGGCCCTCGCGGTGGCCGACGGCCACGGAGGCGGAGAAGACGGCGGAGCCCTGGGAGGCGGCCTCGTCCGCGATGGTGATGGTGAGGAGCCGGGCGGCGAGCCGGGAGTAGGCGGGGTCCTCGGCGATGAGGCCGGCGGCCGCCTCGGTGGCCAGCTCGCGCAGCTCCGCCTCGTCCGACGCGGCGCTGCGGCCGCGGAGCGCGGCGGCGGCGACCTTGCCGGGGTCGGTGTCGGGGAGATCGGCGGTGAGGTCGGTCAGGGTCCGCAGCAGCACGGTCCCGGGTCCGTCGCTCTCGACCGCGGAAGCCTCGGCCGAAGCCGGATCGGCGGGCGCGATGGTCACGTGGGGGCTCTCCCTCGCTCGGCTCGGGGCCGCGGGGAGGGAAGGCGGGCGGGCGGGCGTCCAGGCACGACGCGCCGCGTCCACCGGCCCACTCCGCGAGGCCCGGACGTCTGTAGGCACCCGGAACGGACGGACCGGGCGCGCTGGTCGCAGGTGCTCGGACTCGCTCCGGACGAAACCGCACGAAGCACACCGTTGCGGGACAGTTCCGGATTCGCGCCGGATTCCCCTGCGTCGACAGCGAGGACGAGCATACATGTGGGGGGCACCGCTCGCGGCACCCCCCACATGTTGTGTCACGACTCGGGACGGTGGGGAGGCTCAGAACTCCAAGGAGTAGGTGAGCAGGGGGTGATCGGGGATCGGCTCCCAGTCCCGGTGCGGGGTGCGGACGAAGCCCAGACGCTCGTAGATCCGGTGCGCGGAGGTCATCACGGAGTCCGTGGAGAGCACGATCCGGGCGCACCCCGGGAGGGCCCGCGCCCGGTCGGCACAGGCCCGTACGAGCGCCTCCCCGATGCCCCGGCCGCGGGCCTCCCGGGCGACCACGAGCATCCGGAACTCGGCCTCGCCCTCCACGGCGATGTCGGCCCACGGCGTGCCGCCCCGGGCGAAGGTCACCCCGCCGACGATCCGGCCCGGCGCGGCCCCGGTGTCCTCCGCGACGAGGACCTCGCTCTCGCGGGCCCGCCGCGCCGTGTCCCGCAGCACCGCCAGGTAGGAGTCCTCGGCCCCGTACGCCAGCAGTCCGTCGTCCAGATAGGTGCGCCCGGTCAGCTCGCCGAGCGCCTCGTACTCCTCGGGCCGTACCGCCCTGATCGTGAAGTCCATGGGGGCAGTGTGCCCGCCGGGGACGCGACGGGGCCCGGGGGTCTCCCGACGGGAGGCCCCCGGGCCCGTCACGCGCGCGCGTGCGTGCGGAATCAGCGCGTCGGCGCGGTGATCTCCTCCATCTCGGTCTTCACGCCCGGGTCGCCGGCGTCCGCCGTGTAGTCCGACGGCGAGGTCTCGTCCACGCCCTCGGGGGCCTTGGCGGCCTTGAGGACGAAGGTGAGGACCACGGTGACCAGGACGTTGAGGACGAAGGCGGTGAGACCGATGTAGCCGATCTCGCCGATGCCCGGGATCTCGGCGGAGGAGCCGCCGAAGTGCTTCTGGGTCGGGCTGGCGACGCCGTAGGCGGCGACCGTGCCGTAGACCATGCCCACGGCCCAGCCCGCGAGCAGCGCCCAGCGGTGGAACCAGCGGGTGAACAGGCCGCCGACCAGGGCCGGGAAGGTCTGCAGGATCCAGATGCCGCCGAGGAGCTGGAAGTTGATCGCGACCGTCTTGTCCATGGTGAGGACGAAGACGAGCGCGCCGACCTTCACCAGGAGCGAGACGATCTTGGAGACCTTGGTCTCCTGCGCCGGGGTGGCGTCCGGCTTGATGAAGTCCTTGTAGATGTTCCTGGTGAAGAGGTTGGCGGCGGCGATCGACATGATCGCGGCGGGGACGAGCGCGCCGATGCCGATCGCGGCGAACGCGACGCCCGCGAACCAGTCCGGGAACATGGTCTCGAAGAGCTGCGGGATGGCGAGCTGGCCGTTCTTCACCTGGATGCCGGCGGCGATCGCCATGAAGCCCAGCAGCGCGAGCAGGCCCAGCATCAGCGAGTACAGCGGCAGGATCGTGGTGTTGCGGCGGATGACCTCGCGGCTCCGGGACGACAGCGTCGCCGTGATGGAGTGCGGGTACATGAAGAGCGCGAGCGCCGAACCGAGCGCGAGCGTCGCGTACGTCCACTGGCCGGCCTCGCCGGGGACGAGCGCGCCGCGCGGCTTGCCGGTCGCCGGGTTGGTCTGCGCGAAGGCCTCGCCCGCCTTGCTGAAGATCTCGTCGAAGCCGCCCAGCTTGATCGGGATGTAGATGATCGCCACCGCGATGACGAGGTAGATCAGGGTGTCCTTGACGAAGGCGATGAGGGCGGGCGCGCGCAGGCCCGAGGAGTACGTGTACGCCGCGAGGACGCCGAAGGCGATGAGCAGCGGCAGGTCCTTGACGAACCAGTGCGTGGTCTCGCCGCCGCCGACGCCCATCACGTCCAGGACGGCCTGGATGCCGACGAGCTGGAGCGCGATGTACGGCATGGTGGCGAGGATGCCGGTGACCGCCACCGCGAGCGACAGGCCCTTGGAGCCGAAGCGGCCGCGCACGAAGTCGGAGGTGGTGACGTATCCGTGCTTGTGCGACACCGACCACAGGCGGGGCAGGAAGGTGAAGATCAGCGGGTACACCAGGATGGTGTACGGCACGGCGAAGAAGCCGGCCGCGCCCGCCGCGTAGATGGCCGCGGGGACGGCGACGAAGGTGTACGCGGTGTAGAGGTCGCCGCCGAGCAGGAACCAGGTCACCCAGGTGCCGAAGGACCGGCCGCCCAGGCCCCACTCGTCGAGGCTGTGCTCGTTCTCGGCCTTGCGCCACTTGGCCGCCAGGAAGCCCATGACCGTGACGGCCACGAAGAAGAAGACGAAGACGCCGAGCGCCACGCCGTTCACGCCGTCCTTCATCGCGCGTCACCCCCCTTGCGGGACCGCTGGTCCCGCTGCCACAGCTTGTACGCGATCATGGTGAGCGCGGTGGAGACCAGCACCCAGAGCATCTGGTACCAGTAGAAGAAGGGGATGCCGGCGAAGAGCGGTTCCGTCTTCGCGTAGGAACCCACCCAGAGCACCGCCACGAACGGGGCGACGAGGCAGAGCGCGATCACCACCCGCAGGGGGGTGACGACCGGCCGCCGTTCCGGCGCCGCTTCCTCGTGTGGTGTCTTCCCTCGTGCCGCTTCTGGCATGGCGATTCCGTCCCCTCGCTGATCACCTCGGTAGTGCTGGGGAAATCTAGGGGACACGTCCGCTCCATGGAACCCCCGTCCGCATAACGGATGGGACGCGCCGGTGGAGGTGTGGTGAGGACGGGCGCGCCGGGCCCGGGGCGCGCCGGGCCGGGGCGCCCGCCGGGGGACGGGCCCCGGAAACGCCGGACGGCCGCACCCGCGCGGGTGCGGCCGTCCGGACGGAGGGCACGGGGCGGTGGCGCCGTTCAGCCGTGGGGGCGCTGGAGCCGTGCCACGAACTTGTACCGGTCGCCGCGGTAGACGGACCGCACCCACTCCACCGGCTCCCCCCGGGCGTCCAGCGAGTGGCGGGAGAGCATCAGCATCGGCAGGCCCACGTCCGTGCCGAGCAGGCCGGCCTCGCGCGGGGTGGCGAGGGAGGTCTCGATGGTCTCCTCCGCCTCGGCGAGGTGCACGTCGTAGACCTCGGCGAGCGCGGTGTAGAGCGAGGTGTACTTCACGAGCGAGCGGCGCAGGGCGGGGAAGCGCTTCGCCGACAGGTGGGTGGTCTCGATCGCCATCGGCTCCCCGCTGGCGAGCCGCAGGCGCTCGATGCGCAGCACCCGGCCGCCGGCCGTGATGTCGAGCAGTCCGGCGAGGGTGTCGTCGGCGGTGACGTAGCCGATGTCGAGGAGCTGGGAGGTCGGCTCCAGCCCCTGGGCGCGCATGTCCTCGGTGTAGGAGGTGAGTTGGAGGGCCTGGGAGACCTTGGGCTTGGCCACGAAGGTGCCCTTGCCCTGGATGCGCTCCAGCCGTCCCTCGACGACCAGTTCCTGGAGCGCCTGGCGCACGGTGGTGCGCGAGGTGTCGAACTCGGCGGCCAGGGTCCGTTCCGGCGGGACCGGCGTGCCGGGCGGCAGGGTCTCCGTCATGTCGAGCAAGTGGCGCTTCAGGCGGTAGTACTTGGGCACGCGCGCGGTGCGGGTGGGTGTCCCGCTCTCCGTCTCCGTACCGTCCGCGTCCGTGGCCATGGCGTGCCTTCCCGACTCCTGTGCTGTTGCCGTCACCGGCTCCTCCGTCTGTCGCGGCTCACATGGTGGCACGCCTCGTGTGCCTCCACGGTTTCTCCTGCCGATACGTGCCGGGTCGGCGAGGAGGAGTCGTCCCTGTGCTTCTTATACACCGAGAGATCCACGGTTGGTCTAGGCCATCTCGGTCGAGCGGGGTGCCGGAGGGGCGCGGCGCGGCCGGGGCGGGGCGCGGTCCGGGGCCGCGGGGCGGCGCGCCCGGTCGCCGGGCGGGCTGCCGGCGGGGACGGGCGGTGCGCCGGCGGGGGCGGGCGGGAAGAGGTGTCGGTCCGGTAACGGACCCGGATACCCGTCTTGCGCACCCTTGACACCCAAAAAGGTCTAGGCCAAGCTCCGGGTACTGGTCTAAACCATTAAAGACCAGGTCCCAGCCCCACGAGCATTACCCGACGTATGTCTTCGCGCGGTGGGCAGGGGGGTTGCAGGCATCCCTGAGGAGGGTGGCGTGAAGCGCAAGCTCATCGCGGCGATCGGTGTCGCGGGCATGATGGTCTCTATCGCGGCGTGCGGCGGCTCGGACGGCAAGGGCGGTGGCAACGCCGGCGGCGACGCCAAGGAGATCACCGTCTGGCTGACCGTCGACGCCCAGAACAACTGGCCCGAACTGGTCAAGGCCGCCGACGACGCCGTGACCAAGAAGCACCCCGGCATCACGATCAAGCACGAGTACTACGGCTGGCCGGACAAGAACACCAAGCTGGACGCGGTCCTCGCCACGGACAAGGCCCCGGACGTTGTCGAGATGGGCAACTCCGAGATGATCAGCTACATGGCCAAGGGCGCCTTCGCCGAGATCGACCCGTCGAAGTTCGAGAACTCGGACAAGTGGCTCGACGCCCTCAAGGCCTCGGTCACCTACAACGGCAAGACCTACGGCGTCCCCTACTACGCCGGCGGCCGCGTGGGCACCTGGCGCAAGGACATCGCCGCCGAGGCCGGCGTGAAGGCCGCCCCGAAGACCTGGGCCGAGCTGACCGCCGCCCTCGACGCCATCCAGGCGAAGAAGGGCGACAAGTTCAGCGCCTGGTACCAGCCGTCGCCGGACTGGTACGGCGCGATGTCCTTCGTCTACGACGCGGGCGGCTCCATCGCCAAGCAGGACGGCGAGAACTGGAAGGCGAACCTCTCCTCGCCGGAGTCCGTCAAGGGCCTCAACGCCTACAAGGACATCCTCGACAAGTACATGCACGGCGACAAGACGAAGGACGAGTCCGACCGTCCCGTCGTCTTCGGCCAGGGCAAGTCCGCGACGATCTTCGCCGCCGGCTGGGAGGGCGCCACCGCCGCCGACCCGAAGACCGACAAGGTCGGCGGGCTGAAGGACAAGCTCGAGAACTTCGTGATGCCCGGCCCGTCCGGCAAGAACCTCCCGGTCTTCCTCGGCGGTTCGGACCTGGCCATCCCGGTCAAGTCCAAGGCGCAGGGCGTCGCGGCCGAGTGGATCGCCGCCTTCACCGGCGCCGAGGGCCAGAAGGGCCTCGTCGCCAAGGGCAACCTGCCCAACAACAAGACGGCCCTCGCCCCCCTGAAGAACGACCCGGCCACCGCCGTTCCGGCCACCGCCGCCGAGCTGAGCTACTTCGTCCCGACCGCCCCCGGCTGGGGCCAGGTCGAGAAGGCCCAGATCCTCAAGACGATGCTCGTCGACATCGCCAAGGGCAAGCCGGTCGAGGAGGCCGCCAAGGCCGCCGACGCCGCGATCGACAAGGTCATCAACACCAAGTGACCCGTGGGCAGGGCCCCGTCGCACGACGGGGCCCTGCCGCCCGTACCAGGAGAGGGATCGCTGAGGAGCACGGGATGAGTGCCGCAGACACAACCACCGCGAAGGTGCCGCCGGTGCGGCAATCGCCACCCTCCGGCGCCACGGCCGGAGCCCCGGGGAAGCCCGGCAGGAAGTCGAACGGCGGGGCGGGCGTCCCATGGCTGCTCCTCGCGCCATGCCTCCTGGTCCTGCTCCTGGTGCTGGGCTACCCGCTGGTCCGCCTGGTCACCCTCTCGTTCCAGAAGTTCGGCCAGCCCCAGCTCTGGGGCTTCCAGGAGGCGGAGTCGGCCGGCTTCGACAACTTCGCCAGGATCCTCGGTGACGGCGAGTTCTGGACCGTCGTCCTGCGCACGGTCGTCTTCGCGGCCGGCGCCGTGATCGCCACCATGGTCCTGGGCATGCTGATCGCGCTCCTGCTCCAGCGGGTCTCCGGCTGGGTCAAGGCGCTCATCAACATCGTGCTCGTGGCGAGCTGGGGCATGCCCATCATCGTCGCGACCGCCATCTTCAAGTGGCTCTTCGACGCCGACTACGGCGTACTGAACTGGCTGCTCAGCCGCCTCCCCGGCGTCGACATGATCGGCCACAATTGGTTCGCCAGCGGCCCCCAGGGCCTCGCGGTGATCATGCTGCTCGTCGTCTGGGGCGCGGTCCCCTTCGTGGTGATCACCCTGAGCGCCGGCCTCACCCAGGTGCCCAAGGAGCTCGAAGAGGCCGCCCGGCTCGACGGGGCGGGCGCCTGGGGCGTCTTCCGCTTCGTCACCCTGCCCGTCCTCAAGCCCATCATCGTCATGCTGACCACGCTCTCGGTCATCTGGGACATGGGCGTCTTCCCGCAGGTCTACGTGATGCGCAACGGGCACCCCGAGCCCGAGTTCCAGCTCCTCACCACGTACTCCTTCGACCGGGCCTTCGTCGTCAACGACTACGGCACCGGCTCGGCGATCGCGCTCGTCACGGTCCTCCTCCTGCTCGGCGTCGTCGCCGTCTACATGCGCCAGATGCTCAAGATCGGAGATGTGGAGTGAGCGCCGCCCACGCCCCCGCGAACGCGGCCGCCAAGGTCCCGGCACCCGTGGTCCGCCGCCGCACGTCCAAGGCCGGCTGGAACCTCCTCGGCCTGCTCGTCGTCGTCACGGCCGGCTTCCCGGTCTACTGGATGGTCAACACGGCGTTCAAGCCGGCCAAGGACGCCATCGACCCCGACCCGCACTTCTTCCCGTCGGCCTTCACGCTGGACAACTTCCGGCGGGCCCTCGACATCGCGGACTTCTGGGGCCCGGTCGTCCGCAGCCTCGTCGTCTCGCTCGTCGTGGTCGTCATCGGCATCGCGGTCGGCCTGCTCGCCGCCCTCGCGATCTCCCGCTTCGCCTTCCGCGGCCGCAAGATCGTGATCGTCGGCATCCTCGCGGTCCAGATGATCCCGCTCGTCGCCATGATCATCCCGGTCTTCCTGCTCCTCAACGACCTCGGGCAGTACGACAGGATCAGCGGTCTGGTCATCACCTACCTGACCTTCATCCTCCCCTTCACGGTCTGGACCCTCCGCGGCTTCATCGTGAACATCCCCAAGGAGCTGGAGGAGGCCGCCCAGGTCGACGGCTGCACCCGCACCGGCGCCTTCGTCCGCGTCGTCTTCCCGCTGCTCGCGCCGGGCATGGTCGCCACCTCGGTCTACGGCTTCATCCAGGCGTGGAACGAGTACCTGTACGCCCTGATGCTGATGAGCCAGCCGAACCAGACGGCCACCGTCTGGCTGAGCAACTTCATCACCAAGAACGGCACCGAGTACGCCCCGATGATGGCCGGCTCCACGATGATGGCCGTCCCCATCGTGATCCTCTTCCTCCTCGTCCAGCGCAAGATGGCCGCGGGTCTCACGGCCGGTGCGGTGAAGGGATAACGGCTCCCCATGACGACACTCGTACAAGGCACGGACACCCTGACGCGTGACGCGCTCACGGTCCTCCAGCCCGGCTTCGTCGGCACCACCGCCCCCGACTGGCTGCTCCGCCGCATCGGCGAGGGCCTGTCGTCGGTCGGCCTCTTCGGCCGGAACATCGCCACCCCCGACCAGCTCACCGCGCTCACCGCGCAGCTCAGGGCCGAGCGGGACGACGTCCTCGTCGCCATCGACGAGGAGGGCGGCGACGTCACCCGGCTCGAGGTCAGGCAGGGCTCGTCCTTCCCCGGCAACTACGCGCTGGGCAGCGTCGACGACGTCGGGCTCACCCGGGCCGTGGCCCGCGAGCTCGGCCGCCGGCTCGCGCGGTGCGGAGTGGACCTCAACTGGGCCCCCTCGGCGGACGTCAACTCCGATCCCGAGAACCCGGTCATCGGCGTCCGGTCCTTCGGCGCGGACCCGGACCTGGTGGCCCGGCACACCGTCGCGTACGTCGAGGGCCTCCAGGGCGTCGGGGTCGCGGCCTGCACGAAGCACTTCCCCGGACACGGCGACACCAACGTGGACTCCCACGACGCGCTGCCCCGGATCGATGTGGACCTCGCCACACTCCACGCCCGTGAGCTGGCACCTTTCCGCGCGGCCGTCGCCGCGGGTACCAAAGCGGTCATGAGCGCGCATATCCTTCTGTCCGCGCTCGACCCCCACCGTCCGGCCACCCTGAGCCCGCAGATCCTGACCGGTCTGCTGCGCCGGGAGCTGGGCTTCGAGGGGCTGATCGTCACCGACGGCATGGAGATGCGGGCCGTCTCGGCGACGTACGGCATCGAGCGCGGATCGGTCCTCGCCGTCGCCGCGGGCGCCGACGCCATCTGCGTCGGCGGCGGGCTGTGCGACGAGGACACCGTACTGCGGCTGCGCGACGCGCTCGTCGACGCGGTGCGGACCGGTGAACTGCCCGAGGAGCGGCTGGCCGACGCCGCGGCGCGCGTGCGCGCCCTGGCGGCCTGGACCCAGGCGCACCGGGCCAGGGGGGCTGGGTCGGTGCCGGGCGCGGCAGTGCAGGAGGGGACCGCGCCCGGCACCGACATCGGACTCGTCGCGGCCCGCCGGGCCCTCAGGGTGACCCGCGGCGACCGACCGTACGCGCCGGTGACCGGCGCCCCCTACGTGGCCTCCTTCACCCCGGTCGCGAACTTCGCGGTCGGCGACGAGACGCCCTGGGGCGTCGCGGCGGAGCTGGAGCGCCTCCTGCCCGGCACGGAGACCGGATCGTACGGAGAGTCCTCCGTGGACGCCGTCCTGGCCGCCGCGGGGGAGCGCCGCATCGTGGCGGTCGTGCGCGACGCCCACCGGCACCCGTGGATGACCGAGGCCCTGGACGGCCTCCTCGCGGCCCGTCCCGACACGGTCGTGGTCGAGATGGGCCTCAACGAGGCGGAGCCGCGCGGGGCCCTGCACATCGCCACGCACGGCGCGGCCCGGGTCTGCGGCCTCGCGGCCGCGGAGGCCGTCGTCGGGACCGGCGCCTGACGGGACGCACGCGAGAGGGGCCCGGCACCTGATCCAGGTGCCGGGCCCCTCGCGTACGTCCTAGATGCCCTGCCAGGCGGGCTTGCCGGCGAAGGTGTGGCGGAAGTAGTCCGCGAGCTTCAGCTCGGAGGCGGCGGCCTCGTCCACGACGATCGTGGCGTGCGGGTGCAGCTGGAGCGCGGAGGCCGGCACGACGGCCGCCACCGGGCCCTCGACGGTCCGCGCCACGGCCTCGGCCTTGCCCTCGCCGGTGGCGAGCAGCACCAGGTGGCGGGCTTCCAGGATGGTGCCGATGCCCTGGGTGATGACGTGGTGCGGCACCTGCTCGATGTCGTCGTCGAAGAAGCGCGCGTTGTCCACCCGGGTCTGCTCGGTGAGCGTCTTGATCCGGGTGCGGGAGGCGAGCGAGGAGCACGGCTCGTTGAAGCCGATGTGCCCGTCGGTGCCGATTCCGAGGATCTGCAGGTCCACGCCGCCGGCGTCGCGCAGGGCCCGGTCGTAGTCCTCGCAGGCCGCCTGGACGTCCTCGGCGGAGCCGTCGGGCCCCATGAAGGCCTCGGGGGAGAGCCCGAGCGGTTCGACGACCTGGCGGAGCACGGTGGAGCGGTACGACTCCGGGTGTCCGGCGGGGAGGCCGACGTACTCGTCCAGCTGGGCGATCCGGGCCCGCGAGACGTCCACGGAACCCGCCCGGACCAGGGCGGTCAGGGCGGCGTAGACGGGCAGCGGGGTCGAGCCCGTGGCCACGCCGAGCAGCGCGTCGGGCTTGCGGCGCAGGAGGTCGGCGATGCCGTCCGCGATGAGTTCGCCGCCCGCCTCGGCGTCCTTGACGATGACAACTTCCACGCTGTGCCTGCCGATCTGGTGAGGGGCTGGGAAGGGGTCCTGTGGTATAGACCAATCTGGGGCCAAATCTAGCAGAGGAGGAGGTCCCTTCTCATGCCGTTCCGCCCCTCGGGCGGCCCCGTCTCCATCCTCGGCCGCCCCCGCGGCCCCAGCCACTCGAACCCCGGGGTCCTGGGGCCCCGGGGGCGGGAGAGCGGGCGGGACGGGAAGCGGTGGCGGCTCGCGGGGCAGGGGGCGCGGGCGGGCGGGGAGCGGTGGCGGCTCACGGGGGGCGGGGGAGCGTGCGGGGCGGGCGGCGGTGACGGCCCGGGACCCGGTGGGCGGGGCCGGGCGGCGACGCCGGCGGCCGGGAGGGGCCGCGGAGCGGGCGAACGCCGTCGCGAGCGGGCCGGCGGGGTCCCGGCGGCCGTGCGGGCCGGCCCCGGAAACACCCGCGGGCCGCGGCGCCCGGCGGGACCCTCAGCCCGCCCGGCACCGCAGCCCGGAGTTGACCGGCCGGGGGTGTGCGGTCCCTCGGCCGTGGGGGAGGTCTCGGCGCAGTCAGGGCAGAGAGCGCCGGGTACCTCGTTCCATCCTCCTGTGCGGGGAGGATGGAAGCTCTGTCGTGTTCATTCTGGACTAGACCATTCTTCCGTGTCCATCCACGGGAACGCGGCCCTTCGGGCCCCATCCTCCAGCACGCGGCCCCGGAGATCCAGGTTCACGGACCCTGCAATTCCGCGGGTACGCTCGCACCGTGCCCTCCATGAACGACCTCGTACGCCAGCACACCGCCCTGAGCGACTCCGACCTCGAGTGGCTCCACCTGCTGGTGTCGGAGTGGCAGCTGCTCTCCGACCTCTCCTTCGCCGACCTCGTCCTCTGGGTCCCCACCCTCGACGGCACGCGGTACGTCTCCGTCGCCCAGATGCGGCCGAACACCGGCCCCACCTCCTACCAGGACGACATGGTCGGCCACCTGGTCCCGCGCGGCCGCCGTCCGCTGCTCGACGCCGCCCTCGACGAGGGCCGGATCGTCCGCGAGGGCGACCCGGAGTGGCGCGAGGAGGTCCCGGTGCGCGTCGAGTCCATCCCCGTGCGCCGCGAGGGCCGGGTCCTCGGCGTCATCGCCCGCAACACCAACCTGCTGACCGTCCGCACCCCCTCCCGCCTCGAACTGACCTACCTCCAGTCGGCCTCCGACCTCGCCCAGATGATCGCCGCCGGAACGTTCCCCTTCCCCGGCGAACAGGTCGACATGGACTCCTCGCCCCGGGCCGGGGACGGTCTCGTCCGGCTGGACGCCGAGGGCGTCGTCCAGTACGCGTCGCCCAACGCCCTCTCCGCCTACCACCGGCTCGGTCTCGCCGCCGACCTCGTCGGCCAGCACCTCGGCCAGATCACCGCCGAACTCGCGCCCTCGCGCGGCCCGGTGGACGAGGCGCTGGTCACCCTCGCCTCCGGTTACGCGCCGCGCGAGTTCGAGGTCGAGGGCAACAGCGGGGTGATCCAGCTGCGGGCGATCCCGCTCAAGCCCAAGGGCACCCGCATCGGTTCCCTCGTCCTGCTCCGGGACGTCACCGAACTGCGTCGCCGCGAGCGCGAGTTGATCACCAAGGACGCCACCATCCGGGAGATCCACCACCGGGTGAAGAACAACCTCCAGACGGTGGCCGCCCTGCTCCGCCTCCAGGCCCGCCGCATGGACTCGGACCGGGGCCGCGAAGCGCTCGAGGAGGCCGTGCGGCGCGTCGGTTCGATCGCCATCGTGCACGAGACGCTGTCTCAGAACCTGGACGAGCGGGTCCAGTTCGACGAGATCGCCGACCGCGTCATCGCGATGGTGGCGGAGATCTCCCCGGGCAAGGTCACCTGCCGGCGCAACGGGCGCTTCGGCATCCTCGACGCCGAGGTCGCCACCCCGCTCTCCATGGTCCTGACCGAGATCCTCCAGAACGCCCTCGAACACGCCTTCGCGCAGGGGGAGCGGGGCACGGTCGAGGTCGCCGCGGTCCGCGGCGAGTCCCGCGCCGATTCCCGGCTCCTGATCACGGTCCAGGACGACGGCTGCGGCCTCCCCGAGGGTTTCGACCCGCAGCGGGCCGGCAATCTCGGTCTCCAGATCGTACGGACCCTGGTGGAAGGGGAGTTGGGCGGAACCTTCGACATGCTCCCGGGCGCCGGGCGCGGTACGAAGGTGGTCCTCGACATTCCCGTGCGGCCGCAGAAGTGAGGCCCTCGCCGGAATTCCGGCGAGGGCGCGCAGCAGCGAGCCCCGGACCGAAGGGAATCGGTCCGGGGCTCGAATGCTGTGGGGTACTACTGCGCGCTGCGACTCAAGGGCGGTTGACCGCACACGTGATGTGCGCGCCGCTCGCCTGAGGCTGTCGTGGGGCGTCAGGCGCTGGCGTTGCGCGCCCGGTTGCGAGCGGCACGGCGCTTCATCGCGCGGCGCTCGTCCTCGCTGAGGCCACCCCAGACGCCGGAGTCCTGGCCGGACTCGAGCGCCCACTGCAGGCACTGCTCCATGACGGGGCAGCGGCGGCAGACGGCCTTGGCTTCCTCGATCTGCAGCAGCGCAGGACCGGTGTTGCCGATGGGGAAGAACAGCTCGGGGTCTTCCTCACGACAAACGGCGTTGTGACGCCAGTCCATGGCTGCTACCTCTCTTGGTATTACGTGCAGGTGCTTGTGAATGTGAACGCTTTCACGAATCCCTCCGCAAGGGAAGGGCCGACTGCCAGATGAACTGGTGTGGTCCTTTGGACTGAGGAGGGGTTCTGGCTCTCAGTGGAGGCCGGTCTTGCGGGCCGTCCCGATCGCCAAGAAGAGACTCGCAAACCTCGGCAGCGGATACAACCCCTTCTGGAAAGTTTTTTTTGATTCCTCGGTGTCGGCTAGGTCACAGCCGTACTTCTTAGGGGTGGATGCGCGCCTAAACGTTCGAGTGAAAGGACTTTCGCCCCTTCCACTCACACAATCACACGCAGTGCACGGCGAACGCCTGTGAACGTCACGCTCGTACGCAGTCCCAGGTGGTCTCCGTCCATCTGCAGAGGGAGGGGAACCTTCGAATGCAAGGTGAAGTCGGTCAGATCGTGCAGGGTTGACGCGTGCTTGCCGCGAGGCCCGCGTTCCGGGGTCGAAGTGAGCAGCTGGGTGGCATACCGGGCGACCGCGGGGGTAGAGAGACGCCTCAGCCCGAGCACGTCCAGGGCGGTGTCGAAGGAGGCCTCCGGTGACGCGTACACCGGGCGATTGCCCAGGTAGGTCCAGGGAGAGGTGTTGCAGATTATGGAGAGGACCAGGTCCTCGACCGGCTCCGCGCCCGGGCGTTCCAGGGTGATCGTGCCGTGCCGGCGGTTGGGCTCGTTCAGGAACTGGCGCAGCACCTGGCGCAGATAGAGGGCGTGGGTGGATCTCTTCCCGCGCTCCCGCTGCTGTTCGACCCGGCCGATGACGCTCGCGTCGAAACCCAGCCCGGCGCAGAAGGTGAACCAGCGGGACGGGACCGACTCGTCCTCCGTGCCCGGCGTCCCGGAGGCGAGCCCCAGGCTCACCGTGCGTGTCCGCCGCTCACGCAACGCGTCGAGCAGGGCGCCGGTCGCCTCGACCGCGTCGTTCGGCAGACCCAGCGCGCGGGCGAAGACGTTGGTCGAGCCGCCGGGGACGACCGCGAGGTCCGGCAGGCGGTCCGGATCGGGACCGTCGTGCAGCAGTCCGTTGACCACCTCGTTGACCGTGCCGTCTCCGCCGAGGGCGACGACCAGATCGACGTTGCCCGCGTCGGCCGCCCGTCGTCCCAGGTCACGCGCGTGCCCGCGGTACTCGGTGGTGACCGCCTCCAGCTTCATCTCACTGGCCAGCGCGTGGATGAGCACGTCACGGGTGCGGGCACTGGTGGTGGTGGCTGCCGGGTTGACCACGAGAAGTGCGCGCATGGGCGCCAGCGTACCTACCCGGCGGTACCCGCCCCAGCCGGGCCCACGGGACGTCCCGGGACCGGGCCGCGTCCACGGGCGTGCCCGCTCTTCCGCCCGGACCCCTCCCGGCCGGGCTCTCCCGCCCAGGCTTCCCCGCTCCGGAGCTTCTGCTCCGGCCCGTCCGCTCCGGCCCGGGGCCGGGCCCGGCCGTACGCCGGCCGCCCCCGCTACCCTGCCTTCCATGAGCAGTGCGGAACAGACCCCCCGTCCCACCCGTCTCACCGCCGCGGCGGCCGTGGCCGGGACCGAGGCGCTCGGACTCGTCGCCGGGGGCGTGTACATGCTGGTGAGAGCTCTGACCGGCGAGCCCGGGGACCTCACCGGCGCCCTGACGGGCGCCGTGACGCTCGTCCTCCTCGGCATGATCCCGCTCGCCGCCGCCCGCGGCCTGTGGCTGCGCCGTTCCTGGAGCCGGGGCCCCGCCGTCATCACCCAGATCCTGGCCCTGCCGGTCGCCTGGCAGATGCTCCGGGCGGGCGGCGCGCTGATCCCGGCCGGCGCCGCCCTCGGCGCCCTCGCCGTCGCGGGGCTCGTCCTCCTCGTGAACCCGGCCACCACCGAGGCGCTCGGCATCCGGGGCCCCGGCCGGGGAACCCCGTAGGGCCGGGACCGGTCCTACTCCTCCACCAGGAGCCTCTCCCGGAGCTGGGCGAGCGTCCGGGCGAGCAGCCGGGAGACGTGCATCTGCGAGATGCCCACCTCCTGCGCGATCTGCGACTGGGTCATGTTCCCGAAGAAGCGGAGCAGCAGGATGCGCTTCTCCCGGGGCGGCAGGTCCTCCAGGAGCGGCTTCAGCGACTCGCGGTACTCGACCCCCTCCAGGGCTTCGTCCTCCGCCCCCAGGGTGTCCGCCACGGCCGGGGACTCGTCGTCGGTGTCCGGGACGTCCAGGGAGAGCGTCGAGTAGGCGTTCGCCGACTCCAGCCCCTCCAGGACCTCCTCCTCCGAGATCCCCAGCCGCTCGGCCAGCTCGTGCACCGTCGGCGAGCGGCCGTGCTGCTGGGAGAGCTCCGCCGTCGCCGTGGTGAGCGAGAGCCGCAGCTCCTGGAGCCGGCGCGGCACCCGGACCGCCCAGCCCTTGTCCCGGAAGTGGCGCTTGATCTCGCCGACCACCGTGGGGGTCGCGTACGTGGAGAACTCGACCCCGCGCTCCGGGTCGAACCGGTCCACCGACTTGATCAGGCCGATCGTCGCCACCTGCGTCAGGTCGTCCAGCGGCTCGCCGCGGTTGCGGAAGCGCCGGGCCAGGTGCTCCACCAGCGGCAGGTGCATCCGTACCAGCCGGTTGCGCAGCTCCGCCTTCTCGGGGGAGCCCTCCGGCAGCTCGCGCAGCTCGACGAAGAGGGCACGGGCACCGCTCCGGTCGTGCGGAGCCGGGACCGCGGGGACGTCCGGGGTCTCGTCGGCCCCCTCCTCGTCCGCGGTCCTCTCCACCGTTCCGACGGCCCCGGCCTCTCCGGAATCCTCCGGCCTCCGCGCCCCGGAAACCCCGGCGGCGCCCTCGGGGGTCTCGGGGGCGGCCGGTGTCCCGGCGGCCTCGTGGTGCTGCTCGTGCTCGCTCATCTGGTCCGCCCGCTCCGTAACGACCTCGTGCGGTCGCGCCTTCTGCCCGGGGATGCCGGCCGTCGCGTCCCCGCTCCTCACGCCGGGCCTGGCCCCGCGCCGCGCTGTTTGTACAGGCTGATCGAGACCGTGCGGTCGTCGGCCACCGACGACTCCACCTTCCCGGCCAGCGCCGACAGCACCGTCCAGGCGAAGGTGTCCCGCTCGGGGGCGCGGCCGTCGGTCGTGGGGGCGGAGACCGTCACGTCCAGCGAGTCGTCGACCAGCCGGAAGACACAGCTGAGGACGGACCCCGGCACGGCCTGCTGGAGCAGGATGGCGCAGGCCTCGTCGACCGCGATCCGCAAGTCCTCGATCTCGTCGAGGGTGAAGTCCAAGCGCGCCGCGAGGCCCGCCGTGGCCGTACGCAACACGGACAGATAGGCACCCGCAGCGGGCAGCCGGACTTCCACGAAGTCCTGGGTCCCGGGCTCGCCTGCGATCTGGGACACCCTCACCTCCAAGGTGGCACAAGCTCATTCGGGGCTCGGGGGAGAGGCCCCCGAACCGGGCGGTACGCAGGGGGCTGCGCGGTCCGCCGTGACGCTATCGCGATCCGTCCCGCCGTGTCGCCGTGGGCCCCGCTCCCCACCGGGGGCCCTCACCCATGGTAAGACCCCGGACGCGGACGGTGGACGGGAGCTGTGGACAACGGAGACGAGCGGCCGACGGAGGGGTGACGTACCCACGCGCGGGCCCGTCGAACCACGCGCCGGCCGAACCGTCAGACGATCGCGCCGTCCACGAAGCACCAGCGCCACCGCTCGCCCGGCTCGAAGGTCCGCATCACCGGGTGCCCGGTCGAGGAGAAGTGGGCCGTGGCGTGCCGTCCCGCCGAGGAGTCGCAGCAGCCCACGTGCCCGCAGCTCAGACAGAGCCGCAGCTGGACCGGGTGCGTGCCGTCCGCCAGGCACTCCGGGCAGGTGGCGGCCAGCGGCTCCGGCTCGGGGCGCGGCAGTTCGGCAAGGTGCGGGCACTCGCTCATGATGGCCAGGTTACTTCGCGGCACGGAACGGGGACGGGCGGACATGGACGCACTACGGCTGGTGGCACTGGTGGCGGCGAGCGCCGCGATCGCGGGGGCCGCCCGCAGGACCCCGGTGCCCGCCCCGCTGCTCCTGGTCGCCGCCGGTCTCGCCGCCGCCTACGTGCCGGGCGTCCCCGACTACACGCTCGACCCGCACGTCGTGCTGCCGCTGATCCTGCCCCCGCTCCTCTACACGGCCGCCGTCGACTCCTCGTACCTCGACCTGCGGGCCAACATCAGGCCCGTCGCCCTGCTCTCCGTCGGCTACGTCCTCTTCGCCACCGTGGCCGTGGGCTGGCTCGCGTACGTCCTCGTCCCCGGCCTGCCGCTCACCGCCGCCCTCGTCCTGGGCGCGGTGATCGCCCCGCCGGACGCGGTCGCCGCCACCGCCATCGCCCGCAGACTGGGCCTGCCCCACCGGATCACCACGATCCTCCAGGGGGAGTCCCTGGTGAACGACGCGACCGCGATCACCGCCTACAAGGTCGCCCTCGCGGCGGCCGTCGGCGCGGGCGTCGGCTGGGCCGGCGGCGTGGGGGAGTTCGCGCTCGCGGCCGTCGGCGGCGTCGGCGTCGGCCTCGTCCTCATGGTCCCCATCCACTGGCTCCGCCTCCACCTGCGGGACTCCCTGCTCCAGAACACCCTCTCCCTCCTCATCCCCTTCGCCGCCTACGCGGCCGCCGAGGAGGTCGGCGCCTCCGGGGTCCTCGCCGTCGTCGTGGTCGGACTCTTCCTCGGCCACCGGGCCTGGCAGGTCGACTTCGCGACCCGGCTCCAGGAGGAGGCCGTCTGGAAGATGGTGGCCTTCGTGCTCGAATCCGCCGTCTTCGCCCTGATCGGCCTCCAGCTCCCGTACGTCGTCCGCAGCCTCGGCCCGTACGGGGTCGGCGAGGCAGCCGGGTACGCGGCCGGGGTCTTCGCCGCCGTGGTCCTCGTCCGGTTCGTCTGGGTCTGGCCGGCGACCTTCCTGCCCCGGTGGCTCTCCGTCCGCGTCCGGGAGCGGGAGCCGGAGGTGGACTGGAGGTCGCCGCTCGTCGTCGGCTGGGCCGGCATGCGCGGGGTGGTCTCGCTCGCCATCGCCTTCTCCATCCCCGCCGTCAGCCACGGGGAGGAGTTCCCGGCCCGCAACCTCGTCCTCTTCCTCACCTTCACCACCGTGATCGGCACCCTCGTGGTGCAGGGCCTCACCCTTCCGCCCCTCATCCGCCTCCTGAAGCTCCCCGGCCGCGACCGGCACGCCGAGACGCTGGCCGAGGCCCAGGCGCAGAGCGAGGCCTCGCGGGCCGCCGAGGAACGCCTCGACGCGCTCCTCGCGGACGGGCGCAACACCCTGCCCCCGCCCCTCGCCGACCGGCTGCGCGCCGTCCTCGAACGACGCCGCAACGCGGTCTGGGAGCGGCTCGGGACGGTCGACGAGGTCACCGGGGAGACGGTGGACGACACCTACCGGCGCCTCTCGCGCGAGATGATCGACGCGGAGCGGAAGGTCTTCGTACGCCTGCGCGACGAGCGCCGGATCGACGACGAGATGATGCGGACCCTGCTCCGCCGGCTCGACCTGGAGGAGGCGGCCGCCTACCGGGAGGAGGCGGACGGCTGACCGCCGCCCGGAGCGCCGGTGACCACCGCCGCGATCCGGGTGCCCGGGGGGAACGCGCCCTCCTCCGCCAGGGTCACCAGACCGTGAAGCATTTTGGCCACATAGAGTCGCTCGATGGCGAGTTCATGCCGTTCTTCGAAATCGCGTGTGAACTCCTCCAGAGCGGGGGACACGCGCGCGTAGCCCCCGCCGTGGAAACGCTCGTCCAGGGACCAGTCGCCGCGCGGACCGCCGAACGCCGCCTCCTGGAGGGCCCGGACCTCCCCGCCCAGGAAGCCCCCCCTGAGCACCGGGACGCCGAGGGCCCGCTGCCCCGGGGCGAGACCGGCCGCGAGGCCCGCGAGGGTGCCGCCCGTGCCGCAGGCGACGGCGACCGTGTCCGCCGCCCCGGCCAGCTCCCGGCCCAGCTCCGCGCAGCCGCGCGCGGCGAGCGCGTTGCTGCCGCCCTCCGGGACCACGTACGCGTCCGCGCGGGTCCGCTCCAGGAGCGCCGCGAGGACGGCGGGGTCGTTCTTCGCGCGGTACGTGGCCCGGTCCACGAACTCCAGACGCATCCCGTCCGCCGCGCACCGCGCGAGGGAGGGGTTGAGCGGGCGCCCGGCCAGCTCGTCGCCGCGGACCACCCCGATCGTGGGGAAACCGAGCAGCCGGCCGGCGGCCGCGGTCGCCCGCAGGTGATGGGAGTACGCCCCGCCGAAGGTGAGCAGGGGGCGCCCGCCCGCCGCGCGCAGGTTGGGCGTCAGCTTGCGCCACTTGTTGCCCGGGAGGTCCGGGTGGATGAGGTCCTCGCGCTTCAGGAGCAGCGTGAGGCCGCGCCGGGCGAAGCGCTCGTCCTCCACCGGCTCCAGGGGTGAGGGCAGCCGGGGGCGCAGCGGCGAGAGGTCGAACGCGTTCACCTGGCCATTGTGCCGCCCGTGCGGCGCGCGGCCCGGTGGCGGGTGCGCGGGCCGGGGCGGTTCCGGCCGGGACCGGGCACCCGGGCCCCGGACGGGCGGAGCACGGGTGCCCGGGGTACGGGCGCCGCCTATCGCAGCAGGTCGGCGACCCGCTCCCGCATGGAGGCCATGCTGAAGCCGCGCGGATCGGACTTCCCCGGCTGCCACTCCAGGTGGCCGATGACCGACCGGTGCGTCCAGCCGTGCGCCCGGCACACGGCGGCGGCCGCCTTCGCGATGGCCTCCAGCTGGACCTTCGGCCACGGGTCCTCGCCGTCCCCGAGGTTCTCGCACTCGAAGCCGTAGAAGTGCCGGTTGCCGTCCGTGGTGGCCTCGTCGTCCACGGGCAGGCGCCGCTCGGCGATGACCGCCCGGAGCACCTCGTCGTCGCCGAGCCCGGCGTGGTTGGCGCGGCCGTAGCCGACGAGGTGGACCCTGCCGTCCTTGGCGATCACGCCGTGGCAGAGCGGTCCCGGCAGGCCCGCGTAGCCGTCGCGGCAGATGCGGACGGTGCCGGCGGTGCCCCGGGTCACGGTGTGGTGGATCATCACGCCGTGCACCGGGCCCCAGGGGCCCTTGTGGTTGCGGTTGTGGGTGGCCCAGTCGCCGACCTGGACGACCGCGAGGCCCTCGCCGCGCAACGCGCCGAGGAACCTGCTCGCGGACATGGGTGAAGCCATGACCGACTCCTTCCGGAGGACGGGATCGAACTTCCGGAGTACCGGAGTCCGCGGATTCGCCGCCATCCGTTCGGGCCGTGTGCGAGCCGATCCGGCCAGGGGGCCGGAAGGGTGCGCCGGACCTCGCCCGTCCGGAGGGGAAACGGGCGGCACGCCCCGGAAGTCGTCGAACAGACCCACTCGATCGTGTAATGGCGCCGACACGGTGAGTAGTGAAAGGCTGATCCCGCAACTCAGGCAACGAGAGGGAGTTCCATGTCCGTAGGTTCGGTTGGCGACGAGATCCGCGCGGAGCAGCAGGCGCCGCAGCAGAGTCTCGGCACCGCCGCCGCGCGGAACCTCGCCACGACCACCAAGTCGGCACCGCAGATGCAGGAGATCACCTCACGGTGGCTGCTGAGGACGCTGCCGTGGGTCCAGGTGCAGGGCGGTACGTACCGGGTCAACCGGAGGCTCAGCTACTCCGTGGGAGACGGTCGCGTCACCTTCGTCCAGACCGGCGAGCACGTCGCGGTGATCCCCGCCGAACTCGGCGAACTCTCCGCCCTCCGGGGCTACGAGGACGAGGACGCGCTGGCCGAACTGGCGGCCCGCTGCACCCAGCGGGAGTACGCGGCGGGCGAGATCATCACCGTCGCGGGTGCCCCCAGCGACCGGGTGTACCTCCTCGCCCACGGCCGGATCGAGCAGATCGGCGAGGGGCCGTACGGTGCCGAGGCCGTCCTCGGCGTCCTCGCCGACGGCGCCCATCTCGGCGGTTCCTCCCTGATCCGCGACGACGCCACCTGGGAGTCGACCGCCCGGGCCGCCACCGCCTGTACGGTCCTGGAGCTCACCCGGGACGACGTGCGGAACCTGGCGGACCGGGTCGACTCGCTCGCCACGCACCTCGCGACCGTCGCCGCGCTGCCCGAGCAGCGCACCAACAAGTACGGCGAGGCCGCCATCGACCTCTCCGCCGGTCACGTCGGCGAGGCCGTCGTCCCCCACACGTACGTCGACTACGACGCCTCGCCCCGCGAGTACGAACTGAGCGTCGCCCAGACCGTGCTCAAGGTCCACAGCCGCGTCGCCGACCTCTACAACCAGCCGATGAACCAGACCGAGCAGCAGTTGCGGCTCACGGTCGAGGCGCTCCGCGAGCGCCAGGAGCACGAACTCATCAACAACAAGGAGTTCGGCCTCCTCTCCAACTGCGACTACGAGCAGCGCATCCAGCCCCACGACGGCGCCCCGAGCCCCGACGACATGGACGAGTTGCTCTCCCGCCGCCGGGGCTCGAAGCTGTTCCTCGCCCACCCGCGCGCCATCGCCGCCTTCGGCCGCGAACTCAACAAGCGCGGCCTGGTGCCCGAGACCATCGACATCAACGGCAACCGCATCCCGACCTGGCGCGGTGTGCCGATCTACCCGTGCAACAAGATCCCGATCTCGGACGCCCGGACCACCTCGATCCTCTGCATGCGTACCGGTGAGGCCGACCAGGGCGTGATCGGTCTGCACCAGACCGGTCTCCCCGACGAGATCGAGCCCAGCCTCTCCGTCCGCTTCATGGGCATCGACGAGCAGGCGATCATCTCCTACCTGGTCACGGCCTACTACTCGGCGGCGATCCTCGTCCCGGACGCGCTCGGCGTCCTGGAGAACGTCGAGATCGGCCGCTGGCGCTGAGGCGGCGGTGCCCGGGGCGGGGAGCCGGCTCCCCGCCCCGGGCACCCTCCCGGCTCGTCGCGGCGAACGATCGCCGCGAAGAACGCGAAGGAAACAACCGTGACCATGACCAGCGCGAACGCCGTCACCGACGGTCTGGGAGCCGTGACGCTCCTGGACCGGACACGGGCGGCCGTCCACCCCCAACTCCGCTCGACCGTCGAGACCCTGCCCGGTTCCGTGCGGCGGGTGGCGATGTACCACCTCGGCTGGGAGCACGCCGACGGCACCCCGGCCGCGGAGCAGGCGGGCAAGGCCATCCGGCCCGCCCTCGTCCTCGCCGCGGCCCGCGCGCTCGGCGCCGAGGAGGCCCGAGCCGTGAAGGCCGCCGCCGCGGTGGAGCTCGCGCACAACTTCACCCTGCTCCACGACGACATCGTCGACGGGGACCCGACCCGGCGCCACCGCCCCACCGCCTGGACGGTCTTCGGCATCCCGGACGCGCTGATCGCCGGGGACGCGATGAGCGCGCTCGCCCTGCGCCTGCTCGCCGAGGACCCGCACCCCTCCTCGGCCGCCGCCTCCGCGCGTCTCGCCGCCTGCGTCATCGAACTCTGCGCGGGACAGCAGGCGGACTGCGCCTTCGAGCAGCGCGGCCCGCGCGAGGTCTCCCTCGACGAGTGCATGGTCATGGCCACCGCCAAGACCGGTGCCCTGCTCGGCTGCGCCTGCGCCCTCGGCGCGCTCTACGCCGGCGCGGGCGAGGAGGAGGTCGCGGCGATGGACGCCTTCGGCCGGGAGGCCGGCCTCGCCTTCCAGCTGATCGACGACCTCATCGGCATCTGGGGGGACCCGGACCGCACGGGCAAGCCGGCCGGGGCCGACCTGGTCGCCCGCAAGAAGTCGCTGCCCGTGGTGGCGGCGCTCGCCTCCGGGACACCGGCCGGGGACGAGCTGGCCGAGCTGTACTCCCGCCCGGTCCTCGACGCGGAGGCGGTCCGGGCGGCGGCGGACGCGGTGGAACGGGCCGGTGGACGCGACTGGGCGCAGGCCCAGGCCGCCGAGCGCATGGGCCGTGCCGTCGAGCACCTGGCACAGGCGGTTCCGGACCTGGCGGCCGCGGGGGACCTCCTCGCCCTCGCGGAGTACGTCACCCGGCGCACGCGCTGAGACCGGAGGGGTTCAGGCGCCCCGGGGACCCCGGGCGCGCCGGGGCCCCGCCGGCCCTTCCGGTCCCGCCGACCCCGCCGGTCCTGCCAACCCACCGGCCCCGGGGGCCGGGCGGGCTCAGGACGGCGGGGCGACGCGGTGGACCACGGTCTCGATCAGGGAGTCCAGGTCCTGATCGCCGTGGAGTTCCGGGACGGTGAAGTGGTCGAGCAGCAGCCCGGTGAGGGCGAAGTAGAGGACCCGCACCGTGTCCGCGTCCCCCGGCATGCCGGAGTCGAGGTGGAGCCGGATGTTCTCGTCGAGGTCGGAGCGGAGCACCTTGGTGAGCTGGGTCCGCAGCTCCGGACGGCGCACGGCCTCCAGCCGCAGCTCGAAGAGCCCCAGGTAGCAGGTGCGTTCCGCCGCCAGGCGTCCGGCGGCCCAGCGCATCAGCTCGACCAGCAGCTCCCGGCCGGGCGCGGGCCGCATGGCGGTGTCGATGGCTCCGGGGGGCGGGGTGAGCCGTACGAAGATCCGGTCTCCCACCTGGGAGAGCAACTGGTCCCGGTGGTCGAAGTAGTTGGACGAGGTGCCCGTCGGGACCCCCGCCCGGGCGTCGACCGCCCGGAAGGTGAGGCCCCGGGCCCCCTCCTCCGCCAGTACCTCGATGGCAGCGTCGAGCAGGGTCGTACGGCGTTCCGGGTTTCTCGCCACGTGGGACTCCCTCTTGTCGGGCGTGTTCGGGTCGGCGGCAGGCCTTGCGCAACCACTACAGGTGAAGCACTATAGCTGTCGTGGTTGCGGCAGTCGCCGTGCCCCACCCCCGAGGAAGAGGACCGGTTTGCGCAAGCTCACCTACTACATCGCCTGCACCATCGACGGCTTCATCGGCGACCCCGAGGGCGACGCCACCTCCATGCACGCGTACGCCGAAGGCGCGTACCTGCGGTGGATGGGGGAGGAGTACCCGGAGACGCTGCCGACCGCCGCCCGGGAAGCCCTCGGCGTCGATGGCCCCCACAGGCACTTCGACACCGTCGTCCAGGGGATGAAGTCCTACCGGATCGCCCTGGACGTCGGCGTCACCAGTCCCTACAACCACCTGCGCGAGTTCGTCGCCACCCGCTCGCTCGCGGAGTCGCCCCACCCCGACGTCGAGCTGATCTCCGACGACCTCGTCGGCCGCGTCCGGGAGCTCAAGGCCGAGGACGGTCCCCTGGGCATCTGGCTCTGCGGCGGCTCCACCGTCGCCGGCGAACTCGTCGAGGAGATCGACGAGCTGATCATCAAGACCTACCCGCAGGTGTACGGCACCGGCATGCCGATGTTCGGCACCGGCTTCGAGCCCCGGGACTTCGCACTGGGCGACGTGCGCGCCTTCGACAACGGCGTGATCGTCCGCACCTACTCCAGGAAGCGGTAGCGCGCGCATCCGGGCCGACGGGAGGGCGTGCGCTCGGGCCGGCGGGAGCGCGCGCACCCGGGCGGACGGAAGCGGCGGGAAGCGCCCCCGCGCCGGGCGTCCTACTCTGGAGACATGGGCGACGAGGCGTTCCGCACGACCCGGGACCCGCGGGCCGAGCATCCCTGCCCGGCCTGTGGCGGACCGCGTGCCGCGCGAGCCGTCCGGCACAAGGTCCTCGGGGCCTGGGTGCCGGAGTGGGAGGTGCGGCCCTGCCGCGACCCGGAGTGCCCGCTCCACGAGGAGGACGAGGATTCCGGAGGCGCGGAAGCCGCGACCGCGCACGTGACCGGCAAGAACGGCGAGACCGGGAGAAGTCCGGCTCCGGGGTGACCGGGTGCGCGGTGGAGCCGGTCATACCGCTACAGTCCGCGCATGTCATCGGAGTCGACAGAAGTCTGGACCGGCTGGTACCGGGACCGCAGCGGCGCGGAAGCGATCGTCATCACGGCCGACGGACGGCGCGTCGCCGTCCGGATCAGGGGGACCGAGTACACGGGCGACAGCTTCGCCTCGCTCGCCGCTCCCGACGGGCAGACCCTCACCGGCTGCGTCCTGGAGTGGGACCTCCCGCTTCCCGTCGTCCTGGACGGGGCCACCCAACAGGCCACGCTGAGTTGTCTCCTGACGCTCGGCGAGCGGCCCGACCTCAGCCTGACGCTGCACTGCGGCGGCGCGGCCTTCGAGGCGTGCGTCGCGGGAGGCGATTTCGAGGGGGCGCTGGACCGGGTCCGACGCCAGCTCCCGCCCGGCGCGGACTTCGGCCGCCGGCTCCTCCCGGCGGCCTGAGACCCGCGCCCGGACGGCCCGGACGGGCACGGGACCGCGACCGGGGGTGTGAACGCGACCGGATGTGCGGACGGCGGCGCCCGGGGAGGGGTGCCGCCGTCCGCGTACCCGTGCCCGTCAGCCCTTGAAGGCGGAGACGAGGCCGTAGCGCCACAGCTGGTCGACGCGGGACCGCTCCTGCGCGTTCGGCTGGGCGTTCTGGCAGGACGTGCCGGGGCCGCCGCCCGACATCAGCTCGCTGCACGGGCCGCTGTAGTGGTCCGGGAGCCCGAGGACGTGCCCGGTCTCGTGGGCCGTGACCCGGGTCGAGTTGTACTGCTGGTTCTGCCGGTAGTCGAGGAAGATGTAACCGCCGCCGTGGCCGTCGGTGCTGGCGTACGAACCACGGGAGTCGTTGCCCTCGTAGTAGCGGAAGTCGGGATTGCTGCCCTCGACGAGCCGGACGTTCACCACCGAGCTGTTCCATATCTGGGCCGAGCGGGCGATCTGGGTGCGGAAGCTGGGCGCGTTGGCGGCGCTGTAGACGACGGTGACGGCTTCCGCGCCGGGAACGGCGGCCCGCTTCTTCGCCACCGACTTCACGACGGCGTCGAAGAAGGCCCGGTTGGCCTTCGCCTCCTCGGCCGAACCGGCGTACCCGGCCACGGCGTTGCCGGCGGACACGGCCCGGTCGTCGGGCGCGGCGGCGGCCGGGGCCGCGCCGAGGGAGGCGGCGAGACCGAGGCCGAGGGCGGCGGTCAGCGCGGAGGTGAGGACCTTGGAGTGACGCATGGGGGGCTCCTCCTGTAGGGGTCGGGGAGAGTCTGGAGGGAACCGGACCGCGCGGGGATGATGTCAACCGCCGATAACCCCGTCGCATCACCCTCCGCCGCCCTCCAACGCCCTTGGAAAGGAAGGGAATCGAAGGGTTCCGGCTATCTGGTGCGTCTCGTGGGGCCGCCCTACCCTCGGGGCATGGAGCTGGAGGTGAGGCATCTGCGCGCGCTCTGCGCCATCGCGGACGCGGGCAGTCTGCACAAGGCGGCGCGCCAACTGGGCATGAGCCAGCCCTCGTTGACGACCCAGCTGCGCCGGATCGAGAACTCCCTGGGCGCCGAACTCTTCTCCCGGGGCCGCACCGGCTGCCGCCCCACCCCGCTCGGCCGCTCCCTCCTCAGCCGGGCCCGCCCCCTGGTCGCGGACATGGCCGCGCTCGTCACCGAGGCCCGGGCCGCCGCCGCCCGCGCCGAAGGCCCCGGGCTCCGCGTCGGCTCCACCGCCAGCCGGGCCCTCCCGGGCTGGCTCCGCCGGCTCCGCCAGCGCCTGCCCGGTACCGAGGTCGGCCTGCGGGTGGACGTCTCCGCCAACGCGCTGTTGCGCACGGTCGCCGCGGGCCGGCTCGACGTGGCCTTCGTGCACGAGGTGGAGGGATGTCCGTTACGGGTCCCCGAGGGACTCACGGAACGGGTCCTGGTCGCCCGCGAACCGCAGTTCGTCTCCATGGCCCGCGACCACCCGGCCGCCGCCCGGCCCGTCGTGGACCTCACCGACCTCGCGGACGACCACTGGATGGTCGACCCGACCGTCGACGGCGAGTGGGACGGGCTCCGCCGGGTCCTGGACGCCGCCGGAATCGACCCGCCGCTGCTGCACGGCGACTACCACACGGCCGCCTCGCTCATCGTCCTCGGCGAGGCCGTCGCCCCCTGCCAGCCGACCTCGGGCCCGCGCGAGGACATGGCCGTCCGCCCGCTGCGCGGCGACCCCCTGGCCGTCCGGCTCCTGCTGTACGGGCGCCCCGGCGCCCCCCTGGACACGCTGTACGCGGAACTCTCCGCCGCCTACCGCGAGGTCGCCCTCCGCGCGGCCCCGTACCGCGAGTGGCTGCGGGGACAGGGGGCGGCGGCGGGACGGTCGGTGGGACCGTGCATGACGGCGGTGTGAGCGCCCACGACACGCCCCGGAAACCCCCGGCACGGCCCCCGCACGACGACGTGCCCCCTCCGCCCGCCCCCCGGAACGCCCGAAGGGGCACGACCGGCGGGCGGTCGTGCCCCTTCGGAGCGGGGGAAGAAGGTCAGGCCTTCTTCGTCTCCCAGAAGATCCGGTCGATCTCGGCGATGAGCTCCAGCGCCTTCTCGCCCGTCTTCGGGTCCGTCGACGCCTTGGCGGCCGAGAGGGCCTTCAGGGTGTCGTTGACCAGCTGGTTGAGCTGCGGGTACTTCTCGAAGTGCGGGGCCTTGAAGTAGTCGCTCCAGAGCACCGAGACGTGGTGCTTGGCGAGCTCCGCGCGCTGCTCCTTGATGACCGTGGCGCGGGCCCGGAAGTGCGGGTCCTCGTTGGCCTGGTACTTCTCCTGGACGGCCTTGACGGACTCGGCCTCGATACGGGCCTGGGCCGGGTCGTACACGCCGCACGGGAGGTCGCAGTGGGCGCTGACCTTCACCTTGGGGGCAAACAGGCGGGAGAGCATTGAGCCGTCCTTCCTCGTGATCGTCTTCTCAGGTGGGACATTACTCGGTGAGAAGGGCGTTTTCGCGGGCGCCCCCTGGTGCTTAGGCCAAAAGTCCGGGGGCACCGTGGGACTCGTGGACGAGTGGACGGGCGGACGCGCGCGTGCGTACGGTCCGGCCGGGAGGTGGCGTGATGAGGGAACCGGGACGGGAACCGGTGGGCGAGGCCGGTGCTCCGTTCGGGATCGCCGAGGTGACGGGGCTGTCGATGGTGCCCACGCTGCTCCACGGCGATCAGCTGCTCGTGCGCTACGGGGGGCGGCTGCGGCCCGGGGACGTGGCCGTGCTGCGCCATCCGCTCCAGCAGGATCTGCTCATCGTGAAGCGGCTGATCGAGCGACGCGACGGCGGCTGGTGGGTGCTGGGCGACAATCCGGACGCCGAGGGGGACAGCCGGGTCTTCGGAGCCGTACCGCCCGAACTGGTGCTCGGGAGGGTGCGGGCGCGGTACCGGCCGGTGACGCCGGGGCGTCAGCGTTCGGCCGGGACGGTGCTCTCCTGGCTGGTCTCGGCGGTCAGGCCGGTGCGGTCCTCGCGCTCGGCCTCCAGGCGTTTGCGGGCCCGGTAGGCGGCCACGTTGGCGCGGGTCGCGCAGCGGTCCGAGCAGTAGCGCCGGGAGCGGTTGGTGGAGGTGTCCAGGTACGCGTTGCGGCAGGGCGCGGCCTGGCACAGGCCGAGCCGGTCCGCGCCGAACTCGGTCAGGTGGAAGGCGAGCCCCATCGCGCAGATGGCCGCGTACCCCGTGGTCGCGTTCGAGGAGTGATCGGCGAGGTGCATGTGCCACCGGGGGCGGCCCTCCTCGTCGAGGAAGTCGTGGCCCGAGATCTGGGGGCTGACCGGGAACTCCAGGAGGAGCGAGTTGAGGAGGTCGACGGCGCCCGTCTGGTCGCCCTCGTCGGCCGCGGTGAAGACCGCCCGCAGCCGGGTCCGGACCGTGCGGAAGCGGGGCAGGTCCGCCTCGGTGACCCGGCGGGCCATCTGGGACGCCTCGCCGAAGAGTTCCCTGACCGCCTCCACGGAGGTGAGGGAGTCCTTGCTCCGGGCCGGCTCCTCGGTGTTGACCAGGCGCACGGCGAAATCCGAGTAATGGGCCAGTTCCACTTGTAGTCCTTACTTCGGCGGGCTAGGGTCACGAGCAGGAGGGGTAACGGCTGTCTCCCCTCCGAGGGTATTACGAAGTGGGGAGGGCACGGCGATGACCGGAACCGACTGGGCGGCCTGGCAGCAGAGCTGGGACCGTCAGCAGGAGTGGTACATGCCGGACCGCGAGGAGCGGTTCCGCGTGATGCTCGACATGGTCGAGGCGCTGGTGGGGCCGGAGCCCCGCGTCCTCGACCTCGCGTGCGGTACGGGAAGTATCACGGATCGGCTCCTCAAGCGGTTCCCGGAGGCGACCTGTACCGGTGTCGACCTCGACCCCGCCCTCCTCGCCATCGCCGAGGGGTACTTCGCGGGCGACCGGCGCGTCACCTTCGTGACCGCCGACCTCAAGGACCCGCGGTGGACCGCGGCCCTGCCGTACGACTCGTACGACGCGGTCCTCACCGGGAGCGCCCGCAAAACGCACATGCGTGCGGAAGCGGAGTTCGCGCAAGATGGATCGCATGATTACGACGGAGTACGACGGGTGCGGTAAGTGCCTGCTAGGGGTGCGTCGCCTCTCTCGCAAGTCTGACTCCACCAACAGTCCGGAAAAGCAGCTCGGCCAGGTGCTCAGCGCTGTGGAGGCTATCGGCGGGCACGTCATCGCATGGGCGGACGACTGGGAGGTATCGGGTGCGACCGACCCCGTCACACGTCCGAAGCTCGGCCCGTGGCTCCGTGACGAGATGGGCCCGTACGACGGGATCGCCGGCTCGGCGGTCGACCGGATCGGGCGCAACCAGCGGGATGTACTGAACACGGCGTACATGGTCCACGAATCGGGTCGCCTGTTGATTACCTACGGCCACGACGGGCCGTGGAACCTGGACGACCCCGCCGATGAGATGCGGCTCTCCATGGAGTCCTTCGGCGCTCAGATGGAGCTTCGCGCGATCCAGAAGCGCAACCGGGACGAGACGAAGCGGGCGCGCAGCGCTGGACAGCCGAAGCAGAAGCACCGGTACGGGTACCAGTTCGTGCGGCTCATTCCCACGGGCAACGTCGACCGGGTGGAGCTGGACCCCGTGGCTTCCCTCATCCTCCGCGACGTCGCGGAACGCATCCTCACCGACGAGACCGGAACGGTGACCGTCCATACCGAGGCCGCGCGCCTGAATCGCGCGGGCGTGCTGTCGCCTGCCGACCACCGCGCCGTGATGTACGGACGCAAGCCAAAGGGGACCTTGTGGAACGCCAAGGCTCTCAAGCGGATGCTCACCAGCGAAGCGTCCTTGGGCTACCTCATGCACGACGAGCGCCCCGTGATCGGCCCGGACGGGCACGCGGTGCGGATCGCCGATCCGTTGTGGGACCACGCCACCCGTGACGCGCTGATCAGGAAGACCGCTCCGAAGTGGACGGGAACCCGGGCGCCGAAAGGGGTGCGTCTGCTCTCGGGTATCGCGTTCTGCGGTGGGTGCGGTCAGAGGCTCTACATGGTGGCCCGGACGGGACAGAACCCGTCCTATGGCTGCACGGCGCGTACACGTGGCATCCCATCGTCCGTCGGGTGCAAGCCCGCCCCCACCATGTCCGTCCCCATGCTGGACGAGCACGTGTCGGTGTGGTTCCTGGCCGAGTACGGCGACCACCAGGTGATGCGCAAGGAATTCGACCCCGGCACCGGCTACGCCACTCGTATCGCCGAGATCGAAGCGGACCGCACGCGGCTCCGTGGAGACCGGCAGGCGGGTCTGTACGAGTCGGAGAGCGACACCGAGTGGTACCGCACCGAGTACGCCCGGATGACGCGGGAGATCGAAGCTCTCAAGCGGCTCCCTGAACGGCCGGCGGGGATGCGATGGATGCCCCTGGGGCGGACGATTGCTGATGACTGGAAGACCGCCCCGGACGACGTCGCCCGCAGGGAGATCCTGAACGAGTACGACGTACGGGTGACGCTGCACCCGCGTGGTGCCAAGCACCGTGTGAGGGTGACCGGGCTCGACCCGGAGCAGAGGGCGAAAGAACAGCGCACGGCGCGAGACCGCGCCGAGACGGCTGCGTTGGCTGAGTTGGAGGATGCTCCGGACGCCCTCTGATTCCTGACGTTCTTACCCATCGAAGCCCCGGTAGTCCCTCACGGACCGCCGGGGCTTTCTGCTGCCCGCAGCGGGCGGAGCATGACGACATGGTGATTTAGGACTGTTGTTTGTACGAACACAAAAAATAAGAGAGATACCGAAGGCGCCACCAAAATGCCATGCCGTCATGGTCGGCCCCTCGGGAATCTCTCCGTCCCTACTAGGGGCCCTCCTGCCTCTGGCTGGACACATCTCAGTCGCCCGGACAGATTCGGCATGAGAACCTCCACCCGTGGCTACGGAAACCGAGGTCGGAGAGCTGCTGCATCAGCGCGGCTGGCGGACGGCATTCACGGTCCCTGAAAGGGTGAACGCGTGGGCCGCCCTGGTGAGCGCCATCGAGCGCGGCTACGGCGACTACATCCACGAGTACACCAACGACCTGTACTGCCGAAACTGGCTGCACGAGGCGTGGCTCCTGCTGGACGAACACGTCGTCCAGCTCTGGACCCCGCAGATCAAAGCTCTGGACGAGCGGTACAAGGCCGCGACCATCGACGACGACGGCATAGCACTCGACCAGTTCCACAGGCTCCCCGGCCCCGACCTGTGGTGGTGGCGGCGACACCCCCGCATCCTCACCGGAGATCTCGGGCGTTCGCTTCGCTCGGCCGGCGCCATTGGTACCGCCCCGGACACAGTTTGACCCTCAGCCTCACGGGATAACGGGACAGCTCTTAGTCCCGGAAGCAAGTGAAGGCGCGGGACGACGCCCCCCGAGGGGGTGCGGGAATCTCTCCGTCCCTACTACTTCCGAGAGAGGAAGCCGGGACTACCGCGCACCCCGCCGACCCGGAACGGGCGGTCCGAGTGCCCGGCCCTCTCCGATGCTCTGCCCGTGCAGTACGCACCCTCACGGGGTGGCCGCAGTGGTCGTGAGGCAGAGCGCGGGGGATCACACCGCCCACCAGTAACTGCCCCTTGACCGGGGGCGCCGAACGGGGTCGTAAGTCCGTGTGATCCCCCACCGTGTCCGGACCGGCCCCGCCGGCGAGGACGACCAAGCCCACTGACCCAACGGCAGAGGTGCGCGGTACCGGCCCCGCGAGGGAGACCCGGAGGAAACCCGCAGAGTTCCCCGGTTCGAGTCCGGGGGTGGGCACGCCGAGAACGACGACCAGGCCGACGACATCGAGGGGGCGCACATGCGCTGTACCGACTGCCAGGCACCCGCGACCCATCGAGGCCGCTGCGAGACCCACCACGGGGCGTACGAGGACCGTCCGGCCGTCCGGCAGCGTCGAGCACGGGGACGACGCCGAGCGGCCCGGAACGACGCTGCGGCACGGCTCCGCCGGGTCATCGAGCGGAAGGGGACCGCATGGTGTGACTGGTGCCTGAACGACTTCCCCACGGTGGACGTGGACGTGGACCACGTGCGGCCCCTCGCGATGGGAGGGACCGACACGGACGGCAACGTTCAGGTCTTGTGCCGGGGGTGCCACCGGTTCAAGACGAGCACGGAGTTCGGGCGCGCGGTTTAACGCTGCGCCCACCACGTTCCGGCTGCCCCGCCGACTGTTGTAACCACAGCGACGAGCCATCCGGGGATGCGCTGCACAGTCAAGTGAAGTCCACCTAAGCGAAGTTCGATCGCGGGGCGGATGTCGGTCATGGGGTTCATGGCTGCCTGCCTTTCGTCTCAGTTGCGGCGTGCAGTCATGACACCAGTCATTCCGTGGCTCGGGTTCACCGCTGTGAACCCTCGCGGTGAAACTTCCACTCGCTCCCGGGCAGTAGACCTCACCGAAGATCAACAAGGGGGTTCGTCGCATGCCCCGTAGACCCCGCCCCCCGTGCTCGGTACCCGGGTGCCCCGAACTGACGGCCCGTGGTGGTCGGTGTGCCGCTCACGAGCGTGAGGCGAACGCACTGCGGGAGACACCGGGGACGAGTGCGTACGGGCGACGGTGGCCGAACATCCGGCGCCGCTACCTCTATGCCCACCCGTGGTGCGTGCTGTGCGGCAGGCCGGCGACGGTGGCCGACCACTTCCCCGACTCGCGTCGTTCGCTGCTGTCTCGGGGCGTGACCGATCCGGACGCGTGGTCTCGGCTCCGTCCGCTGTGCACGTCGTGCCACTCGCGGGAGACGGCGAAGCATCAGCCCGGCGGGTTCGCTGCCGAGCACCGGTCCCAGCGCGAGGCCGAGCGCCCGCCGTTCTGACCGACCAGGGGGACTCCCCCTGCCCCTCGCCTGATTGCACGGCAGGGAGGCAAAGAACTCGCATGGCTCATTTGAGCGTTTCTGTGGAGAGCCATGCGCTGATCGATTAACCAATTATGGAAGGAATTTACTTGACTCTCACTCTTGCCGAATCGGCCAAGCTCACCCTTGACCAGCTTCAGCGCGGCGTAATTGAGACGTTCGTTCAGGAGTCGTCGATTCTCGACCGGCTTCCCCTTGTTCAGGTGGAGGGAAGCGCGTTCAAGTACAACGAGGAGTCCAGCCTTCCCGGTGTGGCCTTCCGTGCGATCAACGAGGCGTACCCGGAGAGCACCGGAACGCTGAACCAGCGCATTGAAACCCTGGCCATTCTGGGTGGCGACGCGGACGTGGACAAGTTTATCGTCCAGACGCGCGGAAACCTCAACGATCAGCGTGCGATTCAGACCCACATGAAGGTAAAAGCCGCTTCTATCCACTTCGCCGACCAGTTCTTCAACGGAGACGTCGAGGTGAACCCGAAGGGGTTCGACGGTCTGCGCAAGCGGCTGGTTGGGCGCCAGGTCATCGATGCCAAGGGCAAGGGCGCAGTCACCCACGGGCACGACTTCTTCGATCTGCTCGACACCCTGACGAGCCAGGTGCGTAGCATCGACGGCAAGAATGGCGCGCTCTACATGAACGCCGCGCTGCGTGCCAAGATCGCATCCGGTTTCCGGCGGCTCGGTGGCAGTGAGCTGCTGAGCACGGACATCGGCGGAAAGCCCACGGTCATGTGGAACGGCATTCCGCTGCTGGACGCCGGCCAGCGTCTCGACGGCACGGACGTGCTGCCGCTGACGACCGGGGCCGGTGGTGCGGAGACTGGTGACATCTACGCTGTCCGCTTTGGTGCGACCGAGGCGGACGCCGGTGTCTCAGGACTTACCAACGGTGGCGTTCAGGTCACCGATTTGGGCGAGTCCCATGACAAGCCGGTCTACCGAACTCGTATCGACTTCTACTGTGGCATCGCACTCTTCGGCGGCAAGGCAGCCGCACGCCTCACCGGCGTACTGAACGGCTGATGTGCCAATGTGCAGACTTCCCCGCGCTTGCTACCTTCCCCGGGTGGCGAGTGCGGGGATTTTTTCGTTTCACTGGGGAATCAGCCTTCTTGGGGTCACCAAGCGGGCTTGCTCGAACAGATCCCTTGCCGCATGGTTCTTCAAGTAAGGCCGAATCCGACTATGCATGGCTGTGATGTTGCGGTCGCACTGCCCGGATTGGACGAGTGGGTATATCTCCAGGACGCGACCCCAAGTTTTGCACGCCGCCTCCAAGTGTCCGATCTCTAGTTGACGTTCGGCAAGCATGGATAGATAGCGAATGCTTGTGCGTCGAAACGTGCTAGGGCGAAGACGATCTGATTCCTCCAGTGAGTGGATGGATCCGGCCAGGTCTCCCAGTTCGTAACGTACTTGGCCGACGTGATAGGCCAGCGATGAAGGGTTGTAGGACCCGAACGTCTTCGACTGTGACTCGGCCTTTTCCATCGCAGTCTCTGCTTCCCGGATGTGCTGTAGGGCCATGCGCCTGTTGCCTTCTTGTGCAGCAGCGTGGGCCTGCTGTCCGGCGAGGAACGCGCGCATTCGGGGGCCTGCCTGAGGTGAAGCGGCGGCGGCAGCGTCAGCAAGTCGCAATGCCTCAGCCCCATGTCTGAGGTCTACGGCTTGCACGCTCATCCCGCGCAGTGTGGTGCAAAAGGTTAGATGATCCTCGGATGCCCCGGCGAGTTCGAGTGCCTTGAGGTAATAGTGCTGCGCCATTCCGTGGACACCCTCGTCCACGGCCATGTACCCCGCGAGGTATGCGAGATCCGACGCGGCAGCCATCATCGCCTTGCGAACATCTGCCGGCGCGTCGGCGCGCAGATAAGGTCCCACGGTATTGACCAGATAGGCGGCTGCCATGGGCCGGGCCGTTCGACCGCCGAACTGGTCATCAATGTCCGAGAGTCGTTCAGTCATGGCGATGACCGATTGAACGTCGGACATTCCTATGCGCTGCGTTTCACCCTTTTGGACGGCGTCCATTCGGCCAATCACGTCCGGCCAGTTGGGAACGGTGAGGGCGACAGAGAACAGACCTACTCCAAGCACACTCCGGCGCGATGGGTCCATGTCCTGCCTCCCCAGGTCTAGCAGTCCTTCCACGGTACTGGGGAGGGTGCTCGACTCTTCGGTGGGAGGGGCCGGGAAACCCGCCTCGCTGCGTGTGACAGGTCTGCCGAGTTTCCGGGCCAATGCTTCCAAGATCAACGGGCGGACGGTCTCTTTCGGCATGTGGCCGTTGAGCCACTGGTGCACCGAGGGCTCTCGGTATTTGAGAGGCGTTCCTTGCTCAGTCCCCAGCTTGTTGACCTCTTGGGCGAACTGGCGGAGCGTCCACCCGGTTTCCCGGTGCAGTCGGGAAAGCGCCGCGTTGGGACTGGTCACCGGTCATCAACTCCCCGCGTCTTCAGGCCGCTTAAAGCTCTTAAGTCCTGGTGCTGTCGCAACGGTACCTCTCGGCTGTGGTTACGCGGTTGCCTTCTGTGAGCAGCCGAACGAGCACGAGAGGTGCAGCCATGAGCAGCCCTGAGAGCGCACGTGAGCACCCCCGGGACTGGGAGGCGGGGGAAACGGTACTGGACGTCTCCACGGGCCGCGTGGGCCGCGTTATGGGCCACGTGGGACCGCGCTACCAACTTCGCCCGCTGAACGGTGGTCGGGAGTGGGAGGCGGATCCGGCGAACCTGCGGGAGGCGTACCAGTCGGACGCCCTGAGCGCCGCTGTGGTCACGGCCAACACGAGCCAGCGGATAAGGGAGCGGATGTGAGAGGCGGTCCCAGGTTCACCCCCGAGCAGCGCGCGGAGATCGACGCCGGATTGGTGCGCATCCTCGCGGAGCGGGAGGCCCGGGAGTGGGAGGCGGCCATATGGCGTGCGGCTCCCGTCCTCGTTCGGAGCGCTGCGGAACAGCTCACCCCAACCAAGGAGGCACAGCCATGACGGCAACCGCGAACGACCTTCGGACCGGCCGCGCGCTGGTCAGCTCGGACCTGTTCGACAGCATCGCCGAGTTCACCGTGACCCACTTCGGCTACGACCGCGACAAGGCGGAGCGCGCCACGGATCAGGCACTCGCGTTCCTCGCCACGGTCGGCACGGCCACGGTGAAGATGGTCCCGAGCGACGACGTGGACGGCGCGCTTCACTCGTTCATCCTGCACACCGCCGACTACCGCGAGTTCTGCGACAAGTACGCGGGCCGGTTCCTGGAGCACAACCCGCGCCCCGGCGGCGGAGGCCGGGTCCTGGAGGAGGTACAGGCGACCGCCCACGCGATCAAGGCCAACGGGTTCATGGTCCTGGACGACCTGTGGACCGTGAACGGCGAGAACGCGGCACAGTGCGACTCGGACTGCGGGCGCGACTACCGGGCCGCTTAACCGCCGGCTCGGCCACACAGAGGAAGGGGTCGGCCCTCAACTACGAGGGTCGGCCCCGCTGTTGGAAGGCTAATCATGATCTTTGAAGGTCCGTACGATCCGCCGTCCGGTGGGCTGCAACTCCTGAATCCGGGCCCCGCCGAACTGGTGCTCAACCGGCGTGGATCGTCCGTGTGGAAGGTCGAGACCGAGGCCGGTCCCTACGCGGTGAAAGTCGGCTATCCGAGCCGGACGCACGCATGGACCGCGCTTGCCCCCGCCCGTGAGGCGGCCGTCCTGCGTCAGCTCACCCATGAGCGGATTTTCAGCGGGGAGTGGGAAAACGGCACGTGGGGCGCGCAGCCGTGGCGACGCGGGGACAGCCTCTATGACCGGTGGGCACCCTGCCGGAAGGGGGAGGCTCAACCCGATCTCGGAGAAGCCCTGTCCTGCGCTGTCGCCCTGTCGGGACTGCACGGCAGGGGGTGGGTGCACGGGGACGTTCAACCCGCACACTTCCTCGTGGGGGAGGCGGGCGGCGCGTTCCTGATCGATCTTGCGCTGTCCAGCGGCGGACGGGTTCCCCGCGCCTACGACTTCCCGTACCGGGGCTGTCTCGTCCACTACGAAGCACCGGAGATCTCAGCCAGCGTGTTGGATACGGGAACGGCCACGCCGACACAGGAAGCGGACGTGTACGCGCTGGGGGCGGCGCTGTTCATCAGTGCAACGGGGTGGCGGCACGTGGCCTATCCGGACGACGCGTCCCGGGACGAGCAGAGGCGTGCCATTGTGGCGGGTCCGCACCGGCCCGTGCGTGTCCGGGGACCGCTGGGAGGTCTCATCCTCCACATGCTCAGCCATGCGCCCGCCGACCGGCCCACCAGCGCCGAGGTCTGCGAAAGGTTGAGCGCAGCTCTGTAGGCGACCGCCGACAGGTCCCGTCCGAGCCTGCTCCAGAAGGCATGGACGGGGCTCTGCTGTGCCCGGACAGGCTCCTTGGCTAGAGTGTGTGTTTAGAGGGTGTTCCTGACCGCCACCGCCCTCCACTGGCTCCACAGCGAACCCCTCGCGGCCCTCTACGGGCAGATCTCCGGGCTCGTCCGCGACGGCGGCGTCTTCATGAACGCCGACCACATGACCGACGAGACCACTCCCCGGATCAACGCCGCCGAGCGCGCGCGGCGGCACGCCCGGATGGACCGCGAGAAGGCCGCCGGAGTCCTCGACTGGGCCGACTGGTGGGCCCTCGCCGCCGCGGACCCCGTCCTGGCCGGGCCCACCGCCCGCCGCTTCGCGATCTACGGCGAGCACGCCGACGGCGACACGCCCTCGCCGCGCTGGCACGCCGACGCCCTCCGCGCCGCCGGCTTCGGCGAGGCCCGGCCCGTCTGGGCCTCGCCCTCCGACACCCTGCTCCTCGCCGTGAAGTAGCCGGGTACGGGGAAGGGGCGGTACGGAGCCTTCCGTACCGCCCCTTCCCGCGCGCCTCGGGACACCTCCGCGCGCCTCAGGACACCGGGGCGCCTCCGCGGCGCCGCGGAGGCGCCCCCGCGCGCCTCACAGCACCTTGGACAGGAACGCCTTCGTCCGGTCGTGCTGCGGATTGCCCAGGACGTCGCGCGGGTTGCCCGACTCGACCACCACGCCGCCGTCCATGAAGACCAGCGAGTCGCCGACCTCGCGGGCGAAGCCCATCTCGTGCGTGACGACGATCATCGTCATGCCCGACTCGGCCAGGTCACGCATGACGTCGAGGACGTCGCCCACCAGCTCCGGGTCGAGCGCCGAGGTCGGCTCGTCGAAGAGCATCAGCTTCGGCTCCATCGCCAGCGCGCGGGCGATGGCCACGCGCTGCTGCTGGCCGCCGGAGAGCTGCGCGGGATAGTTGCCCATCTTGTCGCGCAGGCCGACCCGGTCGAGCAGGCGCTCGGCGCGCTCGCGCGCCACCGCCTTCGACTCGCCCTTCACCTGGAGGGGCGCCTCCATGACGTTGGCCAGGGCCGTCATGTGCGGGAAGAGGTTGAAGCGCTGGAAGACCATGCCGATGTCGCGGCGCTGGAGCGCGACCTCGCTGTCCTTCAGCTCGTGGAGCTTGTCGCCCTTCTGGCGGTACCCCACCAGCTGTCCGTCGACCGAGAGCCGTCCGGCGTCGATCCGCTCCAGGTGGTTGATGCAGCGCAGGAAGGTCGACTTGCCGGAGCCGGACGGGCCGACCAGACAGAAGACCTCGCCGTTGCGCACCTCCAGGTCGATGCCGCGGAGGATGTGGGCGGCGCCGTAGGACTTGTGGACGCCCTCGGCCTTGACCATGGGCTCGCCGGTCATCCGGTCACCGCCGATCGCTTGAAGGTGGTCAGGTTCGCACGGACCCGCTGCCAGGGGGTGGGCGGCAGGCTGCGCGTGGAACCGCGGGAGAAACGGCGCTCCAGGTAGTACTGGCCGACGCTGAACACGCTGGTCAGGGCCAGGTACCAGAGGGAGGCGACGAAGAGCATCTCCATCACGGCGCCGGCCGTGTTGCCGATGTTCGAGGAGGCCCGCAGCACCTCGGTGTACTGCACGGCCGAGACCAGCGACGAGGTCTTGAGCATGTTGATGAACTCGTTGCCCGTCGGCGGCACGATCACCCGCATGGCCTGCGGCAGCACGACCCGGCGCATCGTCTTCGCCTGGGACATGCCCAGCGCGTGCGCCGCCTCGGTCTGGCCCTCGTCCACCGACTGGATGCCGGCCCGGACGATCTCCGCCATGTAGGCGCCCTCGTTCAGGCCGAGGCCGAGCAGGGCCACCATGAACGGCGTCATGACGTCCACGGTCTCGTTCTTGTAGATCGGCCCGAGGTCGATGTACTGGAAGATCAGCGACAGGTTGAACCAGACGAGCAGCTGCACGTAGACCGGCGTGCCGCGGAAGAACCAGATGTAGAGCCAGGCCACCGCGCCGGTGACCGGGTTCCTGGAGAGCCGCATCACGGCGAAGAGGACGCCGAGGACGAGTCCCAGCGCCATGGAGGCGACGCTGATGAGGACCGTGGACCACAGGCCGCTGAGGACCGAGGGGTCGAACAGCTTGTCCCACACCGTGTCCCAGATGATGTTGCCCTGGGAGAAGGCGTAGGCGAGCCAGCCGAGGAGGACGACGACCACCACGGCGCTGACCCAGCGCCCGTAGTGCCGTACGGGAACGGCCTTGATCGCCTCGTAGGGGACGCCCGTGGCGCCGGTCCCGGCCGGAGCGGCGGCCGGGACCTTGCGGATCTTGTCAGTCATGACGACTGCCCTTCAGTGGAGCGGGGAGCCAGTGGAGCGGGGCGGTCACTTGCCGGCGTTGATCGTGGCCGACTTGACCGCGCTGTCCTCGACGTCCCACTTCTTCAGGACCTCCGCGTAGGAGCCGTCCTTGATGATCGCGTCGAGGGCTTCCTTGATCGCGTCGCGCAGCTGGGGCTTCGTCTTGGAGACGCCGATGCCGAAGAGGCCGACGTCGCTCTGGCTGCCGACGACCTCGAAGTCCTTGCCGCCGCCCGAGGTCTTCGCGATGTACGCGGCGACCGGGTAGTCGTTCAGGTCGGCGACCGCGCCGCCCGCCTTGACGCGGGTCTGGGCCTCGGCGTCGCTGTCGAAGGCCTGGATGGTCAGCTTCTTGTCGCCGCACTTGGTGGCCTGCGCCTTGAAGGTGTCCTCGTAGATCGTGCCGCGCTGGACGGCCACGGTCTTGCCGCAGAGGTCGTCGAGGGAGTTGACGCCCTGCGGGTTGCCCTTCTTGACCAGGAGGGAGACGCCGGAGCTGAAGTAGTCGACGAAGTCGACGCCCTTGCCGATCTTCTTCCCGTTGTCGTCCAGGCCCTCCTGGCGCTTCTTGTTGTCGGTCATGGAGGACATGACCAGGTCCTGGCGGCCGGAGTCGAGCGAGGTGATCAGGCCGTCGAAGGTGCCCGAGGCGAACTCGAACCTGACGCCCAGCTGCTTGCCGAGGGCCTGGGCCAGGTCCGGGTCGACACCGACGATCTTGCCGCCCTCGGTGAACTCCATGGGGGCGTACGAGGCGTCCGTGCCGACCTTGATCACGCCGGCCTTCTGGATGTCGGCCGGGAGCTTGGAGAAGAGCGGGGCCGCGTTGGAGGGCGAGCCGCCCTCCTTCGTCGTGCCGCCCTCGGTCTGGTCGCCACAGGCGGTCAGCAGCATGGAGCCGGCGACCGCGATGGCGGCGACCGCGGCAAGACGGGAGGTGCGGGTCTTGGCGGCGGTCGTACAGCGCGTGGAGCGTGCGGTCATGGTCGGGTTCCTCCGGCGTGTGAGGGGGTGCCAGACGGCCACGTACTCACCTTTGAGTGTCGTGGCCTTGTGCGATTACGGCATCTTGCCATTCGGACTGCTCCGAAAAGGCGGCCGTGGATGTCAAAATCGGATAACGGGTGACTTCCGAAACCCGACAGGCCGGTACATCAGGGCCGGATCTTCTTCGGTATATCCCTCCCGGTGCCGAAGGATCTCCTCCTTGTCTCACCATTCGAGCGAGAAGAAGGGTGCCAATCGGAGAGGGAGCGCATCTATCGGGACATCATGTGACGTGTCGCTCTCCGTCCCCGTCCGGATGCGCTCGGTATGAGTCGCGTCACCGAGCGGTCATGGACTCGTCTGCGGTGCCGTCCGTCCGGTAAGAAGGACCCTTACACCCCTCATCCGGGGCTCAGGGCGCGTTGTGCGGCGTGCCCGAGCGGCTGCCCGACAAGGCGGCCGCGGTGCCTCCCCACCCCTCCTCAACCGGGAGCGGCCACCCTCAAATGAAACAGACTTAAGGGGTCAACCCAATGGCAGCGGAGATCGTCAATCCTCGCAATGACAGCGGTACGGAAGGAGCTCCCGAGGAGCCCTTCGATCCTGTCTTCGCCCTCCACCGGGGCGGCAAGATGGCCGTGCAGGCCACCGTCCCCCTGCGGGACAGGGACGACCTGTCCCTCGCGTACACGCCCGGCGTCGCCAAGGTGTGCACCGCGATCGCCGAGCAGCCCGAGCTGGTCAACGACTACACCTGGAAGTCCCAGGTCGTCGCGGTCGTGACCGACGGCACGGCGGTGCTCGGCCTCGGCGACATCGGCCCGGAGGCCTCCCTCCCGGTCATGGAGGGGAAGGCCATCCTCTTCAAGCAGTTCGGCGGCGTGGACGCGGTCCCGCTCGCCCTCGCCACCACCGACACCGACGAGATCGTCGAGACCGTCGTCCGGCTCGCCCCGTCCTTCGGCGGAGTGAACCTGGAGGACATCTCGGCCCCGCGGTGCTTCGAGATCGAGCGCAAGCTCCAGGAGCGCCTCGACATCCCCGTCTTCCACGACGACCAGCACGGCACCGCCATCGTCACCCTCGCCGCCCTGCGCAACGCGGCGAAGCTGACCGGCCGGACCCTCGGCGACCTGCGCGCCGTCATCTCCGGCGCCGGCGCGGCCGGGGTCGCCATCGCCAAGTTCCTCCTGGAGGCCGGCCTCGGTGACGTCGCCGTCGCCGACCGCAAGGGCATCGTCAGCCGCGACCGCGAGGACCTCACGGACGTCAAGCGCGAGCTGGCCGAGCTCACCAACAAGGCCGGCCTGACCGGCTCCCTGGAGAGTGCCCTCGCCGGCGCCGACGTCTTCATCGGCGTCTCCGGCGGCACGGTCCCCGAGGCCGCGGTCGCCGCCATGGCGCCGAACTCCTTCGTGTTCGCGATGGCCAACCCGAACCCCGAGGTCCACCCCGACGTCGCGCACAAGTACGCGGCCGTCGTGGCGACCGGCCGTTCGGACTACCCGAACCAGATCAACAACGTCCTCGCCTTCCCGGGCATCTTCGCCGGGGCGCTCCAGGTCCGGGCCTCCCGGATCACCGAGGGCATGAAGATCGCCGCGGCCGACGCGATCGCGGACGTGGTCGCCGACCGGCTCGCCGCCGACTGCGTGATCCCGTCGCCGTTCGACGAGCGGGTCGCCCCGGCCGTCGCGGCCGCGGTGGCCGCCGCCGCCCGCGCCGAGGGCGTCGCCCGCCGCTGACGCGGTCCCGGCACCGGCACGCCGGAAGGGCCCCGCCCCCGATCCGTTCGCGGACCGGGGGCGGGGCCCTTCCGGGTGTACGGGGCCCCGTCCCGGGCTGGTGCGTGGTACGCGGCCGTCCGGGTGGCCACCGGGGCCCCGGACGCGCGCCGTCCGGGTGCGGACCGTCCGGCCGCCCGGGTTCCCGAGGGGCCGGACCGGGCCGGTGTCCGGGGCGGACGGGCGACACGGGTCACACCGGAGTGCGGTTCCCCCGCCGGCCCGAGGCCCCCTAGGGTCGGGGCCATGTTCGCTGCCTATGCTGCCCGAATCGATCGTGACCAGCCGCTGAACGGCCTCGAGTTGGGCGAACGCCCCGCGCCCGGCGCACGGGACGGATGGACCACCGTCACCGTCAGGGCCGCCTCGCTCAACCACCACGACCTGTGGTCGCTGCGCGGGGTGGGACTGCCCGAGGAGAGGCTGCCGATGATCCTCGGCTGCGACGCCTCGGGCGTCGACGAGGACGGCAACGAGGTCGTCCTGCACTCCGTGATCGGCCAGACGGGTCACGGTGTCGGCCCGGACGAGCCCCGGTCCATCCTCACCGAGCGCTACCAGGGCACCTTCGCCGAGCAGGTGACCGTCCCCCGCTGGAACGTGCTGCCCAAGCCCGCGCAGCTCTCCTTCGAGGAGGCCGCCTGCCTGCCCACCGCCTGGCTGACCGCCTACCGCATGCTCTTCACCAACGCCGGCGTACGGCCCGGGGACTCGGTCCTCGTGCAGGGCGCGGGCGGGGGCGTGGCCACCGCCGCGATCGTCCTCGGCAAGGCGGCCGGCCTGCGGGTCTTCGCCACCAGCCGCGACGAGGCGAAGCGCAGGCGGGCCGTCGAGCTGGGCGCCGTCGAGGCGTACGAGCCGGGCGCGAGGCTTCCCCGGCGGGTGGACGCGGTCATCGAGACCGTCGGCGCCGCGACCTGGTCGCACTCGGTCAAGTCGCTGCGGCCGGGCGGCACGCTCGTCATCTCGGGCGCCACGAGCGGGGACCGTCCCCCGCACGCCGAGCTGACCCGGATCTTCTTCCTGGAGCTGAAGGTCGTCGGCTCCACGATGGGCTCCAAGGACGAGCTGGAGGACCTGCTGTCCTTCTGCGCGGCCACCGGCGTCCGGCCGGTGATCGACGAGGTCCTGCCGCTGGACCGGGCGCGGGAGGGCTTCGAGAAGATGGCCTCCGGCGAACTCTTCGGAAAGATCGTGCTCACGACCTCTTGATGGGCCGTCAGGGCGACTGATGGGATCTCCGGCACTGCGAACACACCGTCGTGCCGGAGGTTTCCCGTGCTCCCCGTGGTTCCCGCGCGTTCCCCCCGTCCCCCGTCCTCCCGGCGCCCCTCGCGCCGGGCGCTCCCCGTCCGCCGTTCGGTCCTGGCGGCGGGCGCCGTCCTCGCCGCCCTGCTCGTCCCGGCCACCGCCCGTGCCGACGTCCCCGGCGCCACCGGCGCCCGTGGGGTCGCCGGTGCCGGCGCGACCGCGGCCACCGCCCGGGCCGGGGGCCCCGCGGGGGCGCCGGCGGGCGGAATACCCGCCCTCACCGACGACCGTGGCCGCGTCCTCACCCTGCGCGGCTGGAACGTCGAGGACAAGGCGAACCGAGGAGACGCCGCCCTCTCCGCCGTCACCGAGAAGCACTTCCGCGACATGCGGGCCAAGGGCTTCAACTTCGCCCGTCTCCTGGTCTTCTGGGACGACCTGGAACCCCGGCCCGGCCGGTACAGCCAGGACTACCTGCGGAAGATCGGGCGGATCCTGGACTGGGCCGAGAAGCACGACGTCAAGGTCCTCGTCGACGCCCACCAGGACGTCTTCGGGCCCGCGTTCGGCCACCGGGGCGTTCCCGCCTGGGCGACCAGGACCGACGGCCTGCCCTTCACCCCGCACCCGGACGACTGGTTCGCCGAGTACTTCGAGCCCGCCGTCCAGCGGGCCTTCACCCACCTGTACGAGGACGAGGACCTCCGGCGCGCCCAGGCCCGCATGTGGCGGCTGCTCGCCGACCGCTTCGATGACCACCCTGCCGTCCTCGGCTACGACCTGATCAACGAGCCGATGGGGGAGATCCGGGAGGGCGAGGACCTGGCGACGGCGGCCCGGCGCATCGAACGGGACCAGCTCACCCCCCTGTACAACCGGCTCGCCGACGCCGTCCGCCCGGTCGACCGCGACGCCTGGATCTTCGTCGAACCGACCCCGATCGTGGGCGAGGGCGTGCCCACCGGACTCGGCCGGATCCACGACCCTAAGGTCGTCTACGCCCCGCACTTCTACAACACCGGCATGGAGGCGGGTGCCGACTACGACCCCGCCGCCGGATGGATCGAGAGCTACGAGCGGGCCGTCACCCAGTACCCCGCGGAGTACGGCGTGCCCGTGGTGGTGGGGGAGTGGGGCCCGCTCAACAACACCCTGCCGAACATGAACCGCTTCTACCGCGAGGCGATGTCCTCCCTCGGCCGGTACGGCTCCGGCTGGGCGGGCTACGTGTGGTGTTACGGCGGCGGCTACTGCGCCGTCGACGGCACCGGGGCCTTCCGCACCAACAAGGAGCTGACCGCCGAGCCGTACGCCGAGGCGGTCGCGGGCCGCGTCCGCTCCACCGCGTACGACCGGGAGGCCGGGGTCTACCGCCTGTCGTACGACGCCGCCGGGCCGCGCGGCTCCCGGGTCACCGAACTCTCCCTGCCGCCCGGCGACTGGCGGGTGACGGCCCGGGGCGCGGCCCTCGTCCTCCGCCAGGACCGGGGCAGGGCCCGGGTCCTCGCGGCCCCGGGCGCCCGGGTGACGGTCACGGTCACCCGGCGCTGACCCGGGGTCCGGCCGGTCCTCTCACTTCTTCTCCGCCCCGGGACGCAGCAGGCCCGTGATCCGGACCGCCGCCGCCGAGAGGTGGTGGCGGGTCTCGGTCAGCTGCTCCCGGGTCACCCCGTGGTCGCGGGCCGCGTCCCGGATCTCGTCGCGGAAGCGGTCGAGGAGCCGGTCGAGGTCGCGGACCGGGTCACCGGAGCCCTCCGTGTCCCGCGCCCACTCCGGCACCTCGCCGGCCGGGCCGTCGGCGGAGACGCCGGCGGAGGCGCCGGCCGGGGCCGTCGTGGACGGCGGCTCCGGCGCGGCGCTCCTCGCCGCCCTGGCTTTGGGGTGGGCCGTGCCGTTCACCAGATCGCCGAGCTGGGCCGTGATGCCGGAGACGCCCTCCCAGACCCCCGTGGGCCAGTCGCCCCGCGAGAAGCGCTCCTGGACCTCCTTCTGGACCTGCTGGGCGATCCGCTGGAACTCCTTCGCCTGGCGGCGCGCGGACTGGGCCTCCTCGTGGGCCTCGCGGGCCTGCCGCTTCCACTCCTGCTTGATCCGGTGCAGCTCCTCCTTGGCGTCGGCGAACGAGGAGGCCTCGGCCGTCCGGGTCCGGCCCGCCGCCGCGCGCATCTCGCTGCGGACCCGGCCGGCCGCGCCCCGCACGTCGTCGCGTATCTCCGCCGCCAGCTCCGAGACCGACTCGCGGATCTCCCGCTCCAGGTCGTCCAGTTCGGCGCCGCGTCCGGCCAGTTCGGCGCGGCCGGCGTCGGTGATCGAGTAGACCTTCCGGCCCCCCTCGCTGGCGTGGGTGACGAGGCCCTCGGCCTCCAGCTTGGCCAGGCGCGGATAGACCGTGCCGGCCGAGGGGGCGTACAGGCCCTGGAAGCGTTCCTCCAGGAGCCTGATCACCTCGTAGCCGTGGCGGGGCGCCTCGTCGAGCAGTTTGAGCAGGTAGAGGCGCAGGCGGCCGTGGGCGAAGACGGGCGGCATGTCAGAGCACCTTTCCGGACGGGGAGGAGGCGGAGGCGGGGGCGGCGTCCTCGTCCGCCTCGGGACGGCGGAGCAGGGCGATGGAACCGGACAGGGTGGTGGCCTTGAGCGTGCCCCGGCCCGAACCGAGGGTGCCGGTGACGGTCTTGGCCCCCCACTGGCCCCCCACGCGCAGGTCCTCGAAGGCGTTCGACACGGAGCCGCTCGTGGTGCTCGCCTCGACGCGGGCGTCGGCCGGGTGCGGAAGCCGGACGGCGACCTCGCCGGAGACGCTGGTGAGCCGGATGTCGGCGGGCGGCCCGTCGGTCCCGGCCGTGTCGAGGTCGACCACCATGTCGCCGCTGACCGTCTCGGCCCTCACGGAGCCGCCGGAGCCCTCGATCACCGTCACGTCCCCGGTCACGGAGTTGACCCGCAGGGAGCCCGTGACCGACTGCGCCTCCAGGTTCCCCGAGACGCTCTCGGCGCGGACCGGGCCGGAGAGCCCGAGGAGGGTGGTGTCGCCGGTGACGCCCCGCACCTCCGTACGTCCTCCGACGCCGGAGACGACCGCCTCGGCGCCGACCACGCCCACCTCGACGTCGACCCCCGCGGGGACGGCGACGGAGACGACGGCCCGGCGCCGGTGCTCCTTGCGGTCGAGCCACTTGAGGATGCTCTTCCACTGGAGGTCCTCGTAGCTCACGGTCAGGGTGGAGCCGTCCTGCGTCACGATCAGCGGCGGGCCCTCGATCTCCGAGATCTCCACGCGGGTGGAGTCCTCGTCCGTCCCCACCACGTTCACCGCGCCGTTGACGATGCGGACCCGCAGGCGCTTCACGGGGCCGGTAGGGGTCAGTTTCGTCGGCTCGGTGACGGACCACTCTGTCATGGTGCTGACCTCCCGTGTCGGCGGTGCGACATATCGCGTTTCCTGAGGGACACGATATATCGCGGTTCGGTGAAGTCAACCCCGACTCTCCCCCGAGACCGGAGGTTCAATCACCCCCTCAAGCGGGTGAACTGTCCTAGTTTGGGGAGATGAACGCGACATCCGGACCGAGCCCCGCCGGGGCGCTGCTGCTCTGCCGTGCCGACCCCCCGGCGGTCAGGCCCCCGGCCCTGCTCCTCCGGGAAGAACTGCTCCTCGCCCCCGCCGGCACCGGCTGGAGCGTGCTCGTACCGGAGGGGAAGCCCTGGACCCACGGCGGGGAACCCGTCGAACGGGTCGTCACCGGCTGGGCGACCGCCCTCGCCGTCTCGGCCGTCGTCTGGCCCGTCGTCGCGCTGTGGTGGGACCGCGACCGGGCCGGTTTCACCCTCGCCGCCGGTTTCCGCCGCACGGTCGGCTACACCTGGCTCGCGGACGGCACCCCCGCCGGAGAGGACGAGGCCATGCGGACCTTCGCCGCCCGGCTCGCCCTCGATCCGGTCCTGGACGTGCAGGCGCTCGAACCGCTCACCCGGCCCGACCCGGAGGCCGACGCCCACCGCCGCCTCGTCGGGGTCGCCGCGGTCCTCGCCCGCACCGGGCTCGACCTGCCCGCCGGTCTCACCCCCGGCGACAGCGCCGACCGGCTCCGCTCCGTCGCCCTCGCGCACGGCGCCGAACAGCTCGGGCACCCCGGCGACGGGGCCTTCCCGGCCCGGACGGGGCAGAAAGTCCGGGGGAGCGACGTCGTGCGCGCCGAACTCGACGCGATGGAGGACGGCCCCCTCGGCCCGTACCTGCGCGGCCCCCGGGCGCGTTTCCTGGGCGGGGCGCAGCTCGCGGCGGGGGTGCCGCTGCTGTTCTGGGGGGCCGCCCGGCGCAGCGGCGGCTGGGCGGCGGCCGGCGCCCTGCTCGTCCTCCACGGCGCGCTCGGGCTCGCCTACGACCGGCTGCGGGAGCGGTGACCGCGCGCCCCCCCGGCCGTGTTCACCGCTCCGGACGGGACCCGCCGGAGCGGGCCGCACCCGCCGGAGAGGCCGGGTCCAACGGCGCGGTCGTGTCCACCGGCGTGATCGTGTCCACCGGCGCGGTCGCGCCCCCCGGCGTGGTCGCATCCCCGGTGCGGTCGTGCCCACCGGCGCGGTCGTGTCCACCGGTGCGGCGCGGGGCCGGGGCCGGGGGAGCGCGGCCGTCCGCCCGGCGCGTCCCGCCCGCCCCTGCGCGTCCCTACTCGTCCTCGTCCTCGTCGTCCAGGCGGGCCAGCCAGGTCGCGAGGCGCTCGACGGGCACCTCGAAGTCGGGGTTGAGGTCGACGAACGTCCGCAGCTGCTCGGCGAGCCACTCGAAGGTGACCTCCTCCTCGCCCCGCCGCTTCTCCAGTTCCTCGATGCCACGGTCCGTGAAGTACATGGGATCAGGATAGGTCGTGGGCCCCGCGGACCCCGCCGTCCCCCTGTCGCCCGTCAGGCCCACCGATTAGCCTTCTGGGTCCAACATCGCTTCGGGGAGCGGGGGCCGCTGTGGCACATGGGATCGCTCGGGTCCGGATGGAAGACGGCACGGCCGTGTGGGCCCGGGTCCGTGACGCGGAGGAACTCGGCAGGGGCGGGGGGTTCCAGGACACCGGCGTCCGGGACCGGGTGGTCTCGATGGCCGGAGGGCTCACGGACGTCGTGCGCGGAGTGGTCGGCTCGCTGCGCGCCGGGCTCGAACCCCGGGGGCCCGTGGAGGTCGCCGTCAGTTTCGGCATCGAACTGTCCGCGCAGTCGGGCAAGGTGATCGGGGTCCTCGCGGACGGGTCGGGCACGGCCTCCGTGAACGTCTCCCTCACCTGGACCGAACCGGGACCGGAGACCGCACCGGAACCGGGCCCCGCCGCCACGGCCACGGACGCGGGCACAGGCGCAGGCGCAACGACAGGCACAGGCGCAGGCGCAACGACAGGCACAAGCGCAGGCACGGGTACGGACGCGGGCGCGGTCACCGGGACCGTCCCCGCGCACCGGACGCCGGCCGCGCCCCCGGCGCCGCCCGTGCCCCCCGCCCCGCGCACGCCCCCGTCCGTCCCGCCGGCGCGCACCCCGGACGCGGAGGACGCCCCGCCCGGCAGCGCCCCGCGCACGGGTCCGGCGGCCGACGGGCCGGCATGAGCGCCTTCGACGCTCTCGTGCGCCCCGCACTGGTACGCATCGCGGCGCCCGGCGGCGGGTATGACCCGCACGGCGACCGGTACTGGGGCACCGGCTTCTTCATCGCCCCCGGCTGGGTGCTGACCTGCGCCCATGTCGTGGCCGAGGGGGGAAGCGCGGTGTGGAGGAGCGAGCCGGCCGTCGGCATCACGTGGGAGGACGGCAAGAAGACCCGCGAGGCCACCGGCACCGTCGTGCTCGCCCTGCCGCGCCCCGACCGCCCCGAGGACCCGCCCGACCGGTGGGCCTTCCCCGACGTCGCGCTGCTCCGCGTGCCCGGCACGCAGAAGGCGTCCTGCGTGCGCCTCGGCGAACGCCCGCCCGTCCCGCCGACCGCCGTCGGACTGCACGGCTGGTCCCGGGAGACCGGCGAACTCGGCGTCCGCCACGTCCGGGGCTCCCTCATCGGCAGCGACGGACAGGCCCTCGTCACCGACTGGGTCATGCCCGTCGAGGGCTGCTCCGGCGGCCCCGTCGTGGACCTCGCCCAGGGCGCCGTCGTCGGCCTCAACAAGGGACGCGGACGCGACGGCGGCGCCGTCGTCCCCGTCACCGCCCTGCGCCGGCTCCACGACCTCCCCGGCGGCGAGGCCATGGGCGAGGCGCTGCGCGCCCACGACCGCCACCACCTCGCCCGCTACCGCTCGCTCGACGACCGCCCCGACTGGACCCGCGCGCAGCGGCTGCTGCCCGTCCCCCACGGCGTCAGCCCCGGCCTGCGCACCCAGCTGTACGGACACTTCGCGGAACTCCCCGCGCCCACCGCCCCCGGCGAGATCATGGACCTGATCGACCGGGTCAAGGCCTGGATCAGGGACGACGACCTGCCGGACGCCCTGGAGGACGACCCGCGCACCTGGAGCGAGGGCGCCGGACTCCTCCGGGGCCTGCGCGCGCCCCGCGGGGACGGCGTCCGCGACCTCGACCTCGACGCCGTCCTGCTGTACGCGGCCCACGTCGTCCGGCACCTCTCCGAGCGGTACGGCGACCGCGCCGACACCGCGGCCCTCACCCGCTGGATCGTCGACGAGTCGGGCGACGCCGACCGCCACCTCCGGCGCGAGATCCAGGGGCTCGTCGGCCCCGGCCGCCGGACGCCCCTCTCCGTGCGCGAACCCCGCGCGCGTGCCGACGTCCTCCTGGAGATCGACACCCCCCGCTACGACCGGCGCTACCCGTGGCGGGTCAAGCTCCTCCTGGACGGGCACACCGTCAGCCCGCTCCACTGCGACGACCGGGGCGTCGAGCGGGCCGCGCTCCGGGAGACCCTGCGCGAACCGCTCGCGGACGCCCTCCGGCGCGGCGACAGCGGACCGCACCTGGCGGCCGTGGAGGCGGTGCTGCCGCGCGAACTCTTCGACGAACCCCTCGACACCTGGCGGCTCGAACCGCCGCAGGGACCCGAGGACGCCTGGGCGACCACCCTCGGGCAGCGCCGGATCGTGGTCATCCGCGACGCCCGCCGCCACGCCCGCGAACCGGCCCCCGAGTGGCGCGAGCGCTGGGCGGCGGGAGAACGCGGACCGCTGCGCGCGGTCCCGCTGCGCGCCGAGGTGCCCGGGGCGGGACCGGACGCCCACACCGCGCGCGTCCGCCGGGAGACCTGGGCGGAGACGTACGACCGGCTGCGCGACGCCGAGGGCGGCGCCGTCCCCGTCCACTGCGGCCCGGTCGGCAGCGGCGACGGGCTCATGGCCATGAACGCGGCCCTGGCCGCGGGGCATCCGCTGGCCCTCTGGCGGACCGGCGCCCACGACCACACCGACTGCGCGGAGTTCCACGAACGGGCCGACCGGCTGCTCGCGGACGCCGCCACCGCCTGGGGCGTGCGCGGACCGGTCCGCTCCCTGCGCACCCGCGCGCCGGACCGGGCGGCGGGACCCGAGGCGCGGGCCGCCTACGCGTGGGCCGAGACCATCGCCGTCCTCCTCGACCCGCCCGACCGGCCCCCGCACGGCGGACGCCTGGAGGCCCCGCCCCTGCTCGGCGAGGGGGAACAGTGACCGCGACGACCGGCGGGACGACGGCACCGCGATCCGTCCGGAACGGGCATCGGCAGGGCCCGCCCCCGGACGGTACCTTCGACGGGCCCGGCACCGACACCACAGCCAGGAGGAGTCCATCGTGAACGATTGGCGGATCTACCGTGGTGCCGGTCTTCCGCACGACGGGATACGACGCCTGCCCGCCCCGCCGCCCTGGCGCGACTTCTCGGCGGGCGGCGCGGACGACACCCTGGCCGGCTCCGACCGGAGGCTCGGCGTCCGCCGCAGGCTCGTCCAGAACCACCACCCCCGGCCCGCCGAGACCGACGCGGTCAACGCCGCCCTGTACCTGCGGCGACCGCTCCTCGTCACCGGGAACCCCGGCACCGGCAAGTCCACCCTCGCCCACGCCGTCGCCCACGAACTGGGCCTCGGGCGCGTGCTGCGCTGGCCCATCGTCAGCCGCACCACCCTCCAGGACGGCCTCTACCGGTACGACGCCATCGGCCGCCTCCAGGACGTCCAGCTGGAGCGCGCCCGGCCCGACGCGGCCGGCACCGCCGCGACCCCGGCCGGCATCGGGTCGTACATCCGGCTCGGGCCGCTCGGCACCGCGCTGCTCCCCTCCGAACAGCCCCGCGTCCTGCTCATCGACGAACTCGACAAGAGCGACCTCGACCTGCCGAACGACCTCCTGAACGCCCTGGAGGAGGGCGAGTTCGCCATCCCCGAACTGGAACGGCTCGCCGACCGGGAACCCGTCGTCGAGGTGCTGAGCGACGACGGACGCAAGGTGCGGATCTTCGGAGGCCGGGTCCGCTGCACCACCTTCCCCTTCATCGTCCTCACCTCCAACGGCGAACGGGACTTCCCCGCCGCCCTGTTGCGCCGCTGCATCCGCCTGGAGCTCGAACCGCCCGGCGAGGAGCAGCTCGGCGCCATGATCGAGGCCCACCTCGGTGCCGAGGCCGCCGCCGGCGAGGGGGAGCGGAACCTCGTCCAGCGCTTCCTCAACCGCGAACCCGGCGAGGTGATCGCCACCGACCAGCTCCTCAACGCCCTCTACCTGACCCAGCACGCCTCCCGCGCCGAACGGGTCACCAGGGAACGCATCGCGGACATGCTCATGCAACCGCTCGATCAGCCGAGGTGATGACCGGATGCACCGGCCGCACCTGGAGGAACTCACCCGCAGACTGCGGGCCGGCGGCCAGGACCCGACCGCCGAGGACATCGCGGACGCCCTCTGGCTGGCCCGGTGGCTCCCCGGCCCCCCGCCCGGCGCCCCGGAGGCCGCGCCGCCGCCCGGGACGGACGGGGACGGAACCGGCGGCCGGACCGGGCCGCCGGGAACGCGGGACGCGGACGGCCCCGCCGCCGGGAACGGTTCCGTACGGGGAGGGGGCGCGGGCGCGCGGGAGGACGGGACGGCACGGGGAGAGGGCGCCGCGCCCGGCGGCCCCGGCCCGGCCCGCGACTCCGTGGCGCTGCACATGGAGTCCGGCGCGCGCGGGAGCGCGGGACGCGCGGAACGCGGCGCCGTCCTGCCCGTCCGCGCCCCCGGCGCCAACGCCCTGCCCGGACTCCTCGGCCTCCAGAAGGCGCTGCGCCCCCTGCGCGGCTACGCCCTCGCGCCGCACCGTCCCGGCGAGGGCGCCCTGGACGAGGAGGCCACCGCCGAACGCAGCGCCGCCGCCGGCATCCTCACCCCCGTCCTGCGCCCCGCCGCCGGCCGCCGCCCCGACATCCAGCTCCTCATGGACACCGGACCCGCCATGGTCGTCTGGAGCCGGATGGTCGAGGAACTCCGCCAGGCCTGCCAGCAGTCCGGCGCCTTCCGGGACGTCCAGGTCCACCGCCTGTACGACACCGGCGACGGCCCCCCGCTCGTCACCACCACCTCCGGAGCCGACGGCCGGCCCCGGCTGCGCCCCGTCGACCAGCTCCACGACCCCACGGGCCGCCGGCTGACCCTCGTCGTCAGCGACTGCGTCGGCCCCCTCTGGCAGCGCGGCGCCGCCCAGCGCTTCCTGCGCCAGTGGCCCCGCCACTCCCCGCTCGCCCTCGTCCAGCCCCTGCCGCCGCGCCTCTGGCCCCGTACCGCGCTCCCCGCCGAACCCGGCACCTTCCAGCGCTCCGCGTCCCCCGGCGGCCACACCGTCTTCCGCTCCGACGACGAACCCTGGGGCGCCCCCGAACCCGGCCGCCGCGCCGTCCCCGTCCTCACCCCGACCCCCGAGGCCTTCGACTCCTGGACCCGGCTCCACACCGGCCACGGAGGCGACGCCGTACGCGGCTGGGCCGCCTGGCTGGACCCCGCCGCCCCCGGAGCGCCCGGGGCCCCCGGGGCGGCCGGGGCGCGCGCCCCCCGCTCCCCGCGCGGCGAGGAAGAACTCCTCCGCTCCTTCCGGGCGGGCGCCTCGCCCGGCGCGCTCCGGCTCGCCGTCCACCTCGCCGCCGCCCCCCTGACCCTGCCCGTCATGCAGCTCGTGCAGCGCGCCATGCTCCCGGACACCGGCCCCATGGAGCTGGCCGAGGTCCTGCTCAGCGGGCTCCTGCGACGCCTGCCCGGGCCGACCCCGTACCCCTGCTTCAGCTATCCGCCGGGCATCCAGCGCCACCTCCTGGGGTCGCTCGACCCCAGCGCCGCCGCCCTCGTCCTCAAACACTGCTCCGCCTACGTGGAGCGGAACTTCGGCCAGGGCACGCGCAACTTCCCGGCGCTCGCCGCCGCCCGCCTGGCCGGGGCGGGCGCGGGGGAGGAACCGGCGCACGAGCCGGGGCGCGACCCCGGGCGGCCCGCCGCCCCGTCCGACGCGACCGACGAACCCCTCGGCACCGAGGGCGCCGAGACGGAACTCTTCGCCCGCATCCCCGCGCGCGTGCTCCGCTTCTACCACCCCGACCTGATCACCCCCGACCCGCTCACCGAGGCCCGCCGCCTCCTCGGCCAGGGCCGCGGCCAGTCCGACCCGGCCCTCCTCGCCGACGCGCGCGAACGCGCCGAGGCCGCCCTCCCCGCCGAACCCGTCGAAGCCCGGATCGTCCTCGCCCGCGTCCTCCTCGCGGAGGCCGGGACCGCGGCCGCCCGGCGCTCCGGCCGGCGCGCGGAACTCCTCGGGCGGGCCGCCGACGCCCTCGTACGGGCCGGGGAACTGACCCGGCCCGGCGACGAGACGTGGGCGGAGGCCCGCCTCGAACTCGCCGTCGTCCACCACGCGCTGTGGCGCGACACCGACGACCCCGGCCACCTCGACGCCGCTCTCACCGCCCTCGCGGAGCCCCCGGAGCGCTGGCCCGGGACCACCCGCCACACCCTCCACCTGCGCCGGGGCCGGCTCCTCCTGGCCCGGGGCGACGGCGACGCCGCCGCGGCGGAACTCACCGCCGCCCTCGGCCTCCGGGAGAGCGCCGTCGTCCTCCTCGACCTCGCCGACGCCCTGCGCCTCGCCGGGGCGGGGCCGGACCGCGTCGCCCCCGTCCTCGACCGTGCCGAACCCCTCCTCGGCGACGGGCGCGCCCTGCGGCTCCGCTTCACCACCGCCCGCGCCCGGCTGCACGACGCGGCCGGTGACGGGGCCGCCGCCGACGCGGCGTACGAGGAGGCCACCCTGCTCGCCCCCGCCGACAGCGGACAACGCGGCCTGACCCTGCTGACCTGGGGCGGGTCCCTGCTGCGCCGCGCCACCGCCGACACCGGCACGGCCCCCGTCGACCGGGCCGAAGGGGTCCTGCGCGAGGCCCTCACCCGGCTGCCCGCCGACGCGCCCGAGCGGGCCGGGGCGCGGGCCCTCATCGGCAGCGTGCTCGCCCTCCGCTTCCACCGGGCCGGTTTCCTGCCCGACCTCTTCGAGAGCCGCCACCTCCTGGAACAGGCCCTGCGGGGCACCGCCGACCCGGGAGAACGCGCCGAGATCTGGCTGCAGCTCGGGCGGGTGAGGCTCGAACTGGCCGAAACGGGACGGGACGGCGTGATCGGCGACGCGCTCGCCGCCTACCGCAACGCGGGAGAGGAGTCCCGCACCGCCGACGGGGACGACCCGGGCACGGTCACGGGCGCCCGCGCGTTCCACGCGCAGGGGGCCGTCCTCCTCCTGATGGACCGTCCGGGCCGGGCCAGGGCCGCGCTGAGCACCGCCGCCGAACGGTGGAGCCGGCTCGCGGGGTACCTCGTGGAGGTGGACCGGGCCGACGCGGAGCGGACCAGGAGCCTGCTGGAGGAGGCCGGGAGGGCGACGGGCGGGGGGTACGCGAGGAGGTCCGGCGAGGAGCGGCGCCGCATCCTGCCGCCCTGGTGGGCCTGGGGCGGTACCACCTGATGGGGCCGCGACGGCACCGCCCGGCGGGCCCCTTCCGGACGGCCGGACGACGGGGGCGCACATGGCCGCAGTTGAATCGAAAGGGTTTCCGATCCGGTGGCGTCGGGAAGAACCGCTGCGCCGCTACGACCGTGGGGGACAGGCGCCGGTGAGGAGGAGCCGAGAGTGTTCGAGCGTACGGAGTGGGCGACCGGTGTCGGCCGCGGGGCCGGCCGGCCGCCGCGACTTCCCGACCTCGCCGCCGTTGACCTGCGAACCCTGCGCGTCACCGACGACGCCGCCCTCGGCGCCGCCGTCGAGCACGTGCTCCGGCACCCCTCGGACCTCGTGGTCTCCTGGCCCGAGGACGCCGTCCTCGACTGACCCCGGGCGGCCCCCGGCCGCCCGCCCGCGACCGCCCGGCACCCGCGCCCACCGATCGTTTCCGGCCGAATGTGCCGGTGGGCGGCCGACGGCCCCCGCCCCCGGCGGGACCGGCGGACCGGAGACCGCGCCCACCCGCCGCCCGGCGGCCGTCCTCGCCCGCCGGTCCCGTTGCCCGGTGGCCGTGCCCGCCCGCCGGTCCCGTTGCCCGGTGGCCGTGCCCGCCCGCTGGTCCCGTTACCCGGTGGCCGCGCCCATCCGCCGGTCCCACCGCCCGGCGGCCGCCCTCGCCCGCCGGTCCCGCCGCGCGGCGACCGCGCCCGTCCGCCCGTCCCACCGCCCGGCGGCCGCGCCCACCCGCCCGTCCCGCCGGCCCGCACCCGTCCTCGTCCGCCCGTCCCACCGTCCCGTGGCCGCTCCTCCCCGCCCACGCCACCGGCCCGCGACCGCCCCTCCCCGCCCGTCCCGCCGCCCGGCCGGCTTCAGGGGCCCGGCGTGATCGCCGCGTCGCCGCGGGCCGCGGCCTTCGAGGCGCTGGCGTCCACCCGGCCCGCCGCCGCCGGGGCGGCGTTCCTGCGGTCCGGGGCGCACGCGCGCCGGCTGCTGCTGCTCAAGGCCCTCCTCGTACGGGTGCGGCGCCACCGGGAGGAGATCGACCCCGGGACCCTGCGCGGCTTCGAGGAGGCCTGGCGGCTCCTCGAACGGACCGAGCGCGCCCACCCCGCCGCCGTCCGCGCCGTCCTCGACTACCCGACCACCGGCGCCTGGCTCGCCGCCGCCCTGACCGCCCCCGCGGGTCCCGCCCTCGACGGCCACCTCGCCCGCCTGACACCGGTCGCCACCACCGCCGCCCTGCGCGCGGGCCGGCCGCTCGACCTCGTCGTCCGGGCCCCCGGCGGCGTCCTGTCGCTGCCCGGCCTCGGGAGCGTCCTGACCGGGCCCGGACCGGTCCGCGTCGCCTCCCGCTCCCACGTCGTACGCGTCCACGCCGAGGCCGTCTCCGGCGCCCCGGCCGCGATCCTCCGGCTCGCCGACGCCCGTTCCGGCACCCTGACCGGCAGCGGCCCCGGCTGGCGCGGCCTGCGCCGCCTGTCCGGCGGAACCGCCCGCCTGGACGACCTGGACCCGTACCGGGTGCCGCCCGGCGGGGTGGGGACCCCCGCCCGGCACGCGGCCGACCGCGCCGACGTCGACCACGCCGTCTGGTCCGGGCACTGGCGCGCCGCCCGGGACCTGCTCCGGCGCACCGACCGGGAACGGGCGGCGGAGGTCGGGCGGACGGTGGGCGCGCTCGTCCCCCTGCGCCCGTACGGGCCGCGTTCCGTCGGCGCCACCCTGAGCGTCGCCCCCGGGGCCGTCCTCATGACCCCTTCGGCCGGTGCCTGCGACATGGCCGAGACCCTCGTCCACGAGCTGCACCACAGCAAGCTCTCCACCCTCCACGAACTGGTCCCCCTCTACCGGCACGGGAGCACCGCGCTCCACCGGGTCGGCTGGCGCGGCGACGAGCGCCCGGTCGCCGGGGTGTTCCAGGGGGCCTACGCGCACCTGGCCCTCGCCGATCTGTGGCGGCGGGCGCGGGACGCCCCCGGCGCGCCCCGGGCGTGGCGCACCCGGGCCGCGCACCAGTTCGACCACATCCACGATCAGGTGGGCGACGCGCTGGCGATCCTGCTTGAATCCGATGAACTGACGGACGAGGGCAGGGAGTTCGCCCGACACATGCGGCGGCTCCACGCGAGCCTCGGCGCGAGTCCGAAGGCCCGTGGGTAACACTGTGCCCACGGCACATGACACTGCGTTGCGCGCGAGCGGGACGGGAGACGTACAGATGGCGGAACAGCGGTCGGGCGGAGGCGGGGAGAACCACGGCGGCAGGTCCGCCCCCGAGCACGTCCTGGTGGTCTTCCCCGGCTACCACCGCCCCTGGGCGGCCTGGATCACCCAGCGCCTCGAAGCCCACGGCGTGCGCGCCACCCTCCAGCGCTGGGACCCGCCCCGCGAGGTCCCCCTGGAGGACTCCCTCGGCGATCTGCTCCTCGCCCGCGGACAGGTCCTCCTGGTCCTCAACGACTGGTTCTTCGAACTCGGCCCCCGCCCGGCCGGCGAGTGGAACGACGTCCTGCGCGGCTTCGTCGCCGCCCACGCCGACCGGTTCGCCGCCGTCAACCTCACCAACCGCACCCTGCTCCCCGCCACCGCCGTCCTCGAACCCGTCGGCCTCTGGGGCGTCGGCGAGGAGGAGGCCGAGGCCCGGCTGCTCAGCAGGCTCGCCGTCGAACCCCGCCGCGCGGGCCGCCGCACCCCGCCCGGCACCCCCGCCCGCTACCCCGAGACCCCACCGGAGATCTGGGGCGACGTCCCGCGCCGCAACCACCGCTTCACCGGCCGCGACGACCTCCTCACCGAACTCCAGGAACGCCTCATGGACGCCGAGCGCGGCAACGCCGCGTGCACCCTCCTGGGCATGTCCGGCATCGGCAAGACCCAGATCGCCGCCGAGTACGCCCACCGCTTCAGCCCCGACTACGACGTCATCTGGTGGGTCAGCTCCGACGACCGCAACGTCCAGCGCGACCGCTTCGGCGAACTCGCCGTCGAACTCTCCCTGCCCACCGGCAGCGAACCCGGCGAACGCATCCGCGCCGTGCGGGAGGCGCTCCGCCGCGGCGACCCGCACTCCCGCTGGCTCGTCGTCTTCGACGGCTGGGACGCCACCGAGGGCGTCGACGTCATGCTCCCGCAGGGCCCCGGCCACGTCCTCATCACCTCCCGCAACCGCGCCTGGCGGGAACACACCGACGTCCTGGAGATCCCCGGCTTCGACCGCGCCGAGTCCACCGGCTACCTGATGCGCCGCGCCCCGCACATCACCGCCGCCGAGGCCGACGAGGTCGCCGCCGAGTTCGGGGACGTGCCCCTGCCGCTCGTCCAGGCCGCCGCCTGGCTCGGCGAGTCCGGCATGGAGGCCCCCGAGTACCTGCGCATGGTCCGCGAGGGGCGCCTCTCCAGCGTCGACGAGCCCCCGGCCGGCGACGGCATGCCCAACGCCTCCCTCACCTCCTGGTCGATACTGATCAACCGGCTCCGCCGCGCCCAGCCGCAGGCCATCGACATCCTCAGCCTGTGCGCCTCCTTCGCGCCCGGCCGCATCCCGCTCGGCATCGTCCGCGCCTACCCCCAGGCCCGGCTGCCCGAGGACCTGCGCTGGATGGCCACGGACCTGCCCGCCTGGACCCGCGCCCTCGACACCCTCGTCAACTACTCCGTCCTCACCCGCGAGTCCCGCGGGCCCGTCGGCGGCGACGAGACCGGCCCCCACCAGGAGTCGATCCACATGCACCGCCTGGTGCACGACATCGTCTCCCGGCTCACCGACGGCGAACACCGCGACGCCCACCGCAAGGCCGTCCGCACCCTCCTCGCCGAGGCCGACCCCGGCAACCCCACCGACAGCCGCCACTGGCCCCGCTACTCCGAACTCCTGCCCCACCTCGAACCCTCCGGGGCGCTGCGCAGCACCGACCCCCGCATCCAGGTCGCCGTCCTCAACTGCCTGCGCTTCTGCGAGCGCAGCGGCGAGTACAAGGCGGGCGTCCGGCTGGCCCAGCGCATCCGCAGCGAGTGGACCTCCTTCATGGACCCGCTCGCCCCGCACATGCAGGAACTGACCACCCTGGAGGGGGACATCCTGCGCCGGTACGGACGCTTCCGCGAGGCGTACGAACTCGACCTCGTCCAGCGCGACCGGCTCGCCGCCGCCCCCGTCAGGAACGAGCTCGGCGAACTCCAGACCAAGATCTCCCTCGCCCGCGACCTGCGCTTCCTCGGCCACTACCAGGAGTCCGAAGGCCTCCAGCGCGAAGCCCTGGAGGAGGCCCGGAACCTGCTCGGCGAGGCCCAGGGCCTCACCCTCGTCGCCCGGCACAACCTCGGCGTGGTCCTGCGCATGCTGGGCCGCTACCAGGAGGCGTACGAACAGGACGTGGACACCCTCGCCCGCTGCGAGAACGTCCTCCGCCCCCGCCACGCCTCCACCCTCAACTCCAACAACGCCGTCGCCCAGGACCTGCGCCTGCTCGGCCGCTACCGCGAGGCGCTGGCCCGCCAGGAGGCCAACGTCCGGCTGCACGTCAAGATCCTCGGACCGCAGCACCTCCACACCCTGTACGCCCGCAGCCAGCTGGCGCTCTGCCGTCGGCGGGAGGGCGGCTTCAAGGAGGACATCGGCACCATGATGGCCGGCGTCCTCGAACACCTGGAGCAGGCGTACGGCCGCGACCACTACGTGACGCTCTCCGCCGTCACCAACTACGCCAACTTCCTGCGCGAGCACGGCGACCTCGACCTGGCCAGGGAGCTCATCACCGAGGCGGAGGCGGGCTACCGCGCCCTCCTCGGCCCCGCCCACCCGGTCTCCACCGGTGTCCTCGCCAACACGGCCCTGGTCATGCAGGCCTCCGGCGAGCGGGCGGCGGCGATGACGATGCTGGAGTCCGCCCTCGCCGGCCTCACCGCCACCCTCGGCCCCGACCACCCCTGGGTGCTCGGCTGCGCCCTCAACGCGAGCGCCGCCCGCAACTTCAACGGGCGCGTGGCCGAGGCCGCGGAACTCAGCCGCGAGACCCTCCGCCGGGCCCGGCACGCCATGGGCCACGAACACCCGCTGACCCTCTCCTGCCAGATCGCGCTCGCCACCGACCTGCGCGGCCTGCGGGAGACGGAGGAGGCCGGGAAGCTGGAGGCGGACGCCCTGCTCGCCCTCTCCCGCTCCCTGGGCGCCCAGCACCCGCACACCCTGTCGGCCCGTCAGCGCAACCGGCCCTACTGGGACTTCGAGGCCAACCTCTGATCGTCCCGGAACGCCGGAGGCCCGGCACCCCTGGTGGGGTGCCGGGCCTCCTTCCGTACGCGTACGGAGCGTCCGGTCAGGCCTCGAAGACCTCGTTGACCAGCTGCTGCTGCTCCGCCTGGTGGCGCTTGGCCGAGCCGACCGCCGGGGAGGAGGAGTGCGGACGCGAGATCCGGCGCAGGCGCTCGCCCGCCGGGATGTCCGCGCCGACCGCCAGGTCCAGGTGGTCGATCAGGTTGAGCGCGATGAACGGCCAGGCACCCTGGTTCGCCGGCTCCTCCTGGGCCCAGATGTACTTCGCGGCGTTCGGGTACTTGGCGATCTCGGCCTGGAGCTCGGCACCCGGCAGCGGGTACAGGCGCTCCAGGCGGATGATCGCGGTCTCCTTGTCGCCGCGCTTCTGCCGCTCGGCCTCCAGGTCGTAGTAGACCTTGCCCGCGCAGAAGACGACCTTGCGGACGTCGGCCGGCGCGACCGTCGAGTCGCCGATCACCGGGCGGAAGCCGCCGGTGGTGAACTCCTCCACCCGGGACGCCGCGGCCTTCAGGCGCAGCATCGACTTCGGGGTGAAGACGATGAGCGGCTTGTGGTGCGGGTTGTGCACCTGCCAGCGCAGGAGGTGGAAGTAGTTCGACGGCAGCGTCGGCATGGCGACCGTCATGTTGTCCTGGGCGCACATCTGGAGGAAGCGCTCCGGGCGCGCGGACGAGTGGTCCGGGCCCTGGCCCTCGTAGCCGTGCGGCAGGAGCAGCGTGACGCCGGAGGTCTGGCCCCACTTCTGCTCGGCCGAGGAGATGAACTCGTCCACGACGGTCTGCGCGCCGTTGACGAAGTCACCGAACTGGGCCTCCCAGATGACCAGGGAGTCCGGGCGGGCCAGCGAGTAGCCGTACTCGAAGCCCATCGCCGCGTACTCGCTGAGCAGCGAGTCGTAGACGTTGTAGTGGGCCTGGTCCTCGGTCAGGTAGAGCAGCGGGGTGTAGTCCTCGCCGGTCTCCTGGTCCACCAGGACCGCGTGGCGCTGGCCGAAGGTGCCGCGGCGGGAGTCCTGGCCCGAGAGCCGGACCGGGGTGCCCTCCATCAGAAGGGAGCCGATGGCGAGGGTCTCGCCGAAGCCCCAGTCGATGGTGCCGTCGTCGATGGAGGCGGCGCGGCGCTGCATCTGCGGCAGCAGACGCGGGTGGACCTTGATCCGCTCCGGGATGTTGACCTGGGACTCGGCGATCCGCTTCACGACCTCCTGGGAGACCGCGGTGGTGACGGCGACCGGGAACTCCGCCTGGGCGTCCGGGACGTGCACCGAGGACGGCGTGGCGGTGGTGGCCTCGCGGACTTCCGCGAACACCTTCTCCAGCTGGCCCTGGAAGTCCTGGAGCGACTGCTCCGCCTCCTCCAGGGTGATGTCGCCGCGACCGATGAGCGACTCGGTGTACAGCTTGCGCACCGAACGCTTCTTGTCGATCAGGTTGTACATCTGCGGGTTGGTGAACGAGGGGTTGTCGCCCTCGTTGTGACCGCGGCGGCGGTAGCAGATGAGGTCGATCACGACGTCCTTGTTGAACGTCTGGCGGAACTCGAAGGCGAGCCGCGCGACGCGGACCACGGCCTCCGGGTCGTCGCCGTTCACGTGGAAGATCGGCGCCTCGATCATGCGGGCCACGTCGGTCGCGTACATCGAGGAACGCGAGGACTCCGGGGCGGCGGTGAAGCCGACCTGGTTGTTGATGACGACGTGGACCGTGCCGCCGGTGCGGTAGCCCCGCAGCTGCGACATGTTCAGCGTCTCGGCGACGACGCCCTGGCCGGCGAAGGCCGCGTCGCCGTGGAGGGCGATCGGCAGGACGGTGAAGTCCGTGCCGCCCTTGTTGATGACGTCCTGCTTGGCGCGGACGACGCCCTCCAGGACCGGGTCGACCGCCTCCAGGTGCGAGGGGTTGGCGGTGAGCGAGACCTTGATCTGCTCGCCGTCCAGGCCGGTGAAGGTGCCCTCGGCGCCCAGGTGGTACTTGACGTCGCCGGAGCCGTGCATCGACTTCGGGTCGAGGTTGCCCTCGAACTCGCGGAAGATCTGCGCGTACGACTTGCCGACGATGTTCGCCAGGACGTTCAGCCGGCCGCGGTGGGCCATGCCGATGACGACCTCGTCGAGGCGCGACTCGGCGGCCGAGTCGATGACCGCGTCGAGCAGCGGGATGACGGACTCGCCGCCCTCCAGGGAGAAGCGCTTCTGGCCGACGTACTTCGTCTGCAGGAAGGTCTCGAAGGCCTCCGCCGCGTTCAGGCGGCGCAGGATGCGCAGCTGCTCCTCGCGCTCCACGCGGGAGTGCGGGCGCTCGACGCGGTCCTGGATCCACTTGCGCTGCTTCGGGTCCTGGATGTGCATGAACTCGACGCCGGTGGTGCGGCAGTACGAGTCGCGCAGCACGCCGAGGATGTCGCGGAGCTTCATCATCGACTTGCCGGCGAAGCCGCCGACCGCGAACTCGCGCTCCAGGTCCCACAGGGTGAGGCCGTGCTCGGTGATGTCCAGGTCGGGGTGCTTGCGCTGCTTGTACTCCAGCGGGTCGGTGTCGGCCATGACGTGGCCGCGGACCCGGTAGGAGTGGATCAGCTCGAAGACGCGCGCGGCCTTGGTGACGTCGTCGTCGTGCGAGGCGTCGATGTCCTTGAGCCAGCGGACCGGCTCGTAGGGGATGCGCAGGGCCTTGAAGATCTCGTCGTAGAAGCCCTCCTCGCCGAGGAGCAGGTTCGCGACGATCCGCAGGAACTCGCCGGAGGCGGCGCCCTGGATGACCCGGTGGTCGTAGGTCGAGGTCAGGGTCATGACCTTCGAGATGCCCAGCTTGTTCAGGGTGTCCTGGGAGGTGCCCTGGAACTCGGCCGGGTAGTCCATGGAGCCGACGCCCATGATGACCGACTGTCCGGGCATCAGGCGCGGCACGGAGTGGACGGTGCCGAGGCCGCCGGGGTTGGTCAGGGAGACCGTGACGCCGGAGAAGTCCTCCATCGTCAGCTTGCCCACGCGGGCGCGCTTGACGATGTCCTCGTATGCCTGCCAGAACTCGAAGAAGTTGAGCGTCTCGGCCTTCTTGATGCCCGCGACGACGAGCTGGCGGTCGCCGTTGGGCTTCACCAGGTCGATCGCGAGGCCGAAGTTCACGTGCTCCGGCTTGACCAGGGTGGGCTTGCCGTCCTTCTCCGCGAAGGAGTAGTTCATCGACGGCATGGCCTTGATCGCCTGCACCATCGCGTAGCCGATGAGGTGGGTGAAGGAGATCTTCCCGCCCCGGGCGCGCTTCAGGTGGTTGTTGATCACGATCCGGTTGTCGAAGAGCAGCTTCACCGGGACGGCGCGGACGGACGTGGCCGTCGGCACCTCCAGGGAGGCGTTCATGTTCTTCGCGACCGCGGCGGCGGGGCCGCGCAGCGTGATCAGCTCGGGGCCGGCCGGGGCCTCGGAGGCCGGGGCGGCCGCGGGCTTGGCGGCGGGCTTCGCGGGCTCGGCCGGGGCGGCGGGCGCCTGCTTCACCGCGGCGGGGGCCGGAGCGGCGGGCGCCGGAGCGGCGGCCGCTGGAGCCTGGGCGGGAGCGGGCACGGACGCCGGGGCGGCAGGCGCGGCCTGTGCGGGGCCCCCCTGCGGCGCGGCGGGCGTGCCCTGAGTGGCGGGCGCCGGTGCGGCCGGGGTCTCCGACGCTCCGGGCTTGTAGTCGGCGAAGAAGTCCCACCAGGCACGATCGACCGAATTCGGGTCCTGGAGGTACTGCTGGTAGATCTCGTCGACGAGCCACTCATTGGCACCGAAGGCGGTCGCAGGGTTCTGGCCCTGCCCGCCTTGGTCGGTCGGGGAGCTCGGGGTACTGGGGGACTGAGACGACACGGCGGCAACCGCCCTCTTCCGCTTCACAAGGTGATGGACAGCGGAAATAAAGGCTACGCCTGTCCGGCCGGGAGGTGCAGGCCGGGCACTCCAACGTCGTGCAAGTCACACTTGACGGGGTGTTTCGGAGCCCTGAATGGCGGGAAACAACCGTGGTTTCGCGGGTGTGAGGGTACGGAAAAGCGCGAGTACGGCCCCCCTCGGCCGCACCCCTGTTCACGTCCTGCCCGCGTACACGCAGAACGTGCCCTTCCGGTTCGAACCCTACGTCAATCTCTCGACGGTCGACTGCCCGGAAGAGTGACTCTGATGCGGCAGCCGCGTGATGATTCGGCCACACCGATCCCGCCGCCGTGCAGATCCACCGCCCAGCGCGCGATCGCGAGCCCGAGGCCCGTGCCGCCGTCGCTGCCGGGCCCCTGCCGGCGCGACGCCGGACCCCGGTTGAACCGCTGGAAGACCTTGTGCCGCTCCGACTCGGGGATGCCGGGACCCTCGTCCTCGACCTCCAGCTCCAGCGAGTCCGGGCGCGGGCCGCGCCGGGCCCGCACCGTGACCCGGCCGTGCGGCGGCGAGTGCTTCACCGCGTTGTCGATCAGGTTCGCCATGACCTGGTGCAGCCGCTCCACGTCCGCGTGGGCGACCAGATCGGTCGGCGAGACGTCCAGGTGCAGGTGGACGTCCGTGCGGTTGTGCAGGCCCGAGGTGGACGACAGGCCGCGCTGGGAGGCGGCCAGGTTCGCCTCCCGCAGCACCCCCGACAGGTACGGCCACACCTCGAAGCGGGTCGTCCGCAGGGCGACGACACCGTTGTCGAGACGGGACAGGTCGAGCAGCGTCTCCACCAGGCGGCCCAGCCGCTCGGTCTGCCGGAGGGCCGACCGCATCGTCTCCGGATCGGCCTCGGACACCCCGTCCACGACGTTCTCCAGGACGGCCCGGAGCGCGGCGATCGGGGTCCGCAGCTCGTGCGAGACGTTGGCCACCAGCTCCTTGCGGTGCCGGTCCACGGCCTCCAGGTCGTCCGCCATGCGGTTGATGGTGGAGGCGAGGTCGCCCAGCTCGTCCCGCCGGTCGGCGCCCCGCACCCGGCGGGAGAGGTCGCCGCGCGAGATCGCGCCCGCCACCGTGTTCATCTCGTCCAGCGGCGCCGTCAGGGACTGGGCCACGAACTGGGTGATCAGCAGGGTCGCGATCATCGCGAAGACCGTGATGTACCGGAACTCGGTGGAGGTCCGGATCGCCACCAGGGCGAGACCGGAGGTCAGCAGGACCGCCCCGACGACCAGCGCGCCCAGCTTGGTCTTGATCGAGACCGTGATCCTGCGCGCCCGGCGCCCGGCCCCCGGCTCCTCCGCCCCGCGGGCCTCCCCCGCCTCCCGGGACCCCTCCGCCCCACCGGCCTCCCCCGCCTTCCGGGGCCCCTCCGGCCCGCGCGGGCTCACGGCGCCGGGGTCTCCAGCGCGTAACCGACGCCGTGGACCGTGCGGATGCGCTCGGCCCCGATCTTCCGGCGCAGCGCCTTGATGTGGCTGTCCACGGTCCGGGTGCCCGACGCGTCCGCCCAGTCCCACACCTCGGCCAGCAGCTGCTCGCGGGACAGGACCGCCCGGGGGCTGCTCGCCAGGCAGACGAGGAGGTCGAACTCCGTCGGGGTCAGGTGCACGTCCTCCGCCCGGACCCGGACCCGCCGCTGGGCGTGGTCGATCTCCAGCTCGCCCAGGCGCAGGATGCCGCTGCGCGGGGCGGCCGCCGCGAGCGCGGCCCGCTCGACCCGGCGCAGCAGCACGTGCACCCGGGCGGCCAGCTCGCGCATCGAGAACGGCTTGGTCATGTAGTCGTCCGCGCCGACGCCGAGACCGACCAGCATGTCGGTCTCGTCGTCGCGGGCGGTCAGCATGAGGACGGGGACGGGCCGCTGCGCCTGGACCCTGCGGCACACCTCCAGACCGTCGAAGCCGGGCAGCATCACGTCCAGGACCATCAGGTCGGGCTGCCAGGTCTCGGCCGCCTCCACGGCGGCCGGGCCGTCGGTCGCGGTCTGCACGAGGAAGCCCTCGGCGCGCAGCCGGGCGGAGATCGCCTCCACGATCGTCGTGTCGTCCTCCACCACCAGGACGCGCCGCTGGGGCCCCGGAGTGGCCGCCGCACCGTGGTGAGTGGTGTGTGTCTGCTCCATTGCCCCGCCTCGCGTCGCCGATGTCGGTGAAGCAGCCTAGAGGTAGCGGAGGCGTCCCGGCCATCCGGGCGTCAGCCGGGGCGGACCGCGAGGTGGACCGCGTCCGGGACGCCCCGGGCAACGGGCACCTCTTCCGTCCGTACCCCGCTGAAACCGGCATTCCGCAAGGTTCCTTCGAAATCGGCGGAGGGGCGCGCGGACCACACGGCGAGGATTCCGCCGGGGGCGAGGCGGGCCGCGCACACGGCCAATCCCTCGGCGGAGTACAGGGATTCGTTGTCCTCGGTCACGGTCCAGTCGGGGCCGTTGTCGATGTCCAGGCAGAGGGCGTCGTAGGTGTCGCTGGAGCGGCGCAGGTGGTCCAGGAGGTCCGTGTGCAGGATCACGGCGCGCGGATCGGCGAGCGCGGTCCCGGAGATCGCGGCGAGCGGGCCCCGCCGGTGCCAGTCGATGATGGCCTCCTCGCGCTCGACGACCACGATCCGGCCCCAGCGCGGATCGGCGGTGGCGTGGGCGAGGGAGAAGCCGACGCCGAGGCCGCCGACGAGGACGGAGGCACCGGCCCTGCGTTCCTCCGGCAGGGCGCCGAGGGCCGCGTCGATCAGGAGCCGCTCGGAGCGCCCGTCGGACGTGTCCATCAGGAAGGTGCCGTTGGCGATGATCTCGTAGTGCTCGTCACGGCGCCGCAGGACGACCTCCCCGTGGGGTCCTTCGCGGCGGTCGAGGGTCACGGGGCTGGACATCGTCGTTCACTCCGCTCTCGTCGGGCCGTCCCGCCCCCGCGGCGGACGGTCCGGGCCATCCTGGCCGGACATCCGCGACCGGGACAAACCCGTTCGCGGGAACGGGTGGTGACGGCCCGCGCCGGCCCCTCGCCGGAGTGCTCCGGGCTCACCGCCCGGGGCCCTCCGTCGGCGTGCCGCGGCCCGTTCGTTCACGGGCTCGCCGGCGTGCCGCGGCCCGTGCGCTCACGGGCTCGTCGGCGGGCCGCCCCCGGGGAGGGCGTCGAAGACGCGCTGGAGCGCGGGCGGGCGTTCGCCGTCGTCCGCGACGACGAGGCGGTGGCGGTACGTCACCCGGTACTGGAAGCCGTCGGCGACCGGCCTGCCGGTCGGCCGCGCCGGGACGAGGGCGTACGCGGGGTCCTCCAGGGCCGCGCGCAGCTCGGCGGCCTCGGCGGGGGTCTGCCGGCCGGTCCGGGGCGGCTCGGTGCCGGAGCGGACGGTCCAGCCGCCGTCCTGGCGGACGACGAGCCGGTTGTTCACGCCGGCGAAGCCGCCGGTGACGGTCACCTCGACCAGGACCCGGCCCGGCAGGGGGTCGGAGGGCGGGGTGCCCGGCTCCGTCGTGACGCCCGGTGTGCCCGGTGTGCCCGCGGGGCCGGGCGAGCCCGGCGCGGGCGGGGCCCCGGAGCCGCAGCCGGTCGCGCCGCCCATCAGGACCGCCGCCAGCAGCAGGGCCCCGCACCACGTTCCCCGTACGCCTCGTCTCATGGGAGGAGCATGCCCCCGGGCGCGCCCGGCCGCAGCCGGAGCGCCCGGTTCCGCCCGCCCGGCCGAGCGGCCCGGCGGGCCCGGCGGGCCACGGAGCGCCAGGTCGCCGGCGGTCGCGGCCGGGACTCCGGTCCGGGCGGGGACGCGGCCGTCCGGGGTACCCCGGGGGCGAGGGGGCCGTAGTCCGCCCGGCCGCCCGCGCCGGCGCGGGGCCGGCGTGCCGGTGCGGGCGCCGCTCCGGCGATCGCCGCGCCGTGCGACGGCGATCGCTCAGAGCGAACAGAGTGTCGGGAACACTCGCGGGCTCATGAGCATTGAGCCAGTACAGCTCAACTTCACTGCCGAAAGGGAGATCATGGCTTCTGAGTCCATGGCGTCCGTGCCGCTCACCCTGCCCGTGCTGCCGCTCGACGACGAGGTCGTGCTGCCCGGAATGGTGGTGCCGCTGGATCTGTCCGACAGCGAGGTGCGGGCCGCCGTCGAGGCCGCCCAGGCCGCCGCGCGGCCCGGGGAGGGGAAGCCGAGGGTCCTCCTCGTGCCCCGCGTCGACGGCACCTACGCCGGGACCGGCGTGCTCGGCACCGTCGAGCAGGTCGGGCGCCTGTCGGACGGCGACCCCGGCGCGCTCGTGCGCGGCCGCGGCCGCGTCCGCATCGGCGCCGGTACGACGGGCCCCGGCGCCGCCCTGTGGGTCGAGGGGACCGTCGTCGAGGAGACCGTGCCCGACCCGCTGCCCGGCGCCGTGACCGAGCTGGTCAAGGAGTACAAGGCGCTGGCCACCACCTGGCTCAAGAAGCGCGGCGCCTGGCAGGTCGTGGACCGCGTCCAGCAGATCGAGGGCGTCGGCGCCCTCGCGGACAACTCCGGGTACTCGCCCTTCCTCACCGTCGCCCAGCGGGTCGAGCTCCTGGAGACCGCCGACCCGGTCGCCCGCCTCCGCCTCGCCACCGCCCAGCTCCGCGAGCACCTCGCCGAACAGGACGTCGCCGAGACCATCGCCAAGGACGTCCAGGAGGGCGTCGACAAGCAGCAGCGCGAGTTCCTGCTCCGCCGCCAGCTCGAAGCCGTCCGCAAGGAGCTGCGCGAGCTCAACGGCGAGTCGGAGGGCGACGAGTCCGACGACTACCGCGCCCGCGTGGAGGCCGCAGACCTGCCCGGGAAGGTCCGGGAGGCCGCCCTCAAGGAGGTCGAGAAGCTGGAGCGGGCCAGCGACCAGTCCCCCGAGGGCCCGTGGATCCGCACCTGGCTCGACACCGTCCTCGAACTGCCCTGGAACGAGCGGACCGAGGACCGGTACGACATCAGGGGCGCCCGCGAGGTCCTGGACGCCGAGCACGCGGGCCTGGACGACGTGAAGGAGCGGATCACCGAGTACCTCGCGGTGCGCAAGCGGCGCGCCGACCGGGGGCTCGGCGTGGTCGGCGGGCGCCGCGGCGGGGCCGTCCTCGCCCTCGTCGGCCCGCCCGGCGTCGGCAAGACCTCCCTCGGCGAGTCCGTCGCGCACGCGATGGGCCGCAAGTTCGTCCGCGTCGCCCTCGGCGGCGTACGGGACGAGGCGGAGATCCGCGGCCACCGCCGCACCTACGTCGGCGCCCTGCCCGGCCGGATCGTCCGCGCGATCAAGGAGGCCGGGTCCATGAACCCGGTGGTCCTCCTGGACGAGATCGACAAGGTCGGCTCCGACTTCCGCGGCGACCCCGCGGCGGCCCTCCTGGAGGTCCTCGACCCGGCGCAGAACCACACCTTCCGCGACCACTACCTGGAGGTCGAGCTCGACCTCTCCGACGTGGTCTTCCTGGCCACCGCGAACGTCCTGGAGTCCATCCCGGAGGCCCTGCTCGACCGGATGGAGCTGGTCAGGCTCGACGGCTACACCGAGGACGAGAAGATCGTCATCGCCCGCGACCACCTGCTGCCCCGGCAGCTGGAGCGCGCCGGCCTGGAGTCCGGCGAGGTCGTCCTCGAAGAGGCGTCGCTGCGGAAGCTGGCCGGCGAGTACACCCGCGAGGCGGGCGTCCGCACCCTGGAGCGGTCCATCTCCCGGCTGCTGCGGAAGGTCGCGGCCCAGCACGAGCTGGGCGACCGGGAACTGCCGTTCACGATCCGACCGGAGGACCTGCGGGAGCTGATCGGGCGGCCGCACCACGTGCCCGAGTCCGCGCAGGACCCGGCGGAGCGCCGGACGTCCGTGCCGGGCGTCGCCACCGGGCTCGCGGTGACCGGCGCGGGCGGTGACGTCCTCTTCGTGGAGGCGTCCCTGGCCGACCCGGAGACCGGCGCCGCCGGCCTCACCCTCACCGGCCAGCTGGGCGACGTGATGAAGGAGTCGGCGCAGATCGCGCTCTCCTTCCTCCGCTCGCACGGCGCGGAGCTGGAACTGCCCGTCACCGGCCTCAAGGACCGGGGCGTGCACATCCACTTCCCGGCGGGCGCGGTCCCCAAGGACGGTCCGAGCGCGGGCATCACCATGACGACCGCCCTCGCCTCCCTGCTGAGCGGCCGGCTCGTCCGCACGGACGTGGCCATGACCGGCGAGGTCTCCCTCACCGGCCGGGTCCTCCCGATCGGCGGCGTGAAGCAGAAGCTGCTCGCCGCGCACCGGGCGGGCATCACGACGGTGGTGATCCCCAAGCGGAACGAGGCCGACCTGGACGACGTCCCGGCCGAGATCCTGGAGAAGCTGGAGGTCCACCCGGTGACGGACGTCCGGCAGGTCCTGGAGATCGCCCTCGCCCCGGCGGAGGTGCCGGTGGGCGTGGCCGCCTGACCCCGGCCGTACGGGCCGCCCGGCGCGGGCCTCCCGGCCGCACGGCCGCCCGCCGTGCCGCGCGGCCCTCCCGGCCGCGCGACCCCTCCGCGAGGAGCGGGGCGCTCCCTCCGGGGGCGCCCCGCTCCGGCGCGTCCGGAGGGCCGTTCCGGACGCCGGTTCCCGGTGCCGGTCCGGGCTGTCATGCTCGTACGCATGAACGAAGACGCCTTCTGGGCCCTCATCGACGAGCTGAGCCGCCGTCCCGGTCACCGGGACGAGCGGCTGGACTGGCTGGAGGGGGAGTTGACGCGGCGCCCGGCCGCCGGGGCCGTGGCGTTCCAGGTCCGCCTGGAAAGGGCGTGCGAGGCCGCCGACACGCGCGCGGTGTGGACCGCGGCGAACCGGATCGAGGGCGGCCTCTCCACCGACGACGGCTTCCACTACTTCACGCTCTGGCTGGTGGGCCAGGGACGGAAGGTGTACGAGTCGGTGCTCGCCGACCCGGACGCGCTGGCCGACGTGCCCGGCGTACGGGCCCTCGTGGGCCGGCACCACCGCGAGTGGGGCGACGACGAGTGGCCGGAGTGGGAGGAACTCGACTACGTCGCCCAGGACGCGTACGACGAGCTGACCGGCCGGCGGGACGACGACGGGGAGGCGTTCCTCGACGCCGTCGAGGAGGCGGCCGAGGCCGTCGACGAGGAGGAGGGGGAGGGGGACGAGGAGGAGCGCGGGGCGTTCCGGTCCGGGGTGCGGCCCCTGCCCCGGCTCACCGCCCTCTTCCCGCCCGCTCCGTCCGCCTCCTGAGGCCCGCCCGGCGGCGGCCCGGGGACCGTGCCCCGGGCCCGGCCCCGACCGGGCCGCCGCCGGGCGCACGGGCCCGCCGCGCGGGAGGGACTCAGCCGTTCGCGAGCGCCTGCACGCGCGAGAGGTCCCCGTTGAAGTGGTTGTGGTCGCCGACCGTGGGACCGGACGAGGTGTACTGCCACATCGTGTAGTACAGCCATCCCGCCGGGAGTTCGCCCACCGTCGACGCGTACCGCGCGATCCACAGCGGGTTGGTCGCGGCGAAGCCGGAGTAGTTGCCGGTGCACTGGGTCCACCAGCTCGTCGCCGTGTAGATGACGGCGTCCCGCCCGGTGCGGGCCTTGTACCGGGCCAGGAAGTCGCGTATCCAGGCCACCATCCCGGACTGGGTCTTGCCGTAGCAGGCCGCGCCGTACGGGTTCCACTCGATGTCGAGCACGCCCGGCAGGGTCTTGCCGTCCTTCGACCAGCCGCCGCCGTTGTTGACGAAGTAGTCGGCCTGGGCGGCGCCGGTCGTGGTGTCCGGGGTGGCGAAGTGGTACGTGCCCCGGATCATGCCGACGTTGTACGAGCCGTTGTACTGCTGCGTGAAGTAGGTGTTCTTGTAGTAGGTGCCCTCCGTCGCCTTGACGTAGGCCCACCGGACGCCGCTGTTCCACAGCGTGGACCAGGCGACGTTCCCCTGGTGGCCGGAGACGTCCACGCCCTCCGTCTGGACGGCCTGGGCGGACGTGCCGCCGGGCACGCCGTCGTGCCCGTCGTGCGCGAGGACGCCCATGCCCATGCTGGCGGTGCCGCGGGCGGGGACCCGCCGGGCGTCCGGGTCGGGGGCGGCCCCGGCGGAGCCCGCGAGGGGGGCGAGGAGGACGAGTGCCGCGAGGGCGGCGCCGATGAGGGTCGTTCCGGATCTGTGCACACGCATCGCGTGCCTCCGAAAGGCTCGTGGGGAGAGGGCAGGGAGCGACAAGTCCTGGTGTGGACATGTCATTGGGGGGTGCCGGGAACGACGCTACGCACGTAGACCCGTCCGTGGAAGAGGAGTCGGCCGCCGCCGTTGGTCTACGCCTGCGAAATACTGAAAGAGCTGCGGAAACGGCCGCGGCCGGAAGAAACTTTCAGCGGCCGGAAAGCGGCCGGTGTGGCGACGGCACGCCACAGGGAACACGGGGAAGGTGCTGACGTGCGCGAAGACGGTACGGGGAGTGAAGGCGGGTCCGTCCCGGCGGCCGTGGACCGGGAGTTCCTGGCCCTCGAACGCGAACTCGCGGTCTTCCTGCGCCGCGCCCGCGCCCAGTCCGGCGAGATGGCCCGCGAGGTCCACCCCGAACTGGAACCCGCCGCCTACGGCCTCTTCGTGCGCCTCGACGAGGCCGGGCCCCAGCGGGCCACCGAACTCGCCGGGTACTTCGGCGTCGGCAAGGCGACCATGAGCCGCCAGCTGCGCGCCCTCGAAGACCTCGGGCTCGTCGCCCGCGACCCCGACCCCGCCGACGGCCGCGCCTCGCTCGTCCGCCTCACCGAGGAGGGCCGGAACCGCTTCCGCCGCGTCCGCGACGCCCGGCGCGAGCGCTACGTCCGCAAGCTCGCCGACTGGGACCGCGCCGAGGTCGCCGAGCTGGCCCGCCTCCTGAACCACTTCAACGTGCGCGCCGAGGGCTGACGGCGGGACCACGCGGAAGCGGCCCCGGCCGGGGGAGGGGAGCCGGTCCGGGGAGGCTCAGAGCGCCGTCGGCCTCTCGCGCGCCGCCGTTCCCGCGTACATCGCCGGCTCGTCGTCCACCGCCGCCCCCGCGTACACCGCCGGCTCGTCGTACGTCCCCGGCACGTCGTGCGCCCCCGGCTCCACGTACGCCGCCGTCGCGTCGTCGTGCGTCTTCCGGCGCCGCAGCCCGCCCGCCCGCGCCTCCTCGGCCTCCCGCCTCCGCACCCGGCGGAGCAGGCCGAGGGGTCCCTCCGTCCGCAGGACTCCGAAGCAGTCCGTCCAGTCGCCCTCGCCGAACAGGTCCACCCAGCGGCTCGCCCCGTCCGTGAGGGCCGCCAGGGCCCGCACCTCCGCGCGCGGGGTCGTCCCGGTCACCGCGAGGTCCGCGACCGCCGGGTCGGCCGCCGCCGTGAAGAAGCCGCCCTCCCGGTTCCGCAGCCGGTCCGTCGCCGTCACGGAGCGCAGCACCTCGGCCGGCACCCGGTCGAGCCGGTCGTCGAGCACCGCCCGCACCGCTCCGTCCGGCCGCTCCAGGAGGAGCACCGAGTCGGAGAGGACGAGGTGCTCGACCAGTGCCCCGCCCCAGCGGACGAGGACGACGGTTGCCTGAGGCGTCCTCGCGTGAGAAAGGTCACAGGTGTCCCGGTGGGCTTCCGCGGTGCGCCGGATTGCCCGCGCGAGGATCTCGGACAGGGGGACGTCCGGCCGGGAAGCGGACAGTTCGGTCAAAGCCCCGCCGAGATGGGCGGTGAACCACGGCACGGTGTGCACACAACCGTCATCACCCGCGGGCGGCGTGACGCCGTCGAGCAGGACGAGCGTCCCCCCGGCCCCCGACGCGGGCAGGGCGGTGGCCACCCAGTCCTCGTTGGGGCGTTCGGGGCTGCCGGGAAGGGAGGCGACGTCACTGCGCATGGCGGCCAGTCTGCCCGCCCCGGCGCGCTCCTTCACCGAACCCGCGAATGACGGAAAAAGGCCTGTACCAAAGGTGTGGAAACGGTGTGCGGGGGGAAACGGGCGGTGTGACGGAGCTGCGGGCGGGCATCCTGCCAAAGGCCGCCCGGAAGATCCAACCGGGGGCCGCCGGAGGTCGCCGGAGGCCGTCCGGAGGAGTTGTTCGCCAACTCGGGAGTGTTGTTCACTCGTTCGGGTGGCGGAGCGGCCGATGCCCGTCCCCTTCCCGAAAGCGCTGGAATGGTCGGAAGCCGTAACAGGGGTGGGGGCGCTCCATGTGACCGGCCGTCACCTCTGCTTTGTGGGTGGACGAGTCAAGAATGCGAGCACCGGTGCAGATGAAGCGGCCTCGGAGCAAGAACGGCGCGCAGAGCCGGACCCCCGGCGCACCGCCGTCCCCGAACGGCGCCGCCGAGGCACCCGCCGGAGGCCCCGCCGAGCCCACCGGGCGCCCCGCGCCGGCCGCCCCGGAGCGACCCGCGGGCCGCTCCAGGCGCGTCCGCAACCGCCTCGTCGCCGGAGTCGCCCTCGTGGGCGTCACCGTCCTCGCCGCCGGAACCCCCGCGGTCCTCACCGCCTCCGCCGAGCTGACCGAATCCCAGCGCCTGGTCACCCTCGCCGAACTCGACCGGCAGGCCGTCACCCTCGCGCACTCCCTCGCCGACGAGCGCGACGAGGTCGTCGCGTACATCGCCGCCGGCCGGGACGCCCAGACCGGCGACACCAAGAAGAAGCGCCAGATCACCAGCGTGCGCTCCACCCGCGTCGACCGGCAGATCGACGAGATCCGCCCCGCCGCCTCCCCCGAGCTCCGCCGCGACCTCGCCGGGGTCCCCTCCCTGCGCCGCACCGCCCTCACCGGCAAGGGCGCCGCCCTGGAGGCCCACAAGGCGTACTCCGAGGTCATCGACAAGCTCCAGGCCCTCGCCGACGAGCTGGCCGACAGCACCCCGGCCCGCGCCGCCGGCACCGCGCCCACCGAGGCCACCCGCGCGCCCGCCGCCCTCGGCCGCGCCGTCGAACAGGCCTCCGCCACCCGGGGCCTGCTCGTCGCCGCCCTCTCCGTGCCGCGACCGGAGCCCACCGGCGAGACCCACTACGACCCCACGACCGGCACCTACGTCCCCGACGAGCCCGCGGGCGCGGCGGAGGCCGACCGGGCCCGCGACCGCCTCACCGCCGAGGCCCAGCAGGCCCGCGTCCGCGAACTCGCCGCCCTCGCCGACTTCGACCAGGCCGCCGGCTCCGCCGCCCGCGACTCGCTCGCCGGCACCGTCGCCGGCCCCGACGTCAAGAACGCCGAACGCGCGCTCGCCTCCCTCACCGACCAGCCCCGGCTGACCACCGCCGAGCGCAGGACCGATCCGGCCGCCCTGGAGGCCACCCTCTCCGCCCGCATCGAGCAGATGCGCGGCGTCGAGTCCGCCCTCGCCACCCAGCGGGTCGACCGCCTCGCCGCGCTCCGCGACGACGACGTCACCGCCCTGGAACTGCGCCTCGCCTTCCTCGGCGGCTGCCTCCTCTTCGCCGTCGGCGTCTCCACCTACGTCGCCCGCTCCCTCACCCGGCCGCTCGCCGCGCTGCGCATCGGTGCCGCCCGGCTCGCCGCCGCCCCCGCCCCGCACACCGAGGAGCCGGTCCGCTTCACCGGCCGCAACGACGAGTTCGCCCAGACCGTCCGCTCCCTCAACACCCTGCACGCCAAGCTCGCGGACCTGGCCGCGCACGCCGACCGCCTCACCGGCGAACGGGCCGGCCTGGCCGCCGCCAAGGAGACCCTGGCCGCCGACCTCGCCGCCCAGCGCGCCGAGCTCCAGGGCCGGGTCGCCCTCCTCACCGCCGACCTCGAACGGCTCCGCGACTCCGTCGGGCACACCTTCGTCAACCTCTCCCTGCGCAACCTCGGCCTGGTCGAGCGGCAGCTCGGCGTCATCGAGAAGCTGGAGGAGCGCGAGCAGGACCCGGACCGCCTCGGCACCCTCTTCAAGCTCGACCACATGGCGACCGTCATGCGCCGCCACAGCGAGAACCTCCTCGTCCTCGCCGGCCACGAGCACGTCCACGGCCACGCCGGGCCCGTCCCGCTGGTCGACGTGCTGCGCGCCGCCGTCAGCGAGATCGAGCGGTACGAGCGGGTCACCATCCAGTCCCTGCCGTCGCACACCCAGGTCGCCGGCTTCGCCGCGGACGACCTGAGCCACCTGGTCGCGGAACTCCTGGAGAACGCCACCTCCTTCTCGCCGCCCGACGCCGAGGTCCAGCTCTCCGGCTGGCTCCTGGAGACCGGCGAGGTCATGCTCTCCGTGCAGGACGCGGGCATCGGCATGGCCCCCGCCCGCTCCGCCGAGCTGAACGCGCGCCTGGCCGGGGCCGACCCGGAGGCCTTCGAGGGCGAGGGGCTCGGCATGCGGGTCGTCGCCCTGCTCGCCGCCCGCCACGGCATCCGCGTCGAACTGCGGGAGCAGCAGCCGGGCGGCACGACCGCCGTCGTGGTCCTGCCGCCGGCCCTGCTGCCCGCCGCGCCGCCCGCGGCCGCCCCGGAGCCCGTACGGGTGGCGGGCGCGGCTCCCGCGCTCCAGCTGCCCGGTTCGGTCGCGGAGGCCAACTCCAACACGCTGCCGTCCCGCACCCGCGACCCCCTCGTGGAGGCGGCGGAGCGGACCCTGGCGGAGGCGGAACGGGAGGGGACCCCGGAGCCCGCGCCGCAGGAGACCCGCGCGGCGGAGCCCGCCCCGGAGGAGGCGCACGCCCCGGAGCCCGCGCCCCGGAGCCACCCCGCGCCCCTCGGCGAGTCCCTCTCCGAGACCACCCTCCAGGTCCGGCTGCCCTCTCCGCCGCCGGAGCCGGAGACCCACGAGCGCGCGGCCGACACGGCCGCCGCCCCCGAGACCCCGGCGGAGGCCCGGCCCGCCGAACAGCGGGCCGCCGAACCGCCGGTCACCGGCACGCCCGCCCCGGAGCCGGGGCCGCGGCCGGAGACGGAGCCGCAGCCGGCTCCCGGCCGGCCGGCCGGGGACCGCACCGTCCCCGAACAGGCCGTCCCCGATCAGACCGCCCCCGACCCCACCGTTCCCGGCCCGCGCCCCGCGCAGTGGGAGCGGGTCACCGACAAGGGCCTGCCCAAGCGCACCCCCCAGGTGGTGCGCCAGACCGGCCCCTCCACCACCCCCCGCAAGGGCGGAGTGGACGCCGAGGCCCTGCGCCGCAGGCTCGGCGGCTTCCACCGGGGCGCGGAGGCCGGGCGCCGCGACGTGGAGGCGGAGGTGGGCACGGGACGGACGGAGAGCGCACCACCCGCACGTACAGAGGAGAAGACGGGGGACACAGTCGAGGAGGCACGCAGTTGACCGCGACGGGAACGTTCGGACTGAGCACGGAAGCCCGCAACCTGCAATGGCTGCTGGGGAATCTGGTCGAGGAGGTACCGGGAGTCCGGTCGGTGGCCGTCGTCTCCTCGGACGGCCTCATGCTGCTCTCGTCGGACCCGGCCACCGGGCAGGGCGCCGCGGCCGCCGATGAGGCCGGCCGCTCCGGGGGGCCGCGCGGCTCCAGCGCCGACCTGGCCACCATCGTCTCCGGCATCGGCAGCCTCACCATCGGCGCCGCCCGCCTGATGGACGGCGGCGGGGTCAAGCAGACCATGGTGGCGATGGACGAGGGCAGCGTCTTCGTCATGTCGATCAGCGACGGCTCCCTGCTCGGCGTGCACGCCGAGCCCGACTGCGACATGAGCGTGGTGGCGTACCACATGGCGCTCTTCGTGGGTCGCGCCGGCCATGTCCTCACCCCCGAAGTCCGCAGTGAACTGCGCAAATCGATGGAGAGCGCCCAGTGACGTCTGTGTCCTCGGTGTCCGCGGTGTCCCCCTCCTTCAAGCTGCCGGTACGAGGAGAGGGGCGCCGCCCCGCGCGCGTGCGCCCCTACTCGCTGACCGGCGGCCGTACCCGCTTCGGTCACGTCCTGCTGGTCGAGACCTTCGTGGCGGCGCTCGAAGCGCCCGCCGCGCGCAAGGTCCTGACGGACGGCGGTCCCGGCGCCCGCGGTCTGATGCCGGAGATGCGGGCCATCGTCGAGATCTGCCGCCGGATGCGGACGGTCGCGGAGATCTCGGCGCTCCTGAAGATGCCTCTGGGAGTCGTCCGGGTGCTCCTCAGCGACCTGGCCGACCAGGGAAAGATCCGTGTGTACGGGACCGGCCACGACGCCGGCCGGCCCGACCGCGCGCTCCTCGAAAGGGTGCTGAGTGGACTCCGTCGTCTCTGACGCCTCCGCCGTCTCCGAATCGCCGGCGGTCACCGGCGTCCCCGCGCAGCCCCAGGCCGCCCCGACCGGACGGACGGCCCCGGAGGCGTCCGTCCCCGGAGCGGACCCCGAGGACGGCGCCCAGGACTGGCAGCTCGACCACACCCGGGCCCCGATCGCGACGAAGATCGTCGTCGCGGGCGGCTTCGGCGTGGGCAAGACCACCTTCGTCCGCGCGGTCTCCGAGATCACCCCGCTGCAGACCGAGGCCCTGATGACCCGGGCCAGCGAGGACACCGACGACCTCACCGCCACGCCGGACAAGCTCACCACCACGGTGGCGATGGACTTCGGCCGGATCACGCTCGACAACGACCTGGTGCTCTACGTCTTCGGCACGCCGGGACAGCAGCGCTTCTGGTTCATGTGGGACGACCTGGTGCGCGGCGCGATCGGCGCGGTCGTGCTCGCCGACACCCGGCGGCTCACCGACTGCTTCCCGGCCCTGGACTACTTCGAGAGCTGCGGCCTCCCGTACGTCGTGGCGGTCAACCACTTCGAGGGCAGCGAGCCGTTCGAGGCGGAGGACGTCCGGGAGGCGCTGACCGTGCCCCCGCACGTCCCCGTGGTGATCATGGACGCGCGCAAGCGCTACAGCGTCGTCGAGACCCTGCTCGCCATGGTCGCGCACGCGCTCGAAGCCACCCCCGAGTAACCTCCCCCCGTCACGCCAGGAGCACCACCCATGCGGAAGATACTCATAGTCGGGGCCGGGCAGTCCGGTCTCCAGCTCGCCCTCGGCCTCCAGTCGCGGGGGTACGAGGTCACCCTCATGTCGAACCGGACGGCGGACGAGATCCGTTCCGGCCGGGTCATGTCCACCCAGTGCATGTTCCACACCGCCCTCCAGCACGAGCGGGACCTCGGGCTCAACTTCTGGGAGTCCCAGGCCCCCCGGATCGAGGGCCTCGGCGTCTCGGTCGCGGGCCCCGACTCCTCCCGCGCGATCGACTGGGTCGGCCGCCTCGACGGGTTCGCCCAGTCCGTCGACCAGCGGGTGAAGATGGCCGGCTGGATGGAGACCTTCGCCCAGCGCGGCGGCCAGCTCGTCATCCACGGCGCGGCCGTCGGGGACCTCGACTACTTCTCCCGCTCCTACGACCTGGTGCTCGTCGCGGCCGGCAAGGGCGAGCTGGTCTCGATGTTCGAGCGGGACGCCTCCCGTTCCCCGTACGCCGAGCCGCAGCGGGCGCTCGCCGTCGCGTACGTCCACGGCCTCGGCCCGCGCCCCGAGCACCCGGACTTCGACGCGGTCCGCTGCAACGTCGTCCCGGGCGTCGGCGAACTGTTCGTCATGCCGACCCTCACCACCGGCGGCCGCGCCGACATCCTCTTCTGGGAGGGCGTCCCCGGCGGCCCGCTCGACGCTTTCCAGGGCGTCAAGGACCCGTCCGAGCACCTGGCGCTGACGCTGGAGCTGATGGAACGGTTCACCCCGTGGGAGTACGCGCGGGCCACCAAGGTCGAACTGACCGACGCGGGCGGCACCCTCGCCGGCCGGTACGCCCCGACCGTCCGCAACCCGGTCGGCCGGCTGCCCGGAGGCGGCCTGGTCCTCGGCGTCGCGGACGTCGTCGTCGCCAACGACCCGGTCACGGGCCAGGGCTCCAACTCGGCCTCCAAGTGCGCGGCCGCGTACCTCGCCGCGATCGTCGAGCGCGGCGAGGAGCCCTTCGACGAGGAGTGGATGCGCACCGCCTTCGACCGCTACTGGCAGACGGCGCGGCACGTCACCAAGTGGACGAACGCGATGCTGGCCCCGCCGCCGGAGCACGTCCTGAACCTCCTCGGCGCGGCCGGACAGCTCCAGCCCGTCGCGGACCGCTTCGCCAACGGCTTCAACGACCCGTCCGACTTCGAGAACTTCTTCTACGACCCGGAGAAGACGGGCGCGTACCTGGCGTCGGTCACCGGGAGCTGACGGAGGGCTGACGGTCGGTCAGCTCTGCTGGGGGGACATCTCGGAGAGCAGGGCGAGGGCTTCACGGCGGACACCGGCATCGGGGTCGGCCGTGAGGTCCCGCAACCGTGCGAGCAGCCGGTTCGTTCCCCCTCCGGTCGTCCACTCCGGGAAGTGGACGGCGGCGGCCAGTTCGTCCGCGGTGCACTCCGAGGTGGCGCGGTCCAGGGCCAGGAGCACCTGGCGAAGGCCGAACGCGTCGCCGCGCCGGAGCAGGGCGTTCGCCGTATCCTGCGTGACGGCGGTGTCGTGAGGGTCCAGGAGCAGGCGGAGAAGCACCTCCGTTCCCTGCTCGGCCTCGTCCGAAGCGGCGAGTCGCCGCCCGGCGGCGGCGCGGACCGACCAGTCAGGGGAATCCGCGTGCTCCGTGATCGTGCCGGACCGCCGGGCATCGGAGGGTGTCATGGCCCCAGTCTGTCATCGGACCGGGTGCGGGTGTCCCGCGCCCGGGGGCGCGTTCAGCCGCGGTCGAAGCCCTCGTCCCCGCCGTCCCTCGCGCCCTCCGGGAGGTCCGGCGGCGTGTACGAGGCCAGGGCGGTGCCGTCCGGATCCGGGCGCACGGCCCCGAGCAGCGGGTTCGCCGCGACGGGGGAGACCTTCACCTTCGCGCCGGGACGCGGCGCCTGCACCACCAGGCCCCCGCCGAGGTAGAGCGCCACGTGCGTGGCGCCCGGGAAGTAGACCACCAGGTCCCCGGGCCGCAGCTCCGGCAGCGGCACCCGGGGGAGCGTCGCCCACTGCTCCTGGCTGGTCCGGGGGATCTCCCGGCCCGCCGCCGCCCACGCCCGCTGCGTCAGCCCCGAGCAGTCGTACGCGTCCGGGCCCTCGGCCCCCCACTCGTACGGCTTGCCGAGCTGTTCCACCGCGAACCGCACGGCCTCCGCGCCCGCCCGGGACGGGGTGCGCCGACCGTCCAGGGCCCCGGAGTCCAGCAGTTCGCGCTGCGCGCCGGCGGTCTGTACGCGCTCCAGCTCGGTGAGCCGTGCGAGCTGCCCCCGCGAGAGTCCGGCCAGCAGCCTCTCGACCTCCCCCAGCCTCGTCCGCACCTCGTCGCGCCGGGCACGCCGCTCGGCCGCGAGGCGCCGCTGCCGGTCGAGGGCCTCGCGGGAGGCGCCGGCGAGGGCGTCGGCCCGCTTGGCGGCCCCTTCGAGCAGGGAGACGGCGGTGGCGCGGCTCCGCCCGGCGCGGGCCACCAGTCTTCCCCGGTCCAGGGCCGCCCCGGGGTCCGGTGCGAAGAGCACGTCCAGGTACGAGGAGAGCTCCGACCTCCCCTGGTACTGCTCCCGGGCGATCCGGCCCGCCTCGGCCCGGCCCCGGGCGAGGTCGGCCCGTGCGGCGGTGAGCCGGTCCGTGACCTTCCGCGCGTCCGAGGCCTGGCGCTTCAGCGCCTCCTCGGCGGCGTTGTACCGCTCGGTGGCCTCCTCCGCCTGCCGGTAGAGCGTGCGCAGCCGGGCGAGGAGGCCGGAGACCGAGTCGCCGCCCGGGGGCGGGAGCGCGGCGGCGTCGTCGAGGGGGAGCCCTTCGGCGGGACCGGCCGGACCGGTGGAATCGGCCGGGCCGGCCGGGTCGGAGGAGTCGGCGAGACCGGTCGATCCGGTCGATCCGGTGGGTTTCGGGGTTTCCGTGGCGTCCGGGGTCTCCGTCGGGCCCGTGGTGTCCGGTGGTTCCGTTCCGGCGGGTGCTCCGGCGTCCTGGGAGGTGCCGGGGGCCGGGAGCGCGTCCGGGTCCACGGGGCCCACCGGTTCGAGCGCCGGGTCCGCCCAGGCGATCGGGGCCTCCATCGGAGGTTCCACGGGCGGGTCCGCCGGCCGGGCGGCGGCCGGGGCCGTTCCCGCGAGCGCCGTCGCCGCGGCGAGCGCTCCCGTGCAGACCGTGCGCAGCAGTCGTCGTGACACGTCACCACCTCCAGGGGGATGATGACGGCTCACTTCATCCGATTACCGTACGAACGGGGGCGCGTCCGGCGTCCTCACCCGGTCGGCCCAGCCCCCTCCGCCCCGCCTCCGCCGGGCTTCGACCACGGCCACCTCAGCTCGCGCCGCTCACGTCCTCCGGGGGCGTACACGTAGACCCAGCCGCGCCGGAGTCCCAGCCGCTTCGTGTGACCGGCGGGCTCGCGCAGGTAGGCGTACACCCTCGGCGGATGCCCGTCGTGCGCCGGGACCGGGACCTCGTACCACTTCGGCGGGTGGCCGGTCGGGCCGAGCAGGATCGGCAGGACCCGGCCGTCCAGGGGCCCGCCGCGGAAGGGGGTGTTCTCGCTTCTCACCTCCCCAGTCTCCCCCGCGAACCCGGTGCGCGACGGCCGGACCCGGCGTGCGACGGCCGGACCGGGGCGGATCGCCCGGGCGGGGGAGACGCGCGGCCGGACCGGGCCGGGGAAGGTGCGCGGCCGGGCCGGGGTGAGCGGAGGCGCACGGCCGGGCCGGGGCGGTGGTCCCGGCGCGGGGGCCGGCGAGCGGCGGTCCGGTGCGGGGCCCGGCGCGCCGGGGCCCGCCGGGCTCACAGCAGGTGGGCCGCCCCGCCCACCACCGGGATCAGCCGGTGCGCCAGGGCCGACACCGGCCCGCCGGACTCCTCCTGGGCGAGGAGCCGCCCGGCGACCTCCCCCGTCTCCTCGTCGCCCGCCCCCGTCACGGTGAGCAGGGCGACCAGGTGGTCGACCATCCAGTCCCGCAGCTCCGCCGCCGGCGGCCGTTTTCCCTCGCCGAGCCAGATGAGCGAGGCGGCCTCCACGGCGGCGATCCACGTCCGGACCAGCATGCCGAGCCGGAGGCCCGGCCGCTCCACCCCCAGGTGGAGGAGGATCTGCTCGGCGGCGGCCCGCCGCACCTCGTCCACGATCGCGGAGGTCTGCGGGGTCTCCACCACGCTGCCGCCGCGCAGCAGGGCGCTGAACCCGGCGTCGTGCCCCTCCACGAAGAACAGGTACCGGTCGAGCACCCGGCCGAGCCGCTCCGTCGGGGGCCCGGCGAGCGGCTCGGCGAAGCAGCGGTTCAGGGCGTCGGCGGAGGACCGCAGGGCGGCTTCGTACAACTGCTGTTTCCCGCCGGGGAAGTAGCGGTAGACGAGCGGCCGCGAGACGCCGGCGGCTTCGGCGACGTCGTCGAGGGAGACGTCCTCCGGCGTCCGGTGGGCGAAGAGTCCCAGGGCCGCTTCGATGAGCTGGCCGCGCCGCTCCTCGACGCTGAGCCTGCGGTACGCGGGGGTGGCGGGACTCGTCATGCCCGCAGCGTAACGGCGGACCGCCCGGCGGTGCGCCCCGTGCGCGGGTTCCGGTCGCACCGGGCGCCGGCGCGCGGCACCCCTCTGCCTTACCCTGGGTAACCGCATGTCGGAGCACGCGCGCCCGGCGCGGCAATCCCTCGTGCTCGGCCGGTTGACGGGCCGTCACCTCCGTGTGAGCCTGCTGGGAACGGACGGAAGAAGGCCGGAAGAAGGAGTCGTCAGTGTCGACGCACGACCTCTATGTGAACGCCCCCGCCGAAGCCGTCCGGGACGTGCCCGCCACCGGCGCCGCCCGCTTCACCTGGGACTACGACGACGGCCGCGACCGCCTCCTCGCCCTCTACCGGAAGGGCAAGGACAAGCAGTGGGACGGCGCCACCCGCGTCGACTGGGACCTGGAGGTCGACCCGTACGACCCGCTCGGCACCCCCGACGAGGTCCTGGACCTGTACGGCACCCGCCACTGGGCGAAGATGACGGAGAAGGACAAGGGTGAACTGCGCCGGCACTACGCCTCCTGGCAGTTCAGCCAGTTCCTCCACGGCGAACAGGGCGCGATGATCTGCGCCGCCCGGATCGTGGAGTCCGTCCCCGACCTCGACGCCAAGTTCTACTCGGCCACCCAGACCATGGACGAGGCCCGGCACGCCGAGATCTACGGCCGCTTCCTCCACGAGAAGATCGGCATGCTCTACCCGATCGACGACAACCTCCAGGGCCTCCTCGACGACACCCTGCGCGACTCCCGCTGGGACATGCCCTACCTCGGCATGCAGGTCCTCATCGAAGGCCTCGCCCTCGCCGCCTTCGGCATGATCCGCGACACCACCGACAAGCCGCTGCCGAAGCAGATCCTCGCGTACGTGATGCAGGACGAGGCCCGGCACGTGGCCTTCGGGCGGATGGCCCTGCGCGACCACTACCGGCAGCTCTCGGACGCCGAACTCCGCGAGCGCGAGGAGTTCGTCATCGAGGGCTGCCACCTCATGCGCGACCGGCTGAAGCCCCTCGACGTCCTGGAGAACTTCGGCGTCCCGCGCCAGGAGGCCCGGGAGCTGACCGAACGCAGCGAGTTCCTCCGGCTCTTCCGCAAGCTCCTCTTCAGCCGGATCGTCCCCTGCGTCAAGGACATCGGCCTCTGGGGCCCCCGCCTCCAGAAGGCCTACCTGGACATGGGCGTCTTCGACCTCGGCGACTCCAGCCTCGACCTGCTGATGACCCAGGACGAGGAGGCCGCGGAACGCCTCGACGCCGAGCGCTTCGCGGCGGAGGAGCGGGCCCGGGCGGCGGAGGTGACGGCCGCGATCGAGGAGGGGGCGACGGAGTAGGCCCCCGGGCCCCCGGGCCGGGCCCCCGGACCCCGCCCGATCAACACCTCCCCGCCCCCCGGGCCCCGCCCGATCCGCGCCGCCCCTTCCCGCCCCTACCCCCGCCGGTCCTCCGCCTCCAACCGCAGCGCCTCCTCCATCACCGCCCTCGCGATCGGCGCCGCGTTCCCGCCCCCGCTGATGTCCGTGCGGGAGGCCTCCGCGTCCTCGACGACCACCGCCACCGCCACCGCCGGCCGCGCGGAGTCCCGGCCCTGCGCCCAGGCGATGAACCAGGCGTACGGCGTGCCGGTGTTGCCGAAGCCGTGCTGCGCGGTGCCCGTCTTGCCGCCGACCCTGGCCCCCGGGATCGCCGCGTTCGTCCCCGTGCCCTCCTCCACCGCCCGCACCATCAGCTCCTGGAGCCGCAGCGCCGTCGAGGGGGTCATCGCCTGCCGGTAGCTGCGGCGGACGGTCCGCTCCACGGTCGTGCCGCCGGCGGTGGTCGTGCGGTCGACCAGGTACGGGCGGGCGATCTCCCCGTCGTTGGCGACGGCCGCCGCCACCATCGCCATCTGGAGCGGCGTCGCCGCCGTGTCGAACTGCCCGATCGAGGACAGGGCCAGCTGGTCCGGGCTCATCTCCCGGTCGAAACGGGACTCCGCCACCCACGACGGGACCCGGAGCCCCGTGTCGTTGAAGCCGAACCGCTCCACCGCGTCCACCATCTCCGTCAGGCCCACCTCGACCCCGAGGCCGGCCATCACCGTGTTGCACGACCACCGGACGGCGTACGCGAGGGACGCGCCGTCGCACCCCTCCGTCTCGTTCGGCAGCACCTGCCGGGTGCCCGGCAGCACGAACGGGTCGGGGATGCCCGTCGGCGCGTCCACGTCCCGCACCACCCCCGCGTCCAGGGCCGCCGCCGCCGTCACGATCTTGAACGCGGAGCCCGGCGGGTACGTCTGGCGCAGTGCCCGGTTCAGCATCGGCCGGCTCCGCGAGGAGTTGAGCCGCCGCCACGCCTCCCCGACCTTCCCGCCCGTCCCGGAGAGCACCCCGGGGTCGTACGAGGGAGAGCTGACGAGCGCCAGGATCCGGCCGCTGGACGGTTCGAGGGCCACCACCGCCCCCCGCTTCCCGGCGAGCCCCCGGTAGGCCTTCTCCTGCAGGGGCCCCCGGATCGTGGTGATCACGTCGCCGCCGGGCTGCCGTCCCCGGGTGAGGCCGTTCCAGAGCGGAAGCGGCGCCAGCATCGGCTCCGTCCCCGCGAGGACCGCGTCCTCGGCGTTCTCCAGGAGCGTCGTGCCGTACGTCTGGGAGGCGTAGCCCGTCACCGGCGCGTACAACGGGCCCTGCCGGTAGGTCCGTTCCCAGCGCAACTGCTGTCCGCTGTCCCGGGAGCCCGTCACCGGCCTCCCGTCCACGACGATCTCGCCGCGCGGCTGCGCGTACCGGCCGATCGCGATCCGCCGGTTGGCCGGGTTGTCGTCCAGCGAACCGGCTTCGACCACCATCACGCGGCCCGCGTTCACGAGCAGCGCGGCCAGGAGGACGAGACAGAGCCCGGCGGCGCGCCGGATGCAGCGGATCACGCGGCGCCCTCCCTGACCGGCGTGCGCGTCGCGGCACCGGTGGCGTCCGGCCGCGGCGCGCGCGCCGAGTCGCTGACCCGGATGAGGAGCGCCACGATCACCCAGTTGGTCACCACCGAGGAACCTCCCTGCGCGAGGAACGGCATCGCCATGCCGGTCAGCGGGATCAGCCCCATCACCCCGCCCGCGATCACGAAGACCTGGAGCGCCACGATCGAGGCGAGTCCGGTCGCGAGCAGCCGCCCGAAGGGGTCGCGCAGCGCGAGGCCGGCGTGGTAGCCGCGGCCGACGAGCAGCGCGTACAGGAGGAAGAGCGCGGTCAGCCCGGCGAAGCCCAGTTCCTCGCCGGCCGTCGCCAGGATGAAGTCGGACTTGGCGGCGAAACCGATGAGCACGGAGTGGCCGAGGCCGAGGCCCGTGCCGGACGTCCCCCCGGCGGCGAAGGCGAACAGCGACTGCGCGAGCTGCCCCGGGCCCTCGCCCGCCCGGATCGTGGCGAACGGGTCGAGCCAGTCCTGCACCCGCCCGTGGACGTGCGGTTCGAGCGAGCCGACGAGGAAGGCCCCGGCGGAGGCGAGCACCAGGCCGACCGCGACCCAGCCGGTCCGGCCGGTCGCCACGTACAGCATGATCACGAAGAGGCCGAAGAAGAGCAGCGAGGTGCCCAGGTCCCGCTCCAGGACGAGGACCCCGACGCTCAGGAGCCAGATCGCCACGACCGGCCCGAGCACCCGCCACGACGGGAACCGGAGCCGCCGGAAGCGGCGTCCGGCGTACGCGAGGGCGTCGAGGTTGGCGGCGAGGTACGCGGCGAAGAAGACCGCGAGCAGGATCTTGGCGAACTCGCCCGGCTGGAAGGAGAGCCCGCCGGCCCTGATCCAGATCCTGGCGCCGTTCACGGCGGGGAAGAAGATCGGCAGGGTCATCAGGGCGAGCGCGGCGGCCACGCAGGCGTACGCGTACCGCTGGAGCGTGCGGTGGTCGCGCAGGAGCAGCACGACCACGATGAAGAGCGCCACCCCGAGCGTCGACCAGACGAGCTGCGTCGCCGCCGCCCGGTCGTCCGGCGTCTCCAGGTCGAGGCGGTAGATCAGGACCAGACCGAGGCCGTTGAGCAGGACCGCGATCGGCAGCAGCAGCGGATCGGCGTACGGGGCGCGGAAACGGACCGCGAGGTGGGCGACGAGCGCGAGCAGGCCGAGCCCGGCCCCGTAGCGGGCGGCGTCCGGGGGCACGGCGCCGCTGCGGGCGAGGCCGACCGCCGCGTAACCGTAGACGGAGATGAGGACGGCGCAGACGAGGAGGGAGAGTTCCACGCCGCGACGCTTCGGAACGCCCGCCCCGGGCGGGAGTGCGTCCGTTCGCGGTGCGGTCATGGCCGCAACGTAGCAAGCGGTATGCGGTATGTCCCTTTTGTGTGACGGTGTGCCGTGTGATGGTGTGCACGGAGGAGCCCCGCCGGGGCCGGGCGGGCACGACGGCGGTACGGCGGTGACGGACCGGACGGGTGACGGTCGCGCGGACGGCGGACCGCGCGGGCGACGGACCGGACGGGCGGCAGACGTACGGGTGGCGGACCGCGCGGGCGGCGGTCGCGCGGACGGCGGCTCAGTACGTCCCGTGCTCCATCCGCGCCAGGGCGGCCCGGCACAGGGTCAGGAGCTTCTCGTCCTCGTGGATGTCGTGGCTGCCCGAAGCGCCCTCGCGGGCGTTGTGGCGGCGCCTCCGCGTCAGCTCGGTGAGGACGGCCAGCTGCGCCTCCGAGGCCGCCGGTCCCATCTCCGCCAGGCACTCCGCGACGTCCACGCGCGCGTGCCGGTCCTCCTCCCAGGCCGCGAGCAGCACCGGCAGGGCCGTCCGTGCCTCGCCGGTCACCCGCCACAGGGCCGCCGCGCCCCGGACCCGCACCCACAGGTCCCGCGAGACCAGCCCCGGCCGCAGGGCCGGGGCCGCCGGGGCCGCCGCCGGACCGATCTCGCCGAGGACCCGGGCGGCGGCGCACCAGTCCGCGCCCGGCACGCCCGGCCGCAGCCACCGCTCCAGGACCGGCAGCACCTCCGCCGGGTCCCCTCCAGCCGCCCACAGGGCGCGCGCCGCCGCCGTCGCGACGGCGGCCGACCCGTCGTCCAGGAACCCCCGCAGCTCCGGTACGGCCTCCCGGGCGGCGGGCCCGAAGGCCGCGAGGGCGCGCAGGGCCGCCTCCCGCACCCGGTCGCGCCGGTTCCCCGGCGCCCCGCGCAGCACCCGCAGCACCTCCGGGAGCGCCTGCGCGCCCCGCACGGCCGCCAGCGCGTGCAGCAGGGGCGCCGCCCGGTCGTACAGCCGCTCGTCGAGCTCGATCCCGGCGAGCCGGCGGCGCAGCGGCGGCGTGAGCGCCGTGCCGGAGGGGCCGAGGCCGTCCACCGCGTACAGCAGCTCCCGCCGCACCTCCCCCTCCTCCAGGGCGCGGGCCAGCGGCGGCACCGCGCGGGGGTCCCCGGCGCGGGCGAGCGCGAGCAGCGCCCCGTCCCACCCGGACCGCCCGTCCTGCCAGGACCGTCCGTCCCACCCGGGCCGCCCGCCGGGCCCGCCCCGCCCGGGCGGCGGCCCCTGGGCCAGGTGTGCCGCGAGCGCGTCGGCGGCGGGCGCGCCCAGTTCGAAGAGCCGCTCCAGGAAGGAGACGGCGGCCTCGCGGAGACGGGGCTCGGGATCGTCGAGCTGGGCGCCGACGAGCCGGACGACCTCCTCGTACCGCCCGCGCCAGACCCGTATCAGCCCGCCGCACAGCCGGATCGCGTCCGAACGCTGCCCCCAGTCGGGGCTGCGCAACTGGGCGAGGACCAGCGCGATCCGGTCGTCCACGCGGTCGTCGAGCGCGGCGTGCAGCGTCCTCAGCAGCTCCTCGGTCCAGGGGGCGGGCCGGCCGGCCGCGTGCTCCTCGAGCAGTTCCCGCACCTGACCGATGAGCGTCGGGGCGGCGGCCCGGAAGGCGTCCTGGCCCGGCCCGGGGGCCGCCGTGGCCCTGATCTCCTCCAGGAGCCCCGCCACCCACGGCACGACGTCGTCGGGGATCTCGGCCGGCGCGCAGCGCGCCCGCTGGGCCAGGGCCGCGAGCCGGAGCCCCGGGTCCTGGGCGGCGCGGGCGAGCCAGCCGAGCCAGTCGACGGTCTCGGCGCGCAGCGACGCGTGCCGCAGGGCGATCCGCCCCACGGCGGCCACCAGGGCGAGCCGCACCTCGGTGTCCCGTTCGACGGTGAGCCGCTCCCGCAGCAGGGTCAGCACCCGGGCCGGCTCGGGGTGCAGCGAGGCCAGCGCGCACGGCGCGGCGAGCCGCACCTCCGGGTCGGCGTCCGAGACGAGCCCGAGGAAGACGTCGGCCCCGGCGGCGACGGCGGCGGCGGCCATCGCGTAGTTGGCGGCGGGGGTGAACCCGTCGCCCGCCTCGTCGGGCAGGTCCAGCTCCTCGTCGTCGTCGAGTTCGATCCCGCCGATGCTGGTGAGCAGTTCGACGATGCCGCCCCGGTCCTGGACGCCGGGATCGGCGACGAGTTCGAGGAGGAAGGGGATGCAGGCGAGCGTCGAGTCGTAGACGTCGCCCTGGTGGTGCACGGCGCCGTACATGCCGTCGAGGGCCGTCTCCCGTTCGGCGGGATCGGCGGAGGCGAGTCCGCGGAGCAGCTCCGGCACGTCGTCCGCGGGGCCGTACGCGTGCCCCAGCGAGGCCCAGTCGACCTCCTCGATCCCCGTCAGCATGGCCGGCCGCCTTCCCCGTGAGCGCTGTACCAGGCAGCAAGTGTGCACCACGGGGCCGACAGCGAGGCCGTACCTCCGAGACCCGCCGCACCCACGGCCTCCCTTGCGGTCTGTTTGCGCCATGTACGGTGCGGGGCGGGCCCGTTGCTCTGGGTGCCCGGCCGGGCGGGGCGTCCTCCTCCCGCCTCCGGGCGCGCCTTCCCCGCCGTCCCGCGCCGCGTCCCGGACCCCGGCGGGCGGCCCCGCCCCCGGCCTGCCGCGACCGCACAGGGAGAAGACGGTCGGGGCACGCCGCCCGGGAGGGACGGGGACCCGCGGCCGCGCCACCGGGCCGGGTCCGCCGCCGTGCGTACGGCCCGGCCGCCCCCGCCCCGCGCGGTCGGCCGCGGACCGCTCCGGCGGGGCGAGGCGGCACCGGAAGCTCCCGGGACCGCTCCAGACGTGGCGCGATGTCGTCCATGAGGGGAACGGCCCGGCGGGACGGGACGGGACGGGACGGTGGAGAATCCCTGTCCCGCCGTTCCTCCCTCACCTCCCGTCGGCACCGGCGTCCTCCGGCACCGTCGGCACCGCGTCCTCCGACGCGGTTTCAGCCGCGGTGCTCCCCGTCCGCCGTCTCGGACAGCGCCTCGGGGACCTGCTCGATCACCCATTCCCGGCCGCCGTCGGCCAGGCCGTGCCGCGTGAAATCGTGGAAGGGCTCCTCGTGGGCGAGGAGCCCGTGCATCGCCTGCGCGGCACTGTTCAGCTCCACGACGCAGTCGCCGGCACCGAGATCGTCCAGCGTCCGGGTGACGTGCACGAACCATGCCTCCCGGTCCGTCACGACGAAGTCCCAGCGGCCCGTGACGCTGACGCGCTCGGCCGCCCCGGGCACCGGGCCGTCACCGGACGCGTTCCCCTCCGCGTCCTCGGCCTCCGGGCCCTCGTCCCCGTCCTCGTACCCGCCGTCCCCGTCCTCGTCCTCGAAGAGATCGGAGAAGGGGCTTCCCCAACCCGAGGCCGCGAAGGTCTCGTCGGAGTAGCGCGCCGCCGCGGCACGCACCCGCTCGATGACGCGGACAGCCGTTGCGGGCGCGACGTCCCGGCCGGACATCACCTCGGCGTGTTCGGCCAGGGCGGCCACGAGTTCGTTCAACGCGGCGGGGATGCTCATGGGCTCGGTTCCGCTTCCCGTCGTTCCTCTTGTTCTCGTTCTCCGGTCGCTTCCGGTCGCTTCCGGTTTCCGGCCGGCCCGGTGGCGACGGTCCGGAACGAAGCGGTGGCCTCCGGCCGCCGCTTCCCGGCTCATTCGTCTTCGGCGTCCGGATACTCGTCGAGGCCGTCCAGCGTGTCGCCGACGCCCCACTCCTGGTGTGTCGGCACGGCCCCGTGCGGGGCGAAGGCCCGGGTGAGGACGCCGCTCGACAGCAGGGCGGCGGCGGCCTCGGCCGGGGCGACGTCCGTCCGGCCCTCCAGCAGCCCGGCGGCGCCGGGCTGTCGCGTCACGAACTCCGTCCAGGCGGCCCGGTCGGTCACCTCGAACGCCCAGGAGCCGGAGACCGCGAAACCCGTGCCGGAGCGGTCTTCCGAACGGATCGGCTCACCGGACTCACCAAACTCACCGGGCTCACCGGACTCGCCGGACCCACCGGACTCGTCCGTCCCGCCGCCGAACTCCTCGACCTCTTCCAGTTCGTCGAACGGGCTGTCCCAGCCGGTCGTCTCCCGCACGGCCCTGCCGTAGGAGACCGCCGCGGACCGCACCTCCTCGAAGGCGTCGACGCCCGCTTCCCCCGCCGGGCCCGGCCCGGACATCAACCGGGCGTGCTGCCGCAGAGCGGTGATCAACCGTTCCAGGGCAAGGGGAACGTCCATGGGGTCACTCCTTTCCGCCGTGGGAGTTCGGAACCCACGGCGCGTCACTTCCGAAACGCTTGCGGAAAACCGTCCCGGGCGTCGCGAACGCCACTTCCGCCGCACCGTGGTCGACGGTGTCGCGGGCGGGGCGCCGGGGAACCTTCCGGTATCCGCACGCGCGCAGGAGGTCGGTGGCCGATTTCCAGCTGTCGGCGGCCACCACCACTTCGTCGACGGCGTCGCAGGCGTTGCTCGCGTCGGCCAGGACCGCGTACGCGATCACCGTGTCCCCGATCGTGGTCCTGGCGCTCATTCCGCCCATGCGCACTCTCCTCGGTGACGGCGGGGCCGCGGTGCGGCCCCGCCGTCTCGTCTCCCCGTCAGGAGACGGTCACTTCCGGTCGGTTCGGTGGGGCCGGATCAGCCCATGCGGCCGAGACCCCGACCGTGCCAACGGTAGTGGATCGTTCCCCTCCGGCCGTTCTTGCTCCACGACAGGTGGGCGTGACCGCCGCTGCTGCACGGACCCCGGAGTTCACAGGAGTAACCCCGCCGCGTCAGCCTCTTGTAGTCCTTCCTGCGCTGCTGGTACGCCTTCCGGCGGTTGCTGAACCACTTGCTGCTGTTGCGCGAGCAGTTGTGGACGAGGACGGGCTGCCCGTCGGCCACCACGAAGTAGGTGTGGGAGCCGGCGACGGTCAGGTTGAAGACGGTGCGGACCGCCTGCGCGCGGTGGGAGGCCGTGACCTCGGGCGCGTTCCCGCCGGGGTTCGACAGGCGCGAGCCCGGGGTCAGCCCGACCGCGTCGACCCATCCGCGTCCCTGGACGAAGAAGGGGTGGTGGGCGGTCGCGGTGATCTCCTTCGACCGGCCGTCGCCGTCCGCGTCCACGGACAGGGTGACGAGGTCCTTGGTGCCGCTGCCGACGATCACGTCGGTGACGGGGGAGACCTTCGCCTCGCCGGTCACCTCGTCCACCGCCCGGACCAGGTCCCCGACCTTCACCAGGCTGATCGGCTTGGTGCTGCCGTCGGCCATGACGACCGGCGTCTCGGGCAGGAAGGAGTTCCGGCGGCAGCTCCGGGCGATGGTCCGCGCGGCCCGCAGGGCCCGGTAACCGCGGTAGGCGCGGTAGCCCCAGGCGGCGGCACCGAGACCGGGGATGAAACCGGCCGCGGTGATCGCGATGTCCCACTTGTTGCGCCAGGCCCAGCGCTTGGCCTTCTTGAAGAACTTCTTCCAGCCCCACTTGCCGTCCAGGTCGAAGCAGTTGACCGGGTCGGCCGAGCAGTACTCGTAGGCGTTGGCGTTGCCGCCCTGCTCGGGGTCGGTGGACAGGAAGCGGCCGGTGGCGGGGTTGTACTGGCGCACGCCCATCAGGGTGTAGCCGGCCACCGTCTCGCTGGAGCGCTGCTTTCCGCCCAGCCAGCCGTAGCGCACGGCCTGCTGCTTGTCGCGCGGGTTGCCGTACTCGTCGGTGTCCAGGACGATCGGCGCCTCGCCCGAGGCGAGCGGGAGCTGGAGCGCCACGTCACCGTGGATGTCGGTGAACTGGAGCACCGTGTCGCCGGTGGCGCTGGTGATCGCACCGAGGTTCCCGGAGAGGGCGTCCACGTTGCGGGTCAGGGCACCGGTGGCGGTGTTCTCGACGATCCAGCGCGGGTTGTCGCCGTCGCCGTCGTAGTGGTTGAGCTTGTTCTCGGTCGGCGACCAGGTCCCGCCGCTGTTGCTCTCCACGGTCCAGCCGCGGAAGCGCAGCGCGGCGTCCAGGGTCCACGTCTGCCGCTTGGCGCCGACGGTCTGCTGGTGGGCGAGGTCGTTGGCGTAGTAGCCGACGGTCACGCCGCCCGGCAGGGCGGTGGTGCGGCCGAACGCGTCGTAGGCGTAGCCCGCGTCGGTGATGCGGTCGGCGCTGTCGAACGTCGAGGTCTTGGCGGTCCCTCCGGTGGTGGGGCAGTCCAGGCCGGGCGTCGAGGCGGCCGTGGTCAGGGACGTGCGGTTGGCGTGCTTGTCGAACCCGTAGGTGCGCCGGGTGCAGACCGTCTCCACCGTGTCGTCGACCTGCACGAGGCGGCCGACGGCGTCGTAGCGGTAGGTCTGGTCCGACCAGCCGGCGTGGCTGGTCGTCTGTCCCTGCGCGGACTCGGTGACCGTGTCGGACATGACCACGGTGCCGTCGGCGTCACGGGTGTAGGTGCGCCTGACCGGGGCGCCGGTGGTGTCCTCGGTCTGGGTGAGGGTGTACCCGCCGGGCAGCTTCTCCGTGGCGACCGAGCCGTCCGCGTCGTACGTCGCCTGGAAGACTCCGGCGATCGAGTCCGTCGCCTTCGTGGCCAGACCGCGCGGCTCGACGGCGTGGTCGTAGGTGAAGGAGACCGTGGACGGGACGGTGTCGCCGACCTTGACCGGACGGTCCAGCAGGTCGTATTCGGTCGTGGTCCTGCCGCCGTCGGCGTCCGTGTACGAGGCGAGCCGGCCGAGCTTGTCGTAGACCCGCGTGATGGTGCCGCCGGTGGGCGACGTCGTGCGGATCTCCTGCCCGGTGGCCGGGTCGTACTCGGTGGTGGTCTCCGGGACGGCCTGACCGCTGCCGCCGGTGACCTTCACCGTGACGGGGCGGCCCGCCGCGTCGTACGTGGTGGTCGAGGTCCGCGTGACGCCGTTCGCGGTGTCGGTGCCGACCGTGGCGTTGCCCCACCAGTCGTACTGGGTGGTGGTGGTCGGCAGCTGCGCCGGGTGGGAGCCGCCGCCGGTGATGGCGCCCCCGGGGCCGGTGGAGCACACCAGGTCGGCCCACTCAGGACGGCCGCCGCAGGCACCGGTGCCCGTCGCCGACCAGTAGGTGGTCACCACGGTGCCCGCGTCGGCCCCCGTGCTGCCCGTGTTGTACGTCTTGGTGACGCGGCCCTGGGCGTCGTACTCGGTCGTGGTCGTGACGGCCAGCCCGGCCGGGTCCTGGACGGACTTCGTCGGAAGGCCCCTGGCCCAGTCGTACTGGGTCTCGGCGACGCGCTTCTCGCCGTGGACGCCGGGGTGCTCGCGGACCTGGGCGCCGGTGGTGACCCGGGTGACCTGGTCCTTGACCGTGGCGGTCCCGTCGGTGGGGCGGCCCGCGTCGTACTCGTTGACGGTCCAGGAGCGGGCCACGACCGAGGTCCCGGCCGCGACCAGGGTGGTCGTGCCCGACTTCAGGTCCGCGGTCAGGTCGACGCGCCGCAGCGGGCCGAACTCCTCCAGCTCGCGGGTGCCGTCGGCGTTGTACACGGACTTGGTGGCGAGCAGGTCGGCGCGCTCGGACGGCGCCAGGGAGGCGATGCCCAGCTCCGCCTGCGCGGCACGGTCCGCGGCGGTCGTGCCGAGCGCCACGGCCCGGTTGGCCGCCGTCAGCTCGCGGACGGTGTTGCCGAAGCGGTCGTACTCGGTCGTCGTGATGTGCCCGCCGGGCGTGGCGGCGTTCACCGCGCGGCCCGAGGCGCCCATGTAGGTGACGTCGGCGCGCCGGTAGGAGGCGGCCGTCAGGGCACCGCCGGCGTTCGACGCCGGGACGGCGTCGGCGGGGAACACGGCGGTCGCGTCGGTCGGCGCGTCCGTCTGGCCCCACGCCTTCACGTCGGCGGCGCCCATCCCGTACGGGGCGGTGGTGCCGGTCAGCGGCACGTCGTAGACGACGCTGGTGGCGGCCGTCCCCTCGACCACGTCGAGGGTGCCCTGCCGCAGCGCGGGCCGCGACGCCTTGAGCAGCATGCCGTCACCGGCCGCGCTGCCGGAGCCCGCCCTGCCGTAGGTGAACGTCCACGGCAGCTGGCCGGCCGGGGTGACCTGGGTGACGCGACCCTCGGCGTCGTACGCGTACTGCGTCTTCAGCGCGGGGCTGATCAGCGGGTTCCAGGTCTCGATGAGCCGGCCCGCGGCGTCGTACCGGTAGGTCTGCACGGCCTTGGAGGTCGCGGAGGCGGCACCGGGCTCGGTCGACCACAGGCGGATCTCCTTCACCTGTCCGGCGAAGTCGCCGAGCGCCGAGGCGCTCGCGGTGGTGGCCGTCGCGTACACGAACTCCAGCGCGCGGCAGCCCTTGGTGGCCGGCGTGGCCGTGCAGGTCGCGGCGGACGCGGCCGAGGTCGGCGCGATGACCCGCTTGGGGCGGGCCAGCGTCTTCCCGTCGACGTTCACGGTCTCGGAGACGACGGTCGTGGTGGTCTGCGCCATGCCGTTCAGCAGCGCGCTGGAGACCTGCCAGGTCGTCGCGGCCGGGTCCGGCCTGGTGAACTCGGTGACCGTGCCCTCGGTGTCGGAGAGGGTGAAGGCGCCGGTCACGCTGCCGGTGAGCGTCAGCTCCTCCGAGCCGGGCTCCGGTATCCAGCCGTTCCTGGCCGCGTTCGCGGTGAAGGACGTCTCCTCGCCCTCCACGTCGACCACGGCCACGGCCGTGTCCGAGATCCTCCGCAGGTGCGAGTAGTCGGAGTCGGTGGCCTCGGCGGCCGTGCCCGACACCCACTCCTTGCCGAAGATGGCCGCCTGCCCGGTCTGCCGCGCCCCGGCGTCCGGCTTGCGGGAGGACGCGGTGCGGGACACCGACAGGTCGAAGTGCGTGGTGTCGGTGGCGGACAGGCTGTAATCACCGGTGAGCAGGTTCAGCGAACCCGGCCCGATCTCGTCCGTCGCGGCACCGGAGGCGCTGCGGTCGACGACGACGGACAGGGGCTGGGTGCTGCCGGCCGCGGAGTTCGGGCCGGTGAAGTCGGCCTTGATCTGGACGGTGCCGTCGGGGTCGACGGTGTCGGTGGCGTTCCACACCAGCGGGGCGTTCCTGCCGCCGGTCACCGGGACGGGCCACGCGGTCAGCGGGGTGCCGCCGGAGGTGACCTGGCCGGCCGGGATCGTCACCCAGGGGTCGGCCTCGGAGCGGCGCCAGGAGAAGGACACCTTGTCGTACCTGCCGCCGTCGGCCTCGGCGACCAGCGGCAGACGGCGGGCGGTGCGCTCGCCCTCGCTGGGCTGGACGAACCCGCCGGGTCCGGCGTGGAAGGTGTACGCGACCGGCTCCGACTTGTTGTCGGCCTTGTCGACCTGCCGCACCTGGAGGGTGTGGGTGCCGTCCTTGGGCGGGGCGACGGAGAGGGCCTTCGCGGCGGTGGACCCGCTGGTGGCGACCTTGGTCCACGTCACGCCGTCGAGGGACCACTCCAGCCAGTTGTGGTCGGTGCCGTTCGGCGTGACGGTGAAGGCGCCGGCCTGGCCCGCGCCCTTGACCCACGCGTTCGACGGGTAGTCCGCCGAGGTGACGCCGGCCGGGGCGGAGGGGGCGGTGGTGTCGACCGTGAAGGTCTTCCACTCCGACCAGCCCAGGTTGTAGTGGGCCCCGTCGTAGGGGGAGGTGCGGAACTTGTACGTCTTGCCGTTGGCCAGCACGCCGGCCGGGACGGTCACGGAGGCGACCTGGCCGGAGTTCACCCACGGGGAGACGATGACGTCGCCGACCTGCGCGTTGGTGGCGGAGTCGAAGATCTGGAAGGTGCCGTTGACCTTGTCGCCGTTGGCGTCGACGAAGGTGTCCCGCAGCGTCGGCGTGAGCGTGTTGACGACGTAGGAGCCGCTGTAGGAGAAGTACGGCGGGCCCGCCTCCTGCTTGGTGCCCGTGCGCGGCCGGTAGTTGTAGGTGACGGTCAGCTTGGGGACGTTGGAGGCGGCGTTGGCGGAGTTGACCCGCTTCCACTCCTTGGTGTCGTTCTCGTCGGTGGCCTTCAGGCCCATGCCGGAGTGGGACCACTTGTTGTTCGCCCAGTGCTGGACCAGGTCGGTGACGTCGGCGTTGATCCACCCGTCGGGCTGCGTGGAACAGCCCGCGTTGCCCCGGGTCTGGGTGGAGGTGGCCATCTTGGCCGTCATGGCCGGCCGGTTGGTCCAGCGCGAGGCGGTGGTGGCGTTGTTGGCCGTCCACACCTCCCACGGCTGGGCGGTGCAGTCGGTGTTGCCGGAGTGGAAGTTCCACAGGCTCAGGGTGGCGCTGGAGACCAGGGCGTCGGAGACCGGCGCGGTGTTCCAGGTGATGTACGACTGGGCGATGCGGTAGGTGCCGTCGGCGTTCTTGGTGCCGGGGTTGCCCAGGTCGAGCTCGACGTCGTTGGACCAGTCGACGGTCTCGCCCTGCTGGACGTAGGTGTCGAACAGGTTGCCCAGGGCCGACGTGGACGGGTCGACAGTGACTGGGTACCGGGTGGCCGGGTCGGCGAGGAAGGCGGCGTCCGGGGTGATGACCAGATCGACACCGCCCTTCGTCTCGACGACCTTCATCGCGACCCGGGAGCGGCGGGTGTGCTCGCCGGACACCTCGTCGACGGTGGCGTCCCACATCACCGGGGCCGGCATGACCGCGGTCCTCTTCGACTTCTTGTCGGTGAACAGCACGCTGCCGTCGGCCTGCTGCTCGGCCTTCAGGCCCTTGGTCCGCAGCGGCAGCGTGTAGGAGAAGCCGCCGGCGGCGGGCCGCTGCCGCAGCTCGACGAACTGCTCGAAGCCGGTACGGGTGGCCTCGACCACCACGTCCGCGCCGGGCACCGCGTTCACGTAGGTGGCACGGGTGCCGTCCAGCTTCGGCGCGGGCAGCCCGCCCCGCCACTGGAGGGTGATCTGCTCGTCGCCCTGGCCGAGGGTGACGAGATCGGTGGCGGGCGCGGCCTGGGCCGCGCGCAGGGAAGACGCCGCGGCGCCCTTCCTGCCCGACAGCCTCAGCCCCGCCGGATGCGCCTTGGCGGCGACCGAACCGTCGGGCTGGGCGGCCAGGGCGACGTCCACGTCGCGCCAGGCGCCCGTGGCGGAGTCCTGGAAACGCACCGGCCCGGCGGTCAGTTCGGTGGTGAGGGACCCGTCCTTGTTGACCCAGGTGGTCGAGGTCTCGGTCCGCTCGGAGAGCGCCTCGACCCTCTTTCCGGACAGCTTCGCGGCCACGCGCGCCGACGCGATGTCGGCCGCCTGCGTCACCGTCTCCTGCTTCGGCCCGGCAGCGGGCGCCGCCTGCGGCCGGGCCGCGGCGGAACCGGTGCCGTCGAGCACGGTGATGGCCAGGGCGAGGGCGAGACCCCCGGCGATGTGCCGCAGGCTTCTCCCCGTCCAAGGCCGCCCCCGCTCCTCCGGAGCGGGTATGTGAATCGTCATGATTCCTCGGTCTCGTAGTTCCTGACGCACCGTCTGGCGGTGCCTCCGAGAACATACAGAGGGATAAATCGACAAAGTTTTCGCAAAGCTTACGCAAGGTGACGGCGCGGTTCCGTTTCGTCGAGTGATGTACGGCACTCTTCGCCGCGCATTCACGCACCGGACCCGAAGGCGGGAGGGAACTCCCGCTCGCGCGGCGGAGGGAGCCCACGCCCATGGCATCGGGGTGGGGACGGCGGCGGTGCCGCGCGGGTGGAAGTCCCGGGCAGGGGGCGACCGATAGGTGAACCGCACAGGGACGGCGGGCGCTCTCTCCGCGCCGCCCTCCTGCGAGCGGTGGGCGGCTCTCGTCGCACGGGTCGCGGCGGGGGCGACGGCCGGCCGGGTCGGGACGGCGGCCTGCGGCGACCACGGCGACGGCGAAGGCGGCGGACGCGCCATTCGCGGCACCGGCCGCGAGACGGCACGGGCGACGGACGCCGCCTGGGACCCCGGGCGTCATGCAGGAGGGGATGGGCGAGCGGAGGAGCGGACGGATGAGTGGGTGGAGGGGGGATGAGCGATTGGATGGGCCTCGGGGTGCCGGCCACGGCGAAGCGGGCCGGGGCCGCGTACGGAACCACCCCCGCTTCGGCGCGGGCCCGCCGCCTTCACGCCGATCAGGCCCGAGGTCGACGCGTACGGCATGCCCGATGGACGCCGCACCCGTCTGTACGTCCACGAGCGCATCCCGGACGGCACCCGCCTCCGGCCCCACCGCGAACTCGGGACCGGTTACCCACCCGACGACTGGGCCCCACCGAGTCGAGAAGGACTTCGGGCCGACGACCCCGCTTGCGCATCCGGTAGGTGACCGTAGCCCGAGAACACCTGCTCCTCGTGGGGAAAGAGTCCGGCGTACCCCTCTCCCGGGGTGTCGTGCCGCGATCGGAGTCAGATCGTGATGATCGTGGTGTGTCCGCCGCAGAGGAGAGTGAGGTCCTCCGGGTCCGAGGTCAGGACGGCGACCGGTCCGGGCGCGGCGAGGGCGGTGGCGGCGAGCATGGCGTCGATGGCGTGTTTGTGGCCGTGCAGGCCGTCGCCGCCTCGCCGTTCGCCCGGCGGCCGTACGACCTCCGGCACTCCGCGCTCTCCACGTGGCTCAACGTGGGGTGGACGCTGCCGAGGTCGCCGAGTGCGCCGGCGACGGCGTGGAAGTTCTGCTGACCCGGTACGCGAAGTGTCTCGACGGCCGTCAGGAGGTGACCAACAGGCGCATCGAGGACCTGCTGCGCGAGTACGAGTGAGAGTCCCTGATCGCTAGGCTTTGTGGCCCCTGGACCTGTCCAGGGGCCTTCGTCGTTCAATGCGGTTGCCTGAAGACCGTGTTGCCGAGGTCGGTACCTGGCTGGGGTCTGTCCAGTGGGTCAGACGCGATCGCCCTGTCTCGAAAGGCCTGGAAGTCTGCCCAGCTGGCGGAGGTGTCGTCCTTGAGCAGTTCGCCGGTCGAGCAGTCGAAGGGGCGACAGCCGAGGGTTCGGGAGATGTGGAAGATCACGGGGAGCACGTCGTTCTCCCCGCCCCGGACATGGAGCATGACCGACTCGACGGGGTCGCCTTCGCCGATGCCGATTTCGATCACCCAGGTAGGGCCGAGCAACTCGCCCCAGGTGGGATCGGTGAGATCGACGTCGCCAGCGGCTGACCTGAGTGCCTTGTGAACGCTGGACCGGCTGCCGATGGGAGGGGGCTCGTGATCGGCGGGGAGATCCTCGATCGATGCGAGGCCCGCAGGTAGCGGCAGCAGCAGAACGTCCCAGCTCATGGCACTCCCCACCCGAGGTTCGCGGGAGAAGCTATCTGCCGGCGCTGGCGCTCGTCTCCACGAGCCCTCGTCGCTCCTGGGGTTGACCTGCGCCGATGCCCCAAGAATCTGTCCACGAATAGTCCACGGACCCCGACATACGGCGGCTCAGGGCGGCACGCGCCTGCACATGCAACAAGACCCCGCGTCCAGCGTTTCCGCTGATCACGGGGTCTTTTGGCACTTCCTGCGAAGTGCCCCCGGCAGGATTCGAACCTGCGCACACGGCTCCGGAGGCCGTTGCTCTATCCCCTGAGCTACGGGGGCGTCCGCCGCGTTCGGCGGCGACGGGTAGAACCCTACCAGCTCCCGGGGTGTGCCCGTGAACAGGTATTTCCGGGGTGTCATCGGGGGAGAGGTCCCCCGCACGGGGCGGAAGTGGGTAAAACCCGGACGCGGCCGTCGGGGGCGGCCTACTCTCGTTCGTGTGTCAGGCGCGTCCGGCCGGGTGCTCGTTGTCGACGACAACAAGGTGATCCGGCAGCTGATCAGGGTCAATCTCGAACTCGAGGGGTTCGAGGTCGTGACCGCGGCCGATGGTGCCGAGTGTCTGGATGTCGTGCACCGGGTCCGTCCCGATGTCGTCACCCTCGATGTCGTCATGCCCCGCCTCGACGGGATCAGGACGGCCGAGCGGTTGCGCGCCGACGCGCGGACCCGGCACCTTCCGGTCGCCATCATCAGTGCCTGTGGTGAGCGAGAGGCCGCCGAAGCGGTCGCCTCCGGCGTCGACGCCTTCCTCCCCAAGCCCTTCGAGCCGACCGAACTCATCCGTCTCGTCCGCCAGTTGTTGCTCCGCGAGCGCCGGGAGCGTTCCGTCGCGGCCGGGCAGGACGGCGGGGAGGAGCCGGCCGCGGCGGTCGGCGGGCTGCGGTCCGCCCTGGCGGACGGGTCCCGGGACGGCCTCCACGGGTCCTGGGAGGCTTCTCACGGACCCAACGACGGCCCTCTCGGCCCCCGTGACGGTCTCCTCGACGGACCGGCCGAGCCCGGTTCCGACTGAGTCCCGTTCCGGCTGAGCCCCTTCCGGCTGAGGCCGGCCCGATCGTCCGCCGGTCCGTGCGGTCGATCCTCTTCCCGGCCGGTCCGACCCGGTCGGCGTCTCCGCCGGTCCATCGGCCGGCATCCCCGTCGGCCCACCGGTCGACGTCCCGCCGCCCGGCCGTCCGGTCACCCATCCGCCCTGCTGATCACCCGGCCGTCCGGTCACCCGTCTGCCCGGCCGTCCGGTCACCCGCCCACCCGACCGACCGAACGTCTCCGCCTCCTCCCCGCCACCCCCGCCGGACCCGGTCCCTCCGCCGCCCCCTGCCCGCATGGCGAAACCGGTTCGCGTCGGTACCCCCCTCCTCCCCTAGGCTTGACCCGTGACCCCCGCGGACCTCTCCCTCACCGTGCTGCGCGCCGTGCGCCGCGCGGTCGACGACGGTGCCCTGCGGGTCGAGGTCCCTCCCCGGGTGAAGGTCGAGCGGGCCCGGCCCGGTGGCGCGGGGGAGTACGCCAGCAGCATCGCCCTCGTCCTCGCCCGGCCCGCCGGGCGCAGCGCCCTCGACGTCGCCGGGATCATCGAGGAACGGCTCCGAGACGTCCCGGAACTCCGGCGCGTCGAGATCACCGGGCCCGGATTCCTGAACTTCACCCTCCGGGGAGACGCCGACGCCGACCTCGTACGGGGGATTCACGAGGCCGGCCCCTCCTACGGGCACAGCGACGCCCTCGCCGGGACCACCGTCCGCTTCGCCCGTACGACCGAGCCGCGCGCCGCGCTCGTGACCGGAACCCTCGTCCGGCTGCTGCGCACCCAGGGGGCCGACGCCGGAGTCGGCGAGGACAACGAGGACGGCGAACGGCCGTACGTGCACCCCGCCACCCCCGACGGCGACAACGAAAACGGCGACAGCGACAGCAACGACGGCGGCACCGGCACCGACGTCCTCCGGTGGGCCTTCCTGCGCCCCGCCCCCCACGACCGGCCCCTCGACCCCGCCCCCCTCCTCGTCCAGCACGAGCGCAACCCCCTCTTCCGGGTGCGGTACGCGTACTCCCGGACCCGTAGGCTGCTCGTCAACGCACAGCAGCTCGGGTTCTCCCCCTCGTACGGCGCACACGGCACGCACGACGCGCGCGGCGCACACGACGCGCACGAGCCGTACGGGGCCCCCGCCGGCGCGGCCGTACTCCTCGGCCTCCTCCGCGACCACCCCGTCGTCCTCCTCGCCGCCGCCCGCCACCGCGCCCCCGACCGGGTCGCCCGGCACCTGGAAGCCGTCGCCGACGCGCTGCTCGCGTTCCAGCACACCGTTCTGCCGCTCGGCGACGAGAAACCCTCGGCCGCCCACCGTTCCCGGCTCGCGCTCGCCGAAGCCGCCGGGACGGTGCTCGCCGGTGGCCTCTCCGTGCTCGGCATCAGCGCACCCGACCGGATCTGAAAGAGCAGACACAGACATGAGCCGTTCCGCCCACCCCGCAGGGCCCCGCCACGCCGACGTCCTCCCCGAGGGCCACTACTCCGCCCCGCCCGCCGACCTCAACGCCCTCGACCCGAAGGTGTGGTCCAGGACCGTCGCGCGGGACGAGCGCGGGATCGCCACCGTCGGCGGGATCGGGGTCGACGCGCTCGCCGAGGAGTTCGGCACGCCCGCCTACTTCCTCGACGAGGCCGACTTCCGCGCCCGCTGCCGTGCCTGGGCCGACGCCTTCGGCAAGGACGCGGACGTCTTCTACGCCGGGAAGGCGTTCCTCTCCCGGGCCGTCGTGCGGTGGCTCGCGGAGGAGGGGCTGAACCTCGACGTCTGCTCCGGCGGCGAGCTCACCACCGCCCTCTCGGCCGGCATGCCCGCCGACCGCATCGCCTTCCACGGCAACAACAAGAGCGAGCAGGAGATCGAGAAGGCGGTGAGCGCCGGTGTCGGCCGCATCGTCCTCGACTCCTTCCAGGAGATCGTCCGCGTCGCCCACGTCGCCCGGGCCCTCGGCAAGCGCCAGCGCGTGCAGATCCGGGTCACGGTCGGCGTGGAGGCCCACACGCACGAGTTCATCGCCACCGCCCACGAGGACCAGAAGTTCGGCATCGCGCTCGCCGGGGGACAGGCGGCCGAGGCCGTGCGGCGGGCCCTGCAGCTCGACGGGCTCGAACTCGTCGGCATCCACTCGCACATCGGCTCCCAGATCTTCGACATGGCCGGTTTCGAGGTGTCCGCCCGCCGCGTCGTCCAGCTCCTCGCCGAGGTGCGCGACGAGCACGGCGTCGAGCTGCCCGAGATCGACCTCGGCGGCGGCCTCGGCATCGCCTACACCTCCGGGGACGACCCGCGCGAGCCGCACGAGATCGCCAAGGCGCTGAGCGAGATCGTCACGCGGGAGTGCGAGGCCGCCGGGCTCCGCACCCCCCGGATCTCCGTCGAGCCCGGGCGGGCCATCGTCGGCCCCACCGCCTTCACCCTCTACCGGGTCGGCACGATCAAGCCGCTCGACGGGCTGCGGACGTACGTGAGCGTCGACGGCGGCATGTCGGACAACATCCGCACCGCCCTCTACGACGCCGAGTACAGCGTCGCCCTCGTCTCGCGGACCAGCGACGCCGAGCCGATGCTCTCCCGCGTCGTCGGCAAGCACTGCGAGAGCGGCGACATCGTCGTGCGGGACGCCTTCCTCCCCGCCGACCTGGCGCCCGGCGACCTCCTCGCCGTGCCGGCCACCGGCGCGTACTGCCGCTCCATGGCGAGCAACTACAACCACGCGCTCCGCCCGCCCGTCGTCGCCGTCCGCGACGGCGAGGCGCGCGTCATCGTCCGCCGCGAGACGGAGGAAGATCTCCTGCGCCTGGACGTCGGGTGATGAAATAGTCGGGTGATGGAATTCATGTCTCACGATCCGGACGAGGGGCGGAATCCCCCGTCCGGTGAGTGAGACTGGTCCTCGCCGTAGAGACCGTAGAGATACGAACGCAGAACTACGAAGCAGTACGAGAAACGAGGTCGGATGATGCGTACGCGTCCGCTGAAAGTGGCGCTGCTGGGCTGTGGAGTGGTCGGCTCAGAGGTGGCGCGCATCATGACGACGCACGCCGACGACCTCGCCGCGCGCGTCGGCGCCCCGGTCGAGCTCGCCGGCGTGGCGGTCCGCCGCCCGGACAAGGTCCGCGAGGGCATCGCCCCGGAACTCGTCACCACCGACGCCGCCGCCCTGGCCGCGCGCGAGGACATCGACGTCGTCGTGGAGGTCATCGGCGGGGTCGAACCGGCCCGCACCCTGATCACCACCGCCTTCGAGCACGGCGCCTCCGTCGTCTCCGCGAACAAGGCGCTGCTCGCCCAGGACGGCGCGACCCTCTACGCCGCCGCCCAGAAGTACGGGCAGGACCTGTACTACGAGGCCGCCGTCGCCGGCGCCATCCCGCTGCTCAGGCCGCTGCGCGAGTCCCTCGCCGGCGACAAGATCAACCGCGTGATGGGCATCGTCAACGGCACGACCAACTTCATCCTCGACAAGATGGACACCTCCGGCGCCGGCTACTCCGAGGCGCTCGACGAGGCCACCGCCCTCGGGTACGCCGAGGCCGACCCGACCGCCGACGTCGAGGGCTTCGACGCCGCGGCCAAGGCCGCCATCCTCGCCGGGATCGCCTTCCACACGCGGGTGCGCCTGGACGACGTCTACCGCGAGGGCATGACCGAGGTCACCGCCGCCGACTTCGCCTCCGCCACGCGCATGGGCTGCACCATCAAACTGCTCGCCATCTGCGAGCGGGCCGCCGACGGGGGCTCCGTCACCGCGCGCGTGCACCCCGCGATGATCCCGCTCAGCCACCCGCTGGCCTCCGTCCGCGAGGCGTACAACGCCGTCTTCGTGGAGGCGGAGGCCGCCGGACGGCTCATGTTCTACGGTCCCGGCGCCGGCGGTTCGCCCACCGCCTCGGCCGTGCTCGGCGACCTCGTCGCCGTGTGCCGTAACAAGCTCAACGGGGCCAACGGCCCCGGCGAGTCCGCGTACACCCAGCTGCCCGTCAGCCCCATGGGCGAGGTCGTCACGCGCTACCACATCAGCCTCGACGTGGCCGACAAGCCGGGCGTCCTCGCCCAGGTCGCGACGGTCTTCGCCGAGCACGGCGTATCCATCGACACCGTGCGCCAGCACGGCCGTCAGGACGGAGGCGGCGAGGCGTCCCTCGTCGTCGTCACCCACCGCGCGCCCGACGCCGCCCTCTCCGGGACCGTCGAGGCACTGCGCAAGCTCGACACCGTGCGCGGTGTCGCCAGCATCATGCGTGTTGAAGGGGAGTAAGGACCCATGACCAGCAAGGGCACCCACCAGTGGCGCGGCATCATCGAGGAGTACCGGGACCGCCTTCCGGTCACGGACACGACGCCGGTCGTCACGCTCCGTGAGGGCGGTACGCCGCTCGTTCCCGCTCAGGTCCTCTCCGAGCGCACGGGCTGCGAGGTGCACCTCAAGGTCGAGGGCGCCAACCCCACCGGCTCCTTCAAGGACCGGGGCATGACCATGGCCATCACCCGGGCCAAGGAGGAGGGCGCGCGGGCCGTCATCTGCGCCTCCACCGGCAACACCTCCGCCTCCGCCGCCGCCTACGCGGTGCGCGCCGGCATGGTCTGCGCCGTCCTCGTGCCCCAGGGCAAGATCGCGCTCGGCAAGATGGGCCAGGCCCTCGTGCACGGCGCGAAGATCCTCCAGGTCGACGGCAACTTCGACGACTGCCTCACCCTGGCCCGCGCCCTCTCCGACAACTACCCGGTGGCGCTGGTCAATTCGGTCAACCCGGTCCGCATCGAGGGCCAGAAGACCGCCGCGTTCGAGATCGTGGACATGCTGGGCGACGCGCCCGACATCCACGTCCTGCCGGTCGGCAACGCGGGCAACATCACCGCGTACTGGAAGGGGTACGGGGAGTACGCCGCCGACGGCACGGCCACCCGCCGGCCGCGCATGTGGGGCTTCCAGGCCTCGGGTTCCGCCCCGCTCGTGCGCGGCGAGGTCGTCAAGGACCCGTCGACGATCGCCACCGCGATCCGCATCGGCAACCCCGCCTCGTGGGAGTACGCGACCGCCGCGCGCGACGAGTCGGGCGGCTTCATCGACGAGGTGACGGACCGTGAGATCCTGCGCGCCTACCGCCTGTTGGCCGCGCAGGAGGGCGTCTTCGTCGAGCCCGCCTCGGCCGCCTCGGTCGCCGGCCTGCTGAAGGCCGCCGAGCAGGGCAAGGTCGACCCCGGCCAGCGGATCGTCTGCACCGTCACCGGCAACGGCCTCAAGGACCCCGACTGGGCCGTCGCCGGCGCGCCGCAGCCGGTCACCGTCCCGGTCGACGCCGTGGTCGCCGCCGAGCGGCTCGGCCTGGCCTGATCCCGACCCCCGCGGGGCCCTCGTCCGGGCCCCGCGCGCGGAGGAGCCCCGCTCTCCGCACGGAGGAGCGGTACCGCTCGAAACCCGATCAGGAACGTACATAGGCGCACAGGTTGGCGCGCGACACGCATCGTGCGCCTCCTGTGCGCCCTATGTCGCCGCGGAACCTTCCTTCGATAGGCTGTACCGACCCGCCCCGACGCATATGCGCGGTGTCGTTGCCGTTGTCGCCCCCGTGGCCGAAACGGCCCCCGGGTCCCGGTGTACTTCTCTTGAAATACCCGTTGTCCGACATACCCGTTGCCGCAATCAAGGAGAGTCAACGAGCGATGGCCGGTCCAGCGTTCCGCGCCGCCGCCGTACGGGTGCGCGTTCCCGCCACCAGTGCCAACCTCGGCCCCGGCTTCGACGCCTTCGGGCTGTCGCTGGGCCTCTACGACGACGTGGTCGTCCGGGTCGCCGACTCCGGGCTGCACGTCGACATCGCGGGCGAGGGGGCCGAGACGCTCCCGCGCGACGAGAGCCACCTGCTCGTGCGCTCCCTGCGCACCGCCTTCGACCTGCTCGGCGGGCAGCCGCGCGGCCTGGAGGTCGTCTGCGCCAACCGCATCCCGCACGGCCGGGGCCTCGGCTCCTCCTCCGCCGCCATCTGCGCCGGCATCGTCGCCGCCCGCGCCGTGACCATAGGCGGCGACGCCCGGCTGGACGAGGCCGCCCTGCTTGAGCTGGCCACCGAGATCGAGGGCCACCCCGACAACGTCGCCGCCTGTCTGCTGGGCGGTTTCACCCTCGCCTGGACCGATTCCGGCGCCGCCCGCGCGATCAGGATGGACCCTTCGGATTCCGTCGTTCCGGTGGTTTTCGTCCCCGGGAAGCCGGTCCTGACCGAGACCGCGCGCGGACTCCTCCCGCGCACCGTCCCGCACGTGGACGCCGCCGCCAACGCGGGCCGCGCCGCCCTCCTCGTCGAGGCCCTGACCCGCCGCCCCGAACTGCTGCTCGCGGCCACCGAGGACCGGCTGCACCAGGAGTACCGGGCTCCCGCGATGCCCGAGAGCGTCGCGCTCGTCAACAGGCTGCGGGCGGACGGCGTTCCCGCCGTCATCTCCGGCGCGGGCCCCACGGTGCTGGCCCTCGCCGAGCCCGGAACGGCCGACAAGGTCGCCCTCCTCGCGGGTGACGGCTGGGCCGCGAACCGGCTCGGCCTCGACGCGTCCGGGGCGAGCGTCCTGCCGCTGGCGTCCCCGTGACGGGGCCGGAACGCGGGGCGGTGCCCCGGACGGACGGGGCGTCCGGAGCACGGGGCGGTGCCCCGGACGGCGGACCGGCCGGGTACGGGAAACCGCCGTCGACAGGAGATTGCCGGTGAGGGAGAGGGGGAATGTTTGTTGGAGCCGGTAGTGTTAACCTCAAGTCTGCACCCGTCCTCCTTGTGGAGCGGTGCGGAGTGTCCCCTCAGGGACCACCCATTCTTCCGGGAGCCTCCCCAACTGCCTGAGCAGCCCGCCTGAGCAGTTTCGAGCACGCTCCGGAACCGGCACGACACCCCTCGCTCTTCTCTCGGTGAGGGCCGAGCAGGGGGCCTCGGGCCGGACCCACAGCACGTTTTCTCTCTTCCGCCGCACCCGGCGGGACCACCGCCCCGGACTCGGTCCACACATCAGGACCCTGCCGGACAGCACAACCGGTCGCCGAGCCAGATGGCCGACGTCCGCTCCAGGGAAGGACCCTTCGTGAGCGACACCACCGATCTGATGGGCGTGACTGCCGACAGCAGTGTCGACAACGCCGCGCCCGCCGCAGGTGCTGCCACCGGCGGCACCGCACGGCGCCGCCGCTCCGGCACCGGCCTCGACGGCATGGTCCTGGCCGAGCTGCAGCAGGTCGCGTCCGGCCTCGGCATCAGGGGCACCGCGCGGATGCGCAAGAGCCAGCTGATCGAGGTCATCAAGGAGGCGCAGGCCGGAGGAGGCTCCGCCGCGCCCGCCAAGACCGACGACGCCGCCGACACCAAGCCGAAGCGCCGCGCCACCTCCAAGGCCCGTACGGGCGAGACCGCCGCGCCCGCCGCCGAGGCCCCCGCCCCCCAGGCGGAGAAGGCCGAGAAGATCGCCGGCCAGCAGCAGATCGAGATCCCGGGCCAGCCCTCCCCCAAGACTCCGTCGGAGCAGGGGAGCGCCGCCGACGAGCAGCCGGCCGGCGAGCGCCGCCGCCGTCGCGCCACGGCCCCCGCCGGTTCGCCGGAGGGCGGGACCGAGGCCGACCGGGCGGTCAGGACCGAGGTCCGCGCCGAGACCCGTACCGAGGCCCGCGAGCCGAGGGCCGACGCGCAGACCGACACCAGGGCCGAGGCCGCCGCGGACGGCGCCGAGGGCCGTGGCCGCCGTGACCGCGGCGAGCGGGGGGAGCGCGGCGAGCGCCGCGACCGCCGGGACCGCCAGCGCGACCGCAAGGGCGACGACCAGCAGGGCGGCGGCCAGGGCCAGCAGGGCGGCCAGCGCAAGGAGCGCCAGGGCCAGGGCGGCGGTCAGGGCCAGCAGGGCGGCGGCCAGCAGGCCGGTCCGCAGGACGACTACGACGACGAGGCCGGTGGCCGTCGCGGCCGTCGCGGCCGCTACCGCGACCGCCGGGGCCGCCGGGGCCGTGACGACTTCCAGGCCGGCGAGCCGCAGGTCGCCGACGACGACGTCCTGATCCCCGTCGCGGGCATCCTCGACATCCTCGACAACTACGCGTTCATCCGGACCTCCGGCTACCTGCCCGGCCCGAACGACGTGTACGTCTCCCTCGCCCAGGTCCGCAAGAACGGCCTGCGCAAGGGCGACCACGTCACCGGTGCCGTGCGCCAGCCGAAGGAGGGCGAGCGCCGCGAGAAGTTCAACGCGCTGGTCCGCCTGGACTCCGCGAACGGCATGGCCGCCGACTCCGGCCGCGGCCGTCCCGAGTTCAACAAGCTGACCCCGCTCTACCCGCAGGACCGTCTCCGCCTGGAGACCGACCCGGGCGTGCTGACCACCCGGATCATCGACCTCGTCGCACCGATCGGCAAGGGCCAGCGCGGTCTGATCGTGGCCCCGCCGAAGACCGGCAAGACCATGATCATGCAGGCCATCGCCAACGCGATCACGGTCAACAACCCCGAGTGCCACCTGATGGTCGTCCTGGTCGACGAGCGTCCGGAAGAGGTCACCGACATGCAGCGGTCGGTCAAGGGCGAGGTCATCTCCTCGACCTTCGACCGTCCGGCCGAGGACCACACCACCGTCGCCGAGCTGGCCATCGAGCGCGCCAAGCGCCTCGTGGAGCTGGGTCACGACGTGGTCGTCCTGCTCGACTCGATCACCCGCCTGGGCCGCGCGTACAACCTCGCCGCCCCGGCCTCCGGCCGCATCCTGTCCGGTGGTGTCGACTCGACCGCGCTCTACCCGCCGAAGCGCTTCTTCGGCGCCGCGCGCAACATCGAGGACGGCGGCTCGCTGACCATCCTCGCCACCGCGCTGGTGGACACCGGGTCCCGCATGGACGAGGTGATCTTCGAGGAGTTCAAGGGCACCGGCAACATGGAGCTCAAGCTCGACCGGAAGCTCGCCGACAAGCGCATCTTCCCGGCCGTCGACGTCGACGCCTCGGGCACGCGCAAGGAGGAGATCCTGCTCGGCAGCGACGAGCTGGCCGTCACCTGGAAGCTGCGCCGCGTGCTGCACGCGCTCGACCAGCAGCAGGCGATCGAACTGCTCCTCGACAAGATGAAGCAGACGAAGTCGAACGGCGAGTTCCTCCTCCAGATCCAGAAGACCACCCCCGGAGCGAACAACAACAACGACTGACGCGGTCCACGAGACCCGCGTCGCACGGCGGAGGCCGGGCCCCGGCCCGTGACTCCGCCGTGGTCCGCGCCGCCCGCCGCGCCCACCGTGTCCGCACGGTGGGCGCGGCGGCGTTTCCGGCCGGTGCCCGGCCGCGTCCGCGCGGTGTCCGGCGGCGGTGTCACGGGCCGGGGCCCGACGGCGGTGTCCGGGGCGGTCGGCCTCCCGCCCGCCGCCCGTGCCCGGGGCCGCGCCCGCCGCCGTGTCCGGGGCCGTGGAGGCCCGGCCCGGAGGACGGCCCCGGGGGGTGCCGCGGGACGGCCCGGAGGGCGGTCGGGATGCCGTGGGACGGGTCGAAGGACGGTCGGGGGGTGCCGCGGGACGGACCGGAGGACGGTCGGGGACGCCGCAGGACGGCCCGGAAGGCGATCGAGGCCGCCGTGGGATGGGCCGGGAATACCTCCGGGCCGCCCCCGGTTTTGGGAGATGCGGCCAGTCCTGGCAGACTGGTACGTCGGCCCCGGTTCACGCATGCCGCAACCCGCGGTAGCGACCCGGTGCCCTCCCGGAACATAGGAGACACCTTGAAGCGCGAGATCCACCCCGAGTACGTCGAGACCCAGGTCAGCTGCACCTGTGGCGCGTCGTTCACCACCCGCAGCACCCTCACCGACGGCACCATCCGTGCCGAGGTCTGCTCCGAGTGCCACCCGTTCTACACGGGCAAGCAGAAGATCCTCGACACCGGCGGCCGCGTCGCCCGCTTCGAGGCCCGCTTCGGCAAGGCTGCCGGCTCCGCCAAGTAGCGAGCCACTGCGCCGGTCCTCGGCTGCCCCGCGCGGGCGGCCGGGACCGGCGCTTTGCCGTCCCGTAGCAACCCACGAAAACCCAGGAGCCCCCGATGTTCGAGGCGGTCGAGGAACTGGTCGGCGAGCACGCCGATCTCGAGAAGAAGCTCGCGGACCCGTCGGTCCACGCCGACCAGGCGAACGCGCGCAAGCTCAACAAGCGCTACGCCGAGCTGACCCCGATCGTCGCCGCCTACCGCTCCTGGAAGCAGACCGGTGACGACATCGAGACCGCCCGCGAGCTGATGCACGAGGACCCGGACTTCGCGGCCGAGGTCAAGGAGCTGGAGAAGCGGCGCGAGGAGCTCACCGACAAGCTCCGCCTGCTCCTCGTCCCGCGCGACCCCAGCGACGACAAGGACGTCATCCTGGAGATCAAGGCGGGCGCGGGCGGCGACGAGTCCGCCCTCTTCGCCGGCGACCTCCTCCGGATGTACCTGCGGTACGCCGAGCGCGTCGGCTGGAAGACCGAGATCATCGACGCCACCGAGTCCGAGCTGGGCGGCTACAAGGACGTCCAGGTCGCCGTGAAGACCAAGGGCGGCAACGGCGCCACCGAGCCCGGCCAGGGCGTCTGGGCCCGGCTCAAGTACGAGGGCGGGGTGCACCGCGTCCAGCGCGTGCCCGCCACCGAGTCGCAGGGCCGCATCCACACCTCCGCCGCCGGCGTCCTCGTCACGCCCGAGGCCGAGGAGGTCGAGGTCGAGGTCCACGCCAACGACCTGCGCATCGACGTCTACCGCTCGTCCGGCCCCGGCGGCCAGTCGGTCAACACCACCGACTCCGCCGTCCGCATCACCCACCTGCCGACCGGCATCGTCGCCTCCTGCCAGAACGAGAAGAGCCAGCTCCAGAACAAGGAGCAGGCCATGCGCATCCTGCGCTCCCGGCTCCTCGCCGCCGCCCAGGAGAAGGCCGAGGCCGAGGCCGCCGACGCCCGCCGCAGCCAGGTCCGCACCGTCGACCGCTCCGAGAAGATCCGGACGTACAACTTCCCGGAGAACCGCATCTCGGACCACCGCGTCGGCTTCAAGGCGTACAACCTGGACCAGGTGCTCGACGGCGAACTGGACGCGGTGATCCAGGCGTGCGTCGACGCCGACTCGGCGGCGAAGCTCGCCGCCGCGTAAGGACCCGAGCCCCACCCCGCACCACGGAGGACCCGCGTGCAGTCACTTTCTGAGGGGCGATCCCCAGGCCCCCGCAGCCTGCTGCTCGCCGAGGTGGCCCAGGCCACCCGGCGGCTGGCCGACGCCGGCGTCCCCTCCCCGCGCTTCGACGCCGAGGAACTCGCCGCGTTCGTGCACGGCGTCAAGCGGGGGGAGCTGCACAACGTCAAGGACGCGGACTTCGACGCCCGCTACTGGGAGACGATCGCCCGCCGCGAGGCCCGCGAACCGCTCCAGCACATCACCGGGCGGGCGTTCTTCCGCTACCTGGAGCTCCAGGTGGGGCCCGGCGTCTTCGTGCCGCGGCCGGAGACCGAGTCGGTCGTCGGCTGGGCCATAGACGCCGTGCGCGCCATGGACGTCGTGGAACCGCTCATCGTGGACCTGTGCACCGGCTCCGGGGCCATCGCCCTCGCCATGGCGCAGGAGGTGCCGCGCTCCCGCGTGCACGCCGTCGAACTGTCCGAGGACGCCCTCGTCTGGACCCGGAAGAACGCCGAGGGCTCCCGCGTCACCGTCCACCGGGGCGACGCGCTGACCGCCCTGCCGGAGCTGGACGGCCAGGTCGACCTGGTCATCTCCAACCCGCCGTACATCCCGCTCACCGAGTGGGAGTACGTGGCGCCCGAGGCCCGTGACCACGACCCGGAGATGGCGCTCTTCTCCGGCGAGGACGGCCTCGACACCATCCGCGGCATCGAGCGCACCGCCCACCGTCTGCTCCGCCCCGGCGGCCTCGTCGTCATCGAGCACGCGGACACCCAGGGCGGACAGGTGCCGTGGATCTTCAACGAGGAGGCCGGCTGGACCGACGCCGCCGACCACCCCGACCTGAACAACCGGCCTCGCTTCGCGACCGCCCGCAAGGCGACGCCGTGACGGCCACCACTGCCCTGACCGCGGCCTCCGCGACGAGCGCCGCGACCGCGACGACTGTGACGACCGCGACGAACCACGCGTACGAGGAGGCCGGGAACTGATGGCACGGCGATACGACTGCAACGAGGCGACCGACCGCGTGACCGGCCTGCGCGAGGCCGCGTCCGCCGTCCGCCGGGGCGAACTGGTCGTGCTGCCGACCGACACCGTGTACGGGATCGGCGCGGACGCCTTCAGCGGCGAGGCCGTGGCGGACCTCCTCGCGGCCAAGGGACGCGGCCGCAACATGCCCACGCCCGTGCTCATCGGCTCCCCGAACACCCTCCACGGCCTCGTCACCGACTTCTCCGAGCAGGCCTGGGAACTGGTCGACGCCTTCTGGCCCGGCGCGCTCACCCTCGTCGCCCGGCACCAGCCGTCCCTCCAGTGGGACCTCGGCGACACCCGGGGCACCGTCGCCGTCCGGATGCCGCTGCACCCGGTCGCGATCGAGCTGCTCACCGAGGTCGGCCCGATGGCCGTCTCCTCGGCGAACCTCACCGGCCACCCGTCGCCGGAGGACTGCGACGCGGCGCAGAACATGCTCGGCGACTCCGTCTCCGTCTACCTCGACGGCGGCCCCACGCCCGGCATCGTCCCCTCGTCCATCGTGGACGTGACCGGCCCGGTGCCGGTGCTGCTGCGCCAGGGCGCGCTCTCCGCGGAGGAGCTGCGGAAGGTCGTACCCGACCTCGAGGTGGCCAGTTGACGGCCCCTGAGGGGCGTGGCATAGCGGGGTACGACGACAGCGACACCTTCCGCATCCTCCACGTCAGCACCGGCAACGTCTGCCGCTCGCCGATCACCGAGCGGCTGACCCGCCACGCCCTGAGCGACCGCCTCGGCGATCCCCTCGGCGGCGGCCTGATCGTGGAGAGCGCGGGCACCTGGGGCCACGAGGGCGCCCCGATGGAGGCCAACGCGGAGCTGGTCCTCGCCGACTTCGGCGCGGACTACAGCGGCTTCGTGGGCCGTGAGCTCCTCGACGAGCACGTCATCCGCGCGGACCTCGTCCTGACGGCGACCCGCGACCACCGGGCGCAGGTCATCTCCATGGGCCACTCGGCGGGCCTGCGCACCTTCACCCTGAAGGAGTTCACCCGCCTGGTCCGCGCCATCGACCCGGCCACGCTCCCGGACCCGCGCGACGAGGGCATGGTCGAACGCGCCCGCGCCCTGGTCCGCGCCGCCGCCGCCCTGCGCGGGTGGCTCCTGGCCCCGTCCCCGGACGCGGACGAGGTCAACGACCCGTACGGCGCCCCGATCACGTTCTTCCGTTCGATCGGGGACGAGATCAACCAGGCGCTCGACCCGGTGGTGACGGCGCTGACGGGGGTCGCGGCCCGGCACTGACGGGGCCCGGCGCGGGGTCTCCGCGGGCTCCGGCGCGGGCGCCGTTCCCGGCGCGCGCGTCCGGCGCGAGGTGCCTACATTGGTGCTGACACCCCTCCACGCCCGGAGTCAGCCATGCAGGTCACCGCGCCCCCCGACGAGGCACTCGACGTCCTGCGCCGGCAGGACCCCGAGGTCGCCGACGCGCTGCTCGGGGAGGGACGCCGGCAGGCCGAGGACCTCCAGCTGATCGCGGCCGAGAACTTCACCTCGCCCGCCGTCCTCGCCGCCCTCGGCTCGTCCCTCGCCAACAAGTACGCCGAGGGCTATCCCGGCGCCCGGTACCACGGCGGCTGCGAGTACGCCGACGCCGTCGAGCGGATCGCCGTGCGGCGGGCCACCGCGCTCTTCGGGGCCGGCCACGCGAACGTCCAGGCGCACTCCGGCTCCTCGGCCGTCCTGGCGGCGTACGCGGCCCTCCTCAGGCCCGGTGACACGGTCCTCGCCATGGGCCTCGAACACGGCGGGCACCTCACCCACGGTTCGCCCGCCAACTTCTCCGGCCGCTGGTTCGACTTCGTCCCGTACGGCGTCGACGCCGAGACCGGGCTCGTCGACTACGAGCAGGTCGCCGCCCTCGCCCGCCACCACCGTCCCAAGGCGATCGTCTGCGGCTCCATCTCCTACCCCCGCCACCTCGACCACGCGCTCTTCCGCGAGATCGCCGACGAGGTCGGCGCCTACCTCGTCGCCGACGCCGCCCACACCATCGGCCTGGTCGCCGGGGGAGCGGCGCCCAGTCCCGTCCCGTACGCCGACGTCGTCTGCGCCACCACCCACAAGGTCCTGCGCGGCCCGCGCGGCGGGATGATCCTGTGCGGGGAGGAGCTGGCGGACCGGATCGACCGTGCCGTGTTCCCGTTCTCCCAGGGCGGCGCCCAGATGCACACGATCGCGGCCAAGGCCGTGGCCCTGGGCGAGGCCGCCGCCCCCGCGTTCACCGCGTACGCCCACCGGGTGACCGGGAACGCCCGCGTCCTCGCCGCCGCGCTCGCCGCCGAGGGCTTCGCGGTCACCACCGGCGGCACCGACACCCACCTCGTCACCGCCGACCCCGCCCCCCTCGGCGTCGACGGCCGCGCCGCCCGCGCCCGGCTCGCCGCCGCCGGGATCGTGCTCGACACCTGCGCCCTGCCCCACGGGCGGGGGCGGGGCGTCCGGCTCGGCACCGCCGCCGTCACCACCCAGGGGATGGGCTCCCCCGAGATGGCGAGGATCGCGGGACTGTTCACCGCGGCGCTCCGGGACGACCCGGCCGGGACGGCCCGGGTGCGGGCGGAGGTCCGCGCGCTGACCGGCCGGTTTCCCCCGTACGGCCGTTGACCCGACGCCGGACGCAACCGTTCGGGCGACCGGGGTGTCTCCCAGCACATGGACGGCACGGCTAGGGTGTGGGGCTGAGATGGCCAGCGATTCCTGTGGGGCAGCCCGTGCGTGATTACCTGCTGACGCTCTGTGTCACGGCGGCGGTGACCTACCTCCTCACCGGCCCGGTGCGGAAGTTCGCCATCGCGACCGGGGCGATGCCGGAGATCCGCGCCCGCGACGTGCACCGAGAACCGACTCCGCGGCTCGGTGGCATCGCCATGTTCTTCGGGCTGTGCGCCGGGCTGCTCGTCGCCGCGCACCTGCAGAACCTGGGCAGCGTCTTCGATCTGTCCAACGAGCCCCGCGCCCTGCTCTCCGGCGCCGCCCTGATCTGGCTGATCGGCGTCCTGGACGACAAGTTCGAGCTGGACGCGCTCATCAAGCTGGGCGCGCAGATGATCTCGGCCGGCGTGATGGTCGCGCAGGGCCTGACGATCCTGTGGCTGCCGATCCCCGGCGTCGGCGTCGTCTCCCTGACGCCCTGGCAGGGCACGCTCCTCACGGTCGCCCTCGTGGTCCTCACCATCAACGCCGTGAACTTCGTCGACGGCCTCGACGGCCTCGCCGCCGGCATGGTCTGCATCGCCGCCACGGCCTTCTTCCTGTACGCGTACCGCCTCTGGTACGGCTACACGATCGAGGCCGCCGCCCCCGCGACGCTCTTCACCGCCATCCTCATGGGCATGTGCCTGGGCTTCCTGCCGCACAACATGCACCCGGCGCGGATCTTCATGGGCGACTCCGGCTCGATGCTGATCGGCCTGATCCTGGCGGCCTCCGCCATCTCGATCACCGGCCAGGTCGACCCCGACGTGCTGAAGATCTTCGAGGGCTCGACCCGCGAGGCGACGCACGCCGCCCTGCCCGTCTTCATCCCGCTCCTGCTGCCGCTGACGATCATCGCGATCCCCATGGCGGACCTGTTCCTGGCGATCGTGCGCCGTACGTGGAAGGGCCAGTCGCCGTTCGCGGCGGACCGGGGGCACCTGCACCACCGGCTCCTGGAGATCGGGCACTCGCACAGCCGCGCGGTGCTGATCATGTACTTCTGGTCGGCGCTGATCGCCTTCGGGACGCTGGCGTACTCGGTCCACTCGACCTCGATGTGGATCGTCCTCGGGGTGGTCGCGCTCAGCGCGATCGGTCTGGTGCTGCTCCTGATGCCGCGGTTCACGCCCCGCGCGCCCCGCTGGGCGCAGTCGGTGGTGCCGCCCCGCTACCGGCGCCGCAAGCCCGCCCCCGTCGCCGCGGAGGGGACCGGGCCGGAGCCGGCCGCGATCGAGGAGGAGCGGATTCCGGTGCCCGCAGGGCTCCACGGCTCCACCGCCATCGGCAACCGCGCCCGCTTCACCGACAGGCGGAAGGCCGGAACGCCGAGTTGACGTAAGCCGCGAGGGCGGTCAATACCAGACAAGCCGCCTTCGCGTCGCGCACACACGCGCGAAGTAACTCTCATGTGTGACTGTTGGCACACCTTATGGGTAAAGACCTATTCAAATAGTTTGTGATACGGTTCACGAGACCCGGCGACAGTGCCGAAAGACCGTAGTGCGACGGTCCGTTGGCCCCGAGACCCACCTCGGACCGGGATTACGCTCGTCCACGACGACACCACCGCCCCCTCCAGCAAGCGGAGACACCGCCATGCCGTCCAACGACGCACGCATCCTCCTGCACACCGTTGTACCCACCGCAGCCGTCGGCGTCGTCGCCACGGTCGTCAGCGGGGTGGTCGCCGGTGGCAAGGGCGCGCTCGGCGGAGCCGTCGGCACCCTGGTCGTCCTGCTGTTCATGGGGATCGGGCAGGTGGTCCTCCAGCGGACGGCGAAGTCGCTGCCGCACCTCTTCCAGGCCATGGGGCTGCTGCTCTACACGGCCCAGCTGCTGGTGCTCTTCGTCTTCCTCGCCCTGCTCAAGAACACGACGCTGTTCCACTTCAAGGCCTTCGCCTTCACGCTCCTTGCGACGACCATCGTGTGGGTCGCCGCACAGGCCCGTGCCTACATGAAGGCGAAGATCGCGTACATCGACCCCGGAAACAAGGGGTCCACGTCGTGAAGGGTAGGGCCGGGATAAAGCCGTGCCCGGCTTCCTGCTATCGTCCGGTGCCAACTGCGGCACTGCGGACGCGGGCAACCGAAACGCCTGTCCCAGCGCGAGGCTCGACGCCGAACCGCCGCCCCCTTATCCGTAAGACCAGTCCAGTGCCGACCCGCGGCCGCGTGCCGCGCCGACACAACGAGGTTGCCGTACCTATGCGCCACGCTGAAGGAGCCCGCGGTGAGTGCTGACCAGACGCTTGCCTTCGACCCGGATTGCCACATCTTCAGTGGATGTGGCTTCCCGGCGCCGGGCCTGCACACGTTCATGTACGAGCCCATCGCCACGGTGGCCGGCATCGAGATCACCAAGCCGATGCTGCTCGCCGTCCTCGGCTCCATCGTGGTCGTCGGGTTCTTCTGGGCCGCCTTCAACAAGCCCAAGCTGATCCCCGGCAAGATGCAGATGGTCGGCGAGGCCGGTTACGACTTCGTGCGCCGCGGCATCGTCTACGAGATCATCGGCAAGAAGGACGGCGAGAAGTACGTCCCCTTCATGGTGTCGCTGTTCTTCTTCGTCTGGATCATGAACCTCTGGTCGATCATTCCGCTCGCCCAGTTCCCGGTCACCTCGCTGATCGCCTTCCCGGCCGGTCTCGCGCTGATCGTGTACGTCATGTGGATCTCGCTCACCTTCAAGAAGCACGGCTTCGTGGGCGGCTGGAAGAACATCGTCGGCTACGACAAGTCCCTCGGCGCGATCCTCCCGATGGTCGTCGTCCTCGAGTTCTTCTCGAACCTCCTCATCCGGCCCTTCACGCACGCGGTCCGACTGTTCGCGAACATGTTCGCCGGTCACCTGCTCATCGTGATGTTCTCGCTGGCCACCTGGTACCTCATGAACGGCCTGGGCTTCGTCTACGCCGGCGCCTCGTTCGTGATGGTCCTCGTGATGACCGCGTTCGAGCTCTTCATCCAGGCCGTCCAGGCGTACGTCTTCGTCCTCCTGGCCTGCAGCTACGTCCAGGGCGCGCTCTCCGAGCACCACTGAGCCCCGCCCGTACCGGCTGCTCCCCACCCAAGCCAACAGTCGTCCGGTGGCCAACCCCCACCGGGTCATTGAAAGAGAAGGAAGTAACGGCATGTCCGCTGCTCTCGACATGGTCAACCTCGCCGCCGGCGCCAAGGAGAACGTCGTCGGCAACGTCGCCTCGATCGGTTACGGCCTCGCCGCGATCGGCCCCGGCGTCGGCGTCGGCATCATCTTCGGCAACGGCACGCAGGCCCTCGCCCGCCAGCCCGAGGCCGCCGGTCTGATCCGCACCAACCAGATCATGGGCTTCGCCTTCTGTGAGGCGCTCGCGCTCATCGGCATCGTCATGGGCTTCGTCTACCAGTAAGCCGGACCGACAGCCCGATTCTTTTTACGGAAGGCACTGATGTGAACGCTCTGCTTCTTGCGGCGGCGGAGGAGCCCCAGCCTCCTCTGATCCCGCATCTTGACGAGCTCGTCATCGGCCTGATCGCCTTCGTCATCGTCTTCGGCTTCCTCGCCAAGAAGCTCATCCCGAACATCAACAAGGTTCTGGAAGAGCGCCGCGAGGCCATCGAGGGTGGCATCGAGAAGGCCGAGTCGGCCCAGATCGAGGCTCAGAGTGTGCTGGAGCAGTACAAGGCCCAGCTCGCCGAGGCCCGCCACGAGGCCGCGCGTCTTCGCCAGGAGGCGACGGAGCAGGGCGCCGCGATCATCCAGGAGATGAAGGCGGAAGGCCAGCGCCAGCGCGAGGAGATCATCGCGGCCGGCCACACGCAGATCGAGGCCGACCGCAAGGCCGCGGCCGCGTCGCTGCGTCAGGACGTGGGCAAGCTCGCCACGGACCTGGCCGGCAAGCTGGTCGGCGAGTCCCTCCAGGACAGCGCTCGCCAGAGCCGCACGATCGACCGTTTCCTCGACCAGCTCGAGGAGAAGGCCGAGGCCGTCCGATGAACGGAGCGAGCCGTGAAGCACTGGCAGCCGCACGCGAGTCCCTCGACGCGCTGACCGACAACACGTCGGCCGACGCGACGAAGCTCGCGGACGAGCTCGCCTCCGTCACCGCGCTGTTCGACCGTGAGGTGTCGCTGCGCCGGGTCCTGACCGACCCCGCCCAGCCGGGTGAGGCCAAGGCCGAACTCGCGCAGCGACTCCTGCGCGGTCAGGTGGGCGGCGAGACCGTCGACCTGGTTTCGGGCATGGTCCGTTCCCGCTGGTCCGGTTCGCGCGACCTGGTCGACGCGACCGAGGAGCTGGCGAACACCGCCGACCTCACCGCGGCGCAGAAGGCGGGCACGCTGGACGACGTCGAGGACGAGCTGTTCCGCTTCGGCCGGATCGTGTCCTCCAGCACCGAGCTCCGCTCGGCGCTGACGGACAAGGCCGCCACGGCCTCCGCCAAGGGCGCGCTGCTCCGCAGCCTGCTCGGCGGCAAGGCCCACGCGACCACCGAGCGCCTGGTCGTCCGTCTGGTGACCCAGCCCCGGGGACGTAGCCTGGAAGCGGGACTCGACTCCCTGTCCAGGCTCGCCGCGGCGCGCCGGGACCGGATGGTCGCCGTCGTCACCTCGGCGGTGCCGCTGTCGGACGGGCAGAAGCAGCGCCTCGGTGCCGTACTGGCCAAGCTGTACGGCCGCGAGATGCACCTGAACCTGGACGTGGACCCCGCGGTCCTCGGCGGGATCACGGTGCGGGTCGGCGACGAGGTCATCAACGGCACCATCGCGGAGCGCCTCGACGAGGCGACCCGTCGACTGGCCGGCTGACGGCCACCACAGCAGAAAAGCATCACAGCATCACCAGCGGCCCGGTTGGGCCGTGCAGAGATTGCAGAAGATTCCTGGGGGTCGGCCCCCAGACCCCTTAAGAAACTTCGGGCCCAACAAGGAGAGCAGGGAACCCAGATGGCGGAGCTCACGATCCGGCCGGAGGAGATCCGGGACGCACTGGAGAACTTCGTCCAGTCGTACCAGCCGGACGCGGCCTCGCGCGAGGAGGTCGGCACGGTCAGCCTGGCCGGCGACGGCATCGCGAAGGTCGAGGGTCTTCCCTCGGCCATGGCGAACGAGCTGCTGAAGTTCGAGGACGGCACCCTCGGTCTCGCGCTGAACCTCGAAGAGCGCGAGATCGGTGCGATCGTCCTCGGCGAGTTCAACGGCATCGAGGAGGGACAGTCGGTGCAGCGCACCGGCGAGGTCCTCTCGGTCGGTGTCGGCGAGGGTTACCTGGGTCGCGTCGTCGACCCGCTCGGCAACCCGATCGACGGTCTCGGCGAGATCGCGACCGAGGGCCGCCGCGCCCTCGAGCTGCAGGCCCCGGGCGTCATGGCCCGCAAGTCCGTGCACGAGCCGATGGAGACGGGCTACAAGGCCGTCGACGCCATGACGCCGGTCGGCCGGGGTCAGCGCCAGCTGATCATCGGTGACCGCCAGACCGGCAAGACCGCGCTGTGCATCGACACGATCATCAACCAGCGCGACAACTGGCGCTCGGGCGACGTGAACAAGCAGGTCCGCTGCATCTACGTCGCCGTCGGCCAGAAGGGCTCGACCATCGCGTCCGTCCGCGGCGCCCTGGAAGAGGCCGGCGCGCTCGAGTACACGACGATCGTCGCCGCCCCGGCGTCCGACCCGGCCGGCTTCAAGTACCTGGCGCCGTACACCGGCTCCGCCATCGGTCAGCACTGGATGTACCAGGGCAAGCACGTCCTGATCGTCTTCGACGACCTGTCGAAGCAGGCCGACGCCTACCGCGCCGTGTCGCTGCTGCTGCGCCGTCCGCCGGGCCGTGAGGCCTACCCGGGCGACGTCTTCTACCTGCACTCGCGTCTCCTGGAGCGCTGCGCGAAGCTCTCGGACGAGCTGGGTGCCGGTTCGATGACCGGTCTGCCGATCGTCGAGACCAAGGCGAACGACGTGTCGGCGTTCATCCCGACCAACGTCATCTCCATCACCGACGGCCAGTGCTTCCTGGAGTCCGACCTGTTCAACGCCGGCCAGCGCCCGGCCCTGAACGTCGGCATCTCGGTCTCCCGCGTCGGTGGCTCCGCCCAGCACAAGGCGATGAAGCAGATCTCCGGCCGCCTCCGCGTGGACCTCGCCCAGTTCCGTGAGCTGGAGGCGTTCGCCGCCTTCGGTTCGGACCTGGACGCGGCCTCCAAGGCGCAGCTGGAGCGTGGACAGCGCATGGTCGAGCTGCTCAAGCAGCCGCAGTACCAGCCGATGCCCACCGAGAACCAGGTCGTCTCCGTCTGGGCCGGCACCACCGGCAAGATGGACGACGTCCCGGTCGTCGACATCCGCCGCTTCGAGGCCGAGCTCCTGGCGTACCTGCGCCAGAACCACTCGGGCCTCATGACCTCCATCCGTGAGGGCGGCAAGATGTCGGACGACACCCTGCAGGCCGTGGGCGACGCCATCGCGGAGTTCAAGAAGCAGTTCGAGACCTCTGACGGCAAGCTGCTGGGCGAGGACGCTCCTGCCGCCGTCAACGTCTCGAAGTGACGACGGAAGGGACCTGACTCATGGGAGCGCAGCTCCGGGTCTACAAGCGTCGCATCAAATCCGTCACCGCGACGAAGAAGATCACCAAGGCGATGGAGATGATCGCCGCCTCGCGTGTCGTCAAGGCGCAGCGCAAGGTGCAGGCGTCGACTCCGTACGCGACCGAGCTGACGCGCGCGGTCACCGCGGTGGCCACGGGTGCCAATGACAAGCACCCGCTGACCACCGAGGCGGAGAACCCGGTCCGTGCCGCGGTCCTGCTCCTTTCGAGCGACCGCGGTCTGGCCGGTGCCTTCAACTCCAACGCCATCAAGGCGGCGGAGAAGCTGACGGCGAAGCTGGAGGGCGAGGGCCGCGAGGTCGTCGTCTACGTCGTCGGCCGTCGCGGCATCGCGCACTACAACTTCCGTGAGCGGAAGCTGGCCGGCACGTGGACCGGGTTCACGGACCAGCCGACGTACGGCGACGCCAAGACGGTCGCGGCTCCGCTGATCGAGGCGATCGAGAAGGACACGGCGGAGGGCGGCGTGGACGAGCTCCACATCGTCTACACCGAGTTCGTCTCGATGATGACGCAGACGGCGGTCGAGGCCCGGCTGCTGCCCCTCAGCCTCGACGAGGTGGCGAAGGAGGCGGGCGAGCCGGACACGCTCCGTCCGCTGTACGACTTCGAGCCGTCGGCGGAGGACGTCCTCGACGCCCTGCTGCCCCGGTACGTCGAGAGCCGGATCTACAACGCGCTGCTCCAGTCGGCCGCCTCCAAGCACGCCGCCACGCGCCGCGCGATGAAGTCGGCGACCGACAACGCGGGAGACTTGATCAACAACCTCTCCCGACTTGCCAACGCGGCCCGCCAGGCCGAAATCACCCAGGAAATCAGCGAGATCGTCGGCGGCTCGGCAGCCCTGGCCGACGCGACCGCGGGGAGTGACAAGTAATGACGACCACTGTTGAGACGGCCGCCGCCACGGGCCGCGTCGCCCGGGTCATCGGCCCGGTCGTCGACGTGGAGTTCCCCGTCGACGCGATGCCGGAGATCTACAACGCGCTGCACGTCGAGGTTCCGGACCCGGCCGAGGCGGGCGCGACCAAGACGCTGACCCTCGAGGTCGCCCAGCACCTCGGTGACGGCGTCGTCCGCACCATCTCCATGCAGCCCACCGACGGTCTGGTCCGCCAGGCCCCGGTGACCGACACGGGCACGGGCATCACCGTCCCGGTCGGCGACGCCACCAAGGGCCGCGTGTTCAACACGCTGGGCCAGGTGCTGAACGCCGACGAGTCCACCGTGGCCGACGCGCCGCGCTGGACGATCCACCGCAAGGCCCCGGCCTTCGACCAGCTCGAGTCCAAGACCGAGATGTTCGAGACCGGCCTGAAGGTCGTCGACCTCCTCACCCCGTACGTCAAGGGTGGAAAGATCGGTCTGTTCGGTGGTGCCGGTGTCGGCAAGACCGTTCTGATCCAGGAGATGATCGTCCGTGTGGCCAAGCTGCACGACGGCGTGTCGGTCTTCGCGGGCGTCGGCGAGCGCACCCGTGAGGGCAACGACCTCATGGTGGAGATGGAGGAGGCCGGCGTTCTCGACAAGACCGCGCTGGTCTTCGGCCAGATGGACGAGCCCCCGGGCACCCGTCTGCGCGTGGCCCTCGCCGGTCTGACCATGGCGGAGTACTTCCGCGATGTGCAGAAGCAGGACGTGCTGTTCTTCATCGACAACATCTTCCGCTTCACCCAGGCCGGTTCCGAGGTGTCGACCCTGCTCGGCCGCATGCCCTCCGCGGTGGGTTACCAGCCGAACCTGGCCGACGAGATGGGTCTCCTCCAGGAGCGCATCACCTCGACCCGCGGTCACTCGATCACCTCGATGCAGGCGATCTACGTCCCCGCCGACGACCTCACCGACCCGGCGCCGGCGACCACCTTCGCCCACCTCGACGCGACGACGGTTCTCTCCCGTCCGATCTCCGAGAAGGGCATCTACCCGGCCGTGGACCCGCTGGACTCCACGTCCCGCATCCTGGACCCGCGCTACATCGCGCAGGACCACTACGACGCCGCCACGCGCGTCAAGGGAATCCTGCAGAAGTACAAGGACCTCCAGGACATCATCGCGATCCTCGGTATCGACGAGCTGAGCGAGGAGGACAAGCTCGTCGTCCACCGTGCCCGGCGCGTCGAGCGCTTCCTGTCCCAGAACACCCACGCGGCGAAGCAGTTCACCGGTGTGGACGGTTCGGACGTTCCGCTCGACGAGTCGATCGCCGCGTTCAACGCGATCTGCGACGGTGAGTACGACCACTTCCCGGAGCAGGCCTTCTTCATGTGTGGTGGTCTCGAGGACCTCAAGAAGAACGCCAAGGAGCTCGGCGTCTCCTGAGCCCCGTGCTCGCCCGAGGGGGCGGGATGCGTCCCGCCCCCTCTCCACGCCCCCTAGAATTGATCCCAACACCCGGCACGACCGCCGGGTGGTGACCCGAGGAGCCACCCTTGGCCGCTGAGCTGCACGTCGAGCTGGTCGCCGCGGACCGGAGTGTCTGGTCCGGCGAGGCCACCCTGGTCATCGCGCGTACCACCTCCGGCGACATCGGCGTCATGCCCGGCCACCAGCCGCTGCTCGGTGTGCTGGAGTCGGGCCCGGTGACCATCCGTACGAGCGAGGGCGAGACCGTCGTCGCCGCCGTCCACGGCGGATTCATCTCCTTCGCCGACGACAAGCTGTCCCTGCTCGCGGAGGTCTGCGAGCTGGCGGACGAGATCGACGCCCAGCGCGCCGAGCGTGCCCTCGAGCGCGCCAAGACGGACTCCGACGCCGCCGCCGAGCGGCGCGCCGAGGTCCGGCTGCGCGCGGTAGCGGTCCGCTGACGGTCCGCACGGAGCAGTGCCCTCAGCCGCGGCACGGCTGGAATTTTCCAGACCGTGCCGCGGCTGAGGCGATGCAGATGCAGGTGGTATTCGGTTCTGCCGGCCGGTCCGGCTACGGGACGCAGCGAGGAGGTCGGTGAAGATGTTCCTCGCTCTGCTCGTGTGCGGCCTGGTCGTCGCACTGGTGGTGATCGGGCTCTTCGTCTTCGGTTTGCGCCGGAGACTGATCCAGCGGGCCGGAGGCACCTTCGACTGTTCCCTCCGCTGGAACGTCCCCGACGAACCGGACCCGGCCGGCAAGGGCTGGGTGTACGGCGTCGCCCGCTACAGCGGTGACGAGATCGCCTGGTTCCGCGTCTTCTCGTACGCGCCCCGGCCGCGCCGGGTCCTGGAGCGCTCCTCCATCGTGGCCCTGGAGCGCCGGATGCCGGAGGGCGAGGAGGAGCTGGCGCTGCTCTCGGACGCGGTGATCCAGCCCTGCATGTACGAGGGCGTCCGCCTGGAGCTCGCGATGAGCGAGGACGCCCGGACGGGCTTCATGGCCTGGCTGGAGGCGGCGCCGCCCGGCCAGCGGGTGAACGTCGCCTGACGTCCCCGCCCGCCGGACGGGGGCGCCCCGGACGGAGCCCGGGGAGGGTGAACGTCGCGCGAGTTCCCCGCCCGCCGGGCGGGAGGGCGGGTACCGCGCGGGACAGGACGGAGGCGGGGGGCGGCGGGGGGGGCCCGCCCCCCCCCCCCCCCCCCGGGGGGGGGGGGCGCCCCGGCCGCGGTTGTTCGCGCCCCCCAGCGCGCCGGTGGGGGGGTCACCCCGCGACACCCCGAAAAAAACCCCGCC
>NZ_JBVHEG010000001.1:319371-344772 GCF_055562975.1 Streptomyces sp. NPDC014907 | reverse complement strand
GGGGGGGGGGTCACGGGGGGGGCGCCCCCCCCCCCGCGGGGGGGGGGGGGGGGCCCCGGGGGGCCCGGGCGGGGGGGGGGGGCGGGGGGGGGGCCCCCCCCCCCGCCCCTCGTCCCTGTCGTACGGGCTAGCTCAGGCCGCTGTTGATCGCGCCGACCAGCTCGCCGTTGGTGGTGTCACCGCTGAACTCCCAGAAGAACGCGCCGCCCAGGCCCTGGTTCTTCGCCCAGTTCATCTTGGACGTGACCGTGGCCGGGGTGTCGTAGCTCCACCAGTTGGTGCCGCAGTGGGCGTACGCCGTGCCCGCGATCGTGCCGGTGGCGGGGCAGGAGTTCTTGAGGACCTTGTAGTCCTCGATGCCCGCCTCGTACGTGCCGGGTGCCGCGCCCGTCGCCGTGCCGCCCGGGGCGGACTGGGTGACGCCGGTCCAGCCGCGTCCGTAGAAGCCGATGCCGAGCAGCAGCTTGTCGGCCGGCACGCCCTTCGCCTTGAACTTGGCGATCGCCTCGGCGGAGTTGAAGCCCTGCTGCGGGATGCCGGCGTACGAGGTGAGCGGGGAGTGCGGGGCCGTCGGGCCCTTGGCCTCCCAGGCGCCGAAGAAGTCGTACGTCATGACGTTGAGCCAGTCGTAGTACGGCGCGGCGCCGCCGTAGTCGGCGGCGTCGATCTTGCCGCCGGAGGAGGCGTCGGCCGTGACGGCCGCGGTGATCAGGTTGTTCGGGCCGAACTTGGCGCGCATGGCCTGCATCATGTTCTTGAAGGACGCGGGGCCGCTGGTGTCGCAGGTCAGGCCGCAGGCGTTGGGGTACTCCCAGTCCAGGTCGATGCCGTCGAAGACGTCGGCCCAGCGCGGGTCCTCGACCAGGTCGTAGCAGGACTGGGCGAACGCGGCCGGGTTCTGCACGGCCTGGCCGAAGCCGCCGGACCAGGTCCAGCCGCCGAAGGACCACAGGACCTTGATGTTCGGGTAGGCCTTCTTCAGCTTGCGGAGCTGGTTGAAGTTGCCGCGCAGCGGCTGGTCCCAGGTGTCGGCGACGCCGTCGACGGACTGGTCGGCGGTGTAGGCCTTGTCGTAGTCGGCGTAGGCGTCGCCGATGGTGCACTTGCCGCCCTGCACGTTGCCGAAGGCGTAGTTGATGTGGGTGATCTTGGACGCGGAGCCCGAGGTCACGATGTTCTTCACGTGGTAGTTGCGCCCGTAGACGCCCCAGTTGGTGAAGTAGCCCAGCTTCACGGCCTTCGGGGGCGGGTTCGTCCCGCCGCCGGTGGTGCGGACGGCGACCGGGCCGGCGGCGGGGCCGGTCTGGTCTGCGGTGTCGCGGGCGACGACCGTGTAGCTGTAGTCGGTGCCGGCGGACAGGCCCGTGTCGGTGTGGGTCAGGCCCGTGGTGGTGGCGACCTTCGTGCCGTCGCGCAGCACGTCGTAGTTCTTGACGCCCTTGTCGTCGGTGGCCGCGGTCCAGGTGAGCTTCACCGACGTGTCGGTGACGTTGGAGGCGACCGGGGTGCCGGGGGCGGAGGGCGCCTTGTCACCGGGCTCCGGCTGGGTGGAGCCGTCGCAGGCGGCTCCGTTGATCTTGCAGCCGGTGGGGGCGCCGGAGCCGGCGCCGTTGTAGCCGAAGGAGAGGGAGGCGCCGGGGGCGAGGGTGCCGTTCCAGCCGACGTTCTTGGCGGTCCAGTGGTTCCCGGAGCTGGTCACCGTGGCGTCCCACGCGGAGGTGACGGAGGTGCCGGCGGGGTAGTCCCACTCGACGGTCCAGGAGTTGATGGTGGTGGTGCCGGTGTTCTTGATGGTCCAGCTGGCTCCGAAGCCGGAGCCCCAGTCCTGGGTCTTGGTGTAGGTGGCGGTCACCGAGGTGGCCGCTTCGGCGGGGGAGGCGAGGCCGACCATGGCGGCCAGCGGCAGGATCAGGGCGGTCAGTCCGGCGGCGGTCCGGTGTCTGAATCCTGATCTGCGCGACGGTGCTTGAGTGCTCAACGGTGCTCCTCAAGGTGCGGACGGGGAAGTGGGGGTGGGTCCGTGGAGATGCGCGCGCCCCGCGAGCGTAGGAAGGTCTGGACCAATCGTCAAGAGGTCCAGACCAACGTCGGCGCACTCCTCCTAGACGCCCAACTCCCGCGCCAGCACCGCCGCCTGCACCCGGCTCCGCAGCCCCAGCTTCCCCAGCACCTTGCTGACGTGCGTCTTCACCGTCGCCTCCGCCATGTCGAGCCGTACCGCGACCTCCGCGTTCGACAACCCCCGGCCGAGCGACGAGAGCACCTCCCGCTCCCGGGGCGTCAGCGCGTCCAGGACGGCCGGGTCCGCCCCCCGCCCCCGCGGGGAGGGCCGTCCGGACGCGGCGAACTCCGCGATCAGCCGCCGGGTCACCGCCGGGTCGATCAGCCCCTCGCCGCGCGCCACCGTCCGCACCGCCGCGATCAGCTCCCGGGCCTCCGCGTCCTTCAGGAGGAAGCCCGCCGCACCCGCCCGCAGCGCCCCGAAGACATGGGCGTCGAGATCGAAGGTGGTCAGGACGAGCACGTCCGCCAGCCCCTCCGCCACCACGATCCCGGTCGCCGTCACCCCGTCCATCCGGGGCATCTGCACGTCCATCAGGACCAGGTCCGGACGCAGCTCGCGCGCCAGCTCCACCGCCCGCTCCCCGTCGGCCGCCTCGCCCACCACCTCGATGTCCGGCGCGCTGCCCAGGATCAGCACCAGGCCCGCCCGCACCGCGCTCTGGTCCTCGGCGACCACCACCCGCACCGTCATGCCCGCTCCCCACCGCTCACGTCCACGGGCAGCTCCGCCCGCACCCGCCACAGTCTCCGTCCCGCGCCGTCCGTCACCACACCCGCCTCGAAGGTCCCGCCGAGCAGCGCCGCCCGCTCCCGCATCCCCACCAGACCGGCGCCCGAGCCCGGCGCGGTCGGACCGGGACGCTCCCCGTACGGGCTGGTGACGCGGACGGACAGCGCCCCCGCCGGACTCCCGAGGACGACCCTCACCTCGCCGGGGGCGGCGTGCTTCACCGCGTTCGTCAGGCACTCCTGCACGATCCGGTACGCGGCCAGCTCCACCGGCGCCGGCAGCCCGTCCGGCGCCTCCCGGGCGTCGTCCAGGACGAAGACGAGCCCACCCGGACCGCCGTTCGCCCGCGCCTGGGCGATCAGCGCGTCGAGCCCGGCGAGACGGGGCACGGCGGCCGGCTCCGCGTCCGCCCCGCCGGTCCGCAGGAGCCCGATCAGCCGCCGCATCTCCGCCAGGCCCTCCACGCTGTTCTCCCGGATGACCGCGAGCGCCCGCCGGGTCGTCCCCGGATCGTCCAGCGAGAGCGCGGCCGTCGAGTGGATCGCGATCGCCGACAGGTGGTTCGCGACCACGTCGTGCAGCTCCCGCGCCATCCGGGCCCGCTCCGCCGCCACCGCCTGCGCCCGGTCCACCTCGGCGAGCAGCGCCGTCTGCTCCGCGCGCAGCCGGGCCGTCTCCGCCTCCTCCCGGTGGTTCCGCACCACCGCGCCGGTCACCGCCGGGAGGAAGGACACCATGCCGGTGAGCACGCCGGTCAGGAGGGCGACCGCGTTCCGCTGCCAGACGAGCAGGACCACCGTGACCGCGACGGTGACCAGCCCGGTGGTGTACGGGACGCGGCGGGCCGAGGCGGGCGTGCCGTACACCACCGACGCGTAGACGACGTCCGTGAACATCAGGACCGTCGAGAGGTTGCCGTTGGTGAGCTGGTCCCCGGCGATCGCCAGGGTGCCGGCGGCCAGGGCGGTCCGCGGAGCGGCACGGCGCAGCGCCTCCGCCGCGGCCATCACGGTCAGCGGGACCAGCGTCGCCCAGCGCTGCCCGATCACGTGGTCCCCCGTCACGAACAGGCCGAACGACCACAGGAGCAGACCGCCGGCCAGACCGCCGCCGGCGATGAACAGGTCGAGGCGGTGCGGACGGGGGCGGCGGGGCGCCGGCCGGGAGGGCTTCACCGGCCGGGAGGGCCGTGCCGGGCGGGGGAGCGTCACGTACCCATCCAACACGCCCCCGCGGGCGCGGACCTCCTCGTCCCGGCCGATCCGCCCCTCCGCCGAACGATGTAGGCGCGATTCCTCACCGGCGACGACGCACCGCGCCCGGCCCCGCGGAACGCTGGAGGGGAACCGAAAGGGGAACCCCGTGATCGTCACGCTGATCGTCGTCTGCGAGGTCGGCTTCTGGGTCCTGCTGGCCGCCGGCCTCGCCACCCGCTACCTGCTGAGGATGCCCCGGACGGGCATGGCCCTGCTGCTGTGCGAACCGCTCCTGGAGTTCCTGCTCCTGGCCGTCACCGCGATCGACCTGAGGAACGGCGCCGACCCCGACTGGACCCACGGCCTCGCCGCGCTCTACATCGGCTACACCGCCGGCCACGGCCACCGCACCGTGAAGTGGCTCGACGGCCACGCCGCCCACCGCCTCGGCGGCGCCCCGCCGCCCGCCGGGCCGCCGAAGTACGGCATGGCCCGCGCCCGCCACGAGGGCGCGGTCTGGCTCGGCTCGGTGGTCGCCGCCGCCGTCGCCACGGGCCTGCTGCTCCTGGCGGCCCGGTACGCCGGCGACGCCGGGAACACCGGGAGCCTGTACGACTGGATCTCCTTCGCCTGGCGGGCGGCCGGCGTCCACGGCCTGATCGCGTTCAGCTACGCCCTCTGGCCGAAGAAGGCCCCCGGGACCCCCTCCGGGACCCCCTCCGGACCCCCGGAGGACCGCTCAGCGGTCCCCTCCCGGCACCCAGAGCACGTCCCCGACCGCCTTGTTCGCGGTCCGCGCGAGGATGAAGAGCAGGTCCGATAGGCGGTTCAGGTACGTGGCGGTCAGGGCGTTCATCGTCCCGCCGTGCACCTCCAGGGCCGCCCACGTCGAGCGCTCCGCCCGCCGCACCACCGTGCACGCCTGGTGCAGCAGCGCCGCCCCGGGCGTGCCGCCCGGCAGGATGAAGGAGCGCAGCTTCTCCAGCTCCTCCAGGAAACGGTCGCAGTCGGCCTCCAGCCTGTCGACGTACGACTGCTCCACCCGCAGCGGCGGGTACTCCGGGTCCTCCACGACCGGGGTGGAGAGGTCCGCGCCCACGTCGAAGAGGTCGTTCTGGACGCGGACGAGGACCTTCACGACCTCCTCGTCGAGCTGTCCCAGGGCGATCGCGGTGCCGATGACGGCGTTGGCCTCGTTGGCGTCGGCGTAGGCCGCGATCCGCAGATCCGTCTTGGCGGTCCGGCTCATGTCGCCCAGCGCGGTGGTGCCCTTGTCGCCGGTACGGGTGTAGATGCGCGTCAGATTGACCATGCCGCCAGCGTAGGGCCTGCCCGGTCCCGGCCCGCCGGACACCCGGCCGGTGCCCGGCGTCCCGGGGCGCGGAGGCCCCCGCGCACGCCGTACGGACCCGAACGGGCGCACCCGCCGCCCGTCGTCGGTGTGACGTCCGTCAAAGAGGGCGTGACGCGCGTTACTTAGCGGTCACACGGCGCTCCGGGACCGCTAATCTCCGCCGGAGAGCCAGAAGTGAACAGGCGTGGAGGGGTGGAACATCGTGGGCAGGAAGCTCGCCGTCATCGGGGCCGGACTCATGGGGTCCGGCATCGCACAGGTTTCGGCGCAGGCGGGCTGGGACGTCGTCCTGCGTGACGTCACCGACGCCGCCCTGGCCCGCGGTACCGACGGCATCAAGGCGTCGTACGACAAGTTCGTCGCCAAGGGGAAGATGGACGCGGCCGACGCCGGGGCCGCGCTCGGCCGGATCACCGCCACCACCGAGCTCGACGCCGTCGCGGACGCCGACGTGATCGTGGAGGCCGTCTTCGAGAACCTGGACGTCAAGCACGAGATCTTCCGTTCGCTCGACAAGGTCGCCAAGGACGGCGCCGTCCTCGCCTCCAACACCTCCGCGATCCCGATCACCAAGATCGCCGCGGTGACGGAGCGCCCCGAGGCCGTCGTCGGCACCCACTTCTTCTCCCCGGTCCCGATGATGCAGCTCTGCGAGCTGGTGCGCGGCTACAAGACCGCCGACGCCACCCTCGCCGCCGCCCGCGCCTTCGCGGAGTCCGTCGGCAAGACCTGCATCGTCGTCAACCGCGACGTGGCCGGCTTCGTCACCACCCGGCTCATCGCCGCCCTCGTCGTCGAGGCCGCCAAGCTCCAGGAGTCGGGCGTCGCCACCGCCGAGGACATCGACACCGCCTGCAAGCTCGGCTTCGGCCACGCCATGGGCCCGCTCGCCACCGCCGACCTCACCGGCATCGACATCCTGGTGAACGCCGCCCAGAACATCTACACCGAGTCCCAGGACGAGAAGTTCGCCCCGCCGGAGCTGATGCGCCGGATGGTGGACGCGGGTGACATCGGCCGCAAGAGCGGGCAGGGCTTCTACACGTACTGAGCCCGGCCGCCCACCCCGCCCTCACTCCACGGGGTGAATTTCGACGGCTGTTCGCTGACAAGGCGCAACGCTTCTGCCGGTGCGGCAGTCAGTTGTTGCGAAGACGGAGCACTCTCGGGGAGCGCATATGCACATCAGGGGCGATCATGTCGAGCTGGTCGTCGGGGGCCGCCTCGACGTCCGCAGCGCGGCGGACGCCCGTACGGTCCTGCACTCGGCCGTCGACGACGGGGTCGGCGACCTGGTGCTCGACCTGACCGGTCTGGACTCCTGGGACGCCACCGGACTCGGCGTCATCATGGGCGCCCACCGGAGGGCCGGCCGCTGCGGCCGGCGCCTGGTGCTGCGCGGGGTGCCGCCCCAGATGCAGCGCCTCCTCGTCGCCACCAGGCTGCACCGCATCCTCGCCATCGAGGGCGGCCTCGCCCTGGAGTCCCTGCCCCGGGTCTGAGCCCGCCCGGCCCCGCTCCGGCCGCACCGGCCGGCGGCCGGGACCCCGCCGGGACCCATCCCGCACGCCGTTCCCGGGAGCGACCGCGCGAACCGGGCGTCACGCCCGATCCTCACAAGACCATGACGTCTTGGTCTCGGGAGCACCCCGGCTGTTCCCGGCCGTCCGGCCACGGTCTAGGGTTCGGTCGGCCCGCCCATCGACGGAAACCCACCCGGCGGGCCCCGCACACCGCTTCTTGGGGGCTAGGACCATGGACCCGATCAACCGTGGGTCGGAGGAGTACGGTCACGACACCGAGGGCGAGGAGGCCCGCCAGGGCCGTGGCGCACCCGCTCCCGTTCCCGCTCCCGCGCGTGCCCGTGTCGTCCGGCTCGTCTCCGGCGGCCTCCTCCTCACCGTCAACCCCGTCGACGGCAGCGAGATCGAGGCCTGCCCGCCCGGCCGGGACCCCGGGGCCCTCCGCCCCCGCACCGCCGAAGAGCGCGCCGAGGCCGTCCGCGCCGCCGCCCCGCCCTCCCCGCCCGGACCTGCGGCCCCCGCCCTGCCGCTCCTCGAACGCCAGGAGGAGCGCGAACGGCTCACCGCGATCCTCGGACGCGGCCGTTCCGCCCGGCTGCTCGGCGTCCCCGGCTCCGGCCGCACCACGCTCCTCGACGCGGTCGCCGCCGACTGCGCGGACCTCGCCCCCGACGGCGTCGTCCGCCTCTCCGGCCGCCACCGCACCCCCACCGACCTCCTCCACGAGCTCTTCACCGCCGTACGGCACGCCCCGGGCCGGCGGCCCGACCGGGCCGAACTCCTCGACCGGCTCCGCGACGTCGGCGCCGTGGTCGTCGTGGACGACCTGGAGTTCGGCGGCGCCGCCCTGGACGAGTTCCTCGCCGCCGCCCCCGAGTGCGCCTTCCTCCTCGCCGCCGAGCCCGGCACGCCCACCCCCTCGCCCGGCACCCTCATCGAAGAGGTCCTGCTCGCCGGCCTCGGCCGCGCCGCCGCCCTGAAGCTCCTGGAGAGCGCCGCCGGCCGCACCCTCACCGACGAGGAGGCCAACTGGGCCGGCGACCTCTGGTTCGAGTCCGAGGGCCTGCCGCTCCGCTTCGTCCAGGCCGGGGCGCTGCTCCGCCAGCGCGACCGGCTGCGCGTCACCCCCGCCGAGTTCGACGCCTTCGGCGCCCTGGAGGAGGCCTTCGGGCCCACCGGTCCCGACGCGGCGGCCGCCGCCGCGGCCGCGGCCTTCGACGGCACCGCCGACCCCGACGTCGAACTGCGCGAGATACCCCTGCCCACCCTCGGCGAGGGCGCCGCCCCCGCCGCCCTCCTCGCCTCCCGGCTCAGCCGCTCCGCCCAGACCGCCCTGCGCTTCGCCGTCGCCCTCGGCGGCGAGGTCCCGCACCAGGCCCACCTGCCGGCCCTGACCGGCGACACCCACGCCGACACGGCCCTCGGCGAACTCCTGGCCTGCGGACTGCTCTCCCCGGCCGGCCCCCGCCACCGGCTCGCCGCCGGGGTCCTCACCCAGCTCCTCGCCCACGGGTACGACGAGGGGGCCGCCGACCGCGCCCACACCGTCGCCCGGCACTACGCCTGGTGGGCCGCCCACCCCTCCGTCACCCCCGAGCGGGCCGCCTCCGAGTCCGACGCCGTGCTCGCCGCCCTGACCGCCCTCGTCTCCGGCGGCGCGGGCGAGTCCGCCGCCGAGCACCGGGCCACCGCCGTCCTCCTCGCCCGCGCCGCCGCCCCCGCCTTCGCCGCCGGGGGCCACTGGGGCGCCTGGGAGCGGACCCTGCGCGCCGGGCAGGAGGCCGCCCGGCTCACCGGCGACGTCGCCGAGGAGGCCTACTTCCACCACGAACTCGGCGTCCTCGCCATCTGCGTGGGCAACCTGGAGCGGGCCCGCGCCGAACTGGAGGCCTCCATCGGCATGCGCGGGGCGCTCGCCGACCGGCGCGGCACCGTCGCCGGCCGCCGGGCCCTCGCCCTCGTCGCCGACCTCTCCGGCGACCACCCCGCCCCGGCCGTCCTCCGCCCCGAGGAGTTCGTCTCCCCGCCGCGCGGCACCCCGGCCGTCCGCCCGGCCCCCGAGCCGGTCACGGCCCCGCTGCCCGGCGGGCCCGTACGGACGCCGGACCGGACCGCGGTCGCCGCGTTCCCCGGCTTCGCCGGCGAGGGCCCGGCGCCCGTCAAGCCCTCCGGCACCGCCGGGGGCCCCGGGCGCCCCGGACCCGGCGCCGGCATCCTCGACGTCGCCCGCCGCAACCTCGCGGCCGTCGGCGCGGGCGCGCTCCTCCTCGTCGTCCTCGGCACCGTCGTGACCCTCGGCGCCACCTCCGGCGACGGCGAGCACCCGGCCCCCCAGCGCGTCACCTCCGACAGCACGGCCACCGAGGACGGCAACGGCGACGACGGCACGGACGCCGGGGAGACGCCCGCGGACGACGGGACGGGGGAGCCGGGGAGGACGAACGGCCCCACCGGCACCGGCTCCCCGGCCCCCTCCGGTTCCGGGGGCCCCTCCCCGTCCTCCTCCACGAGCCCCGGCGCCACCACCGGCACGCCCTCGCCCTCGGGGTCCCCGGACGGCCCGGCGCCGACGACGTCCCCGACCGGGACGGCGCGGCCGACGGCGTCCGCGACGCCTTCCGCCACGACCGGCGGCCCGCGTCCGACGAGGACGACCCCGACGTCGCCCTCCTCGACGACGTCGGGGCCCCCGGCGAGCCCGTCCACGACCCCGGCGCCCACCTCCCCGACGCCGACCTCGCCGACGCCCACCTCGCCCGGCACCGAAGAGGGCAGCCCCAGCAACTCCGCCTCCGCCCCCCTCGGCGACCGCCCCGGCACCACCACCACCGCCCCGGAGCCGCCCGTCTGACCCCCGCCCGGCACACGGGCGAAGGGGGCGGCCCCGGACGCGTTCACCGCGTCCGGGGCCGCCCCCTTCCTCCGTACCGCGTCCGGAACGTGCCGGAGAGTCCCGTCGTCCGGAACCCGCCTCAGAACAGGCGCAGCTTGTCGTCCTCGATGCCGCGCAGCGCGTCGTAGTCGAGGACCACGCAGCCGATCCCGCGGTCCGTCGCGAGGACCCGCGCCTGCGGCTTGATCTCCTGCGCCGCGAAGACGCCCCGCACCGGAGCCAGGTGCGGATCGCGGTTGAGCAGGTCCAGGTAGCGGGTCAGCTGCTCGACGCCGTCGATCTCGCCCCGGCGCTTGATCTCCACCGCGACCGTCGCGCCGTCCGCGTCCCGGCACAGGATGTCCACGGGGCCGATCGCGGTCGGGTACTCGCGGCGGATCAGGGTGTAGCCGCCGCCCAGGGTCTCGATGCGGTCGGCGAGCAGTTCCTGGAGGTGGGCCTCCACGCCGTCCTTGATGAGTCCCGGGTCCACGCCCAGTTCGTGCGAGGAGTCGTGGAGGATCTCCTCCATCGTGATGATCAGTTTCTCGCCCGCTTTGTTGATCACGGTCCAGACGCCCGCGTCGTCGCCCGTGCCCTCCTTCAGGGTGCACGGCGGGGACATCCAGTTGAGCGGTTTGTACGCCCGGTCGTCCGCGTGGACGGAGACGCTGCCGTCTGCCTTGACCAGGATCAGACGGGGTGCGGAGGGCAGGTGGGCCGTGAGCCGGCCCGCGTAGTCCACGGAGCAACGGGCGATGACGAGACGCATGGTCGGCAACGCTACAAGACGGGTGCTCTTCCGCGCGATCCGGGCACCGGCCGGGCACCGGCGAGGGATCTTGATGAGCCGAACACCCGTCGGTTATCAGCCGGTTGTGTCCTCCATCTTCTGGTGCGGCCAGCACTGCGCGCTTACCGTGGAAGCCGGAGGTCGCCGTCCGTGCACGCTGCGTGGCGGGCGGACCGGCCTTCGGCCCTGCCCGCAAGACCCCGTCCGCGGGGTCGCGAGAGGAGAACCCATGTCGCTCGACGTCTCACCGGCCCTGTTGGAACAGGCCGAGCGAGGCGAGGTCGACGAAGCCGACTTCGTCGACTGCGTCCGGACCTCCCTGCCCTACGCGTGGGAGATGATCAGTTCTCTGGTGGCCCAGCTGAAGGTCGACGGCGGAGAGTTCGCCGACAACCAGACGCCGCCGCCGAACGAACAGGCACGCGGTCAGCTGCTGCGAGCCCTCGCGAGCGATGCCATTCGTGGCGCCCTGCAGCGGCACTTCGGGGTGCGTCTCGCCTTCCAGAACTGCCACCGGGTGGCGGTCTTCCCGCTGGACCCGGCGGTGGACGACCGGCTCGCCCGTTTCACGTCCGTGCGGGGGCAGCTCCTGAACCAGTCGCCGGAACTGCGCGACTGCTGAGACATGGTGCTGCCGCTCCCCGTCGTGGGAGAACGCGGCCGGTGCGTGTCGACGCGCACCGGTACGGCGGGACGCCGGAGCGGCAGCACAGTCCCGCGGGGAACACCGGGCCCCGCACCCGCCGGGCCGGGAGTCGCCCCCGCCGGGCCGTGCCCCGCACCCGCCGGGCCGGGAGTCGCCCCCGCCGGGTCGGGAGCCGCCGGACCGGGCCCCGCTCCGGGGCCTCAGGCCAGGAGCGGCAGGACCTCCGCGCCGAGCCGCCGGACGTTCTCCTCGGTCGCCGCGAGATCGCCCGAACCCTCCGCGAGCAGGGCGAAGCGCGTGATGCCCGTACGCTCCGCCGTCGCCGCGAGCCGGTCCGCCGCGAGCCGGGGCGTGCCCACCGGGTGCAGACCGCACAGCAGCTCCGTGTACGCCACGGGGTCCCGCATGGTCCGGTGCCGGCCGTCCACCGTCACGTGCGCGTCGAGCCCCTGCCGCAGCCAGCCGGGCATCGCCTTCACCAGCGCCTCGGCCGCGTCCTCGCGCCGGTCCGCGAGCTGGGCCACCCCCGCCGACACGTGCAGGGAGCCGATCCGCGCGACCTCGTCCGGATTCCGTCCGGACTCCCGGGCCCAGCGCGCCCACGCCCCGACCGCCTCGGCCTTCTCCTCGTCGCCGCAGTGCATCCCCAGGAGCATCGGCAGCCCGCGCTCCGCGGCCAGCCGCACGCTCTTCGGCGAGGTGCACGCCACCACCACCTCCGGGCCCGGCTCCCCGCCGATCAGCTCGCCGGGCCGGGGCACCACCGCCACCTCGCGGAAGGCGAACCTCTCGCCCCCGGCGCCCACGCGCGGCTCGGTGAGCCAGCGCAGCAGCAGGTCGAGCGATTCGGGGAAGCCCTTCTCGTACGCCTCCAGGCCGGACCCGAACACCTCCAGGTCCACCCACGGGCCGCCCCGGCCCACCCCGAGGGTGAACCTGCCGCCGGAGGTGAGGTGCAGCAGCGCCGCCTGCTCGCCCAGCGCGACCGGGTGGACGGTCGGGAGCACGCTCACCGCGGTGCCCACCCGCAGCCGCCGGGTGCGGCCCAGGAGCAGGGCGGCCAGCGTCACGGCCGAGGGGCAGACCCCGTACGGCACGAAGTGGTGCTCGGCCAGCCAGACCGAGTCGAGCCCCGCCTCCTCGGCGACCTCGGCGGTCCGCACCGCCCGGTGCAGCGCCTCTCCCTGCCCCTGTCCCGGGAACTGTGCGGCCAGAACGAACGTACCCACGCGCATCGCCTTCTGCCTCCTCGCGGCCGACGCGTATCTCCCCCCGCACCGGCAACAACGCCTGACACGTGCCAAAGGCAACGGCCGTTCATGAAGTTCTTGCGATTTTCGGCTAAGCCCCCGCTCACGGGCCCGGGGCACCCCGTCGCGGCCCGTAGGCTGGAGAGAACCGTACGTGCTCCGAGCCCCGTGAGGTGTGCCCGTGTCCCCGCGCCACAACCGCTCCCGCGGTCGCGAGAAGTCCGCCCTCCAGGACGACCCCGGCAGCCGGTACGGCGGAGTGCAGCGCACCGAGACCTGGCAGGACGAGGAGTGGTACGTCCGCCTCGTCGCCGGCGCCGCCGCTCCCGGCAAGCGCTACCGCTGCCCCGGCTGCGACCAGGAGATCCCGTCCGGCGCCCCGCACGTGGTCGCCTGGCCGGAGTACGGGGGAGTGGACGACCGGCGCCACTGGCACAAGGCGTGCTGGAACGCGAAGGACCGCCGCACCAGCCGGGTGCAGCGGTCCCGCAACGCGCCGAGGTACTGAGGGCCGGGCCTACACGTCCCGGCTGTTCAGCAGCGCGTAGGCGCCGCCCAGGGCGGCCGCGGCGCAGCCGGCCATGATCAGCAGCGGCTCCCAGCCCGCCGGACCGCCCGTGCCGAACGGCGGCTCCTCGCTGTACAGCGCGATCATCTGCGAGGGGATGGCGTACGTGAACAGCCACTGCTGCACCGACTCCAGCGTCTCGGAGAACATGAACATCGCGGCCACCAGCGGCAGGAGCAGCACCCCGATCATCACGGTGATCGCGCCCGCCGAGTGCCGGACGATCGTGCCGACCGCCAGCGACACCAGACCGAGCAGGGCCAGATAGGCGCTCGCCCCGACCGTCGCGCGCAGCCAGTCCCCGGCCGACGGCACCGCCGCGTCCACGATCGAGACCTGCGCCAGCGAGACCAGCGACGCGACCACCGCGGTGACCGTGAAGACCAGCAGGAAGAAGACGATCGCCTTCGCCGTCAGCACCCGCGCCCGGCTCGGGCAGGCCGTCAGGGTCGTGCGGATCATGCCCGTGCCGTACTCGGAGGCGACCGTGAGCACCCCGAGCGTGATCACGCAGATCGAGGCCGGCAGCATCCCGAAGAAACCGAAGGCGAGCGCCGTCTCCTCGCCCATCGACGCCTCGGCCGTCGAGGCGAGGGCCGCCACGCCCAGGCCGATGGCCACCATCAGCAGGATCATGACGCCGAGCGTCCACATCGTCGAGCGCACCGAGCGGATCTTCGTCCACTCGGAGGCCAGGGCGTCCCCGAGGTGCGCCCGGCGGACCGGGATGGGGGAGACGTAGGAGTGCGGTGCCGGGGCGTGGTGGTGCGCGGGGGCGGTCATCGGGCGTCCTCGGTGGTGTCGCTCGGCTGGGAGGTCGGCGGGGGACCCGGCAGGGGAGGAGCGCCCGGCGCGGGGGCCCCCGGCGCGGTGGCGTACGGGTTCTGGCCGGGCGGCGGCGGGGCGTACCACCCCTGCTGCGGCACGTCCTGGACCACCGGCCGCGGCGGCACCCCGTACCCCGGCTGTCCGGGCTGGAGCGGCGGCTGGAGGTGCGCGAGCCGGTCGTCGGTGGAGCGGTAGTCCACGGCGCCCTGCGTCATCCGCATGTACGCCTCCTCCAGGGACGCCTGGTGCGGGGACAGCTCCCAGAGCCGTACGTCCGCGTCGTGCGCCAGGTCGCTGATCCTGGACAGCGGCAGGCCCGTGACCCGCAGCGCCCCGTCGGGCTCGGAGAGCACCTGCCCGCCGGCCTCCGTCAGGACCGCCGTCAGCTTCTCCCGGTGGGCCGGCTCGGCCGCCGGGGTCCGCACCCGCGCGAAGTCGGCGGAGTTCGCCGAGATGAAGTCCTTGACGCTCATGTCCGAGAGCAGCTGCCCCCGGCCGATCACGATCAGGTGGTCGGCCGTCAGCGCCATCTCGCTCATGAGGTGGCTGGAGACGAAGACCGTCCGGCCCTCCGAGGCCAGCTTCTTCATCAGGTTCCGCACCCAGAGGATGCCCTCGGGGTCCAGACCGTTGACGGGCTCGTCGAAGAGCAGCACCTGCGGGTCGCCCAGGAGCGCCGCCGCGATGCCGAGCCGCTGCCCCATGCCGAGGGAGAAGCCGCTGGACCGCTTCCTGGCCACGTCCTGGAGGCCGACCACGCCGAGGACCTCGTCGACCCGCCGCGCCGGGATGCCGGCGAGCTGGGCGAGCGACAGGAGGTGGCTGCGGGCGCTCCGGCCGCCGTGCACCGCCTTGGCGTCGAGGAGCGCGCCCACCTGGCGGGGCGCGTTCGGCAACTGCCGGAAGGGGTGCCCGCCGATCGTCACCCGGCCCGCGGAGGGCCGGTCGAGCCCGAGGATCATGCGCATCGTCGTCGACTTCCCGGAGCCGTTGGGCCCCAGGAAGCCGGTGACCACACCCGGCCTCACCTGGAAGGAAAGGTTGTACACGGCCGTTTTGGCGCCGTAGCGCTTGGTCAGGCCGACTGCCTCGATCATTCTGCAGCCCCATCGACGGATCGGTCGCGTCCTCTTCGGGGCGTGGCGGCCGTCGGCCGGAGCCCCCCGTATGAGCTAGGAGCTTATCGAGCCGTTGACGGTTCCGGCCAAACGCGGAGGATCGGGCACCGCCCCTTCCCGGGCGCCGGGGAACCGCCGGGGCCCGGCCGCCGCGGCCCCGGCGGTTCCCCGGCGGCGGGGCTCAGGCGTCCCGCCGCCGCAGCACCAGGCAGCCGCCGACGAGCGCCGCGACCACCCAGAGCGCCATGATCCCGAGCCCGCCCCACGGGCCGTACGGCGCCTTGTCCGAGCCCATGGCGCCCGGCACGACCTGCATGATCTTCGACCCCGCCTGGTCCGGGAAGTACCGCGCCACCTCCTTGGCCTTCGGCACCTGCGCCAGGATCTGCGAGACGAGGAAGAAGAAGGGCACCAGGATGCCGAGCGAGAGCATCGAGGAGCGCAGCATCGCCGTCACCCCCATCGAGAAGACCGCGATCAGGCCCATGTAGAGCCCGCCGCCGATCACCGCCCGCAGCACGTTGTCCGCGCCGATCGTGGTCCCGTGCTCCCCGAGCAGCGCCTGTCCCAGGAAGAAGGAGAGGAAGCTCGTCGCCAGACCCACGGCCAGCGCCAGCACCCCCGCCACCGCGATCTTCGAGAGGAGGAAGGACGTCCGCCGCGGCACGGCCGCCAGCGAGGTGCGGATCATGCCGGAGGAGTACTCGGTCCCCACCACCAGGACGCCGAAGACGACCATCGCCAGCTGGCCCAGGGACGTCCCCGCGAAGCTGATCAGGGTCGGGTCGAAGGTGAGCCGCTCGGCCTCGCTCATGTCGTCGAACGTGTTCGCCACGAGCGCGCACAGGGCCGCGCTCATCGCCACCGTGACGATCAGGGCGCTCACCAGCGTCCAGACGGTCGACGCCACCGTCCGGATCTTGGTCCACTCGGACCGGAGGACCGCGGATGCCGCTGTCATCGTTCAGACTCCCTCGGAGGTCGTGCCCCACCGGGGGCCGGGCGCCGTCGCGCCGCCGTGTACGTCGGTGCCGTGCGCGTGGTACTCCACCGCGCCCGCCGTCATCCGCATGAAGGCCTCTTCGAGCGAGGCGCGCTGGGAACTCAGCTCGTGCAGCACGATCCCGTTCTCCGCCGCCAGCTCGCCCAGCCGCTCGGTCGCCGCCCCGTCCACCTCCAGGGCGCCGTCGTCCGCCTCGACCGCGGTGAGGCCGTTCGCGTGCAGCACGTCCCGCAGCCGTTCCCGCTGCGGTGAGCGCAGCCGCGCGTAACTCCGCGAATTCTGCTGGATGAAATCCGCCATCGACGTGTCGGCCAGCAGTTTTCCCTGGCCGATCACGATCAGGTGATCGGCCGTCAGCGCCATTTCGCTCATCAGATGACTGGAAACGAAGATCGTCCGGCCCTCGGCGGCCAGCGCCTTCATCAGATGGCGAATCCAGTGAATTCCCTCGGGGTCCAGACCATTGACGGGTTCGTCGAACATCAGGATCTCGGGATCGCCCAGGAGCGCCGCCGCGATGCCGAGCCGCTGCCCCATGCCGAGGGAGAAACCCTTCGACTTCTTCTTCGCGACCGGGGTCAGGCCCACCAGGCCGAGCACCTCGTCCACCCGGCTCCGGGGGATGCGGTTCGACTGCGCCAGACACAGCAGGTTGTTGTACGCCGAACGGCCCCCGTGCATCGCCTTGGCGTCGAGCAGCGCCCCGATGTGCTTCAGCGGCTCGTCCAGCTCCCGGTAGTGCCTGCCGTCGATCCGGACCGTCCCGCTCGTCGGGTTGTCCAGGTCGAGCATCATCCGCATCGTCGTCGACTTGCCCGCCCCGTTCGGTCCGAGGAAGCCGGTCACCACGCCGGGCCGCACCTGGAAGGAGAGATGGTCGACCGCGGTCTTCGCCCCGTAACGCTTGGTCAGGCCCTCAAGCTCGATCATGCGTCCAACCTACGGGCGCGCGAAACCCTCCGCCACCGGAATGACGGAGGGTTTCGACGAACTTCGCACCCCTGCTACCGGCGTGCGGTCACCGCGTCTGCTGGGCCGGGACGCCGGTCTGACGGTCGTCGTCGACCGGGGAGCCGGCCGCCGCCACCGCGGCACCGGTCAGCGTCGCCAGCATCTCGCGGACGTTGGTCAGCTGCGCGTTGATGGAGTCGCGGCGGTTCGTCAGGGCCGCCAGCTCGCGCTCCGATTCGCTGCGGATGCGGTCGGCCTTGGCGTTCGCGTCGGCCACGATGTCCTCGGCCTGGCGCTGCGCCGTCTCCACCGTCTGGCGGGCGCGGCGCTCCGCGTCCGTCCGCAGCTTCTCCGCCTCCAGACGGAGCTGCTCGGCCCGGTGCTCGATCTCCGCCAGGCGCTTCTCGGCCTTCGCCTGACGCGAGGCCAGGTCCCGCTCCGACTGCTCGCGGCGCTTCGCCAGGTTGGTCTCGAAGTCCGCGGCGGCCTGGGCGGCCTTGGCGCGGGTCTCCTCGAAGAGGGCCTCCGCCTCCTCGCGCTTCGACTGCGCGTCCTTCTGCGCCTCGGCACGCAGCGAGTTGGCCTCCCCCTGGGCCTTCTCGACGATCCGGACACCCTCGTCCTCGGCCTTCGCCTTGCGGTCGACGGCGAACGACTCCGCGTCGTTGCGCACCTGCTGGGCGGCCGACTCGGCCAGCTCGCGGTGCTGCTCGGCGGCGCGACGGGCCTCCTCACGCAGGTCCTTGGCCTCCTCCTCGGCGAGCCGGAGGATCTTCTCGACCCGGGCACCCAGACCCGCGTACGACGGCTCGGCGTCGGTGACCTGCGCCTGGGCGTTCTGCGTCTCGAGGTGCAGCTCCTCGATGCGCTTCTCCAGAGAGGTGATGCGGGAAAGGGCACTGTCGCGGTCGGCCACGAGCTTGGTAATGCGGTCGTCCACCTGACCGCGGTCGTAACCGCGCCGCACGAGCTCGAAGCCGAAGGGGGAGGATGTGTCGCTCATGGGGTTCCTGTCGAATGAGACCGGTGAGGTGTTAGAGGGAATCCTAGGGGCCGAAGCGGCGTGTCATCGAGCGTATGCCGGTTTGGCCCGGAGAATGTCCAGTCTTTTGAGTGGCTAGCCGTCCTGGGACTTGCCGCCCGTACGAGTGGAACCCGCCGAAGCCCCCGCCCGGGTGCCCGGCGCCCCCGCGGGCTTCGCGCCGCCCGGGGCCTCGAAGGACTCCAGCGCCTCCAGCACGTCCTGGACGCGGGAGATCTCGGCGTTGATGTCCTTGCGCCGGCGCACCAGGACCTCCAGCTCGCGCTTGCCCTCCGCGATCGTCTCCGCGGCCTCGGCCGCCGCCTCGGCCCGCATCCGCTCGGCCTCGGCCTTGATGCCCTCGGCCTCCGCGACGAGCGACGCCTTCTTCTGCTCGGCCTCCTTGAGGAGCGCCTCCGCCTTCCGCACGGCGGCGATACGGACCTTGCTCGCCTCCGAACTGGCCTCGGAGACCAGCTCCTTCGCCTTCTCCTCGGCCTCGGCGCGCTGCTCCGTCGCCGCCTTCACCAGCTTGTCGACCCGCTCGCCCGCCGTCTTCATCTGCTCGGCCGTCTCGCGTCGCGCCCGGTCGTGCAGCTCCTCGATCTCACCCTCGATCCGGCCCCGCAGCTCCTCGGCCCGCTCCCTTATGGCGGTCGCGTCGCTGCGCGCCCCGACCAGCAGTTCGTCCGCGTCCGTACGCGCCTTCTCCACCAGCGAGTTGCCCTCGACGGTCGCCTCGGCGACGATCCGCTCCGCCTCCTTGCGGGCCGCGCCGACCATCAGGTCCGCCTGCGCCTCGGCCTCCGTGGTGGCGCGCAGCGCCTCCTCCTGGGCCTTGGCGACGAGCTGGTCCGCCTGCTCGGCCGCGTCCGAACGCTTCTTGGCCCCGGCCTCCCGCGCCTCGTCCAGGACCCGGTCCGCCTCCTCGCGGGCCTCCGCGCGCATCCGCTCGGCCGCCGCCTCGGCGTCCGCCCGCACCCGCTCCGACCCGGCGCGGATCTCCTCCGCGTCCCGCCGCGCGGACCCCAGGGTCCCCTCCGCCTCGGCGCGCGCCTCCGCCACGACCGACTCGGCCAGCTCGGCCGCCTCGCGGGTGAGCCGTTCGGCTTCGCCGGTCGCCTCCGCGAGGAGAGCGTCGGCCTGTTCGGCGGCGTCGCCGCGGCGCTTGTCGGCGGCCTTGCGGGCCTCGTCGAGGACCTGTTCGCCGTCCGCCAGGGCGGCGGCCCGCAGCGCCTGGGCGTGCGCCTCTCCGTCGATCCTGATCTGCTCGGCCTCGGCGCGGATGCGCAGGGCGTCCCGCTCGGCGGCCTCCATCAGCTCGACCGCCTCGCGGGTGAGCCGTTCGGCTTCGCCGGTCGCCTCCGCGAGGAGGGCGTCGGCCTGTTCGGCGGCGTCGCCGCGGCGCTTGTCGGCGGCCTTGCGGGCCTCGTCGAGGACCTGCTCGCCGTCCGCCAGGGCGGCGGCCCGCAGCGCCTCCGCGTGCGCCTCCCCCTCGGCCCTGATCCGCTCGGCCTCGGCGCGGATGCGCAGGGCGTCCCGCTCGGCGGCCTCCATCAGCTCGACCGCCTCGGCGGTGAGCCGGTCCGCCTCGGCCCGCGCCTCGCCGACCACCGTCTCCGCCCGCTCCGCGGCCTCCGAACGAATCCGGTTCGCGTCGTCCCGGGCGTCCGCCCGGGTACGGGCGGCGTCCTGCTCGGCCGCGGCGAGGGAGTCCGTCACCTCGGTCCGCACCCGCTGCGCGTACTCGGCGGTGTCCGCCCGCAGCTTCTCCGCCTCGGCGAGCGCGTCCGTGACCGTCCGCTCGGCCAGCGCCTTCGCGGCCTCCGACTCCTCCTGGGCGCGCGTCCGCGTACGGGCCGCGTCCTCGGCCGCCCGCTCCCGCTCCTCGTACGCGTCGGCGCGGACCCGGTCCGCCTCCTCCCGCGCCTCGGTGCGGGCCCGCTCGGCGGCGTGCTCGGCCGCCGACCGCAGCCCGGCGATCTCCTCCTCGGCCTGCTCGCGCAGGCCGGCCACCGACTCCCGCACCTCCTGGGCGGTCTGCTCGGCCGCGGCGACCACCTCGGCCGCCCGCGCGTCCGCCTCCTCGGCCAGCCGCTGCGCCTCGGCCTGCGCCTCCTCGACCCGCTTGCGGGCGGCGGCGAGCAGTTCCTCGGACCGCACCCGGGCGTGCTCGCGCTCCCGGCCGGCCTCGGAACGGGCCGACTCCAGCGTCTCCTCGGCCTCCCGGCGGCGCCGTACGGCCTCCTCCTGCGCGGCGGCCAGCGCCTCGGCGGCCTCGGCGGCCACCCGCTCGGCCGCGGCCGCGGCCTCCGACCGCATCCGGTCGGCCGTCTCCTGGGCCTCCGACCTCAGGCGCTCGGCCTCGCCGGACGCCTCCTCGCGGAGCCGCACCGCCGCCGTCTCGGCCTCGGTGCGCGCGGCGGACGCGTCCGCCGCCGCCTCGGCCCGCAGCCGCTCGGCCTCCTGCTCCGCCTGCTCCCGGAGGGTGCGGATGCGCTCGGCGGCCTCGGTGCGCAGCCGCTCCGTCTCCTCGGCGGCCTCGCGCCGGATGCGCTCGCCCTCGGCCCGCGCGTCGGTCAGCTCCTCCCCGGCGGCCGTGACCTTCGCGTCGGCCTCGGCGTGCAGCCGGGCCAGCTCCTCGGCGGCCTCCGCGCGCCGGGCCTCGGCGGCCCGCTCGGCGTCCGCGCGCAGCCCCGCCGCGGCCTCCTCGGCGGCCGTCCGCACGGACTCGGCCTGCTCCTCGGCCTCGGCGCGCAGCCGCTCGGCCTCGGCGCGGGTGCGCTCCAGGGTCTCCTCGGCCTGGGTCCGGAGCGTCTGGGCGCGCTCCATCGCCTCGGACTTGACCCGCTCGCTCTCCGCGCCGGCCTTCGTCCGCAGCTCCTCGGCGTCCGTACGGGCCTTGGACAGCAGCTCCTCGGCGGTCTTCGCCGCCTCCTCGATCTGCTGGAGGGCCTCGCGGCGCGCCTCGCCCCGGATGCGCTCGCCCTCGTCGATGGCCTCGCCGCGCAGCTGCTCGGCCTCGCCGCGCAGCCGCCGCGCCTCCTCCTGGAGCTCGACGGTCTTGGCGCGGTACTCCTTGGTGTCGTCCTTCGCCGAACCGAGCAGCTCGTCGGCCTGCTCCTCGGCCTGGGCGCGCAGCCGGTCCGCCTCGGCCTCGGCCTCGCGGCGCACCCGCTCGGCCTCCTCGGCCGCCTTGCGGGTGGTCTCCCGGGCGTCCTCGGACGCCTTGGTGAGGATCTCCTCGGCGCTGCGGGCGGCCTTGGCGAGCGCGGCGGCGGAGTCCTCGGCGGCGGCCGTACGGGCCTTCTCGGAGGCCTCCGTGACCAGCTTCTCGGCCTGGGCGGTCGCCTCGCGCAGCTTCTCCTCGGCCTCGGCCCTGAGCGCCTCGGCGTCCTTGGTGGCCTCGCCGACGAGCCGGGCGATCTCCGTCTTCGCGGTCCGGGTGCGCTGCTCGTTGACCGACTCGGCGGAGGCGAGCTGCCGGGCGGCGGCCTCCTTGGCCTCGGCGAGGGCCTTCTCGGCCTCGGCGCGGGCGAGCCGGAGCCGCTCCTCCGCCTCCTGCATGCGCTGCTCGGCGGCGCGGGACAGCTCGGTGGCCCGGCGGCGGGCCTGGTCGGTCTCGGCGGCGGTGGACGAGCGCAGCTGCTCGGCGTGGCTGGTGGCCTCCTGCGCCTGGCTGGAGGCGGTGCTCAGGAGCCGTTCGGCGTCCTTGCGGGCGCGCAGCAGGATCGCTTCGGCCTCGGCACGGGCGGCCTCCGCCTCGGCGCCGACGCGGCGGCTGGTCTCCTCCGCGAGCCGGGTGGCCTCGGCGCGGGCGGTGGCGAGCGCCTGCTCGGCCTCCGCGCGCGACTCCTCCATCAGCCTGCGGGCCTGCGCCTCCGTACGGGCGCGGAGCTGCTCGGCCCAGGCGACGTTCTCGTTGACGTGCGCCTCGACGGTCTGGCGGCGCTCGTTCAGCTCCTGGTCGAGCTGCTGGCGGCGCTGGACGGCCTCGTTGTGCAGCTCGGCCTGGAGCCGCGCCTGGTGCTCGGCGTGCTCCTGGAGGATGCGCTGGGTCTGCGCCCGCGCCTCGCGCAGCTCGCGCTCGGCGTCCTGGCGCAGCTGTTCGGCCTGCGCCTGCGCGTTCCGCAGCATCTGCTCGGCCTGGTAGCCGATGTCGGCGCTGTCGTACGCGGGCCGGGACGCGATGGTGCGCCGCGCCTCGTGGAGCTTGGCGCGCAAGACCTCGACCTGGTAACCGAGGTCCTCGGCGTGCTGGACGGCCTTCTCCCGCTCGGTCCTCAGCCGGTCCATCTCGGCTTCGAACCTGGCGAGATGGTCGTCTTCAGCCCGGTGGCTCTCCTGGCGTTCGTAGCCCCGCACTGCGCGGTCCCATCCTTCCCCGAGCTCTCAACCCGTTCGAGCAGGGGAGACCCCAACCCTGGTCGCAACACTCCTGCGAGCACCGTCCCCCGGACGAGGACGGACCCCCCGGGGAATCGTGGCAGATCGGACGACCCCGGCACCCCTACTTCGGTGCCACGCGGGGCAGCCCCGACCGGCCCCGGCCCGGAGCCGCCCACTCTACCGGGCCGGGAATCCGGTGGTCAGTGCTCCGCTGAGGAGTGGTCAGCGGACGGCTCGGCCGAGGTGACCAGTTCGGTGAGGACGCCGTGGCAGTCCTTGGGGTGCAGGAAGGTGATCCGGGAGCCCATGGAGCCGGTGCGGGGCTCGTCGTAGAGGACCCGCACGCCCTTCTCGCGGATGGCGTCGGCGTCGCCGTCGACGTCGGCGGTGCCGAAGGCGATGTGGTGCACGCCCTCGCCGTTCCTGGCGAGCCACTTGCCCACGGCCGAGTCCTCCCGGGTCGGCTCCAGGAGCTGGAGGTAGGAGGCTCCGCCGTCCGAGGTCCCGTTGATCCGGAGCATGGCCTCGCGGACGCCCTGCTCCTCGTTGACCTCGGTGTGGAAGACCTCGAAGCCGTAGGTCGCGCGGTAGAACTCGACGGTGGCGTCGAGGTTGGAACAGGCGATTCCGATGTGGTCGATTCGCGTCAGCATGGGTCCAGTGCAACCCCGGAGGAGTGGTGACGCAACGTGCGCGCCGTCACACCGTCCGGCCGGTGACCGCGCGCCGCGCGCCTCAGTACATTGACGGTAAACCCTCGTTCACTTCTCATCCCAAGGGGCCGTGCCTCATGTCTGGAACGACCGGTACCACCTCAGTGATCGTCGCGGGCGCCCGCACGCCCATGGGTCGCCTGCTCGGCTCGCTCAAGTCCTTCTCGGGCGCCGACCTCGGCGGTTTCGCCATCAAGGCCGCCCTCGACCGGGCCGGCATCGGCGGCGACCAGGTGCAGTACGTGATCATGGGCCAGGTGCTCCAGGCGGGCGCCGGCCAGATCCCCGCCCGCCAGGCCGCCGTCAAGGCGGGCATCCCGATGAACGTCCCGGCCCTCACCGTCAACAAGGTGTGCCTCTCCGGCCTCGACGCCATCGCCCTGGCGGACCAGCTGATCCGCGCCGGCGAGTTCGACGTGGTCGTCGCCGGCGGCCAGGAGTCGATGACCAACGCCCCGCACCTGCTCCCGAAGTCCCGCGAGGGCTTCAAGTACGGCGCGATCGAGATGCTCGACGCCATGGCGTACGACGGTCTCACCGACTCCTTCGAGGGCGTCGCCATGGGCGAGTCCACCGAGAAGCACAACACCCGCCTGGGCATCGGGCGCCCCGAGCAGGACGAGGTCGCCGCCCTCTCGCACCAGCGCGCCGCCGCCGCCCAGAAGAACGGCGTCTTCGAGGCCGAGATCACCCCGGTCGAGATCCCGCAGCGCAAGGGCGACCCGGTGATCTTCGCCAAGGACGAGGGCATCCGCGCGGAGACCACCGTCGAGTCCCTCGGCAGGCTCCGTCCCGCCTTCGCCAAGGACGGCACCATCACCGCCGGCACCTCCTCGCAGATCTCCGACGGCGCCGCCGCCGTCGTCGTGATGAGCAGGGCCAAGGCCGAGGAGCTGGGCCTGGAGTGGATCGCGGAGATCGGCGCCCACGGCAACGTGGCCGGCCCGGACAACTCCCTCCAGTCGCAGCCGTCCAACGCCATCCTGCACGCCCTGAAGAAGGAGGGCCTCACCGTCGACGACCTCGACCTGATCGAGATCAACGAGGCCTTCGCCGCGGTGGCCGTCCAGTCCATGAAGGACCTGGGCGTCACCTCCGACAAGGTGAACGTCAACGGCGGCGCCATCGCGCTCGGCCACCCGATCGGCATGTCCGGCGCCCGCGTCGTGCTCCACCTCGCCCTGGAGCTCAAGCGGCGCGGCGGCGGCGTCGGCGCGGCGGCCCTCTGCGGCGGCGGCGGCCAGGGCGACGCGCTGATCGTCCGCGTCCCCGGCAACGGCAAGTAGTACCGCACCCAAGGAGCAACGCACATGGTGGACGTCCCCGCTCTGGTCGCCCAGGCACGGGAGGGCCGGCCGCGCGCCGTGGCCCGGCTGATCTCGCTCGTGGAGGGGGCGTCGCCGCAGCTGCGCGAGGTCATGGCGGCGCTCGCGCCGCTCACCGGCGGCGCGTACGTGGTGGGCCTGACGGGCTCGCCCGGCGTCGGCAAGTCCACCACGACGTCCGCGCTCGTCTCCGCCTACCGGCGGGCGGGCAGGCGGGTCGGCGTCCTGGCCGTCGACCCGTCCTCCCCGTTCAGCGGGGGAGCGCTGCTCGGCGACCGGGTCCGGATGTCGGAGCACGCCTCCGACCCGGGCGTCTACATCCGCTCCATGGCCACCCGGGGCCATCTGGGCGGCCTCGCCTGGTCCGCTCCGCAGGCCGTCCGCGTCCTGGACGCGGCCGGCTGCGAGGTGATCCTCGTGGAGACCGTCGGCGTCGGGCAGTCGGAGGTGGAGATCGCCTCCCAGGCGGACACCTCCGTCGTCCTCCTCGCGCCGGGCATGGGCGACGGCATCCAGGCCGCGAAGGCGGGCATCCTGGAGATCGGCGACGTGTACGTGGTCAACAAGGCCGACCGGGACGGCGCGGACGCCACCGCCCGGGAGCTGAACCACATGCTGGGCCTCGGCGAGGCGCGGGCGGCGGGCGACTGGCGGCCGCCGATCGTCAAGACGGTCGCGGCCCGGGGCGAGGGCGTCGACGAGGTCGTGGAGGCCCTGGAGAAGCACCGCGCCTGGATGGAGGAGCACGGGGTCCTGGCGGAACGCCGGCGCGCCCGCGCGGCCCGCGAGGTCGAGACCATCGCGGTCACGGCCCTCCGGGAGCGCATCGGGGACCTGAGCGGCGACCGGCGCCTGGACGCGCTCGCGGAGCGGATCGTGGCGGGCGGCCTCGACCCGTACGCGGCCGCCGACGAACTGGTCGCGGGCCTGACGGGCCGCTGAGCGCGCCGTGTGTGGGGGGAGGGGGCGCCCCCCCCCCGGGGGGGGCCCCGGCCCCCCCCCCCCCCCCCGGGCGGGGGGGGGGGGCCCCGCCCCCCCCCGCGCCCCCGCCGGGCGG
>NZ_JBVHEG010000001.1:0-319363 GCF_055562975.1 Streptomyces sp. NPDC014907 | reverse complement strand
CGGCCGGGGGGGGGGGGGGTTGGGGGGGGGGGGGGGGGGGGGGGGGGGGGGGGGGGGGTGGGGGGGGGGGGCCCCCCCCCGGGGGGGGGGGCCCCCCCCCCCCCACCCACGGCTCCGGTCAGGGCTTGCCGCGCCGTCCGCGCAGCTGTTCCGCGATCGGCTTCAGGGACTCGTGGAGGTCGCCGAGCGCCTCCGGGGTGAGCTGGTCGATGAAGTGCCGGCGCACCGACTCGACGTGGTGCGGGGCGACCTTGTGCATGGTCTCCATGCCCTGGTCGGTGAGGACGGCGTAGAGGCCGCGCCGGTCGGACTCGCAGTTCTCGCGCCGTACGAGTCCGGCGCTCTCCATCCGGGTGATCTGGTGGGAGAGCCTGCTCTTCGACTGGAGGGTGGCCGAGGCGAGGTCGCTCATGCGCAGCCGGCGCTCGGCCGACTCCGAGAGGTTCACCAGGATCTCGTAGTCGTTCATCGTCAGGCCGAAGGGCTGGAGGTCCTTCTCCAACTGGTACGCCAGCATCCTCTGGACGTCCAGGAAGGTGCGCCAGGCACACTGCTCGCCGTCGGTGAGCCACGGGGTGGCCGTCTCGGTCTCCATGTATGGATTCTACCTAAGAAGTTGAATTCTTGACGAAGTCTGGGAGCGTGACGCCGGGCACCCGGTGCCCCGCCCGGACGGCGGCCCCGGCTCCGCCACCGGCGCGGACGTCCGGGGCGTCACACTCCGCAGACTACCGCTCACAGCCCGAAACGACGCTGGAGGTCCCCCAGCTGGCCGGGAAGGCGCGGTGCCGAACCCTGCTGACCCTGGCCCGATCCGTACCCTCCGTGACCGCCCGGCACCCCCGGCTCGGCCGGCGGCTGCCCGGCGGCCCGCTCCGCCATCAGCAGCTCCGTCGACTGGAGCAGGACCGTCCCCGCTCCCACGAACTCGAACTGGTGCTCCTCGCCCGACGTGCCGCCGAGTCCCGTCAGGGACCGCAGGCCGCCCATGACGCCCGTCAGATAGCCGTGGTCGTAGTGGTGGCAGGGCGAGGGGCAGTCCGCCCAGCCCACCAGGGCCTGCGGGTCCACCCGCAGCGGCGGCTCCATGAAGACCACCGGCCCGTTCGACGCCGCCACGAACTTGCCCGTGCCGATCAGCGTCACGAAGCCCGGCACGATCGACTGCTTCAGCGCCAGGGTCGGCTGGTAGGCCAGCAGGTTCCCGGACCGGATCGTCAGGTTGCCCTCGTCCAGGTCGTACGAGTTCACGTCGAACGCCCGGTCCGCGAGCAGCATCTTGCCGCTGCCCTCGGCCACCACCCAGTCGCTCGCGTGCAGCGGCGAGTGGAAGGACGTCCGCACCAGCCGGTCGAGCCGCCCGTGCCCGATGCCGTTGAACTCGATCCGCCCGTAGTAGGCGATCATCTTGCCCTTCTGGAGGAACCACGGGGAGCCCTTGAGGTCCACACAGAAGGTGTACGGGTTGACGTTGTCGTCCGACGGCAGGGTCTGCGGATCGTGGATGACGGGGGTGCTCACAGCTTCTCCTCCGATGCCTGCACGTACACCGTGCCGCTGCCGCTCAGCTCCAGCTGGAACGCCTCGCCCGAACCGCGCCCCACCATGTCCCGCCAGCCGAGCGCGGTGGAGAGCTTGTTCCGCACGTCGCCGCGGTGGGCCACGTACGCCTGCGGGTCGACGTGCACCGGGCGGCCCGGGGCGATCGGCAGCTCGATCACGCCGCCGTGCGCCATGACGGCCACCGAGCCGTGGCCCTTCAGGGTGGTCGTGAAGAGGCCCTGGCCGGTCACCTGGCCCCGGACCAGCCCCATGACCCCGCCCTGCGAGCCCATGAACATCGTGCCCTGCTCCAGGGACCCGTCGAAGGCGAGCAGCCGGTCGGCCTCGACGTACAGGGTGTCGCCGGACAGCGCGATCACCCGGACGTGGTGGCCGCCGTGCCCGAACATCACCGTGCCGCTGCCCTCGACCGTCATCAGCGGGGTCGCCTCGCCGGCCACCCGCCGGCCGATCATCGACATCAGGCCACCCTGACCGCCCGCCGTGTTCGGCGTGAAAGTGACGTCGCCCCGGTAGGCCAGCATCGCGCCGCGCTGGCTGAACATCCGCTGACCGGGGACGACGGTCGCCTCGACCATCTTCGAGTTGATCTCGCGGAACGGCATCAGACGTCGCCCCCGATCGTGTTCCGCTCGCTGGGCTGGACGTACACCAGGCCGTCCCCCTCGAAGCGGATCTGGAAGGCCTCGCCGCCGCCCTCGCCCATGAGGGTGCGGAAGGTCACCCCCGACTGGAAGTGCTGCTGGAGGTTGCCCTGGTGGGCGATGTAGGCGCCGGGGTCGACCTGGAGCGGGTACTGCGGGGACACCCGCAACACCACCGCCGGGCCGTCCGACATGATCGCGGCCTGCCCCGTCCCCTCCACGGTCGTGGTGAAGAGGCCGTTGCCGGTGGCTCCGCCGCGCACGCCCGTGAAGGCGGTGCCGGTGCGCAGCCCCGCGTCGGCGCACAGCAGGTTGCTCGCCTCCACCCACAGCTTGTCGCCGTGCAGCGAGACGAGGTTGATCTCCGAGGCCCGGTCGGCGAACCAGCAGGTTCCCTGGCCCCGCACCTCCATCACCTCCATCTGCTCACCCGTGAGCCGGCGGGTCACCATGCCGCGCAGGCCCTCGCCACCCCCGCTCATCTTCTTGAACGCCATCTGGCCGTCGTAGGCGACCATCGAGCCGTTCTTGGCCTTGACGGCATCGCCGGTCATGGAGACGGCGAGCACCTTGCTGCCCTGGAGTCGGAACGTTGCCACGGGCCGACGGTACTGGGGACCCGCTTAAAGGGACAGCAAAGTCGGCGTGCACAATGGACGGGCCCTTGTGCATCCGTTCACAAGACCGAACGAAGGTGACCCCCTCCGTGGACATCAAGACCGCATCCTCCCTCCACCGGCTCCGGCTCGTCTCCGCGCCGGAGGCCGTCTCGTTCCTGCTCCTGCTGGTCTGCTCGGTGCTCAAGCGGACGACGGAGTTCAACGCGGTGCCCGTCATGGGCGCGGTCCACGGCCTCCTCTTCGTCCTGTACGTCCTCTTCTGGCTGGACGCCTGGAACCGGACCAGGTGGAGCTTCGGCACCGCCGCCCTGTACTTCGTCCTCTCGGTCCTCCCGCTGGGCGGCTTCTACGCCGAGCGCCGGCTGAAGCGCGAGGCCGAGGACGCGGTCATCGCGTCCCGCGCCCGCCGCGAGGGCACGGTGAACGCGTGATCGTCGCCTTCTCCGTGACTCCCCTGGGCGTGGGGGAGGAGGTCGGCGCGTACGTCGCCGACGCCGTCCGGGTCGTCCGGGAGTCCGGCCTGCCGAACCGCACCGACGCCATGTTCACCTCGATCGAGGGCGAGTGGGACGAGGTGATGGACGTCGTGAAGCGGGCCGTCGCCGCCGTCGAGGCCCGCGCGCCCCGCGTCTCCGTCGTCCTCAAGGCCGACATCCGCCCCGGCGTGACGGACGGCCTGAACGGCAAGGTCGCCACCGTCGAACGGCATCTGGAGGGCTGAGCGCCCTTCGCGGGAGAAAGCCCCCGGGACCGGTCCGCCGGCCCGGGGGCTTTCTCCTGCCCGCGCGGGGTCTTCCCGTGCGGGGTCCTCCCGCGCGGGGTCTTCCCGTGCGGGGTCTTCCTGTGCGCGCGGGGCTCTCGACGCCGCCGCCTCGGCGGTCTGCCGCGTCGCCGTGGTCCTCCCGCGCGGGGCTCTCCCGTCCGCCCGGCCCTGCCCGTCCGCCCGGCCCCGCCCGTCCGCGCCGGTCCGTCCTCCCGGGCCCCGGCCTCCCACCGGTTTGGGCGATCGCTCACGATCGGATAGCTTCGCCCGCAGGCGGTCTTGAGCAGTCGCTCAAGATGCCGGTCGTCGCCGGTACCGGTGTCTCCGCGGGGGAGCGCCACCGGATCGACGGCGACCGGACCTCCGTCCTCCCCGCCCCGGAGCGGCCGTGCTCCCGTTCCTCGCGCGGACGCCCCCGGCCGGCGCCGCGGCCGCCCGGTTCCGGGTGCGACATCGCGAGACCCAGCGGGGTCCGCTCGTACAGCACCTGGTGCCCGTACCGCCGGGAGGTCAGCAGCCCCGCGTCCCGCAGCACCGACAGGTGCGCGGAGACGGACGAGGGCGCCCGGCCGAGCAGGTGGGCGAGCGCCGTCGTCCCCATCGGTTCCGTCAGGGCGCACAGCACGTCCGCCCGCACCGGGCCGAGGAGCCGCCCGAGCGCCTCCGGGGTGCGGCCCCCGGCGTCCGTCCACAGCCCGCCGATCCCGCGCGCCGGGTACACCACCGCCGGCTGCCACGGCGGGTCGAAACCGCTCACCACGTCGGGCCAGGCGAACACGGACGGCATCAGGACGAGGCCCTGCCCGTCCAGCGGCCGTACGTGCTCGCCGTGGTGGTCCACCCGGAGCGTGGCCGTCTCCGCCGCCCAGTCGAAGGACGGGTGCAGCTCGCCCAGGAGCCGTTCGAGCCCGCCCTCCGCGAGCCGCCGCGAGTGGTACGCCACGTCCGCCTCCAGGAGCGCCCGCAGCCGGGGCCAGTCGGGCGCGACCAGCGCCTCCCACGCGGCCCGCAGCAGCCCGGCCAGCCGTTCCACCGCCCCGGCCGGGTCCGCGAGCATCCGCCGCCCCTCACCGGTGTCCGCAGCCCCGGGGGTCGAGGCCAGCGCCCGCTCGAAGTCGTCCAGGGCGAGCGCCGGATCGGTCTTCCGCACCGCCTCGATCTCCTCCTCGAAGGAGGCGGCGGGCCCCGGCGGCGGCGGGGACAGGAAGTCCGGGCTGTGCCCGCGCAGCGGCATCAGCAGGTGCAGCGGCGCTAGGTCGAGCCCCCGCGCGGCGCCCGCGATCCGCCGCAGCCAGGGCAGGTGGTAGCCCTGCTGCCGGGGCCGCGCGAGGACCCGCACGGCGGAGTACGTCTCCCAGAGCGGCGAGACCGCGAACCTGATCCGCAGCGGGTCGGCCCCTCCGAAACGCAGGTGGTACGGCACGGCGCCCGCGCTCCCTCGCCTCACGACATTCGTCCGGAGCCGAAAGTCTAGGGCGGGCCCCGCCCCGGCGGCACGCTGCCACCATGCCGACACCCGACGCCCCCGACGCGCTCCCGCCCGCCGGGGGCACGCCGCCGGCCCCGGAAGCGCCCACGCGCACCGCGGCCCCCGCGCCCACGAGGGACCCCGCGACGCCCGCGCCCGCCGGGTCCGCGCCCGCGTCTGCCGGGTCCGCGCCCGCCGGGGACCCCACCGTGCCCACCGCATCCACCAAGCCCCTCGCCACCCCCGCCGTGCCCGCCGTCCCTCCCGTCCCGCCGGGGTCCCCCGTGTCTCCCGGCTACCGGGCGGTCTTCCGGGTCCGGGAGTTCCGCTTCGTCTTCGCGGCGCACCTGTTCTCGCTGCTCGGCGTCGTCGTCAGCGAACTCGCCCTCACCGTGCTCGTGTACGACCTCACCCGCTCCCCGCTCCTCTCCTCCCTCACCTTCGCCCTCGGTTTCCTCCCCCACCTCGTCGGCGGCACGCTCCTCGCCGGTCTCGCCGACCGCCTCCCGCCCCGCCGGGTCCTCGTCGTCTGCGACCTCGTCTGCGGCGGCTGCGTCGTCCTCATGACCGTCCCGGCCGCCCCCGTCGCCGCCCTGCTCGTGCTGCGCTGCGCCGTCGCCGTCGTCTCGCCCGTCTTCCACGGGACCCGCGCGGCGACCCTCGCCGACGTGCTCGGCGAGGGCGACCTCTTCGTCCTCGGCCGCTCCCTCCTGCGGATCGTCTCCCAGAGCGCCCTCCTCGCCGGTTTCGCCGCCGGCGGCGTCCTCCTCACCGCCGTCCCGCCGCGCGGCGCCCTCGTCGTCACCGCCGCCACCTTCCTCGCCTCCGCGCTCCTCCTCCGCCTGGGCACCGTCCGCCGCCCCGCCCGGGCCGCCGGAGAGGCTCCGGGGAGCGGGCTCTCCGGCACCTGGGCGGTCCTGCGCGACCGCCGTGTCCGCGCCCTGATGGTGATGTCCTGGGTGCCGCCGCTCTTCGCCGTCGTCCCCGAGGCGCTCGCCGCCCCCTACGCCGACGAGGCCGGCGTCTCCACCGCAGCCCTCGGCCTGCTCATGTGCGCCCTGCCCGTCGGCACCGTCACGGGCGAACTCCTCGCCGGCTCCCTCCTCTCCGCCGCCGCCCGCTCCCGGATCGTGCTGCCGCTCGCGGTCACCGGCGTCCTGCCCTACCTCCTGTACGCCGTCGGGCCCGGCGTCGCGCTCGCGGCCGCCGCCCTCTTCCTGGCCGGGGCCACCGGCGCGTACACCCTCGGACTCGACGCCTGGTTCGTCGCCGCCGTCCCCGAGGAGCGGCTGGGGAGGGCCATGACCCTGATGACGGCGGGCATGATGACCGTCCAGGGGGTCGGCATGGCCGGGGCCGGGCTCGCGGCCGAGTTCCTGCCCGTGCACACGGTCGTGGCGGGCACCGGCGTCCTCGGCACGCTCTGCCTCCTCGCCGCCGCCGCCGAGCTGAGGGCGGCCGGGGCCGCCGGGGCGACCGAAGGACGAGACGGGGCTGTCGGCCATGTTCCCCATGGGTAAGGTCGTCGCGTGCCGAAGCCGCTCAGTCTCCCCTTCGACCCCATCGCCCGCGCCGACGAACTCTGGCAGAAGCGCTGGGGCCCGGTGCCCTCGATGGCCGCGATCACCTCGATCATGCGCGCCCACCAGATCCTCCTCGCGGAGGTCGACGCCGTCGTCAAGCCGTACGGCCTGACGTTCGCGCGGTACGAGGCCCTGGTCCTGCTCACCTTCTCCAAGGCGGGCGAGCTGCCGATGTCCAAGATCGGCGAGCGGCTGATGGTCCACCCCACCTCGGTGACGAACACGGTCGACCGGCTCGTGCGGTCCGGGCTCGTCGCCAAGCGCCCCAACCCGAACGACGGCCGCGGCACCCTCGCCACCATCACCGGCAAGGGGCGCGAGGTGGTCGAGGCGGCGACCCGCGACCTGATGGCGATGGACTTCGGTCTCGGCGCGTACGACGCGGAGGAGTGCGCCGAGATCTTCGCGATGCTCCGCCCGCTCCGGGTCGCGGCGCACGACTTCGACGAGGCCTGACCGCCGCGAGGGCCGCGACGGGCCCGTCCCGCGCGAGGACCGCGACGGGGCCCGACCCGCGCGAAGATCGCCCGGAACGTGCGTTTACGCTCGTAGCCATGAAATCCAGCGTGCTGACCCGCTACCGCGTCATGGCGTACGTGACCGCGGTCATGCTCCTCATCCTCTGCGCGTGCATGGTGGCCAAGTACGGCTTCCACACCGGCGAGGACCTGACCTTCGCGGTCTCGCAGCTCCACGGCGTCCTCTACATCGTCTACCTGGTCTTCGCCTTCGACCTGGGCTCCAAGGCGAAGTGGCCGTTCGGCAGGCTCCTCTGGGTGCTGCTCTCCGGGACCATCCCCTTCGCCGCCTTCTTCGTCGAGCGCAAGGTCCACCGCGAGACGCTTCCGCTGGTCGGCGACGCGCGGCCGGTTCCCGCCAAGGCGTAGGACGCGTCCGCCGGGCACGCCCCGCCCCCGCCCCGCGCCACACCGGCGCGGGGTCTGCCATCGACATTTACTAGGACGTCCTAGTAAATTCGAAGCATGGACGCTGACGCCATCGAGGAGGGCCGCCGACGCTGGCAGGCCCGTTACGACAAGGCCCGCAAGCGGGACGCCGACTTCACCACGCTCTCCGGCGACGCCGTCGAGCCCGTCTACGGGCCCCGGCCCGGCGACACCTACGAAGGGTTCGAGCGCATCGGCTGGCCGGGCGAGTACCCCTTCACCCGGGGACTCCACCCGACCGGCTACCGCGGCCGGACCTGGACCATCCGCCAGTTCGCCGGCTTCGGCAACGCCGAGCAGACCAACGAGCGGTACAAGATGATCCTGGCCGCCGGCGGCGGCGGCCTCTCCGTCGCCTTCGACATGCCCACCCTCATGGGCCGCGACTCGGACGACCCCCGCTCCCTCGGCGAGGTCGGCCACTGCGGCGTCGCCATCGACTCCGCCGCCGACATGGAGGTCCTCTTCAAGGACATCCCGCTCGGCGACGTCACCACCTCGATGACGATCTCCGGCCCCGCCGTGCCGGTCTTCTGCATGTACCTGGTCGCCGCCGAGCGCCAGGGCGTCGACCCGGGCGTGCTCAACGGCACGCTCCAGACCGACATCTTCAAGGAGTACATCGCGCAGAAGGAGTGGCTCTTCGAGCCCGAGCCCCATCTGCGCCTCATCGGCGACCTCATGGAGCACTGCGCGGCGAAGATCCCCGCGTACAAGCCGCTCTCCGTCTCCGGCTACCACATCCGCGAGGCCGGGGCGACGGCCGCGCAGGAGCTGGCGTACACCCTCGCGGACGGCTTCGGCTACGTGGAGCTGGGCCTCTCCCGGGGCCTGGACGTCGACGTCTTCGCCCCCGGCCTCTCCTTCTTCTTCGACGCCCACCTCGACTTCTTCGAGGAGATCGCCAAGTTCCGCGCCGCCCGCCGGATCTGGGCCCGCTGGATGAAGGAGGTGTACGGCGCGAAGACCGACAAGGCGCAGTGGCTCCGCTTCCACACCCAGACCGCCGGCGTCTCCCTCACCGCCCAGCAGCCGTACAACAACGTCGTGCGCACCGCCGTCGAAGCCCTCTCGGCGGTCCTCGGCGGCACCAACTCCCTCCACACCAACGCCCTCGACGAGACCCTCGCGCTCCCCAGCGAACAGGCCGCCGAGATCGCGCTCCGCACCCAGCAGGTCCTCATGGAGGAGACCGGCGTCGCCAACGTCGCGGACCCCCTGGGCGGTTCCTGGTACGTCGAGCAGCTCACCGACCGCATCGAGGCCGACGCCGAGAGGATCTTCGACCGGATCAAGGAGCGCGGCCGCCTCGTCCACCCCGACGGGCGGCACCCGATCGGCCCGATGACCTCCGGCATCCTGCGCGGCATCGAGGACGGCTGGTTCACCGGCGAGATCGCCGAGTCCGCCTTCCAGTACCAGCGTTCCCTGGAGAAGGGCGACAAGCGGGTCGTCGGCGTCAACGTCCACCACGGCTCCGTCACCGGGGACCTGGAGATCCTGCGGGTCAGCCACGAGGTCGAGCGGGACCAGGTCCGTGTCCTCGGCGAGCGCAGGGCCCGCCGCGACGACGCGCGGGTCCGCGCCTCGCTCGACGCGATGCTGGCCGCGGCCCGCGACGGCTCGAACATGATCGCCCCCATGCTGGAGGCCGTGCGCGCCGAGGCCACGCTCGGCGAGATCTGCGACGCCCTGCGCGACGAGTGGGGCGTCTACACGGAGCCCCCGGGCTTCTGAGGCCGCCCGGCACGGAGCGGGGGCGGTACGGGACCTCCCGTACCGCCCCCGCCGCGTCGTACGCCTCAGCCGCCGGCCGCCACCGCGCCCAGGCCGCCCACCAGGAGCGCCGAGAGGCGGGCCACCCAGGGCGCGTCCACCGGCTCGGCGCTGACCAGGGCGCGGTGCACGACCGCGCCCGCGATCACGTCGAAGATCAGGTCGTCCGTGGTGCCCAGGGCCCTCAGCTCGTGGTCCGGCGGGAGTTCGCCGCGCCGCTGCGCCCGCATCCGGCCCTCCAGGACGAGCCGCTTCTGGCGGTCCACGATGGAGGCGCGGATGCGCTCGCGCAGCGGCTCGTCCCGGGTCGACTCGGCCACCACCGCCATCAGGGCCGTCTTGGTCTCGGGGCGTTCCAGGAGCGCCGCGAACTGGAGCACCACGTGCTCGATGTCGGCCCGGAGGGAGCCCAGGTCGGGGAGTTCGAGCTCGTCGAAGAGGACGGCGACCGCGTCCACCACGAGTTCGCTCTTGTTGGCCCAGCGGCGGTAGAGGGTCGTCTTCGCGACCCCGGCGCGCCCCGCGACGTCCCCCATCGTCAGCTTGGACCAGCCCAGCTCGACCAGTGCCGCGCGGGTCGCCTCCAGGATGGCCGCGTCCGCCTCGGTGGAGCGGGGGCGTCCGGTACGGCCGGTGCGGGGGTCGGTGCGGCTGCGCATGAACGCCGACCATACCCGCCAGTAGGTTTCGCGCCAGGGCCCAGCGGTGTGAGGCAGTTCACCGTGCGGATCGCTTCCGCGCCCTCCCGCCGCCTCCGCCCCGGCAGTTACGCTACGACGCGTAGCGAAAGGCCCTGAGCGGCCCCAGCGACGACCACGGTGCCGGGTGGGGACCCGGCACGCACCGAAGAACACGAAGAACGCGAAGAGTACGAACAAGGCACGGAAGACCGGACGGGCCGTGCCGCCGGGCGTCCCGCACACCGGCGGGAGGCGTGCGGACGGCGCTGTTCGGCCACGGCTTACCGCTTACGCGCGCGGAGGGGGGAGGATGGAGCCATGCAGCCCCGAAACATGTCCATGAGCGGCGTCGTCGACCTCGCCGCGGTGAAGGCGGCCGGAGAGGCCAAGGCGAAGGCGGAGCAGGCGCGCGCCGAAGCCGCCCGGCAGGGCGGTCCCGCCGCCGTGCCCCCGTCCGCCCTGGTGATCGACGTCGACGAGGCGGGCTTCGAGCGCGATGTGCTCCAGCGTTCCGCCGAGGTCCCGGTCGTCCTCGACTTCTGGGCCGAGTGGTGCGAGCCCTGCAAGCAGCTCGGTCCCCTCCTGGAGCGGCTCGCCGCCGAGTACCGCGGCCGCTTCCTGCTCGCGAAGATCGACGTCGACGCCAACCAGATGCTGATGCAGCAGTTCGGCATCCAGGGAATTCCGGCCGTTTTCGCGGTGGTCGCCGGCCAGGCGCTGCCGCTCTTCCAGGGCGCGGTGCCCGAGGCCCAGATCCGCGAGACCCTCGACCAGCTGATCGCGGTCGGCGAGGAGCGCTTCGGCCTCACCGGCATCGCCGTGGACGCGGACGCGGACACCGGTTCCGCGGCCCCCGCCCGCCCGGCCGGCCCGTACGACTCGCTCCTTGAAGCGGCCATGTCCGCGCTCGACGCGGGCGACCTCGCGGGCGCCGTCCAGGCGTACAAGAACGTGCTCGCCGACGCCCCGGCCCACCCGGAGGCCAAGCTCGGTCTCGCGCAGGCCGAACTCCTCACCCGCGTACAGGATCTGGACCCGGCCGCCGTCCGCAGGAACGCCGCCGAGAACCCGGCCGACGTCACCGCGCAGTGCGCCGCCGCCGACCTGGACCTGGCGGGCGGTCACGTCCAGGACGCCTTCGGGCGGCTCGTGGAGACCGTGCGCCGCACGTCGGGCGAGGACAGGGACGCGGCGCGGCTGCGGCTCCTCGACCTGTTCGAGGTGATCGGCGCCGAGGACCCCCGCGTGACGGCGGCCCGGCAGGCGCTCGCCCGCGTGCTCTTCTGAGGCCTTTCCGGGGCCCGCCCGGAGCGCCGGATCGTCGGACGATTTGGCAGCGGAGTGACAAAAGGCGGCCGCGCTTTACCAAATCTTGGTAATCGCGGCCGCTGTTACTTGCAGTAAATCAAGTCGGGCGTTCTGTCCGCATTCTTACGGCGATCTGCCGATATTCCCTGCTGCTCGAACGTACCGAGCGTGCCCGTTCGATCCCGTCTCGCCACGGCGCCGTCGCCTACCCGTTACTAGCCAGTAATGAACCCCCTTGTGCGGGCGCCCGGAATGGACCACGATCGGCCACGCCCGGTCCGAACCGCACCACCCGGCAGCCAACCGGGACCGCGGCGAAGGTCCCCACCGGGCGGACCGGTGCTCCGGCGCCGGTCGCGGACAGGGGGGTTCCCGCTCGCACCGAACGGGGCCTGTCCAATCAGGCCACGCGCACCGCGTGGCCCGTGGTTGTCGCTCGGGGGTGATCGCCGGTGACCGGGACGCGCTTCGCGCCACCCGCCGTCCAGGCGCTCTCCTTCCCGAGGACGTAGCTCTTCTCCCATCGCAGATCGGGCCCACGCCCCTTCTGGAGATGTACGTCCGAGAAGGAGGATTCTCATGCAGTCCCAGGTTCGTGGTGGAACCAGATGGAAGCGGTTCGCCGTCGTCATGGTCCCGAGCGTGGCCGCGACGGCCGCGATCGGCGTCGGGCTGGCGCAGGGCGCGCTCGCGGCGTCGTTCAGCATCTCCGGCCAGGAGTTCAAGGTCGGGGCGCAGTCCCTCGAGGGCTACGACTTCGTCCAGTACGGCAGCGTCGACTCCGGCAGCACCCTTGAGGGCAAGCCGTTCGCGGCACCCGTCGCGGTCTCCGGTTTCTCCGAGGCGTACATCACCAAGATGTGTCAGTCGGTCGTGACGCCGAAGGTGCCGTTCATCGGCGACGTCACTCTCCGTCTGGAGGCCGGCAACGACGGCGTGAAGGACAAGGACAAGCGCGTCTACGCCAAGGACATCTACCTCGATGTCTCCGACCTGAGCGCCGACGCTCAGTTCGACAAGATCGACATCGGTGTCGCGGCCGGTGACCTCAACAAGGCGAACGGCAAGGTGATCGAGGGCAAGCCGGGCATCGACCCGAAGACCCCCGAGGGCCGGGCGAACGCGAACGGCTTCGCCCAGCGCGCCGAGAAGGCGACGCTCACCGGGGTCAAGCAGAAGGCGTGGGCGACCACGGCCGCCACGTTCAAGCTCCCCGGTCTGCACCTGTCCCTGAGCAGGGGCACCGACGCCGAGTGCTACAAGGACTGATCCGGTCCTGAAGGTGCGGGCCGCTCCGGTGGCCCGCATCCTTCCCCGGGGCCGGGCCCCACTCCTCTCCACCTTCTTTCAGCAACACCGCTTCAAGGGAGCTGTTTCCATGAGCGCCGAGAACTCCGCTTCCCGCGAAGTCCCCAAGGAGAACCGGTTCAAGGTCTGGCGGCAGACCCGGCCCTTCTGGGCGGGACTTTTCACCATGCTCGGCGGCGTGCCGATCGCCTACCTCCCGTACGGGGACCTGCGCCTCGGCAACATCACCCTCGCCATGAAGACGACCGCCGGGTCCAGCGCGCTGATCATCGGCGTCCTGCTCATCACCCTCGGTCTGACGATGTGGTTCCAGCCCATCGTGCGGGTCTTCGCAGGTGTCGCGTCGATCCTCTTGGGCCTGGTCTCCATCCCGGTGTCGAACTTCGGCGGACTGGGCGTCGGCTTCCTCCTCGCCCTCGTCGGAGGCGGCATGTCGGCCTCCTGGGCTCCCAGGCCGCCCGCCAAGGAGATCGCCGAAGCGGAGCACGACGACGAGGACCCGGGATCCTTCGCCGGTACCGGAGCGACCGAGGCAGTGACGGTCGCCGTCCCGGAACAGCGCGAGGCGGAGCACCACGCCACCGAAACGACGATCGACGCCAAGGGCGGGAGGAACAGTGCGGGGTGACGAGTCCCAGCCGGCGCTCGTGAAGGGGGGTCCGCGACACGCGGCCCCGCGCAAGACGCTGCTGAACCGCATACAGGGCCCCGCGGGCAAGGCGATGGCGCTGGCCGCCATGCCGACCGCGGTGTTCGTGGGCATGGGCCTCACGCCCAAGCTCGCCCTCGCCGACGACGAGGCCCCCTTCGCGTCCGCCCCGTGCGTGTCGCGCTCGGACGAGCCCGCGTCGGAGGCGACGGAGAAGCCGAAGCCCTCGGAGAGCGCCGGGCCGACGGCCACCCCCTCGGCGTCCGCGAGCGCGACCGCCGCGCCCACCGGCTCCCCGTCCGCCACCGCGACACCTGCGCCGGCCGCGACGGACGCCGCGACGACGACCGGACGGCAGGCGCAGGAGGAGGCGAAGACCACCGCCGCGCCCACCGCGACGCCGACGCCCACGGCGACTTCCTCCCCGGCCACGTCCAGGAACCCGCTGGACCCGCTGGGACTGGGCGACGCACTGAAGGACCTCTTCGGCGGACTGGATCCGTCGAAGCCGAAGGCCACGCCGACCACGGCGGCGCCCACGACGGCGGCACCCACCGCTCGGCCCCCGGCCGCGCCGGCCACGGCCGACGAGAAGCCGGCCGCGTCCGCCGCGCCGAAGACCGCCGCGGACCCGAAGCCGGCCGCCGACCCGGTCGCGGAGAAGACGAAGGCCGCGATCCGCGAGGCCGCCGAGAAGGCGGGCGTCGGGGTCGCGGAGCTGCCGGAGGACGTCAAGGGCCTCGACGCCAGGAAGGACGAGGACATACCCGAGGGCGCCAAGCCCCGCTACCCGTGCCCGGAACACGACGCGAAGGCGCTCGCGGACGCCGACCTGGAGCCCGGCATCCCGCTGCTCCCGGACGATCCGTGGCGCCTGGAGAGCTCGCTGCTCACGCTCTCGGGCCTGAAGTACCACGGCATCGTCGAGGTGAGGACCTACGGCGGCAAGACCAAGAAGGTCCTGAAGTTCACCGCCACCAAGGTGCAGATCAAGGACCTGCACCAGCTGACGGTGCACTCCGAGGGCCGTACGGGCCACGTCCGGTCCACCCCGGGCAAGGAGTCGACCATCACCGACGGCAAGGTCACGATGTACACGGAGGAGCTGAAGGGCAAGATCTTCGGCATCCCCTTCCTCCCGATCACCTTCAGTCCGGAGACCCCGCCCCCGCTGGACGTCTCGTACGTCTGGTTCACCGACGTCAAGCTCAAGCAGGCCGGCCAGTTCGGCGGCACCCTCAGAGTCCCGGGCCTCCGCAACACGATCGAACCGAACTGACCCCCGTACTCCTCCGGGAGCCGCACGCGACGAGGCCCCCGTCCTGTTCCGGACGGGGGCCTCGCCGTGTGCCGCGGCGCGTCAGTCGCGCTCGCCGCCACCCAGGTGGTGGACCCGGACCATGTTCGTGGTGCCCGGGACGCCGGGGGGCGAGCCGGCCGTGATGACCATGAGGTCGCCCTCGTTGTAGCGCTGGAGCTTGAGGAGTTCGGCGTCCACCAGGTCGACCATCGCGTCCGTGTTGTCCACGTGCGGGACGACGTAGGACTCGACGCCCCAGCTCAGGGTGAGCTGGTTGCGGGTGTTCTCGTCCGTCGTGAAGGCGAGGATCGGCTGCTGGACGCGGTAGCGGGAGAGGCGGCGGGCCGTGTCGCCGGACTGGGTGAAGGCGACGAGCGCCTCGCCGCCCAGGAAGTCGGCGATCTCGCAGGCCGCGCGGGCGACCGAACCGCCCTGGGTGCGCGGCTTCTTGCCCGGGACCAGGGGCTGGAGGCCCTTGGAGAGCAGCTCCTCCTCGGCCGCCGAGACGATCTTCGACATCGTCTTGACGGTCTCGATCGGGTACGCGCCGACCGAGGACTCGGCCGACAGCATGACCGCGTCCGCGCCGTCCAGGATCGCGTTGGCGACGTCGCTCGCCTCGGCGCGGGTCGGGCGCGAGTTGGTGATCATCGACTCCATCATCTGGGTGGCGACGATGACCGGCTTGGCGTTCCTGCGGCAGAGTTCCACCAGGCGCTTCTGCACCATCGGGACCTTCTCCAGCGGGTACTCCACGGCGAGGTCGCCGCGGGCCACCATGACCGCGTCGAAGGCCGCGACGACGGCCTCCATGTTCTCGACGGCCTGCGGCTTCTCCACCTTGGCGATGACGGGGACCCGGCGGCCCTCCTCGTCCATCACCTTGTGGACGTCCTTGACGTCGTTGGCGTCGCGCACGAACGACAGGGCGACCATGTCGCAGCCCATCCGCAGGGCGAAGCGGAGGTCGTCGACGTCCTTCTCGGACAGGGCGGGGACGTTGACGGCCGCGCCCGGCAGGTTGATGCCCTTGTGGTCCGAGACGACACCGCCCTCGATGACGATGGTCCGGACCCGGGGGCCCTCGACCTCGGTCACCCGCAGCTCGACGTTGCCGTCGTTGATGAGGATCTGGTCGCCCTTGGAGACGTCGCCGGGCAGCCCCTTGTAGGTGGTGCCGCAGATCGACTTGTCGCCGGGGACGTCCTCGGTGGTGATGGTGAACTCGTCACCGCGCACCAGCTCGACCGGTCCCTCGGCGAAGGTCTCCAGACGGATCTTCGGGCCCTGGAGGTCGGCGAGGACGCCGACGGCGCGCCCGGTGTCCGCGGCGACCTGCCGGACGCGGTCGTACCGCTCCTGGTGTTCTGCCTGGGAGCCGTGGCTGAAGTTGAATCGGGCCACGTTCATGCCGGCCTCGATGAGAGCCTTCAGCTGCTCATACGAGTCGACGGCGGGGCCCAGCGTGCAGACGATTTTGGAACGGCGCATGAGGCGAATCCTATCCGTTTGTTTCGCTGCGGAATATTCCAACTGGCGGAAAGTACATATGGGCGGGAGGTCGCTCAGGCGATCACTCGTTCGAGCCCTCCGGGTTCCCGGTGAGCGGGCCCCGCACCAGCGCGTAGCTCTGGCGCGCGATCTCCAGCTCCTCGTCCGTCGGCACCACGGCGACCGCCACCCGCGCGTACTCCGGCGAGATGATCCGCGCCCCGCCGGAACGCGCGGCGTTGAGGTCCGCGTCCACCGCGAGGCCCAGCTCCTCCAGGCCCGCCACCGCCGCCTGCCGCACCGGGGCCGCGTTCTCCCCGACCCCCGCCGTGAACACCACCGCGTCCACCCGGCCGAGCACCGCGTAGTACGCGCCGATGTACTTCTTCAGGCGGTGGACGTAGATGTCGAAGGCGAGCGCCGCCCGCTCGTCGCCCTCGTCGATCCGGCGGCGGATCTCCCGCATGTCGTTGTCGCCGCAGAGCCCGACCAGACCGGACCTCTTGTTCAGGAGGACGTCGATCTCGTCCGCCGACATCCCCGCCACCCGCCGGAGGTGGAAGGTGACCGCCGGGTCGACGTCGCCCGAACGGGTGCCCATGACCAGGCCCTCCAGGGGCGTCAGCCCCATCGAGGTGTCCACGCACCGGCCGCCCCGCACCGCCGAGGCGGAGGCCCCGTTCCCCAGGTGCAGCACGATCACGTTCACCTCCTCCGGCTCCTTGCCGAGCAGCTCCGCCGTCTTCCGCGAGACGTACGCGTGCGAGGTGCCGTGGAAGCCGTACCGCCGGATGCGGTGCGCGTCCGCGGTCTCCACGTCGATCGCGTACCGCGCCGCCGACTCCGGCATCGTGCGGTGGAAGGCGGTGTCGAAGACCGCCACCTGCGGCAGGTCGGGGCGCAGGGTCATCGCCGTGCGGATGCCGACCAGGTTCGCCGGGTTGTGCAGCGGCGCCACCGGGACGAGCCGTTCGATCTCCGCGAGCACCTCGCCGTCGATCACCGTCGGCTCGGTGAACCGCAGCCCGCCGTGCACCACCCGGTGCCCGATCACCGCCAGCTCGGGGGAGTCCAGGCCCAGCCCGTCCGCCGCCAGCTCCCCGGCGACCGCCTTCAGGGCCGCCGCGTGGTCCGCGATCGGGCCGTTCCGCTCGCGCCTCTCCCCGTTCCCGCCGGGCGGGGTGTGCGCGAGCCGCGAGGTCTCCTCGCCGATCCGCTCCACGATCCCCTGCGCCGGGCGGCTGTCGTCGCGCATGTCGATGAGCTGGTACTTCAGCGACGAGGAACCGGAGTTGAGGACCAGCACGCGGCTGGGGGCGGCGGGGGACGGACGGGTGGTCATGCGGGAAGCTCCTGACCCTGGGACTGGATCGCCGTGATGGCGACCGTGTTGACGATGTCGCTGACGAGCGCGCCGCGCGAGAGGTCGTTCACCGGCTTGCGCAGGCCCTGCAGCACCGGCCCGACGGCCACGGCGCCGGCCGAACGCTGCACGGCCTTGTACGTGTTGTTGCCCGTGTTCAGGTCGGGGAAGACGAACACGGTCGCCTGCCCGGCCACCTCCGAACCCGGCAGCTTCGTCGCCGCGACCGAGGGCTCCACGGCCGCGTCGTACTGGATGGGCCCCTCGACCCGCAGCTCCGGGTGCGCCTCCCGGACGAGCCCGGTCGCCTCCCGCACCTTGTCGACGTCGGCGCCGGAGCCCGAGGTGCCCGTGGAGTACGAGAGCATCGCGATCCTCGGCTCCACGCCGAAGCGGGCCGCGGTGGCCGCCGACTGGACGGCGATGTCCGCGAGCTGCGCCGCGTCCGGGTCCGGGTTGACCGCGCAGTCGCCGTACACCAGCACCCTGTCCGCGAGGCACATGAAGAAGACCGACGAGACGATCGACGCCTCCGGCTTCGTCTTGATGATCTCGAAGGCGGGCCGGATCGTCGCGGCCGTGGAGTGCACGGAGCCGGACACCATGCCGTCGGCCAGGCCCTCCTCGACCATCAGGGTGCCGAAGTAGTTCACGTCCGACACCACGTCGTGCGCCAGCTCCACGGTGACGCCCTTGTGGGCGCGCAGCGCCGCGTACCTCTCCGCGAACGCGTCCCGCAGCTCCGAGGTCCGCGGGTCGATCAGCTGCGTCCCGCCCAGCGCGATGCCCAGGTCCGCGGCCTTCTTGCGGATGACGTCGACGTCCCCGAGCAGGGTCAGCTCGCACACGTCCCGGCGCAGCAGCACGTCGGCGGCGCGCAGGACCCGTTCCTCGGTGCCCTCCGGGAGCACCACCCGGCGGCGGTCGGCCCGCGCCTGCTCCAGCAGCTCGTGCTCGAACATCATCGGGGTGACCCGGCCGCTGCGGGCCACCGAGATCCGCTTGAGCAGGTCGGCGGTGTCCACGTGCCGTTCGAACAGGCCGACGGCGGTCTCCGCCTTGCGCGGTGTGGCCGCGTTCAGCTTGCCCTCCATCGCGAAGAGTTCGGCGGCGGTCGGGAAGCTGTTCCGCGCGACCGAGACCACCGGGGTGCCGGGCGCGAGGCGGGCCGCCAGGGTCAGGACCTCCTCGCCGGGCCGCTCGTTCAGGGTGAGCAGCACTCCGGCTATCGGCGGGGTGCCGGCCGAGTGCGCGGCGAGCGCGCCCACGACCAGGTCGGCCCGGTCGCCGGGGGTGACGACCAGGCAGCCCGGGGTCAGCGCCTTGAGGAAGTTCGGCAGCATCGCCCCGCCGAAGACGAAGTCCAGGGCGTCCCGGGCGAGTCCCGCGTCGTCCCCGAGGACGACGGTGCCGCCGAGCGCGTGGGTGATCTGGGCGACGGTGGGCGCCGACAGGGCCGGCTCGTCCGGCAGGACGTAACAGGGCACGGGCAGCCGGGCGGACAGCCGCTCCGCGATCGCCGCCCGGTCCTCGGCCGCCGCCCGGTTGACCACCATCGCGAGCACGTCGCAGCCGAGCCCGTCGTACGCCCGGAAGGCGTTGCGGGCCTCGGACCGCACGGACTCCGCCGGCTGGTCCTTGCCGCCGACCACCGGGATGACGGAGGCGCCGAACTCGTTGGCCAGGCGGGCGTTGAGGGCCAGTTCGTCGGGGAGCTGGGTGGCGGCGTAGTCGGTGCCCAGGACGAGGACGACCTCGTAGTCGCGGGCGACGGCGTGGAACCGGTCGACCAGCTCGGAGACCAGCTCGTCGGTGCCCCGCTCGGCCTGGAGCGCGGACGCCTCCCGGTAGTCCATGCCGTGGACCGTCGAGGCGTCCTGCGAGAGCCGGTAGCGGACGCGCAGCAGGTCGAAGAGCCGGTCGGGTCCGTCGTGCACCAGCGGGCGGAACACCCCCACCCTGTCCACCTGGCGGGTGAGGAGTTCCATGACTCCCAGCTCGACGACCTGGCGGCCGTCACCGCGGTCGGTCCCGGTCACGTACACGCTGCGCGTCACGCCGTGGTCTCCTGTCCAGTCCTGCGGAAGGGGCCGGGCGGTGTCCTCGCGCCGCCTCGTCGGCCCGTGCGTCGGTCCGTGCGTCGATCCGTCGGCCGGTCCTCCCGTCTCCCCGCCGGTCTCCGCGTCCCTCCGCGCGTCAACCCGACGTGACCGGAAAGCATCCGACAGAGCGTTGTCACCCCCTTGACAATACCCCCGGGACTGGTTACGACGCCCGCCGGGCGAAAGGCCCGGAACTCCGGGCCGGAAGGCCTCCGCGAAGGCACCGGAGGGGACGCGCGGAACGGCGACGAGCGCACCCGTCAGGCACGGCGTGTGAGAATCGGGGTGGCTCATACGGACCGCGACCGAGCAGGAGACACAGCACGATGCGCATCGGAGTTCTCACCGCAGGCGGCGACTGCCCCGGCCTGAACGCAGTGATCCGGTCGGTCGTGCACCGGGCGCTGACCGGCCACGGCGACGAGGTCATCGGCTTCGAGGACGGGTTCAAGGGACTCCTCGACGGCCACTTCCGCCCCCTCGACCTGAACGCCGTCAGCGGCATCCTGGCCCGTGGCGGCACCATTCTCGGATCGGCCCGTCTGGAGCGCAACCGCCTGCGCGAGGCCGCCGAGACCGCCCCCGACCTGGCCCGCCAGTACGGCATCGACGTCCTCATCCCCATCGGCGGCGAGGGCACCCTGACCGCCGCCCGGATGCTGTCCGACGCCGGGATGCCGGTCGTCGGCGTCCCGAAGACGATCGACAACGACATCTCCTCCACGGACCGCACCTTCGGCTTCGACACCGCCGTCGGCGTCGCCACCGAGGCCATGGACCGCCTCAAGACCACCGCCGAGTCCCACCAGCGGGTGATGGTCGTCGAGGTGATGGGCCGCCACGCCGGGTGGATCGCCCTGGAGTCCGGCATGGCCGGCGGCGCGCACGGCATCTGCCTGCCCGAGCGTCCCTTCCAGGTCGACGACCTCGTCAAGATGGTCGAGGAGCGCTTCGCGCGCGGCAAGAAGTTCGCCGTCATCTGCGTCGCCGAGGGCGCGCACCCGGCCGAGGGCTCGATGGAGTACGCGAAGGGCGAGATCGACCAGTTCGGCCACGAGCGCTTCCAGGGCATCGGCAACCAGCTCGCCGTCGAGCTGGAGCGGCGCCTCGGCAAGGAGGCCCGCCCCGTCATCCTCGGCCACGTCCAGCGCGGCGGCACGCCGACCGCGTACGACCGGGTGCTCGCGACCCGCTTCGGCTGGCACGCGGTGGAGGCGGCGCACCGCGGCGACTTCGGCCGGATGACGGCGCTGCGCGGCACGGACATCGAGATGGTGCCGCTGGCGGAGGCCGTGACCCAGCTCAAGCGGGTCCCGGCGCACCGCATGCGGGAGGCGGAGTCGGTCTTCTAGACCGCCGGCCCGCGCCCGCGCCCGGAAACGCGACCGGAACCGCGTCCGCGACCGGAAACTCGACCGGAACCGCGCCCGCGACGGCGCCCGGAATCGCGCCCGGAACCCGGCCCCGGCCCCGGGCCGGGGTGACCGGCACCGTACGGCCGAGCGGCCCCGACCGTCCCCCCGTGAACGGTCGGGGCCGCTTCCCGCGCCCGGCGTCCTCCTGGAAACGCCGGGTTCCACTCTTGAGCCGCGGCGCGCGATCAACAAGGCTTGGGGCCTGTCCCGGACATGTCCCGACCCTGTCCGGCGGAGGGGGAGGCACGGATGACACCGGGGGAGCACGCCCCTGACCCGCGGGGGGCCCGGACCCCCGCCGAATTCCTCGCGCGCCTCCGGGCGCTCAAGGACTGGTCCGGTCTGACCTACCGCGAACTCTCGGCGCGCGCGGAGGAGCACGGTGACGTCCTGCCCCGCTCCACGGTGGCGAACATGCTGGCCCGCACGACCCTGCCCCGCGAAGAACTCCTGATCGCCTTCGTCCGCGCGTGCGGGGCCGGACCGGCCGCGCCCGAGGAGTGGCGGGCGGCGCGCGGGGCCCTCGCGGAGCGGAGGGGGTACGGGCCGCCGGACGCCGCACCGGACCGGGACGGGACCGGCGGCCACCCCGTGCCGGCCCCCCGTGCCGGCGGCACGCCCGCCGGGACCCCTCCGGGCGGGACTCCTTCCGGCGGGTCCCCTCCCGGCGGGACTCCTTCCGGCCACGCGGCTTCCGCCGACGCCCCTCTTGCCGACGCGGCTCCCGGCGACGCGGCCCCTGCCGGCGTTCCTCCCGCCGAAGCGGTTCCTGCCGACGCTCCTCCCGCCGAAGCGGCACCCGCCGCCCCTCCCGCCGGCGCGGCTCCCGGCGGCCCGTCCCGCCGGTCCGGCCCCGGCGAGGTCCTCGCCGGGGGGACGGAAGCCCGGTCGCGGATACGGCGCCTCCTCGTCCCGGCGGTCGCGGTCACCGCCCTCGTGCTCGCCGGCGTCAGCGTCGTCGCCTTCCTGCGGGACGGCCGCCCCGGGCCGCCCCGTACCCCCGTCGCCCCCGTCGCGGGCGACGTGCGGGTCCGGGTCGCCGGCACCGGTTTCTGCCTCGGCGAGCGGCGGGGCACCCGCACCGGCCAGGTCCACCAGGTGCCGTGCGACGAGGCGGACGTGCCGCTCTACTCGCTCGCGGCGGCGGGCGGCGGCCGGTGGCGGATCGTCACCCACCACCCCGACTACGGCCCCGGCTGCTCCGGCATACCCTCCGGCGGCCGCGTGCCCGGCGCGGCGTACGAGGACTCCGAGTGCGGCGACCCCACCCGGGTCGAGGAGTTCGCCCTGGAGCCGTACGGCACCCCCGTCGAGGGCTACCGGATCGTCCCCGTCGGCTCCGCGACCCCCGGAAGCTGCGTCACCGTCGTCGGCGACCGCACGGCCGCCTGGGCCCGCCTCGCCCAGGCCCCCTGCGCACCGGACGGCGCGGGCCAGCTCTTCGACTTCCCCCGGCGGGACTGAGCCCCGTCCGGCGGACCACCGGAACCGGGCTCCCGGCCGGGCCGGGGTACGGGGCGGGCCGGAGTACGGGGCGGGCCCGCCCGGCGCACCGGGCGCCGCGTCCCCGTACCCGCCGGACTTCAGGCTCCGGCGGCCGCCCAGAAGTGGGCGAGGACGTCGTCCAGGTAGGCCCGGCCCTCGTCGCCGGTGGTCCCCGACGCTCCCCAACCGCCGGTCGCCGCCATCCGGGCGTGGTAGTCCGCGTGCAGCCGCTGGAGCGCCGACTCCAGGGTCCTCCGGGGCAGCGGCACCATCCGCACCGCAGGTTTCACGTACGCCTGCCAGCGTGTGGTGGCCGCGTCGCGCAGCAGTCCGGTGAGGCGCTCGTCGCCGCCGGTCGCGGTGATCAGGGCGCGCGGGCCGAGACCGAGCACGTCCGCGAGGGCGGCGGTCTGGCGTTCGGTGCCGCGCCAGCGGCCCTCCTCCTCCATCCGCCGGTACGCGGAGGCCGCGAGCCCCACCCGCCGGGCCAGCTCCTCGGGGGCCAGCCCGCGCGCCGTCCGGTGCTCGCGCAGGGTGGAGGCGGCGGTGAGCAGGTCGGTGGGGGAGCACCACAGGACGCCCGCGAGGGCGGTGAGTTCCCGCGCGTTCGGCGTGGCCCGGCCGTGTTCCCAGTCGAGGACGGTGTCGGGCGTGACGAGGACGTCGTACTGCGCCCGCAGGCCGTACGCGACGTGGCCGTGGGCCATGCCGAGGCCTTCGCGCAGGCGGCGCGCGGCCAGGGCGTCGAAGGGAGGGGAGGCTTGGTGCACGCCGCCACCGTAGGGGGGAGGGTCACGGGTGGCTACGGTGTGTTCACCCAAACATGCGGAGCTGTGGGAACGGGGGAACCGGAGAACCGGACGGTAACCGCTCAAAAGCCGCCCCGCGCCCGTGCGCGGCCTTCCCGCGACCCTCCCGTGCCCGCGCGCGGCCCTCCCGTGCCCTTCCGGGCCGCGTCCGCCGCCCCGGAGCATGCACGGCGGCCGTGCAGCGGCCGCCGGCTCAGCGGCTCCCCGCCGGGCGCGCCGGGCCGTCGAGCCAGCGGTACTGGAGTTCGGGCCGCCCTATCTGCCCGTACTGCGGCGCGCGCACGGCCCGGCCCTCGGCGACGAGGTGCTCCAGGTAGCGGCGCGCGGTGATCCGGGAGATCCCCACGGCCGCCCCCGCCTCGGCGGCGGTGAGCCCGCCCGGAGCGGACCTGAGGGTGCGGGTGACCGACTCCAGGGTGGGCGCGCTCAGGCCCTTGGGGAGCGCGGCCGGGTGCGGGGCGCGGAGGGCGGCGAGCGCCCGGTCCACCTCGTCCTGCCCGGACGCCTCCCCGGCGGCCGCCCGGAACTCGGCGTACCGGACGAGCCGGTCCCGGAGGGTCGCGAAGGCGAACGGCTTCAGGACGTACTGGACGACCCCCAGGGACACGCCCTCCCGGACCACCGCCAGGTCCCGCGCGGAGGTCACCGCGATGACGTCGGCGGTGTGCCCGGCGGCGCGCAGGGCGCGGAGGAGCTGGAGGCCGTGACCGTCCGGCAGGTACAGGTCGAGCAGGATCAGGTCGACGGGCGTCCGGTCGAGCAGGCGGGCGGCGGCGGCCCGCGAGTGGGCGACCCCGACGACGGTGAACCCCTCGACGCGCCCCGCGTAGAGCGCGTGGGCGTCCGCCGCCACGGGGTCGTCCTCGACGACCAGGACCCGCAGGGGTGCCGTCCTCACGCCGTCACCCCCGGCCCGGAACGACCGTCCGCCGCACGGGTGGACCCGCCCTCCGCCCCGGGGCAGCCGTCTCCCACGCCGGAACGGCCGTCCTCCGCGCCGGAACGGTCGTCCCCCACGTCGGGAGGTCCGTCCCCCATGCCGGAGCGGCCGTCCTCCGCGCCGGAACGGCCGCTCCCCGTGCCGGAGGTGCCGCCCGCACGGAGCCCGCCCGCGCCGTCGTTCCGGGGCGCGGGCACACGGCCCGGCCCGGACGGCGGCTCCGGTCCCGTTCCCGGCCCCCGGTCCGTTCCCGGCCCCCGTTCCGGTCCCGGCTCCCACCCCCGGCCCATCCCCGGCTCGCGTCCCGCCCCCGGCTCCCGGTCCGTCCCGTTCCTCCCCAGCGGCAGCCGTACGGTGAACTCCGCCCCGCCCTCCTCGCCGTCCGCGAGGTCCAGCGTGCCCGCCGCGCGGGAGACCGCCTGGCGCACCAGGGCGAGGCCGAGGCCGCGCCCGGGACCCCGGGTGGACCAGCCGCGCCCCAGGACCGCGTCCCGGTCGGCGGACCGGACGCCGGGCCCGCTGTCCCCGACCCGGAGGAGCAGCTCCCCGTCGCCCGCGCGGGCCGCGACCGTGACGGTCACGCGCGCGTGCGGGGTCCCGCCCACCGCCTCCACCGCGTTGTCGATCAGGTTGCCCAGGATCGTGACCAGGTCCCGGGCGGGCAGGGCCGCCGGCACCCGGCCGTCGTCGATGCGGCTGTCCTCGGTGAGGACCAGTTCCACGCCCCGCTCGTTGGCCTGCGCCGCCTTGCCGAGCAGCAGTGCGGCGAGGACGGGTTCGCCCACGGCGTCCACGACCCGGTCGGTGAGCGCCTGCGCCAGCTCCAGCTCCGCCGTCGCGAACTCCACCGCCTCGTCCACCCGGCCCAGTTCGATGAGCGAGACGACCGTGTGCAGCCGGTTCGCCGCCTCGTGCGCCTGCGAGCGCAGGGCCTCGGTGAAGCCCCGCTCGGAGTCCAGTTCGCCCGAGAGCGCCTGGAGTTCCGTGCGGTCCCGGAGCGTCACGACGGTTCCGCGCCGCTCCCCGCCCACCACCGGACGGGTGTTGACGACGAGGACCCGGTCCGCCGTCAGGTGGGTCTCGTCCACGCGCGGCTCCGAGGAGAGCAGCGCCCCCGTCAGCGGCGCGGGCAGGCCGAGTTCCGCCGCCGGGCGTCCCACGACCCCCTCGTCCAGGCCCAGCAGCTCCCGCGCCCCGTCGTTGATCAGGGCGATCCGCCGCCGTCCGTCGAGCATCACGAGCCCTTCCCGGACCGCGTGCAGGGCGGCCTCGTGGTAGTCGTGCATCCGGCTCAGCTCCGTGGCGTTCATGCCGTGCGTGTGGCGGCGCAGGCGCGCGTTGACGACGTACGTCCCCGCCCCGCCGAGCGCGAGCGCCGCGCCCGCCGTGCCGAGCAGGGCGGTCACCTGTTCCCGCACCTGCTCGCTGATCCGCTCGATCGTGATGCCCGCGCTGACGAGGGCGACGACCCGTCCGCCGCCGTCGAAGACGGGCGCCACGGTCCGCACGGACGGGCCGAGGACCCCCAGGTGGGTCTCGGAGTGGACCCGTCCCCGCCGGGCCTCCTCGATGTGGCCGAGGTACGTGCGGCCGATCTGGTCCGGGTCCGGGTGCGTCCAGCGGGTGCCGTCCGGGGCCATGACCACCACGAAGGCGACGTCCGCGTGGCGGCGCAGCGACTCCGCGTACGGCTGGAGCGCCGCCGACGGGTCGGCGGAACGCGCCGCCGCCACCACGGACGGGGAGTCGGCGACGGCCGCGGCGGTCGCCGTCGCCTGGCGCCGCGCGGTCTCCTCGGCCTGGGCCCGGTCCGTGACGTACGCGAAGACCGCGCACCCCGCCACGACGGCGGCCACGAGCACGATCTGCATCGCGAAGAGCTGGCCGGCCAGGCTGCGGGGCCGGGGGAACCGGGAGAGCCGGGAGAGCCGGGAGAGGGGGACGCGCATGCCGGTAAGTGTGCACGCCCCGGTCCGGGCGCCGGAGTCGCGGTCCGGGCGTCCCGCCGGCCCGCTCCGCCGCCCCGGCCGTGAACGAAAGGCACGCAACGGTGACCCGGGTCACAGGCTGGTGGATAGTCGCGGGGATCCACCGGGACGCGGACGCCCGAAGGACACCCACCAGCACGAGGAGGACCCGTGGCCGCACGCCGGGACCGCACCCATTATCTGTATCTGGCCGTCATCGGAGCCGTTCTGCTCGGCATCGCGGTCGGTTTCCTGGCGCCGGGCGTCGCCGTCGAGCTCAAGCCGCTCGGCACCGGCTTCGTCAACCTGATCAAGATGATGATCTCCCCGATCATCTTCTGCACGATCGTGCTCGGTGTCGGTTCGGTCCGGAAGGCCGCGAAGGTCGGCGCCGTCGGCGGTCTCGCCCTCGGCTACTTCCTGGTCATGTCGACCGTCGCCCTCGCGATCGGTCTGCTCGTCGGCAACCTCCTGGAGCCAGGCTCCGGGCTCCACCTCACCAAGGAGGTCGCGGAGGCCGGCGCCAAGCAGGCGGCGGGCGCGAGCGAGTCCACGGCGGACTTCCTGCTCGGGATCATCCCCACCACCCTCGTCTCCGCCTTCACCGAGGGCGAAGTGCTCCAGACCCTCCTGGTCGCCCTGCTCGCGGGCTTCGCGCTCCAGGCGATGGGGGCGGCCGGGGAGCCGGTGCTGCGCGGGATCGGGCACGTCCAGCGGCTCGTCTTCCGCATCCTCGCCATGATCATGTGGGCCGCTCCGGTCGGCGCGTTCGGCGCGATCGCGGCCGTCGTGGGCGCGACCGGAATGGACGCCCTCAAGTCCCTCGCCGTCATCATGATCGGCTTCTACCTGACCTGCGGGCTCTTCGTCTTCGTCGTGCTCGGCGCGATCCTGCGGCTGGTCGCCGGGATCAACATCTGGGCCCTCCTGAAGTACCTGGGCCGCGAGTTCCTGCTGATCCTCTCCACCTCCTCCTCCGAGTCGGCGCTGCCCCGCCTCATCGCGAAGATGGAGCACCTGGGCGTCAGCAAGCCGGTCGTCGGCATCACGGTGCCGACCGGTTACTCCTTCAACCTCGACGGCACCGCCATCTACCTCACGATGGCCTCGCTCTTCGTCGCCGAGGCGATGGGCGACCCGCTCTCGCTCGGCGAGCAGGTCTCGCTCCTCGTCTTCATGATCATCGCCTCGAAGGGGGCGGCCGGCGTCACCGGCGCGGGCCTCGCCACGCTCGCGGGCGGCCTCCAGTCGCACCGCCCCGAGCTGGTCGACGGGGTCGGCCTGATCGTCGGCATCGACCGCTTCATGAGCGAGGCGCGCGCCCTCACCAACTTCGCGGGCAACGCGGTGGCCACGGTGCTCGTCGGCACGTGGACCAAGGAGGTCGACAAGGAGCGGATGGCCGAGGTCCTCGCCGGGCGCGTCCCCTTCGACGAGGAGACCCTGCTCGACGACCACGCGCCGGCCCCGGTCACGGACCAGCGGGCGGACGGGGAGGGCGAGAAGACCCCCGCGGCGGTCTGACGGACTCCCTCTCCCCCTCTCCGGCGGAGGGAGGGGCCCCGCCGCCCCGCCGGACCGGGAACACGTCCGGCGCGCGGCGGTCCGGCCGCCTCCGGCGCGATCCGGGGCCCGCTCCGCGCACGGGCCGGAGGGCCGGCCCTTGCCCTGACGCCGACGTCAAGGCCTACGGTCGGGGCATGCGCATCGGAGAGCTGGCCGAGCGGGCCGGAACCACCACGCGGACCCTGCGGTACTACGAGTCGCGCGGTCTCCTGACCGCCCGGCGCACGGACCGGGGCCACCGCACGTACGACGAGGACGACCTGCGGCTCCTCCGGCAGATCAGGACCCTCCAGGACTTCGGGTTCGAGCTGGAGGAGACGCGCCCGTTCGTCGACTGTCTGCGCGCGGGGCACCCGGCGGGGGACTCCTGCCCGGCCTCGATCGCCGTCTACCGGCGGAAGGTCGCCGAGCTGGACGCCCTGATCGCGCAGCTCGGGGCGGTGCGCGCCCAGGTCGGGGCCCAGCTGCTCCGGGCCGAGGCGGAGCTGCCGCACGGTCCGGAGCCCCGGTGCGAGATCGGTACGGAACGGGACGCGGAGACGGAAGGGTGACGGAGATGACGACGTACACGGAGGACGTGGCCGAGGTCACGGACGCGGACTTCGGCACGGAGGTGCTGGAGTCCGGGCTGCCGGTCCTGGTGAAGTTCACCGCCACGTGGTGCGGGCCCTGCCGCCAGCTGAAGCCGGTGCTCGGCGCGATCGCCCGGGAGGAGGCCGGACGCCTCCGGATCGTGGAGATGGACGTGGACCGCAACCCGGGCACCACGACCCGCTACGGGGTCCTCGCGACTCCGACCCTCATGGTCTTCGAGGGGGGCGAGCCGGTGAGGTCGATCGTCGGCGCCCGCCCGAAGCGCCGTCTCCTGGAGGAGCTGGAGGACGTGCTCCGGGGCTGACCGGACGCGCCGGCCCCGCCGGCCGGTCCACGGACGGGGGCGGGCCGGAACCCGGACCCGCTCCCGTCCGGGCGTCCGGCGGCACATACGGAAATACCCCGACCGGAATTGACGGTCGGGGTATTGCGTCGCGTATATTGGTGAATTCCGTGCCCGCGCATACCGAAGGCATGCCAAATGGCGCGGAGAAGTTGAATAACCACACCGTATCGCGCCGGGAGTCGAATTGTCAACCGAGGAATTCCGGAACGAACAGCGATTCATCACCGATCTCTACACCCGGCTCGACGCGCTGAGGGACCGGGCCGAGGACGCCGTGGAGCGGGCCCTGCGCGCCCCCGGCACCGGCAACAACCAGAGCCGGCTCGAACGGGACGTGATGGTCGCCGAGCAGTCCGGGCTGCTCTCCGCGCTCAACGCGGGGGAGAGCGGGCTCTGCTTCGGCCGCCTCGTCTTCCGCGACGGACGGGACCACCACATCGGCCGGCTCGGCATCCGCGAGGACGACCCGAACCGCACCCCCCTCGTGGTGGACTGGCGCGCGGAGGTCGCCCGCCCCTTCTACCTCGCCACCGGGTACGAGCCGATGGGCCTCTCCCGCCGCCGGCACATCGGCACCGCCGGACGCACGGTCACGTCCCTCCACGACGAGGTCCTCGACCTCGCCGACACCACCCGCACCGGGCACGAGGGCCGGGACGCCGACGAGGTGCTGCTCGCCTCGCTCGACGCCGCCCGCACCGGCCGCATGCACGACATCGTGCAGACCATCCAGGCCGAGCAGGACGCCATCATCCGCTCCCCGCACCGGGGCGTCCTCGTCGTGGAGGGCGGCCCCGGCACCGGCAAGACCGCCGTCGCCCTGCACCGCGCCGCCTACCTCCTCTACGCCCACCGCGAGCAGCTGGCCCGGCGGGCCGTCCTCGTCGTCGGCCCCAACCCCGCCTTCCTCGGCTACATCGGCAACGTGCTGCCCTCCCTCGGCGAGACCGGCGTCCTCCTGGCCACCCCCGCCGAACTCTTCCCCGGCGTCCGCGCCACCGGCACCGACACCCCCCGCGCCGCCGCCGTGAAGGGCTCCGCCGCCATGGCCGGCGTCCTCGCCGCCGCCGTGCGCGACCGTCAGCGGGTCCCCGCGCACGACGAACCCCTCGTGGTGCCCCACGAGGACGGGGACCTGGTCATCGACCGGGGCATGGCCCTGGAGGCCCGCCACCGGGCCCGCGAGACCGCCCTCCCGCACAACCTCGCCCGTCCGTACTTCGTCTTCCGGGTCCTGGACGACCTCGCGCGGCAGCTCGCGGACCGGATCGGCGCCGACCCCTACGGCGGCCCCAACTTCCTCGGACCCGACGACATCGCCCTGCTCGCCAAGGGCGTCGCCGCCAACCCCGGGGTCCACGCCGCCCTCGACACCCTCTGGCCCGCCCTCACCCCGCAGGACTTCCTCGCGGACTACCTCGCCGACCCCACCCACCTCCCCGGGGAGGACGCCGCCGCGATCCGCCGCGAGGGCGGCGCGTGGACCCCCGCCGACGTGCCCCTGCTCGACGAGGCCGCCGAACTCCTCGGCGAGGACGACTCGGCCGCCCGCGCCGCCGAGGAGGCCGAGCGGCAGAAGCGGATCCAGTACGCGCAGGGCGTCCTCGATGTCTCCTACGCCTCCCGCACCTACGAGTTCGAGGACAAGGAGGAGCGGGACAAGGACGCCTCGGAGGTCCTCTCAGCCCACGACGTCATCGACGCCGAGCGGTTCGCCGAACGGCACGAGGAGGCCGACCACCGCAGCGCCGCCGAGCGGGCCGCCGCCGACCGCACCTGGGCCTTCGGGCACATCATCGTGGACGAGGCCCAGGAACTCTCCGCGATGGCCTGGCGGCTCCTCATGCGCCGCAGCCCCAGCCGCTCCATGACCCTGGTCGGCGACCCCGCCCAGACCGGCGACCCGGCCGGCGTCGGGGACTGGGAGGACATCCTCGCCCCGTACGTGGAGGACCGCTGGGAACTGGTCCGGCTCGGCGTCAACTACCGCACGCCCGCCGAGATCATGGCCGTCGCCGCCGCGGTCCGCCGGGAGACCGACCCCGGTTTCGAACCGCCGGGCTCGGTGCGCTCCACCGGCGTCGAGCCCTGGGACCGGACCGTCCCGGACCCGGTGGCGGAGACCGCCCGCGCGGTCGCCGACGAGCTCCGCCCCGACGGGCGGCTCGCCGTGATCGCCCCGGCGGAGCTGCACCCCGCCCTGCTCGCCGCCCTGCCGGACGCCGCCCACGGCACCGCCCCGGACCTGACCCGCCCGGTGGTCCTGCTCGACCCCCGGCAGGCGAAGGGCCTGGAGTTCGACACGGTCCTGGTGGTCGACCCGGACGGCATCCGGGCCGGCGTCCCGCACGGCGTGAACGACCTGTACGTGGCGCTGACCCGGGCCACCCAGCGGCTGGGGATCGTCAGGCCGGCCCGCTGACCGGCGGGCGGCCGGGCCCGGCGGGCGTTCCCGGCCCGGTCCGGGCCCGGGACCCCGGCCCGGACCCCGCCGGTACCCGGGGCCGGCCGGGCCCGTGCCTCAGGCCCGCCTCCTTCAAGCCGGCCTGAGCCAGACCGTCGCCAGCGGCGGCAGCGTCATCCGCACGCTGGACGGGCGCCCGTGCCACGGCACCGACTCGGTCTTCACCGGATCGGTGCCGGTCACGCCCGAGCCCCCGTACCGGGCCGCGTCCGTGTTCAGCACCTCCGTCCAGGCCGCGAAGGTGTCCGGCACGCCGAGCCGGTAGTCGTTCCGGACCACCGGCGAGAAGTTCGACACGGCGAGCAGCGGCGAGCCGAGGCCGTCGAAGCGCAGGAACGCGAAGACGTTGTCGTCGGCCGCGTCCCCCACCACCCACTCGAATCCCTCGGGGGAGGTGTCCCGCTCCCACAGCGACGGCGTCGCCGTGTACACCGTGTTCAGGTCGCGGACGAGGTCCCGCACGCCCCGGTGGTCGGCCTCCGCCCCGTACGCCGGGTCGAGCAGCCACCAGTCCGGGCCGTGGTCCGCCGACCACTCGCCGCCCTGCGCGAACTCCTGCCCCATGTACAGGAGCTGCTTGCCGGGATGGGCCCACATGTAGCCCAGGTAGGCGCGGTGGTTGGCCCGCTGCTGCCACCAGTCGCCCGGCATCTTCGACACCAGGGACCGCTTGCCGTGCACCACCTCGTCGTGCGAGATCGGCAGGATGTAGTTCTCGCTGTACGCGTACACCATCGAGAACGTCATCTCGTCGTGGTGGTACTTCCGGTGCACCGGCTCCTTCTGCACGTACTCCAGCGAGTCGTGCATCCAGCCCATGTTCCACTTCATGCCGAAGCCCAGGCCGCCGAAGCCGCCCGGCCCCACCTGGTCCGTGGGACGCGTCACGCCGTCCCAGGCCGTGGACTCCTCCGCGAAGGTCACGATCCCCGGGCAGCGGCGGTACACGGTCGCGTTCATCTCCTGGAGGAACGCCACCGCGTCCGGGTTCTCCCGGCCGCCGAACTCGTTCGGCACCCACTCGCCGTGCTCGCGCGAGTAGTCCAGGTAGAGCATCGAGGCGACCGCGTCCACCCGCAGGCCGTCGATGTGGAACTCCTGGCACCAGTACACGGCGTTGGCGACCAGGAAGTTCCGCACCTCCTTGCGCCCGTAGTCGAACTCCAGGGTCCCCCAGTCGGGGTGGTGCGAACGGCGCGGGTCCTCGTGCTCGTACAGCGGCCGCCCGTCGAACTCCGCGAGCGCCCAGTCGTCCTTCGGGAAGTGCGCCGGGACCCAGTCCATCAGGACCCCGATGCCCGCCCGGTGCAGCGCGTCCACCAGGTACTTGAAGTCGTCCGGGGTGCCCATGCGGGCCGTCGGCGCGTAGAACCCGGTCACCTGGTAGCCCCACGAGCCGCCGAAGGGGTGCTCGGAGACCGGCATGAACTCCACGTGCGTGAAGCCGAGGTCCCGCACGTACGCGGGCAGGTGCTCGGCCAGCTCGCGGTAGGTGAGCCCCGGCCGCCAGGACGGCAGGTGCACCTCGTACACCGAGAGCGGGGACTCGTGGGCCGGGCGGTTGCCCCGCCGCTCCATCCACTCGCGGTCGTCCCACGCGTAGTGCGACTCGGTGACGATCGACGCGGTGTTCGGCGGGCACTCGGTCCGGCGGGCCATCGGGTCCGCCCGCAGGGTGTGCGAACCGTCCGGCCGGGTGATGTCGTACTTGTAGACGGCGCCCTCGCCGATCCCCGGCACGAACAGCTCCCACACGCCCGTCGAGCCGAGGGAGCGCATCGGCAGCCCCGTGCCGTCCCAGCACGTGAACTCGCCCGTGACCCGCACCCCGCGCGCGTTGGGCGCCCAGACCGCGAAGCGGGTGCCGGTCACGCCCTCGTGCGTCATCACCCGGGAACCCAGGGCCTTCCACAGCTCCTCGTGGCGGCCCTCCCCGATCAGGTGGAGGTCCAGCTCGCCGAGCGAGGGGAGGAAGCGGTAGGGGTCCTGCACGGCCAGTTCCGTGCCGTCGGCGTCCCCGGCCCCTCCGTCGTACCGCACCCGCAGCTCGTAGGCGGGCACCTTGCGGAGCAGCGGCAGCAGCCCCGAGAAGAGGCCGTCCCCGTCGTCGTGGAGCGTGATCCGGCGGCCCTTGACGAGGACGGCGACCTCACGGGCGAACGGGCGCAGCACCCGCACCACCACGCCGCCGCGCACCGGGTGCGCGCCGAGCACCCCGTGCGGATCGTGGTGCTCCCCGGCGAGCAGCCGCGCCCGGTCGCCCGGGTCGAGCGGTGGCGCCTCCCGCACGGCGGGCCGGTCGGGAACGGGCGCCTTCCGCGCCGCCGGTCGGTCCGGAGCGGGTGCCTTCCGCACGGCGGACCGGTCCGACGCGGGCGCCTTCCCGGCAGTGTCCGACGCGAGCGCCTTCCTGGCTGTGGACGTCTTTCCTGCGGATCGGGCGGTCACGGCGAAGCCTCCTGGGGGCGGGAGAAGAGGGAGAGGGGTACACGGATACGGAACGGCCCGCCGGGCGCCCGGGACACTCGGCCGAACGGGGCGGGCCGGGCTTTCCGCGGGCGGGAGCGGGGCACGGCGGTCCGGGGCGCTGCTCCGGACGGGGGAGCGGCCGCGCGGGCGGGCGCTCCGGTCCGGCACGGGCGGTTCACGGGACCGCCGCCAGACGTTCGATGGCGGCCATCGGGACCGGGAGCCAGTCCGGGCGGTGGCGGGCCTCGTAGACGACCTCGTAGACCGCCTTGTCGGTCTCGTAGGCGCGCAGGAGCGCCGGGTCCGAGCGGGGGTCGGTGCCCGCCGCCCCGGCGTAGCCGGCGCAGAAGGCGGCGCGGCAGCGGGCCGCCCAGTCGGCGTTCCAGGGGCGGTGGGTGCGGGCCGCGTAGTCGAAGGAGCGGAGCATCCCGGCGACGTCGCGGACCGTGGGCTGGGGACTGCGCCGCTCGTCCAGCGGCTTCGCGGGCTCGCCCTCGAAGTCGATGACCGCCCAGGCCCCGTCGGAGCCCCGCAGGGTCTGGCCCAGGTGCAGGTCGCCGTGGACGCGCTGGAGCACGCCCGCCCCGGCGGCCCCGCCCGCCGCCGCGAAGACGGCCCGGAGCCCCGGCACGTACGGCAGCAGCGCGGGCACGGCCTGCGCCGCCGCGTGGAGCCGCCGGTCCATCGCGCCGGCCAGTCGTTCCGCCTCCTCCTTCCCCAGCCGCCGCGTGGGCAGCGCGGCGGCCAGTGCCAGGTGCACCTCGGCCGTGGCGCGGCCGAGCGCCCGCGCCTCGGCGGTGAACTCCCGTCCGGCGGCCAGCGCGTCGAGCGCGAGCCGCCAGCCGTCCCGGGAGTCCCGCAGATAGGGCTGGAGCACCCCGAGGGTCGCGGCCCCCGACTCGAACCAGGCGACCGGCGCGGGCACCCGGGCGCAGCCGGCCCGGCCGAGCGCGAGCGGCAGTTCCAGGTCGGGGTTGGCGCCGGTGCTCACCCGGCGGAAGATCTTGAGGATGTACGCGTCCCCGTAGACGAGAGAGGAGTTGGACTGTTCGGCGTCGAGCATGCGGGGCGCGAGCGCGCCCGGCAGGGCGCTGGTGGCGTGGAAGCGCAGGGGGCCGGTCCGGCCCGGGGTGCGCAGCCGTTCGTAGAGGAGGCCGGCGAGCCGCGGGTCGCGCAGCCCTTCGTAGACGGCCCGTCCGGCGAGCGGCCCCTGCCGGACGCGCCCGATCAGGGCGGGGGCGAGGCGGGGCGGGAGCTGGGCCCGCACGCCCAGGAGCAACTGGTAGCAGTCGGAGGGCGAACCGGCCGGGCGGCCCGGCTGTTCGACCCGTACGAGCAGGTGGAGGAGGCCGGGCCCCGGGCCGTCCAGCGGCAGCAGCTCGGTGGCCGCGTCCAGGGTGAATCCGGTGACCCGGCGGCCCTTTCCCGCGAACCAGCGCTGCCGTGGCAGCCAGTCGTGGAGCAGGGGGGCGAGGGACGGGAGGAGGGCGTCCGGTGCCCGGGTGGTGGATGCGGTCTCCGGCATGGCGTCGCGTCCTTTCCCCGGGGCGCGCAAATGGCGTTCGTATACGTTCAAATGCGCAGAGTGTCCCGGATGGCGGCTTGGGCTGTCCGGAAGTGCGGGACGTGTCGGAAGGGGAAGATCCGTATGGGCCCGGGAAGAAGGCCCGTATGGACCTGAATCGTGTGGGTTCACAGTGCCCCCGGCGGGGCGGGCGAAACCGCCCCGCCGGGGACGTGGCCGAACCGGTGCGGTGTCAGGCCTTCCTGAGGCGGAACCAGTAGAACCCGTGTCCCGCGAGGGTCAGGAGGTACGGGAGCTGCCCGATGGCCGGGAACTCCACCCCGCCGATCAGCTCCACCGGGTGGGAGCCGGCGAAGCGGCGCAGGTCCAGTTCGGTCGGCTGGGCGAACCGCGAGAAGTTGTTCACGCAGAGGACCAGGTCGGCGTCCATCCCCTCCTCGGGGGCGGTCTCGCGCAGGAACGCGAGCACGGCCGGGTTCGACGCCGGGAGTTCGGTGTACGTCCCCGTCCCGAAGGCCCGGTTCTGCTTGCGGATCTCGATCATCCGCTTCGTCCAGTGCAGCAGCGAGGACGGCGAGGCCATCCCCGCCTCCACGTTGGTCACCTGGTAGCCGTGGACCGGGTCCATGATGGCCGGAAGGTACAGCCTCCCCGGGTCGCAGGAGGAGAACCCGGCGTTCCGGTCGGGGGTCCACTGCATCGGGGTGCGCACCCCGTCCCGGTCGCCCAGCCAGATGTTGTCGCCCATGCCGATCTCGTCGCCGTAGTACAGCACCGGCGAGCCGGGCAGCGAGAACAGCAGCGCGGTGAACAGCTCCATCTGGTTGCGGTCGTTGTCCAGGAGCGGGGCGAGCCGGCGCCGGATGCCGATGTTGGCCCGCATCCGCGGGTCCTTGGCGTACTCGGCGTACATGTAGTCGCGCTCTTCGTCCGTGACCATCTCGAGGGTCAGCTCGTCGTGGTTGCGCAGGAAGATGCCCCACTGGCAGCCCGACGGGATCGCCGGGGTCTTCGCCAGGATCTCCGAGACCGGGTAGCGGGACTCGCGCCGCACGGCCATGAAGATCCGCGGCATGACCGGGAAGTGGAAGGCCATGTGGCACTCGTCGCCGCCCGACCGGAAGTCGCCGAAGTAGTCCACGACGTCCTCGGGCCACTGGTTCGCCTCCGCGAGCAGCACCGTGTCCGGGTAGTGGTCGTCGATCTCCTTGCGGACCCGCTTCAGGAAGGCGTGGGTGGCCGGGAGGTTCTCGCAGTTGGTGCCCTCCTGCTGGTACAGGTACGGCACCGCGTCGAGCCGGAAGCCGTCGATCCCCAGGTCCAGCCAGAACTTCAGCGCGGACAGGATCTCCTCCTGCACCGCCGGGTTCTCGTAGTTGAGGTCCGGCTGGTGCGAGAAGAACCGGTGCCAGTAGTACTGCTTGCGGACCGGGTCGAAGGTCCAGTTGGAGGTCTCCGTGTCGACGAAGATGATCCGGGCGTCCGCGTACTGCTTGTCGTCGTCGGCCCAGACGTAGTAGTCGCCGTACGGCCCGTCCGGATCGCGCCGAGACTCCTGGAACCACATGTGCTGGTCGCTGGTGTGGTTCATGACGAAGTCGATGATCACGCGCATGCCGCGCTGGTGGGCCGCGTCCACGAACTCCACGAAGTCGGCCAGGTCGCCGAACTCGGGGAGCACCGACGTGTAGTCGGCCACGTCGTAGCCGCCGTCCCGGAGCGGGGACTTGAAGAACGGCGGCAGCCAGAGGCAGTCCACGCCCAGCCACTGGAGGTAGTCCAGCCGGGAGGTGATGCCCTTCAGGTCGCCGACGCCGTCGCCGTTGCTGTCCTGGAAGGAGCGGACGAGGACCTCGTAGAAGACCGCCCGCTTGAACCAGTCGGGGTCGCGGTCCTTGGCGGGGGTGTCCTCGAACGTGTCGGGGACGGGCTCGTTGACAGTCATGAGGTGGGTGACCCTCCGGTCTGCGGGGACGGTCGCAGGACCAGCACGTGCGCGGGCGTGACGCCCGGTTCCAGGCGCACGTAGTTGGCCCTGCCCCAGTGATAGGTCTCGCCGGTGAGCTCGTCGCGCACCGGCACGGTCTCGTGCCGGTCGAGGCCGAGTTCCGGCATGTTCAACGAGACCGTCGCCTCCTGGGTGTGGTGCGGGTCGAGGTTGACGACCACCAGAACGGTGTTCGAACCCGCGCGCTTGCTGTACGCGATCACCTGCGGATTGTCGGCGTGGTGGAAGACCAGGTTCCGCAGCCGGTGGAGCGCCGGGTTCCGGCGCCTGATCCGGTTCAGGGCGGTGATCAGGGGAGTGATCGTGGCCCCCGACCGCTCCGCCGCCTCCCAGTCGCGCGGCCGCAGCTCGTACTTCTCGGAATCGAGGTACTCCTCGCTGCCCTCCCGCAGCGGGGTGTTCTCGCACAGCTCGTACCCGGCGTACATGCCCCAGGACGGGGAAAGCGTCGCCGCGAGCACCGCCCGCACCTCGAACGCGGGCCGGCCGCCCTCCTGGAGGTAGGCGTGCAGGATGTCCGGGGTGTTGACCCAGAGGTTCGGCCGCATCTGCGCGGCCGTCTCCCGGGACAGCTCGGTCAGGTACTCCGTCAGCTCCTCCTTGGTGTTGCGCCAGGTGAAGTACGTGTACGACTGCTGGAAACCGATCGCGCCCAGGGTCCGCATCATCGCGGGCCGGGTGAACGCCTCCGCCAGGAAGATCACGTCCGGGTCGGCCCGGTTGACCTCCCCGATCACCCGCTCCCAGAAGACCACCGGCTTGGTGTGCGGGTTGTCGACGCGGAAGATCCGGATGCCGTGGTCCATCCAGTGCCGCAGCACCCGCACGGTCTCCGCGACGATCGCGTCCATGGTGCCGGGGGCTCCGTCGAACGCGATCGGGTAGATGTCCTGGTACTTCTTCGGCGGGTTCTCCGCGTACGCGATCGAACCGTCCGGACGGTGGTGGAACCACTCCGGGTGCTTCTCCACCCACGGGTGGTCCGGCGAGCACTGGAGCGCGAAGTCCAGCGCGATCTCCAGACGCAGGTCCCGGGCCCGCGCCACGAAGGCGTCGAAGTCTTCGAGGGTGCCCAGGTCCGGGTGGAGCGCGTCGTGCCCGCCCTCCGGCGAACCGATCGCCCACGGCACGCCCACGTCGTTCGGCGACGCCGACAGGGAGTTGTTGGGGCCCTTGCGGTGGGTCTCGCCGATCGGGTGCACCGGCGGGAGGTACACCACGTCGAAGCCCATCGCCGCCACCGCGGGCAGCCGCTCGGCGGCCGTGCGGAAGTTCCCCGGAACCGTCCGCCCGTCGACCGTGCGCGCCCCCTCCGAGCGGGGGAAGAACTCGTACCACGCGCCGTACAGGGCCCGCTCCCGCTCCACCTGGAGGGGGAACTTCGGCGAGGAGGTGAGCAGTTCGCGCAGCGGATGGCGGTCCAGGATCTCCACCACCCGGGGCGCGAGCGCCGCCGCGAGCCGGACGGCGGCGGGCCGGGACGGGTCGCGCAGCGTGTCCGCCGCGGCGAGCACGGTCTCCCGGCCGCCGCCCTTCTTCGGCACGCCCTTCGCGGCCCGCTCGTGCAGCCCGGCCCCCTCGGCGAGGACCAGTTCGGAGTCGATGCCCGCCGGGATCTTGATCTTCGCCGTGTGGCGCCAGGTGGCGATCGGGTCGCTCCAGGCCTCGACGGCGTACGTCCACGAACCCTCGGCGTCCGGGGTGACCTCGGCACCCCACCGGTCGGTCCCCGGGGCCAGTTCGCGCATCGGGGTCCAGGGGCCGGGACGGCCCGACGGACCGCGCAGCACGACGTTGGCGGCGACCGCGTCGTGACCCTCGCGGAAGACGGTCGCCGTCACCTCGAAGGTCTCGCCGGCCACCGCCTTCGCGGGGCGCCGGCCGCAGTCGACCAGTGGGCGGACGTCCAGTACGGGAATGCGTCCCATGAGCGGATTCACAGCATCACCTGACGGTTTACGGGGGTGCGGGTGGTGGTGCGCTCTTTCTAGCTCCGCCGACGGCCGGTGGGTCGCGGGCGTGGCCGCTCCCGTCCGCGTTCACCCGGACGGCCGATCCACGGGGGTGAAAGGGGGTCAGGAGCGGACGGGTGCCTGGCGTTGCCGGAGGAGCCTTCCCATGGTGCACCCTCGGGCAATCCGGCGCTTTGTCGACTACTGGGTCATAGCAGAACGGGCAAGGCCGGGAGTCGGACAGGAAAAGGGGCCCGACCTCGCGGTGAAGGGGCCGACGGGGCACGTCGGAGCGGTCCGGGCCGCGTGAAAGCGCCTTCGAAGACGGCCGGATCTGTTCCCTCCCGGTTCCCGTCCGGCCTCCGCCCGTCCTGGGCCGGACGGGTGAGGGGGCGAAGGGTCCGGTCCCGCCCCGCGCCCCCGGGGGCCGGCGGGACCGGACGGGTGAGGGACGGGAGGGCCGGGGGACGGGAGGGGCGGACGGGGCGGGTGGGAGCGGGCCCCGCATGAGGGTGTGCGCCCCCCTCCGTCCGTGTCCGGGGCGCACGCCCCGCCACGCCGGGGCCGCCCGCGCACCGCGTTCCGGCGGGGCGGCGTGCCCTAACGTCGGAGCGGCACGCCGGACGCACAGCGTGGTGCGTCCGCTCCGCTCCGTACTCGCCTGCGAAGGTGGAACACGTGAAGGCAATCCGTCGATTCACCGTGCGTCCCGTCCTCCCCGACACCCTTCGACCCCTCGCCGACCTGGCGCGCAACCTGCGCTGGTCCTGGCACGAGCCCACCCGGGCGCTCTTCGACTCCCTCGGCGCCCCGGCCGGCACCGACCCCGTCCGGGTCCTCGGCACCCTCGACGCCTCCCGGCTCACCGCCCTCGCCGCCGACGAGGACTTCCTGGCCCGCCTGCGCGCCGCCGCCGAGGACCTCGACGGCTACCTCCGCGCGCCCCGCTGGTACCAGCACCGGTCCGACGACCTGCCGGCCGCCGTCGCCTACTTCTCACCCGAGTTCGGCGTCGCCGCCGCCCTGCCCCAGTACTCCGGCGGCCTCGGCATCCTCGCCGGCGACCACCTCAAGTCCGCCAGCGACCTCGGCGTCCCCCTGATCGGGGTCGGCCTGCTCTACCGGCACGGCTACTTCCGCCAGTCCCTCGGCCGGGACGGCTGGCAGCAGGAGCAGTACCCCGTCCTCGACCCCGGCGAGCTGCCGGTGGTCCCGCTCCGCGAGGCCGACGGCGCCCCCGCCCGCGTCACCCTCGCCCTGCCCGGCGGGCGCAGTCTGCACGCCCACGTCTGGATCGCGCAGGTCGGCCGCGTCCCGCTGCTCATGCTCGACTCCGACGTCGAGGAGAACGCGCCCGGCGAACGCGGCGTCACCGACCGCCTGTACGGCGGCGGCAGCGAGCACCGGCTCCTCCAGGAGATGCTGCTCGGCATCGGCGGCGTCCGCGCCGTCCGCGCGTACACCCGGCTCACCGGCCATCCCGCCCCCGAGGTCTTCCACACCAACGAGGGCCACGCCGGGTTCCTCGGGCTCGAACGCATCCGTGAACTCCAGGCCGAGGGGCTCGACTTCGACAGCGCCCTGGAGACCGTCCGGGCCGGGACCGTCTTCACCACCCACACCCCCGTACCGGCCGGCATCGACCGCTTCGACCGCGCCCTGGTCGCCCGCCACCTCGGCCAGGACGGCGCCCTCGCCGGCGTCGACACCGGCCGCGTCCTCGCCCTCGGCGACGAGACCCCGCTCGGCGGCGATCCCGGCGTCTTCAACATGGCCGCCATGGGCCTGCGCCTCGCCCAGCGCGCCAACGGCGTCTCCACCCTCCACGGCGCCGTCAGCCGCGCCATGTTCGCCGGGCTCTGGCCGGGCTTCGACGCCGACGAGGTGCCGATCACCTCCGTCACCAACGGCGTCCACGCCCCCACCTGGGTCGCCCCCGAGGTCGGGCCGCTCGGCCCCGACGCGGGCGACCGGGAGCTGTGGGAACTGCGCCGCACCCTGCGCGAACGGCTCGTCGCCGACGTGCGGGAACGGCTGCGGGCCTCCTGGCGGCAGCGCGGCGCGGCCGCCGCCGAACTCGGCTGGACCGACTCCGTCCTCGACCCCGACGTCCTCACCATCGGCTTCGCCCGCCGCGTCCCCTCGTACAAGCGGCTCACCCTGATGCTGCGGGACAAGGACCGGCTGCGGTCGCTGCTGCTCCACCCCGAACGGCCCGTGCAGCTCGTCGTCGCCGGCAAGGCCCACCCCGCCGACGACGCCGGGAAACGGCTCGTGCAGGAGCTGGTCCGGTTCGCGGACGACCCCCGGGTCCGGCACCGGATCGTCTTCCTGCCCGACTACGGCATGGAGATGGCCCGCCGCCTCTACCCCGGCTGCGACGTCTGGCTCAACAACCCCCTCCGCCCCCTGGAGGCCTGCGGCACCAGCGGCATGAAGGCCGCCCTCAACGGCTGCCTCAACCTCTCCGTCCTCGACGGCTGGTGGGACGAGTGGTTCGAGCCCGACTTCGGCTGGGCCATCCCCACCGCCGACGGCGCGGTCGCCGCCGACGAGGAGCGCCGCGACGACCTGGAGGCCGCCGCCCTCTACGAGCTGATCGAGCGCCGGGTCGCCCCCCGCTTCTACGACCGGGGCCCCGACGGGGTGCCGGCCGGCTGGGTCGCGATGGTCCGGCGCACCCTCGCCGACCTCGGCCCCCGGGTCCTCGCCGACCGGATGGTCCGCGAGTACGTCGAGCGGCTGTACGCCCCCGCCGCGGCCGCCCGCCGGGCGCTCACACCGGCCCGCGCCCGGGACCTCGCCGCCTGGAAGGCCCGGGTCGGGGAGGCCTGGCCCCGGGTGGCCGTCGACCGCGTCGAGGTCGGCGACGGGCTCACGGACGACGTGGCCGACGCGGAGCTGGGGGCGACCCCGGTCGTCCGGGTCCGGGTGGCGCTCGGCGCGCTCGGCCCCGAGGACGTCGAGGTCCAGGCCGTCACCGGCCGGGTCGACGCCGACGACACCCTCACCGCCACCCGCACCGTCACCCTCAAGCCGGCGGGCGGCCCGGACCTGGAGGGCCGCCTCCCGTACGAGGGCGCCCTGGAGCTCGACCGGACCGGCTCCTTCGGCTGCACGGTCCGTGTCCTGCCCTCCCACCCCCTCCTGGCCCACCCGGCCGAACTCGGCCTGGTCGCCCTGCCGGAGGAGACGACGGGCGCGGGCGCGGGGCTGCTGCTGCGGTAGCGGCCCGCCGGGTGGTCCGGGGCGCCCCGGCCGCGCGCCCCGGGCCCGGAGACGCGGGGACGCCCCGGGGATGTTCCCCGGGGCGTCCGTCGTGACGGGGTGCTTCCGCGTTCTCCTCCCGGACTACGGGAAGGTCAGCTTGAAGCCGTTGATGTAGCCGGTGTCGGCGGACGCCTTGTCCTGGACGCGGAGCTTCCAGACGCCGTTGGCGACCTCGGTGGAGGCGTTGACGGTGTAGGTCTGGACGATGTTGTCGGCGCTGCCGCCGGAGCGGTTGCTCAGGCTGTAGACCGACCCGTCGGGGGCGATGAGGTCGACGACGAGGTCACCGCGGTAGGTGTGGACGATGTCCACGCCGACGGCGAGGTTGCTCGGGGCGTTGCCGGTGACGCCGGTGACGGTCACGGAGGAGGTCACCGCGGCGCCGTTGTCCGGGATGGAGACGTCGGCGGTGTTCTCGAAGACCTTGCCGCCGGGGGTGCCGCCGCCGGGACGGGCGCCGACGTTGATCGCGGCCCAGGCGTTCTCGACGGCCGTGACCTCGGGGCTGGTGGCGCCGTAGAGGGCCTTGGCCACGTCGACCGTGCCGGTGCGGGCCCCGGCGTAGTTGGTCGAGGAGCCGAACTTGGTGGTGAGCGCCTTGAACCAGATCAGCGCGGCCTTGTCCCGGCCGATGCCGGTGACGGGCAGGCCGTCCGAGGTCGGCGAGTTGTAGGTGACGCCGTTGATGGTCTTGGTGCCGCTGCCCTCGGAGAGCAGGTAGAACCAGTGGTTCGCCGGGCCCGAGGAGTAGTGGACGTCGACGTTGCCGATGCCCGAGTACCAGGCGTCCTTGGACGAGCCGTCCTTGCTCGGCTTGTCCATGTAGCGCAGCGGGGTGCCGTCGCCGTTGATGTCGATCTTCTCGCCGACGAGGTAGTCGCCCTTGTCGTTGGCGTTGTTGGCGTAGAACTCGACGGCCGCGGCGAAGATGTCGGAGGTGGCCTCGTTGAGGCCGCCGGACTCGCCGCTGTAGGTCAGGTTGGCGGTGGCGGCGGTGACGCCGTGGGTCATCTCGTGGGCGGCCACGTCGATCGAGGTCAGCGGCTTGGCGTTGCCCTGGCCGTCGCCGTACGTCATGCAGAAGCAGGAGTCCTGCCAGAACGCGTTGACGTAGGCGTTGCCGTAGTGGACCCGGGAGTACGCGCCGACGCCGTCGCCGCGGATGCCGGAGCGGCCGTGCACGTTCTTGTAGTAGTCCCAGGTGAGCGCGGCGCCGTAGTGCGCGTCGGCGCCGGCCGTCTCCTTGTTGGAGGGGAGGCCGTTGCCCCACACGTCGGTGGAGTTGGTGAACAGCGTCCCCGTGCCGGACGAGCCGCCGTTGAGGTTGTACGTCTTGTGGTTGCCGCGCCCGGTGTCGGTCAGCGTGTACGAGGGCGCGGTGCCGAGGGTCACCTGGCCGCTGTACTGCGTGTTGCCGGTGCCGTTCTCGACGCCCTGCCACTCGAAGAGCTTCGCGCCCGTCTTGGCGTCGGTGACGACGTGCAGCTCGTTCGGGGTGCCGTCGTGCTGGAGGCCGCCGACGACGGTCTCGTACGCGAGGACGGGGGTGCCCTGGGCGGCCCAGACGACCTTGCGCGGGGCGCGGTCGGCCTCGGCCTTGGCGGAGCCCTCCGCCCGGGCGAGGCCGAGGGCCTGCTTCTCGGCGACGGCCGGGGCCACCGTGGCGGTGGTGTCGACGTTCTTGAGCTCCGCGCGGGAGGACTTGGTGACGCCCCGGGTGACGCCGGCCCCGGTCTCCTCGACGATCAGGTCGCCGCCGAGGACGGGCAGCCCCGCGTAGGTGCGCTCGTAGCGCGTGTGGGTCGTGCCGTCGCGGTCCTTGACGACGTCACGGACGACCAGCTTCTCCTCGGCGCCGAGGCCGAGGGACTTGGCCGTGGCGGCCTTGTCGGCGTCCGCCGCCTTGATGAGCGCGGTGCGCTCGGCGGGGGTGAGGTCGGCGGGGAGCTTGCCGGGGTTCGCCGACGTGCCCCGCTGGGCCTGGGGGGCGGTCCCGAACGGGGAGTCCGCCGCGGTGGCGGCGCCCGTCTGGACGCTCACGGCGATCATGGCGGCGGCAGCGATCAAAGCACCGGTCGCGGTGGCGCGACGGCTGGGCGTGGATCTCACGCAGACTCCTTATGCGAGGGGGGTACCGGCGGGCTTGGGTGAGTCCGCCGGGCGGAGCAAGGAGAGCGGTGAAGCACGTTCGGATGAAGCTGCGAACGCTGGTGCGAAGGGCCGGGGAGAGAGTCGCAGGAATGACGGGGACCTGTCAGGACTGTGGCGGCAAGTTGGCCGGAAATCGTCCGCTGCCCGTACGCGCGCGTTCGTTAAGCGGACGTTTCACCGATCATGGGCATTCCGTCATCCCCCGTTCTTCGCAAGGGAATCCACCGGCCGGCCGTCGCGCGGACTCCGGCCTTCCGCCCCACCCGCAGGGCACGGGCCGCCGGTACCGAGGAGATGGCCGAAAAACGCGGGGCGAACCCCGCCTTCCGCACGGCTCCGCTTCTCGCCCGCGCGGCGAAACGCCCCCTGACGCGACCACCGGCGGTCGTGCCGCGACGGCGCGGCGGGAAGGGACCCCGGTGAACGCCGGCGCGGTACCGCCCGTGATCGGGGCCTCCGGAGCCGTCCGGGGCGCGACGAGGGCCTTCGGCCTGCGGGGCGCGCCCGGGAAGGCCGCCGCCCGCCGCGACGCCGCCCGCGCGCGGGTGGGGGCGCGCACCGGCACCCGTCCCCGACCGCACCGTCCGGCCCCGGAAGCCGCGCCCCCGGGGCCGTTCCGGCGGCCGGTCCCGGGCCTCAGCCCACCAGGCTGTCCCGCCAGGCCCGGTGCAGCCCCGCGTAGTGGCCGTCGCCCGTGACCAGCTCGGACGGGGAGCCGTCCTCGACGATCCGGCCCGACTCCATCACCAGGACCCGGTCCGCCACCTCGACCGTGGACAGGCGGTGGGCGATGACCACGGCCGTGCGGCCCGCGAGGACCGTGTCCATCGCCCGCTGCACCGCCCGCTCGCCCGGCACGTCCAGCGAACTCGTCGCCTCGTCCAGGATCAGGACCGCCGGGTCCGCGAGCAGGGCCCGCGCGAAGGCGACCAGCTGGCGCTGGCCCGCCGAGATCCGGCCACCGCGCTTGCGCACGTCCGTGTCGTAGCCGTCGGGAAGGGCGGTGATGAAGTCGTGCGCCCCGATCGCCTTCGCCGCCGCCTCGATCTCCCCGCGCGTCGCGTCCGGACGGCCGATCGCGATGTTCTCCGCCACCGTGCCCGAGAACAGGAACGCCTCCTGCGTCACCATGACGATCCCGCGCCGGAGGTCCGGGGCGGCCAGGTCGCGGAGGTCGACCCCGTCCAGCAGGACGCGGCCGTCCGTCGGGTCGTAGAAGCGGGCCAGCAGCTTCGCGAGGGTCGACTTGCCCGCGCCCGTCGCCCCCACCACCGCCACCGTCTGGCCCGCCGGGATCGTCAGGTCGAAGCGGGGGAGGACCTCGCCCCCGGTGCGGTACGCGAACCGCACCCCGTCGAAGACCACCTCCCGGCCGGGAGCGCCGGGGCGGGGCGGGAGACCGCGCGGGGCGGTCGTCTCCGGGATGCCCGGCTCCTGGGCGAGGAGGCCGGCGATCTTGGTGAGGGAGGCCACCGCCGACTCGTACGAGTTGAGGAACATGGCCAGCCGGTCGATCGGGTCGTACAGGCGCCGCACGTAGAGCACGGCCGCCGCCAGGACGCCCAGCGCGAGCGATCCCTCCGCGACCCGGTACGCGCCCCAGAGACACATTCCGGCCACCGCCGTGTTCGCCACCAGGCGCGAGCCGACGACGTAGCGCGCCATCTCCAGGAGCGCGTCGCCGTTGCTCCGCTCGTGACGGTGGTTGAGCACGGCGAACTCGGCGTCGTTGGCCCTCTCGCGGCGGAACGCCCTGACCGGGCGGATGCCGTTCATGGTCTCCGCGAACTTCACGATCACGCCCGCCATGGCCGTGGACCGCTCGCCGTACGCCCGGCCCGCGCGCCGGCGGTAGAGCCGTACGAGCAGGTACAGGGGGACGAAGGAGAGCGTCGCCACCGCGCCGATGCCCAGGTCCAGCCAGAGCAGGACCAGGGTGATCGAGACGAAGGAGAGGACCACGCCGATCAGTTCCTGGAGGCCCTCCGAGAGCAGCTCCCGCAGCGACTCGACGTCCGTGGTGGAACGGGAGATCAGCCGGCCCGAGGTGTACCGCTCGTGGAAGTCGACGCTCAGCAGCTGCGCGTGGCGGAAGATCCGGCCGCGCAGGTCGAGCAGGACGTCCTGGTTGATCCGGGCCGCCCCCCGGACGAAGGCGTACTGCAGGAGGCTCGCGAGGCCCGCGCAGAGGAGGTAGCCGACCGCCACGGCGATCACGGGACCGTGGTCGCCGGCCCGGAAGGCCGGGACGCCGCGGTCGATGGCGTACGCGACGAGCAGCGGGCCCGCCTGCACCGCCGCCTCCTTGACCAGGAGGACGAGCGAGGCGGCCACGACCCGGGCCCGGTGCGCGGACAGGAGCGAGCGGAGCAGGGAGCCCGTCGCCCCCTCGGGCGCCGGGAGGTCGTCGCGGTCGAAGCGGTCCGTTTCCTCCGGCGGCGCGGCGGGCGTCTGGGTGAGCGTGGTGTCCGTCATCGCCGTTCCTTCCCGCCCGACATCAGCCAGGCGTACTCCTCGCTGTCGCGCAGCAGTTCCTGATGGGTGCCCACGGCCGCGATCCGGCCGCCGGACAGCAGCGCGACCCGGTCGGCCAGCATCACCGTCGACGGGCGGTGCGCCACCACCAGGGCCGTCGTCTCCCGCAGCACCTCCCGCAGGGCCGCCTCCACCCGCGCCTCCGTGTGCACGTCGAGGGCGGAGAGGGGGTCGTCCAGGATCAGGAAGCGGGGCCTGCCGACCACCGCGCGCGCCAGGGCGAGCCGCTGCCGCTGGCCCCCCGACAGGCTCAGGCCCTGTTCGCCGACCCGGGTCGCCGCGCCCTCGGGCAGCCGGTCCACGAACCCGTCCGCCTGCGCCACCGCGAGGGCGCGCCGCAGCTCCGGCTCCCCGGCCCCCTCCCCGGCGCCCATCAGGACGTTCTCGCCGACGCCGGCGGAGAACAGGGTGGGCTCCTCGAAGGCCACCGACACCAGGGACCGCAGCCGTTCCCGTTCCATCAGCGCGATGTCCTCGCCGTCGAGGAGGATACGGCCGCCGGTCACCTCGTGCAGGCGGGGCACGAGCGCGGTGAGGGTGGTCTTGCCCGAGCCCGTCCCGCCGACCAGGGCCAGCGTCTCGCCGGGCCGGATGTGCAGGTCGACGCCGTCCAGGACGGGGGGCGCGTCCTGCGGGGCGTCCGGGTGGCGGAACGACACGTTCTCGAAGCGCACCCCGCCCGAGCCCCCGCCCGAGCCCCCGCCCGAGCCCCCGCCCGAGCCCCCGCCCGGGCCCCCGTCCCGGCCCCCGGCCGGCACGGCGCCCGCCGGGGCCGTGTCCGACTCCTCCTCGGCGTCCATCACCTCGAAGTACCGCTCGGTCGCGGTCACCGCCTCCTGGCTCATCGCGAGGAGGAAGCCGATCGACTCCACCGGCCAGCGCAGCGCGAGGGCCGTCGTCAGGAACGCCACCAGCGTGCCCGCCGACAGGTCCCCGTCCGCGACCCGCACCGTGCCGAGGACGAGCGCCGCCCCGATGGCCAGCTCCGGCACGACGGTGATGACCGCCCAGATCGTGGCGAGCAGCCGGGCCTTGGCCAGCTCGGTGCCCCGCAGGCGCTCGGAGAGCTCCCGGAACGCCCGCGCCTGGCTGCGGTGCCGGCCGAAACCCTTGATGATCCGGATGCCGAGGACGCTCTCCTCCACGACCGTCGTCAGGTCGCCCACCTGGTCCTGCGCCGTGCGCGCCACGACCCCGTACCGGCTCTCGAAGAGCGAGCAGAGGACCACCAGCGGCAGCACCGGCGTCAGGAGCACCAGGCCGAGCGTCCAGTCCTGGGCGAGCAGCAGCACGTAACCCGCGAGGATCGTCACGCCGTTGACCAGGAGGAAGGTCAGCGGGAAGGCGAGGAACATCCGCACCAGCATCAGGTCGGTCGTCCCGCGCGAGAGGAGCTGGCCCGACGCCCACCGGTCGTGGAAGGCGATCGGCAGCCGCTGGAGCCTGGCGTACAGCTCCGACCGCATCCGCGCCTCCACCCCGGCGAGCGGCCGCGCGACCAGCCAGCGGCGGAAGCCGAACAGCCCCGCCTCCGCGATCCCGAGCAACAGCAGGTACAGCGCGCCGAGCCACACGCCCCCGGGGTCCCGGTCCGCGACCGGCCCGTCCACCATCCACTTCAGGACGAGCGGGATGACGAGCGACAGGCAGGAGGCGACCACCGCGACGAGGGCGGCCGTGATCCACCGCTTCCGCACGGGCCGTACGTACGGCCACAGGCGGAGCAGGACGCGCACCGCCGAGCGGTCGGGGGACTTCGCTGGGGGAAAGGGTTTCTCGGGCATCAGGCCCGACCTTACGGTTCGCCACTGACACGTCTCACCCGGTTTTCCCCCGGGGTCGTACCCGCGGTCAACCGATCGGTTGACCGCGGGCACGAGCGGATCGGCCGATACCGGCGGACGGCCCGGACCGGGAACCTGGGGACATGACGACAGCAGCGATCGAAGTGCGGGGACTGCGCAAGTCCTACGGCGGCCGGAAGGTCGTCGACGGGATCTCCTTCGAGGTCGGCGAGGGGGAGGTCTTCGGAATCCTCGGACCCAACGGCGCCGGCAAGACCACCACCGTGGAGTGCGTCGAGGGACTGCGGACCCCCGACGAGGGCCTGGTGCGCGTCTGCGGGTACGACCCGGCCGTGCGGCGCGCCGAGGTCACCCGGGTCCTCGGCGTCCAGCTCCAGGAGAGCGAGCTCCAGCCCAAGCTGACCGTCCGCGAGGCGCTCGCCCTGTACGCCTCCTTCCACGAGCGGCCCGCCGACCCGGGGGAACTGGCCGAACGGCTCGGGCTCCTGCCGCACCTCAAGACCCGCTTCGGAAAGCTGTCCGGAGGACAGAAGCAGCGGCTGTTCATCGCCCTCGCGCTGATCGGCCGCCCCCGGGTCGTCGTCCTGGACGAACTCACCACCGGCCTGGACCCCCGCGCCCGCCGCGAGGTCTGGGCGCTCGTGGAGTCGCTCGGGGACACCGGGGTGACCGTCCTGCTCGTCACCCACTTCATGGAGGAGGCCCAGCGCCTCTGCGACCGGATCGCCGTCCTCGACCGGGGCCGGATCACCGCCCTCGACACCCCCGGCGGACTCGTCGGACGCTCCGGCACCGCCAAGGAGATCTCCTTCGCCGCCGACGACCGGATCGACCCGGCCGAGCTGCGGGCGCTCCCCGGGGCCGTCTCCGTCACGACCGCCGGCGGGCGGACGGCCGTCGGCGGCACCGACGAGACCGTCACCGCCTTCGTCTCCCTCCTCGCCCGGCACGGCGTCACCGCCCACCAGCTCCGGGTCACCGACGCCACCCTCGACGACGCCTACCTCGACCTGACGGGAACCGACCACCGATGAACACGCTCCTCACCGCGCGTCCCTCCGGCGCCACCGCGACCGTCCTGAGGACCGAGGCGCGCCTCTTCGCCCGCGAACCCGGCTCCCTGTTCTGGGTGATGCTCTCGCCGACCGTCCTGTTCGTGATCCTCGGCCTGATCCCCTCCTTCAGGGAGGCCTCCGACGACCTCGGGGGACGCCGCGTCATCGACCTCTACGTCCCCGTCTCCGTCCTCTTCGCGCTCATCATGGCCGGGCTCCAGGCCATGCCCCCGGTCCTGGCCGGCTACCGCGAGCGCGGCATCCTGCGCCGGATGTCCACCACCCCCGTACGGCCCGGCTCCCTGCTCACCGCCCAGCTCGCGCTGCACGCCGCCGCCGCGCTCGTCTCCTCGCTCCTCGTGATCACGGTCGGCCGCCTCGCCTTCGGCGTCGCCCTGCCGGAGAACCCGGCCGGGTACCTGGCCGCCCTGCTGCTCGCCGTCGCCGGCGGCCTCGCGCTCGGCGCGGCCGTGTGCGCGGTCTCCCGCACGCAGAAGGCCGCCACCGCCGTCGGCTCCGTCGTCTTCTTCCCCACCATGTTCACCGCGGGGGTCTGGGTGCCGGTCCAGGCCATGCCCGATACCCTGCAGCGGATCGTCGGGCTCACCCCGTTCGGCGCCGCCTCCGAGGCCCTCGACGCGGCCGCCTCGGGCGGGTGGCCCGGCTGGACCGCGCTCGGGGCGATGCTCCTGTGGACGACCGTGCTGACCGGCGCCTCGGTGCGCTGGTTCCGCTGGGAGTGACCGCCGGCGACCGCGAACGACCGCGAAGGGGAAGGGGAGGGGGAGGGGCGATGCCGACCACCGTCGAGGAGCGCTGGCGCCAGTTCTTCCGCTGGGGACCGTACGCCCTGCTCGGCGTCGGCGCCGTGATCGCCGCGGCGTCGGCGGACGCGCTGATGGACCGTACGGAGAAGACGGCGGCCGGGGCCCTGGTGGCGGCGGCGCTCCTCCTCCACGCGGTGTGGGACCGCCGCTGCGCCCGGGTGGTCGCGACCGCCGGGTGGGGACCCGAACGCCCCGGCGCCGGGCCCGTGCTCGTCCCCGGGGCCCCGGGGCCCGCCTCCACCGCCCACTTCGCCCTGCGTACCGCCCTCGCCTTCGCGCTGACCTGGCTCAACCCGTTCTTCGCGATCTACGCCTGCGTCGGCTACTTCGACGCCGTCCACCTGCTGCCCCGCCGCCTCGCGCACACCGGGCTCCTCCTCGTCGCCGTCACCATGGCCGGCTCCCAGTCCGGCGGCCTGCCGCCCGTCTCCCCGATGAACTGGCTCGCCTTCGGCGGGCTGTTCGCCCTGAACGCCTGTCTGGCCGTGGGCTTCTCCCACCTCGGTACGAAGGAGGCCGAGAAGGCCGCCGAACGCGCCGCCACCATCGCGGAGCTCGGCCGCGCCAACAGCCGCCTCGAACAGGCCCTCGCCGAGAACGCCGCCCTCCAGGCCCAGCTGCTCCTCCAGGCACGGGAGGCCGGGATCGCCGACGAACGCCGCCGGCTCGCCGCCGAGATCCACGACACCATCGCCCAGGGCCTCACCGGGATCGTCACCCAGCTCCAGGCCGCCTCCGCCGCCCCCGACCGGGAGAGCGCCGGGACCCATGTGCGGCGCGCCGCCGACCTCGCCCGGCACAGCCTCGGCGAGGCCCGCCGTTCCGTGCGGAACCTGAGCCCCGTCGCCCTGGAGCACGACACCCTCCCCGGGGCCCTGCGCAGGACCGTCGAGGAGTGGGCCGAGCGCACCGGCGTCGACGCCCGCTTCACCGTCACCGGCACCGAGGCGCCGCTCCACGACGAGGTCGCCGCCACCCTCCTGCGGATCGCCCAGGAGGCCCTGTCCAACACGGCCCGCCACTCCGGTGCCGCCCGCGCCGGCGTCACCCTCTCCTACATGGGCGACGAGATCACCCTGGACGTACGGGACGACGGCCGCGGCTTCGACCCGCTCGCCCGCCCCGAACGGGGCCCGGGAGAAGGCGGGTTCGGCCTCGACGGCATGCGGGCCCGCGCCGAACGCCTCACCGGCACCGTCACCGTCGAGACCGCCCCCGGTGAGGGCACCGCGGTCTCCGCCCGCATACCGTTGGCCACACCATGACCGACATCACCCTGCTGATCGTCGACGACCACCCCGTCGTACGGGACGGCCTGCGCGGCATGTTCGCCGCCGGGGACTCGGGCTTCCGCGTCCTCGGCGAGGCCCCCGACGGCGTGCGGGGCGTCGAGCTCGCCCTGGAACTCGACCCCGACGTGGTCCTCATGGACCTGCGCATGCCGGGCGGCAACGGCGTCGACGCCATCGCCGCGCTCACCCGGCACGGGGCCCGCTCCCGGGTCCTCGTCCTCACCACGTACGACACGGACACCGACACCCTCCCGGCCATCGAGGCCGGCGCCACCGGCTACCTGCTCAAGGACGCCCCCCGCGAGGAACTGTTCGCGGCCGTGCGGGCCGCCGCCGAGGGCCGCACCGTCCTCTCCCCGGCCGTCGCCTCCCGGCTCGTCACCGCCGTCCGCGCCCCCGCCCCGCCGCCCGCCGACACCACCCTCTCCGCCCGCGAGGCCGAGGTCCTCGCCCTCGTCGCCAGGGGAACCGGCAACCGGGCCGTCGCCGCCGAACTCTTCATCAGCGAGGCCACCGTCAAGACCCACCTCACCCACATCTACGCCAAGCTGGGCGTCAAGGACCGGGCGGCCGCCGTCGCCGCCGGCTACGACCGGGGCATCCTGGGCCGCTCCTGACCCCCGGCCCCCGCCCCCGGCCGGGAGCGGGGCCGTCCGCCGGCACGGGGCCGGCGCCGGGCGCCCGCCACGCCGCCGGTCCTCTCCGGGGCGTCACCTCGCCACCCGCAGCAGCACCACCGACCGGGCCCCCACCGTGAGCGTCTCCCCGCCCCGGTGGACCGTGCCCGGCGCCCCGGACTGGTCCTCCAGGGCGGTGTCCACGACCAGTTCGTACGACTCCGCCCAGGGCGGCCCCGGCAGCCGGAAGTCCAGCGGCCGGTGGTCCGCGTGCAGGACGGCGAGGAAGCTGTCGTCGGCGATCCGCCCGCCCCGCGCGTCCCGGCCCGGGATGTCCCGGCCCGACAGGTAGAGGCCGAGCGTGGCCGTGGGCGCGTACCAGTCGCCCTCCGTCATCTCGGTGCCCCCGGCGGTGAACCAGGCCAGGTCCCGCAGCCCGTCCGCCCGCTGCGGCCGTCCGGAGAAGAAGGCCCGGCGGCGCAGCACCGGGTGGCGGTGGCGCAGCGCGAGCAGCCGCCGGGACAGGGCGAGGAGCTGACCGCGCCCGGGGTCCTCCGGCAGCGACCAGTCGAGCCAGCCGATCTCGTTGTCCTGGCAGTACGCGTTGTTGTTGCCGCCCTGGGTGCGGCCCATCTCGTCCCCGGCGACCAGCATCGGGACCCCGGTCGACAGGAGCAGGGTGGTGAGCAGGTTGCGCTGCTGGCGCAGCCGCAGCGCCCGGATCTCCGGGTCGCCGGTCTCGCCCTCGGCGCCGCAGTTCCAGGACCGGTTGTCGTGGGTGCCGTCCCGGTTGCCCTCGCCGTTGGCCTCGTTGTGCTTGCGCTCGTACGTGACGAGGTCCCGCAGCGTGAAGCCGTCGTGGGCGGTGACGAAGTTGACGGAGGCGTACGGCCGCCGGCCGCCCCAGGCGTACAGGTCGCTGGAGCCGGAGAGCCGGTAGCCGAGGTCCCGGACGTCGGGCAGCGCGCCCCGCCAGAAGTCCCGCACCGTGTCCCGGTAGTGGTCGTTCCACTCGGTCCACAGCGGCGGGAACGCCCCGACCTGGTAGCCGCCGGCGCCCACGTCCCAGGGCTCCGCGATCAGCTTGACCCGCCGCAGCACCGGGTCCTGGGCGATGACCGCCAGGAAGGGGGAGAGCATGTCCACGTCGTGGAAGGAGCGGGCGAGCGCCGCCGCCAGGTCGAAGCGGAAGCCGTCCACCCCCATCTCGGTCACCCAGTAGCGCAGGCTGTCGGTGATGAGCCGCAGCACCTGCGGCCGCACCACGTGCAGGGTGTTGCCGCAGCCCGTGTAGTCGGCGTACCGGCGGGCGTCGGACTGGAGCCGGTAGTAGGCGCGGTTGTCGATGCCCTTCAGGGAGAGGGTGGGGCCCAGCTCGCCCGCCTCCGCCGTGTGGTTGTAGACCACGTCGAGGATGACCTCGATCCCGGCCGCGTGCAGCGCCCGCACCATCCGCTTGAACTCGCCGACCTGCTGGCCGGCCGTCCCCGAGGAGGAGTAGCCGGCGTGCGGCGCGAAGTAGCCGACGGAGTTGTACCCCCAGTAGTTGCGCAGCCCCCGGCGCAGCAGGTGGTCCTCGTGCGCGAACTGGTGCACCGGCAGCAGCTCGACCGCCGTCACCCCGAGCCGCACGAGGTGGTCGATCGCGGCCGGGTGCGCGAGGCCCGCGTACGTGCCGCGCAGGTGCTCGGGGACGCCCGGGTGCAGCTTGGTGAAGCCCTTGACGTGCACCTCGTAGATGACCGAGTCCTGCCAGGGCGTCTTGGGCCTGCGGTCGTCGGACCAGTCGTCGTCGTCGTGGACGACGACCCCCTTCGGTACGTACGGGGCGGAGTCCCGCTCGTCGCGCACGGTGTCGGCCACGTGCTGCTGCGGCCAGTCCCGGACGTGCCCGTACACCTCGGGGGGAAGGGCGAACTCGCCGTCGACGGCCCGCGCGTACGGGTCGAGGAGCAGCTTCGCCGGGTTCCAGCGGGCGCCCGTCCACGGGTCCCAGCGGCCGTGCACCCGGTAGCCGTACCGCTGCCCCGGGCCCGTCCCGGGCACGAAGCCGTGCCAGATCTCGTGGGTCAGCTCGGTCAGCGGCAGCCGCCGCTCCGTGCCGTCCGCGTCGAACAGGCACAGCTCGACGGCCTCCGCCCCGCCCGCCCACAGGGCGAAGTTGGTGCCCCGCACCCCGTCGGGGCCGACCCGGCAGCGGGCGCCGAGGGGCGTCGGCGCCCCCGGCCACACGGGTGGCCCCGCCCGCTCCGGCGCATGCTCCTGTACGGCCTCCTGCTCGGCTGCGCTCGCCACCGTCCGGCCTCCCGCGGCTCCGTCGGGACCGCGTCCGGGGACCGGCGGCGTCCCGGCCGCCGCTCCCCGGGTGCGGTTCTCCTCCTGTTCTGCCCGCCCGGCCGTGCTCCCAACATGACCCGTACGCGCGATTCCCCCCGGAGGGCGGCGGTCGTTGGTCCGGGCGTGAGATCTGCAAGGAGACGGGCGGCACGCGCCCTCGCGGTGGCGGGACTGGTGGCGGGCCTCGCCGGCTGCACCGGAGCGGACGGCGGCGGGGGCACCGGCCCCTTCTCGCCGGGCAAGGGACGGGCCCCCGGCGACGTCATCCGGGTGAGCCCGGAGGACGGCAGCCGCGCGGTCCCGGCCGGAAGCCCGGTCGAGGTGAGGGTGGACGACGGACGGCTCGAACGGGTGACCGTCGCCCGGATCGAGGACGGCCGGCGGACCGAGGTGGCCGGGGAGGTCTCGCCGGACGGGCTGCGCTGGCGGCCCCGGCCGGGGACACGGCTGGCCCCGGCCGCCAAGTACAGCGTGGACGCGGTCGCGCGCGACGCCCGCGCGCGCCGCTCGGCCCGGCACACCACCTTCACCACCGAGGTGCCCGGCTCCCGGCTCGTCGGCTACTTCACGCCGGAGAACCGCTCCACGGTCGGCACCGGCATGATCGTCTCCTTCTCGTTCAACCGGCCCGTGGTGAACCGCGCCGCCGTCGAACGCGCCGTCCGGATCACCTCGGTGCCGCCGGTGGAGGTCGTCGGCCACTGGTTCGGCGGCGAACGGCTCGACTTCCGCCCGGAGGAGTACTGGGCCGCCGGCACGGAGGTCACCGTCGAGCTGGACCTGCGGGACGTGGAGGGCGCCCCGGGCGTGTACGGCGTCCAGCGCAAGAAGGTCGGCTTCACCGTCGGCCGCTCCCAGGTCTCCGTGGTGGACGCCGCCGCCCACACCATGGAGGTGCGCAGGGACGGCGAGGTCCTGGCCACGCTGCCCGTCACGGCCGGGGCGCCGAAGACCACCACGTACAACGGGAAGATGGTCGTCACCGAGCTGTACGACGTGACGCGGATGAACGGGGCCACGGTCGGCTTCGGCGGCGAGTACGACATCAAGGACGTGCCGCACGCGATGCGGCTCACCGAGTCCGGGACCTTCCTGCACGGCAACTACTGGGCCCCGCCCGGCACCTTCGGCTCCGCCAACGTCAGCCACGGCTGCGTGGGCCTCCGGGACGAGAAGGGCGGCAGCGAGCGGTCGCACGCCGGCTGGTTCTTCGACCGGACGCTGGTCGGCGATGTGGTGGAGGTGGTCAACTCCCGCGACCGCGAGGTCGCTCCCGACAACGGCCTCGGCGGCTGGAACATGGACTGGAAGCGGTGGAGGGCGGGCTCCGCCCTGCGCTGACCCTCCCCGCCCCGGCGTCCGGTGCCCGTCCTCCGTTTCCGGCGCCCGGCGCCGCCGTCCCGTCGCGCCGATCGGGACGGAACGGTGACATACCCGGGAATCTTTCGTGTCCTGCGGTGTGATTATCTGGCGTCGTGTGCGCGAGTGAATGCGCACGGGGGCGGGGCCGTGGTGTTGCCGGCCCGTGTGAGGGGAGACGACCACAGTGAACGGGCAGCCGATATCGGGGGCATCGGTAGGGGCGACGGGGCGGTACGGCCGGCGGCGCGGGGGCGCCCGGCTGAAGGCGCTGGCGGCGGGTGCGCTGCTCCTTGCGCTGACCGCCTGCGGCGGGGGCGGTACGGCCGGCGGCGGCGCGGGCCAGGGGGGCCCGGCCGCCCAGGGCGGCGGGAAGCAGGACAACGCGGCCTCCCAGGCGGTCGTGACGGTCCTTCCGAAGGACGGCGCCGACTCGGTCGCCACCAGCGGCGCCCTCAAGGTCACCGCCCAGCAGGGCAAGCTGACCACGGTCACGGTCGCCGACTCCAAGGGCACCCCGGTCGAGGGGAAGATCGCGGCGGACGGCGCCAGCTGGCAGCCGACCGCGCACCTCGCCGCGGGCACCCAGTACAAGGTCCACGCCATCGCCAAGGACACCGAGGGCCGCGAGTCGGCGAAGGACACCACCTTCACCACCCTCGTCCCGAAGAACACCTTCATCGGCCAGTACACGCCGGAGGACGGTTCGACCGTCGGCGTCGGCATGCCGGTGTCCATCAACTTCACCCGGGGCATCACCAACCCCGAGGCCGTCGAGAAGGCCATCAAGGTCACGGCCCGGCCGGCCGTCGAGATCAAGGGCCACTGGTTCGGCAACGACCGCCTCGACTTCCGCCCGGAGAAGTACTGGGCCGCCGGCACCAAGGTGACGGTCCACCTCAACCTGGACGGCGTCGAGGGCCGCCCCGGCGTCTACGGCAAGCAGAAGAAGACGATCACCTTCACCATCGGCCGCCGTCAGGTCTCCACGGTCGACGCCGAGGCCAAGACGATGAAGGTCGAGCGCGACGGGAAGATCGTCAAGACGCTGCCGATCACCGCGGGCGCGCCGTCCACGACCACGTACAACGGTCAGATGGTCATCAGCGAGAAGTACAAGGTGACCCGGATGAACGGCGCCACGGTCGGCTTCGGCGGCGAGTACGACATCAAGGACGTGCCGCACGCGATGCGCCTGTCCAGCTCGGGCACCTTCGTGCACGGCAACTACTGGGCCCCGAAGAGCACCTTCGGCTCGCAGAACGTCAGCCACGGCTGCGTCGGCCTCTCGGACACCCGGGGCGCGGGGGACAGCTCGACCCCGGCCGCTTGGTTCTACGACAGCTCGATCATCGGTGACGTGATCGTCGTGAAGAACTCCAAGGACAAGCAGATCAAGCCGGAGAACGGTCTCAACGGCTGGAACATGCCGTGGTCGGAGTGGATCGCCTAGGCGCTCCCGGACCTTTCCGCGGGACCCGGTGCTGTGAGCAACAGCACCGGGTCCCGCGCCGTTAACGGCCACTAACCTTCTCCCATGACTGTGAACCTCGAAGTCGCCGAAGGCGTCGGAACCATCCGCCTCGACCGCCCCCCGATGAACGCGCTGGACGTCGCCACCCAGGACCGGCTGCGCGAGCTGGCCCAGGAGGCGACCGACCGCGACGACGTGCGGGCCGTGGTCCTGTACGGCGGCGAGAAGGTGTTCGCGGCCGGCGCGGACATCAAGGAGATGCAGGCCATGGACCACGTGGCCATGGTCAAGCGCTCGCGCGCCCTCCAGGACGCCTTCACCGCCGTCGCCCGCATCCCCAAGCCGGTCGTCGCCGCCGTCACCGGCTACGCGCTCGGCGGCGGCTGCGAGCTGGCCCTCTGCGCCGACTACCGGATCGCCGCCGACGACGCGAAGCTCGGCCAGCCGGAGATCCTGCTCGGCCTGATCCCGGGCGCGGGCGGCACCCAGCGCCTCTCCCGGCTCGTCGGCCCCTCCAGGGCCAAGGACCTCATCTTCACCGGGCGGATGGTGAAGGCGGACGAGGCCCTCTCGCTCGGCCTGGTCGACCGGGTCGTCCCGGCCGCCGAGGTGTACGCGCGGGCGCACGCGTGGGCCGCGAAGCTGGCGCAGGGGCCGGCCGTCGCCCTGCGGGCCGCGAAGGAGGCGATCGACCAGGGCCTGGAGACCGACGTCGACACCGGCCTCGCGATCGAGCGCACCTGGTTCGCGGGCCTGTTCGCCACCGAGGACCGGGAGCGCGGGATGCGCAGCTTCGTCGAGGAGGGGCCGGGGAAGGCGAAGTTCGCCTGATTCGCCCGGAGGAGAGCACCCGTCGGGGGCCGATTCCGGTGGAACGGCCCCCGGGGGCGGCTCCGTGCGGCCATGATGGGGGGCATGGCGGGCCTGGAGGACAGGGAACAACCTTGGCAGCGCGCGAGCGCCGCCGCAGCGCGGTGGTCACCGACCGCGGATGACCAACAGGCAGCTGAGGCAGTGGAGTTGTACGGCAACCCCGCCGAGGAGGACATCTGGCTGCCGTCCCGGCCCAGATCCGCGTGGGTGGCCCGCAGGCTGACGCAGCACGTCCTGATGCGCCAGTGGGGGCTGGGCCCGCAGATCGCCGAGCACGCCGTCCTGCTCGTCTCGGAGCTGGTGGGGAACGCCGTCCGGCACACCGGGGCGCGGGTCTTCGCCCTGCGGCTGCAGCGCCGCCGGGGCTGGATCCGGGTGGAGGTGCGCGACCCGTCGCGCGGACTGCCCTGCCTGATGCCGGTGCACGAGCTGGACACGAGCGGGCGGGGGCTCTTCCTCGTTGACAAGCTGGCGGACCGGTGGGGCGCGGACCTGGCGCCGCGCGGCAAGACGACGTGGTTCGAGATGCGGGTGGTGGACCGCGCCTGAACGGGCCGGCCTCCGGGCCGCTCCCGCGCCGCCGGCACGGCCGGCGCGTGCCCGTGCGCGCGGAGGGGGCCCGGACGCACGGAAGCCCCCGTGCGCCGTGGTGGGGCTGCTGGGGGCTTCCGTGTGGTGCGCCGTGGACGGGGGGGTGTATCCACGGCCGCTTGTCGACCTCGCCCGGGTCAATGGGGGCCGTGTCATCGACTATGCCAGACGGGGCCCCTTCTGCCAAAAGGCCCTAGTGGGGCAAGGTGGGGCGAAACCGGACGTTTTAATAGTGAATCGTTGGTGACATGCGGCACTCACCTTGAAAACCATGAATGACTATGCGGTTCACTGGTTGTTTCCCGGCCTCGTCCGCATGGTGGACGCCCGGTGGGGCGAGGGGAACGCCCACGGCGGGCGGCCCCGCGCCCCCGGTCCCGGACGGCGGCCCCGCTCGTACCCCCCTCATCCGGCGGTACCGGGCCAGCTAATCTGACCTCCGTCAGAGAAGCACCACGAAGGGGCGGAAACAGTGGCGGACATCGAGTCGGCACGCACGGCATTCAACCGGTACGACGTGGACGGCGACGGCTTCATCACCGCCGCCGAGTACAAGAGCGTGATGGCCCAGCTGGGCGACTTCCACGTCACCGAGACGGTCGCCGAGGCGCTCATCAAGCAGCGCGACGACAACGGCGACGGCCGTCTGTCGTGGGACGAGTTCTGGTCGCACCTCAGCAAGGCCTGACCCGCGCCCGCCCGGACGGGACCGCGACTCCGGTCGCCGCCCGTCCGGGGCCCCTCCGGCGCCCGCGCCCTCAGCACTCGATGATGTTCACCGCGAGGCCGCCGCGCGCCGTCTCCTTGTACTTGACGCTCATGTCCGCGCCCGTCTCCTTCATCGTCTTGATGACCTTGTCGAGGGAGACCAGGTGGCTGCCGTCGCCGCGCATCGCCATCTTCGCCGCCGTGACCGCCTTGACCGCCGCCATGCCGTTGCGCTCGATGCAGGGGATCTGGACCAGACCGCCGACCGGGTCGCAGGTCAGGCCCAGGTTGTGCTCCATGCCGATCTCGGCCGCGTTCTCCACCTGCTCCGGGGAGCCGCCCAGGACCTCGGCCAGGGCGCCGGCCGCCATCGAGCAGGCCGAGCCGACCTCGCCCTGGCAGCCGACCTCGGCGCCCGAGATCGAGGCGTTCTCCTTGAAGAGCATGCCGACCGCGCCGGCCGCGAGGAGGAAGCGGACCACGCCGTCCTCGTCCGCGCCGGGCACGAAGTTCATGTAGTAGTGCAGGACGGCGGGGATGATGCCGGCCGCGCCGTTGGTCGGGGCGGTGACCACCCGGCCGCCCGCCGCGTTCTCCTCGTTCACCGCCATCGCGTACAGGGTGATCCACTCCATGGCGTGCGCCGCCGGGTCGCCCTCGGAGCGCAGCTTCCGGGCGGAGTTCGCGGCGCGCCGACGCACCTTCAGGCCGCCGGGCAGGATGCCCTCGCGGGCCATGCCGCGCGAGACGCAGGACTGCATGACCCGCCAGATCTCCAGCAGGCCCGCCCGGATCTCGTCCTCGGTGCGCCAGGCCTTCTCGTTCTCCAGCATCATCGCCGAGATCGACAGGCCGGTCTCCCGGGCGAGGCGCAGCAGCTCGTCGCCGGTGCGGAAGGGGTACTTCAGGACGGTGTCGTCCGGGACGATCGGGTTCTCGCCCGCGACGGCGTCCTCGTCGACGACGAAGCCGCCGCCGACCGAGTAGTACGTCTTCTCCAGGAGGAGCGCGCCCCCGGCGTCGTACGCGAAGACCGTCATGCCGTTGGCGTGGTACGGGAGCGCCTTGCGCCGGTGCAGGACCAGGTCGGCGTCGAAGTCGAAGGGGATCTCGTGGGCGCCGAGCAGGTCGATCCGGCCGCTCTCCCTGATCCGCTCGAACTCCTCGTCCGCGCGCTCGACGTCGACCGTGCGGGGCGAGTTCCCCTCCAGGCCGAGCAGGACGGCCTTCGGGGTGCCGTGGCCGTGGCCGGTCGCCCCCAGGGAGCCGTACAGCTCCGCCCGCACCTTCGCCGTGTGGGCCAGCAGGCCCTCGTTCTTCAGCCGGCGGGCGAACATCCGGGCCGCGCGCATCGGGCCCACCGTGTGGGAGCTCGACGGACCGATGCCGATCGAGAACAGGTCGAAGACCGAGATGGCCACGGGAGGACTCCTTGTGGGGGCTGGACGTCGTTGTCTGCCGGGGTGGTGCAGAAAGCGCGTGGGCGGGGGACATGGGTCGGGGCACCGCGCCCGTTGTTCCAGTGTGCGCGGTGCCCCGGATGTCCGTACGAACAAAAGCGTACGAAATTACTGCGGGATCACTTCAGGCCGGGGTACAGCGGGTGCTTGTCCGCGAGGGCGGTCACCCGGGCCCTGAGGGCCTCGGCGTCGAAGCCGGGCTTGAGGGTCTCGGCGATGACGTCCGCCACCTCGCGGAAGTCCTCGGCCCCGAAACCGCGGGTCGCGAGCGCCGGCGTGCCGATGCGCAGGCCCGAGGTGACCATCGGGGGACGCGGGTCGTTCGGGACCGCGTTCCGGTTGACCGTGATGCCGACCTCGTGGAGCCGGTCCTCGGCCTGCTGGCCGTCCAGCTCCGAGTCGCGCAGGTCGACCAGGAGCAGGTGCACGTCCGTACCGCCGGACAGGACCGAGACGCCGTGGGCGGTCACGTCGTCCTGGACCAGGCGCTCGGCGATGATCCGGGCGCCCTCCAGGGTGCGCTCCTGGCGCTCCTTGAACTCCTCCGAGGCCGCGACCTTGAAGGAGACGGCCTTGGCCGCGATCACGTGCTCCAGCGGGCCGCCCTGGAAACCGGGGAAGACCGAGGAGTTCAGCTTCTTCGCGAACTCCTTCTTCGCCAGGATGACGCCGCCGCGCGGGCCGCCGAGCGTCTTGTGCGTGGTGGAGGTCACCACGTCCGCGTACTCGACCGGGTTCGGGTGCAGACCGGCGGCGACCAGGCCCGCGAAGTGGGCCATGTCGACCCACAGGTGGGCGCCGACCTCGTCCGCGATCCGGCGGAACTCCGCGAAGTCCAGCTGACGCGGGTAGGCCGACCAGCCCGCGATGATCACCTTGGGGCGGTGCTCCTTGGCCAGGCTCTCGACCTCGGCCATGTCGACCAGGCCGGCCCCGTCCACGTGGTACGCGACCACGTTGAACTGCTTGCCCGAGAAGTTCAGGCGCATGCCGTGGGTGAGGTGGCCGCCGTGCGCCAGGTCCAGACCCAGGATCGTGTCGCCGGGCTGGGCGAGCGCGAAGAGGGCGGCCTGGTTCGCGGAGGCGCCGGAGTGCGGCTGGACGTTGGCGTACTCGGCGCCGAACAGGTCCTTGATCCGGTCGATCGCGATCTGCTCGGTCACGTCGACGTGCTCGCAGCCGCCGTAGTAGCGGCGGCCCGGGTAGCCCTCGGCGTACTTGTTGGTGAGGACGGAGCCCTGTGCCTCCATGACCGCGACCGGAGCGAAGTTCTCCGAGGCGATCATCTCGAGGGTGGACTGCTGGCGGCGGAGCTCGGCGTCGACGGCGGCGGCGACGTCGGGGTCCAGCTCGTGGAGGGGGGTGTTCAGAAGCGACATGAATCGATCCCTAAGGGGTTTCGGGCCCGGTCTCAGTTCCCGGCGGAGAACGCGGCGTACTCGTCGGCGGTGAGCAGGTCGTCCGGCTCACCCGCGACGCGCACCTTGAACAGCCAGCCACCCTCGAACGGAGCCGTGTTCACCAGGGACGGGTCGTCCACCACGTCCTGGTTGGCGGCGACGACCTCGCCCGAGACGGGGGAGTACAGGTCGCTCACGGACTTCGTCGACTCCAGCTCGCCGCAGGTCTCGCCCGCGGTGACGGTGTCGCCGACCTCGGGGAGCTGGGCGTAGACGACGTCACCGAGCGCGTTGGCCGCGAACTCGGTGATGCCGACGGTCGCGACGCCGTCCTCGGCGTCCGACAGCCACTCGTGCTCCTTGGTGTAGCGCAGCTGCTGGGGGTTGCTCATGACCTGATTCTCCTGGATCGGGGGAGTGCTGATGAACGTCGGTCTTGCGGTGTGAGACGCCGGGCGGGACGGGTGCGTCACTTCCGGCGCTTGTAGAACGGCAGCGCCACGACCTCGTACGGCTCGTGGGTGCCCCGGATGTCCACCCCCACGCCCGGGGTGCCGGGCTCCGCGTGCGCCGCGTCCACGTACGCCATCGCGATCGGCTTTCCGAGGGTCGGGGACGGGGCGCCGGAGGTGACCTCGCCGACGACCTCGCCGCCGCAGACGACCGGCATGCCGGCGCGCGGGACGCGGCGGCCCTCGGCGACCAGGCCGACCAGCTTGCGCGGCGGGGCGGTCTCGGCGCGCCCGGCGGCGGCCTCCAGCGCCTCGCGGCCGACGAAGTCGCCCGGCTTCTCGAACTTCACGACCCGGCCGAGGCCCGCGTCGAAGGGGGTGAGGGAGGTGGTCAGCTCGTGGCCGTACAGCGGCATGCCCGCCTCCAGGCGGAGCGTGTCGCGGCAGGACAGGCCGCAGGGGATCAGGCCGACGCCCTCGCCCGCCCCGGTCAGCGCCTTCCACACGCCCTCGGCGTGCTCCGGCTTCAGGAAGAGCTCGAAGCCGTCCTCGCCGGTGTACCCGGTGCGGGCGATCAGGGCGGGCACGCCCGCGACCGTGCCCGGCAGGCCGGCGTAGTACTTCAGGCCGTCCAGGTCGGCGTCGGTGACCGCCTTCAGGATGCCGGGGGACTCCGGGCCCTGGACCGCGATGAGGGCGTACGCGTCGCGGTCGTCGCGGACCTCGGCGTCGAAGCCGGCCGCGCGCTCGGTGAGGGCGTCCAGGACGGTCTGGGCGTTGGAGGCGTTGGCGACGACCATGTACTCGGTGTCGCCCAGGCGGTAGACGATCAGGTCGTCCAGGATGCCGCCGTCCTCGCGGCAGATCATCGTGTACCGGGCGCGGCCCGGGCCCACCGTGGAGATGTTGCCGACCAGGGCGTGGTCGAGCAGGTTGACGGCCTCCGGGCCGGTGACGGTGATCTCGCCCATGTGGGAGAGGTCGAAGAGGCCGGCCCGGGTGCGGACGGCGTTGTGCTCGTCGCGCTCGCTGCCGTAGCGGAGCGGCATGTCCCAGCCCGCGAAGTCGGTCATGGTCGCGCCCAGCGAACGGTGCAGGGCGTCGAGGGCGGTGAGGCGGGGGGCGGTGGTCATGGGGTGGCTCCCGGGTCCCAAGGGCGTTCGGTGACGAAAGAACATGACGGGCGAGGACGTCCTCCCCATCTGTCATGGAACCTGAGAGGTTCACCGGGGGCATCCCCGGCTTGCACCTTGGGTGGGGACACGACGGTGTCCCGCTTTTCAGATCTGCCTCATCCGCGCGGTACGGGGCCTGAGAGATTCAAGGGAGGGTCTTGCTCCTTCGGCGTCCGGACGCACCCTGTGCGCCGGAACTCTCCCGCGCGGATTCGAGCGGCCGGTATGCGGTTGTGGGGCGGCCGGGCCCGTGCGGGGCCTGTCCGGTCCTGGCGGGCACATCATTGCACGCGGTGTCGGCGCGGCAAATCGCTTGTGTCCCATTACCGTTTCTTTACACTTCTTGGGAAGGGTCCTCCGGGGCCCGGCAGGGGGAGAAGCGATGACGATCCAGCACACCGGCGCGTACGCGGCGGGCACCGGCATACCGTCCCGGCGGGCCCGGGCCCGGACCCGGGGGCGGGCCCGCGTCCTGCGGGACCTGCGCGAGCGCGGCGGCCGGGGCCCCCGCACCCTCGCCTTCGCCCCGGGCGACCTCGTGGTCGTCTCCGGGCTGCCCGGCAGCGGCAAGTCCACCCTCATGAGACGGACCGCCGAAGGACGCGGCATCGACTCCCAGGACGTCCGCGAGCGCTGGGAGGCCCGGATGCCCCGCCTCCTGCCGTACGCCGTCTACCGCCCGCTGGTCCGGCTCGCGCACTACGCCGGGCTGCGCCGCGCCCTGCGCTCCGGCGCGAGCGTGGTCGTGCACGACTGCGGCACCCAGTCCTGGGTGCGCGGCTGGCTCGCCCGCGAGGCCCGCCGCCGGGGCCGGTCCCTGCACCTGCTCCTCCTGGACGTCACCCCGGACACCGCCAGGGCGGGCCAGGACGCCCGGGGCCGGGGCGTCTCCGGGTACGCCTTCGCCCGGCACCGGCGCGCCGTCGGCCGGCTGCTGCGGGCGGTCGAGTCCGGCCGGCCGCCGGCCGGCTGCGCCTCGGCGACCCTCCTCGACCGGGACGCCGCCGACACCCTGCGGGCGATCACCTTCCGGGAGGCCGGCTGACGGAGGGTGCCCGGCGTCCGGCGGGCCCCGCCGGAGCCGTCGGCCCCGTCGGCGGGACCGTCCGGCGGAGCCACCGCCCGGGCCGTCCGGCGGAGCCGTCGCCGGGAGCGGGACGGTCCCGGACGCTCGTACCCTTCTCTTCTGGGCACGGCGGCGCCGGGGCGGCGTTAGGGTGCTGCCGGGCGGCCGGAGCGGCAGGCCGTGCGAGGAGGGGAACGGGACCGTGGACGTGACGTGGCCGGGCAACGAGCTCGAAGAGGTGCTGGCGGCCTCGCTCGGCAACCCCGAGGCGGGCGGCCGCCTGATCGAGGTGCTCGGCCGCAGCCCGGTCTGGGTGCCCCTGCCCAACGGCCGCGCCCCCGGCAGCACCGACCTGGACCTCGCCACCATGGAGCTCGACGGCGCGGCCTACACCCCCGTCTTCAGCTCCGAGCAGCAGTTCCGCGCCTGCGCCGGCGACATGTCCTTCGCCGTCGCCCCCGCCCGCGACTTCGCCCGCGGCCTGCCCCCGCAGCTCGGCATCGCCGTGAACCCCGGCGGCGTCGTCGGCGTCCCGCTGCCCCCGCCCGCCGTGGCGGAACTCTGCCGCGTCGGCCGCACCCCGCTGGACGGGCCCGCGTCCGGCGGCCGCGTCCGGCTCTTCGAACCCGACTGGCAGGACGACCCGGTCGACTTCCTCGCCGCGGCCTCCGCCGAGTTCGAGGCCACCGGCACCGTCGCCACCGCCCGCCGCGCCCTCGCCAGCGTCGAGGGCACCGAACCGGCCCTCTTCGTCGGCGTCCAGCTCTCCCACTGGGAGGGCGCCGACCGCACCGAGCCCCTGAACGCCCTCGGCCGCGCCCTCGGCCGGGTCGAGGTGGCCTGGCCGGTCAACCTCATCCTGCTCGACATGGCGCAGGACCCGGTCGGGGACTGGATGCTGGAGCGGGTGCGGCCCTTCTACCAGCGCGCCGCCGTGTGAGCGGCCCCCTGTTTAAGCTGAACTGACTCGGCGGCCGCGCGGACCTCGGCGGCCGCACACACGTGGTGGACGGAAGAGGGGCGGAACCCAGGGTGAGCGCGTCAGGCACGGCCGAGGACAACGGGGCCTCCTCCGCCCGGGCGGAGGAGGCGGCCCGGGAGAAGGTCGAGCACGCGCTGAGCCAGGTGGCGCCCGGACGCTACGACGCGTACGAGCGGCTGCTGCACGCCCTCGCCGACGGCGAGCTCCGGATGCTGCTCTGGCAGGGCTCCCCGGGCTCGCCCGACGCCCAGTACGGGAACATGGAGGTCGACGGCTTCGGCTACGCGCCCTGCGTCACCTCCGCCCAGGAGCTCGCCGCCTCCGGCTGGAACCGCGCCCACGAGCGCGTCACCGGCCGGGAGATCGCCCGCGCCCTCTATCCCGACCGCTGGGGCGTCTGGCTCAATCCGCACGCCCCCGGCGGCGGGGTCGGCATCCCCTGGGCCGACCTGCGCCGGATCGCCACCGGTCTCGACCGGATGCCCGCCGGGCCGCTGCGCGTCACCGAGCCCGCCCTGGAGGTCCCCCAGTTCTACGCCCTGCTGACCCAGAACGCGCACCGCACCCCGGCCGTCCGGGCTCTGCGCCGGGGCTGGGTGCAGCCCGCGCTGGGCTCCCCGTACCTCGTCATCGGTCTCGACCTGTACGACACCTCCCCGGCGGCCGTCGACACGGTCCGGACGATGATGCGCCAGTCCATCGGCGGCGTCCCCGACGGCCTGCCCGTCTCGACGGTCGCCCTCTCCGACGCCTACGACCCGGTGGCGCTCTGGCTGCGGGCGAACGCGCGCCCCTTCTACGACCGCGAGGCGCACGCCGGCCGCGGTTCCGCCGTCCCGGGGTACGGGTACCCGCCGGCCCCTCCGTCCGGATACTGAGACGCCGCACCCGCCCCACGCGTCCCGCCCCCCACCGGAAAGGCCCTTCGTTCGCCCCAATTCAGGAGGTCGAACGCCACGTTGGGCGACATGTCCGGTTGAGGGGAGGAGGGCCCGGGTTGGTCCGCTGACATCCGCGCGACGTCCGGATAACGGAATTCACAGCACCGCATCACGTTTGGGCAACCATTCCCCGCCAGGTCTGGCGGGTGATCACAAACGCGTTGAAGACTCCCGGAACACCGGGTGCCCGACTCCTTTCGAGCAGGTGCCCCGCAGGTTGTTCCACCGAGCCGCCACCCGCGGCGGGCAAGGGCCGGCTACCGGCGGCCGAGAGGGGTCCTCACCACGATGACGGCACCACTGCACGAGACGAGTGCGGGTGCGTCGACCGCCACCGTCGACGGCGCGCCCGCCGCCCCCGGCACTCCCGGAACCCCCGGCAAGGGAATCCAGGGCCGTTCGCCCTGGAAGATCGCCTGGACCCGCCTCAAGCGCGACAAGCTCGCCCTCGCCGGCGCCTTCGTCGTCCTCTTCCTCATCGTGGTCGCGGTCCTCGCGCCGGTCATCGTCGGCCTGCTCGGCCACCCGCCGGACGAGTTCCACGAGGATCAGATCGACCCGCTGTTCGGCACCCCGATCGGCTCCTGGGGCGGCATCAGCTCCGACTTCCTCCTCGGGGTGGAACCGGTCAACGGCCGCGACGTCTTCAGCCGCATCGTCTACGGCGCCCGGATCTCGCTGCTCGTCGCCTTCCTGGCGGCGGTCTTCGCGGTCTTCCTCGGCACCGTCCTCGGCATCGTCGCGGGCTACTTCGGCGGCTGGATCGACGCGGCCCTCAGCCGGGTCATGGACGTCATGCTCGCCTTCCCGCAGCTGCTCTTCACGATCGCGCTGGTCTCGGTGCTGCCCAACGAACTGCTCGGCATCGAGGGCTCGGGCGTGCGCATCGGCGCCCTCGTCGTCGTGATCGGCTTCTTCGGCTGGCCGTACGTCGGCCGCATCGTCCGGGGCCAGACCCTCTCGCTGCGCAACCGGGAGTACGTGGAGGCCGCCCAGAGCCTGGGCGCGGGCCGCCTCTACATCCTCCGCAAGGAGCTGCTGCCCAACCTGGTGGCCCCGATCACGGTCTACGCGACCCTCATGATCCCCACCAACATCCTCACCGAAGCGGCCCTCAGCTTCCTCGGGGCCGGCGTGAAGCCCCCGACCGCCTCCTGGGGCCAGATGCTGTCCAAGGCCATCAACACCTACGAGTCGGACCCGCTGTTCATGGTGATCCCCGGCCTCGCGATCTTCATCACCGTACTGGCGTTCAACCTCTTCGGCGACGGCGTGCGCGACGCGCTCGACCCGAAGGGCTCCCGCTGACCGTTCGCCGACGACCCCCAAGAACCGCCCCTGCCGCTGGCGACAGGAGGCCCCACCCCAACGGCGGACCGCCGCAACGGCCGCCCACTCTCCCGGAGGTTGCGAGACCCATGACCCTGATGAGCACTCAGAGGCGCAGGATCGCCGCGGGCGCGCTGCTCGCGGCGGCCACGATGGTCGTCACCACGGCCTGCGGCGGCGGCAACGGCGACGGCGGCGACAAGGGCAAGGGCGGCCTCGCCTTCAACGGCGGCGTCAACAAGGTCCTCAACGCCTCCGACAAGAAGGGCGGCGAGCTGAAGTTCATCGGCTCGCAGGAGGCCGACAGCTGGGACCCGCAGCGCGGCTACTACGGCTTCGTGTGGGACTTCGCCCGCTACTACACGCGCCAGCTGGTCACCTTCAAGGCGCAGCCCGGCGCGGCCTCCACCGAGCTGGTCTCCGACCTCGCCACCGACACCGGCAAGGTCTCGCCCGACGGCCTCACCTACACCTTCACCCTGAAGGACGGGATCACCTGGGAGGACGGCAAGCCGATCACCTCCAAGGACATCAAGTACGGCATCGAGCGCATCTGGGCCCAGGACGTCATCTCCGGCGGCCCGATCTACCTCCAGCAGGTCCTGGACCCCAAGGGCGAGTACAAGGGCCCCTACAAGGACACCTCGCCCGACAAGCTCGGCCTGAAGGCGATCGAGACCCCGGACGACAAGACCATCGTCTTCAAGCTGCCGGTCGCCAACGGCGACTTCCTGCAGATGCTGGCGATGCCCGCCGCCTCCCCGGTCCGCCAGGACAAGGACACCAAGTCCAAGTACGGTCTGAAGCCGTTCTCCTCCGGCCCGTACAAGTGGGAGTCCTACACCCCCAACAAGTCCATCAAGCTCGTCCGCAACGACAAGTGGGACGCCAAGACGGACACCGTCCGCAAGGCCCTGCCGGACAAGATCAGCGTCACGTTCACCACGAACTCCGACGACATGGACAACCGCCTGATCGAGGGCGAGTACGACCTCGACATCAACGCGACCGGCGTCGGCGCCGCCGCCCGCCAGAAGGTGCTCCAGCAGCACAAGGGCAACATCGACAACCCGCAGACGGGCTTCATCCGCTACGCGGTCTTCCCGCAGACGGTCACGCCCAACATCGAGTGCCGCAAGGCCATGATCTACGCGGCGGACTCCAAGTCCCTGCAGACCGCCCGCGGCGGCCCGCAGGCCGGCGGCGACATCGCCACCAACATGCTGCCGCCGGCGATCAAGGGCGCCGACCCGAAGGCCGACCCGTACGGCAAGCTCGCGGGCAAGCCGGACCTGGCGAAGGCCAAGGAGGCCCTCGCCAAGTGCGGCAAGCCGAACGGCTTCAAGACCACCATCGCGGTCCGCAACAACAAGCCGATCGAGATCGCCACCGCCGAGTCCCTCCAGCAGTCGCTGAAGGCCGTCAACATCGACGCCCAGATCGACCAGTTCGACGGCGCCCAGACCTCGGGCATCATCGGTTCGCCGAAGGTGGTCAAGGAGAAGGGCTACGGCATCATCATCATGGGCTGGGGCGCCGACTTCCCGACCGGCCAGGGCTTCCTCCAGCCGCTGGTCGACGGCCGCTTCATCCTCCAGAGCGGCAACAACAACTTCTCCGAGCTGAACGACCCGGCCGTCAACGGCCTGTTCGACCAGGCGCTGAAGGAGACCGACCCGGCCAAGGCCGGCGAGCTCTACAAGCAGATCAACACGAAGGTGTCGGAGGCCGCGGTCTACCTGCCCTTCACCCACGAGAAGAACATCATCTGGCGCAGCTCCCGGCTGACCAACGTCTACACCGCGGACGCCTACAACGGCCGCTACGACTACGCGTCGCTCGGCGTCGTCAAGTAATCCGACCCGCTCCACCGGCGCACCACCCGCCGCCAGGTCCGAAGGGCAGGTGATGGCCGTGGGCGGCGGGCCCGGGGCCCCCCCCGGGGCCCCGGGGCCGCCGACCGGCCGACCGCATGCTTGCATACATAGTCCGGCGACTCCTCGCGGTCGTCGTGATGCTGCTCGTCGTCACGCTCGTGACGCTCAGCATCTTCTTCCTCATTCCCAAGCTGACCGGCAGCGACCCTGCCGCGATGTTCGTCGGCAAGCAGGCGGACCCGGCATCCATCGAGGGCATCCGGCAGAAGCTGGGCCTGGACGAGCCGATCCTGGTGCAGTTCTGGCACTTCGTCTCCGGCATCTTCGTCGGCCGGGACTACGTCGGCGGCGGCGACAGCATCCACTGCGCGGCCCCGTGCTTCGGCTACTCCTTCAAGACCGAGCAGGACGTCTGGACCATGCTGGTCGACCGCATCCCGGTCACCCTCTCCATGGTCCTCGGCGCGGCCGTGCTCTGGCTCCTGATGGGCGTCACCACCGGCGTCGTCTCCGCGCTCAAGCGGGGCACCGTGATCGACCGGGCGGCGATGGTCACCGCGCTCGCCGGCGTCTCGCTCCCCATCTACTTCACCGCCATGCTGGCGATGTTCCTCTTCCGGACCCAGCTCGGCTGGCTGGACGCCAAGTACGTGCCGATCACCGAGTCCCCCGGCGCGTGGTTCGGCGGCCTGCTCCTGCCCTGGGTCACCCTCGCCTTCCTCTACGCGGCGATGTACGCGCGCCTCACCCGCGCCACCATGCTGGAGGTCCTCGGCGAGGACTACATCCGCACCGCCCGCGCCAAGGGCCTGCCGGAGCCGGTCGTGCTCGGCAAGCACGCGATGCGCTCCACCATGACCCCCATCCTGACCATCTTCGGCATGGACCTCGGCGCCCTCGTCGGCGGCGCGGTCCTGACCGAGACCGCGTTCAACCTGTCGGGCCTCGGCAACGCCGCCTTCAAGGCGGTCGGCGACCGCGACCTGCCGGTGATCCTCGCGGTCACCCTCATCACGGCCGCCTGCGTGGTCATCGCCAACCTCGTGGTGGACCTCCTGTACGCGGTGATCGACCCCCGAGTGAGGCTCGCATGACGGACAACCCGACGAAGACCGGAACGGCGGTGGGGGAGCCCGCCGCCGCCGGGAAGTCCGCCCCCTCCGACGCCTTCCTCGACGTGCGCGACCTGAGGATCCACTTCCCGACCGACGACGGTCTGGTCAAGTCGGTCGACGGCCTCTCCTTCCAGCTGGAGAAGGGAAAGACCCTCGGCATCGTGGGCGAGTCCGGCTCCGGCAAGTCGGTGACCTCGCTCGGCATCATGGGCCTGCACACGGTCGGGCAGTACGGCCGGCAGAAGGCCAGGATCTCCGGCGAGATCTGGCTCAAGGGGCGCGAGCTCCTCTCGGCCGACCCGGACGAGGTCCGCCGGATGCGCGGCCGCGAGATGGCCATGATCTTCCAGGACCCGCTGTCCGCGATGCACCCGTACTACACGGTCGGCGCCCAGATCGTGGAGGCGTACCGCGTCCACCACGACACCGACAAGAAGACGGCGCGCCGGCGGGCCGTCGAACTCCTCGACCGGGTCGGCATCCCCGAGCCCGCCAAGCGGTTCGACAACTACCCGCACGAGTTCTCCGGCGGCATGCGCCAGCGCGCGATGATCGCGATGGCGCTGGTCAACAACCCCGAGCTGCTCATCGCCGACGAGCCGACCACCGCGCTCGACGTGACCGTGCAGGCGCAGATCCTCGACCTGATGCGCGACCTGCAGAAGGAGTTCGGCTCGGCGGTCGTCATCATCACCCACGACCTCGGCGTCGTCGCGGAGCTGGCCGACGACATCCTCGTCATGTACGGCGGGCGCTGCGTCGAGCGCGGCCCGGCCGAGTCCGTCTTCTACGAGCCGCAGCACCCCTACACCTGGGGCCTGCTCGGCTCGATGCCCCGCATCGACCGCGAGCAGACCGAACGCCTCATCCCCGTCAGGGGCAACCCGCCGAGCCTCATCGACATCCCGAGCGGCTGCGCCTTCAACCCGCGCTGCCCGTACGCGGACGTCCCCAAGGGCGGCATCACGCGCACCCAGCGGCCCGAGCTGGCTCTCGTCGGAGAGCGCCACCACTCCGCCTGCCACATGCCGCAGGAGGAGCGCACCCGCATCTGGACCGAAGAGATTGCGCCGAAGCTGTGAGCGAGACCATGGAACCCCTGCTCAAGGTCACCGGCCTGCAGAAGCACTTCCCCATCCGGAAGGGCCTCCTCCAGCGCCGTACCGGCGCGGTCAAGGCGGTCGACGGCCTCGACTTCGAGGTCTACCCCGGTGAGACCCTGGGCGTCGTCGGCGAGTCCGGCTGCGGCAAGTCGACGATGGGCCGGCTCATCACCCGCCTCCTCGAACCGACCGGCGGCACGGTCGAGTTCCAGGGCAAGGACATCTCCCACCTCGGGGTGGGCGGGATGCGGCCGTTCCGCCGGGACATCCAGATGATCTTCCAGGACCCGTACGGGTCGCTGAACCCGCGCCACACGGTCGGCACGATCGTCTCGGCGCCCTTCCGGCTCCAGGGCGTCGAGCCCGAGGGCGGCGTGAAGAAGGAGGTGCAGCGCCTCCTCGGCCTGGTGGGCCTGAACCCGGAGCACTACAACCGCTACCCGCACGAGTTCTCCGGCGGCCAGCGCCAGCGCATCGGCATCGCCCGCGCGCTCGCGCTCAAGCCGAAGCTGGTCGTGGCGGACGAGCCGGTCTCGGCCCTGGACGTCTCCATCCAGGCGCAGGTGGTCAACCTCCTGGACGACCTCCAGGACGAGCTGGGCCTCACCTACGTGTTCATCGCCCACGACCTGTCGGTCGTGCGGCACGTCTCGGACCGCATCGCCGTGATGTACCTCGGCAAGATCGTCGAGCTGGCGGACCGCAAGTCCCTGTACGAGAACCCGATGCACCCGTACACCCGGGCCCTGCTGTCCGCCGTCCCGGTGCCGGACCCGCGCCGCCGGGGCGTCAAGAGCGAGCGCATCCTCCTCACCGGGGACGTCCCCTCCCCGATCTCCCCGCCCCCCGGCTGCCGCTTCCACACCCGCTGCTGGAAGGCCACGGACCTCTGCCGGACCCAGGAGCCGCCGCTCGTGGAACTCCGCCCCGGGCAGCGCGTGGCCTGCCACCACCCGGAGAACGCCGAGGGCGTGACGGTGCCGGGGGCGAGGGAGTCGGTGGAGATCACGAAGAAGGAGCCCGGAACCGCGACCGGAACGGAGTCCGGGACGAAGACGCCCGCCGGGACGGACGCGCCGGCGGGGGACGGGTCCGGGTCCGGGCCGGACGCCCCGGCCGGGACCGAGGCGCCGGAGCCGGCCGGGAGCGCCGCACCTGCGGCCGGGACGGCCGAACCCGCCGGGAGCGCCGAGCCGGCCGACGGAGGCGCCGCATCTGCTGCCGGGAGCGCCGCACCGGCCGTCGAGGGCGCCGCACCCACCGCCGGGGGCGACGCCCCGAAGGCGTGAACCGCGGGAGGCCCCGTCGCCGCACGGCGACGGGGCCTCCCGCGCGTGCGGGGCGCGCGGCGAGCCGGGGTCCGGTGCCGGGCCTCCCGCGCGTGCGGGCCGCCCGCCGGGCCGGGCCGGAACGGGGCGGGCGCCGGCCCCCGTGGGGACGACCGGCACAATTGGGCGGTGCTCCACAACCTGTTCACCCCCTCCGTCCAGCACGCCCTCGACCTCGTCGGCATCTTCGTGTTCGCCATCTCGGGCGCGCTCCTCGCCGTCCGGAAGAACTTCGACGTCTTCGGCATCGCCGTCCTCGCCGAGGTCACCGCCCTCGGCGGCGGGCTCTTCCGCGACCTGGTCATCGGCGCCGTACCCCCCGCCGCCTTCACCGACCTCGGCTACTTCCTCATGCCCCTGGTCGCGACGGTCCTCGTCTTCTTCCTCCATCCGGTGGTGGAGCGCACCCAGGCCGCCGTCAACGTGTTCGACGCGGCGGGCCTCGGCCTCTTCTGCGTCACGGGGACGACGAAGGCGTACGACTACGGGCTCGGCCTCACCTCCTCGGCCGCCCTCGGGCTCGCCACCGCCGTCGGCGGCGGCGTCCTGCGCGACGTGCTGGCCAACGAGGTGCCCTCCCTGCTGCGCTGGGACCGGGACCTGTACGCCGTCCCGGCGATCGTGGGCGCGACGACGGTCGTGCTCTGCATCCGCTTCGAGGCCCTCAACGCCTTCACGAGCGGCGCCGCGGTCCTCGTGGCCTTCACGCTCCGCCTCCTCGCGATGCGCTACCACTGGCGTGCGCCCCGTGCCTGGAACCGCCGTTCCACCGCCCGTGAAGTGCCGGAGAAAGCTACCGCTCAGTAGCACCCTGCGGTACCGTCACCCCATGAGCACGAGCACCGAGACGAACGCCGCCGCGCCGTCCGCCGGGACGAGCGAGTTCGACCGCGACACCGCCGTCACCCTCCGGGAACCCGGTGTCTACGACGCCGACCTCTCCGCCGGCTGGACCATCATCCACGCCGTCAACGGCGGCTATCTCCTGGCCCTGCTCGGCCGCGCCCTCGGCCACCACCTCCCGCACCCCGACCCGTTCACGATCTCGGCGCACTACCTGACGCCGTCCGTGCCCGGCCCGGCGGTGATCCGGACCGAGACCGTCCGCACCGGCCGGACCCTCTCCACCGGCCAGGCCTCGCTCCTCCAGTACGACGAGAACGGCGCCGAGGTCGAGCGCATCCGCGTCCTCGCCTCGTACGGCGACCTCGGCGCCCTCCCCGACGACGTCCGCACCAGCGCGACGCCCCCGGCCATGGCCCCGATCGAGAACTGTTTCGGCGCCTCCGACGGCCCCGCCCCGGACCTCCCCGGCTCCTCCGCCATCACCGAGCGGCTCGACATACGCCTCGACCCCTCCTGCGTCGGCTGGGCGGTCGGCGCCCCCTCCGGCAAGGGCGAGATGCGCGCCTGGTTCGGCCTCGCCGACGGCCGCGAGCCCGACGCCCTCTCCCTGCTCCTCACCGTCGACGCCCTCCCGCCGACCTCCTTCGAGCTGGGGCTGAAGGGCTGGACCCCGACGGTGGAGCTCACCACCCACGTCCGCTGCCGCCCGGCCCCCGGCCCGCTGCGGGTCTCCATCACCACCCGCAACCTGGCCGGCGGCTTCCTGGAGGAGGACGCCGAGGTCTGGGACAGCACCGACCGCCTGGTCGCCCAGTCCCGCCAGCTCGCCCGCGCCCCGCGCGGCTGAGCCCGTCCCGGCGGTCCCGCCCCGCGCCGGAGGCGGGGCCGTGAACCGGCCACGCGCCGGGAGCGCCGCGGCGGGCTCGTAGAATCGACCCACCATGGCTTACCTCGACCACGCCGCGACCACGCCCATGCTGCCCGAGGCGATCGAGGCGATGACCGCCCACCTCGCCGTCACGGGCAACGCCTCCTCCCTGCACGCCGCCGGACGGCGGGCCCGGCGGACCGTCGAGGAGGGGCGCGAGACCCTCGCCGCCGCCCTCGGCGCCCGGCCGAGCGAGGTCGTCCTCACCTCCGGCGGCACCGAGGCCGACAACCTCGCCGTGAAGGGCCTCTACTGGTCGCGGCGCGCCGCCGACCCCCGACGCACCCGCGTCCTGGCCAGCCCGGTCGAACACCACGCCGTCCTCGACGCCGTCGACTGGCTCGCCGTCCACGAGGGGGCCCGGGTCGAGTACCTGCCCGTCGACCACCACGGCCGGGTGCACCCCGAAGCGCTGCGCGAGGCGATCGCCCGCGACCCCGGCTCCGTCGCCCTGGCCACCGTGATGTGGGCCAACAACGAGATCGGCACCCTCATGCCGGTCCGTGAACTCGCCGACGTCGCCGCCGGGTTCGGCGTGCCCCTGCACGCCGACGCCGTTCAGGCCGTGGGGCAGGTTCCGGTCGACTTCGCGGCCTCCGGACTCGCCGCCATGACCGTGTCCGGCCACAAGATCGGCGGCCCCTACGGCATCGGCGCCCTGCTCCTGGGCCGCGAGCACACCCCCGTGCCCGTCCTGCACGGCGGCGGTCAGGAGCGGCACGTCCGCTCCGGCACCCTCGACGTCCCCGCCGTCGCCGCCTTCGCCGTCGCCGCCCGGCTCGCCGCCGAGCGGCGCGAGGACTTCGCCCGCGAGATCGGCGCCCTCCGCGACGAGCTCGTCACCGCCGTCCGCGCGGCCGTCCCCGACGCGATCCTCGGCGGCGACCCGGTCGGCCGGCTCCCCGCCAACGCCCACTTCACCTTCCCCGGCTGCGAGGGCGACTCGCTGCTCCTCCTGCTCGACGCGGCCGGCATCGCCTGCTCCACCGGCTCCGCCTGCACCGCCGGCATCGCCCAGCCCAGCCACGTCCTGCTCGCCACCGGCGCCGACCCCGACCTGGCCCGGGGCACCCTGCGCTTCTCCCTCGGCCACACCTCCACCGCGGAGGACGTGGCGGCGGTCGCCGGGGCGATCGGCCCGGCCGTCGAACGGGCCCGCACCGCCGGCCTCACCTGACTCCGGGCGGCCGCACCCGCCCGCCCCTCCGGGCTCAGGCGGGCTTCCGGGACGCCTCGCGCCCCCCGGACGCCGCCCGCCTCTCCGCCGCCTCCCGCACCAGCCGCAGGTACCGGTCCCAGTCCCAGTGCGGACCGGGATCGGTGTGGTCGGTGCCCTCCACCTCCACGTGCCCGATGATGTGCTCCCGGTCCACGGGTATCCCGTACCGGGCGCATATGTCGGCCGCCAGCCGCGCCGAGCCCTCGTACATCGCCGCCGTGAAGTCCTGCGGCCGGTCCACGAAGCCCTCGTGCTCGATGCCGATGCTCCGCTCGTTCATGGCCCGGTTGCCCGCGTGGAAGGCCACGTCGAGCTCCCGGATCATCTGCGCCACGTGCCCGTCCCTGCGGACCACGTAGTGCGCGGCGGCCCCGTGCCCCGGGTTCTTGAAGACCCGCAGCGCCGTCGCGTAACTGCCCTGCACGACGTGGATCACGATCCGGTCGACCGTGTAGTCGTCCGGCCGGTCCGCCCGCCGCCAGTTCGCCCGCGCCGCCGCCGTCCACTCGGCGCCCGCGTGGTCCAGCTCCCCCTCGGTCCGCTTCCGCTGCGCCCCCGGCAGCCGCGCCCAGGCGCGCGCCAGCTCCTCCCGGGCCAGTACCGCCGTGCCGACCACGGCGGCCCCGCCGCCGAGCAGGACGGCCCGCCGCCCCACCGCGCTGTTCCCCTTGCTCCCCTTGTTCCCCATGTCTTCGAGAACGCTCACTACCGCGACGGTGGTTCCCGGCGCCCCGTACCCTGGTGGGGCTATGACTCAGACCCCGCCCCCGCGCCCCCGCACCCGCCCCCTCCGGGTCCTCGCCGCCATGTCGGGCGGAGTGGACTCCGCCGTCGCCGCCGCCCGTGCCGTCGAGGCGGGCCACGACGTCACCGGCGTCCACCTCGCCCTCTCCGCGAACCCGCAGTCGTTCCGCACCGGAGCGCGCGGCTGCTGCACGATCGAGGACTCCCGCGACGCGCGCCGGGCCGCCGACGTCATCGGCATCCCCTTCTACGTGTGGGACCTCGCCGAGCGGTTCCGCGAGGACGTCGTGGACGACTTCGTCGCGGAGTACGAGGCCGGCCGCACCCCCAACCCCTGCCTGCGCTGCAACGAGAAGATCAAGTTCGCGGCGCTCCTCGACAAGGCGCTCGCCCTCGGCTTCGACGCCGTGTGCACCGGCCACTACGCCACCGTCGTCCTGAACGACGACGGCACCCGCGAGCTGCACCGCGCCTCCGACACGGCCAAGGACCAGTCCTACGTCCTCGGCGTGCTGGACGAGAAGCAGCTCGCGCACGCGATGTTCCCGCTGGGCGACACCCTCACCACCAAGGACGAGATCCGGGCGGAGGCCGAGCGGCGCGGGCTCGCGGTCGCGAAGAAGCCCGACAGCCACGACATCTGCTTCATCGCCGACGGCGACACGCAGGGCTTCCTCGCCACCCGCCTGGGGAAGGCGGAGGGCGACATCGTGGACGAGTCGGGGACGAAGGTCGGCACCCACGAGGGCGCGTACGGCTTCACCATCGGGCAGCGCAAGGGCCTGCGGATCGGCCACCCCGCCCCGGACGGCAAGCCCCGCTACGTCCTCGACATCTCGCCCGTGGACAACACGGTCACGGTCGGCCCCGCCGAGGCCCTGGACGTCACCGCCCTCACCGCGATCAGGCCCCGCTGGTGCGGCACCGCCCCCGAGGGCCCCGGCCGCTACACCGCCCAGCTCCGCGCCCACGGCGGCGAGACGGGAGTGAGCGCGGCGATGGAGGACGGCGAGCTGAAGGTCACCTTCGACGAGCCGGTCAGGGGCGTGGCCCCCGGGCAGGCGATCGTGCTGTACGACGGCACGCGCGTGGTCGGCTCGGCGACGATCGCGGCGACGGTACGGGGACGGACGGCGCCCGCCACCGCCTGAGACGCCGCCGGGCGGCCCCCGCGACCCCGTCGGACAGGCGCTGGGACACCGCCGGGTGGGCTGGGCCCTGAGACCCGCCGGGCGGGCTGGGCCCTGAGACCCGCCGGGCGGTCCCTGAGGCCCTCGCCGGGCGGTGGGTCCCCTGAGATCCCGCCGGGTGGACCCTGAGGCTCCGCCGACCAGGCCCTGAGGGGCCGCCCCTACGGGGCCCCGGCCGTCTCCCGGTCCCCGGAGAAGAACCCCTCCAGGACCGGTGCCAGGACGTGCGGGGCCACCTCGTGCGTCTGGCCCGTCAGGGTGCGGTGCCGGCCCCGGGGGAGGGCCGCCGCCAGGGCGCGGGCCGCGCGTCGGACCTCCACGGGGCTCGCGCCCCCGTCCACCACCAGCACGCGCGCGCGGACCGCGGCCAGACGCCGCCCCGGCGCCACCCCGCCGGGCCCCGCGAGGCCGTACGCGGGCGCGTGCGCGGACCTCGCGGCCGCCCGGGACGGCGGCACACCGGTCTTCCGCGCGGGCAGGCCGGTCTCCCGCGCGTACGGCTCGTACACCGGCGCGGGCGGCTCGTACACCGACACCGCCTCCACCGGCAGCCCGGCCGCCACCGCGGCGAGCGCCAGCGCGCCCCCCGTCCCCGTCCCGTGCACGACCGCGCCGGGACCCGCCGCCGCCAGGACCGCCGCCAGGTCCTCGAACTCCCGCTCCACGGCGTACGGTCCGCGCCCCCGGCGGTCGTACACCACGACCGGGAAGCGCCGGGCCAGGAGCCCGGCGAGCGGCCGCCCGCTCGCGGCCGTCCCCCGGCCCCCGGCCACCAGGACGAGGGGCGGCCCGTCCCCGTCCCCGTACCGCTCGTACGCGACCGGCGTCCCGTCCCGCGACGCGACGCGTCCCCCGACCCTGCTCACCTCGTCCATGGCAGGGGAGACCGGACCGGCCGCCACAACTCATCGCCGCCGCGCAAGATTTCCCGGAGAATCCCGGAAACCCCAGGTCAGGCCCTACCGTAGGGCCATGAACATCTGCGTCTTCCTCTCCGCGGCGAACCTGGACGAGCGGTACACGGCTCCGGCCCGCGAGTTCGCCGGCCTGCTCGGCAAGGCCGGCCACACCCTCGTCTGGGGCGGTTCCGACACCGGCCTGATGAAGGTCGTCGCGGACGGGGTCCAGGAGGCGGGCGGGCGGCTCGTCGGCGTCTCCGTCGACTTCCTCGCCCACAAGGCCCGCCCGAACGCCGACGAGATGGTCGTCGCCGGGGACCTCGCGCAGCGCAAGGCGCTGCTCCTCGCCAAGTGCGACGCGATCGTCGTCATGGTCGGCGGCACCGGCACCCTGGACGAGGCCACCGAGATCCTGGAGCTGAAGAAGCACGGCAAGCACCGCAAACCGGTGGTCCTCCTCAACACGGCCGGCTTCTACGACGGGCTCAAGACCCAGTTCCGGCGCATGGAGGAGGAGGGCTTCCTGCCGATCCCCCTCGCGGACCTCGCCTTCTTCGCGGACGACGGCCCGGCGGCCCTCGCGTACCTGGAGGCGGAGCTGAGCTGAGCCGGGCGCCCCGCCGTCCGCTCCGGCGGCACGGGGGGCGCGCGTGCCCGCGCGGCCACGGTGGGCACGCGGACGCGCCACCGGACGCCGAAACGGTTCCTCCGCGCGGTTCACTCCGGGGTGCTCGCGATTGCGCGCACCGTCACTCTCTGCACTACCTTCGTCACGCACGAGAACGGAACGCGCGGTGATCGGGGGAAACGGTGCCGGGGGAAACGATGTCGTCCACGGAGCGGTGGCGGGAACTGTTCGGACCGACCGGCGACGGCGGCGGAGCCGTCACGGGCCCCGCCCCGGCGCCCCCGGGCCCGAGGTCCGGCGGAGGCGCGAACGGCACGCTCCGGCACAGCGGAGGGCCCTGGACCAGCGCCTCCCGAACCGCCGGTGAACTCCGCGCCGGCACGGAGGCGAGCCGGTCGGCGCTCGGCCCCGGCCACGAAGGCGTCGGGGCGGAAGCCGCGGGCCTCACCTCCGTCGCGGTCCTCGGAGAGGTCCTGAGGTCCTGGGAGGCGCGCCTCGGGGCGGTGCGGGACGAGTGCGAGCACCTCGGGGACGCCCTGCTGGCGGTCGCCCGGGAAATGGGCGAGACGGACACCGGGGTCGAGAGGTCCCTCAGGGGGATCGACGCGGGCGGAACGGGCGGCAGGCGGTGACCGGAACCCTCACCTGGCAGCTCCTGCGGGACCTCAGGACCTCCGGACTCACGGAGGCGGGGGACAGGTGGCACGCCGTGTCGAACCGCTCGGGCTCCGACCGCGTACGGGTCGACCGGGCGATGTCCGCGAAACTCCGCGAGACCCAGGAGAGCGAAGCGGCCGAAGCGGCCCTCGGCAGACTCCGGCGCCTCAGCCGCAACTTCACCTACCTGCACACGGAATGCGGCCTCGTCCGTACGGCGCTCAACGGCCTCGCCGCCGACCTCGCCGCACCGCGGAACGCGCTCGGGCAGGCCCTCGCGGACGCCGCCGCCCAGAACCTCACCGTCCACGAGGACGGTTCCGTGAGCTATCCGGCCGCCGGGATCGAGGACCTGACCGGCACGAGGAGGGAGGCCCCGGGCGGCACGGTCCGCGGCGCCCACGGCCTCTTCCCGTCCCCGCCCGCCCCCGGCGCGGACGGGAGGCCGTCGCTCCACCCGGGTCCCGCGGGCCTCGGGCCGCTCAACCCGAACGCGGCGAGGGCGCAGGACGTGGCGGACCGCATCGTCAGGGCCGTACGGGCCGCGCGGGAGGTCGACGCCCGGTACGCGAGGACCCTGGCCGGCCTCATGGCGGAGAAGGGCCTCGACGTCACCGAGGCCACGTTGAAGGACGCCGCCCGCGACACCTCCGACGTCCGCTCCGCCGCCGGCACGTACCTCGGCGGGACCGTACCGGAGGACAGGAGCCCCGCCGAACGCAAGAAGTGGTGGGACGGCCTGACCGACGAACGGCGCCAGGAGTACCTGGAGGTGGCACCGGACCTGATCGGCGGCCTGGACGGCATCCCGGCGGCCGTACGGGACCAGGCGAACCGGGCCTACCTGCCGGTCCTCATCGACGAACTGGCGCGCAAGGGCGGCGACGACGCGCAGACCAGGCTCGATGCCCTCCGGATGATCCAGGACAGGCTGGGAAAACCGAGCGACCCGCCGATGTTCCTCCTCGGCATCGGGGACGAGGGCAACGGACGGGCGATCGTGTCCTACGGCAACCCGGACATCGCGAAGAACGTCTCGGCGTACGTACCGGGGCTGGGCACCAGGCTCGACGACGGGTTCGTCGAGGACACGATGAAGCGGGCCCAGGACACCGCCAAGGGTGCCCGGAGGATCGACCCGTCCAGCGCCTCGATCGTCTGGCTCGGTTACGACGCCCCGCAGCACGTGGACGTCATGGGCGAGGGCGACGCCGAGCGGGGCGCTCCCGCGTACAACCGGTTCATGGAGGGCCTTTCGGTGACCAACGGGAACGAGGACCCCCACCTGACCGCGATCGGGCACTCGTACGGTTCGTTCACCGTGGGCACGGCCGCCAGGCAGTCCGGCGGGATTCCGGGCGTGGACGACATCATCCTGCTCGGCAGTCCCGGGGTGGGGGCGGAGAAGGCGCAGGACTTGGGAGTGGGCAGGGAGCACGTCTTCGTCGGCGCCGCCGACAACGACCCGGTCACCCATCTGCCGACGAAGGACGAGGCGGCGCTGGGATGGGCCCTGGGAGGCCCACTGGGCGTGCTGCCCGCCCGCGACCTCTTCGACGCCGGTGACGACGACGTGTACTTCGGCAAGGACCCGGCGAGCGAAGCCTTCGGGGCCCGTCGTTTCAAGGTTGACGACGGCCCGAAGATGATTCTGGATGGCGGCGGTTTCGGTGCCCACTCCCAGTACTTCACGCCGGAACTGGACCCTGAATCGGCGAAGAACATCGCCAGGGTCGTCGCAGGGCACCCCGGCAGGATCACCACGGAGGAGCACCGATGAAACGGCCTGCGCGGGTGGTCGTCACTGTACTTCTGATGGGCACACTGATCGCCGGGTGCGGAAGCCAGGGCGGTCGGGGAACGAGGATGGACATGGACATGCAGGAGGCTGCGGAGCGGGCGGACGCCATGCTGGACGCGACGCTGAACGCGGTCGTACCCGAGCTCCGGTGGGCACACGACACCTGGACCAGTGGAAGCTGCACGGTGACGCGGCGCCGGACCGTGACGACCATCATCTCCGAGCAGCGGCGCGGAAATTTCCTCGGAGTGGTCGAGCGGTCCTGGAAGAAGTCCGGCTACGAGATCACCGGTGTGAACAAGGACCGTGAGATGCCGGCCATCTTCGCCCGGACGCCGGACGGCTTCATGATGACCGTGGAGGTCGGTCACAAGGGCCAGGCCTTCTTCGACGTCACCACCCCCTGTGTCGAGAAGTCCGAGGTCGCCGATCCCGCCGGCGCGCCCAACGGCCCCGCCCACCCCTACGGAAAGATCCCCACCCCCCACGTCCGCTCCGACTTCTGGTCCGCCACGGCCCCCGCCCCCACCCCCTCCGCCTGAGCGCAGGTGGGAGCATGGCTCCCATGGCTACACATGTGATCACCGGAGCCGGTTCCGGCATCGGCGCGGCCGTCGCCCGCCGCCTCCACGCGCGCGGGGACGAACTCGTGCTCCACGCGCGCGACGCGGGACGGGCCAGGGAACTGGCCGCCGAGTTCCCGGGCGCCCGCACCCTCGTCGGGGACCTGGCCGACCCGGACCGGCTGTCCTGGGCGTTCTCGCACCAGAGCCTGCCCGAGCGGGTCGACGGCCTGCTGCACGTCGCGGGCGTCGTGGACCTCGCCCCGATCGGGGACCTCACCCCGAAGACCTGGCACCACCAGCTCAACGTCAACCTGGTCGCCCCGGCCGAGCTGACCCGTCACTTCCTGCCCCAGCTCCGGGTCTCCCAGGGGCACGTCGTCTTCGTGAACTCGGGCGCCGGGCTCAACGCGCACGCCGAGTGGGGCGCGTACGCCGCCTCCAAGCACGGCCTGAAGGCCCTGGCGGACTCCCTGCGCCACGAGGAGCACGCCCACGGGGTGCGGGTGACCTCGGTCTACCCGGGCCGCACCGCGAGCCCCATGCAGGCGAAGGTGCACCAGCAGGAGGGCAAGGAGTACGACCCGTCGAAGTGGATCGATCCCGAGTCGGTCGCGACGGCGATCCTCGCCGCGCTCGACCTGCCGCGCGACGCGGAGATCAACGACCTCACCGTTCGTCCGGGGCGGTAGACGTGAACGACACCAGACTCTGGGGGCCCGCCACCGGCGTCGGTTCCCTGCCGGGCGGCGACGCCCGCGAGGCCGCCAGGGCCGCCACCGGCTCCTTCGAGGACTTCCCGTTCCTCCCCGAGCTGCCCGCCCGGGGCCCCGGCGCCGACATGATCGGCCGGACGATCGGGATGCTCGTCGAGCTCTACGCGCACGTGGAGCCGAGCGGCTGGCGGATCAGCGACCGCCCCGGCCGCGACACCCGGCGGGCCCGTTCCTGGCTCGGTGAGGACCTCGACGCCCTGGAGGAGTTCACCCAGGGGTACGAGGGACCGCTCAAGGTGCAGGTGGTGGGCCCCTGGACGCTCGCCGCCGCCCTGGAGCTGCGCGGCGGCGAGGCCGCCCTCGGCGACGCGGGCGCCTGCCGCGACCTGACGGGTTCCCTCGTGGAGGGGCTGCACCAGCACCTGGCGGAGCTGCGCAAGCGCGTCCCCGGCGCCCGGCCGGTCCTCCAGCTCGACGAGCCCTCGCTCACCGCCGTCCTGCGGGGCGAGGTCCGCACGGCCAGCGGTTACCGGACCTACCGGGCCGTGGACCGGCAGACCGTGGAGAGCGCCCTGCGGCAGGTGAGCGCCGTCCACGACGGGCCGGTGGTCGTCCACTCCTGCGCTCCCGACGTGCCCTTCGCGCTGCTGCGGCGGGCCGGCGTCGCCGGGATCTCGTTCGACTTCGGGCTGCTCACCGAACGTGACGAGGAGGTGATCGGGGAGGCCGTGGAGGGCGGTACGAAGCTCCTGGCCGGTGTGGTGCCGTCCACCGACGGCCCGTTGTCGGACCCTGGCGGTAGCGTCATGGGTGTCAGGACGCTGTGGCGCAGGCTGGGGCTGAATCCGGGGACCCTCGCGGAGTCCGTGGTGGTCACTCCCGCGTGCGGACTGGCGGGCGCCTCGCCCGCCTACGCCCGCGCGGCGCTCGCCCACTGCGTCCGGGCGGCGCAGTCGCTCGCGGACAACCCGGAGTGACCGGGCTTCGAGACACGGGAGGACGGACGAAGGTGGCAGTCGACGAGGGGGCCCCGCCCGCCGGGGCGCGGGAGAGGCACGCCGATCTGGCGCAGGAGATCGAGGAGCACCGCTTCCGGTACTACGTGAAGGACCAGCCGGTCATCAGCGACGGCGAGTTCGACGGGCTCCTGCGTTCCCTGGAGGCGCTGGAGGAGGAGTATCCGGAGCTGCGGACGCCCGACTCCCCGACCCAGAAGGTCGCGGGCCAGTACGAGACCGAGTTCACCGCCGTCGAGCACCGCGAGCGGATGCTCTCCCTCGACAACGCCTTCGACGACGAGGAGCTGGCCGCCTGGGCCGAGCGGGTCGCGCGGGACGTCGGCACCCCCGACCACCACTTCCTGTGCGAGCTGAAGGTCGACGGCCTGGCCGTGAACCTCACGTACGAGCACGGGCGGCTGACCCGGGCCGCGACCCGGGGCGACGGCCGCACCGGCGAGGACATCACGCCCAACGTGCGGACGATCGCCGACATCCCGGAGCGGCTGCGCGGCGACCGGATTCCGGCGCTGGTGGAGATCCGCGGCGAGGTCTACTTCCCGATGGAGGCCTTCCAGGGGCTCAACGCCCGTCTGGTCGAGGCCGGTGACAAGCCCTTCGCCAACCCGCGCAACGCGGCCGCCGGTTCGCTCCGGCAGAAGGACCCGAAGATCACCGCCTCCCGCCCGCTCCACATGGTGGTGCACGGCATCGGCGCCCGCGAGGGCTTCGACATCGCCCGGCTCTCGGAGGCGTACGGACTGCTCCACGAGTGGGGCCTGCCCACCGCCCGGCACAACAGGGTGGTGGGGACGCTCGACGAGGTGCGGGAGTTCATCGCGTACTTCGGGGAGAACCGGCACTCCGTCGAGCACGAGATCGACGGGGTCGTCGTCAAGCTGGACGAGATCCCGCTCCAGGGCCGGCTGGGCTCCACGGCCCGCGCCCCGCGCTGGGCCATCGCCTGGAAGTACGCGCCGGAGGAGGTCAACACCAAGCTGGTCGACATCAAGGTCGGTGTCGGCAGGACCGGGCGCGTCACCCCGTACGCGCAGGTGGAGCCGGTGACCGTGGCCGGTTCCGAGGTCGAGTTCGCCACCCTCCACAACCAGGAGGTGGTGAAGGCGAAGGGCGTCCTCATCGGCGACACGGTCGTGCTGCGCAAGGCCGGTGACGTCATTCCGGAGATCCTCGGGCCGGTCGCGGACCTGCGGGACGGCAGCGAGCGGGAGTTCGTGATGCCGTCCGCGTGCCCGGAGTGCGGGACGCCGCTGAAGCCGATGAAGGAGGGCGACATCGACCTCCGCTGCCCGAACGCCCGGACCTGCCCGGCGCAGCTGCGCGAGCGGCTCTTCTTCCTGGCCGGACGGCAGTGCCTGGACATCGAGCACTTCGGCATGGTGGCGGCGGCGGCCCTCACCCGCCCCCTGGAGCCGGCCGAGCCGCCGCTCGACGACGAGGGCGGCCTCTTCGACCTCACCATCGAGCGGCTGCTGCCGATCAGGGCGTACGTCCTCGACCCGAGCAGCGGGCTGCCCAAGCGGGACCCGAAGACCGGCGAGGAGAAGATCGCCACCGTCTTCGCCAACCAGAAGGGCGAGCCGAAGAAGAACGCCCTGGCGATGCTGAAGAACATCGAGGAGGCGAAGACCCGGCCGCTGGCCCGGTTCATCAACGGGCTCTCGATCCGGCACGTGGGGCCGGTCGCGGCCGAGGCGCTCGCCCGCGAGTTCCGTTCCCTGGAGCGGATCGAGCAGGCGAGCGAGGAGGAGCTGGCGGCCGTCGACGGGGTCGGCGGGATCATCGCGGCGGCGGTGAAGCAGTGGTTCTCCGAGGAGTGGCACCGCGAGATCGTGCGCAGGTGGCGGGCCGCCGGGGTCACCCTGGAGGACGAGGGCGCCGGCGAGGACGAGGGGCCGCGTCCGCTGGAGGGGCTGACGGTCGTGGTGACCGGCACCCTGGAGAAGTTCACCAGGGATGGCGCAAAAGAGTCGCTTCAGCGGCTCGGAGCGAAGGTGACCGGTTCCGTTTCGAAGAAGACCGGCTTCGTCGTGGTGGGTGAAAACCCAGGTTCGAAGTACGACAAGGCGATGCAGCTGAAGGTTCCGGTTCTGGACGAGGAAGGCTTCTCGATCCTGCTCGAACAAGGGCCGGAGGCGGCGCGGGAGGCCGCGGTGCCGATCCCCGAGTGACCCCGGAGGGCTCCCGCGGGCGCGGGAAACTTCACCCGTTCGGCGCATACCAGATCGTGACGGGTGACCAGGTCTCATTCGGGCAAGACAAGGAGAGCGCTGCCCGTCGGGGCCCTCGGCGGCCTAGTGTGGTGCCCGTGCGTCTCGTCCTGCGCGGCCGCGCGAGGGCTCTGCCGGTCGTGGCGTCAGGACGACGGCCCCGTGGCACGAGCAAAGGCCGCCCGACGGCGGCCCCGCGACGGACGGCCGGACGACGGACGGCCGCCCGGACGGGACGGCCTTGGCCCATCGCACACCGACGGCACCGCCGCCTGTGAGAGGGACGGAAATGGAACCGACCGAGAGCGCCGCCCCGGTCCCGCGGCCGCACGGCCGCGCGGTCCCGCAGGGCTCCATCTCCCTGCTGCCCGCGGCCGTGGTGGGCATCGCCGCCGTCGTGCTCGCCGCGGGGCTCCACCGGGCCCTGACCCCCGGGCACGGGCTCTTCCCCGGCGGGGTCGCCGGCTGGTCCCTCGCCCTCCTCACCGGCCTCGTCGTCGGCCATCTGGTCGCCCTCGGCCGCGACCGCTGGTGGGGAGGCACCGGCTCCGGCGCCGCCCTCACCCTCGCCGTCCTCCTGCTGTACGGCTGGGTGCCCGCAGGGCTCGTCTCGCTGACCGTCGTCACCCTCGTCGGCGCCGCCCGCCACCACCGGTGGCGCCAGGGCCTGCTGCACGGCGCCGCCGACGTCCTCGGCATCGGCGCCGCCGCCCTCGTCCTCGCCCTCTTCGGCGACGTGCCGAGCGTCGGACGGCCCTGGCGGCCCCTCGACTGGACGATCGGGGACCTCCCGGAAATCGCGGCCGCCGCGACCGTCTACCTCGTGGTGACCCGGACCCTCCTGTGGTACACGCTCGCCCCCCAGGGGAGCGGACTGCCCACCGTCGCCCGCACCGCCCTCCTCCGGCAGGGCCTCGTCGCCGTCGCCCTCCTCGGCATCACCCCCCTCATCTGCGTCGTCGCCGCGACCCGCCCGGTCCTGCTGCCGCTCTTCGCCGTCCCCCTCATCGCCCTCGACTCCACCCTCTGGATCGCCCGCGCCCGCGCCGAGGAGCAGCTGCGCGACCCGCTGACCGGACTGCCCAACCGCCAGTGGCTCCTGGAGCGGGCCTGGACCGCCCTGGAGGACGCCGAGGGCGAGGGTGCCCGCGCCGCCCTCGTCCTCATCGACCTCGACCGCTTCCGCTCGGTCAACGACACCCTCGGCCACCTCGCCGGCGACCGGCTCCTCCTGCAGATCTCCGACCGGCTCCGGCACGCCCTGCCCCGCGGCGCCGAGGCCGCCCGGCTCGGCGGCGACGAGTTCGCCGTCCTGCTGCCCGCCACCGACTCCACCACCAGCGCCCAGCGCGTCGCCCGCCACCTCGTCGCCGAACTCTCCTCCCCGCTCGACCTCGACGGACTCACCCTCGTCCTGGAGGCCAGCGCCGGCGTCGCCGTCTTCCCCGACCACGCCCTCGACGCCGAGGGCCTGCTGCGCCGCGCCGACGTCGCCATGTACCAGGCCAAGCGGGACCGCACCGGCGTCGAGGTCTACGAGTCCAAGCGCGACTCCAACACCCCCGACCGGCTCGGTCTCCTCGGCGACCTGCGCCGCGCCCTCGACGCCCACGAGGTCCAGCTCCACTACCAGCCCAAGGTCCGCTTCGACGGCCAGGTGGCGGGCCTGGAGGCGCTCGTCCGCTGGGTCCATCCCGAGCGCGGAAAGGTTCCGCCGGACGAGTTCATCGCCATCGCCGAGTCCTCCGGACTGATGCCGCACCTCACCGAGTACGTCCTGGAGACCGCCCTCGCCCAGGTCGCCCGCTGGCGCGCCCAGGGCCTCGACGTCCCGGTCGCCGTCAACGTCTCCCCGCGCGACGTCCACACCCCCGGCTTCGCGGGCGCCGTCGCCGCCCGGCTCGCCCGCCACGGCGTCCCGGCCGGCTCCCTCCAGCTGGAGATAACGGAGCACGTCCTCCTGGAGGACCCCCAGCGGGCCGCCGACACGCTCAACGCCCTCACCGGCCACGGCGTCAAGATGTCCCTCGACGACTTCGGCACCGGCTACTCCTCCCTCGTCCACCTGCGCCGGCTGCCGGTCAGCGAACTGAAGATCGACCGCTCCTTCGTCGCCCGGCTCGCGATCGACACCGAGGACGCCGAGATCGTCCGCTGCACCGTCGACCTCGCCCATTCCCTGGGCCTCCTGGTCGTCGCCGAGGGCGTCGAGGACGACGAGACCTGGGAGCGGCTGCGCGACCTGGGGTGCGACGCCGTCCAGGGCTGGCTGGTCGCCGCCGCCATGCCGCCGGACGAGGCGACCGCCTGGCTCCTGGCCCGCGGGGAGCACGGCTGGCGCCGCCCCGCGGACCTCGCGGCCCGGATCGACCTGGACGACCGCCCCTCGGGCCGGGCCGTTCCCCGGGGGTGACCCCGCCCGGAGCGGCGAGGGGTTACGGCGCGGGGAGAGGCACCGGCCCCCTAGGATGGTCCGACACCATCAAGCTCACCCCGTGAGGAACCGCATGCCTGGCATCACGCGCGAGGAGGTCGCCCACCTCGCCCGGCTGGCGCGTCTGGAGCTGCGGAGCGAAGAACTCGACCACTTCGCCGGTCAGCTCGACGACATCATCGGCGCGGTCGCCCGCGTCTCCGAGGTCGCCGACCAAGACGTACCCCCGACCTCCCACCCGCTGCCGCTGACCAACGTCATGCGCGCGGACGAGGTCCGTCCGTCGCTCACCCCCGAGCAGGCGCTCTCCGGCGCCCCGGCCCAGGAGCAGCGGCGTTTCAAGGTGCCGCAGATCCTGGGGGAGGACTAACAAGCCATGACGGACACCACCATCATCAAGCTCACCGCGGCCGAGATCGCCGGGAGGATCGCCTCCGGCGAGCTGACCGCCGTCGAGGTCACCGAGGCCCACCTCGCCCGCATCGAGGCCGTGGACGAGAAGGTCCACGCCTTCCTGCACGTGGACCGCGAGGGCGCCCTCGCCCAGGCCCGCGCCGTGGACGAGAAGCGCGCGCGGGGCGAGAAGCTCGGCCCGCTCGCGGGCGTGCCGCTCGCGCTCAAGGACATCTTCACCACCGCCGGCATCCCGACGACCGTCGGTTCGAAGATGCTGGAGGGCTGGATCCCGCCGTACGACGCGACCCTGGTCAAGAACCTGAAGGCCGCCGACGTCGTCATCCTCGGCAAGACCAACATGGACGAGTTCGCGATGGGCTCCTCCACCGAGAACAGCGCCTACGGCCCGACCGGCAACCCCTGGGACCTGACCCGCATCCCCGGCGGCTCCGGCGGCGGCTCGTCGGCCGCCCTCGCCGCGTACGAGGCCCCCCTCGCCATCGGCACGGACACCGGCGGTTCCATCCGCCAGCCCGCCGCCGTCACCGGCACCGTCGGCGTCAAGCCGACCTACGGCGCGGTCTCCCGCTACGGCATGGTGGCCTTCTCCTCCTCCCTCGACCAGGGCGGCCCCTGCGCCCGCACGGTCCTGGACGCGGCCCTGCTGCACGAGGCGATCGCCGGGCACGACCCGCTCGACTCCACCTCCATCGACGCCCCGGTTCCGCCGGTCGTCGAGGCCGCCCGCAACGGCTCGGTCGCCGGCATGCGCGTCGGCGTCGTCAAGCAGTTCCGGGGCGAGGGCTACCAGGCCGGCGTCGTGCAGCGCTTCGACGAGTCCGTCGAACTGCTGAAGTCGCTGGGCGCCGAGGTCGTCGAGGTGGACTGCCCGACCTTCGACCTGGCCCTCTCGGCGTACTACCTGATCGCGCCGTCCGAGTGCTCTTCCAACCTGGCCCGCTTCGACGCCATGCGCTACGGCCTGCGGGTCGGCGACGACGGCACCCGGTCCGCCGAGGACGTCACCGCCCTCACCCGCGAGGCCGGCTTCGGCGACGAGGTCAAGCGCCGGATCATCCTCGGCACGTACGCGCTCAGCTCCGGCTACTACGACGCGTACTACGGCTCCGCCCAGAAGGTCCGCACCCTCATCACCCGCGAGTTCGAGAAGGCCTTCGAGGAGGTGGACGTGATCGTCTCCCCGACGACCCCCACCACGGCCTTCGCGATCGGCGAGCGCGCCGACGACCCGATGGCCATGTACCTCGCGGACCTGTGCACCATCCCGACCAACCTGGCCGGCAACGCCGCCATGTCGCTGCCCTGCGGCCTCGCGCCCGAGGACGGCCTGCCGGTCGGTCTGCAGATCATCGCCCCCGCCATGAAGGACGACCGGCTCTACAGGGTCGGCGCCGCCGTCGAGGCCGCCTTCGTGGAAAAGTGGGGACACCCGCTGCTCGAGGAGGCTCCGTCGCTGTGAGTGCCATGGCAAAGAAGGCCAAGAACTTCAAGAAGTCGAAGACCGGCGTCTACGTCTCGCTGGCCACCACCGCCTTCGGTGCCGTCAGCGTCGCCAAGCAGGCGAAGCTGGCCCGCCACGACGGCGACACCCTGCGGCTCATCGACGCCGCGGTGTCCGCCGCCGCCATCGTTACCGGCCTGGCGATCCTCTACCGGGAGCTCAAGCGCCTGGGCGACGACGACGTCCTGCTGGGCTGAGAGGGAAAGTCTCACCGTGACTGTCACTGAACTGCTGTCGTACGAAGCGGCGCTCGCCGAGTACGACCCCGTCATGGGCCTGGAGGTCCATGTCGAACTCGGCACCCGGACGAAGATGTTCTGCGGCTGTTCGACCGAGCTGGGCGCGGAGCCGAACTCGCAGACCTGCCCGACCTGCCTCGGCCTGCCCGGCTCGCTCCCGGTCGTCAACGCGATCGGCGTCGAGTCCGCGATCAAGATCGGCCTCGCGCTGAACTGCGAGATCGCCGAGTGGTGCCGCTTCGCCCGGAAGAACTACTTCTATCCGGACATGCCGAAGAACTTCCAGACCTCCCAGTACGACGAGCCGATCGCCTTCGACGGCTACCTGGACGTCCAGCTGGAGGACGGCGAGGTCTTCCGCGTGGAGATCGAGCGCGCCCACATGGAGGAGGACACCGGCAAGTCCACCCACATCGGCGGCGCGACGGGCCGCATCCACGGCGCCTCGCACTCGCTGCTCGACTACAACCGGGCCGGCATCCCGCTCATCGAGATCGTCACCAAGCCCATCGAGGGCGCGGGCGAGCGGGCCCCCGAGGTCGCCAAGGCGTACGTCGCCGAGCTGCGCGAGCTGATCCGCGCCCTGGGCGTCTCCGAGGCGCGCATGGACAAGGGCCAGATGCGCTGCGACGTGAACCTGTCGCTGCGCCCGAACGGCACGAAGACCTTCGGCACCCGCTCGGAGACGAAGAACGTCAACTCGCTCCGTTCGGTGGAGCGCGCGGCGCGCTTCGAGATCCAGCGCCACGCGGCCGTCCTGTCCTCCGGCGGGACGATCGTGCAGGAGACCCGTCACTTCCACGAGGACGACGGCACCACCACCTCCGGCCGCATCAAGGACAACGCCGAGGACTACCGCTACTTCCCCGAGCCGGACCTGGTGCCGGTGGCCCCCTCCCGCGAGTGGGTCGAGGAGCTGCGGAAGGGCCTTCCCGAGCTGCCGCGCGTGCGCCGCAACCGGCTGCGCGAGGAGTGGGGCGTCTCCGAGGTGGAGATGCAGGCCATCCTCAACGCGGGCGCGGTCGACCCGATCGTCGCCACGACCGAGGCGGGCGCGGACGCGGCCTCGGCCCGCAAGTGGTGGATGGGCGAGCTGGCCCGCAACGCCAACGAGCGGGGCGTCTCCCTGGAGGAGCTGCCGATCACCCCGGCGGACGTGGCCCGGGTCTCGGCCCTGGTGGCCGCCGGCGACCTCAACGACAAGCTGGCCCGCCAGGTCATCGAGGGCGTCCTCGCCGGCGAGGGCACCCCGGACGAGGTCGTCGAGAAGCGCGGTCTGAAGGTCGTCTCCGACGACGGCGCGCTCGGCGCGGCGGTCGAGGAGGCCATCGCGGGCAACGCGGCGATCGCGGACAAGATCCGCGGCGGCAAGGTCGCGGCGGTCGGCGCCCTGGTCGGCGCGGTCATGAAGGCCACCCGCGGTCAGGCGGACGCGGCGAAGGTCAAGGACCTGATCCTGGAGAAGCTGGGCGTCTCCGAGGGCTGATCCCCTTCTCGTACGGCCGCGAGGGCGGCGTCCCGGTGTGGGTCACCGGGGCGCCGCCCCCGTCGTTCCACGGCTCCGGCGCGCGGTGTGCTTCCGCGCCCCGTTCCGTACGGCGGAGGAGCCGGCCGGGCCCCGGGAGCGGGGCCCCGGGCCGCTCTCCGTCTCCCGGGGCCCGTGGCGGACGGCGGAAGAGTGCCGCGGCGAATGGCCGGAAATCGCTTGGATTCCCGTCACGTCCCCTTGGACGTTCACCACCGCGCCTCCGCCGGGTCTTCTCTCCGTCATCCCGTCTCACTAGCGTCCCCGGCGAACCACCCAATGGCTCGAAGGAGAACCATTGGCCGTCGACTGGAGGTCGGTCTTGTCGTCCGAGATGTCCCGCAGAAGGCTTTTCGCGCTGGGCGGAGGCGCCCTCGGTGCCGCCGCGGCCGGATCGCTGCTGCCGCCGTCGCTGCAGGCCGCGATGGCGGCGGAGCCCCACTCCGGAGGCCTTTCGGCGGTCCGGCACGTGGTGATCCTGATGCAGGAGAACCGTTCCTTCGACCATTACTTCGGCACCCTCCGCGGCGTCCGCGGATTCGGCGACCGCAACGCCGTCGAGCTCCCCTCCGGCAAGCCGGTCTTCGAGCAGCCCGCCGGAGCCGGCGCGACCGTCCTCCCCTTCCCGATCCGCGACGCCGCCGAGGCCCAGAAGAAGGACCTCCAGTACATCGGGGACCTCGACCACTCCTGGGGCGGCGGCGCCAAGGCCTGGCGCGGCGGCTGGATGGACGGCTGGGTCTCGGCCAAGACCGCCGCCACCATGGCGTACTACGACCGGCGGGACATCCCCCTGCACTACGAACTCGCGGACACCTTCACCGTCTGCGACGCCTACCACTCGTCGATCCACACCTCGACCAGCCCCAACCGCAACCACCTCTGGTCCGGCTGGACCGGCCACGAGGCCGACGGCGCCCGGGCCGTGAGCAACGCCGCCTACGCCGAGGCCACCCACCCCGGCTACGGCTGGTCCACCTACGCCGAACGGCTCGAGGCCGCCGGGCGCAGCTGGAAGACGTACACCGAGTGGGAGAACTTCACCGACAACAACATCGAGTTCTTCACCACCTTCAAGAAGATCGCCCGCAAGGCGCTCGCCCGCACCGGCGGCCACACCTTCATGGAGTCCTTCTACGCCGCCGTGCGCGGGACGAAGGACCCCGCCGAGCGGACCCGGCTCCTCGGCCTGCTCGAAGAGGGCGTCGCGGAACTCACCGCGGCCGAGCGCTCCCTCTTCGAGCGCGGGCTCCGCCGCGTCGAGAGCGGAACCCTCGCCGACGCCTTCCGCGCCGACGTCGCCGCCGGGACCCTGCCCGAGGTCTCCTACCTCGTGCCCTCCGCGATCGACTCCGAGCACCCCGGCTCCTCCTCCCCGATCGCCTCCGCCACCCTCGTCTACAAGGTGCTCGACGCCCTCGGCTCCCATCCCGACGTCTGGCGCCACACCGTCGTCCTGATCAACTACGACGAGAACGACGGCTTCTTCGACCACGTCCCGCCGCCCGTCCCGCCCGCCGACGACACGGACGAGCGCTGGCAGGGACAGCCCACCGGCCTCGGCATCCGCGTCCCGCTGCTCGTCGTCTCCCCCTGGTCGGTCGGCGGCTACGTCTGCTCCGAGACCTTCGACCACACCTCCGTGATCCGCTTCCTGGAGAAGCTCACCGGAGTCCGCGAGCCCAACATCACCCCCTGGCGCCGGACCGTCACCGGCGACCTCACCTCCGCCTTCGACTTCCGCCGGGGCCACCGGCAGCCCGAGGTCGAGCAGCCCGGCCCGGTCCCGCCGTTCACCGGCCGCTGGCGGCCCCGGCCGCCGGCCGTGCAGCGGATGCCCGTCCAGGAGCCGGGCCTCCGCCCCGCCCGCCCCCTGCCGTACCAGCCGGACGCCGACGCCACGGTCCGCGCCGGCTCCGTACGGGTCGCGCTCAGCAACCGGGGCAGGGCGAGCGCGCACTTCGCCCTCTACCCGTACGCGGGCGAGTTCGACGTCCCGCAGCACAAGGACGTCAAGGGCGCGGGGGAGTGGACCGTCCCCGTGCCGGGCGACCGCTACCGCTTCACGATCACCGGTCCCAACGGCTTCCGCCGCGAGTTCGAGGGGCCCGCGGCGGGCGGCGCCGAACTGGCCACCCGGATCGACCACCGCGACCGCGACCTGCACCTCACCGTGCGGAACACCGGCTCCGCGCCGCTCTCCTTCACGGTCCGGCCGCTCGGGTACGTGGACGAGGAGGACCTCGCGGACTGGACCCGGACCGTCACCGTGAAGCCCGGGAAGACCCGCACCGTCGTCCACTCGGCCGCCGACGCGCACGGCTGGTACGACGTCGAGGTGACCGCTCCCGGAGGCTTCCGCCGCCGCGTCATGGGCCACATCGAGAACGGCCGCGCCAGCGTCTCCGGCTGAGAGCGCGGAGAGCCGGGGCGCGCGGGGCTGAGGCCCCCGCGCCCCGGTGGGCGACATCCCTGTGACCATCGACACGAAAGGGACAAACGATCACGTTTGGCTGGGAGAGTGGGCGCACGTAGGTCACGCGTTCTTTTCGGGCCGTTCCCGGGAAAGATCCACGAGCCACCCAGGGAGCACGTCCTTTGGCAGCCATCGCCCGGTGGTGCGTCCGGCACCGCCTCGTCGTCGTCCTCCTCTGGCTCCTCGCCCTCGGCGGGACCGGCACCGGCGCGATCCTCGCGGGGAACGCCTACTCCAACGACTACGAGGTCCCCGGCACCGAGTCCGGCCGCGCCACCGCCCTCCTCGAACGCGGCTTCCACGGCCTCGGCGGCGACGAGGACACCATCGTCTGGCACACCGAACGGGGCAGCGTCCGCGCCGACGCCGTCCAGGAGCGCATGACCGGTGTGCTCCGCGAGGTCGCCGGCCTGCCCGGCGTCGCCGCCGTCACCTCCCCCTACGGGGAGACGGCGGGACGGATCAGCGAGGACGGACGCACCGCCTACGCCACCGTCACCTTCGAGGAACAGGCCGACGACATCCCCGAGGGGCAGGCGAAGGCCGTCGTCGACACCGCCGGGGCCGCCGCGACCGACGGCCTCCAGGTGGAGCTGGGCGGCTCCGCCGTCGCCCTCACCGAAGCCCCGGGCGGACACCTCGCGGAGGTCGTCGGCGTCGCCGTCGCGGCCGTCGTCCTCTTCCTCGCCTTCGGCTCGCTCGCCGCCTCCGCGCTCCCCATCGCCACCGCGCTCGTCGGCGTCGGCATCGCGTACTCCGGGATCGTGCTGCTCGGCCACCTGATGACCGTCGCGGACTTCGCCCCCATGCTCGGCATGCTCGTGGGCCTCGGCGTCGGCATCGACTACGCGCTCTTCATCGTGACCCGGCACCGCAAGGGCCTCAAACACGGCCTGTCCGTCGCCGGGGCCGCCGAGACCGCCGTCGCCACCACCGGCCGGGCCGTCGTCTTCGCCGGCGCCACCGTCTGCATCGCCCTGCTCGGCATGCTGATCCTGCGCCTTGGCTTCCTCAACGGCGTCGCCGTCGCCGCCTCCCTCACCGTCGTCCTCACGGTCGCCGCCTCCGTCACGCTCCTCCCGGCGCTGCTCTCCCTGATCGGCACCCGCGCCCTGTCCCGGCGCGAGCGCCGGACGCTCGCCGCGCACGGACCGCGGCCCGAACTGCCCACCGGGTTCGCCGCCCGCTGGTCCGCCTTCGTCGAACGGCACCCCAAGCTCCTCGGGTCCGCCGCCGCCGTCGTCATGGCGGTCCTGGCGCTGCCCACCCTCTCGCTCCACCTGGGCACCTCCGACCAGGGCAACGGCCCGGCCACCACGACCACCCGCAAGGCCTACGACCTGCTCGCCGACGGCTTCGGGCCCGGCGTCAACGGCCCGCTCACCCTCGTCGCCGCACTCGACGGCGCCGACGACCGGGTCGCCCTGGACCGGCTCCCGGCCGTCCTCTCCGCGACCCGGGGCGTCGCGGGCGTCTCCCCGGTCACGTACAACGGCCCCGGCGACACCGCCGTCCTCACCGTCGTCCCCGACTCCCCGCCGCAGTCGGAGGCGACCAGCGACCTGGTCGACCGGCTGCGCCGGGACGTCCTGCCGAGGGCCGGGGCGGGCACCTCCCTCGACGTGAACGTGGGCGGCGTCACCGCCTCCTACGACGACTTCGCCGGGATCATCGTCGGCAAGCTGCCGCTCTTCGTCGGCGTCGTCATCGCCCTCGGCTGCCTGCTGCTCCTGCTCGCCTTCCGCTCGGTCGGCATCCCGCTCAAGGCCGCCGCCATGAACGTCATGGCCGTCGCCGGGGCCTTCGGCGTCGTCGTGGCGGTCTTCCAGTGGGGCTGGGGCAGCGAACTCCTCGGCCTCGGCAGCGCCGGACCGATCGAGCCCTTCCTCCCCGTGATCATGGTCTCCGTCCTCTTCGGACTCTCCATGGACTACCAGGTCTTCCTGGTCAGCCGGATGTACGAGGAGTGGCTGGAGACCGGCGACAACCGGCGGGCGGTCCGGGTCGGCCTCGCCGAGACCAGCCGGGTGATCAACTCCGCCGCCGTCATCATGATCTCCGTCTTCCTGGCGTTCGTGCTCTCCGGCGACCGGGTGGTCGCGATGTTCGGCATCGCGCTGGCCGCCGCCGTCGCCCTCGACGCCTTCGTGCTCCGCACCCTCCTCGTCCCCGCCCTCATGCACCTGCTCGGCGGCGCCAACTGGTGGCTGCCGAAGCGGCTCGACCGCCTGCTGCCCCGGATCAGCATCGAACCGCCGGAGTGCCGGGCCACCGCCGACGCGCGTGCGAAGATCCCCGGGCAGCACGTGACGGTCCCGGAAACGGAGGAGAACGAGGATGTTCGCGATATCGCTGGGTGACGACGGCGCCGAACTGCGGCCCCTGGAGCCCTGGCGGGCCGAGGAGTTCCTGGCCCACATGGACCGGGGCCGGGAGTACATCGGACAGCACATCGGGCTGCCGGACGTCGTCACGGACCTGGACTCCGCCCGCTCCTTCCTCCGCGCGTACGCCGAGAAGACCGCGAACGACGCCGGGCGCCTCTACGGCATCTGGAGCGGGGGCACCCTCGTCGGCGGCGTCATGTTCCGGACCATGGACGTGGCCCAGGGCACCGCCGAGGCGGGCTGCTGGCTGGAACCGGCCGCCGCCGGGAAGGGCCTGGTCACACGGGCCTGCCGGGTCATCATCGACTGGGCGGTCGAGGAGCGCGGCATCCACCGCGTCGAGTGGTACGCCTCCACGAAGAACGGGTCGAGCACCGCCGTCGCCCGCCGCCTCGGCATGACGAAGGAGGGCGTCCTGCGCGAGAACTACCTGTACCGGGGCACGCGCACGGACACCGAGATCTGGGCGGTCCTGGCGCCGGAGTGGCGCGCGGCGAAGGCGGAGCGGGCGGGGGCGTGACCCCCGGCGGGTGACCGCCGGCGACCCGATCCGGCCCGATCCGGCCCGACCCGATCCGGCCCGACCCGATCCGGCCGGGCCCGATCCGGCCCGGCCGGGTCGCCGGGCGGCACTGCCGCGCCGTCGTCAGGCGGCGTCCCCGCGCGCCTCCTCCGGCCCGCCGGCGGAGTCCCCCGGCGCCTCCGCGCGGGGCACCCGTATCGTCACCCGGCCCGACCGCAGGTCTATCGGCCCCCGGCCCGGGTCCGCGTCCCCCGCGTCCTCCCGGGTCAGGGCGAGCCTCCGCCGCTCCTCCTCGGTGTGCTGCCGGCCGGGTGCGAACAGCTCCGCCATGGGACCGAACACGGCCACCGCCTTCCTCACTCCGCCCGGAGGCGGAGAATCCTGTCGTCGCCGGGCCCGGGCGTCCCCCGGGTGTCGGTCTCGCCGGTCACCAGCAGGAGCCGGTCGCCGCCCGTCGCGAGGACGGTCCGCAGGCGGCCGTACTCACCCTCCAGGAACGCCCGGGGCTCCCCGGAACGTTCCGCGCCCGAGAGAGGCACCCGCCACAGCCGCTCGCCCCGGAGCCCGGCCAGCCAGATCGCGCCCCGCGCGTACGCGATCCCGCTCGGGGACGCCTCCGAGGTCGGCCACTGGGCCACCGGGTCCGTGAACCCCTTCCTCCCGGCCCGCCCCTCGGCCTCCGGCCAGCCGTAGTTCCGCCCGGCCTCGATCAGGTTCAGCTCGTCCCAGGCGTTCTGGCCGAACTCGGCCGCCCACAGCCGCCCGTCCGCGTCCCAGGCGAGCCCCTGCACGTTCCGGTGCCCGTACGAGTGGACGACCGAACCGGGGAAGGGATTGCCCGGCGCGGGCTTCCCCTCCGGCGTCATCCGCAGGATCTTCCCGCCCAGCGACCCCCGGTCCTGCGCCAGACCGGTCCGCCCGGTCTCGCCCGTCCCCGCGTACAGCATCCCGTCCGGCCCGAACGCGATCCGCCCGCCGTTGTGCGTGAACCCCTTGGGAATGCCGGTCAGGACCGGCTCCGGCGGGCCGAGCCGGTCACCGGCCCCGCCCCCGTACCGCATGCGCACGATCCGGTTGTCCGAGGAGGCCGTCAGGTACGCGTACACCCAGCCCTCCCGGACGGCCAGGCCCAGCAGCCCGCCCTCACCGCCCGGCACGACCCCCGGCACCTCGCCGAGGGACGTCTGCGCGCCGGTCCGCCCGTCGATCCGGGTCACCGTCCGCTCGTCCCGCGACGAGACCAGCAGATCGCCGCCGGGCAGCTCGGCGAGCCCCCACGGCGACTTCAGGCCCCCGGTGAGCGTCCCGGTCACCGTCACCCGGCCGGCCGGGGGCGCGGCGGTGCCGGGGGAGACGGGGGAGGAGGACGGGACCGGCGCCGTCGGGGCCGCACCCGGCCGCTCCTCCGCGCCGCCCGGGGAGCAGCCCGCCGCCAGGACCAGCACGGCGGCGGCCAGGGCCCTCACGGCACCAGGACGGTTCATCGGCACGATCCCCTTCGACGGGTCGGGCGGCGGCACCACTCCACGGCGGCACCCCGCCCCACGGCGGCACCCCGCCCCACGGGGGCGTCCCCACTCCTGTGAACACCGTCCGCCCCGGCGTGGTTCCCGCCGGGGCGGTTCAGTCCCAGGACCCCCGGGGCGCCGGGAGCGCCGCGATCTCCGCCAGGTCCCCCGGCGTCAGCCGCAGCGAGGCCGCCCCCGCGTTCTCCACCGCCCACCGCTCCCGCTTCGTCCCCGGCACCGGCACGACGTGCCGGCCGCGGCCGAGGACCCACGCGAGCGCCACCTGGGCCGGGGTGACGTCCGCCCCGTGCCGCGCGGCCACCCGCCGCAGCCCCGCCACGAGCGGCTGGTTCGCCGCCATCATCTCCGCCGTGAACCGGGGGTGCCGGGCGCGCGGATCGTCCGGCTCGAACCCGCTGCCCGGGGTCAGCGTCCCGGTCAGGAAGCCGCTCCCCAGCGGCATCGCCGCCAGGAAGCCGACGCCCCGGGCGGCGCACCAGGGCAGCAGCCGGACCAGGGCCTCCTGCGACCACACCGACAGCTCGGCCTCCACCGCCGCCACCGGGAAGACCTGCTGGACGCGCTCCAGCTGCCGGATCGTTCCCTCGTAGCCGTCGCGGTCCGCGCCGGACGCGCCCCGGCGCGCCGTCCGGGCGCCGACGGCGCACAGGCCGAGCGCCCGCACCTTGCCCGCCGACACCAGCTCGGCCATCGCGCCCCAGGTCTCCTCGACCGGCACCTCCGGGTCCGCGCGGTGCAACTGGTACAGGTCGATGACGTCGGTCTGGAGCCGCCGCAGCGAGGCGTCGCAGGCCCGGCGCACGTACCCCGGGCGCCCGTTGGCGACCACGTGCTGGTCGCCGACGAGCAGCCCGCACTTCGTCGAGACGAAGGCGTCGGCCCGGCGCTCCTTCAACACCCGCCCCAGCAGCAGCTCGTTGGTGAACGGGCCGTACATGTCCGCGGTGTCCAGCAGGCTCGTCCCGGCGTCCAGGGCCGCGTGCACGGTCCGCAGCGAGCGGTCGCCCCGCTGCTGCGAACGGCTGTACGCCCAGTTCATCGGCATGCACCCCAGGCCGATCGCGCCCACGTCGAGCGCCGTCGCCCCGATAGTCCTGCGCTCCACCTGCCGGTACCCCTCCCTGTGCCGCCCCCAAAGTAACCAATGACACCCGGGATTCTTCGCATAGCCTCCCGGACATGAGATGCGAAGACACGACCGCTGACGTGTGGCTTCCGATTCCCGCGGACGAGATCGAGGGTCTCCCCGGGCCGGGCGGGTCGGGCCTGAACTACCTTTTCTGGGACGGCGGGACGGAGTTCCCGGCCGATCCGGCGCGCTGCGCCTTCTACGTCGTCCCGTACATGAAGGGCCCGGAGATCGCCGTCCGGCCGCTGGCCGGGATGGGGGCGGTCCGGGTGGTGCAGACCCTGTCGGCGGGCACCGACCACGTCACCCCCGGCCTCGGGTCGCTGCGGCCGGGGGTCGCCCTGTGCAACGCGAAGGGCGTGCACGAGGCCAGCACCGCCGAACTGACCCTCGCCCTGATCCTGGCCTCGCTGCGCGGCCTTCCCGGCTTCGTGCGCGGCCAGGACGCCGAGGAGTGGCGGGCCGGCTTCTACCCGGCGCTCGCCGACAGGTCCGTCCTGATCGTCGGGTACGGCTCGATCGGCGCCGCCGTCGAGGACCGGCTCGCGCCCTTCGAGTGCGCGCGGGTGGTGCGCGTCGCGCGCTCCGCGCGCACCACGGAGCGCGGGGAGGTCCACGCCCTGGCCGACCTGCCGGCCCTCCTCCCGGACGCGGACGTGGTCGTCCTCACCACGCCGCTCACGCCCGCCACCCGGCACCTGGCCGACGCGGGCTTCCTCGCCCGGATGAAGGACGGGGCGCTCCTCGTCAACGTCGCCCGCGGACCGGTCGTCGACACGGACGCCCTGCTCCGGGAGGTCGGGAGCGGCCGGATCACGGCGGCGCTCGACGTGACCGACCCGGAGCCGCTGCCGGCCGGACACCCGCTGTGGCACGCCCCCGGCGTCCTGATCAGCCCCCACGTGGGGGGCTCCACCTCGGCCTTCATGCCCCGGGCGAAGCGGCTGATCGCGGCGCAGCTGCGGCGGTTCGCGGCCGGCGAGGAACTGGCCAACGTCGTCCTCACCACCTAGGAGCCGCGGGCACGACCGCCCGCCCGCGGGACCGCCCGCGGGCACGACCGCCCGCAGGCACGACCGCCCGCAGGCACGACCGCCCGTACGCGCGACCACCCGTACGCGGGACCACCCGCACGCGCGAGCGTCCGCGCGGCGCTCGCCCTCCTCCGGCCGATACCGCCTTCCGGGTGATACCGCCGCCCCGGACGCAACCGGTGTCCGGGGCGGCGCCGTCTTCCGGACGCGTCCCCGGTTCGTGTCGCGCGCGGACTCCGAGCGGTCACGGAGAGTACTGCAAACCTGTCCCTGCGTGACCAACCTGGTGTATCGTCCCGGACCGGGGGACTGCGTCGAGTACGGGCTGACGCCGGGGAGCGAAGTGACGGGCCATCAGATTTCGAGGGGGGCCACGGGTGGAGCACGGCCGAAAGACCGGCGATCCGGCACGGCGCCGTCGTCCGGAGACCTTCAGCACCTCGCCGCCGGCCTCGTGCGCCCGGTCCCGGACCAGACGGCACCGCACCGCCCGTCAGGCCCCCCGGGACCGCCGCGCGCCGGAGGGGACGCCGTGGCCGGCGGCCCCCCGCTCCCGGACCGCGCCGCCACCGGCCCCCGCGGCCGCGACGGGCACGCCCCCGGAACCGACGGCGCGCCGCCGGCCCGGCCGCACGGCCCGGCGGGCCGTGCCGACGCGGCACCGGAGCGCCCGGTGAACGCGCCCGGGGCCGTCCTCGCCCGCCGCCCCGACGGCGGCGGCGCCCCCGGCGCCCGGGAGCCCGAGCGTCCCGGCACCGGGACGGTCGCCGCCCAGATCTCCCTGGGACTCCTCTGCGCGGGATACACGACCGGCGCCTCCCTCGGCTGGGGCTCGCCCGAACTCGCCCTCTTCATGGGCGACTTCGGGCTGAGCGCCGCCGCGCTCGCCGCCGCGGTCTCCTGCTTCCTCTACGCCCGCGCCCGCCGGGGCAGCGCCCGCCCGGCCTGGCTGCTCTTCGCCTTCTCCTCGCTCATGGCCGCCCTCGGGAACGCGGTGTGGGGCTGGTACGAGCTCGTCCTCCGCGTCGAGGTGCCGGACTTCTCGGTCGCCAACCTCTTCTTCCTGCTCTTCGCGCCGCCCGCCGTCGTCGGCCTGCTCGTCCTGGCCAAGAGGCCCGCCAACCGGGCCGGCTGGCTCTGCCTGGCGCTCGACACCTGGCTCATCGGCGGCTCCCTGCTCACGCTCTCCTGGAGCCTGGCCCTCGCCCGCACCGCCCACGTCGAGGGCGAGTCCGTCGCCCGGGCGGCGCTCTCGCTCGCGTACCCCCTGCTCGACATCGTCCTCGTCAGCATGGTGCTGGTGCTGCACTTCCGGCGCTCGCAGACGAACCGCTCCGCGACCAACACCGCGATCGCCGCCCTCGCCCTCACCGTCCTGTGCGACGCCCTCTTCACCTCGCCGCTGTTCCGCGAGAACTACGCGTCGGGCCAGCTCCTCGACGCCGGCTGGTTCGCCGGCTCCCTGCTGCTGGCCTACGCGCCCTGGGGCGCGCGCCGCCTCCCGGCCGGCGCGGACGCCGCGGACGGCCCGGAGCTGCCCGGCCGTCCGGTCGCCGGCTCGCTCGCGGCCCTCACCCCGTACCTCGCCGCCGCCGTCTGCACCCTCGGCATCCTCTACAACGTGGTCGAGGGGCGCCGGGTCGACCGCGTCGTCGTCCTGACCGGCTGCACGGTGGTCCTCGCCCTGGTCGTGCGCCAGGGCATCATGCTCCTCGACAATATCGCCCTCACCCACGAACTGGCCCAGAAGGAGAACCACTTCCGGTCGCTCGTGCAGGGCTCCAGCGACGTGATCATGATCGCCGCGCCGAACGGCACGCTCCACTACGTCAGCCCGGCCGCCTCCGGCGTGTACGGGCGGGACGCCGAGGAACTCGTCGGCACCGAGCTCGCCGCCCTCATCCACCCCGACGACCTCGGCGCCGTCGTCCACGAGGTGCGGCGGTTCCTGGCCGCCTCGCCCGCCGAGGAGCCCACCACCCGGATCGAGTGCCGCTTCCGCTCCGGCCACGGGCGCACCTCCCGCCCGGGCGAGCCCGGGGGCGGAGGGGAGTGGCTCAACGTGGAGTCGACCGTCAACCGGCACCACGGCGGCCTGATCTTCAACAGCCGGGACGTCACCGAGCGCGTACGGCTCCAGGCGCAGCTGCAGCACAACGCCGAGCACGACCCGCTCACCGACCTGCCCAACCGGGCCCTCTTCACCCGGCGGGTCCGGCAGGCGCTCGGCGGCCGGCGCTCCTCCGACCCGGGCGCCGCCGTGCTCTTCATCGACCTCGACGGCTTCAAGGCGGTCAACGACCGCCTCGGCCACCAGGCCGGCGACGACCTCCTCGTCCAGGCCGCCCGCCGCCTCCAGGACTCCGTGCGGGCCGGGGACACCGCCGCCCGGCTCGGCGGCGACGAGTTCGCCGCCCTCATCCTCGGCGACGGCGGCCACGACCGGGCGGCCCGCCGCGACCAGGTCCAGGAGATCGCCGACCGGCTCCGGCTCACGCTCTCCCGGCCCTACCGCCTGGACGGCGGCCAGGAGGTGCGGGTCGCCGCCTCCATCGGGGTCGCCTTCGCCGAGCCCGGCATCGAGGCCGGCGACCTCCTGCGCAACGCCGACCTCGCCATGTACCGGGCCAAGGCCGGCGGCAAGGACCGCGTCGAGCTCTACGTCCCCCAGATGCAGGCCGAGGTCGTCCGGCGGACGGAGCTGGCCGCCCGGCTGCGCACGGCCCTCCACGACGGCGAGTTCGCCCTGCTCCACCAGCCGGTCGTCGACCTCGCCACCGGCCGCGTCGCCGCCGTCAGCGCCCAGGCCCGCTGGCGCTCCGCCCAGGGCATCCTCTTCACCCCCGCCGAGTACCTGCGGGTCACCGACGACGGCGAACGCACCGCCGAGCTGGGCCGCTGGCTCCTCGAAGAGGCCGTGGAACAGGCCGCCGAACGGGCGGGAATCGGCCATCGCACGCCCGTCGCCATCCGCCTCTCCGCCCGCCGCCTCCTGGACCGCTCCCTGCCGCTCGGATCGATCGAGTCCCTGCTGACCCGGCACGGGCTGCCGTCCGGCTCGCTGATCGTCGAGCTGGCCGACAGCGATTCCCGGACCCCGCTGGACGAACTGGAGCGGCGCCTGGTCGCCCTGCGCAGGCTCGGCGTGCGGATCGCGCTCGACGGCTTCGGCAGCGGCCACGTGGCCGTCGACGCCCTGCGGCGGCTCCCCGTGGACATACTGAAGCTGGACCGGGTGCTGGTCGAGGGCGTCGTCGAGTCCGCCCGGCTCCGCAAGATCACGCGAGGGGTGCTCCGGATCGCCGGCGACCTCGGGATGCTGACCGTCGCCGACGGCGCCGACGTGCCGGAGCAGGTCGCCGCCCTGCGCGCCATGGGCTGCACCCACGCCCAGGGCATGGCCTTCTCGGGCCCGCTGGACGAGTACCGGCTGCGCAGGGCGCTCGTCCGGGACGAGTACCCGCTGCCCGGGGCGGTCCCCGTCCCTGTCGGGAACCGGCCCCCGATCCGCCCACATGATGAGACGCCCGTCCCACCCGCTTGACAGTGGAGAGGGGTGAGGGAGAGGGTCAGTGCCATGCGCACCCGAATTCTCGTACTTGGAAAGCGCGTCGGCTGAAGCAGGGTCACCGTAGGCCCGGCTTAGAACGCACCCGACGCGCTCCCCTCGCTTGCCTCACGGCACGAGGGGTTTTTTGTTGCACCGGCTCCCCCCGAAGTCGCCGCAAAACCTCGCAAAACACTTCGCACAAACCCTCTGCCTCGAGAAGAGATGCTGATGACCGAGCAGGCCACCGGGCACCATCCGCAGCCGCGGCCCCGTAACGGCGCGCTGCCCACCGCCGTCGAGCACGTCACGGGAGCGCAGTCCCTCATCCGTTCTCTCGAGGAAGTGGGCGTCGACACCGTCTTCGGCATCCCCGGCGGCGCGATCCTCCCCGCCTACGACCCGATGATGGACTCGCGGAGGGTGCGCCACATCCTGGTCCGCCACGAGCAGGGCGCGGGGCACGCGGCCACCGGCTACGCCCAGGCGACCGGCAAGGTCGGCGTCTGCATGGCGACCTCGGGGCCCGGCGCGACGAACCTGGTCACCCCCATCGCGGACGCGCACATGGACTCCGTCCCGCTCGTCGCGATCACCGGTCAGGTCGCCTCCAAGGCCATCGGCACGGACGCCTTCCAGGAGGCGGACATCTGCGGCATCACGATGCCGATCACCAAGCACAACTTCCTGGTCACCAAGGCCGAGGACATCCCGCGGACGATCGCCGAGGCCTTCCACATCGCCTCCACCGGCCGGCCCGGCCCGGTCCTGGTCGACATCGCCAAGGACGCCCTCCAGGCGAAGACCACCTTCAGCTGGCCGCCCCAGGCCGACCTGCCCGGCTACCGCCCGGTGACCAAGCCGCACGCCAAGCAGATCCGCGAGGCCGCCAAGCTGATCAGCGCCGCCCGGCGGCCCGTCCTGTACGTCGGCGGCGGCGTCATCAAGGCCGGCGCCACCGCCGAGCTGAAGATCCTCGCCGAGCTCACCGGCGCCCCGGTCACCACCACCCTGATGGCCCTCGGCGCCTTCCCCGACAGCCACCCGCTGCACGTGGGGATGCCGGGCATGCACGGCGCGGTCACCGCCGTCACCGCGCTGCAGAAGGCCGACCTGATCGTGGCCCTCGGCGCCCGGTTCGACGACCGCGTCACCGGCAAGCTCGACAGCTTCGCCCCGTACGCCAAGATCGTCCACGCGGACATCGACCCGGCCGAGATCGGCAAGAACCGCACCGCCGACGTGCCGATCGTCGGCGACGCCCGCGAGGTCATCGCCGATCTGGTCCAGGCCGTCCAGGCCGAGCACAGCGAGGGCAACAAGGGTGACTACACCGCGTGGTGGAGCGACCTGAACCGCTGGCGCGAGACCTACCCGCTCGGCTACGACCTGCCGGAGGACGGCAGCCTCTCGCCGCAGCAGGTCATCCAGCGCATCGGGCAGCTCGCCCCGGAGGGCACGATCTTCGCCGCCGGCGTCGGCCAGCACCAGATGTGGGCCGCCCACTTCATCGACTACGAGCAGCCCGCCACCTGGCTCAACTCCGGCGGCGCCGGGACGATGGGGTACGCGGTCCCCGCCGCGATGGGCGCCAAGGCCGGCCTGCCCGACCGCCCGGTCTGGGCCATCGACGGCGACGGCTGCTTCCAGATGACCAATCAGGAGCTGACCACCTGCGCCCTGAACAACATCCCGATCAAGGTCGCCATCATCAACAACGGCGCCCTCGGGATGGTCCGCCAGTGGCAGACCCTCTTCTACAACCAGCGCTACTCCAACACCGTCCTGCACTCCGGCCCGGACGACCTCAAGGCGAACAGGGGCACCCGCGTCCCCGACTTCGTCAAGCTCTCCGAGGCCATGGGCTGTGCCGCCCTGCGCTGTGAGGACCCGGCCGACCTGGACAAGGTCATCGCCGAGGCCAACGCCATCAACGACCGCCCGGTCGTGGTCGACTTCATCGTCCACGAGGACGCCCAGGTCTGGCCGATGGTCGCCGCCGGCACCTCCAACGACGAGGTCATGGCGGCCCGGGGCGTGCGCCCCGACTTCGGCGACGGCGAAGACGACTGAGTACGCAGAGCGACAGCGACAAGGAAGAGACCCACGACATGTCCACCAAGCACACGCTCTCCGTCCTCGTCGAGAACACGCCCGGCATCCTCGCCCGGATCGCCGCCCTGTTCTCCCGCCGCGGCTTCAACATCGACTCGCTCGCCGTGGGCGTCACCGAGCACCCCGACATCTCCCGCATCACCATCGTGGTCAGTGTCGAGGACCTGCCCCTGGAGCAGGTGACCAAGCAGCTCAACAAGCTGGTCAACGTCCTGAAGATCGTCGAACTCGAGCCCGGCGCCGCGATCCAGCGCGAGCTCGTCCTGGTGAAGGTCCGCGCCGACAACGAGACCCGCTCCCAGATCGTCGAGATCGTGCAGCTGTTCCGCGCCAAGACCGTGGACGTCTCGCCCGAGGCGGTCACCATCGAGGCCACCGGTTCGAGCGACAAGCTCGACGCGATGCTCAAGATGCTGGAGCAGTTCGGCGTCAAGGAGCTCGTGCAGTCCGGCACGATCGCCATAGGGCGCGGCGCCCGGTCCATCACGGACCGGTCGCTGCGGGCCCTCGACCGCAGCGCCTGAGGGGTCCCGCCGGCCGCCGGGCGCGTCCGGTGGTCCGATTGACGAGACCCGACAACCTTCCCCCCGCTCCCCGCCGTACGGTGGGACGCAACACCAGCACATCAAGGAGATCCCAGTGGCCGAGCTGTTCTACGACGACGACGCCGACCTGTCCATCATCCAGGGCCGCAAGGTCGCGGTGATCGGTTACGGCAGCCAGGGCCACGCCCACGCGCTGTCGCTCCGTGACTCCGGTGTCGACGTCCGCGTCGGTCTGCAGGAGGGTTCGAAGTCCAAGGCCAAGGCGGAGGAGCAGGGTCTGCGGGTCGTCTCCGTCGCCGAGGCGGCGGCCGAGGCCGACCTCATCATGATCCTGACCCCGGACCCGATCCAGGCCCAGGTCTACGAGGAGTCCATCAAGGAGCACCTGAAGGAGGGCGACGCGCTCTTCTTCGGTCACGGCCTGAACATCCGTTACGGCTTCATCCAGGTGCCCGAGGGCATCGACGTCGCCCTGGTCGCCCCGAAGGGCCCGGGCCACCTGGTCCGCCGCCAGTACGAGGAGGGCCGCGGCGTCCCGTGCATCGCGGCCGTCGAGCAGGACGCCACCGGCAACGCCTTCGCGCTGGCGCTCTCGTACGCCAAGGGCATCGGCGGCACCCGCGCCGGCGTCATCAAGACGACCTTCACCGAGGAGACCGAGACCGACCTCTTCGGCGAGCAGGCCGTCCTCTGCGGCGGCACCGCCGCCCTGGTCAAGGCCGGCTTCGAGACCCTGACCGAGGCCGGCTACCAGCCGGAGATCGCGTACTTCGAGTGCCTGCACGAGCTGAAGCTGATCGTGGACCTCATGTACGAGGGCGGCCTGGAGAAGATGCGCTGGTCGGTCTCCGAGACCGCCGAGTGGGGCGACTACGTCACCGGCCCGCGGATCATCACCGACGCCACCAAGGCCGAGATGAAGAAGGTCCTCGCGGAGATCCAGGACGGCACCTTCGCCAAGGAGTGGATGGCCGAGTACCACGGCGGCCTGAAGAAGTACAACGAGTACAAGACCCAGGACGAGAACCACCTCCTGGAGACCACCGGCAAGGAGCTGCGCAAGCTCATGAGCTGGGTGAACGACGAGGAGGCGTAAGCCTTCCGGCGAGGGGCCGGACCACGTGTCCGGCCCCTCGCCGCATCGTTGGACACACTGTCCAACCCGGACGGGTGATCCTGCCGACGAGGCGCGTGAACCGTGCCCGCGCACCACTACACTTCTCCACAACATACGCGTCAGGCCCACAGCGTCGTGCGCTTTCACGCGGCAAGCCCCTCCACCGCCTGCGGCCGTCGGGACGGCCGTCCGCACTGGACCTGTGAGGACTCACGTGAGCTCGAAACCTGTCGTACTCATCGCTGAAGAGCTGTCGCCCGCCACCGTCGACGCGCTGGGACCGGACTTCGAGATCCGGCACTGCAACGGCGCCGACCGCGCGGAACTGATCCCCGCCATCGCGGACGTGGACGCGATCCTGGTCCGTTCCGCGACCAAGGTCGACGCCGAGGCCATCGCCGCCGCGAACAGGCTGCGGGTCGTCGCCCGCGCCGGCGTGGGCCTGGACAACGTGGACGTCTCCGCCGCCACCAAGGCCGGCGTGATGGTCGTCAACGCCCCGACGTCGAACATTGTCACCGCCGCGGAGCTCGCGTGCGGTCTGCTCGTCGCCACCGCGCGCAACATCCCGCAGGCCAACACGGCGCTGAAGAACGGCGAGTGGAAGCGCTCCAAGTACACGGGCGTCGAGCTGAGCGAGAAGACCCTCGGCGTCGTCGGCCTCGGCCGCATCGGCGTCCTGGTCGCCCAGCGCATGTCGGCCTTCGGCATGAAGATCGTCGCGTACGACCCCTACGTGCAGCCCGCCCGCGCCGCCCAGATGGGGGTGAAGCTGCTGACCCTGGACGAGCTCCTGGAGGTCGCGGACTTCATCACCGTCCACCTGCCGAAGACCCCGGAGACCCTCGGTCTCATCGGCGACGAGGCGCTGCGCAGGGTCAAGCCCTCCGTCCGGATCGTCAACGCCGCGCGCGGCGGGATCGTGGACGAGGCGGCGCTGTACTCGGCGATCAAGGAGGGCCGGGTCGCGGGCGCGGGCCTCGACGTGTACGCCAAGGAGCCCTGCACGGACTCCCCGCTCTTCGAGCTCGACCAGGTCGTCTGCACCCCGCACCTCGGCGCCTCCACGGACGAGGCCCAGGAGAAGGCCGGCATCGCCGTCGCCAGGTCGGTGCGCCTGGCGCTCGCCGGCGAGCTGGTCCCGGACGCGGTCAACGTCCAGGGCGGCGTCATCGCGGAGGACGTGAAGCCGGGGCTGCCGCTCGCGGAGAAGCTCGGCCGGATCTTCACCGCCCTCGCGGGCGAGGTCGCGGCCCGGCTCGACGTCGAGGTCTACGGCGAGATCACCCAGCACGACGTCAAGGTGCTCGAACTCTCCGCGCTCAAGGGCGTGTTCGAGGACGTCGTCGACGAGACCGTGTCGTACGTCAACGCCCCCCTGTTCGCGCAGGAGCGCGGTGTCGAGGTGCGCCTGACGACCAGCTCCGAGTCGCCCGACCACCGCAACGTGGTCACCGTGCGCGGCACCCTCGCGAGCGGCGAGGAGGTCTCGGTCTCCGGCACCCTCGCCGGTCCCAAGCACCTCCAGAAGATCGTCGCGGTCGGGGAGTACGACGTGGACCTGGCGCTCGCCGACCACATGGTCGTGCTGCGCTACGAGGACCGTCCCGGCGTCGTCGGCACGGTCGGCCGCATCCTGGGCGAGGCCGGCCTGAACATCGCGGGCATGCAGGTCTCCCGCGCGGAGGAGGGCGGCGAGGCGCTCGTCGTCCTCACCGTGGACGACACGGTGCCGGCGCCGGTGCTCGCGGAGATCTCGGCGGAGATCGGCGCCAACTCGGCCCGCTCGGTCAACCTGGTCTGACGCGCGTCCCGCTCCACCCCGTACCCGGTCGCCATACGGTCGTCTTACACGACTGTCTAGCGGCCGGGTACAGTGCGGTCATGGGACACAGGGAAGACCTGCTCGAAGGCGCCAAGCGCTGCCTCCTGGAGAAGGGGTACGGGCGGACCACCGCGCGCGACATCGTCGCCGCCTCGGGCACCAACCTCGCCTCCATCGGCTACCACTACGGCTCCAAGGACGCCCTGCTCCAGCAGGCCTTCCTGGCCCTCACCGAGGAATGGGGCGACCGGATCGGCCCGTCGGAGCCCGCCGGACGCGAACTCCCGGCCGATCCTTACGGACGCTTCCACGCCGTCTGGGAGCGGATCATCGCGGAGGCCGGGGCGAGCCGCCCGGTCTGGAAGCTCCAGACCGAGGTCGTCACGCGGCTCGACGACGACGAGCGGCTGCGCGAGGCGATCAGGGAACCGCAGCGGGAGGGCCGGCTCGGCATGGCCGAGGGCCTCCTCGGCATCGACCCGGAGAAGGACCCGGAGAAGGCCCGGGTGGCCGGACTGCTCTGCCAGGCGCTGGCCGCCGGGGTGATGATCCAGTGGATGGTCGACCCGGAGACGGCCCCGAGCGCCGACGACCTCACCGAGGGGCTCAGGGTGCTGATGGGGGAGGACGGCTGACGGGGCGCCGGGTCCGCGGCCGGGGCGGGTGCCTCAGCGCCAGGGGAGGTGCTTCCAGGGGCTGCCCTCGTGTCCGGTGAGGACGCGGTGGCCGGTGACGTTCTCCTCGTACCAGGAGCCGTACTCCTCCCCGTCGAACCGCAGCACCCTGCCCAGCGCGTACCCCGCCGAGAAGTCCTCCCAGGACCCGTAGGCCGCTCTGCTCAGCGCGCCCGCGTGGACGACGGCCTGCTCGGCCTCGTGCGGGGTGCAGAACCGGGCCGACAGGCCCCAGCGGGCCATGTTCACCGCCCGGCCGTAGTCGTACGCCACCGTCTTGTGCACGTGTCCCTCCGGGGGCAGGAGCCCGTCGGCGCGGAACCGGGCCTCGTAGCGCAGGATCCGGCGCACCAGCTCCTCGACGTGCCGCACCGAGGCCGGGCTCGCGCCCAGGTCCTGCGCGTGCCCGGCGGCCGTCTCCCGCCACTCGTCGGGCGACGGCACCGTCCCCCGCCCGGTCCGCAGCTCCTCGCGGACCCGGAGGGCGAAGTCCGGCTCCGGCGGGCTGTTGCGTCCGTCCAGCAGCGCGTCCAGCTGCTTCCGCCAACCCGCCCGGTCGGTGACGCCCCAGGAGTCGCGGAGCGTCTCCAGCTCGTCGGTGTACCCCGTGTAGACCGAGCCGACGTCGTTCCACGGCACCCCGTTGCCGAACGCCAGGTGGGCGCCGCAGGCGAGGCCGAAGGCCAGCGGGCCGTGCAGGGGGCCGTGGCGCAGGGCGGTGAAACGGTTGCCCGGCCCCCGTTCCTTCTCGGCGTACGCGCGCAGCCACCACGCGCGGTGCTCCGGCGCGGCGGGCAGCAGCAGCCGCCCGGGGGTCCCGTCGTTGACCGCGAGGAGCACCCGCGGATCGCCCCAGCGGAACTCGGCGATCCACCGGAGGTGGACCTGGTGGAACACCCAGTCCGGATGCCAGGGCGGCAGCACGCCCCGGGTGAGGACGGGGCGGACGAAGAGGTCCCTCGCCACCTGCCGGGGACGCCAGTAGACCGTGTCGGGCCGCGCGTCCACCTCCGCCTTGGGGGCGGCGATGAAGAGTTCGGCCTCGGCGAGGACGCGGATCTGCTCCGTGACGTCGCCGCGCAGCGCTGCCTCGTGGAGCGCCTGCTCCGTCTCGGACGGGGGGATCCACGGGGCGGGGGAGGGGGAAGGGTGCGGGAGGCTCATGACCACGGGATGTTCCGGTAGGGGCTCGAAGGGGTCCGGGTGAGGACGTGGTGGAGGGCGACGGACTCCCGGTACAGCGCCTCGGTGCCGTCCCCGTCGAAGTGGATCAGCCGGGCGAGCAGATAGCCGAGCGAGAACGCCTCCCACGAGTCGTACGCCCGCCGGGCGGGTTCGGCGACGCTCAGCACGGACCACTCCGCCTCCGGGGGATCGCAGTACCGCGCGCCGAGCGCCAGCCGGACGACGTTCACGGCGCGGCCGTGGTCGAAGGCGGCGAGGGTGTCGACCCGGCCGTCCGGCGGAAGGAGGCCGTCGGCGCGGAACCGGGCCTCGTAGTGGACGATCCGGCGCAGGAATTCCGCGGCCTCGGCCCGGTGCCCGCCGTGAAGGCCGTCCCGCTCGGACGCGGCGGCGACCGCCGCCGCCCACTGCTCCTCGGTGGGGGCGCCGCCCAGTCGTGCGGCGAGGCGGCGCCGGACACCCAGGACGGACTCGGGAACCCGGCCGACGAGACGGGCGGCGATCAGGGTCCGCAGCGTCTCCCGGAAACCCGCCCGGTGGTGGACGGCCCAGGGACGGCGCAGCCGGGCCACGTCGGTGGGGTAGTCCTCGTACTGCGCGCCGAGCCCGTTCCACACCAGGCCGTTGAGCACGGCGAGGTGCGCGCCGAGCGCGAGGGCCCGCGCGACCGGTCCGTGCAGGTGCCCGCCGGCGTGGGTCAGCAGGCGCAGCCGCGCGGGCCCGCCGCCCCGCAGGCCCGCCTCCCGCCAGGCGCGCCGGTCGGCGGCCCCGGCGGGCAGGGTGGCCTCGAAGGGGGTGTCCGGATTGACCGCGAGCCACCACCCGTCGTGCGGCCACGAACCGGCGAGCGCGTCCAGGGTGGTCTGCCGGAACACCCAGTCCGGGTGCCACGGCGGCAGCATGCCCTCGGTCAGCACCGGCACGACGGTGCGGCGGCCGGTCCTGTCGCGCCGGTGGGGGAGGAACGCCCCGAGGCCCGGTGTGTCGGCGTGCAGCCGTGCGACGAGTACGTACAGCCGCGTCCGCCCGAGGGCGTCCAGGACGGCTCCCCGGTCCCCGCGTGCCCCGGCCTCGTGCAACAGCCGCTCGGTGTGCGTCGGCGGCACCTGACTCCCCGTGTTCACGGGGGGATCCTACAAATCGTTCCGGCGGGCCCGGACGCCTACAGCCGGGCCGACTTCAGGGACATGTGGAGCAGGAGCCGGTCCTCGCCGTCGTCCAGGTCCAGGCCGGTGAGCTGTTCGACCCGGGACAGCCGGTAGTACAGGGTCTGGCGGTGGATGCCCAGGGCCTGCGCCGTGCGGCCCGCCTGGCCCGCGTTGTCGAGGAACGCCTCGGCGGTGCGGGCCAGTTCGGTGTGGGCGGGGGCGAGCAGCGGTGCGACGGCGGGGTCGACCTCGGGGTGGTAGAGCGCCGCGAGCAGGCGGTACGGGCCGATCCCGGCCCACTCGGCGACGGGACCGAGCTTCGGCTGCGCCGTCGCGGCGCGGGCCGCCGTGCTCGCCTCCCGCCAGGCCGCCGGGAGTTCCGCGAGGCCCCGGCGCGGGGTCGCGATCCCGGCCGGCGCGTCCCCCCGCAGCCGTTCGGCGGCCGTGCGCGCGGGGGAGAGGTCCTCGGCCGTGCGCAACCGCACGAGGACGGCGAGGGAGGCGTTCTCGGGGAGCGCGGTGACCGCGGACACGCCGGGGACCGCGCGGAACGAGGGGGCGTCGCCCCGCCAGGGCGTCACGCAGACGACGGTGTGCAGGCCGTCGGCGCCGGGGCCGAGGGCCGCCCGGAGCGCCGCGACCGCCATGTCGCCCTGCCAGCCCCGGCCGGCGGTCAGCACCGCGGCGAGCCCGCGCGAGAGGTCGGCGTCCGCGCGCTCCTCGTCGGCGAGGAGGTCGCCGATCCGGGCGGCGACCTCCATCGCGGCCGCGAGCCGGGCGGGGGCGGGGCCGGGCTCGGCGTCGAGCAGCCAGACGTACCCGAGGACGACGCCCCGGTGGCGTACGGGCAGGCAGAGGCGGTCGCGGAACACCCCGGCGTCCGGGGCGGCAGGGATGCGGACCGGGCCCTCCGCCCGGGTGATGCCGAAGCCCTCGAACCAGGCGCGGACCGCCGGGGTCGACTTCCGGGTCAGGATCGACCGCGTCCGGACGGGGTCCATCGCGGTGTCGTCGTCGCTGTCGTGGGCGCCGAAGGCGATCAGGCCGAAATCGCGGTTCTCCAGCGTCGCCGGGGCGCCGAGCAGCGCGGAGATCTCGTCCACCAGTTCCTGGTAATCGCCCTTCACGACGCCATTCTCGCACCCTTTCAGACATGTGTATGAGGCCCCGGGCACGGATGCGTGACAGCTGTAGATGGCGGACGATCGGAGCGATCCGTAGGTTTCACGGTGGTTCTTCGCGCTGTTCCCGGTCCGTTACGCATGAGCGGGTACGGCCCCCTTCGTCACCCTGTCCTTCTGGAGGTCCCCCGTGCTGGGTCCCGTGATCCTCGCCGCGTCGCGCAGCGACAAGATGCGCCGTTTCGTGTCGGCCGCCCCCGGGACCAAGCAGGTCGTGGCGCGCTTCATCGCCGGCGAGACGGTCGACGACGTCGTCCCGATCGTGCGGGAGCTGGGCGAGCGCGGCCTGGAGGTCACCCTCGACGTCGTCGGCGAGGACATCACCACCGTCGAGCAGTCGTACGCCGCCCGGGACGCCTACCTGGAGCTGATCGGCCGCCTGGAGGAGCTGGGCCTCGGCGAGCGCGCCGAGATGTCCGTGAAGCTGTCGATGTTCGGCCAGTCCCTGGAGGACGGCCACGAGCTGGCGCTCTCCAACGTCCGGCCCGTCGTCGAGGCCGCCGCCCGGATCGGCACCACCGTCACCCTGGACGCCGAGGACCACACCACCCTCGACTCGATGTTCGCCATCCACGAGGAGCTGCGGAAGGACTTCCCGCAGACCGGCTGCGTCATCCAGGCGTACCTCTTCCGCACCGAGGACGACGCCCGCCGCCTCGCCGCGAACGGCTCCCGCGTCCGGATCGTGAAGGGCGCCTACAAGGAGCCCGCCTCCGTCGCGATCCAGGAGAAGCCGGAGATCGACAAGGCGTACGTCCGGATCATGAAGATCCTGATGGAGGGCTCCGGCTACCCGATGATCGGGTCCCACGACCCGCGCCTGATCTCCATCGGCCAGGAGCTGGCCCGCCGCGCCGGGCGCAAACTGGACGAGTACGAGTTCCAGATGCTGTACGGCATCCGGGGCGAGGAGCAGAACCGCCTCGCCGCCGAGGGACACCGCATGCGCGTGTACACCGCGTACGGCACGGACTGGTACGGCTACTTCATGCGCCGCCTGGCGGAGAAGCCGGCCAACCTCCTCTTCTTCGCCCGCTCCATCCTCACCAAGGGCTGAGCCCCCACCCCTCAGAAGGAGTATCGAGACTCATGGACGCTGTGACCCAGGTCCCCACTCCCGTCAACGAGCCGGTGCACGGCTACGCCCCCGGCTCCCCCGAGCGCGCCCGGCTGGAGGCCAAGCTCAAGGAGCTGGCCGGCAACCCGCGCGAGCTGCCGATGACCATCGGCGGCGTGAAGCGCATGGGCGGCGGCGAGGAGTTCAAGGTCGTCCAGCCGCACAACCACAAGGCCGTCCTCGGCACCTTCCGGGGCGCCACCCGGCAGGACGCCCAGGACGCGATCGACGCGGCCCTGGCCGCCGCCCCGGCCTGGCGCGCGATGTCCTTCGACGACCGCGCCGCGATCATCCTGCGCGCCGCCGAGCTGCTCGCGGGTCCGTGGCGCGAGACGCTGGCCGCGTCCACCATGCTCGGCCAGTCCAAGACCGCCCAGCAGGCCGAGATCGACACCCCGTGCGAGCTCGTCGACTTCTGGCGCTTCAACGTCGCGTACGCCCGCCAGATCCTGGCCGAGCAGCCGCCGGCCAACTCGCCGGGCGTCTGGAACCGTCTGGACCACCGCCCGCTCGAGGGCTTCGTCTACGCGATCACGCCGTTCAACTTCACGGCCATCGCGGGCAACCTGCCCACCGCCCCCGCCCTCATGGGCAACGTGGTGGTCTGGAAGCCGTCCCCGACGCAGACCCACGCCGCCGTGCTCCTCATGGAACTCCTGGAGGAGGCCGGCCTGCCGAAGGGCGTCATCAACCTGGTGACCGGCGACGGCATCGCCGTCTCCGAGGTGGCCCTGAACCACCGCGACCTGGCCGGCATCCACTTCACCGGCTCGACCAAGACCTTCCAGCACCTGTGGAAGACGGTCGGCAACAACATCGAGAACTACCGCTCGTACCCGCGGATCGTCGGCGAGACCGGCGGCAAGGACTTCGTCGTCGCCCACCCCAGCGCCGACCGCGCGATCCTGAAGACCGCCCTGACCCGCGGCTCCTTCGAGTACCAGGGCCAGAAGTGCTCGGCGTCCTCGCGCGCGTACATCCCGGCCTCGATCTGGAACGACGGCTTCAAGGAGGAGTTCGCGGCCGAGGTCGACGGCATCAGGATGGGTGACGTCACCGACCTGTCGAACTTCATCGGCGCCGTCATCGACGACCGCTCGTTCGCCAAGAACAAGGCGGCGATCGACCGCGCCAAGTCCGACCCGAGCTGCACGATCGTCGCCGGCGGCACCTACGACGACTCGGTGGGCTGGTTCGTCCGCCCGACCGTCATCGAGTGCACCGACCCGGAGAACGAGGTCTTCACGACCGAGTACTTCGGCCCGATCCTCGCCGTGCACGTCTACGACGACGAGAAGTACGACGAGATGCTGGCCCAGATGGAGTCGGTCTCGGACTACGCGCTCACCGGTTCGGTCATCGCGAACGACCGCGCCGCCGCCGCGCACACGATGGAGAAGCTCCGCTACGCCGCGGGCAACTTCTACATCAACGACAAGTCGACCGGCGCCGTCGTCGGCCAGCAGCCCTTCGGCGGCGGCCGCGCCTCCGGCACCAACGACAAGGCGGGCGCCCCGCAGAACCTGACGCGCTGGACGCTGACCCGCGCGATCAAGGAGACGCTGGTCCCGCCGACCGAGTACGGCTACCCGCACATGGGCTGACGCCCACCGCCGCGCGAGCGGCCCCGATCACCGCCCCCGTCCCCGGCCCCCCGACCGGAGACGGGGGCGGTTCTCATGCGGGGCCGTCCGGGCCGCCCGCTCGCCCGCCCGCCCCGGACGGACGGACACCGGGGGAGAGCGGATGCCCGGGGGAGGCCGGGCGTCCGTGGGAGGGTGGGCGCATGACCGTGAGGACCGCCCCCACCCACGAACTCGGCGCCGCCCGGCTCCGCTCCGTGCGCGCGATGCTCGACGCCGCCTTCGGCGGCGACTTCTCCGACGACGACTGGGACCACGCCCTCGGCGGCGTCCACGCCTGGGTCGAGGACGAGCGGGGGATCGCCGCCCACGGCGCAGTCGTCCTCCGCCGGGCCCTCCACCGGGGCCGCTCGCACCGCGTCGGATACGTCGAGGCGGTCGCCGTCCGGGCGGACCTGCGCCGCCGGGGGCTCGGCGGGGCGGTCATGGCCGGGCTGGAGCGGGTGATCGACGGGACGTACGCCTTCGGGGCGCTCGGCGCCTCGGAGGAGGGGGCCGCGCTCTACCGGGCGCGCGGCTGGCGGGTCTGGGAGGGGCGCCTCGAAGCGCTCTCCCCCGCGGGGACCGTCCGCCTCGCGGAGGAGGAGGGGAACGTCCTCCTCCGTCCGGCGCGCGGCCGGGACCTGCCGGACCCCGCCGCGCCGCTGGTCTTCGACTGGCGGGACGGCGACGTGATGTGAGACGGGAGGGGCCGGGCGGACGCCTCCGGTCCCGTGCCGGGACGTGACTCCGCGTGCCCCGCCGTCTCAGATAGTAGGAAGTCCGAGTAATTGTGGAGACAGCGGCGGCATCCTGTCCTAGCTTTGTAGGAGCCGAACGTCTCGCTCCATCAGCGAACGGCGGTCGAGAGCGCGACGCCTCCGTGCAGGCAACCCCTGCGGCGGCGCTCCCCGCCCCTTCCGGCACCTTCGATCACCACCGATCCCCGCGCGTCACCGGCCTCCGCCGGCCGGCACGGCCCCGAGGCCGCCGGCCGTCACCGGCCGCCGTGCGACGCGCGGAGCCCGCACGCCGGATCACCACTGATCTCGAGGAGTCGATCCCCATGGCCGCACAGACCGCCCGCCGCGTCCGCCACTCCGCCGCCCGCCCCGCCGACGACGCCCGCCAGAACGCCGCCGCCGCCCTCCAGCGCGCCCTCGACCGCCGTGACAACGGCGGCTCCACCGGCCACTGACGTCCACGCCCCACCCGGCCCGTTCGTCCACATGGTGGACGTAACGTGTCAGACGGTGGGACGGCCAGTAGGGTGCCGACATGTCTCACAGCATCGATCTCGCAGTCATTCCCGGCGACGGCATCGGCCGGGAGGTCGTGGCCCAGGGCCTCAAGGTCCTCGCGGCCGTCCTTCCCCAGGACGTGAAGCTGGAGACCGAGGAGTACGACTTCGGCGCCAGGCGCTACCACGCCACCGGTGAGACCCTCACCGACGCCGACCTCGACTCCCTCAAGAAGCACGACGCCATCCTGCTCGGCGCCATCGGCGACCCGTCGGTGCCCTCCGGGGTCCTGGAGCGCGGCTTCCTCCTGAAGCTCCGCTTCGCCTTCGACCACCACGTGAACCTGCGCCCCTCGAAGCTGCTCCCCGGCGTGGCGACCCCGCTCGCCGGGCAGCCCGAGATCGACTTCGTCGTGGTCCGCGAGGGCACCGAGGGCCCGTACACGGGCAACGGCGGCACCATCCGCAAGGGCACCCCGCACGAGGTCGCCACCGAGGTCTCGGTCAACACCGCCTTCGGCGTCGAGCGCGTGGTCCGGGACGCCTTCGCCCGTGCCCAGGCCCGCCCGCGCAAGAAGCTCACGCTGGTCCACAAGAACAACGTGCTGACCTTCGCCGGCCACCTCTGGACGGACACGTTCCACCGCGTGGCCACCGAGTTCCCCGAGGTCACCACCGACTACCTGCACGTCGACGCCGCGACGATCTTCCTCGTCACCGACCCGGCCCGCTTCGACGTGATCGTCACCGACAACCTCTTCGGCGACATCATCACCGACCTCGCCGCGGCCGTCTCCGGCGGCATCGGCGTCGCCGCCTCGGGCAACATCAACCCGAGCGGCGCGTTCCCGTCCATGTTCGAGCCGGTCCACGGCTCCGCGCCGGACATCGCGGGACAGGGCAAGGCCGACCCCACGGCCACCGTCCTCTCCGTCGCCCTCCTCCTGCGCCACCTCGGCCACGAAGCCGAGGCCGTCCGCGTCGAGGAGGCCGTCGCCGCCGACCTCACCGAGCGCGGAGACGCGATCCGCACCACGGACGAGATCGGCGACGCGCTCGCCGCGCGAGTAGCGAGCTGACCCGCGCCGACTGACACCAGACAGCAGCCGCCGGGTCGCACAGCGCCCGGCGGCCGCCCCTCGCGCGGTCACCGGGAGCGCACCCTCTGCACTCCGGACCGCGCGCACCCGTTTCCCGAGCCGGTCCCCGCGGGCGATAATCGAACGCGGGGCCGCGGCATGCGGGCATGCCCGGGCGTCCACCCCGTCGGGGACGGCAGTCTCCGGCGGTGGCGTACGCGCGCGGTCCTCCCCACACGACCGGTGAAGGACACGCACTCATGACGACGCCCACGATCGAGCTCAAGCCCTCCTCCAGCCCCCTGTCCGACGCGGAGCGCGAGGCCGTCCTGGCCAATCCGGGATTCGGCCGCCACTTCACCGACCACATGGTCACCATCCGGTGGACCGAGGGCCGCGGCTGGCACGACGCCCAGCTCGTCCCCTACGGCCCCCTCGCGCTCGACCCCGCCACCAACGTCCTGCACTACGCGCAGGAGATCTTCGAGGGCCTGAAGGCCTACCGCCGCCCGGACGGCTCGGTCGCCAGCTTCCGCCCCGACGCCAACGCGCGCCGCTTCCAGGCCTCCGCCCGCCGCCTGGCCATGCCGGAGCTGCCCGTCGAGACCTTCGTCGAGGCCTGCGACGTCCTCGTCCGGCACGACAAGGCGTGGGTCCCGGAGCACGGCGGCGAGGCCTCCCTCTACCTGCGCCCCTTCATGATCGCGACCGAGGTCGGCCTCGGTGTCCGCCCGGCCAACGAGTACCTCTTCGTCGTGATCGCCTCCCCGGCCGGCCCGTACTTCCCCGGCGGCGTGAAGCCCGTCTCCATCTGGCTCTCCGAGAACCGCGTCCGCGCCGTCCCCGGCGGCATGGGCGACGCCAAGACCGGCGGCAACTACGCGGCCTCCCTGCTCGCGCAGGCCGAGGCGGCGGAGAAGGGCTGTGACCAGGTCGCCTACCTCGACGCCGTGGAGCACAAGTGGGTCGAGGAGCTCGGCGGCATGAACCTGTACTTCGTGTACGGGAACAAGCTGGTCACCCCCGCCCTCACCGGTTCGCTGCTCGCCGGCGTCACCCGTGACTCGCTGCTCGCGCTGGCCGCCGACCTCGGCCTGGAGGCCGAGGAGGGCCGCGTCTCCATCGACCAGTGGCAGGCCGACAGCGCCAACGGCACCCTCACCGAGGTCTTCGCCTGCGGCACCGCCGCCGTCATCACCCCGGTCGGCAGGGTCAAGTCCGAGCGCGGCGAGTGGACCCAGTCGGGCGGCGAGCCCGGCGCGGTCACCATGAAGCTGCGCGAGGCGCTCCTCGCCCTGCAGACCGGCAAGGCCCAGGACACCCACGGCTGGATGCACGAGCTGGGCTGAAGCGTGTGCCGGACGTCCCGCCCGCCCTCCGGGCGGACGGCACCGCTTCCGGCACCCCCCTGTGAACCGGCCGGACCCCGCTGTCCGCCGGCACTCCCGGGCCCCCGGAACCCTCGCGGTTCCGGGGGCCCGGACGCGTTCCGGGCCCCGCGCGACCGCCGTTCGATGTGACCTGTGTCTTTCCCCCGCGTCACTTCTTGGAACCCGCCGGTTCACCATTTAGAGTGACGCTCAAACAGGAGGTGTTTGGGACGTGCGACTGACTCCCACGGAACGCGACCGGCTGCTGCTCTTCAGCGCCGCCGAGCTCGCCCGCGCCCGCCGGGCCCGCGGACTGAGGCTCAACGTGCCCGAGGCGACCGCGCTCGTCGCGGACACGGTCTGCGAAGCGGCCCGTGACGGCAGGCGGCTCGCCGAGGCGATCGAGGCCGCCCGCTCCGTCCTCGGGCCCGACGACGTCCTCCCCGGCGTCGCTGACGTCGTCACCGAGGTCCACGTCGAGGCCGTCTTCGACGACGGCTCCCGCCTCGCGGTCGTCTCCGACCCGATCGGCGGGGGAGGCCTCGGCGCGGAGGCGCCCGGCGCGCTCCTCCCCGGCCCCGGCCACCCGGAGTCCGCGCCCGCGCTCACCCTCCACGTGCGGAACACCGCGACCGTCCCGGTCAGCGTCACCTCCCACTTCCACTTCTTCGAGGTCAACCCGCGTCTCGACTTCGACCGGGCCGCCGCCTACGGCATGCGGCTCGCCATCCCGGCCGGCGCCTCCTTCCGCTTCGACCCGGGCGGCGAGGCCGAGGTCGGCCTGGTGCCCATCGGCGGCGCGCGCGTCGCCGTGGGCTTCGCGGGCCTGGTCGACGGCCCGCTGGACGCGCCCGGCGCGAAGGAGGAGGCCCTGCGGCGCGCGGCCGCCTGCGGCTACCTGGGAACCGGGAGCGGGAACGCCGGCGGGACCGAGAGCGGAGACGAGAACTGATGGACCCCTACGAGTACGCCTCCGTGCACGGCCCCCGCGCCGGCGACCGGGTCGTCCTGGGCGACTCCGGTCTCGTCGTCCGGGTCGAGTCGGACTCCCAGAAGCCGGGCGACGAGTTCCTGGCCGGCTTCGGCAAGACCGCCCGCGACGGCCTGCACCTGAAGGCCGCCGCCGTCCGCGACACCTGCGACGTCGTCATCAGCAACGTCCTGGTCGTCGACGCCGTCCAGGGCATCCGCAAGGTCTCCATCGGCATCCGCGAGGGCCGGATCCACGCCATCGGCAGGGCCGGCAACCCCGACACCCTCGACGGCGTCGACGTCGTCGTCGGCACCGGGACGTCGATCGTCTCCGGCGAGGGCCTCATCGCCACGGCCGGCGCCGTCGACACCCACGTCCACCTCCTCTCGCCCCGGATCATGGAGGCCTCGCTCGCCAGCGGCGTCACCACCGTCATCGGCCAGGAGTTCGGCCCCGTCTGGGGCGTCGGCGTCAACTCGCCCTGGGCGCTGCGGCACGCCTTCAACGCCTTCGACGCCTGGCCGGTCAACATCGGCTTCCTCGCCCGCGGCTCGTCCTCCGACCCCGCCCCCCTGGTCGAGGCCCTGGCCGAGGGCGGCGCGTCCGGCTTCAAGGTCCACGAGGACATGGGCGCCCACACCCGCGCCCTCGACACCGCCCTGCGCGTCGCCGAGGAGCACGACGTCCAGGTCGCCCTGCACAGCGACGGCCTCAACGAGTGCCTGTCGGTCGAGGACACCCTGCGGGTCCTCGAAGGGCGCACGATCCACGCCTTCCACATCGAGGGCTGCGGCGGCGGACACGTGCCCAACGTCCTGAAGATGGCGGGCGTGCCGAACGTCATCGGCTCCTCCACCAACCCCACCCTGCCCTTCGGCCGCGACGCGGTCGCCGAGCACTACGGGATGATCGTCTCCGTCCACGACCTGAAGACCGACCTCCCCGGCGACGCCGCCATGGCGCGCGACCGGATCAGGGCCGGGACGATGGGCGCGGAGGACGTCCTGCACGACCTCGGGGCGATCGGGATCACCTCCTCCGACGCGCAGGGGATGGGAAGGGCCGGCGAGACCGTGCGCCGGACCTTCGCCATGGCCGGGAAGATGAAGGCCGAGCTGGGCCCCCTGGAGGGCGACGGCGCGCACGACGACAACGCGCGCGTGCTGCGCTACATGGCCAAGCTGACCATCAACCCGGCGATCGCCCACGGCCTCGCCCACGAGATCGGCTCGATCGAGCCCGGCAAGCTCGCGGACATCGTGCTGTGGCGGCCCGAGTTCTTCGGCGCCAAGCCGCAGCTCGTCCTCAAGGCGGGCTTCCCCGCCTACGGGGTCGTGGGCGACCCGAACGCCGCCACCGACACCTGTGAACCGCTGGTCCTCGGGCCGCAGTTCGGCGCGCACGGCGCCACGGCCGCCGACATCTCCGTGGCGTTCGTCGCGCAGGCCGCCGTGGACCTCGGCGCCGACCGCATGCCGACCCGCCGTCGGCGCGTCGCCGTGCGCGACACGCGCGGCATCGGCCCGGCCGACCTGCGGCTCAACTCCCGCGTCGGTGACGTCCAGGTCGACGACCGGACCGGTCTCGTCTCGCTCGACGGCTCCCCGATCCGTTCCGAGGCGGTCGAATCCGTCTCCCTCAACCGCCTCTACTTCCTCTAGGACCCGTGATCATGACGTACCGCATGCCCGCCGAGTGGACGCCGCACGAGCGCACCTGGATGGCCTGGCCCGGCCCCAACCCCACCTTCACCGACGACGGGGAGCTGGCGGCCGCCCGCGCCGCCTGGGCGTCGGTGGCCCGCGCCGTGCGCCGCTTCGAACCGGTGACGATGGTCGTCGCCCCCGGTGACGCGGAGGGCGCCCGCGCGCTCCTCGGCGACGACGTCGAGCTGGTCGAGCGCGACCTCGACGACGCCTGGATGCGGGACATCGGCCCGACCTTCGTCACGGACGGCACGGGGCTCGCGGCCGTGGACTGGGTGTTCAACGGCTGGGGCGCCCAGGACTGGGCGCGCTGGGAGCACGACTCCAAGATCGCCCGCCACGTGGCGGACCTCGCGGAGGTGCCCGTCCTGTCCTCCCCGCTCGTCAACGAGGGCGGCGCGATCCACGTGGACGGCGAGGGAACGGTTCTGCTGACCGACACCGTCCAGCTCGGCGCCGGCCGCAACCCCGGATGGACCCGCGAGCAGGTCGAGGCCGAGATCCACGCCAAGCTCGGCACCAGCAGGGCGATCTGGCTCCCGCACGGCCTCACCGCCGACTACGACACGTACGGCACCCAGGGGCACGTCGACATCGTCGCCGCCTTCGCCCGCCCCGGCACGGTCCTCGTCCACAGCCAGCAGGACCCCTCCCACCCCGACCACGAGCGCTCCCGGACGCACGCGGAGGTCCTGCGCGCGGCCACCGACGCCCGGGGCCTCCCCCTGGAGGTCATCGAGATCCCGGCCCCCACCGTCCTCAAGGACGAGGAGGGCGACTGGGTCGACTACTCCTACATCAACCACTACCTCTGCAACGGCGCCGTGATCCTCTGCGCCTTCGACGACCCCCACGACGAGCTCGCCGCCGAGATCTTCCGCCGCCTCTTCCCGGAGCGCGAGGTCGTCCTGGTCGACGCGCGCGCGATCTTCGCGGCCGGGGGCGGCATCCACTGCATCACCCAGCAGCAGCCGGCCGTGTGAGCGGCCCGGACTCCACGGGCCCGTCATCGGGTAGAACATACGAGTGAGTCAGAGCAGCAGTCCGTCCTCCCCGCCCCGCCGCCGCAACCAGGCCGCCCCGCCCCGCGAGGAGGTGCTGGCCACCGCCATGGAGACCATCGCCGAGCGGGGGCTCGACGGGCTCACCATGGCCGGCCTCGGGCGGCAGGTGGGAATGAGCAGCGGACACCTGCTCTACTACTTCCGCACCAAGGACGAGCTGCTGCTCCAGGCCCTGGAGTGGAGCGAGGGGCGGCTCGGGGCCCGGCGCGGCGCCCTCCTCTCGGGGCCGGGGACCGCGCGCGAGCGGCTCGACGGGTACGTGGACCTGTACGTGCCCACCGGGCCGCGCGACCCGCACTGGACGCTCTGGCTGGAGGTCTGGAACCGCTCGCAGAACGCCGACGCCGACGCCCGCGCCCGCCAGGCCGCCATCGAGGGGGCCTGGCACCGGGACCTGGTGGCGATCCTGGCCGAGGGGGTCGCGCGCGGGGAGTTCCGGCCGGTCGACCCGGACCGGTTCGCCACCCGGACGCGCGCCCTGCTCGACGGTTTCAGCGTGCACGTCGCCGTCGGGCTCCCGGGCACGGGGCGGGAACAGGTGCTCGACCACGTCGGGGAGTTCATCGAGCAGGACCTGCTCGCGCGACCGTAACGCACGCAAGTCCACAGGATCGTTGCCCCGCGCGCCCTTGTCGGCCGGCCGGGGGTTCCGGCACGGTTCCTCTTCATGGGACGAGAGCACTGGAAGAAGATCTGGGTCGGTTCCGCGGGCAACATGGTCGAGTGGTTCGACTGGTTCGTGTACGCGAGCTTCGCCCCCTACTTCGCGGGCGCCTTCTTCCCCGAGGGCAACGACACCGCCAAGCTCATGAACACCGCCGGCATCTTCGCCGTCGGCTTCTTCATGCGCCCGGTCGGCGGCTGGCTCCTCGGCCGCGTGGGCGACCGCAAGGGGCGCAAGGCGGCCCTCACCCTCACCGTCACGCTGATGTCCGCCTCCGCCGTCCTGATCGCCGTCGCCCCGACCTACGCGGTGGCCGGCTACGGCGGCGCCGCCGTCCTCCTGGTCGCCCGGCTCCTCCAGGGCCTCTCCGTGGGCGGCGAGTACGCGGCCAGCGCCACCTACCTCACCGAGGCCTCCGCCCCCGAGCACCGGGGCTTCGCCTCCAGCTTCCAGTACGTGTCGATGACCGCGGGCCAGGTCCTCGGCCTCGGCCTGCTGCTCCTGCTCCAGCACACCCTGTCCGACGGGGCCCTGCACGCCTGGGGCTGGCGCGTCCCCTTCGTCGCCGGCGCCCTCGGCGCGGCCGTCGTCTTCTACCTGCGCCGCACCATGCTGGAGACCGAGGTCTACGAGGAGAGCGCCGGAGACGGCGTCGAGCGGGGACAGCAGGGCACGCTCAGGGCCCTCTGGGCCCACCGCCGCGAGGCCTTCCTCGTCGTCGCGCTCACCATGGGCGGGACCGTGGCGTACTACACGTACACCACCTACCTCACCAAGTACCTCTCCCACTCCGCCGGGCTGCCCAAGCGGACCGCCACCCTGGTCTCCTTCTGCGCCCTGATCGTCTTCGCCTGCCTCCAGCCGCTCGCCGGCCGGCTCTCCGACCGGATCGGGCGCCGCCCCCTCCTCATCACCTTCGCCGTGGGCTCCACCCTCCTCACCGTGCCGATCATGGCGATGCTCAAGCACGCGGGATCGTTCTGGCCCGCCCTCGGCCTCTCCCTGCTCGCGCTCGTCGTCGTCACCGGCTACACCTCGATCAACGCCTGCGTGAAGGCCGAACTCTTCCCGACCGGCGTCCGGGCCCTCGGCGTCGCGCTCCCGTACGCCGTCGCCAACGCGCTCTTCGGCGGCACCGCCGAGTACGTGGCCCTCTGGTTCAAGGACGCGGGCATCGAGTCGGGCTTCTCCTGGTACGTGGCCGGCTGCGCGGCCGTCTCCCTGGTCGTCTACCTGACGATGCGCGAGACGCGGGACATCGACCTGGGCCGGGCCGGCGGGCACGACGCCGCCGCGTCCGGCCGGAAACGGGACGGCCTGCCCGTATCGTGAGATCCCCGCGCCACCGCGCCGTCCGCTGTGTCACACTTCCGGCGTGCTCGCTACCACGATGATTATCGGCAGCGGCGCGCCGGTCCGCAGTGGCCGCTGACGCGTGGAACGACCCCCACGCAGGCGGACGCCGTGCCCCAGACCCGCGCGCAGACCTCTCGCACCCGCGAGGGGTTTTTTCGTTTTCCGGCCCCACCCGCGCCGGCGACGGACGCCGCGCGGGAACGGGGGCAGGTGGAGCCAGACATTCCGGAGCCACATCCGACAGGAGCCATGACAGCCATGACCACGGAGAACGCCGGGGGTTCGCGCCCCGACGACAGTTTCCACGTCTTCGACACGACGCTGCGCGACGGGGCGCAGCGCGAGGGCATCAACCTCACCGTCGCGGACAAGCTGACCATCGCCCGGCACCTCGACGACTTCGGCGTGGGCTTCATCGAGGGCGGCTGGCCCGGTGCCAACCCGCGCGACACGGAGTTCTTCGCCCGCGCCCGCCAGGAGATCGTCTTCAGGAACGCGCAGCTGGTCGCCTTCGGCGCCACCCGCAGGCCCGGCGGCACCGCCGCCGAGGACCCGCAGGTCAAGGCGCTCCTGGACTCCGGCGCCCCGGTCGTCACCCTCGTCGCCAAGTCGCACGACCGGCACGTCGAACTGGCCCTGCGCACCACCCTCGAAGAGAACCTGGAGATGGTCCGCGACACCGTCTCCCACCTGCGCGAGCAGGGCCGCCGGGTCTTCGTCGACTGCGAGCACTTCTTCGACGGCTACAAGGCCGACCCGGACTACGCCAAGGCCGTCGTCCGCGCCGCCCACGAGGCCGGCGCCGACGTCGTCGTCCTCTGCGACACCAACGGCGGCATGCTCCCCGCCCAGATCCAGGCCGTCGTCTCCACGGTCCTCGCCGACACCGGCGCGCGCCTCGGCATCCACGCCCAGGACGACACCGGCTGCGCCGTCGCCAACACCCTCGCCGCCGTCGACGCGGGCGCCACCCACGTCCAGTGCACCGCCAACGGCTACGGCGAACGGGTCGGCAACGCCAACCTCTTCCCCGTCGTCGCCGCCCTGGAGCTCAAGTACGGCAAGCGGGTGCTGCCCGACGGCGCCCTCGCCGAGACGACCCGCGTCTCGCACGCCATCGCCGAGGTCGTCAACCTCACCCCCTCCACCCACCAGCCGTACGTGGGCGTCTCCGCCTTCGCCCACAAGGCCGGGCTCCACGCCTCCGCGATCAAGGTCGATCCCGACCTGTACCAGCACATCGACCCCGAGCTGGTCGGCAACACCATGCGGATGCTCGTCTCCGACATGGCCGGCCGCGCCTCCATCGAGCTCAAGGGCAAGGAGCTGGGCGTCGACCTGGGCGGCGACCGCGCGCTCGTCGGCCGGGTCGTGGAACGGGTCAAGGAGCGCGAACTCCAGGGCTACACGTACGAGGCCGCCGACGCCTCCTTCGAACTGCTCCTGCGCGAGGAGGCCGAGGGCCGGGCCCGCCGCTACTTCCGCACGGAGTCCTGGCGGGCGATCGTCGAGAACCGCCCCGACGGCACCCACGCCAACGAGGCCACCGTGAAGCTCTGGGCCAAGGGCGAGCGGATCGTCGCCACCGCCGAGGGCAACGGCCCGGTCAACGCCCTGGACCGGGCCATGCGGGTGGCCCTGGAGCGGATCTACCCGCAGCTCGCCAAGTTCGAGCTGACCGACTACAAGGTCCGCATCCTGGAGGGCCGCCACGGCACCGAGTCCACGACCCGGGTCCTGGTCACCACCAGCGACGGCGACGGCGAGTGGTCCACGGTCGGCGTCGGCGAGAACGTCATCGCCGCCTCCTGGCAGGCCCTGGAGGACGCCTTCACCTACGGCCTGCTGCGCGCGGGGCTCGACCCCGCCGAGTAGCCGCGTTCGGCCCGCTATGTCCTGTTCGGTGCCGTTCGGGTAGCGTCGACGTATGAGGACCAGGCCGTTCGCCCGCCCGGCGGCCCTCGGCGGGCTGCTCCTGCTGCTGCTCCTGGTCCTGGTGCCCGCCGCGGGCGCCGGGACCACGGGCGTGTCCGACGCGGCCGCCGCCCTGAGACGGGGCCCGGTCTACGTCGACCCCGGCGCCGCCGGCCAGCTCCCGAAGGCCGACGCGGACGCCCTCGCGCGGAAGATCGAGGACGCGGACAAGCCGCTCTTCGTGGCCGTGCTGCCCGCGAACGCGCAGTTCCCGCCGCGGGGGCTCATCGAGGCCCTGCGGGCCCGGACCGGCGCCACCGGCCTGTACGCCGTGCGGCTCGGTGACCGGTTCGACGCCGGGACCGACCGCTCCGTGATGTCCCCGGCGGCCGTCCGGAGCCTCGCCGCCTCCGTCCGCGCCCCGGGCACGGACGCGGCCACCGAGCTGAACGCCTTCGCCGACCAGGCCCTGCCCGTCATGCGCGGCTCCGCCCCCGCCTCCTGGGGGTCCGGGGAGAGCGGCTCCGGAGTGCCGGTCGCCGGGCTCGCCGTCCTCGGCGGCGTCGTCGTCGCGGGCGGCGCGGGCGCCTACGCCGTCGTCCGCCGCAACCGGCTCCGCGGGGAGGCCGAGGAGCGGGCCGCCCTGGAGAAGCTCCGGGTCGTCGTCGACGAGGACATCACCGCCTTCGGCGAGGAGCTCGACCGCCTCGACTTCCATCCCGCCGAGGCCGGCGCCGACGACGCCATGCGCGGCGACTACGAGCGCGCCCTCGACGCGTACGACCGGGCCAAGTCCCTCATGGGGGCCGCCACCCGTCCGCACGACGTGCGCGGGGTGACGGAGGCCCTGGAGGACGGCCGCTTCTCCCTCGCCGTCCTGGCCGCCCGCCGCGAGCACCGCCCGCTGCCCGAGCGGCGCGCCCCCTGCTTCTTCGACCCGCGCCACGGCCCCTCCACCGAGGACCGCGTCTGGACCCCGGCCGGCGGCGCCGCCCGCGAGGTCCCGGTCTGCGCCGCCGACGCGGCCCGCCTGGACGACGGCCTCGACCCCGCCGCCCGCACGGTCGACACCGGCTCCGGCCGCCGCCCCTACTGGGAGGCGGGGCCCGCCTACGGCCCCTGGGCCGGCGGCTACTTCGGCGGCGGTCTGCTCCCCGGCCTCCTCATGGGCACCGTCCTCGGCTCCGTGCTCTCCACCCCGGCCCACGCCTCCGAGTACGGCGGGGACGGTTTCCAGGGCGGGGGCTTCGACCCGGGCGGCGGCTTCGACGGCGGCGGTGGCTTCGACGGGGGCGGCGGTTTCGACGGAGGGGGCGGCGGGGACTTCGGGGGAGGCGGAGGCTTCGACGGGGGCGGCGGCTTCTAGGCCGCCCCGGCTCCCGTTCCCGGCCCCGGCGCCCGTTCCGGGTGCCCGGTCCCGGCGCCCGAGCCCGGCGCCCGGTCCCGTTTCCCGTCCCCGCGCCCTTTCCCGGCCTCCGGAACGCCGAGCGCCCGCCGTCCGCTGTACTGCCGCGGAGGGCGGGCGCGCTCGTGGTGCCGTACTGCCGTACGCCGGGGAGGGGTCAGGCGGCGTTCCTGATCGCGGAGATGTCGAAGTTCAGCCGGACCTTGTCGCTGACCATGACGCCACCGGTCTCCAGGGCGGCGTTCCAGGTCAGGCCCCACTCGGAGCGCAGGATCTCGGCGGAGCCCTCGAAGCCGACGCGCTCGTTGCCGTAGACGTCGGTGGCGGAGCCGTTGAACTCCAGGTCGATGGAGAGCGGCCGGGTGACGTCCTTGATGGTCAGGTCGCCGGTGATCCGGTAGGTGTCGCCGCCCAGCCGCTCGGCCTTCGTGGAGCGGAAGGTCATCAGCGGGAACCGCTCGGCGTCGAAGAAGTCGGCGCCGCGCAGGTGGTTGTCGCGGTCGGCGATGCCGGTGTCGACGGAGGCGATCCGCACGTCGATCGAGGCGGTGGAGGCACCCGGGTCCGTCCCGTCCAGCTTCAGCGCGCCCTCGTGCTCGGCGAAGGTGCCGCGGACGTTGGTGACCATGGCGTGGCGCACGGTGAAGCCGATGCTGCTGTGGGCGGGGTCGATGGTGTAGTCGCCGGTCAGGGCGGCCAGGGCCGGGTCGACCGGGAGGGCGGCGACGGCGGTGGCGGACTCGGTGTTCTTGCGGCCGAAGAGACCCATGACTGCTCCTTGCTCGGAATTGGTTGAACCTTCAACGAGAACGACTGTAGCCCCCTTCTGTTCAATATTCAACATCTGGGGAGGATGTCCGCCCGGAAGTCCCGGGAAAAGTGCGAGGCCCCCTTCCGGACGCGCGTAGAACTGCGGCACCATCTCCCTGCGCCACCTGCACCGCCGTCCCCACCCCCTCACGGTCACCCGCAGGAGGAACCCCCATGAAGCTCCGCTCCGTCCTGACCGCCCTCGCCCTCGTCCTCGGCGCCCTCTTCGCGCCCGGCGTCGGCGTCCTCGTCTCCGCCGGCGAGGCCCACGCGGTCACCAAGATCAGCCACTCCACCGCGACCTCGATGTTCCGGTCGTCCGGGATCACCTGGTCCTCGTCCGGCAACTGCTCGGACCGTTACAACTCCACCTGCACGTCCTTCGAGCAGCTCAACCTCGCCACCGCCCAGGGCGCCCAGACGCTCAGGAGCGCCAGCGGCTGCGCCCTCAACATCACGGGCGGCACCGAGACCGGGCACGCGAGCGGCACGTACTCCCACTGGAACGGCTACAAGCTGGACTTCAGCAAGTACACCTGCCTCGGGAGCTACATCAAGAACACGTTCACCTACATCGGCGTGCGGGGCGACGGGGCCCCGCAGTGGAAGTCCGGCGCGGGCAACGTCTACGCCGACGAGGGCAACCACTGGGACGTGACCTTCTACAACTGCGGCGGCTGCTGACCCGGGAGGAAGACCGCCGGGAGCCCCCTCCGGAGTCCGCTTGGACTAACCGGAGGGGGTTCTTGGACTGGAGGGGCCCCCGCGGCGCGATCCCGTTGACGGTGCGGCCGGGCCGGGGCCAACTGGTGCGCATGCCCCTCCCTCACCCCCGAAGGACCCGTGCGGCCTGCGCGCTCGCCGTGGCCTCGTCCACCGTCCTCGCCCTGGCGGGACCGGCCCTGGCCGACGTCCGGACACCGCTCGCCGCCCCCTCCGCCGGAGCCGCGGCGGACCCCGCCGAACACGCCGTCCTCACCTCCGGCCTGCTCTCCGTGGCCGTGGCGAAGGACTTCCCCCGCGTCCTCTCGTACACCGACCGCGCGAGCGGCGCCCGCCTCCTCGGCAGCACGGCCCCGGTCACCCAGGTGGTCCTCAACGGCACCGCCCGCACCGTCCGGACCAAGGGCGCCCCCGTCCTGTCCCGCGCCTCCGCCGCGTACACCCTGGTCTTCCCCGACCTGCCCGGCGTCGAGATCGACGCGCGGCTGAGCGTGGACGGCCGGGCCACCACCTTCCGGGTCACCGCCGTCCGCGACACCGAGGCCCTCCGCGTCGGGACCCTCGACATACCCGGCCACGACCTGGTCTCCGTGGGCTCGTCGGACGCCGGTGCCGCGACCGCCTTCACCCGGCTCGACCCGGACTCCACCCGCACCGCCGACGTCTTCGCGCGGATCACGGACGCCACCCCGGCCGAGGCGAACCCGGCCGGCGCCTCCTACGCGATCGTCAGCACCGACGGCCTCGCCGCCGCCGTCGAGTCCAACTCCAGCTACGACAAGCCCTCCGGCGCCTCCGCCCGCGACGGCGCCCGCTTCTGGCACCAGGCCCGCAGGAGCGGCGCCGAGACCCGCGTCGGCGTCTGGTCGGGCCAGTGGACCTACCGCGGCGAGGGCGCCCCGGAGCCCGAGAGCGGCGACGCCCTGCCCTGGGCCAAGGTCGTCGTCACCCCCGACGCCAACGGCGACGGCACCACCGACTGGCAGGACGGCGCCGTCGCCTTCCGCACCATCGGGATCAAGGCCCCCGGCAGCGAGGAGACGCCCGGCCGGGTCGTCGCCCACATCCCGTTCAACTTCGCCTCCCAGGCCACCCACCCCTTCCTGCGCACCCTGGACGACGTCAAGCGGGTCTCGCTCGCGACCGACGGACTCGGCCAGTTCGCGCTGCTCAAGGGGTACGGCTCCGAGGGCCACGACTCCGCCCACCCCGACTACGGCGGCAACTACAACAAGCGGGCCGGCGGCCTCGCCGACCTCAACGCCCTCCTGCGCGAGGGCAAGAAGTGGAACGCCGGCTTCGGCGTCCACGTGAACGCCACCGAGGCGTACCCCGAGGCGAAGAACTTCAGCGAGACCCTGGTCGACAGGACCAAGCCCGGCTGGAACTGGCTCAACCAGAGCTACTACATCGACCAGCGCCGCGACATCAACAGCGGCGACCTCGCCCGCCGCTTCCAGCAGCTCCGCGACGAGACCGACCCCAACCTCTCCACGCTCTACATCGACGTCTACTACACGCACGGCTGGATCGCCGACAAGACGATGCGAGCGGTGCGGGCGCAGGGCTGGAACGTCGCCACCGAGTGGGCGGACAAGTTCGAGCGCTCCTCCCTCTGGTCCCACTGGGCCAACGACCTCGACTACGGCGGCGCCACCAACAAGGGCCTCAACTCGCAGATCATCCGCTTCATCCGCAACGGCGAGAAGGACGTCTGGAACGACCACCCCGTCCTCGGCCAGACCGCCCTGGTCGACTTCGAGGGCTGGACCGGCGAGACCGACTGGAACGCCTTCACCGCCAACGTCTGGCAGCGCAACCTGCCCGCCAAGTACCTCCAGCGGCAGCGGATCACCCGCTGGAACGGCGACGACATCACCTTCACCGGCGGCGTCCGCGGCACCGTCGAGAACGGCCGCCGCACCTTCTACGAGAACGGCCGCAAGGTCCTCGACGGCAAGGGCTACCTGCTCCCCTGGGACGGCGGGAAGAAGCTCTACCACTACAACGAGACCGGCGGGACGACCCGTTGGCAGGTCCCGTCCGGAGCCCGCTCGTACACCGTGTACCGGCTCACCGACAACGGGCGCGTGAAGACCGCCACCGTGCGGCCCGCCGGCGGGTGGATCACCCTCGACGCCGCCGCCGGACAGGCCTACGTCCTCCACCCCGGCGGGGCCCCCGCCCAGGCCGACCCGCGGTGGGGCCGGGGCACCCCGGTGAAGGACCCCGGCTTCAACGACGCGAAGCTCGCCGGCTGGACGAAGACCGGCGCCGTCGCCCGTGACACCGACGAGCGGGGGCGCAACAGCGCGAGGCTCACCGGCACCGCCGCCGCCGAACTGCGGCAGCGGATCACCGGCCTCACCCCCGGCAAGCGGTACACCGCCTCCGCGCTGATCGAGGTCGAACCCGGGAAGACCCGTCCGACGACCCTCTCCGCGGGCGGCGCGTCCGTCACCGTCGAGCGCTCCCCGCTCCAGGACCGGGTCGCCGCCTCCGACTGGAACGGCACCCGCTTCCAGCGCGCCAAGGTCACCTTCACCGCACCCGCCCGCGGCACCGTCCTGGCGGTCCGCGCGGCGCCCGGCAGCGCGGCGGCCGTCCGCGTGGACGACGTCCGGGTCGTCGCCAACGACCCCGCCACCAGGGCCGGCACCACGGCGTACGAGGACTTCGAGGCCGTCGACCAGGGCTGGGGCCCCTTCCTCAAGGGCGACTCCGGCGGCACCACCGACCCCCGCACCCACATCGCCCAGCTCCACGCCCCGTACACCCGGGCCGGCTGGAACGGGAAGCTCGTGGACGACGTCCTCGGCGGTGCCGAGTCCCTGAAGTCGCACGACGAGAACAACGGCCTCGTCTACCGGACCGCCCCCTGGACCGTCCCGATGAAGGACGGCCACCGCTACCGCGTCGCGTACGACTACCAGTCCAGCCACGCGGGCGCCTACGAGTGGGTCACCGGCTACGACCGCGCGAACGGCACCGGGGCGGTCGAGACCCGGCGCACCCCGATCGGGCAGCAGCGCACCACCGGGCACTTCGCCGAGACCGTCACGGCGGGCTGCGGCGACACCTGGACCGGTCTGCGCAAGCGCGCCGACGCCCCCGACGGCGCCGACTTCGTCCTCGACGGGTTCACCGTCACCGACCTCGGCCCGGCCCCCGGGGCCGCCGCCTGCGGCACCCTCGCCGTCACCGCGCCCGGGACCCTGGAGCCCGGCCGCCCGAACCGGGTCGACGTCACCTTCGCCAACGACGAGGCCGCCGGGGCCACCGGGGCCCGCGCCGCGCTGGACCTCCCGGCCGGCTGGACCGCCGAGCCGGCCGGGCCCGTCGCCCTCGGCACCGTCGCGCCGGGCGGGAAGGCCACCGCCACCTGGCAGGTCACCCCGCCGGTGGACGCGGCCCACCGTCCGTACCCGCTGAACGCCTCCCTCGCGTACGCCGTCGGCGGGAGCGCCCGGGAGCTGACCGCCACCACCACCGTCCGCACCCTGCCCCCGCCGCCCGCCGCCGACACCTGGGCGAGCGACCACGACTGGACCTCGGCCACCAACGGCTGGGGCCCCGTCGAGCGCGACCTCTCCAACGGGGAGACCGGCACCGGGGACGGCTCCCCGCTGCGGATCGGGGGAGTGGCCCACGCCAAGGGCCTGGGCACCCACGCCCCCTCCACCGTCCGCTACTACCTCGGCGGCCGGTGCACCTCCCTCACCGCCGTGGTCGGTGTGGACGACGTCCAGACCAGCCGGGGCAGCGTCCGGTTCGCGGTGCTCGCGGACGGCGCGGAGAAGGTGAGGTCCCCGGTCCTGAGGGCCACCGACCCCGGCTGGGAGCTGACCGCCGACGTCACCGGCGCGGCCTACGTCGACCTGGTGGCCGACGACGCCGGCGACGGCAACGGCAACGACCACGCGGACTGGGGCAGCGCCCGCTTCCACTGCGGAGGCTGACCCGCGCGGGGGTCGTACGAGGGGGGACGGGCGGCGCCCGGGGAGCGTGTCTCCCCGGGCGCCGCCCGCGTCCCGCCGGGCTCTCCCGGAGGGCCGGGCGCCGCCCGCCGACGCGGCGCCCCCGGCGGGGCTCATGGAGGAACCCCACAACCGTGAGGGGGGTCCGGCTGTTGACTCGGGCCGAACGCGTCACCGTTCTGTCCGGCCCCACCAGGAATCGACACGCGAGACTGTACGGAGTGGACGGCGCAGTTTTCTTGTCCGGCTTCGTAGGGTCGGTACATGACCGTTGTGGACCAGATCCCGAGCGAGCCCGCTGACGCCCGTGGCCGAGTGGCCGAGCTGCACGTCCTGCGCGAGCAGGCGCTGCGGGGCCCCAGTGAGAAGGCGACCGAGGCGCAGCACGCGAAGGGCAAGCTGACGGCGCGCGAGCGCATCGAGCTGCTGCTCGACCCTGGTTCCTTCAACGAGGTCGAGCAGCTGCGCCGGCACCGCGCGCAGGGCTTCGGCCTGGAGGCGAAGAAGCCCTACACCGACGGTGTGATCACCGGCTGGGGCACGGTCGAGGGCCGCACGGTCTTCGTCTACGCGCACGACTTCCGGATCTTCGGCGGCGCGCTCGGCGAAGCCCACGCGACCAAGATCCACAAGATCATGGACATGGCCATCGCGGCCGGCGCCCCGCTGGTCTCCCTGAACGACGGCGCCGGCGCCCGCATCCAGGAGGGCGTCTCCGCCCTCGCCGGCTACGGCGGCATCTTCCAGCGCAACACCCGCGCGAGCGGGGTGATCCCGCAGATCTCGGTCATGCTCGGCCCCTGCGCCGGCGGCGCGGCCTACAGCCCGGCGCTGACCGACTTCGTCTTCATGGTCCGCGAGACCTCGCAGATGTTCATCACCGGCCCGGACGTCGTCAAGGCGGTCACCGGCGAGGAGATCACCCAGAACGGCCTCGGCGGCGCCGACGTGCACGCCGAGACCTCCGGCGTCGCGCACTTCGCGTACGACGACGAGGAGACCTGCATCGCGGAGGTCCGCTACCTCCTGTCGATGCTCCCGCAGAACAACCGCGAGAACCCGCCGGCCGTGCCCTCCGAGGACCCGGCGGACCGCCGCTCCGAGGTCCTGCTCGACCTGGTCCCGGCCGACGGCAACCGCCCGTACGACATGCACAAGGTCATCGAGGAGCTCGTCGACGACGGCGACTACCTGGAGGTCCACGAGCGCTGGGCCCGCAACATCATCTGCGCCCTCGCCCGCCTGGACGGCCAGGTCGTCGGCATCGTCGCCAACCAGCCCCAGTCGCTGGCCGGCGTCCTGGACATCGAGGCCTCCGAGAAGGCCGCCCGCTTCGTGCAGATGTGCGACGCCTTCAACATCCCGATCATCACCCTTCTGGACGTCCCCGGCTTCCTTCCGGGGGTCGACCAGGAGCACGGTGGGATCATCCGGCACGGCGCCAAGCTGCTGTACGCCTACTGCAACGCGACCGTGCCCCGGATCAGCCTGATCCTGCGCAAGGCCTACGGCGGCGCCTACATCGTCATGGACAGCCAGTCCATCGGCGCCGACCTGACGTACGCCTGGCCCACCAACGAAATCGCGGTCATGGGCGCCGAGGGAGCCGCCAACGTGATCTTCCGCAAGCAGATCGCGGAGGCGGAGGACCCCGACGCCGTGCGCGCCCGCATGGTCAAGGAGTACAAGGCCGAGCTGATGCACCCGTACTACGCGGCCGAGCGCGGTCTGGTCGACGACGTCATCGACCCCGCCGACACCCGCCGGGTGCTCGTCAGGTCCCTCGCGATGCTCCGCACCAAGCACGCCGATCTGCCGTCCCGCAAGCACGGCAACCCGCCCCAGTAGACCTTCGCCCTCCGCACGCTCCGGAGCCCCCGCCGGGCCCCGGAGCCCCAGCAAGAGGAGTCATCCCCATGACCACTCCCGCCAACCTGCTCCGCGTCGAGAAGGGCCACGCCGACCCCGAGGAGCTGGCCGCCATCACCGCGGTGCTGCTCGCCCGCGCGGCCGCCCGTCCCGCCGACGCCACCGCCCGCCACGGCCGCACCGCGGCCGGCTGGCGCCGCCTGGAGCGCGAGCACGGCTTCCGCGCCCCGCACAGCTGGCGCTGAACCCGCCCCGGCCCGCACGGGGCCGCGGGAGGGCGTACGACGGACAGAGGGCCGGAACCCGGTGTCACACCGGGTTCCGGCCCTTCCGCGTGGTCCGGAACGACGCCGGAGGCCGCGTTCCCCTCCCCCGGGAACGCGGCCTCCGGCACGAACGCCTGGGGACAGCTACCGCAGTCGTGCCATGAGGGCGTGTTCGACGAGGGTGATGAGGGCGCTCTTGGCGTCGGCGCGGTGGCGGGCGTCGGTGGTGATGATGGGGGTGTCGGGGCCGATCTGGAGGGCTTCGCGTACTTCTTCGGGCTGGTAGGGCTGGTTTCCGTCGAAGCCGTTGAGGGCGATGACGAAGGGGAGGCCCGAGTTCTCGAAGTAGTCGACGGCGGGGAAGCAGTCGGCGAGGCGGCGGGTGTCGACGAGGACGACGGCGCCGATGGCACCCCGCACCAGGTCGTCCCACATGAACCAGAACCGGTCCTGTCCGGGGGTGCCGAACAGGTACAGGATCAGGTCCTGGTCGAGGGTGATGCGGCCGAAGTCCATGGCGACGGTCGTCGTCGTCTTGTCGCCGGTGTGGGTGAGGTCGTCGATCCCCGCCGAGGCGGAGGTCATGACGGCTTCGGTACGCAGCGGGTTGATCTCCGAGACGGCGCCGACGAACGTGGTCTTGCCCACGCCGAAGCCACCCGCCACCACGATCTTCGCGCTGGTGGTTGAACGGGCCGCGCCGCCGCTAGAGCTTGCGAAGTCCACTGAGCACCCTTTCGAGCAGTGTCACGTCTGGCTGACCGCCGGCGGCCTCGTCGCCGCCGGGCTGGTGGATGGCGACGAGCCCGGCCTCCGCCAGGTCGGCGACGAGGATTCGGGCGACGCCGAGGGGGATGGAGAGAAGTGCCGAGATCTCCGCGACCGACTTGATCTCGAAGCACAGCCGGCAGATCCGCTGGTGCTCGGGCAACTGCCCCTGCAGCCGGGACGGATCGGCCGTGGTGCTGACCAGCGCCTCGATGGCGAGCTGGTAGCGCGGCCGCGTCCGGCCGCCGGTCATCGCGTACGGACGCACCAGCGGGTTGTGCCCGCCGGAGCCGCCCGAGGAGGACGGACCGCGCGAGGAACTCGGCGAACCGGCGGGGGACGTCGGGGCCTGGGGGTGCCCGTAGTACTGCGGCGCGCCCTGCCCGTTCGGGGCGGAGGGAAAGTCGAACCGGTTCCGGGCGGGGTCGCCCAGCGGTGCCTGGTGCGGGTCGTAACCGTTGTAGGGGCTCGCGCCCGGGGGTGTTCCCACGTTTCCTCCTCCGACTGCCTCGCGGTCCATGTCCCTTGGAGCCGCGCCACCGCACCCTACGGGGCGGTGGCGCGAAACGCACGGCCTGTCTGTTGGTTGAGAAGACTTCCCTCGGCCGGGAAGAGTTCACTCAGTTGAGAAGGCTGCCCTGGAGTTCCGCCCGGAGATCGGGGGTCAGGACGGTGCCGGCCCGGTCGACCAGCAGCGCCATCTCGTAGCCCACGAGGCCGATGTCCGCCTCGGGGTGGGCGAGCACGGCCAGCGAGGAGCCGTCCGAGATCGACATGATGAAGAGGAAGCCGCGCTCCATCTCCACCACGGTCTGGTTGACCGCACCGCCCTCGAAGATCCGGGACGCGCCCGCGGTCAGCGAGGTCAGTCCGGAGGCGACGGCCGCCAGCTGGTCGGCGCGGTCGCGGGGGAAGCCCTCGGACATCGCCAGCAGGAGTCCGTCGGCGGAGACCACCACGGTGTGGGACACCCCGGGGGTGTTGTCCACGAAGTTGGTGATCAACCAGTTCAGATTCTGCGCCGCCTGGCTCATGCTCACACTAACGCTCCTGGTTGTAGGTACTGCCCGGGCCGAGGCCCGATCCGTTCGTGTCCGTCCCCGCGTTGCGTCCCTGCTGGACGCCCCGGCGCAGGTTGCTCAACCTGCCCCGGACGTCCTCGGGGGCGCGGGAGACCTGGGGGCCGCCCTGCGGGGTCTGTTCGGCCGTGCCCTCGACCAGGTTGGCCTTCGGGACCCGCCGGGGGAGACCGGACGAGGTGACCCCGCCCGCCTTCGGCTCCTTGAGCTTCCCGGCCCGCTGCCAGCGCTCGTCGTTGGTCGAGCGCCAGTCGTCGGGACCGTCGGCTTCGTTCTGCTGCTGTTCCGGCTGCGAGGCCTCGGCCCGCTGCGCCGCCGGGGCGACGCTGCCGCGGCGCGGCAGGCCGGCGCCGGTCAGCGCGTGGCCGGCGTCCGGAGCGGAACCCGGGGTCGGACCCGGACGGTCGAAGCCTACGCGGTCGGCGGCCTGTTCGGGAGCGGCCGGAGCAGATTCCGGTTCCGCTCCGTACTCCTGTGCGTAGTCGTTCCGGTAGGCGTTCTGATCCGGCCACTCCGCCTGGTGGGACTGGGGATCGAACGTATTTCCATACGCCTGGTGTTCGGTTCCCTGGGCATCGTACGGGGCTTCCGCATAGCCGGACTGCGGATACGCCTCGTAACCCGGCTGCGGTGCCCCGTAGCCGCCGTCGGCGTACCCCTCCTGCTGCGGGTACCCGGCCGCGTACTCCTGGCCGTACTCCTGGGGCTGCGGCTGGGGCTGCCCGTACTCCTGCGCCGGAGCGTACTCCGCCGCGTACTCCTGGCCCCCGGGGGTCTGCTCCCGGCCGTACTCCTGCTCCTGGGGCGCCCGGCCGTACTCCTCCGTCCGCTCCGTCTCGTCGCGGAAGAGGGGCCGCTCGTCCTCCTGGGCCCGGCCGCCGAGCGCGGCACGCCGGCTCTCGTGCCGCACCGAACGGTCGACCGGGGCGGAGGGGCGCTCCTCCCCGGACGGCTGCTGCTCGTAGCGAGAGTCGTCGAAGCCGAGGTCGGCCGCGGTCAGCGCCGGCTGCGCCGAACCGCCCTCGAAGGCGTTCTGCTGCTGCTGTTCCGGAATGATCTGGGAGACGGTGAAGTCGTCGTGGACCGGCTGCTCGCCGCCGCCGCCGTGCGTGATCGCGTCCGGCAGCATGACCAGCGAGGTCGTTCCGGCCTGCTCGCCCGAGGGGCGGAGCTGGACCCGGATGCCGTGCCGGTCGGCCAGCCGGCCGACCACGAAGAGGCCCATGCGCTGCGAGACGGCGGCGTCCACGGTCGGCGGGTTGGCCAGCTTGTGGTTGATGTCCGCGAAGTCCTCGGCCGTGAGGCCGATGCCCTTGTCGTGGATCTCCACCATCACGCGGCCGTCGGGGAGACGGGTCGCGGTGACGCGCACCTTGGTCTGCGGGGAGGAGAACGTGGTGGCGTTCTCCAGCAGCTCGGCGAGCAGGTGCACGAGGTCGGTCACGGCCTGGCCGTGGATCTCGGCCTCCGGGACGCCCGCCAGCTCGATGCGCTCGTACTGCTCCACCTCGGAGGAGGCGGCGCGCATGACGTCGACCAGCGGGACCGGCTGGTCCCAGCGGCGGCCCGGCTCCTCGCCGGCGAGGACGAGGAGGTTCTCGCCGTTGCGGCGCATGCGGGTCGCCAGGTGGTCCAGCTTGAAGAGGTTCTCCAGCTGGTCCGGGTCGGCCTCGTTGTTCTCCAGGTCCGTGATGAGGGTCAGCTGGCCCTCGATCAGCGACTGGTTGCGGCGCGAGAGGTTGGTGAAGATCGCGTTGACGTTGCCGCGGAGCATGGCCTGTTCGGCGGCGAGCCGGACGGCCTCGCGGTGGACCTGGTCGAAGGCGCGGGCGACCTCGCCGATCTCGTCCCGGGAGTCGATCGGGATGGGCTGCACCCGGGTGTCGACCCGGCCCGGCTCGGTGCGGGAGAGCTGGTCGACCAGCATCGGCAGGCGCTGCTCGGCGATGCCGAAGGCGGCGGTCCGCAGCGCCCGCATCGAGCGGCTCATCTGGCGGGCCATCATCCCCGCCAGGACGAACGCCGCGAGCAGGGCGACGACCACGACGGCGCCGTTCAGCCAGGCGTCCGTCTTGGCGTCGTCGGAGATCTGGGCGGCCTCGGCCACGGCCTTGTCGACGAGGGACTTCTCGACCTCGCTGTAGCCCGAGAACTTGGCGGTGGCGACCGCCGTCCACGTCTCCTGCGTGATGCCCCTGGCCTTCAGGGCGGCGATGCCGTCCGGGCCCTTGGCGGTGCCGATCGCGGAGGCCATGCCCGAGTAGAAGGTGCCGTCCTTGCCCTTGGGCGGCACGGCGTCGGCGCCCTGCGCCTCCCTGGCGCCCTCGGCGGCCTTGGAGGCCATGACCTTCTTGAGGAGTTCGACGTCCTCGGGTATGCCGCCGGAGCTGAACTCGCCGAGGGCGATCTGCTCCAGGTAGTTGTACGAGTTGAACGCCACGGACTGCTGGGCGAAGACCGCCTCGCTCCGGCTGGGCCGGACGAGGAGCTGGGTGCCGATGGACCGCTGGAGGGACTCGGCGCCCTTGGCGAGCTGGATCGCGTAGACGCTGCGGCCGTAGCTGGTGATGTTGCCGGTGCCCAGGCCGAGCTCGTTGGAGAACTCGGTGAGGTAGTGCTGGACGCCGGTGTACGCGAGCTGGGTGTTCACCGGGTCGTAGGAGCGGGCGTACGCGTCCTTGCGCAGCGCGTCGAGCTTCGGCTCCTCGTCCTTGAACAGACGCAGCCGGCGCTCCAGGCCCTGGCCCGAGGGCAGGTTCTTGGCGGCCTCGGCGAACTTGGCCCGGGCGGCGTCGGTCGTGGCGTACGCCTGCTGGACCTCGGTGCTCCTGCGGTCCTCCGGGGTCCTCGCGAGCAGCAGCGGAGCGGCGGTGAGGTCCCGCTCGTTGAGCAGGGCGGTGCTGTACTCCGAGGCGGCGCGCACGATGAGCGCCGTCTTCTCGGCGTCCTGGGCCTCCTGCCAGGTGTCGATCGACCCCTTGACCTGGAAGCCGCCCATGACGAGGCCGACGAGCACGGGTATGAGGAGGATCGCGTTCAGACGGGTGGGCACCCGCCAGTTGCGGGGCGACAGCTTGCTGGAACTTCCCTCGGTCGCCTCGACGGGCGGCGGCGTCACCGGCGCGTCCGCGGGCGGCACCGCCGTGCGTGACGGCGGCGTGAAGTTGCCCCGCGTCTCCTGCTCCGCGGAGCTTTCCTTGCTTCGCCTCACTCGACCAACAACCTCTCGGCGTCGGCACCTACGTTGTGCCGGTGTTTCGTTCAGGGCCGTACTACTCGGGAGTTCATGAATTGCAGCACGTGAAGGGGGTCCCTTCCAAACACCGGGAGGCGGCCGCTTCCCGCGGCCCGGACCGAGAATAAAACGGGCATAAAGAGCGAGCCCCGCCAAATGGCGGGGCTCAGGTGAGCACAGCGGCACCGACCGGATGCGTCGGGTGTCCGTGGCGCCCCAATTCTCTGTCGAAATGTTATGAACATGAGGACGGCCGTGTCGAACGACACAGACCGCCCCGGCGGGAGCGCGGGACAACCGCCCGGCCCGTCCCCCTACTTGAGCCGCGCCATGAGGGCGTGTTCGACGAGGGTGATGAGGGCGCTCTTGGCGTCGGCGCGGTGGCGGGCGTCGGTGGTGATGATGGGGGTGTCGGGGCCGATCTGGAGGGCTTCGCGTACTTCTTCGGGCTGGTAGGGCTGGTTTCCGTCGAAGCCGTTGAGGGCGATGACGAAGGGGAGGCCCGAGTTCTCGAAGTAGTCGACGGCGGGGAAGCAGTCGGCGAGGCGGCGGGTGTCGACGAGGACGACGGCGCCGATGGCACCCCGCACCAGGTCGTCCCACATGAACCAGAACCGGTCCTGTCCGGGGGTGCCGAACAGGTACAGGATCAGGTCCTGGTCGAGGGTGATGCGGCCGAAGTCCATGGCGACGGTCGTCGTCGTCTTGCCACCCGTGTGGGTGAGGTCGTCGATCCCCGCCGAGGCGGAGGTCATGACGGCCTCGGTACGCAGCGGGTTGATCTCCGAGACGGCACCGACGAACGTGGTCTTGCCCACGCCGAAGCCACCCGCCACCACGATCTTCGCGCTGGTGGTCGACCGGGCGGCACCGCCACTAGAGCTTGCGAAGTCCACTGAGCACCCTTTCGAGCAGAGTCACGTCCGGCGTACCGCCGGTCTCTCCGTTGCCCGGCTGGTGGATCGCCACCATGCCGGCCTCCGCCAGGTCGGCGACGAGGATACGGGCGACGCCGAGGGGCATCGACAGGAGGGCCGACACCTCGGCCACCGACTTGACCTCACGGCACAGGTGGCAGATCCGCTGGTGCTCGGGAAGGAGCGTGGCGAGGTGCGCCGGGTCGGCCGTGGTGCTGACCAGCGCCTCGATGGCGAGCTGGTAGCGCGGCCGGGTCCGGCCGCCGGTCATCGCGTACGGACGCACCAGCGGCTGGTCGCCCTCGTATCCGTACTCGTCGACTGAGGAGCCGTACGGATCGTGAGAGGCGGGGGGCGGGGTCATGAATCCTCCGGGCGTGACAGCAAGGCTTCTGCCGTCTGATGGGGCCGGTGGGGGGCCGGATGGGGCGGCCGGACGGTGAACGGTGCCCAGGGCGGTACGGAGGGGCGTACCGCCCTGTCGGTCATTCGGGGCGGGGGTCGGTCGGGCGTCCGGGTACGGACACCGCTAGTGGAGCAGACTGCCCTGGAGCTCCGCGCGGAGGTCCGGGGTGAGCACGCTGCCGGCCCGGTCGACCAGCAGCGCCATCTCGTAGCCCACGAGGCCGATGTCGCACTCGGGATGGGCGAGCACGGCCAGCGAGGAGCCGTCCGAGACGGACATGAGGAAGAGGAAGCCGCGCTCCATCTCCACCACGGTCTGTGCGACGGGGCCCCCCTCGAAGATCCGGGACGCACCCGCGGTCAGCGAGGTCAGTCCGGACGCGACCGCCGCCAGCTGGTCGGCGCGGTCGCGGGGGAATCCTTCCGACATGGCCAGCAGGAGTCCGTCGGCGGAGACCACCACCGTGTGGGACACCCCGGGGGTGTTGTCCACGAAGTTGGTGATCAACCAGTTCAGATTCTGCGCCGCCTGGCTCATCGCGTTCAACTAACGCTCCTGCTGATGGTTCGGACCGAGGTGGAAGCTACCCGTGGTCGAGTTGCCCGCCTGCCGGCCCTGCTGGATGCCGCGGCGCAGATTGGTGAGCCGGCCGCGGACGTCGTCGGGTGCACGCGAGACCTGGGGGCCGGCCGTGTGGGCCTGCTCCTGTGCGGTCCCGGGTACGAGGTTGGCCTTCGGCACGCGCCGGGGGAGGCCGGAGGTGGTGACGCCGCCGGCCGCGGGCTTGCGCACCCGCTCGGCCTGACGCACCAGCTCGTCGTTGGGCGAGGTCCGCCAGGCGGCCCCGCCGGTCTGCCGGCCGCCGTCGGCGGCCTGGTCGCCGGCCGGCCCGGAGGCCGGAGCGGACGTCTGCTGCACGACCGGGACCGGCGCCGTCTGCGCCGGGTCCTGGGCCTGGCCGGGGGCCTGGGCCTGCTCCTGGTGGAACCAGTTGGTCTCCAGGTTGTCGTACAGCGGCGTACGGCCGTCGCCCGCGCCACCCGCCGGAGGCAGGGCCTCCGGACGGCGCGGCTGCTGGAGCTGCTGCGGCTGCTGCCGGACCGGCTCGGCCGGGCGCGGGGCGCCGAAGTCGTCACCGGGCCGCTGGAGCGGCGCCGGAGCCTGCTGGGGCTGCTGCTGGGGCTGCTGCGGCACGAACGGCTGCCGGCCGAACTGCTGCCCGCCGTCCTGGTACCCCTGGTATCCCTGGGGGGCCTGCGGCTGCTGCGGGGCCTGGGCCTGCTGCGGCGCGCCGAGGTCGGGACGGGCGAACTGCCCCGTGGAGCCCGGGCCCTGCGGGGCGCCGAAGTCCGGACGCGGGAACTGGGCCGTCGACGCCGGGTCCTGCCCGCCGTCCTGGTACCCCTGGGGGGCCTGCGGCTGCTGCGGGGCCTGGGCCTGCTGCGGCGCGCCGAAGTCGGGGCGGGCGAACTGCCCCGTGGAGCCGGGGCCCTGCGGAGCCGCGAACCGGCCCGTGGTCTCCGGGTCCTCGTGGCCGCGCGGGGCGTCCGGCAGGGACGCCTCCTGCCGCGGGTACCGCGCCTGCTCGTCGCCCCAGCTCGCGGCCTGCGGGCGCTGCGGCCGGGGAGCGCCGCCGGGCAGCTCGGCGCGCGGGAAGTCGTACCCGCCCTGCTGGTTGCCCTGGTTGCCCTGGGGGGCCTGCGGCTGCTGCTGCGGGCCCGGCCCGGCCTGCGGGGCGTTCCGGTTGCCCCACACGTCCGTGCGGGACGGGATGGCGCTCGCGGCGCCACCGATGAGACCACCCCCGCCGGGCCCCGGACGCAGGGCGTCGGGGGACTGGGGAGCCTGCGGCATCCGGCCGGTCTGCTCCAGCTGCGCGTTCTGCGGCTGCGGAGCGCGGGTCCGCTGCGCGTCCTGCGGACCGCCGGCGAGCGGCGAACCGTCACGGGCGGGCAGCGCGGCCCGCGGGCCGCCCGTACCGACCTGACCGCGCGCGGCACCCGTGCCGAGCCTGCCGGCCGGCGCGCCGCCCGGGCCCGGACGTCCGCCGCCGGGACCACCGGCCGCGCCGGGGCCGCCGGGCAGCCGGCCGCCCGGGGCGGAGGCGCCCGGAGGCATCGCGCCCTGGCCGCCGGCGCCCGGCTTGGGCATCGGCTTCTTGCCGCCCTGGGCGACGTCGACCGGGAGCATGACGAGCGCGGTGGTGCCGCCGGAGTCGGAGGGACGGAGCTGGATGCGGATGCCGTGTCGCAGGGACAGGCGGCCGACCACGAACAGACCCATGCGGCGGGAGACGGAGACGTCCACGGTGGGCGGCGAGGCCAGCCGCTCGTTGATCGCCGCCAGGTCCTCGGGGGAGAGGCCGATGCCGGTGTCGTGGATCTCGACGAGCACGCGCCCGTCGGGCAGCGCGTGGCCGGTGACCCGGACCTTCGTCTGGGGGGAGGAGAACGAGGTGGCGTTCTCCAGCAGCTCGGCGAGGAGGTGCACGAGGTCGTTGACGACCCGGCCGGCTACCTCGGTCGCCGGGACCGCGGCCAGTTCGATGCGCTCGTACTGCTCCACCTCGGAGGCGGCGGCGCGGAGCACGTCGACCAGCGGGACCGGGCGGGTCCAGCGGCGGCCCGGCTCCTCGCCGGCGAGGACGAGGAGGTTCTCGCCGTTCCGGCGCATGCGGGTCGCGAGGTGGTCGAGCTTGAACAGCGAGGAGAGCTGGTCCGGGTCGGCCTCGCGGGACTCCAGCTCGGAGATGAGCGAGAGCTGGCGCTGGATGAGGCCCTGGGAACGGCGCGAGAGGTTGGTGAACATCGCGTTGACGTTGCCCCGGAGGAGGGCCTGCTCGGCGGCGAGGCGGACGGCCTCGCGGTGCACCTCGTCGAAGGCCGCGGCCACCTTGCCGATCTCGTCCCGGGAGTGCACGCCGACGGACTCGACGGAGGTGTCGACGTCCTGCGGGTCGGACTCGGAGAGCTGCTTGACGAGCTCGGGCAGGCGTTCCTGGGCGACCTTGGTCGCGGTGTCCTGGAGCCGGCGCAGCGAGCGGATCATGGACCGGGCCACGACGAAGGCGCCGATGAGCGAGACGCCGAGGACGAGGAGGATCAGCGCACCGTTGATGATGGCCTCGCGCTGCGACTCCTGGCGCAGCTCGCGGGCCATGCCCTCCATGTCGCCGAGCAGACCGCTCTCGATGCGGTTCATGGCGGTGATCTTGGTGCCGTACTCGTCGGTGAAGTTCAGGTGACCGCGCTTGACGCTCTCCCGCATCGCGTTGTCGGTGTTCAGCACGCGCTCGGCGTACTTGTCGGCGGCGATGATCGACGGGTTGCCCCGGTTCAGGGTCGCGGTCAGCTCGTCGGCGTCGCCGCCGGTCGACTCGTAGATCGCCTGGAAGGTCTTGAGCTCGACGCCCTCACTGTTGAGCGCGGCCTCGCCGTAGAGGCGGTCGCCCTGCGCGATCTGCCCGGAGGTCTTGTCGCTCGGGGGCAGCGCCGCCGCGATGATCGCCTGCTGGATGGAGGCGTACTCCTTGGCGGACGAGAACGCGGCGAGCGCGCGGGTCCGCTTGATCATCTCGGGGTTGCTGGTCGCCTGCGCCATGTCCTGGGACAGGCTCAGGAGCGAGCGGATGAGGCGGCTGTACGCCTCGACCGTCACCGAGTGGGAGACGCCCTTCTCGTAGGCGCTGCTCCGGATGGAGTGGAGGTCGGTGACCTGCGAGGCGATCTGGCTGACGTTCTGCCGGATGCTGCGCAGCGCCTCGTCGCCGTCGGCGGTCGGGATCTCCTCGGTGGCGGTGAGGAAGGCCTTGTACTCGAGGTCCGTCTTCCGGCGCGGGTTGGAGACCTGGTAGTCGCTGCTGGGGCGGCCGTTGGCCAGCGGACCGGCGGACAGGTCGCGCTCGGTCTGGAGGGCCTGCGCGAGGTCGGTCGCCTCACGGGTCAGCTTGGTCAGCAGCTGCATGTGGTCGAGCTGCTCCATGTCCTGGAGCGACTCGTTGATGCGGATGGCGCCCAGGGAGGTCGCCGCGACCACGGGCAGGGTGAGGAGCGCGACCAGGCGCGTGGAGATGCGCCAGTTGCGAAGGGCTATTCGGGGGCCGACCCCGTTGTCGGCGTTCCCGGTCCGGGAACCGGGGGGAGCGGCGGACGGGTCGGCCGGAGCGGCCGCGGCGCCCGCGCGACGGCCGCCGTCACCGCCCTCGCCGGACGGTCCCTGACCCTGGTTCGGGGTGTGCGGGGCCGAGGGACCGCGGTCGGTCCCGGCACGCGGTTCCTGCTCCGCCGGAGCATCCGCTCGGCCCTGGCGGGCCTGGGGAGACCCCGAGCCATCCCTCTTGAAACGTCCCTGCACTAGCGTCGCAACCTCTGGACCAGGCGCCCTTCCGGATGAACGGAGAGGGCGGTGTCGGCGTCGTCGGGGGGCGTGGAGCACCCCAGGTGGTCGTCGGTGACCGGCGCAGTTCCCCCTTCTCCCCGCCACTCGGCCGGCGCTGCGTTGCGCCCCCTGCGCGCCGGCTTGAAACCCGCGGCGGTGCGTGGAATTCCAGCACAGTGGCGGATCTCCAACAAGGGCCGCGTGTCGCGCCGGGAGAGGTATGACAACGCGTGCGCAAAGGATCACCCCTTGTAGAAAAGGAGCAGGGATTATTCGGACCTTTCCGCCCCAATGGTCTGGCATCCCCGTGTGTCCCAGTCGGCATGATCGGGAGCGGAATAGATCGTTCAGTGGCGTAATGTCCCTTTCGCGGCCGATCGGACACCGTCCGTAATGCCCGGAAACTCCCCTCATAGGTGAGCAAACTCACACCGCAATCGATGTCTTGGCCATGCATCTGAAGGGAAACGCGTGTTTAGCCTGACGTTTTACGTCCCCGCGCGCCCGCCCGGGCGCCCGTCCCAGAACAAGGTCTGAGTCACCGCGATGAAGAAGACGACGCTCCGCACCACGGCCAACCCCCGCCGCTCCACCCTCGTCCACCTCACGGACGCCGCACAGCTCGGCCGGGGCGCCCGGCCGGAGTACGCGGTGGAGCTGCCCGGCCGGACGGCCAACCCGCGCCGCACCGTCCTCATGAAGGCCCCGGCCCCGTACGAGCCCGCCCCGTACGCGGCCGCCTCCCGCTAGCGCCCGCCCCCGCCGGCCCGCACGCCCCGCGCCGCCCCGGGGCGGCCCCCCGCCGCGTTAGCCTGGAGCGTCAGACTCCAGCCAGTACCAAGTGAGGGGCGACAGCACTCGTGCGCATCGCCAGATTCTCCATCGACGGCAATGTGGCCTTCGGCGCGGTCGAGGGCGAGGGAACCGTCGAGTCCGGCGGCCTCGTGCTCGACATCATCAAGGGCATCCCGTACACCGACTTCGAGCTCAGCGGCACCAAGGTCCCGCTGAGCAAGGTGCGGCTCCTGCCGCCGGTGCTCCCCAACAAGGTCGTGGCCATCGGCCGCAACTACGCCGAGCACGCCGCCGAACTCGGCAACGAGGTCCCCGAGGTCCCCGTCGCCTTCTTCAAGCCCACCACCTCGGTGATCGGCTCCGGCGACGCCATCGAGTACCCCTCCTTCTCCAGCGAGCTGCACCACGAGGCCGAACTGGCCGTGGTGATCGGCCGCATGTGCCGCGAGGTGCCCCGGGAGCGCGTCAGGGACGTGATCTTCGGCTACACCTGCGCCAACGACGTCACCGCCCGCGACGCGCAGCGGCGCGAGAAGCAGTGGGCGCGCGCCAAGGGCTTCGACACCTCCTGCCCCCTGGGGCCCTGGGTGGAGACCGACCTCGATCCGGGCGACCTCACCGTCCAGGCCACGGTCAACGGCGAACAGCGCCAGCTCGGCCGCACGAGCGACATGGTCCGCTCCGTCGAGGACCTGGTGGTCCACATCACCGAGGCCATGACGCTGCTCCCCGGCGACGTCATCCTCACCGGCACCCCCGCCGGGGTCGGACCCCTCAACGTCGGCGACGAGGTCGCCGTCACCATCGAAGGCATCGGCACTCTCACCAATAAGGTGATCAAGCGTGGCTAACGCGAAAATCCGCGTCCGTTTCTGTCCCTCGCCGACCGGCAACCCCCACGTGGGCCTGGTCCGCACCGCCCTCTTCAACTGGGCCTTCGCCCGGCACAACCAGGGCACCATGGTCTTCCGCATCGAGGACACCGACGCCGCGCGCGACTCCGAGGAGTCGTACGACCAGCTCCTCGACTCGCTGAAGTGGCTCGGCCTCGACTGGGACGAGGGCCCGGAGGTCGGCGGCCCGCACGCCCCGTACCGCCAGTCGCAGCGGATGGACCTCTACAAGGACGTCGCGGACAGGCTGCTCGCCGGCGGCTACGCGTATCCCTGCTACTGCACCACCGAGGAGCTCGACGAGCGCCGCGAGGCCGCCCGCGCCGCCGGCCGCCCCTCCGGCTACGACGGCCACTGCCGCGACCTCACCGGTGAGCGGAAGGCCGCGTACGAGGCCGAGGGCCGCACGCCGATCGTCCGCTTCCGGATGCCCGACGAGCCGATCACCTTCACCGACCTGGTCCGCGGCGAACTCACCTTCACCCCGGAGAACGTGCCCGACTACGGCATCCTCCGGGCCAACGGCGCCCCGCTCTACACCCTGGTCAACCCGGTCGACGACGCCCTCATGGAGATCACCCACGTCCTGCGCGGCGAGGACCTGCTCTCCTCCACCCCGCGCCAGATCGCGCTCTACAAGGCGCTGATCGAGCTGGGCGTCGCCAAGGAGATCCCCGCCTTCGGCCACCTGCCCTACGTGATGGGCGAGGGCAACAAGAAGCTCTCCAAGCGCGACCCGCAGGCCTCCCTCAACGTCTACCGGGAGCGCGGCTTCCTCCCGGAGGGCCTGCTGAACTACCTCTCGCTCCTCGGCTGGTCCTTCTCGGCCGACCAGGACATCTTCACCGTCGAGCAGATGGTCGAGAAGTTCGACATCGCTGACGTCAACGCCAACCCGGCCCGCTTCGACCTCAAGAAGGCCGAGTCGATCAACGCCGACCACATCCGCATGCTGGACGTGAAGGCGTTCGCCGAGGCGTGCGAGCCCTGGCTGCGCGCCCCGCACGCCCCCTGGGCGCCGGAGGACTTCGACCGGGCCGCCTGGGAGGCCATCGCGCCGTACGCCCAGACCCGCCTGACCGTCCTCTCGGACATCACGGCCAACGTCGACTTCCTCTTCCTGGACGAGCCGGTCTTCGACCGGGCCTCGTGGGACAAGGCGATGAAGGGCGAGCCCGCCGCGCTCCTCACCACCGCCCGGGAGAAGCTCGCGGACGCCGACTGGAGCGACCCCGAGTCCCTCAAGGGCGCCGTCCTGGCCGCCGGCGAGGCCCACGGCCTCAAGCTCGGCAAGGCCCAGGCCCCGGTCCGCGTCGCGGTCACCGGCCGCACGGTCGGCCTGCCGCTCTTCGAGTCGCTGCAGATCCTCGGCAGGGAGAAGACCCTGGCCCGCGTCGACGCGGCGCTGGCGAAGCTCGCCGCGTAGGCGTCACCCCGGCGTACGGGACGGAGGGCGGCGACCGGAACGGGTCGCCGCCCTCCGGCGCGTCCCCGCCGTCGGTACCGTGGCCCCATGACCATCCGGGCGGTCCTCTGGGACATCGACGACACGATCTTCGACTACGCCGCCGCCGACACGGCCGGCATGCGCGGCCACCTCGCGGCCGAGGGACTGCTGGAGGGCTTCGGCACGGTGGAGGCGGCCCTCGACCGGTGGCGGGAGCTGACCGCCTTCCACTGGCGCCGCTTCGAGCGGGAGGGTGGCGACTTCCTGGACCAGCGGCGCGACCGGGTCCGGGACTTCCTGGACAGGCCGGGGCTGACCGCCGCCGAGGCCGACGCCTGGTTCGACCGGTACGTCGTCCACTACGAGGCGGCCTGGGCGCTCTTCCCCGACACCGTGCCCGTGCTCGACCTCCTGGCCCGTGACTACCGTCACGCGGTCCTGTCGAACTCCAGCATCCGCAACCAGGAGCGCAAGCTCCGGGTCCTGGGCGTCCGGGACCGTTTCGAGGCCGTCCTGTGCGCCGCCGAACTGGGCGTGGCGAAGCCGGCCCCGGAGGCCTTCCACGCGGCCTGCGACGCCCTCGGCCTGCCCCCGCACCAGGTGGCGTACGTCGGGGACCAGCCGGACATCGACGCCCGGGGCGCGGTGGAGGCGGGGCTGCGGGGCGTCTGGCTGGACCGCGCGGGCCTCGGCGGCAGGCCCGAGCTGCACCGGATCACGGACCTCCACCAGCTCCCGGACCTGCTCCGCCGGGATACCCGTTTTGGAGCGCGGTCCACCTTCGGGTAATGTTCTTCCTGCGCCGAGGGGAGCGAGCCGAAAGGCGAGAACCCGGAAAGCGCAAGCCGAGCAAGATCCCCGGACGGGGACGTTGCCCCGGTGGCCTATGGTGTAATTGGCAGCACGACTGATTCTGGTTCAGTTAGTCTTGGTTCGAGTCCAGGTAGGCCAGCTCGCAGAGCTCATCTGCATCGTGGATCTCATCCACAAAGCCCCCGTTGTGTAGCGGCCTAGCACGCTGCCCTCTCAAGGCAGTAGCGCCGGTTCGAATCCGGTCGGGGGTACTGATCCATCCTGCGGAACACCTGGGTAGCTCCCGGTGTCTACGCGGTGACATCACCCGGCTCCGGCCGGGTGGGATCGCTAGGGCCCCCGTTGTGTAGCGGCCTAGCACGCCGCCCTCTCAAGGCGGTAGCGCCGGTTCGAATCCGGTCGGGGGTACCAACTGGTTCTAAACCACCAGTGGCCTATGGTGTAATTGGCAGCACGACTGATTCTGGTTCAGTTAGTCTTGGTTCGAGTCCAGGTAGGCCAGCGCAGTGACATCATGCGATTCCGTCGCGTGAATCCATATCTTGCCCCCGTTGTGTAGCGGCCTAGCACGCCGCCCTCTCAAGGCGGTAGCGCCGGTTCGAATCCGGTCGGGGGTACGAGACGAAGAAGCCCTTCCCTTCGGGGGAGGGCTTCTTCGCTGTCCGGCGGCCGTACGGCCCCGCGCGATTCCGGCCCACCGCTGCGGCGTTGGAGCGGTGGGCCGGGACGTACGGGGGGCGGGGGTCAGCCGTTGCGGCGCAGCGCCTCGGAGAGGCGGGCGGCGGCGTCGATGACCGCCTGGGCGTGCATGCGGCCCGGGTGGCGGGTCAGGCGCTCGATGGGGCCCGAGACCGAGACGGCGGCCACCACCCGGTTCGAGGGGCCGCGCACGGGCGCGGAGACGGACGCGACGCCCGGCTCCCGCTCGCCGATCGACTGGGCCCAGCCGCGCCGCCGCACGCCCGACAGGGCCGTCGCGGTGAAGCGGGCGCCCTGGAGGCCGCGGTGCAGCCGCTCGGGCTCCTCCCAGGCCATCAGGATCTGCGCCGACGAGCCGGCCTTCATCGTCAGCGTCGAACCGACCGGGACGGTGTCCCGGAGGCCCGAGAGCCGCTCGGCCGCCGCCACGCAGATGCGCATGTCGCCCTGGCGGCGGTAGAGCTGGGCGCTCTCGCCGGTGACGTCGCGCAGGTGGGTGAGCACCGGGCCCGCGGTCGCGAGCAGCCGGTCCTCGCCGGCCGCGGCGGCGAGCTCCGCGAGGCGCGGTCCGAGGATGAACCGGCCCTGCATGTCACGCGCCACCATCCGGTGGTGTTCCAGTGCCACGGCGAGACGATGTGCCGTGGGCCGTGCGAGTCCCGTCGCCGCGACCAGTCCTGCGAGGGTGGCCGGACCGGACTCCAGGGCGCCCAGGACAAGGGCTGCCTTGTCGAGAACGCCTACGCCGCTAGAGTTGTCCATGCAACGATATTCGCGTCTCACTCTGTGAAACGCAAGTTCAATTTCCCGGGGAACTTGTCACTCTGGTGGGGCGGCCGCACAACGGCCCGCGCAACGGGTTTCTAGTTGTGCCGACGCAGACGTCGGCCGGAGGGAAAGCGATGGGTAGGACACTCGCGGAGAAGGTCTGGGACGACCACGTCGTCCGGCGCGCCGAGGGCGAGCCCGACCTCCTCTTCATCGATCTGCACCTGCTGCACGAGGTGACCAGCCCCCAGGCCTTCGACGGCCTGCGCCAGAACGGCCGGCAGGTGCGGCGCCTCGACCTCACCATCGCCACCGAGGACCACAACACCCCCACCCTCGACATCGACAAGCCGATCGCGGACCCCGTCTCCCGCGCCCAGCTGGAAACCCTGCGCAAGAACTGCGCCGAGTTCGGCGTCCGGCTGCACCCGCTGGGCGACGTCGAGCAGGGCGTCGTCCACGTCGTGGGACCGCAGCTGGGCCTGACCCAGCCCGGCACCACCGTGGTCTGCGGCGACTCGCACACCTCCACCCACGGCGCCTTCGGCGCGCTGGCGTTCGGCATCGGCACCAGCCAGGTCGAGCACGTCCTCGCCACCCAGACGCTCCCGCTCGCCCGCCCGAAGACCATGGCCGTCACCGTGGACGGCGAACTGCCCGAGGACGTCACCGCCAAGGACCTGATCCTGGCGATCATCGCGAAGATCGGCACCGGCGGCGGCCAGGGCTACATCCTGGAGTACCGGGGCTCCGCCATCGAGAAGCTCTCGATGGAGGCCCGGATGACCATCTGCAACATGTCCATCGAGGCCGGCGCCCGCGCGGGCATGATCGCCCCCGACGAGACCACCTTCGCCTACCTGAAGGGCCGCGCCCACGCCCCCGAGGGCGAGGACTGGGACGCCGCCGTCGCGTACTGGAAGACCCTGAGGTCCGACGAGGACGCGGTCTTCGACGCCGAGGTCGTCGTCGACGCGGCCTCGCTGGCCCCCTTCGTCACCTGGGGCACCAACCCCGGCCAGGGCGCGCCGCTTTCGTCGAACGTCCCCGACCCGGCCTCGTACGAGGACGCCTCGGAGCGCCTCGCCGCGGAAAAGGCCCTGGAGTACATGGGGTTGACCGCCGGGCAGCCGCTGCGCGACATCAGGGTCGACACCGTCTTCGTGGGCTCCTGCACCAACGGGCGCATCGAGGACCTGCGCAACGCGGCCTCGCTCCTGGAGGGCCGCAAGGTCGCCGACGGGGTCCGCATGCTGGTCGTCCCCGGCTCGGTCCGGGTCGCCCTCCAGGCCGTCGAGGAGGGCCTGGACAAGGTCTTCAAGGAGGCCGGCGCCGAATGGCGGCACGCGGGCTGCTCGATGTGCCTCGGCATGAACCCCGACCAGCTGGCTCCCGGCGAGCGCTCCGCGTCCACCTCCAACCGCAACTTCGAGGGCCGGCAGGGCAAGGGCGGCCGGACCCACCTGGTCTCGCCCCAGGTCGCCGCCGCCACCGCCGTACTGGGCCATCTGGCCTCTCCGGCCGATCTGTCCGACGTCGCCACTCCCGCGGGGGTCTAGGAACCATGGAAGCTTTCACCACCCACACCGGCCGGGCCGTCCCGCTGCGCCGCAGCAACGTCGACACCGACCAGATCATCCCCGCCCACTGGCTGAAGAAGGTCACCCGCGACGGCTTCGAGGACGGTCTCTTCGAGGCGTGGCGCAAGGACCCCGAGTTCGTCCTCAACCGCCCCGAGCGGCAGGGCGCCACGGTCCTGGTCGCCGGCCCCGACTTCGGCACCGGCTCCTCCCGCGAGCACGCCGTCTGGGCGCTCCAGAACTACGGCTTCCAGGCCGTGATCTCCTCCCGCTTCGCCGACATCTTCCGCGGCAACTCGCTGAAGAACGGCCTGCTGACGGTCGTCCTCCCGCAGGAGACGGTGGACGCCCTCTGGGAGCTGACCGAGGCCGACCCGACCGCCGAGGTCACCGTCGACCTGGAGCGCCGCAAGGTCCTGGCCGCCGGGATCGACGCCGACTTCGAGCTCGACGAGAACGCCCGCTGGCGTCTGCTGAACGGGCTCGACGACATCAGCCTCACCCTTCAGAACGAAGCCGACATCGCGGCCTACGAGGCGGCGAGGCCGTCCTTCAAACCCCGTACAATTACGGTCTGAGCAGCGCTTTTCCACGACTGCGCCCCCCACCGCCCGGTGGGGGGCGCAGCCGCTTGTTGAGACCCTGTCGGGCGACAACTCGCCCCAGATGGCACAATCGGTGCATGGAACGCGACAGCCAACTCGAGCTCTACGAGGCAGTCGCCGCCCGATTGAAGGAAGCGCACGCGACCGTGCGCTCACTGCAAGTCCCGGAGGGCGTAAGGATGGCGCTGTCCCGGAAGCTGCTGGTCGTGACGGCCGCGGCGAAGCACGATCTCAAGGACGCGGCGAGGCGTCTGGACCGGTTGATGAAGGACCTCGACGAGGGCCGATTCCCCGAGGACGACTGACACCAGGAACTCCGCAACGGCTCTTCCGCGTTGCGGCACTAGGGTGATTAGACCGTTTCGTGTTTGATTTGCGGTATATACATGCCTAACGTGCGAAAAAGCTTGAACACTTTCGTTCTGGCAATGTCTCCGAAGGGGAAGACGTGAACAAGGCGCAGCTCGTAGAAGCGATTGCCGACAAGATGGGCGGTCGCCAGCAGGCCGCCGAAGCCGTCGACCACGTGCTCGACGCCATCGTGCGGGCCGTGGTCGCCGGCGACCGGGTCTCCGTCACGGGATTCGGCTCGTTCGAGAAGGTCGACCGGCCGGCCCGCTACGCCCGCAACCCGCAGACCGGCGAGCGGGTCCGCGTGAAGAAGACCTCCGTCCCCCGCTTCCGCGCCGGTCAGGGCTTCAAGGACCTGGTCAGCGGCTCGAAGAAGCTCCCCAAGGGCGGCGAGGTCTCCGTCAAGAAGGCCCCCAAGGGCAGCCTCACCGGCGGCGCCTCCGCGACCGTGAAGAAGGCCGCCGCCAAGAAGGCCACCACCGCCAAGAAGGCCGCCGCGAAGAAGGCGACCCCGGCGAAGAAGACCGCGACCACCGCCGCCGCCGCGAAGAAGACGACGCCCGCGAAGAGGACCGCGACCACCACCGCCGCCGCGAAGAAGGCGACCCCGGCGAAGAAGACCGCCACCACCGCCGCCGCGAAGAAGAGCTCGGCCGCCGCCAAGAAGACCACCACCGCCGCGGCCAAGAAGACCACCAAGGCCACGGCCAAGAAGACCGCCCCGGCCGCGAAGAAGACCGCGGCGACGACGGCGCCCGCCAAGAAGACGACGGCGCGCAAGACCACCGCCAAGAAGACCGCCGCCAAGAAGTAGGACGTGCGGGAACGATCCGCCGGGCCGGGCTCCCCACGGGGAGCCCGGCCCGCGGCGCGTCCGGCGCCTCCCGGATCAGAACGTCTGGAGCGTCACCAGCGTGATGCGCGGACCGGCCCCCGGGCCGCCCGGCTCCGTCTCGATCCGTACGCGCTGCCCCGGACGCAGCAGCCTCAGCCCGCCCGCCTCGAAGGCCTCCGCCCCGAACTCCACGGGGGTGCCGTCGTCGAGCAGCACACTGCCGCTGCGGGTCTCGGGGTCGTACGTGAACGCGGTCGCCTGCATGGGCCGCAGCCTATCCGGCCGCCCGCAGCCACCGGGCGGCCGTCCGCGGCCCGAGCCCCAGCTCCCCGGCCTCCGCCAGGTCCTCCCCGGTGTCCACGTCCCGGCGCACGGAATCCACCCCGGCGAGCCTGATTTCCGCCGCCCCCGACGACAAATGCCGCAGCCTCGACGCGCCCCCGAATGCCGGTTCCAATTCCACCCCCGGCGACGCCGAGAGGAATGTCGTACCGATTTCGGCGGCGTCCGCGAGAAATGCCCTCGGAAATGCCCGCGCGGCGTCCAGGACCCGGGCGAGCTCCGCCGGGCGCAGCGCCGGGAGGTCCGCGCCGAGCGCCGCCACGCGCGCGTGCGGCCGCCGGGCCCGCACGGTCCGCGCCCCGTGCGCGAGCGCCGCGTTGAGCCCCGCCGCCGGGGCGTCCGGCACGATCCGCGCGCCCAGCGCCGCCAGGGCCGCGCCCGCCGCCGGATCGTCGGTGACGACCGCCACCTCCCGCACCCGCGCGCACTCCAGCGCCGCCCCCACGGTGTCCTCGGCGAACGCGAGCGCCAGCCGGGGGCGCAGCCGCGCGCCCGCCGCCGGGGCCAGTCTGCTCTTCGCCAGGGCAAGGGGTTTCAGGGGTACGACGAGGGACCAGCGGTCGTCGGCGTCGGTGTTCATCACGGACCATTCTGTCCCGCCCACGCGGCTCGCCGGAGGGGCCGGGGCGTACGGTGTCCTCGACAGACCAGGAGCATGGGGCGACACTGACCCCCTGCCAGCCAGTCCCGGAGAAAGGTGTCCGCGTGCCCCGCCGCAGAATCGGCTTCTGGTACCGCCTCGCGGCGGTCATCGTCAAACCCCCCATGACGGTTCTGTTCAAGCGGGACTGGCGCGGCACCGAACACATTCCCGCCGAGGGCGGATTCATCACCGCCGTGAACCACAACTCCTATCTGGACCCGCTCTCCTACGCGCACTACCAGTACAACACCGGCCGCGTCCCCCGCTTCCTCGCCAAGGCGGCCCTCTTCAGGGGCTCCTTCGTCGGCATGATGCTCCGCGGCACCGGGCAGATCCCCGTCTACCGCGAGACGACCAACGCGCTGGACGCCTTCCGCGCCGCCGTCGACGCCATCGAACGCGGCGAGTGCGTCGCCTTCTACCCCGAGGGCACCCTGACCCGCGACCCCGCGATGTGGCCCATGGCGGGCAAGACCGGAGCCGCCCGCGTCGCGCTGCTCACCAAGGCCCCCGTCGTCCCGGTGGCCCAGTGGGGCGCCAACCTCGCGATGCCGCCGTACGCCAAGGAGAACAGGCTCAGGCTGTTCCCCCGCAAGACGCTGATCGTGCAGGCCGGCCCGCCGGTGGACCTCTCCCGCTTCCACGGCCTGGAGCCGACGCCCGAGGTGCTCCGCGAGGCGACCGAGACCATCATGGCCGCCATCACCGCCCTCCTGGAGGAGATCCGCGGCGAGAAGGCGCCCGCCGAACCGTACGACCACCGCAGGGCCCGCCTCGCGCAGCGCCGCAAGGCCGCCGAGGGAGGCGCCAAGTGACCAGGGCCGCCGTCTTCGGCAACGGCTCCTGGGGCACCGCCTTCGGCATGGTGCTCGCCGACGCGGGCTGCGAGGTGAGCCTCTGGGGCCGCCGCGCGGAACTCGCGGAGGAGATCAACGCCACCCGGACCAACCCCGACTACCTGCCGGGGGTCGAACTCCCCCGGGGGATCACGGCCACCGCCGACCCGGCCGAGGCCGCCGCCGGCGCCGACTTCACCGTCCTGGTCGTCCCCTCGCAGACCCTCCGGGGCAACCTCGCCGCCTGGACGCCGCTCCTCGCCCCCGGCACGGTCCTCGTCTCGCTCATGAAGGGCGTCGAACTCGGCACCGCCAAGCGGATGAGCGAGGTCATCACCGAGGTCGCGGACGTGCCCGCCGAACGCGTCGCCGTCCTCACCGGCCCCAACCTGGCCAAGGAGATCGCCGCGCGGCAGCCCGCCGCCGCCGTCGCCGCCTGCGTCGACGAGACGGTCGCCCAGCGGCTCCAGACCGCCTGTCTGACCCCGTACTTCCGCCCGTACACCAACACCGACGTGGTGGGCTGCGAGCTGGGCGGCGCCGTCAAGAACGTCATCGGCCTCGCCGTCGGCATCGCCAACGGCATGGGGCTCGGCGACAACTCCAAGGCCACGCTCATCACCCGCGGCCTCGCCGAGACCACCCGCCTCGGCCTCGCCATGGGCGCCGACCCGCTCACCTTCTCCGGTCTCGCGGGCCTCGGCGACCTCGTCGCCACCTGCTCCTCCCCGCTCTCCCGGAACAACACCTTCGGCACCAACCTCGGCCGGGGGATGACCCTCCAGGAGACCGTCGCGGCCACCCGGCAGACCGCCGAGGGCGTCAAGTCCTGCGAGTCGGTGCTCGATCTGGGCCGCCGCCACGGCGTCGACATGCCCATCACCGAGACGGTCGTCTCGATCGTCCACGAGGGCAAGCCGCCGGTCGTCGCCCTCAAGGAGCTGATGTCGCGCTCGGCGAAGCCCGAACGCCGCTGAGCCGGACGGGCCGGGCGGCCGGGCCGCCCGGCGGGGCGCTCAGGAGTTCGGGTGCCGCAAGGTACTCTCGTCGCGATATGAGCGAGAACACCCAGAGCCCCCGCAAGCCCCGCGTGGCCGTCGTCTTCGGCGGACGCAGCTCCGAGCACGCCATCTCCGTCGTCACGGCCGGCGCCGTCCTGAGCGCCATCGACCGGGACAAGTACGACGTGCTGCCCATCGGCATCACGACGGACGGGCGCTGGGCGCTCACCGCCGACGCCCCGGAGCGGATGGCCATCACCGACCGGGCCCTGCCGAACGTCGCCGAGCTGGCCGAGAGCGAGCGGGGCGGTGTCGTCCTCTCCGTGGACCCGGCCAACCGCGAGGTCGTCCTCGCCGAACCCGGCGCCGTGCCGCGCGCCCTCGGCGAGGTCGACGTGGTCTTCCCGGTGCTGCACGGCCCGTACGGCGAGGACGGCACCCTCCAGGGCCTCCTGGAACTCTCCGGCGTCCCCTACGTCGGCGCGGGCGTCCTCGCCTCCGCCGTCGGCCAGGACAAGGAGTACATGAAGCGGGTCTTCGTCTCCTTCGGCCTCCCGGTCGGCCCGTACGAGGTCGTCCGGCCGCGCGAGTGGGAGCAGAACCCGGCCGCCGCCCGCAAGAAGATCGTGGAGTTCGCCGCCGAACACGGCTGGCCGCTCTTCGTGAAGCCCGCCCGCGGCGGCTCCTCCGTGGGCATCACCAAGGTCGACGACCTCTCCGGCCTGGACGAGGCCGTCGAGGAGGCCCGTCGCCACGACCCCAAGATCATCGTGGAGGCGCTGGTCCGGGGCCGCGAGATCGAGTGCGGCGTCCTGGAGTTCGAGGACGGTCCGCGCGCCAGCGTGCCCGCCGAGATCCCGCCCGTCACCGACCACGACTTCTACGACTTCGAGGCGAAGTACATCGACGCGGCCTCCGGCATCGTGCCCGCCCCCCTCGGGGACGAGGCCACCGCCGAGATCCAGCGGCTCGCCGTCGCCGCCTACGAGGCCGTGTCCTGCGAGGGCCTGGTCCGCGCCGACTTCTTCCTCACCGAGGACGGCGACTTCGTCATCAACGAGATCAACACCATGCCGGGCTTCACGCCCATCTCCATGTACCCGCGCATGTGGCGGGAGAGCGGCGTGGACTACCCCGAGCTGGTCGACCGGCTCCTCCAGGCCGCCCTGAACCGCTCCACCGGCCTGCGCTAGCCGGTCCGCCCCCGGGAGCCGGACGCGCACCTCGCGCGGCCGGCTCCCGGGGCGCGTCCGGACGGCGTCAGGAGCACTCGGGTTCCAGCGCGCACGGGACCGTCGCGGCCACGGGCGCGGCGAGAGCGGCGAGCGGCCCCGCGTCGTGCTCGTACCGCCGGTCGAGGCTCACCTCGACGTACGTCCTCCGGTACACCGAGGTGAAACGGGGCCCGGAACCCTCCGGCCGTTCCAGCATCCACCGCACGCCGTTCGCGGAGACGCCCTGCGCCTTCGCGTCGCTCATCTTTTCGGGCCGGGGGACCCCGCAGCGCAGTACGATCGCACCGTCGCCCCACCCGGCGGTCAACTCGGAGCCGGGCTCCGGGTCACTCCGTTCCAGCCCCGCCACGGTGTCGGGCAGCTCCTTCGCCAGCGCCTGGCAGAGGGCGGCCTCCGCCGCCGGAGGGCTGGGGACCGCGACGGACGCCCGGCCGTCCGACGGGGAACAGCCGGCGGACGCCAGCAGCAGCACGGCGGCCGAGACGACGACGGGCAGGCCGGAGGGCCGGTGGGAAGAGGTCACCGGCCAAGCGTAGACGGGGGCTACAGATGAACGACCGGGCAGGTGAGGGTGCGTGTGATGCCGTCCACTTGCTGGACCCTGGCGACCACCATGCGGCCCAGCTCGTCGACCGTGTCCGCCTGCGCGCGCACGATGACGTCGTACGGACCGGTCACGTCTTCCGCCTGGATCACCCCCGGAATCTTGGAGATGGTGTCGGCGACGGCCGACGCCTTGCCCACCTCGGTCTGGATGAGGATGTACGCCTGTACCACGGAACCTCCAGGGCGACCACGAGGATCTTGTGGGAGAAAGGGACGCCACGGTACCGCGTCACCACGGGCCGCGGGGAGACCCGCGCGTTCCGGGGCGTCCGGGGCGTGGCCCGCACAGGACAGAAGTTGACGGTCTACATGACGGTACCCAGCACGGTGACGGCCCGCGACCCGCGGCGCGCCCAGGCGCGCCCCCGCCCGCCGGCCGGCACGAACACACGAGGTGAGACGCGGTGAAGGGCACAGTCGGAGAGCTGGGCGAGTTCGGGCTCATCAGAGAGCTCACGTCCCGGCTCACCTCCACCCCGGCGGTACGGATCGGGCCCGGCGACGACGCCGCGGTCGTCTCCGCCCCCGACCGGCGCGTGGTGGCCAGCACGGACATCCTCCTCGAAGGACGTCACTTCCGCCGCGACTGGTCGACGGCGTACGACGTCGGCCGCAAGGCCGCCGCGCAGAACCTCGCCGACATCGCCGCCATGGGCGCGGTCCCCACCGCCCTCCTCCTCGGCCTCGTCGTCCCCGCCGAGCTCCCCGTCACCTGGCCCACCGAACTCATGGACGGCCTGCGCGACGAGTGCCAGGTCGCGGGCGCGGCCGTGGTCGGCGGCGACGTCGTGCGCGGCGACACGATCATGGTCTCCATCACCGCCCTGGGCGACCTGCGCAACCACGACCCGGTCACCCGGGGCGGCGCCCAGCCCGGCGACGTCGTCGCCTACACCGGCTGGCTCGGCTGGTCCGCCGCCGGATACGCGGTCCTCTCCCGGGGCTTCCGCTCCCCGCGCGCCTTCGTCGAGGCCCACCGCAGGCCCGAACCCCCGTACCACGCGGGCCCGGCCGCCGCCGCACTCGGCGCCACCGCCATGTGCGACGTCAGCGACGGCCTCATCGCCGACCTCGGCCACATCGCCGAGGCCAGCAAGGTCCGGATCGACCTGCGGTCCGGACTCATCGACATCCCCACCCAGATGCACGACATCGGGCAGGCCGTCGGCGTGGACCCCCTGCAGTGGGTGCTCACCGGAGGGGAGGACCACGCCATCGTCGCCACCTTCCCGCCGGACGTGAAGCTCCCCGCCCGCTGGAAGGTCATCGGGGAGGTCCTCAACCCCTCCGCGCTGCCCCAGGTCACCGTGGACGGAGCGCCCTGGCACGCGGCCGGCGGCTGGGACCACTTCGGCGAGACCGAATGAGGCCGCCGCTCGTCCTCACCGTCGCCGGCTCCGACTCCGGCGGCGGCGCCGGAATCCAGGCCGACCTGAAGACCATGCTCGCGCTCGGCGTCCACGGCATGAGCGTCCTCACCGCCGTCACCGCCCAGAACTCCCGGGGCGTCCAGGGCGTCTGGGAACTGCCGGTGGAGGCCGTGCGCGCCCAGTACCGGGCCGTCGTCGACGACATCGGCGTCCAGGCCGTCAAGACCGGCATGCTGGCCTCCGCCCCGCTGGTGGAGGCCGTCGCGGAACTCCTCGGGGGCACCGACGCGCCCGTGGTCGTCGACCCGGTCGGCGTCTCCAAGCACGGCGACCCGCTCCTCGCCGCGTCCGCGCTCGACGCCGTGCGCACGAGGCTCCTGCCCCGCGCCACCGTGGCCACGCCCAACCTGGACGAGGTGACGCAGCTCATAGACGTGCACGTCGTGTACGAGAGCGACATGAGGACCGCCGCCGAGGGCGTCCTGTCGTACGGGCCGGAGTGGGTGCTGATCAAGGGCGGGCACCTGCCCACGGGCCGGGAGGCCGTGGACCTGCTCACCGACGGCGAGGAGGAGCACTGGCTGCGCGCCCCGCGCCACGACAACCGGCACACCCACGGCACGGGCTGCACGCTCGCCTCCGCCATCGCCTCCGGACTCGCCAGGGGCCTGACGGTGCCGGAGGCCGTACGGGAGGCCAAGGAGTACGTGACCGGGGCCATCGGCGCCGGATTCGCCCTGGGCGCGGGCATAGGCCCGGTCGACCACGGCTGGCGGTTCAGGGACTGAGGGGCCCCGGAAGCGGTCGTGGCCGGTGGCACGACCGCTTCCGGTCCTGTTTCCGGGCAAGGCAAAAGGCCGGTTCACCTGAGTGAACCGGCCTTTCAAGGCAACCGCAGGGCTGCGCTACGACGGAACGTCGCGGTTAGCGCGAGACCTTGCCGGCCTTGATGCACGAGGTGCAGACGTTGAGCCGCTTCGGCGTCCGACCGACCACGGCACGCACGCGCTGGATGTTCGGGTTCCAGCGACGGGACGTACGGCGGTGCGAGTGCGAAATGTTGTTGCCGAAGCCCGGCCCCTTGCCGCAGACGTCGCAGTTGGCAGCCACGGGTCACTCCAAAGACTTCAGATTTACAGTGAAAACCGGCGCACCGGAATCAGGAGTCTGAAGTGGCTTGCCGGGGAACGGCCCGGTTTGAACCGGGCAACCGAAGCAGCATACAACGACTGCTTCCGTGCAACGAAACTACCATGGTCTCCGCCGCTCTCGTCCCGGGCCCCGGTCACCCGCGGGACACCCCCGGTCTACCCTGCGGTGATCCCACCGCCGAAGGAGGACCCCCGTTGTCGCGAGCCCTTCAGCCCGACGAGGAGCTCGTCGAGCTCGACGCCGAAGCGGTCCGGAGCTGGTGCGCGCGGGCCCTCGACGCCCTCGGCCGGGAACGCGAGGAGATCGACGCGATCAACGTCTACCCCGTCGCGGACGGGGACACCGGCACCAACCTCTACCTGACGGCGGAAGCCGCCCACCGGGCCGTCGAGGCGGTCTTCGCCGCCTCCGTCCCGGACACCGCGGAGACCGTACGGGCCATGGCCCACGGAGCCCTCCTCGGCGCCCGCGGCAACTCCGGGACCATCTTCTCCCAGCTCCTGCGCGGCATGGCGGCCGTCCTCGCGCGCGGCCGCGACGGCGACCACCTCGCCCGCGCCCTCGCCGAGGCCGCGCGGGCGGCCCGGGAGGCCGTCGCCCACCCGGTGGAGGGCACCATCCTCACGGTGGCGAGCGCCGCCGCCGGGGCGTGCGCGGCGGGCGGCGGACTGGTGGAGGTGGCCCGCGACGCCCACGAGGGCGCCAGGACCGCCCTCGCGGCGACCCCGGGCCAGCTGGACGTCCTCGGACGCGCCGGAGTCGTGGACGCCGGCGGCCGGGGCCTGGTGACCGTCCTCGGCGCCCTCCTGGAGACCGTCACCGGCCGGACCCCGCCCGACCCCGGGACCGCGCCGCTCCCGCCGGCCGCCCCCCCGGAGGTGTGCGCCGGCGACGACGGCCCCGCCTACGAGGTGATCTACCTCCTGGAGGCCGACGACGCGGCCGTCGAACTGCTGCGCTCCCGCCTCGACGCCCTGGGCGAGTCCCTGGTCGTCGTCGGCGGCGACGGGCTCTGGAACGTCCACGTGCACGTGGACGACGCCGGCGCCGCCGTCGAGGCGGGCGTCGAGGCCGGCCGGCCGCACCGCATCCGGATCACCCACTTCGCCACCGCCGCCGCGCACGCCCCGGCCCCCGGGGAGCGCGCCCGGCGCGCGGTCGTCGCCGTCGTCCCCGGCGAGGGCCTCGCCGGGCTCTGCGCCGGAGCGGGCGCGACCACGGTGCGGACCCGCCCCGGGGAACCGCCCACCGAGGACGAGCTCGCCGAGGCCGTACGGCGGGCGCACGCGCGCGAGGTCGTCCTCCTGCCCAACGACGCCGACCTGCGCAAGACCGCCGCGGCCGCCGCCGAACGCGTCCGGGCCGAGGGCGTCCGCGTCGCCCTCATCCCCACCCGGGCCGCCGTCCAGGGCATCGCCGCCCTCGCCGTCCACGAACCCGGCCGGAGCTTCGACGAGGACGTCGTCGCCATGACGGCCGCCGCCGGAGCCACCCGCTACGCCGAACTCGCCGTCGCCGAACACCGCTCCTTCACCTCGGCCGGCGTCTGCCAGGCCGGCGACGTCCTCGGCCTCATCGAGGGCGACGTCGCCGTCATCGGCGAGGACCTCACCGAGACCGCCCGCACCGTCCTGGACCGGATGCTCTCGGCCGGGGGCGAACTCGTCACCCTCGTCGTCGCCGACGACACCCCGCCCGGCCTCGCCGCCGACCTCGAACGCCACGTCCGCCACGGCCACCTGGCCGTCGACACCACCACGTACCACGCGGGCGCGGGGGCCCCGCCGCTGCTCATCGGGGTGGAATAGGCCCCGCCGGGCCCCCGGACGGGCGGCCGTCCGCGCCCCGCGCCCCGGCTGTCGGTCCCGTGGTGTGCAATGGAACGCGTGCCCGCGCTCGACGAACCACTCAAGAAGTCCCTCGGCCCCGCCACCGCCAAGGTCATGGCCGAGGCGCTCGACCTGCACACGGTCGGGGACCTGCTCCACCACTACCCCCGCCGGTACGCCGAGCGGGGGGAGCTGACCACCCTCTCCGACCTGCCGCTCGACGAGCACGTCACGGTGGTCGCGCAGGTCGCCGACGCCCGCGTCCTCACCTTCAACGGCGCCAAGGGGCAGGGCCGGCGGCTGGAGGTCACCATCACCGACGGCAGCGGCCGCGTCCAGCTCGTCTTCTTCGGCAAGGGCGTCCACAAGCCGCACAAGGACCTGCTGCCCGGCACCCGCGCGATGTTCGCCGGCAAGGTCTCGCTCTTCAACCGGCGCCTCCAGCTCGCCCACCCGTCGTACGAACTCCTCCGCGGCGACCCCGGGGAGGCCGTGGACACCTGGGCCGGCGCCCTCATCCCGATCTACCCGGCCACCGCCAAGCTGGAGTCCTGGAAGGTCGCCAAGGCCGTCGACGCCGTCCTGCCGAGCGCCGCCGACGCGGTCGACCCCCTCCCGGACGCCCTGCGCGAGGGCCGCGGCCTCGCCGAACTGCCCGACGCCCTGCGGATGATCCACCGGCCCCGCACCAAGGCCGACATCGCCGCCGCCCGGGAACGGCTCAAGTGGGACGAGGCCTTCGTCCTCCAGGTCGCCCTCGCCCGCCGCCGGCACGCCGACACCCAGCTGCCCGCCGTCCCCCGCAGGCCCGTTCCCGGCGGCATCCTCGACGCCTTCGACGCCAAGCTCCCCTTCACCCTCACCGACGGCCAGAAGAAGGTCTCCGAGGAGATCTTCGGCGACCTCGCCACCGACCACCCCATGCACCGCCTCCTCCAGGGCGAGGTCGGAAGCGGGAAGGCCCAGCCCCTGGACTCCCTGGTGCTCACTCCCGCGGGTTTCCGGCGCATGGGCGACATGCGCGTGGGCGACGAGGTGATCGTGCCCACGGGGGACGTCGCCCTCGTCGACGGCGTGTTCCCCCAGGGGGAGCGGGACGTATGGAGCGTCGTCCTGTCCGACGGAAGCTCCGTGCAGTGCGACGACGAGCACCTGTGGATCGTCGGGACGAGCCGCGGATGGCACGGCGGCCGGCCCCCCGAGGTGATGACCACGAGGGAGATCCGCCACGACCTGCACAAGGCGGACGGGTCGCCGAAGTGGTACCTCCCCGTCGCGACCCCGGTCGACCTGGGGAGCGATGCCACGCTGCCGCTCGACCCCTACCTGCTCGGCGCGCTCCTGGGCGACGGTTCGTTCCGCCACGACCTGCGGTTGTCCACGACGGACGCGGAGATCCGCGACGCCGTCGCGGACGTCGTGGCTCCGGATTGCCGGCTCGTTCCCGTCGCCGGTTCCCCTTGCGACTACACCATCCAGTCGGCGCGACGCGCGGGCGGCGTGCGCAACCCGGTCGTCCAAGCCCTGCGAGAGCTGGGTCTCTGGGGTCTTCCGCCGCACGACAAGTTCGTTCCCGAGCAGTTCAGGAACACTTCGATCAAGTCACGCCTGGCTCTCCTGCAAGGGCTGCTGGACACCGACGGCACCGTGGGCGAGGACGGCACGAGCGTGTCCCTCCGCACGGTTTCGCCCAGGCTCGCGGAGGACGTCGCCTGGCTCGTGCGCTCCCTCGGAGGAAGGGCACGTGTCCTGCCGGAGGAGGCGTTCCTCGACGTCTCGGTGGCGCTTCCGGAGGAGTACCCGCCGTTCCGGTCGACGCGCAAGGCGGAGCGAACGGGCCCACGGCCGGAACACAACACCTTCAGGCGCGGGATCCGCGCGGTCGAGCACGTCGGACGGAAGCCCGTCCAGTGCATCAGCGTCGCCCACTCCGATCACGCCTACGTGACCGATCACTTCACCGTCACTCACAACACCATGGTCGCCCTGCGCGCCATGCTCGCCGTCGTGGACGCCGGGGGACAGGCCGCGATGCTCGCGCCCACCGAGGTCCTCGCCCAGCAGCACCACCGCTCCGTCACCGAGATGATGGGCGAGCTGGCCGAGGGCGGGATGCTCGGCGGGGCCGACCGCGCCACCAAGGTGGTCCTGCTCACCGGTTCCATGGGCACCGCCGCCCGCCGCCGGGCCCTGCTCGACCTGGTCACCGGCGAGGCCGGGATCGTCATCGGCACGCACGCGCTGATCGAGGACAAGGTGCGGTTCCACGACCTCGGCCTGGTGGTCGTCGACGAGCAGCACCGCTTCGGCGTCGAGCAGCGCGACGCCCTGCGCGGCAAGGGGAAGCAGCCCCCGCACCTCCTCGTCATGACCGCGACGCCCATCCCCCGCACGGTCGCCATGACCGTCTTCGGCGACCTGGAGACCTCCGTCCTCGACCAGCTCCCCGCCGGCCGCTCCCCGATCGCCAGCCACGTCGTCCCCGCCGCCGACAAGCCGCACTTCCTCGCGCGCGCGTGGGAACGCGTCCGCGAGGAGGTGGAGAACGGCCACCAGGCGTACGTGGTCTGCCCCCGCATCGGGGACGAGGAGGACCGGAAGAAGACGAAGGCCCCCGCCGGGGACGAGGCGGAGAAGCGGCCCCCGCTCGCCGTCCTCGACGTCGCCGAGAAGCTGGGCGCGGGCCCCCTCGCGGGACTGCGGATCGCCGTCCTGCACGGCCGCATGCACCCCGACGACAAGGACGACGTCATGCGCCGCTTCGCCGCCGGCGACCTCGACGTCCTCGTCGCCACCACCGTCATCGAGGTCGGCGTCAACGTCCCCAACGCCACCGCCATGGTGATCATGGACGCCGACCGCTTCGGCGTCTCCCAGCTCCACCAGCTCCGCGGCCGCGTCGGACGGGGCTCCGCCCCGGGCCTCTGCCTCCTCGTCACCGAGATGCCCGAGGCGAGCCCCGCCCGGCAGCGCCTCGGCGCCGTCGCCTCCACCCTCGACGGCTTCGAGCTCTCCCGGATCGACCTCGAACAGCGGCGCGAGGGGGACGTCCTCGGCCAGGCCCAGTCCGGCGTCCGCTCCTCCCTGCGGGTCCTCGCCGTCATCGAGGACGAGGAGGTCATCGCCGCGGCCCGCGAGGAGGCCACCGCCCTCGTCCTCGCCGATCCGGGCCTCACCGCCCACCCGGGCCTGCGGACCGCCCTCGACGCCCTCCTCGACGAGGAGCGGGAGGAGTACCTGGAGAAGGGCTGACGGCGGCACGGGACGGACGGCCATAAGCTGGTGCCCACGTGACAGGTTAGGGAATACGAGGACACCGATGACCCGCGTGATCGCCGGTACGGCCGGCGGGCGGCGCCTGGCCGTGCCGCCCGGAAACGGCACCCGCCCCACCTCCGACCGGGCGCGCGAGGGCCTCTTCTCCACCTGGGAGGCGTTCCTCGGCACCCTGGAGGGGACCAGGGTCGCCGACCTGTACGCGGGTTCCGGGGCCGTCGGCCTGGAGGCGCTCTCCCGGGGCGCCGTCCACGCCCTCCTCGTCGAGGCCGACCCCCGCGCCGCGAAGACGATCCGGGACAACATTCGCTCGATCGGCCTGGCCGGCGCGGAGCTGCGCACCGGCAGGGCCGAGCAGATCGTGACCGGACCCGCCCCCGCCGACCCGTACGACCTGGTCTTCCTCGACCCGCCGTACGCCGTCGAGGACGCCGGACTCCGCGAGATCCTCCTCACACTGCGCTCGGGCGGCTGGTTGCGCGAGGATGCCCTCGTCACCGTGGAGCGCAGTACCAGGGGCGGGGAATTCGGCTGGCCGGCCGGTTTCGAGCCGCTGCGGGCCCGTCGTTACGGCGAGGGAACGTTTTGGTACGGTCGCGCCGCTTCCCCGTGCGAAGACGCACGATGACCGGACCGGAGAGCGAGGGACCCACGTTGCGCCGCGCCGTCTGTCCGGGGTCGTTCGACCCCATCACCAACGGACACCTCGACATCATCGCCCGCGCCTCCAAGCTGTACGACGTCGTACACGTGGCCGTGATGATCAACCAGTCGAAGAAAGGTCTCTTCACGGTCGACGAACGGATCGAGCTGATCCGCGAGGTCACCGCGGACCTCGGCAACGTCGTCGTCGAGTCCTTCCGGGGCCTTCTCGTCGACTTCTGCAAGCAGCGCGACATCCCCGCCATCGTCAAGGGGCTGCGCGCGGTCAGCGACTTCGACTACGAGCTGCAGATGGCCCAGATGAACAACGGCCTCTCGGGGGTGGAGACCCTGTTCGTCCCCACCAACCCGACCTACAGCTTCCTCTCCTCCTCCCTGGTCAAGGAGGTCGCGGCCTGGGGCGGAGACGTCTCCCACCTGGTCCCGCCCCTGGTCCTCGGCCGGCTGACCGAGCGGCTGGCGGAGAGGTGACGCGCGGCCACCGCCGCTGACGCTCCGTCACCCGGTGTCGGACGGACGCCGACTGGCCGTACAGTCGGACCCGTCCGTCTCCAACCGGCTGTAGAGAGTGGCGAGCACCAGGTGGACGTGCAGAAGAAGCTCGATGAGATCGTGGCGACCGTACGGAGCGCCCGCTCCATGCCCATGTCGGCATCCTGCGTGGTCAACCGCGCCGAGCTGCTCGCCCTGCTCGAAGAGGTGCGGGAGGCCCTGCCCGGCTCCCTCGCCCAGGCCCGGGAGCTGATCGGCGACCGGGAGCAGATGGTCGAGCAGGCGCGCCGCGAGGCCGAGCGGATCATCGAGGCCGCCCACGCCGAACGCGGCTCGCTCGTCTCCGACACCCAGATCGCCCGGGAGTCCCAGGAGGAGGCCGACCGCATCCTCTCCGAGGCCCGCCGCGAGGCCGAGGAGATCCGGGCCGAGGCCGACGACTACGTCGACTCCAAGCTCGCCAACTTCGAGGTCGTCCTCAACAAGACCATCGGCTCCGTCGAGCGGGGCCGCGAGAAGCTCCTCGGCCGCGACCCGGACGCCGGCCCGGACGGGTACGCCGACGGGGACCCCTCCGGGTACGGCGCCGACCCGCGGACGCCGGACCGGCGGACGGCCGAGGCCGACGAGTTCATCACCGCCAAGCTGGGCGCCTTCGAGGCGGTCCTCGGCAAGACCCTGGAGGCCGTCGGCCGGGGCAGGCAGAAGCTGCACGGCCGGATCGCCACCGACGACCTCGGCGAGCACATGGCCGCCCAGGACGGCCTCTCCGGCGCGGTCCACACCAGTGACGCCGACTACCTGGCCGGGCTCGCGGAACTCTCCGACCCCGCGCCGGCCCAGCCCCCGGCCCCCCGGCAGCCGCAGCAGGCCGACCCCTACGGGTACCCGCAGCAGCCGCAGCACCAGCCGGACGCCTACGCGGCCTACCAGCAGGTCCAGCAGCCCGACCCGTACGCGTACCAGCAGCCGCAGCAGGCCGACCCGTACGGGTACCAGCAGCAGGACCCCTACGCGTACCAGCAGCCCGCCCCGCCGGCCCACGAGCCCCAGGGGAACGCCGCTCTCGAGGAGACCAGCTTCTTCGACACGAGCATGATCGACCTGGAGCAGCTGCGCCGGTACGAGCAGCAGTACGAACAGGGGCGGTAAGGGCCGGACGGCCCGGATTGGGCCCTGGGCGAAGCGTCCAGTATCCTGGCTCTTCGGTCGCGCGTATCCCGCGATCTCCGCTGCCCACGGTCGGCAGCCTCCCCACGACGCAGAACGAATCGAAAGCAGGAAGAGCCCTGAGTACGCGCCTCGACCACCGCGACCCCCTCGTGTTCGACACGCACGAGCTGGGGCGGCGTCCTGGTGCCCTGCAGCGGATCTCGCGATCGGTCGAGGCCCCCGCGGCCCTGGGCGTCGAAGGAGTGATCGGAGTGCCCGAGGGCTCTCCGGTCGACATCGATCTCCGTCTTGAGTCGGTCATGGAAGGGGTGCTCGTCACAGGCACCGCCCGTGCATCGGCCGAGGGGGAGTGCGTAAGGTGTCTGGAGCCCGTCGAGCTGGAGCTCGACGTGGACTTCCAGGAGATGTTCTCGTACCCCGACTCCGACGACCGGGGCCGCTCCAGGGCGGCCGCGGACGACGAGGCCGAGGAAGGCGAGGACATGATCCCCCTCGAGGACGGCATGTTCGACCTCGAACCCGTGCTGCGTGATGCGGTGGTGCTCGCACTGCCGATGCAGCCGGTGTGCCGGGAGGACTGTGCGGGTCTGTGCTCCGAATGCGGAGCCGATCTGAACGAGAACCCGGACCACCACCACGACGCCGTCGACATCCGTTGGGCGGCACTGCAGGGACTCGCCGGTTCGCTGGGAACCGATGAGAAGGACAACATGAGCGGCAAAGCCTCTGACGGGGACGTCCGAAGCGCCGCCGAGAAGCAGGAGAAGTAGCCGTGGCTGTTCCGAAGCGGAAGATGTCGCGCAGCAACACGCGCCACCGCCGGTCGCAGTGGAAGGCTGCGGTCCCCACCCTGGTTTCGTGTGAGCGTTGCCAGGAGCCGAAGCTGCAGCACATCGCGTGCCCGAGCTGCGGCACCTACAACAAGCGCCAGGTCCTCTCGGTCTGATTGGGCTGGTGAGAGGCGCAATGTCTGAGTCCCGCAAGACGGACGACAAGACGGACCATGCCTCGTCCCACACGCTCCTGGAAGGGCGGCTCGGCTATCGGCTCGAGTCCGCCCTTCTGGTGCGTGCGCTGACCCACCGTTCGTACGCGTACGAGAACGGCGGTCTGCCCACCAACGAGCGGCTGGAGTTCCTCGGGGACTCCGTGCTCGGCCTGGTGGTCACCGACACGCTGTACCGCACCCACCCCGACCTGCCCGAAGGCCAGCTGGCCAAACTGCGGGCCGCGGTGGTCAACTCTCGTGCGCTGGCGGACGTGGGGCGCGGCCTCGAACTCGGCTCCTTCGTCCGGCTCGGCCGGGGCGAAGAGGGCACGGGCGGCCGGGACAAGGCGTCCATCCTCGCCGACACCCTCGAAGCGGTGATCGGCGCGGTCTATCTCGACCAGGGCCTCGAAGCGGCGTCCGAGCTGGTGCACCGGCTCTTCGACCCGCTGATCGAGAAGTCCTCGAACCTCGGTGCCGGACTGGACTGGAAGACCAGCCTCCAGGAACTCACCGCGGCCGAGGGCCTGGGCGTTCCGGAGTACCTCGTCTCCGAGGAGGGCCCGGACCACGAGAAGACCTTCACCGCTGCCGCCCGCGTCGGTGGTGTCTCGTACGGCACCGGCACCGGCCGCAGCAAGAAGGAAGCGGAACAGCAGGCGGCGGAATCCGCGTGGCGCGCGATCCGCGCGGCCGCGGACGAGCGCGTGGCGGCGGCGAAGGCCGCGGCCGAGGCGGGAGCGGTCGCCGACTCCTCTCCTGCCGGGGACCGGGCTTCGGCCTGACCCCCCGCCCCCTTCGCTTCCCCGCTTTCCGGGAACCCCGCCCACGGGCGGGGTTCCCGTCTTTTCCCGTGCCGTCCGCACGGCAGTAGGGTTGACCCGGCTGTCGGGGGAACAGCGACGCAACGGCCGAGAAGTCCGGAGGAACACCCGTGCCCGAACTGCCCGAGGTCGAGGTCGTACGACGCGGTCTGGAACGCTGGACCGCCGGACGGACCGTGGCCGGGGTCGAGGTCCTGCACCCCAGGGCCGTCCGCCGCCACGTGGCGGGCGGCGAGGACTTCGCGGCCCGGCTCGAAGGGCAGCGGTTCGAGGGCGCGCGGCGGCGCGGCAAGTACCTCTGGCTGCCGCTGGCCGGCACCGGGACGGCCGTCCTCGGCCACCTGGGCATGAGCGGCCAGCTGCTCGTCCGGCCGCACGACGCCGCCGACGAGAAGCACCTGCGGATCAGGGTCCGCTTCGACGACGACGCCGGGACCGAACTCCGCTTCGTCGACCAGCGCACCTTCGGCGGCCTCTCCCTCCACGACCAGAGCCCCGACGGGCTCCCCGACGTCATCGCGCACATCGCCCGCGACCCGCTGGACCCGGCGTTCGACGACGCCGCCTTCCAGAGCGCCCTGCGCCTGCGCCGCACGACGGTCAAGCGGGCGCTCCTGGACCAGTCGCTGATCAGCGGCGTCGGCAACATCTACGCGGACGAGGCGCTCTGGCGTTCCCGGCTGCACTACGACCGGCCGACCGCCACCCTGACCCGGACGCGCTCGGCCGAACTCCTCGGGCACGTCCGCGACGTGATGAACGCGGCGCTCGCCGCCGGCGGCACCAGCTTCGACAGCCTGTACGTCAACGTCAACGGCGAGTCCGGTTACTTCGACCGCTCGCTCGACGCCTACGGGCGCGAGGACGAGCCCTGCCGACGCTGCGGCACCCCGATGCGGCGCCGGCCCTGGATGAACAGGTCCAGCTACTTCTGCCCGCGCTGCCAGCGTCCGCCGCGCCCGGTCACGGTCTGACCGGACGCCCGCCGCGGGTGCCCACGGTCTGACCGGACGCCCACCGCGCGTGCCCACGGTCTGACCGGGCGTCCGCCGCGCGGTCACGGCCCGGCCGGGCGCCCGCCGTGCGCGGTCACGGCCCGGCCGGTCAGTCCGCGGTCAGCACGTCGGCGACGGTGCCCATGTCCGCCACGACGGCGTCGGCCCCCGCCTCGGCGAAGAGGCCGGCCTCGCGGGGCCCGTCGGCGTAGCCGATCACCGTCGTGCCCGCCCTGTGGGCGGCCCGGACGTCGTCGGGCGAGTCACCGATCAGGACGCAGTTGGTGACGTCCATGTGCGTCTCCTCGGCCGCGGTGATGAGCGGGAACGGATTGGGCCTCATCAGGTGCGGCCTTCCGGCCGGGCGGCCGACGACCTCGGCGACGTACTCCGCCAGCCCGTGCGCCTCCAGGAAGCGCCGGACGCACTCGGCCGAGTTGTCGCTCACCACCGCGACCACCCGGCCCGAGGCGTTCGCCGCCCGGAGGGCCGCCACCGCCCCCGGCTTCGGCGGCCCGGCCACCGCGACGGCCTCGATCTCCGCCGCCGTCAGGGCCGTCTCCACCTCCCGGCCCAGTTCGGCGTCCGTCTCGTACGCGATGCGCAGGACTTCGAACGGGTCGCCGGTCCCCGCTGCCTTCGCGCCCGCGTCCGGGTTCCCGGCCGCGACGAGCGCGGCGAGCCGCCCGGCGATCCCGGAGGAGGGGAGACCGGCGAACACGTCGCACAGGGGGCCGTCGAAGTCGAAGACGAGCACGCGCGCGTTGGCCAGGATCTCGATGAGTCGGTCGTCGTGCGTCAAGGTCGCAGTCCTTTCGGGGGTGTCTCCCGGGCGCTGTGTGTCCGGCTCGGCCCGCCCCGGGCGACGGCTTCGGCGTGCCGCATCGGCTGCTACCCGCAGAACGCCGCCTTATGGGCACCCGCGCCCGGTGCGGACGACGCCGGCGGCCCTCCGTGCCGTCGCGTACCCGCGCGGCGGGTGCGGCGCGGGCCGCCCCGGAGACCGCTCACGGCGCCGGGACGGCCCCTACCGGAAGGCAGGGCTCTGACCTGTGGGAACCTCAGTAGCCGAAGTCCTCGGTCCACCAGGGGCCGCCGTCACCGAAGTGGACGCCGACGCCCATGACCTTGAAGTCGCAGTTCAGGATGTTGGCGCGGTGGCCGTCGCTGTTCATCCAGGACTCCATCACGGCCGCCGCGTCCGCCTGGCCGCGGGCGATGTTCTCGCCGGCCAGGGTCGTGACGCCCGCCTTCTGCGCCCGTGCCCACGGCGTGTTCCCGTCCGGGTCCGTGTGGTCGAAGAACCCGCGGGCGGCCATGTCCGCGCTGAACGCGCCCGCCAGCGACGCGAGCCGCGCGTCCGCGCGCACGGGGGTGCAGCCCACCCGGGCGCGCTCGGCGTTCACCAGGCGCAGGACCTCCGCCTCGGCGGCGTCGCCCCGGCCGGCGGTGGAGGTCGCCCGCGCCGGTGCCTCGACGGCCGGTTCCGGCTTCGGCGCGGGCGCCTTCGTGGAGGGGGCGGCCTTCGGCGCGGGCTTCGCGCCCGCCGTCCGCACGGGCTTCGGCTTCACGGGCTTCCGCACGGGAGCCGGGGCCGAGGTCCTGGCCGGCCCGGGGGACGCCGTGGCCGGCGCCGACTTCGGAGCCGGCTTCCCGGACGGCGTCGCCGGGGGAGTCGTCGCCGGGGCCGCAGGGGAGGCGGACCTGCCGTCCTCGCCCGCTCCCGCGCGCGTGCCCGGACGCGCGGTCCGGGTCCCGCCCGCGCCGGCCGGGGTCTCGGTGGCTCCGCCCTGCGTCGTCAGCCGGGGGGCCTGCCGGGACCGCACCTGCTGCTCGGCCGCCGTGTCGGGGCTCCCGACCGTGAACGTGTCCCCGCCGGGCAGGAGACCCGAGGCGACGGCGGCCGCGCCGACCGCGACCGCCGCGGAGGCGCCGAGCAGGCCGGTGCGCACGGAACGCCCCCGGCGGGCGCCCCGGTACCGGCGGCCCGCACCGGTGGACTGGTCCTCCGCGGCGGGTGCGGCGCCGGAGCGACGGTGGCGTCCCATCTCCTCTGCCCTCCTGCTGGTCTTTGCTGATCTTTGCTGCCGGTACCGTTGGGGAACGACGGCCGAACGGCGCGCGCCCGAACGGGTGAGGCGTGTTCGTCGGGACTGTACGCGATGAGAAGCCGGGGCCGATGTGCTGATCCGGTGACCTCCCCGCTACCGTGCAGCCATGAGCGACGACGTACGGATGACCGCCTGGGTGCGCGGCCGGGTACAGGGAGTGGGCTTCCGCTGGTTCACCAGGGCAAACGCCCTGGAGATCGGCGGTCTGGTGGGCTTCGCCCTCAACCTCGACGACGGCCGGGTCCAGGTGGTGGCCGAGGGGCCGCGTGAGAATTGCCACCGTCTGCTCGACTGGCTCCACTCCGACGACACGCCCGGGCGCGTGGACGGAGTCACGGAGATCTGGGACACCCCGCGCGGGGGTTACGAGGGCTTCGCCATCCGCTGACGATCACCCTCCGGCACCGTTCTCCGTGACCGGGAGGAGCGCCGGGCGGACGGCCGGTAACAGGCGTGTGAAGGGGAAAGCGCCTGGTGGTTGCCAAGGAACGCCGACCGTGGAAGGCTGCCGGGAGAGAGTGATCGCGACGCCCCGGGGCGCCGGGTCGAGAGGCACCGCCGCTCCCGCAGCGGCCGTGAACTCCCCGGTCGTCCCCCGGCAGGGGCGTGATCGTGTTGACCGTCAAACTTTTTGGTGAGACTCTGGAAGCCCCGCGCACCTCAGCTGTTCGGCAGCGGAACCGGCACGACACGCAGTACTGCCGTACACCGCGGGTGCGAATCCCTCACGACCCACACCGCTTCGGTCGGTCACTCATTGTGGAGGACCATCCATCATGGCAAAGGCGCTTCTCGGATACGTCGGCGGCTCCGACCCGCGACTCCTCGCCGAGATGCGACGGCTTCAGCAGCGCGTTCAGGACCTCGAGTCCGAGCTGGTGCGAATCCAGTCGGAGAACGACGCGCTCGCCGCTGCCGCCGCCCAGCAGCAGGGAGAGTCGCTGCTGGACAGCATCGACCTCGACGTACCCCAGGCGGAGCCTGCGCTCACCTGACGGCCCAGCCCCGAGGGGCCAGGTGGGAAACGCTCGGACCGGTACGACCGGCCACGACACAGAGCCGGCCGCAAGGCTCGACACGCGCCGGCCGGCCACACAAGGGACGCTTCGGCGTCCCTTCTTGTTTCCACCCCTTCTTTCCCCCGCGTCCACCCCCTCCTCACCCGGGGATCTGCCCTGCCCGTTCACGGGCGAAACGCGCGGGCCCCGGTAGAGTCCCCGACGTGCACCTCAAGGCCCTGACGCTCCGCGGATTCAAGTCGTTCGCCTCGGCCACCACACTGAGGTTCGAGCCCGGGATCACCTGTGTCGTCGGCCCCAACGGTTCGGGCAAGTCCAACGTCGTGGACGCCCTCTCCTGGGTCATGGGCGAACAGGGCGCCAAGTCGCTGCGCGGCGGCAAGATGGAGGACGTCATCTTCGCCGGCACGACCGGGCGCCCCCCGCTGGGCCGCGCCGAGGTCTCGCTGACCATCGACAACTCCGACGGCGCCCTGCCCATCGACTACGCCGAGGTCACCCTCACCCGGATCATGTTCCGCGGCGGCAGCAGCGAGTACCAGATCAACGGCGACACCTGCCGGCTGCTCGACTTCCAGGACCTGCTCTCCGACTCCGGCATCGGGCGGGAGATGCACGTCATCGTCGGGCAGGGACAGCTCGACTCCGTGCTGCACGCCGACCCGATGGGGCGCCGCGCCTTCATCGAGGAGGCCGCGGGCGTCCTCAAGCACCGCAAGCGCAAGGAGAAGGCGCTGCGGAAGCTGGACGCGATGCAGGCCAACCTCGCGCGCGTGCAGGACCTCACCGACGAACTGCGCCGCCGGCTCAAGCCGCTCGGCCGGCAGGCCGCCGTCGCCCGCCGCGCCGCCGTCATCCAGGCCGACCTGCGCGACGCGCGCCTCCGCCTCCTCGCCGACGACCTCGTACGTCTCCGGGCCGCCCTCGCCGCCGAGGTCGCCGACGAAGCGGCCCTGCTCGCACGCAAGGAGACCACCGAGAACGACCTGCGCGCCGCCCTCGCGCGGGAGGCCGCCCTGGAGGCGGAGGCCCGCGCCCTCGTGCCCCGCCTGGAACGCGCCCAGCAGAGCCGGTACGACCTCTCCCGGCTCGCCGAACGCGTCCGCGGCACCGTCTCCCTGGCCGACGCGCGCGTGAAGAGCGCCACCGCCGCGCCCGACGGGGAACGGCGCGGCCGGGACCCCGAGGACCTGGAACGCGAGGCGGCCCGCGTCCGCGAGCAGGAGGCCGAGCTCGAAGCGGCCCTGGAGGAGGCCGAGCGCGCCCTGGAGGACGCCGTCGCCCGCCGCGCCGGCCTCGAACGGGAGCTGGCGGACGAGGAACGCCGCCTCAAGGACGCGGCCCGCGCCCTCGCCGACCGGCGCGAGGGCCTCGCCCGGCTCCACGGCCGGGCCGACGCGGCCCGCTCGCGCGCCGCCGCCGCCCGGGCCGAGATCGACCGGCTCGCCGCGGCCCGGGACGAGGCCGCGGACCGGGCCGCCGCCGCCCGGGAGGAGTACGAGCGGCTCAGGGCCGAGGTCGACGGGCTCGAAGCGGAGGACTCCGAGCACGCCGGACGCCACGAGGCCGCCCGCCGTGAACTGGCCGCCGCCGAGACCGCGCTCGCCGCGGCCCGCGACGCCCTCGACACCGCCGAACGCGACCGCGCCGCGACCCGGGCCCGCCACGACACCCTCGCCCTCGGACTGCGCCGCAAGGACGGCACGGGCGCCCTCCTCACCGCCGGGATCGCCGGAGTCCTCGGCCCGGCGGCCGACCTCCTCGCCGTCACCCCGGGATACGAGGCGGCCGTCGCCGCCGCCCTCGGCGCCGCCGCCGACGCGGTCGCCGCCGGGCCCGCCGCCGCCGCCGAGGCCCTCCGCCTGCTGCGCAAACAGGACGCGGGCCGCGCCTCCCTGCTCCTGACCGGAGCGCGGGACCCGGAACCCGGACCGCGGGGACCCGCGCCCGGCGGACGCCCGTACGCCGCCGATCTGGTCCGGGGGCCCGCCGACCTCATGGGCGCCGTCCGCCGGCTGCTCGCCGGGGTCGTCGTCGTGGAGGACCTGGACGAGGCCGCCGAACTGGTCAGGACCCGACCCGGGCTGACCGCCGTCACCACCGAGGGGGACCTGCTCGGGGCGCACTTCGCGCACGGCGGTTCCGCCGGCGCCCCCAGCCTCCTCGAAGTACGGGCCTCGGTGGCCGAGGCCGCCGCCGAACTCGACGCACTGGACGCGCGGTGCGAGGAGCTGACGGCCGCGCGGCGGGAGGCCGCCGAGCGGCACCGGGCCGCCGCCGCGCTCGTCGAGGAGCTCGACGCCCGCCGCCGTACCGCCGAGCGCGAGAAGTCCGGTGTCGCCCAGCGGCTCGGGCGGCTCGCCGGACAGGCCGGGGGAGCGGCGGAGGAGGCCGAGCGGGCCGCGGCGGCCGCCGCCCGCGCCCAGGAGGCGCTGGAGAACGCCACCGCCGACGCCGAGGAACTGGCCGAACGGCTCCTGGTGGCCCGGGAGGCGGCCGGGGAGGACGGGGACGAGGGACCGGACACCTCCGTACGCGACCGGCTCGCGGTCGAGGGCTCCCTCGCGCGCCAGGCCGAGATGGAGGCGCGGCTCCAGGTCCGCACCCACGAGGAGCGGGTCAGGGGGCTCGCCGGGCGGGCCGACTCCCTCGACCGGGCCGCCCGCGCCGAACGGGAGGCGCGCGCGCGTGCCGAACGGCACCGGGCCCGGCTCCGCCACGAGGCGCGGGTCGCGGGCGCGGTCGCCGCCGGGGCCCGGACGCTCCTGGCCCACGTCGAGGTCTCGCTGGCCCGCGCCGAACGGGAACGGGAGGTCGCCGAGGCGGCCAGGGCCGACCGGGAGCAGGGGCTCACGGCGGCCCGCGCCCGGGGCCGGGAACTCAAGGCCGACCTGGACAGGCTGACCGACTCCGTCCACCGGGGCGAGGTCCTCGGCGCCGAGAAGCGGCTGCGGATCGAGCAGCTCGAAGCCAGGGCCCTGGAGGAGTTCGGCGTGGAGGCGACCGTCCTGGTCGCCGAGTACGGCCCCGACCAGCCCGTCCCGCCGCCGCCCGCCGTCGAGGGGGAGGAGGACGATCCGGCCGCCCGGCCGCGGCCGTTCGTCCGTTCGGAGCAGGAGAAGCGACTGAAGGCGGCCGAACGGGCGTACCACCAGCTCGGCAAGGTGAACCCGCTGGCCCTGGAGGAGTTCGCGGCCCTGGAGGAGCGGCACGCCTTCCTCTCGGAGCAGCTGGAGGACCTGAGGAAGACCCGCTCCGACCTCCTTCAGGTCGTGAAGGAGGTCGACCTGCGGGTCGAGCAGGTCTTCACCGAGGCGTACCGGGACACGGCCCGCGAGTTCGAGGGCGTCTTCTCGCGGCTCTTCCCCGGCGGCGAGGGCCGGCTGGTCCTCACGGACCCGGACTCCATGCTCACCACCGGCGTCGAGGTGGAGGCCCGCCCGCCGGGCAAGAAGGTCAAGCGGCTCTCGCTGCTCTCGGGGGGCGAGCGTTCCCTGACGGCGGTGGCGCTGCTCGTCTCGATCTTCAAGGCCAGGCCCAGCCCGTTCTACGTGATGGACGAGGTGGAGGCGGCGCTCGACGACACCAACCTCCAGCGGCTGATCGGGCTCATGCGGGAACTCCGGGAGTCCTCGCAGCTGATCGTGATCACCCATCAGAAGCGGACGATGGAGATCGCGGACGCGCTGTACGGCGTTTCCATGCGGGGCGACGGGGTATCCAAGGTCATCAGCCAGAGGCTGCGCTAGCGACTCGGTCAGAGTGCGCTTTCAAGACTTGAACTTATACAGCGATGTTTTTTCTTCAGGACGGTCGGGGGGGAGTTTTGACTTCGAAAGTTGAATGCATAGTCTCTGCAACGTTGCTTCTCCCTTCAAGTGGTGGGCGGCGTGAAGTTGTGCCCCACTGGAAGGGCTTGTCCCCTCTGCCCCGACGACGCTGCCGGAGCCCCCAGGAGCCCATGTGACCAGCACCGATCCGGCGCACACGCCGCCGTCCTCCGAAGGCCGGGCCGCCCACCCGGACCACCTCGGCCACGTCATCTTCATCACGGCCTCCGCCGCCATGGGGGGCTTCCTCTTCGGATACGACAGCTCCGTCATCAACGGCGCCGTCGAGGCGATCCGCCACCGCTACGACATCGGCTCCGGCACCCTGGCCCAGGTCATCGCCATCGCCCTGATCGGCTGCGCCGTCGGCGCAGCCACCGCGGGCCGGATCGCCGACCGCATCGGCCGCATCCGCTGCATGCAGATCGCCGCCGTCCTCTTCACCGTCAGCGCCATCGGCTCGGCCCTGCCCTTCGCCCTGTGGGACCTGGCCTTCTGGCGGATCATCGGCGGCTTCGCGATCGGCATGGCCTCCGTCATCGGCCCCGCCTACATCGCCGAGGTCGCCCCCGCCGCCTACCGGGGCCGGCTCGGCTCCTTCCAGCAGGCCGCCATCGTCATCGGCATCGCCATCTCCCAGCTGGTCAACTACGGCATCCTCCAGCTCGCCGACGGCGACCAGCGCGGCAAGATCGGCGGCCTGGAGGCCTGGCAGTGGATGCTCGGCGTGATGGTCGTCCCCTCGCTCCTCTACGGCCTGCTCTCCTTCGCGATCCCCGAGTCCCCCCGCTTCCTCATCTCCGTCGGCAAGGACGAGAAGGCCAAGGAGGTCCTCGCCGAGGTCGAGGGCAAGGGCGTGAACCTGGACCACCGCGTGGACGAGATCAAGCAGGCCATGCGGCGCGAGCACAAGTCGAAGTTCAGCGACCTGTTCGTCCCCGGCAGCCGCTTCAGGCTGCTGCCCATCGTCTGGGTCGGCATCGGCCTCTCGGTCTTCCAGCAGCTCGTCGGCATCAACGTCGCGTTCTACTACTCCGCGACCCTCTGGCAGTCCGTCGGCATCGACCCGTCCGGCTCGTTCCTCTACTCGTTCACCACGTCGATCATCAACATCATCGGCACCGTGATCGCCATGGTCCTGGTCGACCGGGTCGGCCGCAGGCCCCTCGCCCTCGTCGGCTCCGCCGGCATGGCGATCGCCCTCGCCTTCGAGGCCTGGGCGTTCTCCGCCGACCTCGTCGACGGCAAGCTCCCCACCACCCAGGGCGTCGTGGCCCTCGTCGCCGCCCACGTCTTCGTGCTCTTCTTCGCCCTCTCGTGGGGCGTGGTGGTCTGGGTCTTCCTCGGCGAGATGTTCCCCAACCGCATCCGCGCCGCCGCCCTCGGCGTCGCCGCCTGCGCGCAGTGGATCGCCAACTGGGCCATCACGGTCAGCTTCCCGTCCCTGTCGGACTGGAACCTCTCCGGCACCTACATCATCTACACGGTCTTCGCCGTGCTCTCGATCCCCTTCGTGCTCCGGTACGTCAAGGAGACCAAGGGCAAGGCGTTGGAGGAGATGGGCTGATCCCCGCTGCCCCGCTCCTCGTCCACGGAGACCGCCCCGGTCCGAGGCCCCGCGCCCGGACCGGGGCGGTCCGCCGCTCCCGGGCCCCGGCCGGCCGCACCGCCGAACGGCGGACCGCCCCCGCCCGCGGGAGCGCGCCCCCGCCGGGAGAACGGGGGACGCGCGCGGGGTGACGCCATACTGGACCCGTTATGGAACTCATCCTTGCTGTAGTCATCGCTCTGGTCGTCGTGGTCGCCGTGACGAGCGGGCTCGTGGTCAGCGGCCGCAAGAAGAAGCAGCTGCCGCCCGCCGAGCCGCCGTCCGCCCCGCCGACCATCACCGCTCCGCCCGCCGAGCCGCGCGTCGGCGAGGAGGCGGAGACGCCGCGGGAAGAACCACGCCGCACGGTCGAGGAGGTCCGGCTCCCCACGGCCGAGGAGGCCACCGGGACGCCGACCGCGGTCGAGGACCCCGTCGTCGCCGAACCCCCGGCCCCCGAGATCGAGGTCCCCGAGCCCACCGCGGGCCGTCTCGTACGGCTCCGGGCCCGCCTCGCCCGCTCCCAGAACTCCCTCGGCAAGGGACTGCTCACCCTCCTGTCCCGCGAGCACCTCGACGAGGACACCTGGGAGGAGATCGAGGAGACCCTGCTCACCGCAGACGTCGGCGTCGCCCCCACCCAGGAACTGGTCGAGCGGCTGCGCGAGCGGGTGCGGGTGCTCGGCACCCGCACCCCCGAAGAGCTGCGCGGCCTGCTCCGCGAGGAGCTGATCGCCCTCCTCGGCCCCGACCTCGACCGCGCGGTCAGGACCGAGAGCCCCACCGACGTCCCCGGCGTCGTGATGGTCGTCGGCGTCAACGGCACCGGCAAGACCACCACCACCGGCAAGCTGGCCCGCGTCCTCGTCGCCGACGGCAAGTCCGTCGTCCTCGGCGCGGCCGACACCTTCCGCGCCGCCGCGGCCGACCAGCTCCAGACCTGGGGCGAGCGCGTCGGTGCCCGCACGATCCGGGGCCCGGAGGGCGGCGACCCGGCGTCCATCGCCTTCGACGCGGTCAAGGAGGGCATCGCGGAGAAGGCCGACGTCGTCCTCATCGACACCGCCGGCCGGCTCCACACCAAGACCGGTCTCATGGACGAGCTCGGCAAGGTCAAGCGCGTCGTGGAGAAGCACGGCCCGCTGGACGAGGTCCTGCTCGTCCTCGACGCCACCACCGGCCAGAACGGCCTGATCCAGGCCCGCGTCTTCGCCGAGGTCGTCGACATCACCGGCATCGTCCTGACCAAGCTCGACGGCACCGCCAAGGGCGGCATCGTCGTCGCCGTCCAGCGCGAGCTGGGCGTCCCGGTGAAGCTGATCGGCCTGGGCGAGGGCCCGGACGACCTGGCCCCCTTCGAGCCGGGCGCCTTCGTGGACGCCCTGATCGGCGACTGAACCACCGCGCCGCGCACGCGTGAAGGGCCCCGCCACCTCTCGTGGCCGGGGCCCTCCGCGTATGCGCGCCGGACGTCAGAAGCGCGTGCGGTGGCAGATGTACGCCAGGGTGCCGAGCAGCAGCCGCGCCTGCGGCGGCGCGCCCGCCGTGTCGAGCGTCGGGGGCCGCAGCCAGCGCACCGGCCCGAGGCCCCCCAGGTCGGACGGAGGAGCGGTGACGTACGTGCCGGGGCCCAGTCCGCGCAGGTCGAGTCCGGCGTCGTCCCAGCCCATCCGGTACAGCAGCCGGGGCAGTTCGGCCGCGGCCCCGGGCGCCACGAAGAACCGCGCCCGTCCGGTCGGCGTCGCGCACACCGGGCCCAGCGGCAGCCCCATGCGCTCCAGCCGGACCAGGGCCCGCCGGCCCGCGGCCTCCGCCACCTCGATCACGTCGAAGGCCCGGCCCACCGGCAGCAGCAGCGCCGCGCCCGGGTACTCCGACCACGCCTTCACGGCGTCGTCCAGGGCGGCGCCCGCCGGGACCGGTTCCGCGAAGGAGAGGGGGTGCGCCCCGGGGGCCGCGCACGCCGGGTCCCCGCAGGAGCACCGGCCGGAGACGGCCCGCGCGCCCGGGACCACGTCCCAGCCCCACAGCCCGGTGTACTCCGCCACCGCTGTGCACTCCGTGGTGCGTACGCGGCGGCGTGCGCCGGACCGCATCTCACGAATGCCGCCGATCGTGAAACCCATGTCCCCTCCAACGGGTCGAGCGCGCCGGTGGTTACGACCCGGAGCCCTCCCGTCACCCTTCGTCACGCCCTGGCGCCGGGGTGGCGCACGGCCGTGCGGGGGGTGGTGCGGACCGGGACGCGCGCCTCTCCGCGCATCCGTCCGGCGAGTCGGGTCGTCGCACGTCAAGTGAAGCGCGTCGCAAGGGAAGTGGGTTCATCCGAAGGGGTGGCGAATGGTGGCGTTTCTTGAATTCCCCTCGTAGAGGGGCGATCGTGGGGTTACTTTCGGTACTCGAAACCGCAGGGGCGCGGCGCACGCGTGAGTATGCCGGAGGCAACCCGGTTTTCCGTTCGAACGAGGGCGAACGCCGGACGGGAGCCGCGGGAGACGGCATCCTGGCAGGGGTTCGCACGACAGACGATCAGGTGAATGGGGGCGTTCCAGTGGGCGGCAACGGCGCAGACGGTACGACTGCCGGGAAGCGCCCGAACGAGCGGCTCGGCTCGTGGTTCGTGCGCAGCGGCTGGTCCAAGGGCGAACTGGCGCGCCAGGTGAACCGCAGGGCGCGCCAGATGGGCGCGCACCACATCTCCACCGACACCTCGCGCGTGCGCCGCTGGCTCGACGGCGAGCAGCCGCGCGAACCCATCCCGCGCATCCTCTCCGAACTCTTCTCCGAGCGGTTCGGCTCCGTCGTCGCCGTCGAGGACCTCGGCCTGCGCACGGCCCACCAGGCGCCCTCCGTCGCCGGCGTCGACCTGCCCTGGGCGGGCCCCCAGACCGTCGCCCTGCTCAGCGAGTTCTCCCGCAGCGACCTCATGCTCGCCCGCCGGGGCTTCCTCGGCTCCTCGCTCTCCCTCGCCGCGGGACCCGCCCTCGTCGAACCGATGCAGCGCTGGCTCGTCCCCACCCCCGCGGCCGAGCGCCCCGAGGTCCCCGCCGACGCCCACCGCCCCCACCGGCTCTCCGAGGTCGAACTCAACCTCCTGGAGTCCACCACCTCGATGTTCCGCAAGTGGGACGCCCAGTGCGGCGGCGGACTGCGCCGCAAGGCCGTCGTCGGACAGCTCCACGAGGTCACCGACCTCCTCCAGGAGCACCAGCCCGCCGCCGTCTCCAAGCGCCTCTTCACCTGCGCCGCCGAACTCGCCGAACTCGCGGGCTGGATGAGCTACGACGTCGGTCTCCAGCCCACCGCCCAGAAGTACTTCGTGCTCGCCCTGCACGCGGCCAAGGAGGCCGGGGACAAGCCCCTCGGCTCGTACATCCTCTCCTCCATGAGCCGCCAGATGATCCACCTCGGCCGGCCCGACGACGCCCTCGAACTCATCCACCTCGCCCAGTACGGCAGCCGGGACTGCGCCACCGCCCGGACCCAGGCCATGCTGTACGCGATGGAGGCCCGCGCCTACGCCAACATGGGCCAGCCCTCCAAGTGCAAGCGGGCCGTCCGGATGGCCGAGGACACCTTCGCCGACGCCGGCCTCGACGGCGAACCCGAGCCCGACTGGATCGGCTTCTTCTCCGAGGCCGAGCTCAACGGCGAGAACTCCCACTCCTACCGGGACCTCGCCTACGTCGCCGGACGCTCCCCGACGTACGCCTCGCTCGCCGAGCCCCTCATGGAACGGGCCGTCGACCTCTTCGAGAAGGACACCGAGCACCAGCGGTCGTACGCCCTCAACCTCATCGGCCTGGCCACCGTCCACCTCCTCAAGCGCGAGCCCGAGCAGTCCGTCGTCCTCGCCGAGAAGGCCCTCGGCGTCGCCCGCAGCATCCGCTCCGAACGGGTCAACACCCGGCTCCGCAAGACCGTCGACCACGCCGCCCGCACCTACAGCGACGTCGCCGAGGTCGTCCAGCTCACCGACCGGCTCACCCAGCTCCTCCCCGAGGCGGCCGCCGAAGCGGTCTGACCCTCCCCGCCGGGCCCCACGGGGCCCGCACCGACCCCGGCCGCGCCGGGCGTCCCGTACCACCCGACTCGGCTCCCCCGCCGCACGGTCACACGGACGCCCGACGCGGCCGGTTCGCGTCCCCCGGCCGCCCGTGCGCCGCCGTACGCGCGGAGAGTACACCGTTACCCGTCCGTGACCAGCGTGTTCACGGTCACGTAACACGAACCGCCCCTTCGTCACCGGTCCGAAACACCGGGGGGCACCCGCGGAAACCGCGCTGCGCGAATCTCTGGCCCATAACCGGCCAGTTTCCGCGGCCGGCCACTCCCCGGCCCCGCCCCGCACAGGCCGCATCCGACGAGGAGACGCCGATGGCACCAGCCGTCACGACCCTGGCCGCAGACGCTCCCGAGCTGTCCGCCGCCAACACCGGGTTCATGCTCATCTGCTCCGCCCTGGTCATGCTGATGACCCCGGCACTCGCCTTCTTCTACGGAGGCATGGTCCGCGTCAAGTCCACCCTCAACATGCTGATGATGAGCTTCGTCAGCCTCGGGATCGTCACGGTCCTGTGGGTGCTCTACGGCTTCAGCCTCGCCTTCGGCACCGACACGGGCTCGGTCGTCGGATGGTCCTCCGACTACGCCGGCCTCGGCGGCATCGGGATCACCGAGCTGTGGGACGGCTACACCGTCCCCGTCTACGTCTTCGCCGTCTTCCAGCTCATGTTCGCGGTCATCACCCCCGCCCTCATCAGCGGCGCCCTCGCCGACCGCGTCAAGTTCACCGCCTGGGCCCTCTTCGTCACCCTGTGGGCCACGATCGTGTACTTCCCCGTCGCCCACTGGGTCTGGGGCTCCGGCGGCTGGCTCTTCGAGATGGGCGTCATCGACTTCGCCGGCGGCACCGCCGTCCACATCAACGCCGGCGCCGCCGCCCTCGGCGTCATCCTCGTCATCGGCAAGCGCGTCGGCTTCAAGAAGGACCCGATGCGCCCGCACAGCCTCCCGCTGGTCATGCTCGGCGCCGGACTCCTCTGGTTCGGCTGGTTCGGCTTCAACGCCGGCTCCTGGCTCGGCAACGACGACGGCGTCGGCGCCGTGATGTTCGTCAACACCCAGGTCGCCGCCGCCGCCGCCATGCTCGCCTGGCTCGCCTACGAGAAGATCCGCCACGGCGCCTCCACCACCCTCGGGGCCGCCTCCGGCGCCGTCGCCGGACTCGTCGCCATCACCCCCTCCGGCGGTGCCGTCAGCCCCCTCGGCGCGATCGTGGTCGGCGCCGTCGCCGGTCTCCTCTGCGCCATGGCCGTCGGCCTCAAGTACCGGTTCGGCTACGACGACTCCCTCGACGTCGTCGGCGTCCACCTCGTCGGCGGTGTCGTCGGCTCCCTCCTCGTCGGCCTCCTCGCCACCGGCGGCGTCCAGTCCGACGCCAAGGGCCTCTTCTACGGCGGCGGCCTCGAACAGCTCGGCAAGCAGGCGATCGGCGTCTTCGCCGTCCTCGCCTACTCCCTGATCGTCTCCGCGCTCCTCGCCCTCGCCATCGACAGGACGATGGGCATGCGGGTCGCCGAGGACGTCGAGGTCTCCGGCATCGACCAGGCCGAGCACGCCGAGACCGCGTACGACTTCAGCGGAGCCGGCGGCGGCGCCTCCCGCTCCGCGACCCCCGCCCCGGCCGTCACGCAGAACAAGAAGGTGGACGCATGAAGCTCATCACCGCGGTCGTGAAGCCGCACCGGCTCGACGAGATCAAGGAGGCCCTCCAGGCGTTCGGCGTCCACGGACTCACCGTCACCGAGGCCAGCGGCTACGGCCGCCAGCGCGGCCACACCGAGGTCTACCGGGGCGCCGAGTACACCGTCGACCTCGTCCCCAAGGTCCGCGTCGAGGTCCTGGTGGAGGACGAGGACGCCGAACAGCTCATCGACGTCGTCGTCAAGGCCGCCCGGACCGGCAAGATCGGGGACGGCAAGGTGTGGAGCGTGCCGGTCGAGACCGCCGTGCGGGTCCGCACCGGCGAACGCGGACCGGACGCGCTGTAGGCGTCCGCGGGCACACGTGAGGAGCCGCCGGGTGACGAACCCCGAATCCAGCAAGCGGAACGAAGACGCGGACCCCGGCGGTCACGCGGCGGCCCGGCTGCTCCTCCTCCGGCAGGAGGAGCGGTCCGGACCGCCGCGCCGCGCCGCCCTCGCCCGCCTCACCGACGACTGGCTGACCGGCCTCTTCGCCGCCGCCGCGCCGCCCCCCGGCACCGCCCTCGTCGCCGTCGGCGGCTACGGCCGCTCCGAACTCTCCCCCCGCAGCGACCTCGACCTCGTCCTGCTCCACGACGGCACCGCCGGCGGGACCGCGATCGCCGCCCTCGCCGACCGGATCTGGTACCCGGTGTGGGACGCCGGCCTCGCCCTCGACCACTCCGTCCGCACCCCCGCCGAAGCCCGCGCCACCGCGGGCAAGGACCTCAGGGCCCACCTCGGCCTCCTCGACGCCCGCCCCCTCGCCGGGGACGCCGGACTCGTCACGGCCCTGCGCGCCACCGTCCTCGCCGACTGGCGCGACCGGGCGCCCCAACGCCTCCCCGAACTCGGCGCCCTCTGCCGCGAGCGCGCCGAACGCGCGGGAGAGCTGCGGTTCCTCCTCGAACCCGACCTCAAGGAGGCCCGCGGCGGACTGCGCGACGCCCAGACCCTCCGGGCCGTCGCCGCCTCCTGGCTCGCCGACGCCCCCCGCGAAGGACTCGACCGCGCCCGCCGGTGCCTCCTCGACGCCCGCGACGCCCTCCACCTGACCACCGGCCGCGCCACCGACCGGCTCGCCCTCCAGGACCAGGACGCCGTCGCCGCCGAACTCGGCCTCCCCGACGCCGACGCCCTGCTCCGCGAGGTGTACGAGGCCGCCCGGACCGTCTCGTACGCCGCCGACGTCACCTGGCGCGAGGTCCACCGCGTCCTCAAGGCCCGTTCCGCCCGCCCGCGCCTCCGGTCCCTCCTCCGCGGCCGGCCCGGAGCCGGCCGGACCGGGGACGCCCGGGCCGGCGGCACGCCCCCGGCCGAGCGCACGCCGCTCGCCGAAGGCGTCGTGGAGATGGACGGGGAGGCCGTCCTCGCCCGCACCGCCCGGCCCGAACGCGACCCCGTCCTCACCCTGCGCGCCGCCGCCGCGGCCGCCCGGTCCGGACTCCCGCTCTCCCCGCACGCCGTCCGCCGCCTCGCCGCCACCGCCAAGCCCCTGCCGGTGCCCTGGCCCGCCGAGGCACGCGAGGAACTCGTCACCCTCCTCGGCGCGGGAGAGGCCACCGTCCCCGTCTGGGAGGCGCTGGAGGCCGAAGGCCTCGTCACCCGGCTCCTCCCCGGCTGGGAACGCGTCCGCTGCCGGCCCCAGCGCAACCCCGTCCACACCTGGACCGTCGACCGCCACCTCGTCGAGACCGCCGTACGGGCCTCCTCGCTCACCCGCCGCGTCGGCCGCCCCGACCTCCTCCTCGTCGCCGCGCTCCTCCACGACATCGGCAAGGGCCGGCCCGGCGACCACTCCGTCGCGGGAGAGGCCGTCGCCCGCGACCTCGCCGCCCGCATCGGCTTCGGCCGCGCGGACGCCGCCACCGTCGCCACCGTCGTCCGCCACCACCTCCTCCTGGTCGAGACCGCCACCCGGCGCGACCTCGACGACCCCGCCACCGTCCACTCCGTCGCCACCGCCGTCGGCACCCTCGGGACCCTGGAACTCCTGCACGCCCTCACCGAGGCCGACGCCCTCGCCACCGGTCCCGCCGCCTGGTCCTCCTGGCGCGCCTCGCTCGTCGCCGACCTGGTCGGACGGGTCGCGGGCGTCCTCGCGGGCGAGCCCCTGCCCGACCCCGAGGCCGCCGCCCCCAGCGCCGAACAGGAACGCCTCGCCGTCGAGGCCCTGCGCACCGGCGGACCCGTCCTCGCCCTCCACACCCGCGCCGAGGGGCGGACGGAGGGCGACGAGGACGACACGGTCCCGGAACCCGTCGGCGTCGAACTCGTCATCGCCCTGCCCGACCGGCCCGGCGTCCTGCCCGCCGTCGCCGGCGTCCTCGCCCTGCACCGCCTCACCGTCCGCGCCGCCGACCTGCGGGCCGCCGAACTCCCCCCGGGCCTCGGCCCCGGTCCCGGCCCCGGCCCCGTCCTCGTCCTCGACTGGCGCGTCGCCGCCGAGTACGGCTCCCTGCCCGAGGCCGCCCGGCTCCGCGCCGACCTCGTCCGCGCCCTCGACGGCTCCCTCGACGTCCCCGCCCGCCTCGCCGCACGCGAAGCGGCCCACCCCCGGCGGCGCGGCCCCGCCGCCCCGCCGCCCCGCGTCACCGTCGCCGCCGCCGGCTCCCGCCTCGCCACCGTCATCGAAGTCCGCGCCCAGGACGCCCCCGGCCTCCTCCACCGCATCGGCCGCGCCCTGGAGGGGGCGGCGGTGCGGGTCAGGAGCGCGCACGTCTCCACGCTGGGCGCCAACGCCGTCGACACCCTGTACGTGACCCGGCCGGACGGCTCCCTGCTGCCGCCGGAGGAGGCGGCGGACCTGGCGAAGGCGCTGGAGGCGGCGCTGGGGTGACCCGGAGGGCACCGCCCGCCGGGCACGGGACGCTCCCCGCGCGAACGGGGCGACCCCGCCGGGTCGTCACGGGTTCCCCGGCTCCCTGGAACGCTCCCGCGCGAACGGGGCGACCGCCTTCGCGATCCAGCGGCGCGAGGACAGGCCGGACGCCCCGCGCGAGCGGAGGCGGTCCGGCGACCGCACGAGCGAGCCGCCCGGGAATCCGCGGTCTCCGCGCCCGCGGGGCGCGCCCGCCCGTCCGATCCGGTGGGCGGGGGTGATTCCTTTGCCGGGCCGGATACCCTGGAGGGCGATTCTCCGCCCCCGACCTCAAGGACCGACGAGCGCCGTGTTCGATACTCTCTCCGACCGCCTGAGCGCGACCTTCAAGAACCTCCGGGGCAAGGGTCGCCTTTCCGAGCAGGACATCGACAGCGCGGCCCGGGAAATCCGTATCGCCCTCCTCGAGGCCGACGTCGCCCTGCCGGTCGTGCGCGCGTTCATCCGGAACGTCAAGGAACGGGCCCTCGGTGCCGAGGTCTCCAAGGCCCTGAATCCGAGCCAGCAGGTCATCAAGATCGTCAATGACGAGCTGGTCGGAATCCTGGGCGGCGAGACCCGCCGCCTCCGGTTCGCCAAGGCCGCGCCCACCGTGATCATGCTCGCCGGTCTCCAGGGCGCGGGCAAGACCACCCTCGCCGGAAAGCTCGGCCTCTGGCTCAAGGGCCAGGGCCACTCCCCGCTGCTCGTCGCCTGCGACCTCCAGCGCCCCAACGCCGTCAACCAGCTCTCCGTCGTCGCCGACCGCGCCGGCGTGGCCTTCTACGGTCCCCAGCCGGGCAACGGCGTCGGCGACCCGGTCCAGGTCGCCAAGGACTCGATCGAGTACGCGCGCACCAAGCTCTACGACGTCGTCATCGTCGACACCGCCGGCCGCCTCGGCATCGACCAGGAGCTGATGCGGCAGGCCGCGGACATCCGCGACGCCGTCAGCCCCGACGAGATCCTCTTCGTCGTCGACGCCATGATCGGCCAGGACGCGGTCAACACCGCCGAGGCCTTCCGCGACGGCGTCGGCTTCGACGGCGTCGTGCTCTCCAAGCTCGACGGCGACGCCCGCGGCGGTGCCGCGCTCTCCATCGCGCACGTCACCGGCAAGCAGATCATGTTCGCCTCCAACGGCGAGAAGCTGGACGAGTTCGACGCGTTCCACCCGGACCGCATGGCGTCCCGCATCCTCGGCATGGGCGACATGCTCTCCCTCATCGAGAAGGCCCAGCAGACCTTCGACGAGGAAGAGGCCGCCAAGATGGCCTCGAAGCTCGCGTCGAAGAAGGGCCAGGAGTTCACGCTCGACGACTTCCTGGCCCAGATGGAGCAGGTCCGCAAGATGGGCTCGATCTCCAAGCTCCTCGGGATGCTCCCCGGCATGGCCCAGATGAAGGAGCAGATCAACAACATCGACGAGCGGGACGTCGACCGCACGGCCGCCATCATCAAGTCGATGACCCCGGCCGAGCGCCAGGACCCGACCATCATCAACGGCTCCCGCCGCGCCCGCATCGCCAAGGGCTCCGGCGTCGAGGTCAGCGCGGTCAAGGGCCTGGTCGAGCGGTTCTTCGAGGCCCGCAAGATGATGTCCCGCATGGCCCAGGGCGGCGGCATGCCGGGGATGCCCGGGATTCCCGGCATGGGCGGCGGTCCCGGCCGGCAGAAGAAGCAGGTCAAGCAGGCCAAGGGCAAGCGCAAGAGCGGCAACCCGATGAAGCGGAAGGCCGAGGAGCAGGCCGCCGCCGAGCGCCGCGAGCAGGCCCAGCAGGGCGGCGCCTTCGGTCTGCCCGGGGCGGGCCAGACCCCGAAGGACTTCGAGCTGCCGGACGAGTTCAAGAAGTTCATGAGCTGACCGGGGCGTGAGGAGAGGGGCCCGGGGCGGTGCGAAACCGCCCCGGGCCCCTCTTCATCCCTCCGGACCGCCCGCGATGCCCGGTTCCTCCCGCTCTCCGATACTGGGGCCACCGCCGCCCCGAGGAGAGTCACGTGGCCGACCCCGCACCCCCGAGCGACCGGACCGACCAGCCCTGGCGCTCGGAAGGGGCCCCGCCGCCCCCGGCGCCGAGGAAACGGATGCCGGGCGGCTGGGGCGGACTGATCCTCACCGCGCTCGTCGTGTACCTGATCACCAACATCGTCCTGTCGTTCTTCAACGACGGCGACGGCCCGACGATCTCGTACACCGAGTTCGACCGGCAGGTCGCCGCCGGGAACGTCACCAAGATCTACTCCAAGGGCGACGCGATCCAGGGACAGCTCAGGAACAAGCAGCCCGTCCCCGACGGCGAGGGCGACTACACCACGTTCACCACCCAGCGGCCCGCCTTCGCCGACGACGGCCTGTGGGCGCAGCTCACCAAGCGGAACGTCGTCGTCACCGCCGAGCCGGTCGTCCAGGAGCGCAGTTTCCTCGCCAACCTCCTCCTCTCGCTCGCCCCGATGCTGCTGCTCGTCCTGCTCTGGGTGTTCATCGCCCGCCGGATGAGCGCGGGCATGGGCGGCGCCGGCGGCATGCTGGGCCGCAAACAGCCGCCCAGACCGGTGGAGCTGGAGACCGGGAGGCGCACCACCTTCGCCGACGTCGCCGGCATCGACGAGGTCGAGGGCGAACTCAACGACGTCGTCGACTTCCTCAAGAACCCGGACGCCTACCGGGCGATGGGCGCCAAGATGCCCCGCGGCGTGCTCCTCGCCGGGCCTCCAGGCACCGGCAAGACCCTCCTCGCACGGGCCGTCGCGGGCGAGGCGGGGGTGCCGTTCTTCTCGGCCTCCGCCTCCGGGTTCATCGAGATGATCGTGGGCGTGGGCGCCTCCCGGGTGCGGGAGCTGTTCTCCGAGGCCCGCAAGGTCGCCCCGGCGATCGTCTTCATCGACGAGATCGACACCATCGGCCGGGCCAGGGGCGGCGGTTCGGGCATGGGCGGTCACGACGAGCGCGAGCAGACCCTCAACCAGATCCTCACCGAGATGGACGGCTTCACCGGTTCCGAGGGGGTCGTCGTCCTCGCCGCCACCAACCGCGCCGACGTCCTCGACCCCGCCCTCACCCGGCCCGGCCGCTTCGACCGGATCGTCCACGTCAACCCGCCGGACCGGGGCGGGCGCGAGGCCATCCTGCGCATCCACACCCGCCGGATTCCGCTCGCCGAGGACGTCGACCTGGAGCAGGTGGCCCGCGCGACCCCCGGCATGACCGGCGCGGAGCTGGCCAACCTCGCCAACGAGGCCGCGCTCCTCGCGGTCAAGCGCGAGCGGAAGGCCGTCACGCGGACCGACCTGTCCGACGCCCTGGAGAAGGTCCAGCTCGGCGCGGAACGGCCGCTCGTGATGCCGGAGGAGGAACGGCGGCGGACCGCGTACCACGAGAGCGGCCACGCCCTGCTCGGCATGCTCCAGCCCGGCGCCGACCCGGTCCGCAAGATCACCATCGTGCCGCGCGGCCGGGCCCTCGGCGTCACCCTCTCGACCCCGGACGCCGACAAGTACGCCTACACCGAGGAGTACCTGCGCGGCCGGATCATCGGGGCCCTCGGTGGGATGGCGGCCGAGCAGGTCGTCTTCGGCACGGTCACCACCGGCGCCGAGAGCGACCTGGAGCAGGTCACCGGCATCGCCCGGGGCATGGCGGGCCGGTGGGGGATGAGCGAACGCGTCGGCCGCCTCACCGCCGTCCCGGGCGACCCCCAGCAGGCGTACGGCCTGTCGGCGGCCCCCGCGACCCTCGACACCGTCGACCGGGAGATGCGGCGGATCGTCGACGAGTGCTACGAGGTCGCGCTGCGGCGGCTCGCCGACCACCGCGACAAGCTGGACGCCCTGGCCGGGGCCCTCCTGGCGAACGAGACCCTGGAGGAGGACGCGGCCTACCGCGCGGCGGGCATCGCCCGCCCGGCCCCGGGCCCCGAGCCGGGCGTGGGGCCGAACCCCGAGCCGCCGGGGGCGTGACGGGGGAGGGGCCCGGGGGCGGGCGGCCGCGTGCCGCCCGGTCGGCCGGGGAACGCCGGCGGACGGCGCGCGCCGTCCGTCAGGGGGTGCGGGCGACCACGTACCGGAAGACGTTGGGCATCCACACCGTCCCGTCCGGGCGGACGTACGGGGCGAGCGCCTCCTCGATCTCCTTCTCCACCTGCGAGGGGTCCGCCGCGCGGACCGCCTCGTCGAAGGCGCCCGTCGACAGCAGCCCCCGCACCGCGCTGGCTTCGTCCGCGTACCCGAAGGGGCAGGCCACCCGGCCCGCGCCCTCCCGCCGCAGCCCCGCCCCGGCCACCAGCGCGTCCAGGTCCGGCGCCGGCGCCGGACGGCGGTCCGAGAGCCGGGCCGCGACCCGCAGCACCGTCTCCGTGGCGCACCGCTCCGGCGGCCCCCACCCGGCGAGGACGACCGCCGTGCCGGAATGAGCCGTACGGGTGAGCACCGGCAGTTCCGGAAGAAGGGCGTCCGTCGCGTGGAAGGCCGTGATCACGTCGTACGGGGCGTACTCCGGCGGCCCGTGCGTGACCGCGACGTCCTCCGGCAGCCGCTCCCTGGCCAGCTCCACGCGCGCGTGGTCCCGGTCCGCGCCGGCCACCCGCGCGCCCCGCGCGGCCGCCATGAGGAGGGCCAGGCCCGAGCCGCAGCCGAGCCCGAGCACCCGGGAGCCCGCGCCCACGCCGAGACGGTCGTACACCGCCTCGTACAGCGGCACGAGCATCCGCTCCTGGATCTCGGCCCAGTCGCGCGCGGGGTGGTGCGGGACGAGCGTAGGTGTCATGAAAAGCGCCCCAATCCGTGTGCGGACGACGGCCCCCCGTAGTCAGGGAACTCCCCTTCCGGGGCCGCGTCCAGTGGTCGGGCCGCACCGATTCGCCCGGGGGAGGGGCGGTGTGCGCCCGCGCGCGCGGACCCTGTAATGTCCCCGCAACACTTCACGTCCGTCCCGCCCTTCCCGGCGGGGCGCGCGCACCCGGCCCGTGCGCCGGGGCGTATGCGCCGCTACGTACGGGCTTGGGGCCGCGCGGGCGTCTCCTCCGCAGATCGGCGTACTGGCCCTCGTCCGGACGCATCGGAGTCAACTGACGGGTAAGTGCAAAATATTTGGGATGCCCCGGAATGGAACCCGGGAGCGCTTCGGCTCGTTGTACCCGACGTGAGCACGACACCACCTGTTCTCGCCGCAGAGCTGGCACAGGCGTGGGCCGACATTCAGCGGCACCACCCCGAGCTGCCCGACCTTGCCGCGCCCGAATCCCTCATCGGAGAGTCCTCGTCCGCCTGCGGCGCCGAACTCTCCTTCGAACGACTCCTCCACGAGGCGGTCCACGGCATCGCCGCCGCCCGGGGCGTCCGCGACACCTCCCGCGCCGGCCGCTACCACAACCGCCGCTTCCTCGCGATCGCCGAGGAGATGGGTCTCGACCACCCCGAGGAGCCGCACGCCAGCAGCGGCTTCTCCCTGGTCACGCTCAACGCGGAGGCCAGGCGGCGCTACCGCCCCACCATCGAACGGCTCCAGCGCGCCCTCAAGGCCCACACGGTCGCCACCGCCGCCGACACCAAGCGCTCCTTCCGCGGACCGGCCGCCCGGCACGGGTCCTCGGGCGGCGGCGTCCGGGTCAAGGCCGTGTGCGACTGCGGGCGCAACGTGCGCGTGGTCCCCTCGGTGCTCGCCCAGGCGCCGATCGTCTGCGGCGGCTGCGGCAAACCCTTCCGCATCCCGGAGGCGGTGGGCGCCGCTCGCTGAGCCCCGGGCGTGTGGCACAATGGCTAGCTGTACTCGACAGTCGCACAGGACCCCTCTCTCCTCCGGCTGACGCGTCCATCGGGCATCCGAGTACCGCAACCCCACGTGGCATCTCAAGTGCCCAACCACGTCAAGACCAGGAGACACCACTCCAGTGGCAGTCAAGATCAAGCTCAAGCGCCTCGGCAAGATCCGCCAGCCGCACTACCGCATCGTCGTCGCCGACTCCCGCACCCGTCGTGACGGTCGCGCGATCGAGGAGATCGGCCTCTACCACCCGACGTACAACCCGTCGCGTATCGAGGTCGACTCCGAGCGTGCGCAGTACTGGCTGTCCGTCGGCGCCCAGCCGACCGAGCCGGTCCTCGCCATCCTCAAGCTCACCGGCGACTGGCAGAAGCACAAGGGCCTCCCGGCCCCCGAGAAGGCCCTGCTCGTCCCGGCCACCAAGGAGGCGAAGCGCGCCTCGTTCGACGAGTTCGCGAAGACCCTCGAGGCCGGCGACGACAAGGGTGAGGCCATCACCCCGAAGGCCAAGAAGGCCGACAAGAAGGCTGACGAGGCCGAGGCCGCGTCCACCGAGTCGACCGAGGCCTGATCATGCTCGAGGAGGCTCTCGAGCACCTCGTGAAGGGCATCGTCGACAACCCCGACGACGTACAGGTCGCCTCGCGCGACCTGCGCCGGGGGCGCGTGCTGGAGGTTCGGGTCCACCCCGAGGACCTCGGCAAGGTGATCGGCCGCAACGGCCGCACCGCGCGTGCGCTGCGCACCGTCGTGGGCGCCCTCGGCGGCCGCGGCATCCGCGTCGACCTCGTCGACGTGGACCAGGTCCGCTGAGCGGACCGACAAGCATCGTCTTGAGCAGTGCCGGCACGGGCCGGGGAGGGCTTACGAGCCCGCCCCGGCCCGTTGTCGTACCAGCCGTGTGACAGGAGAGTGGGAAGCAGTGCAGTTGGTAGTCGGGCGAATCGGTCGCGCCCACGGCATCAAGGGCGAGGTCACCGTCGAGGTGCGGACGGACGAGCCCGAGCTGAGGCTCGGCCCCGGCGCCGTCCTGCTCACCGACCCGGCCTCCACCGGGCCGCTGACCATCGAGAGCGGCCGGGTCCACAGCGGCAGGCTGTTGCTGCGCTTCGAGGGCGTCCGCGACCGCAACGGCGCCGAGGCCCTCCGCAACACCCTCCTCATCGCCGAGGTCGACCCCGAGGAGATGCCCGAGGAGGAGGACGAGTACTACGACCACCAGCTGATCGACCTCGACGTCGTCCTCGCCGACGGCACCGAGGTCGGCCGGATCACCGAGATCTCCCACCTGCCGTCCCAGGACCTCTTCATCGTCGAACGCCCCGACGGCACCGAGCTGATGATCCCCTTCGTCGGGGAGATCGTCACCGAGATCGACCTGGAGGAGCAGCGGGCCGTGATCGACCCGCCGCCCGGCCTGATCGACGACCGCGCCGAGATCGCCTCCGCCCGCGAGGAGTCCGGCCAGGAGTCCGGCGAGAAGGCGGGCGGGGATTCCGGCGACGAGTCCCGCGAGGGGGACGCGTGAGGCTCGACGTCGTCACGATCTTCCCCGAGTACCTCGAACCGCTGAACGTCTCCCTCGTCGGCAAGGCACGCGCGCGCGGACAGCTCGACGTCCACGTCCACGACCTGCGCGACTGGACGTACGATCGGCACAACACCGTCGACGACACCCCGTACGGCGGCGGCCCCGGCATGGTCATGAAGACCGGCCCCTGGGGCGACGCGCTCGACCAGACCCTCGCCGACGGGTACGAGGGCGGCGCCCACGGCCCGGTCCTCGTCGTCCCCACCCCCAGCGGCCGCCCCTTCACCCAGGAACTCGCCGTCGAGCTCTCCGAGCGGCCCTGGCTGATCTTCACCCCGGCCCGCTACGAGGGCATCGACCGCCGCGTCATGGACGAGTACGCGACCCGGATGCCGGTCTACGAGGTCTCCATCGGCGACTACGTCCTCGCCGGCGGCGAGGCCGCGGTCCTCGTCGTCACCGAGGCCGTCGCCCGCCTCCTGCCCGGTGTCCTCGGCAACGCCGAGTCCCACCGGGACGACTCCTTCGCCCCCGGGGCCATGGCCAACCTCCTGGAGGGCCCCGTCTACACCAAGCCCCCCGAGTGGCGCGGCCGGGGCATCCCCGACGTCCTCCTCAGCGGCCACCACGGGAAGATCGCCCGCTGGCGGCGCGACGAGGCCTTCCGCCGCACCGTCGCGCACCGGCCCGACCTCATCGAGCGCTGCGACCCCGCCGCCTTCGACAAGAAGGACCGGGAGATCCTCTCGATGATGGGATGGGCCCCCGAGCCCGGCGGCCGATTTTGGCGCAGGGTCGAGGACGTGGAAGAATAGGCCGCTGCCGTCCGTCCGGCGCGCGCCCCTGCCACAGGGGGAACGACGCCGCCAGGAGCGGACGGTCTCCGCAACCACTTCGAACGTACCGCTGATGACCTGTGGCATCAGCGAGGAAAGAGACCTCCATGGCCTCCCTGCTCGACCAGGTCAACGCGGCTTCGCTCCGCTCCGACCTCCCCGCCTTCCGCCCCGGCGACACCGTGAACGTCCACGTGCGCGTCATCGAGGGCAACCGCTCCCGCATCCAGCAGTTCAAGGGCGTCGTCATCCGCCGCCAGGGTTCGGGCGTCAGCGAGACCTTCACGGTCCGCAAGGTCTCGTTCTCCGTCGGCGTCGAGCGCACCTTCCCGGTCAACAGCCCGATCTTCGAGAAGATCGAGCTCGTGACCCGCGGTGACGTCCGTCGCGCCAAGCTCTACTACCTCCGCGAGCTGCGCGGCAAGGCCGCCAAGATCAAGGAGAAGCGCGACCGCTGAGCCCCGGCTCCCGGACCGCGCGACGCTCCGGGTTCCCCGCACAGGCAGGCCGGATAGGCTTTGCCGGCGATGGACACCGAAGCACAGCACACGGAGCGCGACCCCTCCTCCGGCACGGACTCCCGTACGGAGTCCGGCACGGAGGAGGGGTCGCGCTCCGTACGCGTTTCCGGGGACCCCGGGCCCGAACCGCCGCACCGGGCCGCGCCCTCCTGGCGCCGCACCGTCCTCGCGGGGGGCGCCTGCGTGGTCTTCCTGCTGCTCCTGAGCCACTTCGTGCTGCAGCCGTTCCTCATCCCCAGCCGCTCCATGGAGCCCACGCTCCGGGTCGGCGACCGGATCCTGGTGAACAAACTGGCCTACCGCTTCGGTGACGAGCCGCGCCGCGGCGACGTCGTCGTCTTCGACGGCACCGGCTCCTTCGTACGGGAGGAGCCGCGGAACGGCCCCCTCACGGGCCTCCTGCACGACGCGGCGGCCGCCCTCGGCCTCGCGGAACCCGACGAGACCGACTTCGTGAAGCGCGTCGTCGGCACCGGCGGCGACCGGGTGGTCTGCTGCGACGCGGACGGTCTGCTCACCGTCAACGGCGCCACCGTCGCGGAGCGGTACCTGATGCCGGGCGACCGGCCCTCCGCCGTGCCCTTCGACATCGTCGTCCCCCCGGGCCGGCTCTGGGTCATGGGCGACCACCGCGGCCAGTCCAGCGACTCCCGCGACCACCTGGGAGACCCCGGCGGCGGCATGGTCCCCGTCGACAGGGTCGTCGGCCGCGCCGACTGGATCGCCTGGCCCTTCGGCCGCTGGACCGGCGTGCCCGGCACCGACGCCTTCGACGCCGTACCGGCCGCGCCGGCCGGCGGACACGACACGGGAACGACCGCGCCCCCGACGCGCGCCGGGCGCGAGGAGCGGCCCGGCGGGGGAGCCGCCGGAGGGCGGACCGCCGACGGGACGGGGAGCCGTGGGTAGCCGGGGCCGGCGGGCCCGCGGGCCCCGCCACGCCCCGGACCGGGACCCCGCGCCGCCCGGCCGGGCCGAACGGCGCAGGCTCGCCCGCAAGGTCAAGCGGCGCCGGCGGCGCTCCGCCGTCCGGGAGATCCCCATCCTGGTCACGGTGGCCGTGCTCATCGCCCTCGTCCTCAAGACCTTCCTGGTCCAGGCGTTCGTCATCCCCTCCGGCTCCATGGAACAGACGATCCGCGTCCACGACCGGGTCCTCGTCGACAAGCTCACCCCCTGGTTCGGCTCCCGGCCCCGGCGCGGCGACGTCGTCGTCTTCGAGGACCCCGGCAACTGGCTCCAGCACGGGGACGCGCCGCCCGCCGACGACCCCGTCGGCGTCAAGCAGGTCAAGCAGGCCCTCACCTTCATCGGACTGCTGCCCTCGGCCGACGAGCAGGACCTCATCAAGCGGGTCGTCGGCGTCGGCGGGGACACCGTCCGCTGCTGCGGCGAGGACGGACGGCTCACCGTCAACGGCGTACCGCTGGACGAGCCGTACCTGCACCCCGGGAACCCGCCGTCCAGCATCCCCTTCGAGGTGAAGGTCCCCGAAGGGCGGATCTTCGTCCTCGGCGACCACCGCTCCGACTCGGCCGACTCCCGCTTCCACCTCGACGAGAAGGACCACGGCACCGTCGCGGAGGAACAGGTCGTCGGACGCGCCGTGGTGATCGCCTGGCCCGTCGGCCACTGGCGGCGCCTGGAACAGCGGCGGACCTTCGAGGGCGTGCCGGACGCGCGTGCGGGCACCGGCAGGGCGTCCGGCCCGTCGCATAGTGTGTCCCAGCGGAATCTGAACGGATTGCCCGGACTCCCGACCCCTGCGGAACTTCTGCTCGTTATGGGAGTGGTGGGCCCGTCCCTCTGCCGGGGCGGGCGTTCTCACGGACTGAGGAGTGGATGTGGGGGATTTGGCCCTCGGCGCACGATCCGGACACGATGAGCCCGAGAAGAGGGCCGAAGAGGCCAGGGGCGACGAAGTGACGGGTGGCGACGTGACGGATGACGAGGTGTCGCACGGCGACGGCACGGCCGGTTCCGGCGACGGGGCGGACAGGACCGGCGACGGGACGTACGGGACCGGCGAGGGCCCCAGGAAGCAGCGCTCCTTCTGGAAGGAACTGCCCCTCCTCATCGGCGTCGCCCTGGTGCTCGCCCTGCTGATCAAGACCTTCCTGGTGCAGGCGTTCTCGATCCCCTCGGAATCGATGATGAACACCCTGAAGAAGGGCGACCGGGTCCTCGTCGACAAGCTCACCCCCTGGTTCGGCTCCGAGCCCGAGCGCGGCGAGGTCGTCGTCTTCCACGACCCGGGCGGCTGGCTGGAGACCGCGGAGACCCCCAAGCCGAACGTCGTGCAGAAGTTCCTCAGCTTCATCGGCCTCATGCCGTCCGCCGAGGAGAAGGACCTCATCAAGCGCGTCATCGCCGTCGGCGGTGACACCGTCTCGTGCAAGGAGGGCGGCAAGGTCGTCCTCAACGGCGTGCCGCTCGACGAGGCCTCCTACCTCTACCCCGGCTCCGTTCCCTGCCAGGACTCCTTCGGCCCGATCAAGGTCCCCGAGGGCCGCATCTGGGTCATGGGCGACAACCGCCAGAACTCCCTGGACTCCCGCTTCCACCAGGAGCTCCCCGGCGGCGGGACCGTCGCCGCCGACCAGGTCGTGGGCCGCGCCGTCGTCGTCGCCTGGCCCGTCACCCGCTGGGCCACGCTCCCCGTGCCCGGCATCTTCGACCAGCCCGCCCTCAACAAGGCCATGGGCGCCGCCCCGCTCGGCGCGGCGAGCCTCGCCGGCGCGCTCCCGCTGGTCCTGTGGCGCCGGAAGAAGCAGCTCGAACGGCATACCGCCGAGTAGAACCCCGCCGGTAGTGTGCCGTCCCGGACCGTCGACAGACCTCTGGGGTGCACATGAGCGGAACCATACGGACCAAGGGCGGCCACGGCCGTCTCGGCAGCGCGCTGTCGGGACTGGCCGTGGCCGTCGGCTGTGTGCTCTTCCTCGGCGGATTCGTCTGGGGCGCCCTGGTCTACCAGCCGTACACCGTCCCCACCGACTCCATGACCCCCACCCTCGACGTCGGCTCCAAGGTGCTCGCCGAACGCATCGACGGCGACGAGGTGAAGCGCGGCGACGTCGTCGTCTTCACCGACCCCCTCTGGGGCTCCTCGCCCATGGTCAAGCGGGTCGTGGCCGTGGGCGGCGACACCGTCGCCTGCTGCGACGGGAACGGCCGGCTCACCGTCGGCGGCAGGGGCGTCGACGAGCCGTACCTGGGGCCCGGACCCGGTGGCCGGACGGTCGCCTCCGGCCAGGAGTTCTCCGTGACCGTCCCCGCCGGCAACCTCTTCCTCCTCGGCGACGACCGGCACACCTCCCTCGACTCCCGCAGCCACATCGAGGACGCGGGCCGGGGCTCCGTGCCCCGCTCGGCGGTCGCCGCCCGGGTCGACGCCGTCGTCTGGCCCGCCAAGGGGCTCCTGGAGCCCCAGGCGGGCTTCGCCGCCCTCCCGGGCGGCGTCTCACGGCCGGGCCCGTTCCACGCGCTCCTCGCGGCGGTCGTGGCCGGGGCCGCGCTGGTCCTCGCGGGCGCGGCGTACGGACCGGCGGCACGGCTCCTGTCGCGGGGCACGGGCGGGCAGCGGGCCGGGGCGCGCGAGAAGGTGGGGGGATGACGGAAGGCGCACGGGACGCGAGGGCGGGGCGGACGGACACGGGGCCGGATACGGCGGATACGGGGGCGGATACGGGGACGGGGGAGCGTATGGCAGGGGCAGGGGCAGAGGCAGCGTCGGTGTCGGCGTCGGTGTCGGTGTCGGCCGGGGCGGGTGCCGGGCCCGTTCGCCGGAAGGTGGCCCGGGTCGTCCTGCTCGACGCCGACGACCGCGTCCTGCTCCTGCACGGACACGAACCGGACGACCCCGGAGTCTCCTGGTGGTTCACCCCCGGCGGCGGCCTGGAGGGCGACGAGACCCCGGAAGCGGCGGCGCTGCGCGAACTCGCGGAGGAGACCGGCATCACCGAGGTCGATCTCGGTCCCGTGCTCTGGACCCGGTACTGCTCCTTCCCCTTCGCCGGGCGCCGCTGGGACCAGGACGAGGCGTACTACCTCGCCCGCGTCCGGGGGAACGGCGCCGTACCCGGACCGCGGACCCTCACGGAGCTGGAGACCCGCAGCCTGGCGGGCCTGAGATGGTGGACCTCCGCCGAACTGTCGGCGGCCCGTGAGACGGTGTACCCGACCAGGCTCGCCGAGTTGCTGCGCACGCTGCTCGACGAGGGACCTCCGAGTGCACCGGTCGCCCTCGCCCCGGAAATCGTTCAGGGGCGCGAGCGGCTGACGCACAATAGGGGGACGCACGGCTGAAGGGGAACATGCCATGAGCGCCGAGGACCTCGAGAAGTACGAGACCGAGATGGAGCTGAAGCTCTACCGGGAGTACCGCGACGTCGTCGGGCTGTTCAAATACGTGATCGAGACCGAGCGGCGCTTCTACCTCACCAACGACTACGAGATGCAGGTGCACTCGGTGCAGGGCGAGGTCTTCTTCGAGGTCAGCATGGCCGACGCCTGGGTCTGGGACATGTACAGGCCGGCCAGGTTCGTCAAGCAGGTCCGTGTCCTCACCTTCAAGGACGTGAACATCGAGGAGCTCAACAAGAGCGACCTCGAACTCCCCGGCAGCTAGGTCGCCCCTTCAGGGCCACCCGCGAGGGTGAGCGGGTTTTCCACAGCCTCACCGCCGTCCACAGCGCCGCACACGCAACGCCCCGTCACGTCACAGTCGGTGACGGAGGTGGTCCGCATGAACGCGACCGACAGGACCGGCGCCACCCGCGCGCTCGGACGGTACGGAGAAGAACTGGCGACCCGCCGGCTCACCGCGACCGGCATGCACATCCTCGCCCGCAACTGGCGCTGCGGCCGGACCGGCGAGATCGACATCGTCGCCCGGGACGGCGACACCCTCGTCGTCTGCGAGGTCAAGACCCGGCGCCACGGCGCCTACGAGCACCCCATGGCGGCCGTCACGCCCCGCAAGGCCGAACGGCTTCGCCGCCTCGCCGCCTGCTGGCTCGACCGCAACGGCACCCCGGCACCCGCCGGCGGAGTCCGCGTCGACCTCGTCGGCGTCGTCCTGCCCCGCCGCGGCGCCCCCGTCCTCATCCACGCCCGGGGGGTGGCCTGATGGGATTCGCCCGCACCTGCTCCGTGGCACTCGTCGGCGTCGAGGGCGTCGTCGTCGAAGTGCAGGCCGACCTCGAACCCGGCGTCGCCGCCTTCACCCTCGTCGGCCTTCCCGACAAGAGCCTCACCGAGAGCCGCGACCGCGTCCGTGCCGCCGTCGTCAACTCCGGCGCCGAATGGCCCCAGAAGAAACTCACCGTCGGCCTCAGCCCGGCATCCGTCCCCAAGGGCGGCAGCGGGTTCGACCTGGCCGTGGCGGCGGCGGTCCTCGGTGCCGCCGAGCGCGTCGACCCGCGCGCCATCGCCGACCTCGTCCTCATCGGCGAACTCGGGCTCGACGGGCGCGTCCGCCCCGTCCGCGGGGTCCTGCCCGCCGTCCTCGCCGCCGCCGAGGCCGGATACCGGCAGGTCGTCGTCCCCGAACGGACCGCGGGCGAAGCCTCGCTCGTCCCCGACGTCTCCGTCCTGGGCGTCCGCAGCCTCCGCCAGCTGATCGCCCTCCTCACCGACGAACCCGTCCCCGACGAGGAACCCACCGAGGAGGGCCGGCCCGACGCCATGCTCGCCGGGCTCCTCGTCCCCGGCGCCGGCATCGGCACCGGACTCGCCGCCGACCCCGCCGAAGGGCCCGACCTCGCCGACGTCGCGGGTCAGCACCGCGCCCGCCACGCCCTGGAGATCGCCGCCGCCGGCAGCCACCACATCCTGCTCTCCGGCCCGCCCGGCGCCGGAAAGACCATGCTGGCCGAACGGCTCCCCGGCATCCTTCCGCCCCTCACCCGGCAGGAATCCCTGGAGGTCACCGCCGTCCACTCGGTCGCCGGCATCCTCCCGCCCGGCGAACCCCTCGTCCGCCGCGCCCCCTACTGCGCGCCCCACCACTCCGCCACCATGCAGTCCCTCGTCGGCGGTGGGAACGGCCTCCCCAGGCCCGGCGCCGTCTCCCTGGCCCACCGAGGGATCCTTTTTCTGGACGAAGCCCCGGAATTCTCCGGAAAGGCCCTCGACGCGCTCCGGCAGCCCCTCGAATCCGGACACGTCGTCATCGCCCGCACCGCCGGCGTCGTCCGGCTCCCCGCCCGTTTCCTGCTGGCCCTCGCCGCCAACCCCTGCCCCTGCGGCCGGCACACCCTGTACGGCGCCGGCTGCGAATGCCCGCCCTCCCTCGTCCGCCGCTACCAGGCACGTCTCTCCGGGCCCCTGCTCGACCGGGTCGACCTCCGCGTCGAGGCCGAACCCGTCACCCGCGCCGACCTCCTCGGGCGGGGCGACCGGGGGGAAACCACCGCCGCCGTCGCCGCACGCGTCCACGAGGCGCGCGCCCGCGCCGCCGCGCGGCTCGCCGGCACCCCCTGGAGGGTGAACAGCGAGATCCCCGGCCACGAACTGCGCACCCGCCACCACACGGTCCCCGGGGCCCTCGCCGAGGCCGAACGGGACATCGAGCGCGGCCTCCTCACCGCCCGCGGTCTCGACCGCGTCCTGCGCGTGGCCTGGACCGTCGCCGACCTGGCCGGACACGACCGGCCCGACCACCAGGACGTCGCCCTCGCCCTCGAAATGCGCACCGGCGTCATCCGCGGCGTGCCCGCCGGAACGGGGAACCGCACATGACCATCCCGCCCACCCCGCCCGTCCCCGCGGACGAACGGCTGGCCCGCGCCGCCCTCACCCGCATCGTCGAACCCGGCGACGAACACGCCGGCCGGTGGCTCCGCCACTACGGAGCCGCCGGCTTCCTCGAACAACTCCTCCACTCCGCCGCCCCCCGGCCCACCGCCGCCCGCTCCACCGCCTCCCGCTCCGGCGGCGACCCCTTTCCCGGCACCGGCCCCACACGCGTCGCCTCCTGGCGCCTGCGCGCCACCACCGCCGAGCCCGCCCGCGACCTCGACACCGTCCACGCCCTCGGCGGCCGCTTCCTCGTCCCCGGCGACACCGAATGGCCCAGCCAGCTCGACGACCTCGGAGACGCCCGCCCCCTCGGCCTCTGGCTCCGGGGCCCCGCCGACCTGCGCACCTGGGCCCTGCGCTCCGTCGCCCTCGTCGGCGCCCGCGCCTGCACGCCGTACGGCGCCCACACCGCCACCGACCTCGCCACCGGCCTGGCGAGAAAGGGCTGGGTCGTCGTCTCCGGAGCCGCCTACGGCATCGACGGAGCCGCCCACCGGGGAGCCCTCGCCGCGGACGGCGCGACCGTCGCCGTCCTCGCCTGCGGCGTCGACACCGCGTATCCCCGCGGCCACGACCGCCTCATCCGGCGCATCGCCGAACAGGGCCTCGTCATCGGCGAGCTGCCGCCCGGCAGCCACCCCACCCCCAGCCGCTTCATCCTCCGCAACCGCCTCATCGCCGCCCTCACCCGCGGCACCGTCGTCGTCGAGGCACAACACCGCAGCGGTTCCCTCGTCACCGTCCGCGCCGCCGCGCGACTCGGCCGCCACACCATGGGCGTACCGGGCCCGGTCACCAGCGCCCTCTCCGCCGGCGTCCACGAACTCCTGCGCGGCGACGCCACCCTCGTCACCGACGCCGACGAGATCGTCGAACTCGTCGGGGACATGGGCCAGCTCGCCCCGCCGCGCCGGGGCCCCGTCCTCCCCCGCGACCTCCTCGCCCCCGCCGCGGCCCACGTCCTGGAAGCCGTGCCCGCCCGAGGCCCCACCCCCACCACGGACATCGCCCGCCGCGCCGGAACCACCCCCGACGCCGCCCTCGCCAAGCTGTACGAACTCCACTCCCTCGGTTTCGTCGAACGCCACGAAGCGGGCTGGAGGTTGACGAACACCGCCACCCGGGCGTCGAACGCGCGGCGAGGCGGTACTTGACCCGGAGCAATCGGGTGAAAAGGTGAAGCCGTGAACGACCGAGTCCTCCCGGTCACGTCCGAGGGGCCGACACGCGCCACGGCCCCCGTTCGAAGACGTGGTCGACGGCGTCCCCCGGAGCGGCGCGATCCACCGGTGTCAGCTCACCGCGACGACGCACTCACGCTACGCTCACCGGAATCCCCCACGACACCCGCACCGACACACCCGACAGCAGAACGGCTCAAGGCAACGCATGCCCCAGCACACCTCCGGGTCTGACCGCGCTGCGGTGCCCCCAGCGGCCCGGGGCACCGTGCGACCGCCCGCACCCACCTCCCTCGACGAACTGTGGCGGTCGTACAAGGACACGGGCGACGAGCGGCTGCGGGAACAGCTGATCCTGCACTACTCGCCCCTCGTCAAGTACGTCGCCGGACGGGTCAGCGTCGGGCTGCCGTCCAACGTGGAGCAGGCGGACTTCGTCTCCTCCGGCGTCTTCGGCCTCATCGACGCCATCGAGAAGTTCGACATCGAGCGCGCCATCAAGTTCGAGACGTACGCCATCACCCGCATCCGCGGCGCCATGATCGACGAACTCCGCGCGCTCGACTGGATTCCGCGCTCCGTCCGCCAGAAGGCCCGCAACGTCGAGCGCGCCTACGCCACCCTGGAAGCCCGGCTCCGCCGCACGCCCTCCGAGAGCGAGGTCGCCGCGGAGATGGAGATCACGCTGGAGGAACTGCACGCGGTCTTCAGCCAGTTGTCCCTGGCGAACGTGGTCGCCCTGGAAGAACTGCTGCACGTCGGGGGCGAGGGCGGAGACCGCCTCTCCCTGATGGACACGCTGGAGGACACGGCCGCCGACAACCCGGTCGAGGTCGCCGAGGACCGCGAGCTGCGCCGGCTCCTCGCCCGCGCAGTCAACACGCTTCCCGAACGCGAGAAGACGGTCGTCACCCTCTACTACTACGAGGGCCTCACCCTCGCCGAGATCGGCCACGTCCTCGGCGTCACCGAGAGCCGCGTCAGCCAGATCCACACCAAGTCCGTCCTCCAGCTCCGGGCGAAGCTCGCCGACGCCGGGCGCTGAGCCCCCGACGCCGGGCGCTGAGCCCCCGACGCCGGACGCCGAGACCCCCGACGCCGGACGCCGAGGCCCCGGGGCCGGTCGTACAGTGGAGCCGTGCCCAGGATTCGAGCGGCCTCGGTGGCCGAGCACCGGACGATGCAGCGCGGCGCCCTGCTGGACGCCGCGCGTTCCCTGCTGTCCGAGGGCGGGACGGAGGCGCTGACCTTCCCCGCACTCGCCGAGCGCACGGGCCTCGCCCGCTCGTCGGTCTACGAGTACTTCCGGTCGCGCGCCGCCGTCGTCGAGGAACTGTGCGCCGTCGACTTCCCCCTCTGGGCCGCCGAGGTCGAGACGGCCATGGCCGACGCCGGGACGCCCCGGGGCAAGGTCGAGGCGTACGTGCGCAAGCAGCTGGAACTGGTCGGGGACCGGCGCCACCGCGCGGTCGTCGCCATCTCGGCGAGCGAACTGGACGACGGCGCCCGCGAAAAGATCCGCGCGGCCCACGGCGGACTGGTCGCCATGATCGTCGAGGCGCTCGCGGCCCTGGGCCAGACCCGGCCCCGGCTGGGCGCCATGCTGCTCCAGGGCGTCGTCGACGCCGCCGTCCGCCGCATCGAGCTCGGCGCGGCCGAAGACCCGGCGGAGATCGCCGAGGCGGCGGTCGCGATGGCCCTCCACGGCGTCGGCGGTTCTCCGGCCCCCTCATCCCCCCAGGGGCAGCAGGCGTGACGGCGCGCGTCTGATCAGACGCAGGGGGTTCAGGTACCGGTCGTCCCGGAGGAGCCCCCAGTGGAGGCAGGTCCGCGCGCAGTGGGAGCCGGGGGCCACCCGGGCGACCGGCGTGCCCGCCCGGACCGGGGTCCCGGCCGGCACCAGGGGGGTCACGGGGGAGAAGGTCGTGCGGAGCGGGGGAGTGCCCGTGCCCGGAAGGGTGAGGGTGAGGACGCCGCGGCCGCCGACCGGGCCGGCGAAGGTGACCGTGCCGGCCGCGGGGGCCAGGACCGGGGCGCCGGGCGGCGCGGCGAGGTCGACGCCCCGGTGACCGGCGGCGTACGGGCCGGGCGGCGGCTGCCAGCCGCGGAGGAGCTCGGGCGGGTCCACCGGCCACAGGAGGCCGAGGGCGAGGAACAGCGTCGTCAGATGCATGGGGAAAGGCTCTCCGGGACGCCCGGTCCCCAGGTGTCCCGGACGTTTTCTGTGGACCGGCCGCCGGTTGTGGACAACGCCGTCACCCGCCGCCCCCGGGGTCCCGTACACTTCCTATGGCGACTCGGGTCACCGGGTCGACTTCGCACGCCCCGCCACAACCCTCACGGGCGGTGGCAGCGCCTTTCGGTCCCTCGCGGGCATGGCGCGCCGGGGCGTCAGGAACACAACCGAGAAACCCAAGGAGATACGGCCATGGCCGTCGTCACGATGCGGGAGCTGCTGGAAAGCGGCGTCCACTTCGGTCACCAGACCCGTCGCTGGAACCCGAAGATGAAGCGCTTCATCTTCACCGAGCGCAACGGCATCTACATCATCGACCTGCTCCAGTCGCTGTCGTACATCGACCGCGCCTACGAGTTCGTCAAGGAGACCGTCGCGCACGGCGGCTCCATCATGTTCGTCGGTACGAAGAAGCAGGCCCAGGAGGCCATCGCCGAGCAGGCGACGCGCGTCGGCATGCCGTACGTCAACCAGCGTTGGCTCGGTGGCATGCTCACCAACTTCTCCACCGTCTACAAGCGTCTGCAGCGCCTCAAGGAGCTCGAGCAGATCGACTTCGAGGACGTCGCCGCCTCGGGTCTCACCAAGAAGGAGCTCCTGGTCCTCTCCCGCGAGAAGGCCAAGCTGGAGAAGACCCTCGGTGGTATCCGCGAGATGCAGAAGGTGCCGAGCGCCGTCTGGATCGTCGACACCAAGAAGGAGCACATCGCCGTCGGTGAGGCGCGCAAGCTCCACATCCCGGTCGTCGCGATCCTCGACACCAACTGCGACCCCGACGAGGTCGACTACAAGATCCCGGGCAACGACGACGCGATCCGCTCCGTCACCCTGCTCACCCGCGTGATCGCCGACGCCGTCGCCGAGGGCCTCATCGCCCGTTCCGGTGCCGCGACCGGTGACTCGAAGCCGGGCGAGAAGGCCCAGGGCGAGCCGCTCGCCGAGTGGGAGCGCGACCTGCTCGAGGGCGAGAAGAAGGCCGACTCCGCCGAGGCCGAGGCTCCGGCCGCCGCCGAGGCCGCCGAGGTCCAGACCTCCGCCGAGACCGAGAAGGTCGCGGACGCCGAGGCCGCCGACGCTCCGGCCGAGGCCGCCGAGCAGGCCTGACCTTCCAGGACCAGGACCTTCGGGTGACGACGGCGGGGGCCCACGAAGCCCCCGCCGTCCACCCGTGGACCCGCCCGATCTTTCAGACTTCGAGAGAGAAACAGACTCATGGCGAACTACACCGCCGCTGACGTCAAGAAGCTCCGCGAGCTCACCGGCGCCGGCATGATGGACTGCAAGAAGGCCCTGGACGAGGCCGACGGCGATGTCGACAAGGCCGTGGAGGCCCTGCGCATCAAGGGCCAGAAGGGCGTCGCCAAGCGCGAGGGCCGCTCCGCCGAGAACGGCGCCGTGGTCTCCCTCATCGCCGACGACAACACCTCCGGTGTCCTCGTCGAGCTGAAGTGCGAGACGGACTTCGTCGCCAAGGGCGACAAGTTCCAGGCCGTCGCCGACCAGCTCGCCGCCCACGTCGCCGCCACCTCCCCGGCCGACCTGGAGGCGCTGCTCGCCTCCGAGATCGAGCCCGGCAAGACCGTGCAGGCGTTCGTGGACGAGGCCAACGCCAACCTCGGCGAGAAGATCGTCCTGGACCGCTTCGCGCAGTACGCCGACGGCTTCGTCTACGCGTACATGCACCGCACGATGCCGGACCTCCCGCCGCAGATCGGTGTCCTCGTCGAGTTCGACAAGGCCGACGCCGCCGTCGCCAAGGGCGTCGCGCAGCACATCGCCGCCTTCGCGCCGAAGTACCTCACCCGTGAGGACGTCCCGGCCGAGGTCGTCGAGTCCGAGCGCCGCATCGCCGAGGAGACCACCCGCGCCGAGGGCAAGCCCGAGGCCGCGATCGCCAAGATCGTCGAGGGTCGCGTGAACGGCTTCTTCAAGGACGCCACGCTGCTCGGCCAGCCGTACGCCCTGGACAACAAGAAGTCCGTCCAGCAGATCCTGGACGAGGCCGGTGTCACCCTGAAGCGCTTCACCCGCATCAAGGTCGGCATCTGAAGCCTGTCCGCGAAAGCGACGGACACCGGACCCCGGTAGGGTCTGAAGCAGTCGCCCGCCCCCGCGCAGGACGACCGCAGATCTGACGAGGAGGCCATTGCCGTACGGGAAACCGCGAGGACCCAAGGCAATGGCCTCCTTCGTATGTGCACGAGGAGATCTCCATGAACCAGGGCGCCGTACAGGGCGACGACAACAACGGCAAAAAGGCCGGCCGCTACATGCTGAAGCTGTCCGGAGAGGCTTTCTCCGGCGGTACCGGCCTGGGCGTCGACCCCGATGTCGTGCACGCCATCGCGCGTGAGATCGCGGCCGTCGTCCGCGACGGCGCGGAGATCGCGATCGTGATCGGCGGCGGAAACTTCTTCCGCGGCGCCGAACTCCAGCAGCGCGGCATGGACCGGGCGCGCTCCGACTACATGGGCATGCTCGGCACGGTGATGAACTGCCTCGCCCTCCAGGACTTCCTGGAGAAGGAGGGCATCGACTCCCGCGTCCAGACCGCCATCACCATGGGGCAGGTCGCCGAGCCGTACATCCCGCTGCGCGCCGTGCGCCACCTGGAGAAGGGCCGCGTCGTCATCTTCGGCGCGGGCATGGGCATGCCGTACTTCTCCACGGACACCACGGCCGCCCAGCGCGCCCTGGAGATCGACGCCGAGGCGCTGCTCATGGGCAAGAACGGCGTCGACGGGGTCTACGACTCCGACCCCAAGCGCAACCCCGACGCGGTCAAGTTCGACGCCCTCGAGTACGGCGAGGTGATCGCCCGCGACCTCAAGGTCGCCGACGCCACCGCCGTCACCCTGTGCCGGGACAACAACCTCCCCATCCTGGTCTTCGAACTGCTCACCGAGGGCAATATCGCGCGCGCGGTGAAGGGTGAGAAGATCGGCACGCTCGTGAGCGACCAGGGCACCCGGGCCTGACCCGAACCGGGAACCGCCCCGCGAGGGGCTGGACGACAGCCCTGCCGGTCGTACACCGTGCAGGACACAACGCGACGACACGCAGGAGCAAGTGGTGATCGAAGAGACCCTCCTCGAGGCCGAGGAGAAGATGGAGAAGGCCGTCGTGGTCGCCAAGGAGGACTTCGCCGCGATCCGCACCGGCCGTGCGCACCCGGCGATGTTCAACAAGATCGTGGCGGACTACTACGGCGCCATCACGCCCATCAACCAGCTGGCCTCCTTCTCCGTCCCGGAGCCGCGGATGGCCGTGGTGACCCCGTTCGACAAGAGCGCGCTGCGCAACATCGAGCAGGCGATCCGCGACTCGGACCTCGGCGTCAACCCGAGCAACGACGGCAACATCATCCGGGTGGTGTTCCCCGAGCTGACGGAGGAGCGCCGCCGCGAGTACATCAAGGTCGCCAAGGGCAAGGCCGAGGACTCGAAGATCTCGATCCGCTCGGTGCGCCGCAAGGCCAAGGAGTCCATCGACAAGCTCGTCAAGGACGGCGAGGTCGGCGAGGACGAGGGCCGTCGCGCGGAGAAGGAGCTCGACGACACCACCGCGAAGTACGTGGCGCAGGTGGACGAGCTGCTCAAGCACAAGGAAGCCGAGCTGCTCGAGGTCTGATGAACGACTCTTCCTGGGGTGCCCCGGCCGGTCCTCCCGGCCGTGGGGGGCCCGACCAGGGGCCTGCCCCGGCGGGTCCCGCACACGATCGGCATCCGGCGTCGCAGACTCGCCCCATGCCCATCGTGCCCGACGTCCCCGCCGGCGGATTCCAGGACGGACACGGCCGGGGGGCCGCTCGCCCGAGCGGCCCCCTGTTCCGTGACGGGACGCCGCACGAGCACCCGCACGAGCACCCGCAGGAGCCCATGTCCAGCCCCGCCCCGCCTCCGCCGTCCGCGCCCCCGCCGGCGTCGCGGCAGAAGAAGAGCGCGGGACGCGACCTGGGCGCCGCCATAGGGGTCGGGGTCGGGCTCGGCGCCGTCATCATCGCGTCGCTGTTCATCTGGAAGGCCGCGTTCGTCGGGGTCGTGGCGGTCGCCGTGGTGGTCGGGCTGTGGGAGCTGACCTCCCGCCTCCAGGAGCGCAAGCAGATCGGGGCGCCGCTGGTACCGCTCGCGGTCGGCGGCGCGGCGATGGTCGTCGCCGGATACGCGCGCGGCCCCGAGGGCGCCTGGGTCGCGACGGCCCTGACGGCGCTCGCGGTCCTGGTGTGGCGGATGGCGAAGCCGCCCGAGGGATATCTGAAGGACGTCACCGCGGGGGTGTTCGCCGCCTTCTACGTGCCGTTCCTGGCGACGTTCGTGGCCCTGCTGCTGACGGCGGACGACGGCCCGCAGCGGGTGCTGACCTTCCTGCTCCTGACGGTGGTCAGCGACACCGGGGCGTACGCGGTCGGCTGGCGCTTCGGCAAGCACAAGCTGGCGCCGCGCATCAGCCCCGGCAAGACCCGCGAGGGCCTGGTCGGCGCGGTGGCGTTCGCGATGGCCGCGGGCGCGCTGTGCATGCAGTTCCTCATCGACGGCGGGCTCTGGTGGCAGGGCCTGGTCCTCGGTCTCGCGGTGGCGGCGAGCGCGACGCTCGGCGACCTCGGCGAGTCGATGATCAAGCGTGACCTGGGCATCAAGGACATGGGCACGCTCCTCCCCGGTCACGGCGGCATCATGGACCGGCTCGACTCCCTGCTGCCGACGGCGCCCGTGGTGTGGCTGCTGCTCGCGCTGTTCGTCGGCACGGGCTGACCTGCGGTTCTTCCGATGAGAGGCCCGTCGTCCACAGGACGGCGGGCCTTCCGTCGTATCTCTGCGACACTGGTATCACCATGCCCAAGCCCGGAGAACTCACTTTCGTCGCCCCCCGCGGAGCCAAGAAGCCGCCGCGGCACCTGGCCGACCTCACGCCCGCCGAGCGGAAGGAGGCCGTCGCCGCGATCGGCGAGAAGCCCTTCCGCGCCAAGCAGCTGTCCACGCACTACTTCGCGCGGTACGCGCACGACCCCGCCGAGTGGACCGACATCCCGGCCGCCTCCCGGGAGAGGCTGGCCGGGGAGCTGCTGCCCGACCTGATGTCCGTGGTGCGGCACATCTCGTGCGACGACGACACCACCCGCAAGACCCTGTGGCGGCTGCACGACGGCACGCTCGTGGAGTCGGTGCTCATGCGCTACCCGGACCGGGTGACCATGTGCATCTCCTCGCAGGCCGGCTGCGGCATGAACTGCCCGTTCTGCGCGACCGGACAGGCCGGGCTCGACCGGAACCTGTCGACCGCCGAGATCGTGCACCAGATCGTGGACGGCATGCGGGCCCTGCGCGACGGCGAGGTGCCCGGCGGTCCGGCGCGGCTGTCCAACATCGTGTTCATGGGCATGGGCGAGCCGCTCGCCAACTACAAGCGGGTCGTCGGCGCCATCCGCCGCCTCACCGACCCGGAGCCGGACGGCCTGGGCCTGTCCCAGCGCGGCATCACCGTCTCCACGGTCGGGCTCGTGCCCGCGATGCTGCGCTTCGCCGACGAGGGCTTCAAGTGCCGGCTCGCGGTCTCCCTGCACGCCCCCGACGACGAGCTGCGCGACACCCTCGTGCCCGTCAACACGCGCTGGAAGGTCCGGGAGGTCCTCGACGCGGCCTGGGAGTACGCGGAGAAGTCCGGCCGCCGGATCTCCATCGAGTACGCGCTCATCCGGGACATCAACGACCAGGCGTGGCGCGGCGACCTGCTCGGCCGGCTCCTCAAGGGCAGGCGGGTGCACGTCAACCTGATCCCGCTGAACCCGACGCCCGGCTCGAAGTGGACCGCCTCCCGGCCCGAGGACGAGAAGGCGTTCGTGGAGGCCATCGCCCGCCACGGCGTGCCGGTGACCGTGCGGGACACCCGGGGCCAGGAGATCGACGGTGCCTGTGGACAGCTGGCCGCCGCCGAGCGCTGAGCTTGTACCCTGAGCTCGAACACATCTCCATATTCCGACAGGGGAGCGCCACAGCGCTGAGAGTGCGGTGCCGTCAGACCGCAGACCCTCTGAACCTCGCCCAGGTCATTCTGGGTAGGAAGTTCGGTCGTAACTCAAGCTGTTGCGCCCTGCCCGCGCCCGGTCCGCCGGTCGCGGGCAGGGCCGCGTCTCTTCCTGGTCCCACCCAGGAGGAATTCCAGTGAGCACCAAGAAGACGGCCGCCGTCGCGCTCGTCGCGGCCCTGGGCGTCACGGCCCTCGCCGCCTGCGGCGCCGGCACCGACGACGCCCGCGAGGCCGCCGGGAAGACCGGCCGGCCCGCGCCGAAGACCGTGACCCTCGTGAGCCACGACTCGTTCAACGCCTCCAAGGAGGTCCTGGCCGAGTTCACGCGGCGGACCGGCCTCACCGTCAAGGTCCTCAAGGCCGGGGACGCGGGCGAGGCCGTCAACAAGGAGATCCTGACCAAGGGCTCCCCGCAGGGCGACGTCTTCTTCGGCGTCGACAACACCCTGCTCTCCCGCGCCCTCGACAACGGGATCTTCGTCCCCTACGAGGCGAAGGGCCTGGACCGGGTCCCGGCCGGGTACCGCCTCGACGAGGAGAACCGGGTCACCCCGGTCGACTCCGGAGACATCTGCGTCAACTACGACAAGAAGTACTTCGCCGACAGGAAGCTGGCGCCGCCGGTGACCTTCGACGACCTGGCGAAGCCGGAGTACAAGGACCTGCTCGTGGTCGAGAACCCCGAGCGCTCCTCCCCGGGCCTCGGCTTCCTCCTCGGCACGGCCGCGAAGTACGGCGACGACGGCTGGCAGGACTACTGGAAGAAGCTCAGGGCCAACGGCGTGAAGACCGTCGACAGCTGGGAACTGGCCTACAACCAGGAGTTCTCCGGCTCGGCCGGCGGCCGGAAGGCCAAGGGCGACCGGCCGCTGGTCGTGTCGTACGCCTCCAGCCCGCCGGTCGAGGTGCTGTACGGCGAGCCGCGGCCGAAGGAGGCGCCCACCGGCGTCTCCACCGGCACCTGCTTCCGGCAGACCGAGTTCGCGGGCCTGCTGAACGGGGCGAAGAACCCCGAGGGCGGCAAGGCGCTGATCGACTTCCTGATCTCGAAGAGGTTCCAGGAGGACATGCCGCTCCAGATGTTCGTCAACCCGGTGGCGAAGGACGCGGCCCTGCCGGAGCTGTTCACGAAGCACGGCGTGGTGATCGAGAAGCCGGAGACCATGGCGCCCGGCAAGATCGCGGAGAAGCGCGATCCGTGGATCCGGCAGTGGTCGTCGCTCGTCCGGTGACCGGGCGGAACGTGCGCGGGAACGCGGCGCGGCTCGGGCTCATGGCCCTGCCCGTCGCGTTCTTCGCGGTGTTCTTCGCGTGGCCCGTCGCGTCCATCGTGGACCGGGGGCTGCGGCCCGGCGGGACCTGGCGGTTCGGCCGGATCGGCGAGACGCTGTCCCGGCCGGACATCCTCGACGTGCTCGGCTTCACCCTCTGGCAGGCCCTCGCCTCCACCGGCCTCACCCTGCTCGTCGCCCTGCCCGGGGCGTACGTCTTCGCCCGCTTCGACTTCCCCGGCAAGAGCGTCCTGCGGGCCGTGGTCACGGTGCCGTTCGTGCTGCCCACCGTCCTGGTCGGCACGGCGTTCCTGGCCCTCGCCGGCCGGAACGGGCTCATGGACGAACTGTGGGGGCTGCGGCTCGACACCGGCGTGTGGGCGATCCTCCTCGCCCACGTCTTCTTCAACTACGCGGTCGTCGTCCGGACCGTCGGCGGCCTCTGGGCCCAGCTCGACCCGCGCCAGGAGGAGGCCGCCCGGGTCCTCGGCGCCTCCCGCCTCACGGCCTGGCGGACGGTGACGCTGCCCGCGCTCGTCCCGGCGGTGTCGGCCGCCGCCCTGATGGTCTTCCTCTTCACCTTCACCTCCTTCGGCGTCGTGCAGATCCTCGGCGGGGACGCGTACACGACCCTGGAGGCCGAGATCTACCGGCAGACCGCCCGGCTGCTCGACCTGCCGACCGCGGCCGTCCTCACCCTCGTGCAGTTCGCGGCGGTCGGCGCGATCCTCGCCCTGCACGCGTGGACGGTACGGCGCCGGGAGACCGCGCTGCGGCTCGTGGCGCCGGAGCGGACCGCGCGCCGGCCGCGCGGCGCCGGACAGTGGGCGCTGCTCGGCGGCGTCCTCCTCTCGGTGGCGCTGCTGATCCTGCTGCCGCTCGGGGTGCTCGTGGAGCGGTCGTTCGCCGGGCCCGGGGGGTACGGACTCGGCTACTACCGGGCGCTCGGCTCGCTCGACGAGGCCGGGACCTTCCTCGTGCCGCCCCTGGAGGCGATCGGGAACTCGCTGCGGTACGCGGTGGCCGCCACCGCCGTCGCCGTCGTGATCGGCGGCCTCGCGGCGGCGGCCCTCACCCGGCGCGCGGGAAGGCTCGTCCGGGGCTTCGACGCGCTGCTCATGCTGCCGCTCGGGGTCTCCGCCGTCACCGTCGGCTTCGGCTTCCTCATCGCGCTGGACGAACCGCCGCTCGACCTGCGGGCGAGCTGGCTCCTCGTCCCGCTCGCGCAGGCCCTCGTCGGCGTCCCCTTCGTCGTCCGGACGATGCTGCCGGTGCTCCGCGCGGTGGACGAACGGCTGCGGGAGGCGGCGGCCGTGCTCGGCGCGTCGCCGTGGCGGGCCTGGCGGGAGGTGGACCTGCCGCTGGTGCGCCGGGCGCTGCTCGTCGCGGCCGGGTTCGCGTTCGCGGTGTCCCTCGGCGAGTTCGGCGCGACCGTGTTCATCGCCCGGCCCGACAGTCCGACGCTGCCGGTCGCGGTGGCCCGGCTGCTCGGCCGGCCCGGCGAACTCAACTACGGCCAGGCGATGGCCCTCTCGACGATCCTGATGGTGGTGTGCGCGGTGTCCCTGCTGCTGCTCGAACGGCTCCGTACCGACCGGACCTCCGGGGAGTTCTGATGCTGAGACTCGACGGGGCGACCGTGCGGTTCGGGGCGCGGGCCGTCCTCGACGCCGTGGACCTGGAGGTCGCCGACCACGAGACCGTGTGCGTGCTCGGCCCCAGCGGCAGCGGCAAGTCCACCCTGCTGCGGGCCGTCGCGGGCCTCCAGCCGCTCGACGCCGGCCGGGTGCTCCTCGGCGGCGCCGACCAGGGCGGGGTGCCGGTACACCGGCGGGGCGTCGGGCTCATGTTCCAGGACCACCAGCTGTTCCCGCAGCGGGACGTCGGCGGCAACGTCGCCTTCGGCCTGCGGATGCGCGGTGCCGGGAAGGCCGAGCGGACGGAGCGGGTCCGGGAGCTGCTCGACCTCGTCGGCCTGCCGGGCGCCGAGCGGCGGTCCGTCGCCGCGCTCTCCGGCGGCGAGCAGCAGCGGGTCGCCCTCGCCCGGGCGCTCGCGCCCCGGCCCCGGCTCCTCATGCTCGACGAACCGCTCGGCCAGCTCGACCGGAGCCTGCGGGAGCGGCTCGTCGTGGAGCTGCGGCAGCTCTTCGGGCGGCTGGGGACGACGGTCCTGGCCGTCACCCACGACCAGGGCGAGGCCTTCGCCCTCGCGGACCGGGTCGTGGTCATGCGGGACGGGCGCGTCGCCCAGTCGGGGACGCCCGTCGAGGTGTGGAGCCGCCCGGCCTCCGAGTTCGTGGCCCGCTTCCTCGGCTTCGACAACGTGGTGCCGGCCCGGGTGACCGGCACGGCCGCCGAGACCCCCTGGGGGAGGGTGCCGGTGCCGGACGGCTCCCCGCAGGGCGAACGGCGGCTCCTCGTGCGCCCCGGCGGAGTGCGGCTGGTCCCCGCCGGGGAGGCGCCGGCCTGGACGGTGGAGTCCCGCACCTTCCGGGGCAGCCAGGCCGTCGTGCGGCTCCGCCCCGCGGACGGCCCGGCCCTGGAGGCCGAACTCCCGCTGCGGGACGCCCCGCAGGAGGGAACGGAGACGGGGGTCGCCTTCCGGCCGGAGGACGTGGTGGTGCTCGGCGACGACACGCCGTGGTGAGCGCGGCGGGCGCGATGAGTTCCGCCCGCCGGTGGAGTCTCCTGTGCGTACGGCCCCGTACGGTCACGTACGGCGCCCCCGCCACCCGCACGGGAGGAACCCCATGGCCCAGCTGCTCAGGGTCCAGAACTTCAACGTCTCGTCCGACGGATACGGCGCCGGGGAGGGACAGAGCCTCGAACGGCCCTTCGGGCATGCCGATCCGGAGGCGATGTTCGCCTGGGCCGGTGCCACGGCGAGCTGGCCCCGGCGCACCGATCCCGGCGGCAGCCGGGGCCTCGACGACTACCTGACGCGGGACTACGGGCGGAACATCGGCGCCGAGATCATGGGCCGCAACAAGTTCGGCCCCCAGCGCGGTCCCTGGCGGGACCACGAGTGGCGCGGCTGGTGGGGCGACGAGCCGCCGTTCCGCACGCCGGTGTTCGTCCTGACCCACCACCCGCGCCCCTCGTTCACGCTCGGCGACACCACGTTCCACTTCCTCGACGCCGACCCGGCCACCGCCCTCGCGACGGCGCGGGAGGCGGCGGACGGCAAGGACGTGCGGCTCGGCGGCGGGGCCGCCACCGTCCGCGAGTTCCTCGACGCCGGCCTCGTCGACACCCTGCACGTCGCGGTCTCGCCGGTGGAGCTCGGCGCCGGATCGCGGCTCTGGGAGTCGCCCGACGAACTCCTCGACCGCTACCACCGCGACGTCGTGCCCAGCCCGGGCGGCACGGTCACGCACCACCTGTTCTGGCGGAAGTGAGCCGGAGGCCCGCGCCCGGGCCCCGGGCGGGCCCCCGCCGGGTCACCCCTTCAGGGGCAGGACCGCCAGTTCCGCCACCACCCACGTGAGGGGGAGGAAGACGGCGAGCAGGGCGCCCGCGCGCAGGAGGGCCGTGGTGCGCAGGGCCGTGGGCGGGGCGCCGGCGCGCAGGAGGGCCTCGGTGACGGGGGCGCGGTGCTGCCGGGCCTCCAGGGCCGCCGTCAGGAGCGTGGCGCAGGTGCAGGCCAGGATCAGGGTGGCGCCCAGGCCCGTGAGCGGCCCGAAGGCTCCGGCGTCCTCGTCCGGCCCGTACAGCGTGGCCGCCGCGAGCAGTCCGGAGAGCACCGCGCAGACCACGCCGAGCGGCCGGCCGACGCGGTGGGACTCCTGCATGAGGACGCGTCCCGCGAGCAGCCGGACGGCGCCGGGCCGGGCCGCCTGGAGGAGGCGCCCGGAGCAGTGGACGAGGCCGGGGCCCGCCGTCGCGAGGCCGATCGCGGTGAGGACCCAGCCGGCCAGGACGCCCGCCGGGCTGCCGTCGAAGCGGCCCGGCAGCGGAAGGGGGTCACCGCCGCCGCTCCGGCCCGCGTACGTCTCGACGGCGAGGCCGATCGCGACCAGGGCGACGCCCCACGGCAGCCCGGACGGCACCGGCCGCTCCGCGCCCTCCGGCGGTGCGGGCGCGGGGCGGGGGCGCAGGGCCACGGCCACCGCCGTGCCGGCGGCGACCGGGGGGACCACGAGGAGGGTGAGGGCGGCGGCGAACGGGACCGGCCGGCCGGCGGCGAGCAGGCCGGCGGCGGCCCCGTCGAGGGGCAGGCCCGTCACGCCGCCGCGCAGGTGCAGGTAGAGCAGGAACGCGACGGCGGAGCCCAGCGCGCAGGCGAGGGCCGTCGAGGCGGCGGCGAGCGCGGCGAGCCGGGCCGGTCCGAGGCCGAGCGCCGAGAGGCCGGGGCGCGGCCGGGTGGCGGGATCGGTGCGGGCCACCGCGACGGCGAACTGGACGGTGGCCGCGAGCGGCAGGACGCACCACAGCAGCCGGACCGTCGAGGCCGGGGCCAGGTCCGGGTGGCCGACGGCGTACCCGAGGGTGCAGAGCAGGAGGAGTCCCACGCCGGCGGAGGCGGCGACGACGAGGAGCCGGCGGGCCAGGACGAGGGGGTGGGCCCCCCGGGCTAGACGGAGAGCGAGCACGCGGTGACGCCCTCCGCTCCTGTTTCCGGCGGTACGGTGCCGGTCCTGCGCCCGTCGAGGAGTGCGATCGCGCGGTCGGCGAGCGCGGCGGCCTCCTCGTCGTGGGTGGCGAGGAGCACGGTGAGGCCGTGCGAGCGGGCGGCGGCCGTCAGGGTGCGCAGCACCTGGGAGCCGTCGGCGCGGTGCAGGGAGGCGGTGGGCTCGTCGGCGAAGAGGACCGGGGGAGCGGTGGTGAGGGCGCGGGCGACGGCGATCCGCTGGCACTGGGACCGGGTGAGGGCGCCCGGGCGCCTGCGGGCGCAGTCCCCGGCGTCGAGCCGGTCCAGCCATTCCAGCGCGGCGGTCTTCGCGGCCCGGCGGGGGGTGCCGCGCAGCAGCAGGGGCAGGGCGGTGTTCTCCCAGCCGGTGAGTTCGGGGACGAGGCCGGGCTCCGGGCCGATCCAGCCGAAGCGCTCGCGGCGGAGCCGTTCGCGCCGGGCGGGGCTGAGGGTGTGCACGGGGCCGCCGTCGAACCAGACCTCGCCCCGCTGGGCGACGAGCTGCCCGGAGAGACAGCGCAGGAGGGTGGTCTTGCCGCTGCCGCGCGGACCGGTCACGGCGAGGACCTCGCCCTCGCGGACACCGAGGGAGACGCCGCTGAGCACCTCGGTGCCGTCCAGTTCGCAGTGCAGGGAACGCGCCCAGAGCACGTCGTTGTCCGGTGGGGCCATCGCGTACACCTCGATGTCGGATCCGGTCTGTGTCCCCCGTCCGGGGGAGGTTCCCCCGACGGAGGAACGAAGGACGGGCCTGTCGGTCACTCGGCACCGTAATTATGTAAGACCGGTCCGCACCGACAGCACACGGCCCGGGCCGCCTCCATCCACTCGGATGGAGGCGGCCCGGGCCGTGGTGTCACGCCGTGAGGGCGGCGTGAGGTCCCGCGGGGGGCGCCGGCTCGGTCAGAGCTTGGTCCACGCCTCGGTGAGCACCGAGCGCAGGATGCCCTCGATCTCGTCGAAGGTGCCCTGGTCGGCGATGAGCGGCGGGGCCAGCTGGATGACCGGGTCGCCGCGGTCGTCGGCACGGCAGTACAGGCCGTTGTCGAAGAGCGCCTTGGAGAGGAAGCCGTACAGGACGCGCTCGGTCTCCTCGTCCGTGAAGGACTCCTTGGTGACCTTGTCCTTGACGAGCTCGATGCCGTAGAAGAAGCCGTTGCCGCGCACGTCGCCGACGATCGGGAGGTCGTGCAGCTTCTTCAGGGTGTCGAAGAAGTTGCCCTCCTGGTCGAGGACGTGCTGGTTGAGGCCTTCCTTGTCGAAGATGTCGAGGTTGGCGATGGCCACCGCCGACGACACCGGGTGGCCACCGAAGGTGTAGCCGTGGAGGAAGGTGTTGTCGCCCTTGTAGAACGGCTCCGCGATGCGGTCGGAGACGATGCAGGCGCCGATCGGGGAGTAGCCCGAGGTCATGCCCTTGGCGCAGGTGATCATGTCCGGGACGTAGCCGAACTTGTCACAGGCGAACATCGTGCCGAGGCGGCCGAAGGCGCAGATCGTCTCGTCGGAGACGAGCAGCACGTCGTACTGGTCGCAGATCTCGCGGACCCGCTGGAAGTACCCGGGCGGCGGCGGGAAGCAGCCGCCGGCGTTCTGCACCGGCTCCAGGAAGACGGCGGCGACGGTGTCGGGGCCCTCGAAGAGGATCTGCTGCTCGATCTGGTCGGCGGCCCAGCGGCCGAAGGCCTCGGGGTCGTCGCCGTGGATCGGGGCGCGGTAGATGTTGGTGTTCGGCACCTTGTGCGCGCCGGGGACCAGCGGCTCGAAGGGGGCCTTCAGGGCCGGCAGGCCGGTGATGGACAGGGCGCCCTGCGGGGTGCCGTGGTAGGCGACCGCGCGCGAGATGACCTTGTACTTGGTGTGCTTGCCCTGCAGCTTGAAGTACTGCTTGGCGAGCTTCCAGGCGGTCTCGACGGCCTCTCCGCCACCGGTGGTGAAGAAGACCTTGTTCAGGTCGCCCGGGGCGTAGTCGGCGAGGCGCTCGGCCAGCTCGACGGCCTTGGGGTGCGCGTACGACCACACGGGGAAGAACGCGAGCTCCTGGGCCTGCTTGTACGCGACCTCGGCCAGCTCCTTGCGGCCGTGACCGGCGTTGACCACGAAGAGGCCCGCGAGACCGTCGAGGTAGCGCTTGCCCTTGTCGTCGAAGATGTAGGTGCCCTCACCACGCACGATGGTGGGAACGGGCGAGTTCTCGTACGACGACATGCGGGTGAAGTGCATCCACAGGTGGTCGTACGCGGTCTTGGAGAGGTCCTTGCTCACGGCTATCGGGTTCCCCACATATAGGTCTGCTTCTTGAGCTTGAGGTAGACGAAGCTCTCGGTGGAGCGCACGCCGGGGAGGGTGCGGATGCGCTTGTTGATCACATCCAGCAGGTGGTCGTCGTCCTCGCAGACGACCTCCACCATCAGGTCGAAGGAGCCCGCGGTCATCACCACGTACTCGCATTCGGCCATGGCCGTCAGCGCTTCCGCAACCGGATCAAGGTCACCCTCGACGTTGATGCCGACCATCGCCTGCCGACGGAAACCCACGGTGAGGGGGTCGGTGACGGCGACGATCTGCATGACGCCCTGGTCGAGCAGCTTCTGGACGCGCTGTCGCACGGCGGCCTCGGAGAGGCCGACGGCCTTTCCGATCGCCGCATAGGGACGGCGGCCGTCCTCCTGGAGCTGTTCGATGATCGCCAGGGAGACGGCGTCGATCGTCGGGGACGAACCGGTTCCGGTTCTGGAGTCTGCGCTTCGACTGGCCACACCTCACTGTGCACCGAGACTCGTCGGTCTCGCAACCCCGGAGCGATGTAATTCGTTGTGCAAGGGGTTCGATCTCACTGAATCCGAAGTTGTGGGGGGTCGGGCCTGTTGAAAGCGTCAGTCGAGCGATTAGGCTGGGGTGTCTCACCCATCGGGACGGCCGCACAGGGACGTGCGACGTCAGAACGTGACAGGAGGGGTGGCAAGTGACCACCGAGCTGCGCCGGCTGCGTAACTACATCAACGGGGAGTTCCGCGACGCGGCCGACGGCCGCACGATCGATGTGATCAACCCGGCCACCGGCGAGGTGTACGCCACCTCCCCGCTCTCCGGCCAGGCCGACGTCGACGCCGCCATGGAGGCCGCCGCGGCCGCCTTCCCCGCGTGGCGCGACAGCACCCCCGCCGAACGCCAGAGGGTGCTCCTGAAGATCGCGGACGCCTTCGAGGAGCGCGCCGGGGACCTGATCGCCGCCGAGGTCGAGAACACCGGCAAGCCGACCGCCCTCGTCGCGAGCGACGAGATCCCGCCGATGGTGGACCAGATCCGCTTCTTCGCGGGTGCCGCCCGGCTCCTGGAGGGCCGCTCGGCCGGCGAGTACATGGAGGGCCTGACCTCCATCGTCCGCCGCGAGCCGGTCGGCGTCTGCGCGCAGGTCGCGCCGTGGAACTACCCGATGATGATGGCCGTCTGGAAGTTCGCCCCGGCCCTCGCCGCGGGCAACACCGTCGTCCTCAAGCCCTCGGACACGACCCCCGCGTCGACCGTCCTGATGGCCGAGATCATCGGGCGGATCGTCCCCAAGGGCGTCTTCAACGTCGTCTGCGGCGACCGCGACACCGGCCGCGCGATGGTCGAGCACCCCACCCCCGCCATGGCCTCCATCACCGGCTCCGTGCGCGCCGGCATGCAGGTCGCCGAGTCGGCGGCCAAGGACGTCAAGCGCGTCCACCTGGAGCTGGGCGGCAAGGCCCCCGTCGTCGTCTTCGAGGACACCGACATCGAGAAGGCCGTCGAGGACATCGCCATGGCCGGCTTCTTCAACGCCGGCCAGGACTGCACGGCCGCCACCCGCGTCCTCGTCCACGAGTCGATCCACGACGAGTTCGTGGCCGCCCTCGCCAAGGCCGCGAGCGAGACGAAGACCGGGCAGCCGGACGACGAGGACGTCCTGTACGGCCCGCTGAACAACGCCAACCAGCTCCAGCAGGTCTCCGGCTTCGTCGACCGCCTCCCGGCCCACGCCAAGGTCGAGGCCGGCGGCCACCGCGTCGGCGACAAGGGCTACTTCTACGCCCCGACCGTCGTCTCCGGCCTCAAGCAGGACGACGAGATCGTCCAGAACGAGGTCTTCGGCCCGGTCATCACCGTCCAGTCCTTCACGGACGAGGCGCAGGCCCTGGAGTACGCCAACGGCGTCGAGTACGCCCTCGCCTCCTCCGTCTGGACCAGGGACCACGCCCGCGCGATGCGCATGTCCAAGGCCCTCGACTTCGGCTGCGTGTGGATCAACACCCACATCCCGCTGGTCGCCGAGATGCCCCACGGCGGCTTCAAGAAGTCCGGCTACGGCAAGGACCTCTCCGCGTACGGCTTCGAGGACTACACGCGCATCAAGCACGTCATGACCTCCCTGGGCTGATCCGCCCCGGACCCCACGCGGCCCCGGCCTCCCGTTCGACGGGACGCCGGGGCCGCGCCGTTTCGCCGGGAGCCCGCGAAGCGGTGGAGCCCGCCCGCGGGGCCGCACGCGCGGACCTCACTTTCTGAACGCGTTCAAGATGGGTGTACGGTGGCCCCATGAGCGACACGAACGGGCCGAGAGCCCTTCTCACGCGCATCCGCGTCTGGCTGGTCGTCTTCGTCGTCTGTCTGGTCCTGAGCGGACTCACCGCCTTCCCGCTCGTCACCGAACTCCGGCTCCTCGACTCCGCCCTGACCGGCTGGGCCGCACCCGTGGGCGACGCCCTCCCCGGACTCGCCGAATGGATCCACCGGGTCGGGGGAGGGCTGGAGGCCGCCGACCGCGACGCCCCCTACCTGCTCTACGGCAACGACTGGCTCGCCTTCGCCCACCTCGTCATCGCGGTCGCCTTCCACGGCCCGTACCGCGACCCCGTCCGCAACGTCTGGGTCGTCGAGTTCGGCATGATCGCCTGCGTCGGCATCGTCCCGCTCGCCCTGATCTGCGGTCCGGTCCGGGACATCCCCTTCTGGTGGTCGGTCGTCGACATGTCGTTCGGCGTCGTCGGCATCCTGCCGCTGCTCCACGTGCGCCGGATGATCAAGCGCCTGGAGGCCGCCACGGCGCGGGCGGCGGCCCCCGGGGCCGTGCCCGCCGTCTGACGGCGCGCACGGCCCCGGGCGGGTGCCGGGGTCAGTCCGGCAGGCCGTACGCCGCCACCATCAGGCGCAGGGCCGTCGGATTCGTGTCCTGGCCCTTGGCGTCCGTGGAGTTGACGCTGTAGACGAGCGTGCGGGCGCCGTCGCGGGTCGAGGCGATGGCCGTGTTGTAGCCCCAGCGGCCGCCCGTCTTGCCCCACACCTCACGGCCGCCGAGCCTCTTCACCGACAGGCCGGCGGAGTGCGCGGCCGGGGCGCCGGACGTGAGGTCGGGGACCTCCGGCAGCGTGAACATCTCCTCCAGGAGCGGACCGCGCACCACGCGCCCCGCGAACAGGGCGCGGGTGAAGCGCTCCAGGTCGGCCGTGGTCGAGACGAGGTCCCCGGCCGCCCAGGCGTCCGTCGTCCCCCACACCGAGACGTCCCGCAGGCCCGTCGTGCCGTCGTCGAGCCGCATCGTCTGGTAGCCGTGGTTGTACGGGCCGGTGATCCCGGCCGCCCCTCGCGGGAGGTACGTGTCGCGCAGTCCGAGCGGCCGCAGGATCCGCCGCTCCACCTGGTGCTCGTACGAGTCGCCCGTGACCCGCTCCACGAGCAGGCCCGCGATCGTGTACCCGATGTTCAGGTAGTGCTGCCTCGTGCCCGGCCGGAACTCGCGCGGCCGTGCCGTCGCCGAGCGGACCGTCTCCTCCGGGGCGCGGACGGCGAAGCGGTTCGCGTACCACTCCTCGACCGTCCCGCCCGGCACGACGGCGGCCGGGATGCCGTGGGTGTGGTTCAGGAGCTGACGCACGGTCACCTGCGCGTAGCGGCCCGGGATCAGGTCCGGGAGGTACGCGCGGGCCGGCCGGTCCAGATCGATCCGGCCCTCCGCGGCCAGCTGGAGGACGGTCGCCGCCGTGAACACCTTCGTCACCGAACCGGCCCGGAAGCGGGCGGCCGGGTCCGCCGGGGCGCCGGACTCCAGGTCGTGGACGCCCGAACTCCCCTGCCAGGAACCCTCCGTGCCTCCGACCCGGACGAGCGCGGCCGTCGCGTCGGCGCGGGGGAGGTCCGCGATGGCGGCGCTCAGGTCCGGGCCCGGCGTCCGTGCCGCCGACCGGGACGTGGCGGCGAGGGCGGGGGTGAGCGCCGGCCCGGCGGCGACGCCCAGGACCAGGGCGGCGGCGAGCAGGGCGCGGGTGGACTTCCGCATGGTCAACTCCGGTGGTGTGAGCCGTTGTTCCCGACGGCTCCATCCTGCTGACCGGGGGCGGCCGGCGGATCGCCCGCACCGGCGGTCTCCGGCGGGTCAGTTCCTCCCCGGCGCGGGGGAGGGGCCGGTGCCCGCGCCTCCCCCGGGCGGGGGAGAGCCCGCCGCGACCAGCCCCGTCTCGTACGCGCAGATCACCGCCTGGACGCGGTCCCGCAGACCCAGCTTGGCCAGCACGTTGCCCACGTGCGTCTTCACCGTGTGGTCGCTGACCACCAGCTCCGCCGCGATCTCCGCGTTCGACAGGCCCCGGGCGAGCAGCAGCAGGGTCTCGCGCTCCCGCCCGGTGAGGGCGTCGAGCCGGGGATCGGCCCTGCGCGGCCCGCCCGCCGTGTACTGCTCCACCAGCCGCCGCGCCACCGACGGCGCGAGCAGCGAGTCGCCCGCCGCCACCACCCGCACCGCGTGCACCAGGTCGTCGCGCCGCACGTCCTTGAGGAGGAAGCCGCTCGCGCCCGCGTGCAGCGCCTCGTACACGTACGCGTCGGTGTCGAAGGTCGTCAGCATCACCGTCCGGCAGCCGGACTCCGCGCAGATCGTCCGGCACGCCTCGATGCCGTCCGTCCGGGGCATCCGGATGTCCAGGAGCGCCACGTCGGGGGAGTGGCGGCGGACCGCCCCGACGGCCTCCGCGCCGTCCCCGGCCTCCGCCACCACCTCGATGTCCGGCTGCGCGTCCAGGATCATCGCGAAGCCGCTGCGCACCAGTTCCTGGTCGTCCGCGACCACCACCCGGATCGTCATCCCTCCCCCTTCTCCACGGGCAGCAGGGCCCGCACCTCGAAGCCCCGGCCGCCCGGCCCCGGGCCGGCCTCCGCCGTTCCGCCGTGCGCGGCGGCCCGCTCCCGGACGCCCACCAGGCCGTGTCCGCCCGTGCCGCCCCGAGGGCCGCGCCCGTCATCGGTCACCGTGACCCGCAGGACGCCGCCGGCGTGGACGAGCCGGACGTCGACCGTGCGGGCCCGCGCGTGCTTCACCACGTTCGTCAGCGCCTCCTGCACGATCCGGTAGGCGGTCGCCCCGGTCGCCCCGGGCAGCGCCCGCACCCCGCCCTCCGTCGCGTACCCGACGGTCAGGCCACCCGCCCGCACCCGCTCCAGGAGACCGGGCAGTTCCGCCAGGCCCGGCTGCGGCTCGCGCGGGGCCGCCGCCTCGCCGCCCTCGCGCAGCAGCCCCAGCATCCGCCGCAGCTGGTCCATCGCCTCCCGGCCCGTCTCCGAGATCGCCTCGAACGCGGCCTCCGCGCGCTCCGGCGCGGTCCGCACCGCGACCGGGCCCGCCTCCGCCTGCACCACCATCAGGCTCACCGCGTGCGACAGGACGTCGTGCATCTCCCGGGCGATCCGGGCCCGTTCGCATGCGGCGGCCCGTTCGGCCTCCACCCGCTGCGCCCGCTGCCGGGCGTCCGTGAGCCGCCCGAAGACATAGGCGGCGGCGAACACGAAGAGCGAGAAGGTCAGTTCGCGCGCGGACCGGGTGTTGAGCCACACCGACACCGGCACCGCGACCGCCAGGAGCCCCAGCGTCAGGAACCGCTTTCCCGCGGGCGAGAGCGCGGCGACCGTGTAGACGGCGACCAGGCCGGTGTACGGCAGCGGCTGCCCCGGGCCCTCCACGGCGAGGCGGTACAGGCCGCTCGCCGCCAGGACCGCGAGCAGCACGCCCAGCGGCGCGCGCCTGCGCCGGACCAGCGGGAGCACGGTGAGCGTCATCAGCCCGTACGCCGGCCAGGTCGCCGGTTCGAGCCCGGGCGGGCGCGGCACCACGAACGGCATCGTCACCGCCGCCTGGACCAGGAGCGCGATCCCGGCGTCCACCGCCCGGGGGTTCGCCGCGTCCCAGGACCGCGCCCGCTCCCAGCCGTTCCGCACGTCCCCCCGTACGCCCACTACGGCTTGCGGCCCACCGCGCCGAACTGCGCGACCACGCCGCCCTCCCCGGAGCGCCAGCGGGCGCAGGAGACGATGCCCGGTTCCAGCAGGTCGAGGCCCTCGAAGAACGAGGCGAACTCCTCCCGGGTGCGGGCGGTGATCGGCGGGGTCGCGTTCTCGTTCCAGAAGGCCATCGCGGCCTCGTTCCCCTCGCCGCCCAGCTCCGGCTCCAGGGTGGGATGGGTGAGCACCAGGAAGCTGCCGGAGGGGACGGCGGCCATCAGGGTCCGCACGATCGACCGGGCCTCGTCGGTGTCCATGACGAAGTTGAGGATGCCGAGCATCATCACCGCGACCGGACGGGAGAGGTCCAGGGTGGCCGACGCGGCCTCCAGGATGCCCTCCGGGTCGTGCGCGTCGGCGTCGACGTACTCGGTGACGCCCTCCGGCGCGCTGGTCAGGAGCGCGCGGGCGTGGGTGAGGACGATCGGGTCGTTGTCGACGTAGACGATCCGGGCGTCGGGGGCGGCCCGCTGCGCCACCTCGTGGGTGTTGTCGGCGGTCGGCAGGCCGGTGCCGATGTCCAGGAACTGGCGGACGCCCTCCCCGGCCGCCAGGTGGGTCACCACCCGGCCGAGGAACGCCCGGTCCGCGCGCGCCACTTCGCCGATGCTCGGGTAGAAGCCGGTGACCTGCGCGCCGACGGCGCGGTCCACCGGGTAGTTGTCCTTGCCGCCCAGCCAGTAGTTCCACACCCGGGCGTTGTGGGCGATGTCGGTGCGGATGCGGTCGTTCACGCTGTGGTGTGCGCGGTCGTTCACGCGGGGGCCTTTCGCAGGACGGAGGCGAGGGCGTCGACGCGGTTCGTGGTGATCGCGTCCACCCCGTTCGTGATCAGCTTACGCATGGTGCGCCTCGTGTCCGCCGTCCAGGCGGAGACGAGCAGCCCGTCCCGGTGCACCCGTTCGCTCAGCTCCCGACTCACCAGGCCGAAGCGGTAGTTCAGCCAGCGCGGACGCACGGCGTCGAGGAGCACGGGGCGGGGCGGGGCGAGCGAGGTCCAGGTCAGGGCGATCTCGGCGGCCGGGTCGGCGGCCCGCACCTGGAGCATGGCGACGGTGCCCGCGCAGTAGTAGACCCGCTCCCCGGCGCCGCACTCGTGGACCGTGCCGACGATCCTGCGGACCGAGTGCTCGTTCCCGCCCGGCAGGTCCAGCATCAGCCGGTGGTCCCCGGCGGCGAGCAGCGCCTCCCGCAGGGTCGGCACCCCGCCCGCCGTCGCCTCCTCCACCTGCGCGTACGAGAGCGCGGAGAGCGCCCGGTCCACGCCCCAGAGGCGCTTGAGGGTGTCGTCGTGGAGGAGGACGGGCACCCCGTCCCGCGTCAGCCGGACGTCGACCTCGACCGCGTCCGCCCCCCGTTCGATCGCCGAGACGATCGAACGCAGCGTGTTCTCGCGGGCGCGGTACGGGTCGCCGCGGTGGCCTACGGCAGTGACGGATCGCATGGGGCCATTGTGGGTGCCGCCCGGCACCGGCGCCGACGGCGGGGCGGCCGTACGGGCGCCGTCAGCGCGCCGTCCACTCCTCGGTGTACGCGTCGATCTCGGCGAGGAGCCGGGCCTTGCCGGCCGCGTCGAGGAAGGAGGCCTCCACGGCGTTCCCGGCGAGGGCGGCGAGACCGCGCCCGTCGAGGTCCAGGAGCCGGGCGGCGACCGCGTACTCGTTGTTCAGGTCGGTGCCGAACATCGGCGGGTCGTCGCTGTTGACGGTGACGAGCACACCGGCGTCCGCCATCCGCCGGATCGGGTGCTCCTCCAGGGTCGCCACGGCCCGGGTGGCGATGTTGGAGGTCGGGCAGACCTCCAGGGCGACGCGGTGCTCGGCCAGGTACGCCAGGAGTTCCGGGTCCCGGACCGAGCTGGTGCCGTGGCCGACGCGCTCGGCGCCCAGGAAGCGGATCGCGTCCCACACGGTCTCCGGGCCGGTCGTCTCGCCCGCGTGCGGGACGGAACGCAGGCCGGCCGCCCGCGCCCGGTCGAAGTACGGCTGGAACTGGGGGCGCGGCACCCCGATCTCCGGGCCGCCGAGGCCGAAGGAGATCAGGCCCTCCGGGCGCAGCCCGTCGGTCGTGGCCAGCCGCGTGGTCTCCTCGGCGGCTTCGAGGCCGGCCTCGCCCGGGATGTCGAAGCACCAGCGCAGGACCGTGCCGAACTCGGCCTCGGCCGCCTTGCGGGCGTCCTCGATCGCCTCCATGAAGGCGCGTTCGTCGATGCCGCGCCGGGTGGAGGAGTAGGGGGTGACGGTCAGTTCGGCGTACCGGACGTTCTGTCGGGCCATGTCGCGGGCGACCTCGAAGGTCAGCAGCCGGACGTCCTCGGGCGTGCGGACCAGGTCGACCACCGACAGGTAGACGTCGATGAAGTGCGCGAAGTCGGTGAACGTGAAGTAGTCGGCCAGTGCCTCCGGGTCCGTGGGGACCTTGGAGTCCGGGTGCCGGGCCGCGAGTTCCGCGACGATCCGGGGCGAGGCGGAGCCCACGTGGTGGACGTGCAGCTCGGCCTTGGGGAGGCCCGCGATGAAGGGGTGCAGATCGGTCATCCGGTCATCGTAGGCCGGTGGGTTCCCCCGCAGGAGTGAGGCTTTAGCATGACGTGACCACGACGGGGGAGGCACATGTCCGACGACCGAGAACAGCCCAGGGACGGGTACGGCCCGGCGGACCCGTGGGCTCCGCCCCCTCGCGACGGGGTGGAGCTGAGCAAGCAGACGACCCCGCCGCCGCACGACCGGCCGACGGTCGCGTCCGTGCCCGGGGTGCCCGGCCCCGCCGGCGACGTACCCCCGCCGCCGATCGCGCCCGGCGGCGCGGCCCCCGGCGGCTACGGCTACCCGACGGCCCCTCCCGCCGGTTACGGCCACCCGGCGGCCCCCGGCGCCTACGGCCACCCGGCGCCCGCGCCGCCCGCCGCAGGGTACGGACACCCCGGCTACCCGGGCCATTCCGGCTATCCGGCGTACGGCGGGCCCGGCTGGCAGCAGCCGCGGGACAACGGCATGGGCACGGCGTCCCTGGTGCTCGGCATCCTGGCCGTCGTGCTCGCGGTCTGCTCCTACGGCCTCCTGGGCCTGGTCCTGGGCGGGATCGCGCTGCCCCTGGGCATCGTCGCCCGCAAGAAGAGCCTGCGGGGCGAGGCGGACAACCGGGGGCAGGCCGTGGCCGGCATCGTCCTCGGCTCCGTCGGCATCGTCCTCGGCATCGCGGGCATCGCCCTCATCGTCTTCCTGGCCACGCACGCGGACGAGTGGGACGACGGTTCGGACGACCCCTGGTCGACGGGCCAGGCCTCCGTCACCGCCCCTCGCTGAGCGGGCGGACGGCCGAGGGGTCCCGGACCGGTCCCGCGCGGGACCCCTCGGCCGTGTCCGGGCGCGCCCGGACGCCCTGACCCGGCTTCTCCCCGGCGGGGCCGCGCGCCGCCCGCCGCGCGGCCCCGGGCCGCGACCGGGCCCCGCCGACATCCCCTCCCGGCCGGGTCAGGCCCCCCGGAGCCGTTCCCGCGCCTCCATGAGGGCGAAGCCCAGGAGGTTGAGGCCGCGCCAGCGGGCCGGGTCGTGGGCGCCGGGGTCGGTCGCGGCGAGCCCGATGCCCCAGACGCGGTCCACCGGGCTGGCCTCCACCAGCACCCGGTCGCCGGTGCCCAGCAGATAGGCGCGCAGGCCCTCGTCCGAGGAGAACTTGTGGACGCTCCCGTCGGCCACGATCCCGAAGCGCTCCCGCTCCCACACCGCGTCGTCGAAGCCCCGCACCAGCCGGCCCGCCTTCTTGGCCTCCGCCGGGGTGTGGGCGGCCAGTGCGGCGCGCTCGGCGTCCGCGTCCCCGAAGAGACGCGCCTTGGCGGCCATCATCCAGTGCTCGGCGGTCGCGTACGCCACCCCGTCGACGGTGAAGGGGGAGGGCCACCACTGGCTGAGACAGCTCGCCGAGAGGCGCCCGTCCGGGTGCGGGCGGTGTCCCCAGAAGTGCAGCCACTTGACCCGGTCACCCCTGCTGACCTGCCGTGTCAGCTCCTCGATCGCGCTCATGCACGGGAGTCTGGCATCCGCCACGGACACTCCGTACGGAGATTTTTCGGTGACCTCGACACATGGTCGACCGAATCCGTCGCGTAATCAAAAGGCAACAACGGAATCCCTTGTTGGGTGTCATCGCCTCTGTCAGGATCGGCACTCAATTCGAGCTGGGACAACGGAGAGCGCCATGAGCAACCGCTTCCAGGCGACGGACCGCTTCGCGGACGGCGCGCAGTACATCGGCGGGCGGCTCCGCCCCGGAACGTCCGGCCGGGAGCACGGCGTGATCGACCCGGCGACCGGCGAGAGCGTGTACACCTACGCCCTCGCCTCCACCGCCGACGTGGACGAGGCCGTCGCCGCCGCCGGAGCCGCCTTCCCGGCCTGGGCGGGCGCCACCCCGGGCGAACGCTCCGACGCGCTGCACCGCCTCGCCGGGGTCCTCACGGAGTGGGCGGAGGACCTCGCCGCGGCCGAGTCCCTCCAGTGCGGCAAGCCGCTCAAGCTCACCACCGGGTTCGACGTGCCCGGCACGATCGACAACACGGTCTTCTTCGCGGGGGCCGCCCGCCACCTCCAGGGCCAGTCGGCCGCCGAGTACAGCGGCGACCACACCTCGTACGTCCGGCGCGAGCCGATCGGCGTCGTCGGCTCCATCGCCCCCTGGAACTACCCCCTCCAGATGGCCGCCTGGAAGATCCTCCCCGCGATCGCCGCCGGCAACACGATCGTCCTGAAGCCGTCCGAGCTGACCCCGCTGACCTCCCTGATGTTCGCGCAGGCGGCGAAGGAGGCCGGCATCCCCGACGGGGTCGTCAACGTCGTCAACGGCACGGGGCGGACCGCCGGCGAACACCTCGTCGGACATCCCGGCGTCGCCATGACCTCCTTCACCGGGTCCACCCCCGTCGGCAGGCGGGTCGCCGGGATCGCCACCGCCACCGTGAAGCGGCTCCACCTCGAACTCGGCGGCAAGGCCCCGTTCCTCGTCTTCGACGACGCCGACCCGGAGGCCGCCGCCCACGGCGCCGTCGCCGCCTCCCTCATCAACAGCGGCCAGGACTGCACCGCCGCCACGCGGGCGTACGTCCAGCGCCCGCTCTTCGACGCCTTCGTCGCCCGGGTCGCCGCCCTCATGGAGACCGTCCGCCTCGGCGACCCCTTCGAGCCGGACACCGACCTCGGCCCGCTCGTCAGCCACCGCCACCGGGACGCCGTCGCGGGCTTCGTCGAACGCGCCCGCGCGTCCGCCACCGTCGTCACCGGAGGCGAAGCCCCTGGTGGAGAGCTCGAGAACGGCGCATACTACCGTCCCACCCTGATCACCGGCGCGGCGCAGGACAGCGAGGTCGTGCAGTCGGAGATCTTCGGTCCGGTCCTGGTGGCCCTGCCCTTCGACACCGACGACGAGGGCATCCGGCTCGCCAACGACACCCCCTACGGCCTCGCCGCCTCCGCGTGGAGCCGTGACGTCTACCGGGCCAACCGCGCCACGCGGGAGCTCAGGGCGGGATGCGTGTGGGTCAACGACCACATCCCGATCATCAGCGAGATGCCCCACGGCGGCGCCAAGGCCTCCGGCTACGGAAAGGACATGTCGGCCTACTCCTTCGAGGAGTACACCCAGGTCAAGCACGTGATGTTCGACAACACCGCGGTGGCGGCCAAGGACTGGCACCGCACCGTCTTCGGGGACCGTCCGTAATCGACACGCGGCCACCGCCGTGTGGAGTCCGCCGCCCGACCAGCGGCCCATCCCTCCCGAAAGGGCACAGCGCATGGAGCAGTACGAGCCCGACAGCCTGTCCGCCGCGCAGCGCGCGGCGATGCGGCGCAGCCTGACGAGCGGCAGGGGCGCCCTCAGCCGCCGCTCGGTGCTGCGCGCGGGCGGCGTCGGCGCGCTCACCGCCGGCGGCCTCGCCGGCCTGAGCGCCTGTGGCATCCCGCCCGCCAAGCGGGAGGGCGGCGGCGCCGCCTCCATCGACGACTCGGCCAGGGAGAAGACCGTCGCCTTCTCCAACTGGACCGAGTACATGGACGTCAGCGAGGACGAGAAGTCCCGCCCCACCCTGGAGGCGTTCACCCGGCGCACCGGGATACAGGTCAAGTACACCGAGGACATCAACGACAACGTCGAGTTCTTCGGCAAGATCAAGCCGCAGCTCGCGGCCGGCCAGGACACCGGCCGCGACCTCATCTGCGTCACCGACTGGCTCGCCGCCCGGATGATCCGGCTCGGCTGGGTGCAGAAGCTCGACCCCGCGAACCTCCCCCACGCGTACACGAACCTCTCCGCCCAGTTCCGCAACCCCGACTGGGACCCGGGCCGCGCCCACTCCTACCCCTGGACCGGCATCTCCACCGTCATCGCGTACAACGTGAAGGCGACCGGCGGGAAGAAGGTCGACTCCGTCACCCAGCTCCTGGACGACCCCTCCCTCAAGGGCCGGGTCGGCTTCCTCACCGAGATGCGCGACTCCGTCGGCATGACCCTGCTCGACCTCGGCAAGGACCCGGGCGCCTTCACGGACGCCGACTACGACGCGGCGATCGGCCGCCTCCAGAAGGGCGTCGACAAGAAGCAGATACGCCGTTTCACCGGCAACGACTACACGTCCGACCTCGACAAGGGCGACCTCGCCGCCTGCCTCGCCTGGGCCGGCGACATCATCCAGCTCCAGGCGGACAACCCCGACATCCGGTACGCCATCCCCTCCGCCGGCTACGTCACCGGGACCGACAACCTGCTCGTGCCCGCGCAGTCCCGGCACAAGGCCAACGCCGAGAAGCTCATCGACCACTACTACCAGCTCCCGGTCGCCGCGCAGCTCGCCGCGTACATCAACTACGTCTGCCCCGTCGACGGGGTGAGGGACGAACTCGCCAAGATCGACCCCGCGCTCGCGGACAACACGCTGATCCTCCCCGACCGGGCCATGGCCGCGAAGTCGCACGCCTTCCGCCTGCTCACCAGCGCGGAGGAGACGGCGTACGAGGAGAAGTTCGCCAAGCTCATCGGCGCCTGAGTCCGGCCTCGTCCACCCCTCTCACCCCCGGGACCACACCCCATGACCGACAAGAACACCGGCGGCGACGTCCGTCTCACCGGGATCAGCAAGACGTACGGCTCCTTCACCGCCGTCCACCCGCTCGACCTGACCGTCCCCCAGGGCTCCTTCTTCGCCCTGCTCGGCGCCTCCGGCTGCGGCAAGACCACCACCCTGCGCATGATCGCCGGCCTGGAGGACCCCACCACCGGCACCGTCTTCCTCGGCGACACCGACGTCACCGGCCTCCCGCCCTACAAGCGGCCGGTCAACACCGTCTTCCAGTCCTACGCGCTCTTCCCGCACATGGACATCTCCGAGAACATCGCCTTCGGCCTGCGCCGCCGGGGCGTCAAGGACGTGAAGAAGCAGGTCGGCGAGATGCTGGAACTCGTCCAGCTCGGAGACAAGGCCCGGCACAAGCCGCACCAGCTCTCCGGCGGCCAGCAGCAGCGCGTCGCCGTGGCCCGCGCCCTCATCAACCACCCGCAGGTGCTCCTCCTGGACGAGCCGCTCGGAGCCCTCGACCTCAAGCTGCGCCGTCAGATGCAGCTGGAGCTGAAGCGCATCCAGACCGAGGTCGGCATCACCTTCGTGCACGTCACCCACGACCAGGAGGAGGCCATGACCATGGCCGACCAGGTCGCGGTGATGAACGGCGGCCGGGTCGAACAGCTCGGCGCCCCCGCCGACCTCTACGAGAACCCGCGGACCACCTTCGTCGCCAACTTCCTCGGCACCTCCAACCTCATCGAGGCCGAGGTCCTGGAGACCGGTTCCGACGTGCTCGTCACGGCGGGCGGCGGCAGGCTCAGGGTCCCCGGCGACCGCTGCGCCCCCGCCGTCCGCGCGGGCGGCAAGGTGCTCGTGGGCGTCCGCCCCGAGAAGATCTCGCTCGCGCACGCCGACGACGCGGGCTCGATCGCCGACGGCCGCAACCGGGTCACCGGCCGGATCGTCGACTCCTCGTTCATCGGGGTCTCCACCCAGTACGTGGTGGACGGCCCGGCGGGCACCGGCCTCCAGGTGTACGAGCAGAACATCGAACGCGACACGCGCCTGGTCCCGGGCGCCGGGGTGGTCCTGCACTGGAACCCGGCCCACACCTTCGGGCTGGACGCCGGCCAGGCCATCGACGCGGGCGTGGAGAGCGTGGAGGACGCCGGATGAGCGCTCCCGTCCTCACGAAGGAGACGCCGGAGACGGCCGGGGAACCGGCCCCGCGCCGGCCCTCGGCCCGCAGGCGGCTCGTCCCGTACTGGCTGCTGCTGCCCGGCATCGTCTGGCTCGTCGTCTTCTTCGCCCTGCCGCTGGTCTACCAGGCCTCGACCTCGGTCCAGACCGGCTCCCTCGAAACGGGCTTCCAGGTCACCTGGCACCTCCAGACCTACTGGGAGGCCCTCCGGGAGTACTGGCCGCAGTTCGTCCGCTCCCTGCTCTACGCCGGGACCGCGACCCTGATCTGCCTGCTGCTCGGCTATCCGCTCGCGTACCTGATCGCCTTCCGGGCCGGCCGCTGGCGCAACCTGCTCCTCGTCCTCGTCATCGCCCCCTTCTTCACCAGCTTCCTCATCCGGACCCTGGCCTGGAAGACGATCCTGGCGGACGACAGCCCCGTGGTCGGCGCGCTGAACGCGCTGCACCTCCTCGACGTGACGAGCTGGCTCGGCTGGACCGAGGGCGACCGCGTGCTCGCCACCCCGATGGCGGTGGTCTGCGGCCTGACGTACAACTTCCTGCCCTTCATGATCCTGCCCCTCTACACCTCCCTGGAGCGGATCGACGGACGGCTGCACGAGGCCGCGCGGGACCTGTACGCCTCCCCGGCCACCACCTTCCGCAAGGTGACCTTCCCGCTGTCGATGCCCGGCGTCGTCTCCGGCACCCTGCTCACCTTCATCCCGGCGAGCGGCGACTACGTCAACGCCGAACTGCTCGGCTCGACCGACACCAAGATGGTCGGCAACGTCATCCAGTCGCAGTTCCTGCGGGTCCTCGACTACCCGACGGCCGCCGCGCTCTCCTTCATCCTCATGGCGGTCGTCCTCGTCATGGTCACCGTCTACATCCGCCGTGCCGGAACGGAGGACCTGGTCTGATGCGCTGGGTACGACGCAACCTCGTCGTCGTCGCGGGCCTGCTGACGCTCGCGTACATGATCCTGCCGAACCTCGTCGTCATGGCGTTCTCGTTCAACAAGCCGAACGGGCGCTTCAACTACTCCTGGCAGCAGTTCTCCCTGGACGCCTGGAAGGACCCCTGCGGGGTCGCCGACATGTGCCAGTCGCTGTCGCTCTCGATCCAGCTCGCGGCCTGGGCCACCCTCGGCGCCGTCGCCCTCGGCACCGCGATCGCCTTCGCGCTCGTCCGCTACCGCTTCCGGGCGCGCGGCGCGGTCAACTCGCTGATCTTCCTGCCGATGGCGATGCCCGAGGTCGTCATGGCCGCCTCCCTGCTCACCCTCTTCCTCAACATGGGGATCGAGCTGGGCTTCTGGACGGTCCTGATCGCCCACGTCACGTTCTGCCTGTCGTTCGTCGTGACGGCGGTCAAGGCGCGGGTCATGTCCATGGACCCGCGCCTGGAGGAGGCCGCGCGCGACCTCTACGCGGGTCCCGCGCAGACCTTCCTGCGGGTCACCCTGCCGATCGCCGCGCCCGGCATCGCCGCCGGCGCGCTGCTCGCCTTCGCGCTCTCGTTCGACGACTTCATCATCACCAACTTCAACGCGGGTCCCTCCACCGTCACGTTCCCCATGTTCGTCTGGGGCTCGGCACAGCGCGGCACCCCCGTTCAGATCAACGTCATCGGCACCGCGATGTTCGTCCTCGCGGTCCTGGTGGTCATGGCCGGACAGATCATCACGAACCGGCGCAAGAAAACAGCGACGGCCTGAGCGAAGACCGCCCAGGCACCGAAGGAGTTGGAAACCATGGCCCCAGCCGCCATGCGTCTCGCCGCCCGCTCTCTCTCCGACGCCCAGCCCGTCCCCTTCTGGCTGGAAGACCCCGGCAAGCCGGGAGCCCTGCCCGCCCTCACCGGCACCGAGAAGTGCGACCTCCTCGTGGTCGGCGGCGGTTACAGCGGACTGTGGACCGCGCTCCTCGCCAAGGAGCGCGACCCCTCCCGGGACGTCGTCCTGATCGAGGGGCGCGAGGTGGGCTGGGCCGCCTCGGGCCGCAACGGGGGCTTCTGCGCGGCCTCCCTCACCCACGGCTTCGGCAACGGGCTCGCCCGCTGGCCGGACGAGCTGCCGAAGCTGGAGGAGCTGGGCCGGCGGAACCTCGACGCCATCGGGGAGGCCGTCGACCGCTACTCCCTGGACTGCGACTTCGAGCGCACCGGCGAGATCGACGTGGCCACCGAACCGCACCAGCTCGAAGAGCTGGCCGGGACGTACGGGCAGATGGAACGGCTCGGGCTCGCGGACGGCCTCGAACTCCTCGACCGGGACGCCGTGCGCGCCGAGGTCGACTCCCCGACCTTCCTCGGCGGCCTCTGGGACCGCCGAGGCGTCGCCATGCTGCACCCCGCCCGACTGGCCTGGGGCCTCAAGCGGGCCTGTCTCGGCCTGGGCGTCCGGATCTTCGAGAACACCCCGGGCCTCGAACTGGCCTCCTTCGGCGCCGGCATGGGCGTGCGCACCCCGTACGGCAGGGTCGTCACCCGCCGGGTCGCCCTCGGCACCAACGTCTTCCCGTCCCTGGTCAGGCGCGTCCGGCCCTACACGGTCCCGGTCTACGACTACGCCCTGACGACCGAGCCGCTCACCCCCGGTCAGCTCGCCTCCATCGGCTGGCGGAACCGGCAGGGACTCGGCGACTCCGCCAACCGGTTCCACTACTTCCGGCTCACCCCCGACCACCGCGTCCTCTGGGGCGGCTACGACGCGATCTACCCCTTCGGCGGCAAGGTCAGCGCCGAGCGGGACCACCGCCCCGAGACCTACCTCAAGCTCGCCGAGCACTTCTTCCGGTGCTTTCCGCAGCTGGAGGGCGTCCGCTTCAGCCACGCCTGGGGCGGGGCGATCGACACCTGCTCCCGCTTCTCGGCCTTCTTCGGCACGGCGCACAAGGGGAAGGTGGCCTACGCCGCCGGGTTCACCGGGCTGGGCGTCGGCGCCACCCGCTTCGGCGCCGACGTGATGCTCGACCTGCTGGCGGGGGAGCGCACCGAGCGCACCGCCCTCGGCATGGTCCGCTCCAAGCCGCTGCCGTTCCCGCCCGAGCCGGTCGCCTGGGCCGGGATCGGCCTCACCAAGTGGTCGCTCGCCCGCGCCGACGAGAACGGGGGCCGGCGCAACCTGTGGCTGAAGGCCATGGACCGCCTGGGCCTCGGTTTCGACAGCTGAGACAGCCGTGTGACATAGGTCACAACCGACGGGTAGGGAAACCGCGTAAGAGGAGCGCCCGTCCCGCCTCTCTCCCCGTGGGGACACCGTGTCCCCGCGGAAGGAGAACGTCGCGATGACTGGTACGGAGGCCGCGAGCGCCAAGAACGCGGTGGAGTGGCTGGCCTCGGTCGCGCCCGACCCCGGCGCCTGCCGGTGGGAGTGGGAGCGCAATCCGCACGGGATCGCGCTGCTGCCCGCCGGCGCGCGGTGGGACGTGCTCATCCTGCCGGCCGCGCTGGGGTACCCCACGCTCGACGTGCTGACCCGCCTGGTCGACCGGCCCGGCCCCGTCCTGGCCGACTTCGGCGACGCCCGGATGGGCTTCTTCGTCCCGCCGGGCACCGCCGCCCGCTGGCTCGGCAGCGGCGTCCGCGGCGCGGGCGCCGGCACCTGGATCGTCGTCCCGTACCCCGGCCGCGTGACCGGAGGGGTGCGCTGGCTGGTGGTGCCGGACGGCACCGGCACGCTCACCGACCCCGCCCTCCTGGAGCTGGCGATGCACGAGGCGGCGGGACGGCTGGCCGGGAGGGAGGGGGAGGACCGGGGAGGGCCGGCGGGGACGCCGCGCGGACAGAGGTCTTGACCGCCTGATTGGTCTGGACCATGCTGTGGCGCGCTCCACCCGATCCCCCCACCCCAGGAGGCAGCCGTGGACCGCTCCAGACCCCTCACCCTGACGCTGGCGGGCGCCCTCGCCGCCGGCGGACTCCTCGCGCTCACCCCCACGGCCCGGGCCGCCGACACCGAACTCGCCCGCAACGGCGGCTTCGAGGCCGGTCTCGACGGCTGGACCTGCACGGCGGGCAGCGGCACCGTCGTCCCGTCGCCCGTACACGGCGGGACGAAGGCCCTCCAGGCCACCCCGGCCGGCGCCGACAACGCCCGCTGCTCCCAGACCGTCACCGTGAGGCCCGGCTCCACGTACACGCTCAGCGGCTGGGTGCGCGGCAGCTACGTCCACCTGGGCGCCACCGGCACCGGCACCACCGACGTCTCCACCTGGACCGGCTCGGCCCCCGACTGGCAGAAGCTCAGCACGAGCTTCACCACGGGCGCCTCCACCACCTCGGTCACGATCCACACCCACGGCTGGTACGGCACCCCCGCCTACCAGGCCGACGACCTCTCCCTGTACGGCCCCGGCGGCGACCCGGTCCAGCTCCCCGCCGCCCCCACCGGGCTCACGGCCGGCTCCCCGACCCCCACCACCGTGCCGCTGACCTGGAACGCCGTCCCCGGCGCCACCTCGTACCACGTCTACCGGGGCACCACGAGGGTCCAGACGGTCACCGGGACCTCCGCCACCGCCACCGGCCTGACCGCCTCCACCGCGTACACCTTCCAGGTCAGCGCCGCGAACGCGGCGGGCGAGTCCCCGAAGTCCGCCCCCGTCACCGCGACCACGACCGCCGGCGGCGGAGGAGGCGACCAGGGCCTGCCCGCCCACGCCCTCGTCGGCTACCTCCACACGAGCTTCGCCAACGGCTCCGGATACGTCCGCATGGCCGACGTCCCCGACTCCTGGGACGTCATCAACCTCGCCTTCGGCGAGCCGACCTCGGTGACCTCGGGCGACATCCGCTTCGCCCTCTGCCCGGCCACCGAATGCCCGAACGTGGAGTCGCCCGCGGAGTTCAAGGCGGCGATCAAGGCCAAACAGGCCGCCGGCAAGAAGGTCCTCATCTCCATCGGCGGCCAGAACGGCCAGGTCCAGCTCGCGACGACGGCCGCCCGCGACGCCTTCGTCTCCTCCGTCTCGAAGATCATCGACGAGTACGGACTCGACGGCCTCGACATCGACTTCGAGGGCCACTCCCTCTCGCTGCAGACCGGCGACACCGACTTCCGCAACCCGACCAGCCCGGTCGTCGTCCACCTGATCCAGGCGGTCAAGACCCTCAAGGCCAGGTACGGGACGAAGTTCGTCCTGACCATGGCCCCGGAGACCTTCTTCGTCCAGCTCGGCCACCAGTACTACGGCTCCGGCCCCTGGGGCGGCCAGGACCCGCGCGCCGGCGCCTACCTGCCCGTCATCCACGCCCTGCGCGACGACCTCACCCTGCTGCACGTCCAGGACTACAACTCGGGCCCCGTCATGGGCCTGGACGGCCAGTACCACTCCATGGGCGGCGCGGACTTCCACATCGCCATGACCGACATGCTCCTCACCGGCTTCCCGGTCGCCGGCGACGCGAACCGCCTCTTCCCGGCGCTCCGCCCCGAACAGGTCGCGATCGGCCTCCCCGCCTCCCCCCAGGCGGGCAACGGCCACACCGCCCCGGCCGAGGTGAACAAGGCCCTGGACTGCCTGACGAAGCAGACCGACTGCGGCTCGTACCGCACCCACGGCACCTGGCCCGCGCTGCGCGGCCTGATGACCTGGTCGATCAACTGGGACCGCTACAACCAGTGGCAGTTCTCGAAGAACTTCGACGCGTACTTCGGGAACGCCGCCAACAGGAGCTGAGGGCCGGCACCCACAGCCCCAGACACAGACTGGCCACCACGTCCAGCGGCCAGTGGTACCCCCGCAGCACCAGACCGGCCCCCGTCACCGCCGTCAGCACGGCGGCGACGGGGACCAGACGGTCCGAGACGAGGAAGGCCGCGCCGAAGTAGGCCACCATCGCGGTGGCCGTGTGACCCGACGGGTAGTAGCCGTGCGCCCACGGCTCCAGCGGCCCGGGCCGGGCGGTCCACTCCTTCAGCGGAATCACGAGGAGGGGTACGGCGGCCATGGCGAGCCACGCGGAGACGGCGGCCCGCCGGTGCCCGCGCCACACCGCGTACGCCGTCGCGCAGCCGAGCACGGGCAGGGCGACGGTCATGTTGCCGAGGTCGGAGGCCAGCTCGCTCAGGGGCCGGGGGACCGTGTCCACCACGGCCCGGGACACCCGCTCGTCGAGCCTGGCCAAGGGGCCGTGGACGAGCACCTGCCAGGTCACGACGGCGAGGGCGACGAGCGCCGAGAGGAGAGCCGGCCGTCCTGGAACAGGGGGGGTTGCGCCAGGACGGCCGAGGGGATGCGGCTGCCGCGCGCCCCGGGGGGTGTGGGGCGGGCGGCCGTCCGATCCGTGAGGAGTGCCGGGGCACGAGGCACCGGCGGCGTGCGCGGAGGCACGGTGTGGGCGGGGCTGGGGAGGCTCCGCCCGGGGTGTTTCTCTCATCCGTGGAAACCGTACGTCAGAGAACCGGGGGCCGACAGCGGGAAACGCGTCCCGCCATCGGCCCCCCACAGACTCTTCACACCATGGCCCCGGGGCCGGTGCGCCGGCCGCGTCAGATGCCGGCGAAGGCGTTCTCGATGATGTCGAGACCCTCGTTCAGCAGGTCCTCGCCGATGACCAGCGGCGGCAGGAAACGGAGCACGTTGCCGTAGGTGCCGCAGGTCAGGACGAGCAGGCCCTCCGCGTGGCAGGCCTTCGCCAGGGCACCGGCGGCCTCCGCGTGCGGCTCCTTGGTGACCGGGTCCTTCACCAGCTCGATGGCGATCATGGCGCCGCGGCCGCGGATGTCGCCGATGACCGGGAACTTCTCCTGCATGGTGGCGAGGCGGGCCTTCATGACCTCCTCGATCCGCCTGGCCTTCCCGTTGAGGTCGAGCTCCTTCATCGTCTCGATGGCGCCGAGCGCACCGGCGCAGGCCACCGGGTTGCCGCCGTAGGTGCCGCCCAGGCCGCCGCCGTGGACGGAGTCCATGATCTCGGCGCGACCGGTGACGGCGGCGAGCGGCAGACCGCCCGCGATGCCCTTGGCGGTGGTGATGAGGTCCGGGACGATGCCCTCGTCCTCACAGGCGAACCACTGGCCGGTGCGGCAGAAGCCCGCCTGGATCTCGTCCGCGACGAAGACGATGCCGTTGTCGTTGGCGAACTTCACGATCGCCGGCAGGAAGCCCTTGGCCGGCTCGATGAAACCGCCCTCGCCGAGGACCGGCTCGATGATGATCGCGGCGACGTTGTCGGCGCCGATCTGCTTGCTGATCTGGTCGATCGCCTGGGCGGCGGCCTCGGGGCCGCAGTTCTCGGCACCGGTGGGCCAGCGGTAGCCGTAGGCCACCGGCACGCGGTACACCTCGGGCGCGAACGGACCGAAGCCCTGCTTGTAGGGCATGTTCTTCGAGGTGAGCGCCATCGTCAGGTTCGTACGGCCGTGGTAGCCGTGGTCGAAGACGACGACGGCCTGGCGCTTGGTGTACGAACGCGCGATCTTGACCGCGTTCTCGACGGCCTCGGCGCCCGAGTTGAACAGCGCCGACTTCTTGGCGTGGTCGCCCGGGGTCAGCTCCGCGAGCGCCTCGCAGACCTCCACGTAGCCCTCGTACGGGGTCACCATGAAACAGGTGTGGGTGAAGTCCTGGAGCTGCGCGGAGGCGCGGCGCACGACGGCCTCGGCGGAGGCGCCGACCGAGGTCACGGCGATGCCGGAACCGAAGTCGATCAGTCGGTTGCCGTCGACGTCCTCGATGATGCCGCCGCCGGCCCGCTTGGTGAAGACGGGCAGCGTGGAGCCCACGCCACCGGCGACCGCGTCGAGGCGGCGGGCCTGAAGCTCCTGCGACTTCGGACCGGGGATGGCGGTGACGACGCGCCGCTCCTGCGGGACAGCGTTCATGCGGGGCTCCTGGGGGTGATCTGGACGCACTTGCGGGTTTCCTCCGCAGGCTAGGCGCGGGGGAGGGGGAGAGGCATGCGCCGATCGGGAGTGGTGGGGGGTGTGTCGTTGTCCGGGATGGACAGGGCGGGGGCGGGGTGGGTGTTCGCGGGGGCCGCGGTTCTGTCGCCCGGCACGCATGGCCGGACATCGTCTGTACAGGTGGTCGAAATCCCTCCGGGAGGTCGGCGGCCCACTAGATTGACGGTGCACAGACGCGGCGACCCGGCTGGTCAGGGGGGCGGAGGTTCATGGAGACCGACGGTACGTACGAGTCACACGACACGAAGGGGGGAGCGGTACCGGGCCCGGCGAGGCCGCCGGTGAGCACCCCCGCGCCCCGTGTTCCCGCCGCTGCCCCGATCCCTCCTGTTCCCCGGACCCCCCCGAGCGTCCCCCCGCGCCCGGCCGCGCTTCCGGATTCCGGTCGGCGGACGGACCTCGGACGCTTCCCTCCTCCGCCGTCCAGGCTCCCGGAAGAGGCTCGGGCGGCGTCCTCGTCCGCCGTCGAGTGGCTGGACGCCCCACGCCCCAAAACCGACCTCGGCATCTGGCGACTCCGGTACGTTCCGCCGTCCCGGAAGACCGAGCAGTTCGCACCGGTGACCTTCTTCGGCATGCTCATTCCCCTGGCCGTCGGACTGCTCATCTGGACGGCCTGGCGGAACAACGTCCTTCCGTACGCGGATTTCGTTTTGCGGGCCTTCACCCCGGACGACTGGTGGCATCCCCTCAGCACCAGGGCAAGGGTCTGGCAAGGCATTGCGGCGCGGGGCGTCTTCGACGGCGTCGTCTTCGTCGGCCTGGTGTGGGGGATGGGAGTCCTCGGCTCCTGGGGAAAGATCGCCCGTTATTACCTCGGCCAGTTCCGTCCGGCCGCGCGTGCCGCCCTGGCGGGCGCCGGGGCCCTCGTCGGCTCGATGCTCGTCCTGTCCGAGGCCCTCCACCTCGGCTGGCACGCGCTGCCCGTCGCCCACCCGATCCTCTATCTCATCGTTCTGGTCACTGGGGACTGGGACATCGCCAAATCACCGTTCGTCATTTACACGGTCTACCTGTTGGTCACGGCGGCGGTCATCTGGCCGTTCGCCCGGGTCGGTGAGTGGAGCAGCTTCTACCGCCAATGGCGAGCTCGGCCCGTCCCTGCGGCTGTTCCGGTCCCCGCCGTCCCGGCCGACCCCGAACTGCCCCGTTCGCAATGGCCCGAACTCAGGGCCGAGGGAGAACACCGTGCCGCCGACCTGCTCGCGGGCGAGCTGGCCGCCGGGCGGATGAATGACGTCGATTGCGCACGGGTGCACCGCGCCTGGCAGCGCGACAAGCAGGATTTCACGCGCCGCGCCGCCCTCGTCGAGTCCCTGCTCCAGCAGGGCGCCGCCGCGCACACGCACCCCTCCGGCGACCGGGACCTGCCGGGTCGCCGGGCCACCCACGACCTGCTCGTCGGCCAGGTCCGCGTCGGCCGGTACGCGGCCGCCGAGGGCACCCCGCCGGAGTACCACGGCGCCGGCCTCGGACTGGACCCCGGCCTCCTCGGCACGTCCCTCCTCGTGGTGGGCCCCTCCGGCGCGGGCAAGACCCGCTCGCTCGTCGCGCCCGTCGTCGAGTCGCTGGCCCTCCAGGCGCTCACCGGCGCCTGTGCCGTCGTCGCGGTCGGCGCGGCCGGGTCCCCGCTCGGCTCCGACGAGGCGTACGACGTCGTGATCCGGCTCGGCGACCCGGCGTCCCCCCACGACCTGGACCTGTACGCGGGGGCCACCGACCCCGACGAGGCCGCGGCCTTCCTGGCCGAGGGGCTCGTCGGGGACATGGAGGGCGTGGAACCCCGGCGCGCCGCCACCGCGCTCGCGCAGCTCATCGGCCCCTACCGGGCGGCGTACGGGCGGTTCCCGGCCGTTCCGGTCCTGCGGGAGCTGCTCGAAGGCCGTCCGGAGGTCCTCAGGACGCTGCTCGACCTTCTGCCGGAGGACGACGCCCCGGCCATGCGCCGCGAGCTGGACTCCCGGCTCCGCCAGATCGGCACCGCGACGGACGTGGGCCCCGTGCTCGCCGACCGGCTCGCCGTCCTCGACCGGCCGGTCTTCGCCGAGTTCTTCGGCGGCGGCCGGGAGACGCGTCCCTTCTCGCTGCGGGCCGTCGCCCAGCACCCGGTGCGGGTGCGGATCGGCCTGCCGCAGGGCGGTCACGAGGAGGCCGCGCGGCTGCTCAACCGGCTGCTGCTGGCCCAGTTCCAGCACGTCACCCGGGACCGTTCCGGGCACGGCCACCTCGCCTGCATGGTGCTCGACGACGCGGCGGGAGCGCTCACCGCCGGGACCGTACGGGGGCTCCAGCGGCTGCGTCCGCAGAACGCGGCCGTCGTCCTGGCCCTCCGTACCCTCACGGAGGTGCCCGAGACCCTGCACGGGCCGCTCCTCGCGGCCGTCGGCTGCCGGATGGCCCTGGCCGGCCTGTCGACCTGGGACGGCCGGGCCTTCGCCGACGCGTGGGGCACCGAACGCGTGGAGACGACCGAAGTGGCCCACCACACCGTCTTCGCCGACCAGCCGATGACCCGCGCCTTCCACGCCCTGCGCAAGCTGGTGACCGGCAAGGCCGTGACCACGGAGGCCGTCACCGTCCGGGAGGTGGAGCGGCAGCGCTGGTCCGCCTCCGACCTCGCCCACGCCGTCCCGCCGGGGCACGCCGTCCTCTCCCTCACCCATGTGCGCGGCGAGCACATGCCGCCCCTCCTCGTCGATCTCCACGGCTGAGCACCCGCCCCCGGGCCCTGGCACAATCGGGGGCGCCGCTCGGCTGAGCGGCGCCCCCTCGCTCAAAGGTCCGACGGTCCCCAATGCCGCCCACCCTCGCCTCGCTCGTCCAGCACTCCGCCCTCAAGCTCGTCGTCCGTGCCGGTGAGGACCGTCTCGACGCACCCGTCCGCTGGGCCCACGTCAGCGAGCTCGCCGATCCCGTCCCCTACATGGAGGGCGGCGAACTCCTCCTCACCACGGCGCTCACCCTCGACGCGGAGGACCTGGAGGCCATGCGCCGCTATGTGCGGCGGCTCCTCGGGGCGGGGGTCGTCGGGCTCGGGTTCGCCGTGGGCGTGAACCACGAGGAGATCCCGGCCGCGCTGCTCGAAGCGGCCCGGGAGGAGCACCTGCCGCTCCTGGAGGTGCCGCGCCGCACCCCGTTCCTGGCCATCAGCAAGGCGGTGTCGGCCGCCATCTCCGCCGACCAGTACCGTGCCGTCACGGCCGGTTTCGAGGTGCAGCGGGAGCTGACCCGGGCCGCGCTCGCCGAGGGGCCCGAGGCCGTCGTCGCCCGGCTCGCGGCGCACGTCGACGGCTGGGCCGCCCTCTACGACGCGTCGGGCCGGCCCGTCGCCGTCTCGCCCGAGTGGGCGGCGCGCCGGGCCGCCCGGCTCACTCCCGACGTGGAGCGGCTCCGGGAGCGGTCCGCCCCCGCGAGCGCGGTGGTCGGCGGTACGGACGACCGCGTCGAACTCCAGTCGCTCGGCACCGGGCGGCGGGTCCGGGGCGCCCTCGCGGTCGGCACCGGCGCGCCCCTCGGCACGGCCGAGCGGTACGCGGTGCACTCCGCGATCGCCCTGCTCACCCTGACCACGGAACGTTCCCGTTCGCTCCAGGCGGCCGAGCAGCGGCTGGGCGCGGCCGTCCTGCGGATGATGCTGGCCGGTCAGCCCGACCACGCGCGCGCGGTGGCGGGCGACGTGTACGGCGGTCTCCTCGACGCCCCGTTCCGGCTGCTCGTCGCCGAGCCGGCCGGCGGCGAGCAGGACGGGGAACCGCCCCTCCCGGTGCTCGCCGAGACCCTGGAGACCGCCGCCGCCCGCGCGGGCGAGGCGGTGCTCGCCGTGCCCGAGGGCGAGCAGCGGCTCGTCGTCCTCGCCGGGGACGGCGGCGCGGTCGCCGCCGCCTGCGCCGGGTACGCGGAGCGGGAGGCGGAGGAGGCCGGTGTCGTCGTCGGCCTCTCGGCCCCGGCGGGTCCCGTCGGCGCCGCCGCGGCGTACAAGCAGGCCGAGCAGGCGCTCTCGGTGGCCCGGCGCCGGGGCAGGGCCCTCGTCGAGCACGAGGACCTGGCGGCGGGTTCGGTCCTGCCGCTCCTCGCCGACGACGCCGTCCGCGCCTTCGCCGACGGGATGCTCCGGTCCCTCCGCGACCACGACGCCACGGGCCGCGGCGACCTGGTGGCCTCCCTGCGCGCCTGGCTCTCCCGGCACGGGCAGTGGGACGCGGCGGCGGCGGACCTGGGCGTCCACCGGCACACCCTGCGCTACCGGATGCGCCGGGTGGAGGAGATCCTGGGCCGTTCCCTGGACGATCCGGACGTGCGGATGGAGCTGTGGCTGGCCCTGAAGGCGACGGGGGAGGGGACGGGGTGATCCCGGGGGACGGGCGGTCCCGGGGCTCGCCGGGTTCCCGGTCCTCAGCCGTCCGAGCCGCCGCCGTCCCCCGGACCGCCGTCCCCCGGACCGCCGTTCCCGCCTCTCCGCCCCCGGCCGCCGGCGCGCACCAGTTCGCCGCCCAGCAGCGTCACGGCGGCCACTCCGCGGGTCCAGCGCGGGCCGCCCCGGACCGCCCACACCACGCAGGCGCACCCGCCCGCGGCGAGGGCCAGTACGGCGATCAGTACGAACACGAACATGTGTCTCCCCCTGGGCGTGTCCTTCGGACCGTGCCGGGCTCGCGGCATCCGGCACGGTCCGAAGAACACGGTCCTGCGGTCCTGCGGTCCCCTTCATCCTTCCACCCCTCTCCCGCTCCCCTCCGCCGCCCGAACCCCGGAGTCCCTGCCCGGAAGCGGGCAAATTCCTGGCCGTCCCCGCCGCAGGCTCCCTACTCTCCTGTTCATGACAGAACCCGCCGCCGATCCGGCCCCCGCCACCCGTACCGCCCTTCCCGTCACACCCCCGGCGCCCGCCCGCCGGATCACCGGCACCGTCTGGGCCGCGCTCGGCATCGTGTACGTCGTGTGGGGGTCCACCTACCTCGGCATCCGGGTCGTCGTCGAGACCCTGCCGCCGTTCCTCTCCGGCGGCGCCCGCTTCGTCACCGCGGGGCTGCTGCTCGCCGGGATCGTCGCCTGGCGCCAGGGCCCCGCCGCCCTCAGGGTCACCCCCCGGCAGCTCGGCTCGGCCCTCCTCGTCGGCCTGCTCCTCATCCTCGGCGGGAACGGGCTCGTCGTCCTCGCGGAGACCTCCATCCCCTCCGGGCTGGCCGCGCTCCTCGTCGCCGCCGTCCCCGTCTGGGTGGTCGTCCTGCGCGTCGCCACCGGCGAACGCCCCGGGCCCGTCGCGGTCGGCGGCGTCCTCCTCGGCCTCGCCGGACTCGGCGTCCTCACCCTGCCCGGCCTGACCGGCGCGGTGCGGATCGGCGGCGTCCTCCTCGTGGTCGCCGCCGCCCTCAGCTGGTCCGTGGGCTCCTTCGTCTCCTCGCGCCTCCCGATGCCCGCCAACCCCTTCGCCACCAGCGCGTACGAGATGGTCGCGGGCGGGCTCGCCGGCATCGCCGTCGGCCTGTTCCGCGGCGAGCACCACGGCCTCGACCCCGCCGAGGTCTCCACCCGTTCCTGGGCGGCCCTCGCCTACCTGATCGTCTTCGGGTCTCTGATCGCCTTCACCGCGTACGCCTGGCTCCTCCGGGCGGCGCCGCTCTCCCTCGTCGCGACCTACGCGTACGTCAACCCCGTCGTCGCGGTCGCCCTCGGCGCCCTCGTCCTGAACGAGGCCCTGACCTGGCCGCTCGTCCTGGGTGGCGCGATCGTCGTGGCCGGGGTCTGCCTGATCGTGTCCACCGAACGGCGCGGCTGACCGCCGCCGGGACCCGCCCCCGGCTCCTCCCCGGTCGACTCGGGACCCGCCCCCGGCTTTTCCTCGACCGGCTCGGACCCGGCCCCCCGGCGCCTCTCCGGCCACTTCGGGGCCCGTCCCCGGCCCTCTCCGGCCCGTTCGGGATTCGCCCCGGCCCCTCTTCGGCCAATTCGGACAGGGCTCCGGCCCCATCACTACAGACCGGACAAACCCGCGCGCCCCGTCCCGGCCCTAACGTGTCACGAGAGCAATCGCTCGCACCCCCCGATACGGAAAGGGCCGGGACGCAATGACGACCACCCACGCCTTCTGGCTCGCCGGCCGCGAGGCCACCGGCGAGGCCACCTTCGACGTCACGAACTCCTTCGACGGGCGTCTGGTCGGCAAGGTCAGCGTGCCCACCGAGGCCCAGGTCGAGGAGGCCGTCGCCGCCGCGCACGCCGTCGTCGACGAATTCGCCGCCACCCCGGCGCACGTCCGCGCCGCCGCCCTCGACCACGTGTCGAAGCGGCTCGCCGAGCGCACCGAGGAGATCGCCCAGCTGATCTCCGCCGAGAACGGCAAGCCCGTCAAGTGGGCCCGCGGCGAGGTCGGCCGCGCCGTCTCCGTCTTCCGTTTCGCCGCCGAGGAGGCCCGCCGCTTCAACGGCGGCGAGGCCCAGCGCCTGGACACCGAGGCCGGCGGCGTGGGCCGGCTCGCGCTGACCCGCCGCATCCCCAAGGGCGTCGTCCTCGGCATCGCGCCGTTCAACTTCCCGCTGAACCTCAGCGCCCACAAGGTCGCCCCGGCCATCGCCGTCGGCGCCCCGATCATCCTCAAGCCGGCCCCGTCGACCCCGATCTCCTCCCTGGTCCTGGGCGAGATCCTGGCCGAGACCGACCTGCCGGCCGGCTCCTGGTCGATCCTGACCGTGCCGAACGACCGGATGCCCGCCCTCGTCCAGGACGAGCGCCTCCCGGTCATCTCCTTCACCGGCTCCGACAAGGTCGGCTACGCCATCCAGGAGTCCGTGCCGCACAAGCACTGCACCCTGGAGCTCGGCGGCAACGCCGCGGCCGTCGTCCTGCCCGACTGGTCCTCGGAGGAGGACCTGGACTGGGCCGCGACCCGCATCGCCACCTTCTCCAACTACCAGGGCGGCCAGTCCTGCATCTCCGTCCAGCGCGTGATCGTCGACTCCTCCGTCCACGACCGCCTGCTGCCGAAGATCGTCGCCGCCGTCGAGGCCCAGGTCACCGGTGACCCGGCGGACGACGCCACCGACGTCGGCCCGCTCGTGGACGAGGCCGCCGCGCGGCGCGTCGAGTCCTGGGTGGACGAGGCCGTCGCGGCCGGCGCCAAGCTCCTGACCGGCGGCAAGCGCGAGGGCGCCACCTACGCCCCGACCGTCCTCACCGACCTCCCGGCCGACGTCACCCTGGCCCGTGCCGAGGTCTTCGGCCCGGTCCTGACGATCGCGAAGGTCGACGGGGAGGCCGAGGCGTTCGCCGCGGCCAACGACTCCGACTTCGGCCTCCAGGCCGGTGTCTTCACCCACGACCTGCAGGCCGCCTTCCGCGCCCACCGCGCCCTGGAGGTCGGCGGCGTGATCATCGGCGACGTCCCCTCGTACCGCGCCGACCAGATGCCGTACGGCGGCGCCAAGCGCTCCGGCGTCGGCCGCGAGGGCGTCCGGTACGCGATGGACGACTACACCTACGAGCGCGTCCTCGTCCTCACGGGCCTCGCCCTGTAGGGCCTTCGGGGCCTGTGCCCCACCCGGACCGGGCGGTCCGGCTCCACTGTGCGGGGAGCCGGGCCGCCTTCCCCCTTTCTCACGGCCTCACGGCCTCACGGCCTCACGGCCTCACGGCCTCACGGCCTCACGGGACCGCCCACCCTTCCGCCCCCTTTCTCTCTCTCACCCCCGCGATTCCCGGCCCCGGCCCGGCCCCCGCCCCGTTCCGGCATCCGGAACGCCGGTCCGTCCGCCCGGCCGGCACGGCAGGATGGCGGCCGTGACCGTCATCGACATCCCGGGCTCCAAGTCCGTCACCGCCCGCGCGCTCTTCCTCGCCGCCGCCGCCGAGGGCACCACGACCCTCCTGCGGCCCCTCGTCTCCGACGACACCGAGGGCTTCGCCGAGGGCCTCGCCGCCCTCGGGTACGCCGTGCGCCGCGAGCCCGGCGCCTGGCACATCGAGGGCCGCCCCGCCGGCCCCGGCGCTGACACCGCCGACGTCTACTGCCGCGACGGCGCCACCACCGCCCGCTTCCTCCCGACCCTCGCCGCCACCGGCCGCGGCACGTACCGGTTCGACGCCTCCGCCCAGATGCGGCGGCGGCCCCTCGGCCCGCTCACCACCGCCCTGCGGACCCTCGGCGTCGACCTGCGGCACGGCGGCGAGGAGGGCCACCACCCGCTCGCCGTCCACGCCCGCGGCGTCAGGGGCGGCGCCCTCACCCTGGACGCCGGGCAGTCCTCCCAGTACCTGACCGCCCTGCTCATGCTCGGCCCGCTCACCGCCGAGGGCCTCGACATCACCGTCACCGACCTGGTCTCGGAGCCGTACGTCGAGATCACCCTCGCCATGATGCGGAGCTTCGGCGCGGACGTGCGGCGGGAGGGGCGCACCTACCGCGTCGCGCCCACCGGCTACCGGGCCAGGACGTACGGCATCGAGCCCGACGCCTCCACGGCCAGTTACTTCTTCGCCGCGGCCGCCCTCGGGCCCGGCCGTTCCGTCACCGTCCCCGGCCTCGGCACCGGCGCCCTCCAGGGCGACCTCGCCTTCGTCGACGTCCTGCGCCGCATGGGCGCCGACGTGGAGGTCACCGCGGACGCCACCACCGTCCGCTCCACCGGCACCCTGCGCGGGCTCACCGTCAACATGCGGGACATCTCCGACACCATGCCGACGCTCGCCGCGATCGCGCCGTTCGCCGACGGCCCGGTCCGCATCGAGGACGTCGCCAACACCCGGGTCAAGGAGTGCGACCGGCTCGACGCCTGCGCCGAGAACCTGCGCCGCCTCGGGATCACCGTCCGCACCGGCCCGGACTGGATCGAGATCCATCCCGGCACGCCCGCGGGGCCGGCCGGGATCGCCACCCGCGGCGACCACCGGATCGTCATGTCCTTCGCGGTCACCGCCCTGCGCACCCCCGGGATCACCTTCGACGACCCCGGCTGCGTGAAGAAGACGTTTCCCGGCTTCCACCGCGTCTTCGACGCGTTCGCCCGCACCCCGTGAAGACCACCCGGGGTTTGCGGCAAGAATGGGGGGCATGACCGACCGTCCCTCACCCCTCGCCGACCCGCACACCGCCTTCGACGCGTCCGAAGGCCGCCGGGACATCGTCGTCCTCGGCTCGACCGGGTCCATCGGCACCCAGGCCGTCGACCTGGTGCTGCGCAACCCCGACCGCTTCCGGGTCACCGCCCTGGCCGCTTCCGGCGGCCGGACCGGACTGCTCGCCGAGCAGGCGCACCGGCTGGGGGTCGCCGCGGTCGCGGTCGCCCGCGAGGAGGCGCTGCCCGAGCTGCGCGAGGCCCTGAAGGCGCGGTACGGCTCCGAGCCCCTGCCGGAACTCCTGGCGGGGCCGGACGCCGCCACGCGGCTGGCCGCCTCCCCGTGCCACACCGTCCTCAACGGCATCACCGGCTCCATCGGCCTCGCGCCGACCCTCGCCGCCCTGGAGGCCGGCCGCACCCTCGCCCTCGCCAACAAGGAGTCGCTGATCGTCGGCGGCCCCCTCGTGAAGGCGCTCGCGAAGCCGGGCCAGATCATCCCGGTCGACTCCGAGCACGCGGCCCTCTTCCAGGCGCTCGCCGCCGGCACCCGCGCCGACGTCCGCAAGCTGGTCGTCACCGCCTCCGGCGGTCCCTTCCGGGGCCGCACGAGGGACGAACTGGCCCACGTCACCCGCGAGGACGCGCTCGCCCATCCCACCTGGGCCATGGGCCCGGTGATCACGGTGAACAGCGCGACCCTGGTGAACAAGGGCCTGGAGGTCATCGAGGCCCACCTCCTCTACGACATCCCCTTCGACCGCATCGAGGTCGTCGTCCACCCACAGTCGTACGTTCACTCGATGGTGGAGTTCACGGACGGTTCCACGCTCGCCCAGGCCACCCCGCCCGACATGCGCGGCCCGATCGCCATCGGCATCGGCTGGCCCGGGCGCGTCCCCGACGCGGCGCCCGCCTTCGACTGGAGCAAGGCGTCCACCTGGGAGTTCTTCCCGCTCGACACCGAGGCCTTCCCGGCCGTCGGCCTGGCCCGGCACGTGGGCGAGCTGGGCGGCACCGCCCCCGCCGTCTTCAACGCCGCCAACGAGGAGTGCGTCGAGGCGTTCCTCGCGGGCCGGCTGCCGTTCAACGGCATCATGGACACGGTCACGACGGTCGTCACGGAGCACGGCACCCCCACCACGGGAACCTCCCTCACCGTGCCGGACGTCCTGGAAGCGGAGACCTGGGCCCGTGCCCGGGCCCGAGAGCTCGCAGCGAAGGCAACAGCGGAGGCCCGCGCATGACCGAAATGCTCCTGTACGCCCTGGGTGTCGTGCTGTTCGCCCTCGGCCTGCTCGTCTCCATCGCCTGGCACGAGCTCGGCCACCTCTCCACGGCCAAGCTCTTCGGCATCCGCGTCCCGCAGTACATGGTCGGCTTCGGCCCCACGATCTGGTCGAAGAAGCGCGGCGAGACCGAGTACGGCATCAAGGCCGTCCCGGCCGGCGGCTACATCCGCATGATCGGCATGTTCCCGCCCGGCGACGACGGACGGATCGAGGCCCGCTCCACCTCGCCCTGGCGCTCCATGATCGAGGACGCCCGCGAGGCCTCCTACGAAGAGCTCCAGGAGGGCGACGAGACCCGGCTGTTCTACACGCGCAAGCCGTGGAAGCGCGTCATCGTGATGTTCGCCGGACCGTTCATGAACCTGGTCCTGGCGGCGGCGCTGTTCTTCGGGTCGATGATGACGCTCGGCGTCGAGGGACCGACGACCCGGGTCGCCGGCGTCCAGAAGTGCGTCATCAAGCTCAGCGAGAAGCGCCAGAACTGCGAGCAGGGCGACCCCGTCTCCCCGGCGTTCGCGGCCGGCCTGAAGGACGGGGACAGGATCCTCGCCCTGAACGGGCGGCCGACGGACGACTGGAACACCCTCTCCGACCGCATCCGCACCGCCGCCGTCGGCCCCGCCACCCTCACCGTCGAGCGGGACGGACGGCGGATCGACCTGCACCCCACCCTCGTCTCCAACAAGGTCGAGAAGAAGGACGCCGACGGCAACGTCGTCCGGCCGGTCCAGTACGTCGACGCCGGGTACCTCGGCTTCCAGCCCCGGTCCGAGGTCGCCGCGCTCAGCTTCGGCGAGACCACCGACCGGATGACCGACCTCCTGGAGACCGGCGTCCACTCGGTCGTCGCCCTCCCGGGCAAGATCCCCGGCCTCTGGGACGCCACCTTCGGCGACGGCGAGCGCGCCGAGGACTCCCCGGTCGGCGTCCTCGGTGCCGCCCGGATCACCGGCGAGCTCATGACCGTGGACGCGCCGCCGGAGCGCATCCTCGTGATGTTCATGAACCTGCTGGTCATGTTCAACGTCTCGCTGTTCCTGTTCAACATGCTCCCGCTGCTGCCGCTCGACGGCGGCCACATCGCGGGCGCCCTGTGGGAGTCCGTGCGCCGCCACGCGGCCCGGATCTTCAAGCGCCCCGACCCCGGCCCGTTCGACGTGGCCAGGCTGATGCCCGCCGCGTACGTGGTGGCCGGCGTCTTCGTCTGCTTCACCCTGCTCGTCCTCGCCGCCGACATCGTCAATCCGGTGAAGCTGACGTGATCCCCGGGGGGCCGGACCCGGTGGTGTCCGGCCCCCCGCCGCCGGGGCGGTAACCTCGGAGACCTGAGCCCGCCGACGCACAACCTTGAGGTTGCACATCAGATGACCGCGATTTCTCTCGGTATCCCGACCGTCCCGACCCGGCTCGCCGAACGGCGCAAGAGCCGTCAGATCCAGGTCGGCAGCGTGGCCGTCGGCGGTGACGCTCCCGTCTCCGTGCAGTCGATGACCACCACCCGCACGTCCGACATCGGTGCCACGCTCCAGCAGATCGCCGAGCTGACGGCCTCCGGCTGCCAGATCGTGCGCGTGGCCTGCCCCACCCAGGACGACGCCGACGCCCTCGCCACGATCGCGAAGAAGTCGCAGATCCCCGTCATCGCCGACATCCACTTCCAGCCGAAGTACGTCTTCGCCGCCATCGACGCGGGCTGCGCCGCCGTCCGCGTCAACCCGGGCAACATCAAGCAGTTCGACGACAAGGTCAAGGAGATCGCCAGGGCGGCCTCCGACGCCGGCACGCCGATCCGCATCGGCGTCAACGCCGGCTCGCTCGACGCGCGGCTCCTCAGGAAGTACGGCAAGGCCACCCCCGAGGCGCTGGTCGAGTCCGCCCTGTGGGAGGCGTCCCTCTTCGAGGAGCACGGCTTCCGCGACATCAAGATCTCGGTCAAGCACAACGACCCGGTCGTCATGGTCGAGGCCTACCGCCAGCTCGCCGCCCAGTGCGACTACCCGCTGCACCTCGGCGTCACCGAGGCGGGCCCCGCCTTCCAGGGCACCATCAAGTCGGCCGTCGCCTTCGGCGCGCTGCTCTCGCAGGGCATCGGCGACACCATCCGCGTCTCGCTCTCCGCCCCGCCGGCCGAGGAGATCAAGGTCGGCATCCAGATCCTGGAGTCGCTGAACCTGCGCCAGCGGCGCCTGGAGATCGTCTCCTGCCCCTCCTGCGGCCGCGCCCAGGTCGACGTCTACAAGCTCGCCGAGGAGGTCACCGCCGGCCTCGACGGCATGACCGTCCCGCTGCGCGTCGCCGTCATGGGCTGCGTCGTCAACGGTCCCGGCGAGGCCCGCGAGGCCGACCTCGGCGTCGCCTCCGGCAACGGCAAGGGCCAGATCTTCGTCAAGGGCGAGGTCATCAAGACCGTCCCCGAGTCGAAGATCGTCGAGACCCTCATCGAGGAGGCGCTGAAGATCGCCGAGCAGATGGAGAAGGACGGCGTCGCCAGCGGCGAGCCGACGATCGCCGTCGCCGGCTGACCCGCCCGGACCGGGCGCCGAGGAGCCCCCGCGAAGCCCCGCCCCCGTCCCGGGGGGCGGGGCTTCCGCCGTCGGAGGCGCGCCCCGCGACCCTCCGGGTAAAGTGCGGTGAACCAGCGGAACCGCACGGTGAGGCCCCCTCGTGTTGACAGAGACCACCCGGGTCCTCGAACCCGCCGACCTCGGCGCCGCACTCGCCGTCCTGGAGAGCGCCCCCGTCGAGAACGCCTTCGTGACCGCCCGCGTCCAGGCCGCCGGACTCGACCCCTGGCGCCTCGGCGGCGAGATGTGGGGCTGGTACACGGAGGGGCGGCTGCGTTCGCTCTGCTACTCCGGCGCCAACCTGGTCCCGGTCTGCGCCACCCCCGGGGCCGTCCGCGCCTTCGCCGACCGGGCCCGCAGGACCGGCCGCCGCTGCTCGTCCATCGTCGGCCCCGCCGGGCCCACCGGCGAACTGTGGCGGCTCCTGGAACCGAGCTGGGGCCCCGCCAGGGACGTCCGCGCCAACCAGCCGCTCATGGTCGCCGAGGAACCCTCCGCCGCCGTCGAGCCCGACCCGCTGGTGCGCCGCGTCCGCAAGGACGAGATGGAGGCGATCATGCCCGCCTGCGTGGCCATGTTCACCGAGGAGGTCGGCGTCTCCCCGCTCGCCAACGACGGCGGCCTGCTCTACCAGGCCCGGGTCGCCGAACTCGTCGGCGCGGGCCGCTCCTTCGCCCGGATCGAGGACGGCAAGGTCGTCTTCAAGGCCGAGATCGGCGCCGCGACCCGCCAGGCCTGCCAGATCCAGGGCGTCTGGGTCGCTCCCGAACACCGGGGCAAGGGCCTCTCCGAGACCGGCATGGCCGCCGTCCTCCGGTACGCCCTGGCCGACGTCGCCCCCGTCGTGAGCCTGTACGTCAACGACTACAACCTGCCCGCCAGGGCCGCGTACCGGCGCGTCGGCTTCCGCGAGACCGGCGCCTTCACGAGCGTGCTCTTCTGAGCGCCGTCCCGGCACGTGCTGTGCCGGGAGGGGAGCCGCTTGTAGGGTGCGCCGCATGGATGACGCACAGATCGCGATCGGGCCGGTCGATCTCGCCGCCCGGGTGGACGAGGCCCTCGTCGTGCAGGCGGTCGCCTTCGGGCTGGACGCCGACGAGGTCGCCGTGCGCCGCCACATCGTGCTGCGCCACCTCCTCGTCCCCGGCGCCCGCGCCTACGGGGCCACCACCCCCGACGGGCGGCTCGTCGGCTTCGTGTACGGCATGCCCAACGACCGCACCCACTGGTGGTCCACCGTCGTGGAGCCGTACCTGCGCGCCACCGGCACCGCCGACTGGCTCGACGGCTCCTTCGCCATCACCGAACTCCACGTCCACCCCGGCTTCCAGGGCCGGGGCGCGGGCCGCGCGCTGATCACCACCCTCACCGACACCGCCGCCGAGCCGCGCTCGATCCTCTCCGCCATCGACACCGAGAGCCCGGCGCGGGGCCTCTACCGGTCCCTCGGCTACCGGGACCTCGCCCGCCGGGTGCACTTCCCGAGCGCCCCCCGCCCGTACGCGGTGATGGGCGCCCCGCTGCCGCTGGCGCGCCGGAACTGATTTCTCGTCCCCGGGGCCGCCCGGCTAACCTCGGGGCCATCACCTCCCCCAGGCTTCCGGCTCCGCCGGAGCGGGGGCCCCCAGCCCGGCAGGAGTACGAGAACCATGGCCAACGCACCGGTCCAGCGCATGTCGAAGTTGATGGCGAAGACGCTGCGCGACGACCCGGCGGACGCCGAGGTCCTCAGCCACAAGCTCCTCGTCCGCGCCGGATACGTGCGCCGCACCGCCGCCGGCGTCTGGAGCTGGCTGCCCCTCGGCAAGAGGGTGCTCTCCAACGTCGAGCGCGTCGTCCGCGAGGAGATGGACGCCATCGGCGCGCAGGAGGTCTCCCTGCCGGCCCTGCTGCCCCGCGAGCCCTACGACGCGACCGGCCGCTGGGACGAGTACGGCGCCGAGCTGTTCCGCCTCCAGGACCGCAAGGGCGGCGACTACCTCCTCGGCCCGACCCACGAGGAGATCTTCACCCTCCTGGTGAAGGACCAGGCGTCCTCCTACAAGGACCTGCCGGTCATCCTGTACCAGATCCAGAACAAGTTCCGCGACGAGGCCCGCCCCCGCGCCGGCATCCTGCGCGGCCGCGAGTTCCTGATGAAGGACTCGTACTCCTTCGACACGGAGGACGAGGGCCTCGCCCAGGCGTACGCCCTGCACCGCCAGGCCTACCAGCGGGTCTTCGAGCGCCTCGGCCTCGACTACCGCATCTGCGCCGCCACGGCGGGCGCGATGGGCGGCTCGAAGTCCGAGGAGTTCCTCGCCCCGGCCGAGGCCGGCGAGGACACCTTCGCCGACTGCCCGAACTGCGACTTCGCCGCCAACACCGAGGCGGTCTCCTTCCCCCTGAAGGCCGTGGACGGCTCGGCCGTGCCCGCCGCCGAGGAGATCCCCACCCCGGACACCCCGACCATCGAGACCCTCGCGGCCTCCCTCGGCGTCCCCGCCTCCGCCACCCTCAAGAACCTCCTGGTGAAGGTCGACGGCGAGATCGTCGCCGTGGGCGTCCCCGGCGACCGCGAGGTCGACCTCGGCAAGGTCGAGGCGCACTTCGCGCCGGCCACCGTCGAGATGGTCACCGAGGCCGACTTCGCCGGCCGCCCCGACCTCGTGCGCGGCTACGTCGGCCCGCAGGGCCTCGACAAGGTCACGTACGTCGCCGACCCGCGCGTGGCCCCGGGCACGGCCTGGATCACGGGCGCCAACAAGGAGCACACCCACGCGAAGAACGTGGTGGCCGGGCGCGACTTCGAGGTCACCGAGTACGTCGACGTGGTCGTCGTCGAGGAGGGCGACCCCTGCCCGAAGTGCGGCACCGGCCTCAAGCTGGACCGCGCCATCGAGATCGGCCACATCTTCCAGCTGGGCCGCAAGTACGCCGACGCCCTCAAGCTCGACGTCCTCGGCCAGAACGGCAAGCCGGTCCGCGTCACCATGGGCTCGTACGGCATCGGCGTCTCGCGCGCCGTGGCCGCCCTCGCCGAGCAGACCGCCGACGACAAGGGCCTGTGCTGGCCCGCCGAGGTCGCCCCGGCCGACGTCCACGTGGTCGCCGCCGGCAAGGCCCTCCAGACCGAACTGGCCCTGGAGGTCTCCGAGAAGCTGTCCGCCGCGGGCCTGCGCGTCCTGGTCGACGACCGCGCGGGCGTCTCCCCGGGCGTCAAGTTCACCGACGCGGAGCTGATCGGCGTCCCGAAGATCCTGGTCGCGGGCCGCCGTTCGGGCGAGGGCGTCGTGGAGCTGAAGGACCGCCGCACGGGCGAGCGCGAGGAGCTGACGGTGGACGAGGCGATCGCCCGCCTCACCACCGCGTAGCCGCCGGACGCGGGAGGGCCGGGACCTTTCGGGTCCCGGCCCTCCCGCGTTCCCGCTCCTCAGGCCCCGGCGCCGGCCCCGCCCTCGCGGGGCGCCGGTTCCACCGACGTGCCCGTCAGGTCCTCGATCGCGTCCTGCGCCGTCGCCCGCCCTCCCGGGCGCGCCTCGTCGAGCAGCGGCGGCACCTCCGGGGCCCGGCCCGCGTCCGGACCCGTGTCCGTGTGCGCGCCCGCCGGGGCTTCCGGCGTCGCCCGCTCCAGGAACCGCAGCAGTTCGACCGGGAACGGCAGGACCAGCGTCGAGTTCTTCTCCGCCGCCACCGCCACCACCGTCTGCAGCAGCCGCAGCTGGAGCGCCGCCGGCTGGTCCGACATCTCCGCCGCCGCCTCCGCCAGCTTCTTCGACGCCTGGAGCTCCGCGTCCGCGTTGATCACCCGCGCCCGCCGCTCCCGGTCCGCCTCCGCCTGCCGGGCCATCGAGCGCTTCATGGTCTCCGGCAGCGACACGTCCTTGATCTCCACCCGGTCGATGGCCACGCCCCAGCCCATCGCCGGGCTGTCGAGCATCAGCTCCAGCCCCTGGTTGAGCTGCTCCCGGTTGGACAGCAGGTCGTCGAGGTCGCTCTTGCCGATGATCGACCGCAGTGAGGTCTGCGCCATCTGCGAGACCGCGAACCGGTAGTCCTCCACCCGTACGAGGGCGTCCGCCGGGTCGATCACCTTGAAGTACACGACCGCGTCCACCCGCACCGTCACGTTGTCCCGCGTGATGCCCTCCTGCGCGGGCACCGGCATCGTGACGATCTGCATGTTCACCTTGTGCAGCCGGTCGACGAACGGGACGATCATGGTGAAGCCGGGCGGGCGCACCTGACCGCGCAGCCTGCCGAAGCGGAAGACGATCCCGCGCTCGTACTGCTTGACCACCCGCGCCGCCGCGCCCGCGTACACCGCCGCCGCCACACCCGCGCCGCCGACTGCCAGCAGCAGCTCTTCGATCATCACGGCTCCCTGGGGTCGAGCCACCCGGACGGGGCAAGGCCGAACGCCGAAGACCGGCGAACGTTACAAAAAGGGTATTCCCCCGCCACCCGTCCGCGAACGGCGTCCGCCGGTGGAACCTCGCCCGAACCCGAACCCGAACCCGAACCCGAACCCGAACCCGAACCCGGTCCGCTCCTGCCCGCCCCCGCCCCGGGAGCCGCCACCCGTCCGGAGGCCGCGCCCGCCCTGCGGACTACAGCCAGCTCGCGAACTCCAGAAGCAGCTCCGCGTCCTGCCGCCGCCCCGCCGTCAGCGCCCGCGTCCCCGACTCCACCGCCCGGAACAGGGTCCAGCCGCGCAGCCGCTCCCGGTCCACGTCCAGCGAGTCCGCCAGCTTGTTCACCCGCCGCCGGGCCACCGAGGCGCCCGCCGAGGCCGCCACCAGGTCCTCCACCCGGTCCCGTACGAGCCGGGCCAGGTCGTACGCGCGCTCGCCGACCAGCGGTTCGGGCCCCACGGCCAGCCAGGGCGCCCGGTCGCCGGCGAGGACCTTGCCCTGCCGGAAGTTGCCGTGCAGGAGCAGCGTCTCGCTCTCCCCGGCGACCAGCTCCTCGCGCGCCGCGAGGGCCGCCGCCGTGAGGCCGGAGACCGCCGCGTCCGCGCCGTGGCGCTCCATCGCCGGGACCTGCCGGGCCGTCCGCCCGGCCACCGACTCGAAGCCGTGGCCGGCCGGGGGCTCGACCCACAGCTTCCGCACGGTGCCCGCCGCCTCCAGGAGCGCCTTCGCCTCCGGCAGCGAGCGCAGCGACACCTCGGGGTGCAGCCGTTCGAGGACCAGTCCCTGGTCGCCGGCCTCCCCGAGCAGCCGCACCGCGCCCCAGCCGTCCCAGTGGGCGAGCGCGTCCCGTTCCCGGTCCGGCCGGGCGAACGGCGGCGCCACCTTGAGCGCGGCGGGGGAGCCGTCGGGGCGCCGGACGAGCACCACCAGGCTGCTCCGCCCGCCGGGGGCCACCACCCGTTCGGCGTCCAGGGAGCCCCGGTCGAGCGCGGCCCGCGCGTGCTCCGGCAGCCGTCCCAGCCACTCGGCCGCGGCGGTCTCCCCGTACGTCTCGCCGAGCACCCGGACGAGTCGCTGCGGCGGTTCGAAACCCATGCGTACGTTGTTCCTTCGGTCGGGGCGGGGCTCAGGCCCGCTCGGCGAGCCCAGGAAAGATTACGTCGGCGCCGCGCCAGCGCACGGCGCGTACCGCCGCCTCCCGCAGCGCGGCGGCCGCCTCGCGCCGGGCCGGTCCCTCGGTGGCCCTGACCAGGTCGGAGTAGACGGCGGCCACCCGGTCCTCCAGGACGGCGGCGAGCCGCACCGCGTCCGCCCGGTCCGCCACCCGGAACGGCAGCCCGTACGCCGCCTCCGCCGCCACCGGCGCCCCGCCGAGGTCCCGCACGGTCCGGCGCAGCGCGTCCCGGCGCGCCCGGTGGGCCTCGTACGCGGCCGCGGCCTCCGCCCGGCGTCCGGCGCCGACCCGGCCGCCGACGACCCCGTACCCGTACACCGCCGCGTGCTCGGCGGCCAGTGCCGCCTGGGTGGCGTCGAGGGCGCTCATGTCCGGGCTCCTTCGGTCAGCAGGTGGACGTGGACGGCGCCCGAGGCCGCCACCGAGGCGAGCAGCCGGGCGTACTCGGGAGGGGCGGCGAGCAGCGCGGCCGCGTGCCCGTCGGAGGCGGCGCGCTCGGCCGCCGCGAGCTGCCGGAGGGCCGCCGCGGGGTCGGCGGCCACCGGGACGCGGGCGGGGGGAGGGGACGCGGAGGCGGACGCCGGGGCGGAGCGGGAGGGGGCCGGGGAGGCCGCCACGGGTTCCGCCGCGCCCGTGCCGCCCTCGCCGAGGGCCCGCACGTGGGCCGCCACCGAGCGGCGCAGCGGGGTCAGCCGGGACGCCAGGGCCGGATGGGCGGCGAGCACCGCGTCGTAGCGCTCCAGCAGCCCGCGCGCGGTGGCCGCCGAGCGCGCCCGCAGTGCCGCCTCGGCACGCGCCTTCCGTTCGGCGGCGTCCGGCCGCCGGGGGCCGCCGTCCCCGCCCGGGGCGGTACAGCCCACCAGTGCCGCCGCTCCCGCCGCGGCTCCCGCCGCGAGGAGCGCGCGCCTGCCCGTCGTCGTCACGCCTTCTCCCTCGGCCGCCGTGCCCGTGTGCGAAGATCCGTCCGTGCGCGAAGACCGCCGGGATCGTCGCAGGCGAGCGTACCCGCGGGCCGCGGGCCGGTGGACGGCAACACCCTCCCGGACCGGATACCCTTTGGTTCTGACACGCGACGAACCACAACAGCACACGCGGCCGAGGAGTCACCCGGATGAGCACCCACCAGAGCGACAGGCTGCGCGGACTCATTGAGCCGCTCGTCCGCGAGAAGGACCTGGACCTGGAGGAGATCGAGGTCTCCCGGGCCGGCCGCCGCGGACTGCTGAGGGTCGTCGTCGACTCGGACGAGGGCGTGGAGCTGGACCTCTGTGCCGAGCTGAGCCGCGCGATCTCCGAGAAGCTGGACGAGACCGACGCGATGGGCGAGGGCGAGTACGTCCTCGAAGTCAGCTCCCCCGGCGCCGACCGCCCCCTCACCGAGCACCGCCACTACGTACGGGCCACCGGCCGGCTCGTCCGGTTCCAGCTCGCCGAGGACGGCGAGCTGGTCGCCCGGATCGTCGCCGTGGACGAGGACGGCCTCGACCTCGAGGTGCCGGGCGTGAAGGGGCGCAGGCCCACCGCCCGCCGGATCGGGTTCGCCGACGTCACCAGGGCGCGTGTCGAGATCGAGTTCAACCGCAAGGACAAGAAGGAAGAGGAGGCGTAGCCGTGGACATCGACGTGAAGCTGCTCAAGGGCTTGGCGCATGAGAAGGAGATCTCCTTCGACCTGCTGGTCGAGGCGATCGAGTCGGCCCTCCTCATCGCGTACCACCGCACCCCCGACGCCCGCCGCCACGCGCGCGTGGAGCTGGACCGGACCACCGGTCACGTCACCGTGTGGGCGAAGGAGGACCCCTCCGACCTGGAGGAGGGCCAGGAGCCCAAGGACTTCGACGACACCCCGTCCGACTTCGGCCGGATCGCGGCGAGCACCGCCCGCCAGGTCATCCAGCAGCGGCTGCGGGACGCAGAGAACGACGTGACGTTCGGCGAGTACGCGCGCCGCGAGGGCGACGTCGTCGCCGGTGTGGTGCAGCAGGGCAAGGACCCGAAGAACGTCCTGGTCAGGCTGGACGACAAGCTGGAGGCCATCCTCCCGGTGCAGGAGCAGGTGCCGGGCGAGGAGTACACCCACGGCCTGCGCCTGCGGACGTACGTCGTCCGGGTGGCCAAGGGCGTCCGCGGCCCCTCCGTCACCCTGTCGCGCACCCACCCCAACCTGGTGAAGAAGCTCTTCGCCCTGGAGGTGCCGGAGATCGCCGACGGTTCGGTGGAGATCTCGGCCATCGCCCGCGAGGCCGGCCACCGCACCAAGATCGCCGTCCGTGCCACCCGTTCGGGCCTGAACCCCAAGGGCGCCTGCATCGGCCCGATGGGCAGCCGCGTCCGCAACGTCATGGCGGAGCTGCTCGGCGAGAAGATCGACATCGTCGACTGGTCGGACGACCCGGCCGAGATGGTGGCGAACGCGCTCTCCCCGGCCCGGGTCTCCCGGGTCGAGGTCGTCGACATGGCCGCCCGCTCGGCCCGGGTGACGGTGCCGGACTACCAGCTCTCGCTCGCGATCGGCAAGGAGGGCCAGAACGCCCGCCTCGCCGCGCGCCTCACCGGCTGGCGGATCGACATCCGTCCGGACACCGAGCAGAGCGAGCAGGCCGACCGGGCCTGAGATCGTTTTTGGCCAACGACTGTTCGATTCTTGCCCCGATCGGGCGAGGTCGGTACGGGGAGGTAGACTTAATCGTGTCTGGCCGGACGCCCGCCCGCGCGTGCCCTGAGCGAACCTGTGTGGGATGCCGGGAGCGAGCGGCCAAGAGCGATCTGCTGCGGATCGCGATGAATAAGGACGAGTGTGTTCCGGATCATCGCGGTACGCTGCCCGGCCGGGGTGCGTACCTCCACCCCGCCGTGGTCTGCCTCGATCTGGCGGTCCGCCGCCGGGCGTTCCCGAGGGCCTTCCGGGTCCAGGGTCCGCTCGACACCGCGGCGCTCCGCCACCACGTCGAGCGACCGGCACAGCAGTGAAGAAGTACGGCACGGAACACCGTGCGGTCAGGTACCTCGCGAGTTGGAAGTAGGTCGAGATTGCGATGAGCACTCGATGAGTACGCGATGAGTACGCCCATGAAGTAGCGACGGTCCGGCGGTAACCGGACCTCACAAAGGAGCAAAGTGGCTAAGGTCCGGGTATACGAACTCGCCAAGGAGTTCGGTGTGGAGAGCAAGGTCGTCATGGCCAAGCTCCAAGAACTCGGTGAATTCGTCCGTTCGGCGTCCTCGACGATCGAGGCGCCGGTCGTGCGCAAGTTGACTGACGCTTTGCAGGGTCCCGGCGGCAACGCCGGCAAGACCGCTGCCAAGCCCGGCGCGCCCCGCAAGGCGGCGCCCGCCCCCGCCGCGCCGAAGCCGGCGCAGGCATCCCCCGCGCCGTCCCCGGCGCAGGGCACGCGTCCCGCCGCCCCGAAGCCTGGCGCGCCCACCCCGGCGCCCAAGCCCGCAGCGGCGGAGAAGCCCTCGACGCCGGCCGCCCCCGGCCCGCGTCCCACTCCGGGTCCGAAGCCCGCGGCCGCGCCGAAGCCGGCGCCGGCCTCCCCGGCTCCGACCACCCCGGAGTTCACCGCGCCCCCGTCGGCTCCCGCCGCCGGTCAGCAGCGTCCCGCCGGCGCGACCCCGGGCCCCCGCCCGGCCGCCCGTCCGGGCCAGCAGGCGCCCCGCCCCCAGGGCCAGGGCGCTCCGCGCCCCGGTGGCCAGCAGGCCCCCCGTCCGGGCGGTGCCCGTCCGGCCGGTCCCCGTCCGGGCAACAACCCCTTCACCTCGGGCGGCTCCACCGGCATGGCGCGCCCGCAGTCGCCGCGTCCGGGTGGCGGTGCCCCCCGTCCCGGCGGCTCCGGTGCCGTTCCGGGCGCCCCGCGTCCGCAGGGCGGCCCCGGCGGCGCACAGCGTTCCGGCGGCCCCGGCGCCCCGGGCGGCGCCCGTCCCACCCCCGGCGGCATGCCCCGTCCGCAGGCTCCCCGTCCCGGCGGCGCCCCCGGCGGCAACCGTCCGAACCCGGGCATGATGCCGCAGCGTCCCGCCGCGGGTCCGCGTCCCGGCCCCGGCGGCCGTGGTCCCGGTGGCCCCGGCGGCCGTCCCAGCGGTCCCGGCGGCGGCGGTCGTCCCGGCTTCACCGGTCGTCCGGCCGGCCCCGGCGGCGGTGGCGGCGGCTTCGCCGGCCGTCCCGGCGGTCCCGGTGGCGGCGGTGGCCGTCCGGGTGGTCCCGGCGGCGGTGGCGGCGGCTTCGGCGGTCGTCCCGGCGGCTTCGGCGGCCGTCCCGGCGGCCCGGGTGGCCGTGGTGGCACGCAGGGCGCCTTCGGCCGTCCCGGCGGTCCCGCGCGTCGCGGTCGCAAGTCGAAGCGTCAGAGGCGCCAGGAGTACGAGGCCATGCAGGCCCCGTCCGTGGGCGGCGTGATGCTGCCCCGCGGCCACGGCGAGACCATTCGCCTGTCGCGCGGTGCCTCCCTCACCGACTTCGCCGAGAAGATCGGCGCCAACCCGGCGTCGCTCGTCGCGGTGATGATGAACCTCGGCGAGATGGTCACGGCCACGCAGTCCGTCTCCGACGACACGCTGCAGATGCTCGGCGACGAGATGAACTACACCGTTCAGATCGTCAGCCCGGAGGAGGAGGACCGCGAGCTCCTCGAGTCCTTCGACATCGAGTTCGGCGAGGACGAGGGCGGTGAGGAGGCCCTGGTCTCCCGTCCGCCGGTCGTCACCGTCATGGGTCACGTCGACCACGGAAAGACCCGACTGCTCGACGCGATCCGCAAGACGAACGTCGTCGCGGGCGAGGCCGGTGGCATCACCCAGCACATCGGCGCCTACCAGGTGGGCACCGAGGTCAACGGCGAAGAGCGTCGCATCACCTTCATCGACACCCCGGGTCACGAGGCGTTCACCGCCATGCGTGCCCGTGGTGCGAAGTCGACCGACATCGCGATCCTCGTGGTCGCGGCCAACGACGGCGTCATGCCGCAGACGATCGAGGCGCTCAACCACGCCAAGGCCGCCGGCGTCCCGATCGTCGTCGCGGTCAACAAGATCGACGTCGAGGGCGCGGACCCGACCAAGGTCCGCGGTCAGCTGACCGAGTTCGGCCTGGTGGCCGAGGAGTACGGCGGCGACACGATGTTCGTCGACATCTCCGCCAAGCAGGGTCTGCACATCGACTCCCTGCTGGAGGCCGTCGTCCTCACCGCCGACGCCTCGCTCGACCTGCGGGCCAACCCGAACCAGGACGCGCAGGGCATCGCGATCGAGTCCCACCTCGACCGCGGCCGCGGTGCGGTCTCGACCGTCCTCGTCCAGCGCGGAACGCTGCGCATCGGCGACACCGTGGTGGTCGGCGACGCGTACGGCCGCGTCCGGGCGATGCTCGACGACAAGGGCAACAACGTCGAGGAGGCGACCCCGTCGACTCCCGTCCTGGTGCTCGGTCTCACCAACGTCCCGGGTGCCGGCGACAACCTCCTGGTGGTCGACGAGGACCGCACGGCGCGTCAGATCGCCGAGAAGCGCGCCGCCCGCGAGCGCAACGCGGCCTTCGCCAAGCGCGTCCGCCGGGTGTCCCTCGAGGACCTCGACAAGGTGCTCAAGGCCGGTCTCGTCCAGGAACTCAACCTCATCATCAAGGGCGACGCGTCCGGTGCGGTCGAGGCCCTGGAGTCCTCGCTGCTCCAGCTCGACGTCGGCGAGGAGGTCGACATCCGCGTCCTGCACCGCGGTGTGGGTGCGGTCACCGAGTCGGACATCGACCTGGCCATGGGCTCCGACGCCATCGTCATCGGCTACAACGTCCGCGCGGCCGGCCGTGCCGCGCAGATGGCGGAGCGCGAGGGCGTCGACGTCCGGTACTACTCGGTCATCTACCAGGCGATCGAGGAGATCGAGGCGGCGCTCAAGGGCCTCCTCAAGCCGGAGTACGAAGAGGTCGAGCTCGGTACGGCGGAGATCCGCGAGGTCTTCCGCTCGTCCAAGCTGGGCAACATCGCCGGTGTCCTCATCCGCTCCGGCGAGGTCAGGCGCAACACCAAGGCGCGCCTCGTCCGCGACGGCAAGGTCATCGCCGAGGACCTCACGATCCACGGTCTGCGCCGCTTCAAGGACGACGTCACCGAGATCCGCGAAGGCTTCGAGGGCGGTATCAACCTCGGAAACTTCAACGACATCAAGGTCGACGACGTCATCGCGACGTACGAGATGCGCGAGAAGCCGCGCGCCTGATCGCAGCAGTGAGCAGGGGCCGGTCGGCGGAACTTATTCCGTCGATCGGCCCCGGCCGTTGCGTGTACGGTTCCTGGTGTACCCACCCCGTGACGGGCGGGACCACTGAACCCGAACCGGCGGGACATCCGGACACACATGTACGTGGGGACACTGTCCTTCGATCTGCTCCTCGGCGACGTACGTTCGTTGAAGGAGAAACGCTCCGTCGTCAGGCCGATCGTCGCCGAACTCCAGCGCAAGTTCGGGGTGAGCGTGGCGGAGGTGGGCGGCCAGGACCTCCACCGGCGGGCCGAGATCGGCGTCGCGATGGTGACGGGGGACCCGGGACACCTCAGCGACGTGCTGGACCGGTGCGAGCGGCTCGTCGCCGCCCGGCCGGAGGTGGAGCTGCTGTCGGTGCGCCGCAGGCTCCACACTGATGAAGACTGATTTGAGCAAGGCGAAGAAGGAGAAGGACCAGTGGCCGACAACGCGCGGGCGAAGAAGCTGGCAGACCTCATCCGGGAGGTGGTCGCCGAGAAGCTGCAGCGCGGCATCAAGGACCCCCGCCTGGGTACGCACGTGACCATCACGGACACCCGTGTCACCGGCGACCTGCGGGAGGCCACGGTCTTCTACACGGTCTACGGGGACGACGAGGACCGTGCGAGCGCCGCGGCCGGCCTGGAGAGCGCCAAGGGCATCCTCCGCTCGGCCGTGGGCCGGGCGGCGGGCACCAAGTTCACCCCGACGCTCGCCTTCGTGGCCGACGCGCTCCCGGAGAACGCCAAGACGATCGAGGACCTCCTCGACAAGGCGCGCGCCTCCGACGCCCAGGTGCGGGAGGCGTCCTCGGGCGCCGCCTTCGCGGGCGAAGCCGACCCCTACAAGAAGCCGGGCGAGGACGAAACCGCCGAATGAGCACCGCACCCCCCACGCCCGACGGCCTCGTCATCGTCGACAAGCCGCCGGGCTTCACTTCGCACGACGTCGTGGCCAAGATGCGCGGGATCGCCAGGACCCGCCGCGTCGGCCACGCCGGAACGCTCGACCCCATGGCGACGGGCGTCCTCGTCCTCGGCGTGGAGCGGGCGACCAAGCTGCTCGGTCACCTCGCGCTGACCGAGAAGGAGTACCTGGGCACCATCCGCCTGGGCCAGACCACGGTCACCGACGACGCCGAGGGCGAGATCACGGCGTCGGCCGACGCGTCGAAGGTCACCCGCGAGCAGATCGACGCCGGTGTGGCGGAGCTGACCGGCGCCCTCATGCAGGTGCCGTCGAAGGTCTCCGCCATCAAGATCGACGGCAAGCGGTCCTACGCGCGGGTGCGCGGCGGCGAGGAGTTCGAGATCCCGGCCCGTCCGGTCACCGTCTCCTCCTTCCGCGTGTACGACGTCCGCGAGGCCGTCGCCGAGGACGGCACCCCGGTCGTGGACCTGGTCGTCTCGGTGGTCTGCTCCTCCGGTACGTACATCCGGGCGCTCGCCCGGGACCTCGGCGCGGGGCTCGGCGTGGGCGGTCACCTGACCGCGCTGCGCCGCACCCGCGTCGGCCCGTACAAGCTGGACGCGGCCAGGACCCTGGACCAGCTCCAGGAGGAGCTGACGGTCATGCCGGTCGCGGACGCGGCCTCGGCGGCGTTCCCGCGCTGGGACGTCGACGAGAAGCGGGCCCGGCTGCTGCTCAACGGCGTCCGCCTGGAGATGCCGGAGTACCCGAAGGGTCCCGTCGCGGTCTTCGGGCCGGAGGGGAAGCTGCTCGCGCTGGTCGAGGACCAGCGGGGCAAGGCCAAGAGCCTCGCCGTCTTCGGCTGAAAGGCGACCCGGGGCCGGCGGTCCCGTGAAGGGGGTGGGCACGCGCGCGTGCCCACCCCCTTCGCCTTCCCCGGCGTTCCCCCGGCGGGAGCCCGTCCGCCCCCGGGTCACGGAAGTTCACCCCACCGGGCGGGCGCTCGGGGCGAAAGGGGAGTGAAAGGGGGCGCGTTACGCGCCGTGCGCCGTTCGGTGATCACCGGCGGGCTTACCGTCGTCACCATGGGACGCGGGGACCTGGCGACGCTGGTGCGGATCTGCGATCCGGCGGGCCGGTCGCGCGGCACCGGCTTCCTCGCCGACCACCACGGAACGGTCGTCACCAGCCACGAAGCCGTCGACGGACTCGGACGCGTCCTGCTGCGCGCTCCCGGCGACCGGAGCTGGCTCGCGGAGGCGGAGGCCGTCACCCCCCTCCCGGAGAGCGGCCTCGCGCTCGTCCGCAGCGAAGGACTCGGCGTCCGCCCGCTGCCGCTCGCGACCCGCGCCGAGATCGAGCCCGGCACCTACGTCCGGATCGAGGCCCACGGCTGGCGCGAGGCCCGCGTCCTCGGCCCCGCCGCCGTCACGTACACCGCGTCCGACCGCTTCCACGACCTCGACGACGCCCTGGAACTCGCCATCGGCACCGAGGGCGCCGAGGCGCTCCGCCGGGGCGGACAGGCCGCCGGCGGCCCCGTCCTCGACACCACCACCGGCACCGTCCTCGCCGTCCTCGGCACCGCCCTCCACGGAGCCAGGCCGACCGCCGGATACGCGGTCCCGCTCCGGCCCGCCGGCCCACTCACCGAACTGCTGCGGCGCAACGCCGCCACCGTCCCCGCCTACGGGCCCGACCTCAACCTCGCCGGAATCCTGGAGCTGACCGCCACCTCCACCGGGCCCGCGAGCGCCCCCGACCCGTGGCCCGAACCCGTCGAACGCACCGGGTGCGCCCGCGAACTCGACCGCTTCACCACCGGACACGCCCCCGTCCTCGCCCTGGTCGGCGCGCCCGGCACCGGCCGCACCACCGCCCTCGCCGCGCTCTGCGACCGCCGCGCCCGGGGCGCCGAACCGGCCCCCACCGTCCGGCTGCGCGGTGCCGACCTGCGCGCCGGGGACCGCTCCCTCGCCGACGCCGTCGGCCGGGCCCTGCACCAGGCCGGCCGGATCGTCGCCGCCTCCGGGGCGCCCGGCGACACCACCGCCGCGACCCCCGAACGGGCCGCCGCCCTCGCCCGGGAGGCCGGCCGGCCGCTCCTCGTCGTCCTCGACGGCCCCGAGGAGATGCCCCCGCTCCTCGCCCACCGGCTGCCCGCCTGGACCACCGCCACCGAACGCTGGCTCCGCGCCCACGAGGTCCGGCTCGTCACCGCCTGCCGCCCCGAGCACTGGGAGCGGGCCGGCGCGCTCTACGGCCCCGACGCCCTGCACCGGCCCGCCGCGCCGGCCGGGGGAGGACTGCCCGCCGCCGTCGTCCTCGGCCCGTACACCGAGGAGGAGGCCCGGGCCGTGCGCCGGGGGTACGGGCTCGGGGAGAAGGACCTCGCCGAGGCGGACGCCCGGCACCCGCTCGCCCTGCGGCTGCTCGCCGAGGTCCGGGCCGCGCTGCCCGGGGAGGTGCCGGGACGGCCCTGCCGCGAGGAGATCTTCACCGCCCACCTGGACCTGATGTGCCTGCGGATCGCCGTCCGGATCGCCGCCGGGTCCCGCCCCCTCGTCCGGGGGACCGCCGTCCGCCGGCTCGCCGCGCGCGTCACCGGCCGGGTCCACGAGGCGGCCCGCCGGTGCCTCGGCCCCGGCCACGGCGTCCTCGACCGGGCCTCCTTCGAGGAACTGTTCCCCTGGCGCGAGGGGTGGGCCCCGGCCGTCCTCACCGAGGGCCTGCTCGTCCCGGCGGGGTCCGGCTACCGCTTCGCCCACGAGGAGCCCGCCGACTGGCTCCAGGCCGCCCACCTCGACCTGGACACGGCCCTGCACGCCCTGGTCCACGCCCACCACGAGGCACCGGCGGCCCCCGGCCCCGCCGGCCCGACCCGCCCGGACACGGACCCCGCGGCCCCGGGCCCCGCCGGACCCGAAGCGGACGGCCCGGGCCCCGCGGCCCCGGGCCCCGCGGGCCCGGCCTCCGCCGGACCGGAGACGGGCCCGGACCCCGCCGGCCCGGTCGGCCGTCACCGGGCGGGAACGGACGCCCCCGGCCCCGCCGCGCCCCCGCGACGGGACGCCGCCTCCCCGGAAGGAGCGGGCGGGCAGCCGCCCGTGCCCCGGCACCGGATCGGCCCCGTCCTCCAGGCGCTCCTGCTGCTGCACCGGGAGCACGGACCGGCCGGGCTCGCGCCCAGGCTCGCCGCGCTCGTGGAGGCACTGGCCGCGTTCGCGGACGCCGACCGGAACGGGGACGGCGCCTGGTGGGCCGCGCGGCTCCTCGGGGAGAGCGTCCGGCGGCTGCCGGACCAGCGGCCCTACCTGCCCGTCCTGCGGCTGCTCGCCGACCGGATCGGCGCCCGCCCGGCGCGGCCCCCCGTCTTCGCCGCCTTCGGGCCGGAGTTCTGGCGGGGCCTCGCGCTCGGGGAGGACGAACGGATCGACCTGCTCCGGCGGCTCGTCCCCGCCGACCCGCCGGACGGCGAACGCTGCCTCGACGCCGTCGCGGAGATGCTCGCCGCCGACCCCCGGGGCGTCCAGCCGCTCCTGTGCCGCTGGTTCGGCGACGAGAGGCCGCTGCCCGCCGCCCCGCACGCCACCGTCGCCACCACGGCCCAGGCCCTCCTCCATACCCACCGGCGGCTCGCCGTGGACGACCTGTGCGAGGCGCTGGTCGCCACCGCGCACCCGCTCGCCGAAGGCCTCCTCGGCGCGCTCGCCGGGGACGAGACCTCCGCCCTCTGCCGGGCCGTCGACCGCTGGGCCCACGACGACGGGCGTCCGGAGCGACGGGTCGCCGCCGCCGCGTACGGACACCTGGCCGCCGGCCGCGCCACCGCCCCCGCCGACCGCGAACTCCTCCGCTACGCCGCCCTCGCGCTGCTCGCCCGCCCCGGCGACCGGGCCCTGCACGGCGCCGCCCTCGGCCTCCTGATCCGCGACCCGGACACCCGCGCCGACCACCTGCCCCGCGCCCGCACCGAGCCCGGCGTCCCCCTGGACGCCCTCCTCGCCGCGCTCCCCACCCACCCCGAACCGGTCCTCGACGCCCTCGGGGCCCGGCTCGACGGTCCCGGCGCCACACCGGCCGCCGTGCTGCGGGCCCTCGCCGGGATCGACACGCCCTCCCTCGCCCGCCGCGTCGCCGTCCTCGTCCGCGACCACGCCCTGCGCCACCCCGGGGACGCCCCGCACGTCGCCGCCTTCGTGGACCGCAGGCTGGAGGACGGGCCGGAGGCCAGGGCCGTCCTCCACCCCCTGGTCGCCGGCCTGATCCGGGGCCGCCCCGCCGCCCTCCGGCGCGCCCTCGCCCCGGTCCTCGCCGCCCCCGGCACCGGCGCCTCCCGCCACCTGCGGGCCGAACTGCTCGACGTGCTCCTGGAGCACGAGCGGTACGAGGCCGACACCGGCGAGCTGTCCGTCCTGGAAGCCCTCCTGGAGGCCGCCGCCGAGGGCGCCGAGCGGCGCAGCGAGCCCCGCACCCGGCAGCTCACCCACCGGACCGGGCTCCTGTACCTCCGCACCCCCGAAGGCCCGGGGAGGCTCGACCGGACCCTGGCCGCGCTCGTCCACGAGCGGCCCGTCTTCACCGAACTCCTCGGCGGCTGGATCGTCGCCGCTCCCGGCGACTGGGCGCCCCTGCTCGGCATCGAGACCCTGGACGCGCTGCGGAGCCCCGGCACCCCCATGCCGATGCGTGCGGGCGGGCGGGGGCATGGCAGTCTTAGACCTGCTTAATCGGCGAACAGGCGGACGAGGAGCGGTCACAGTGCAGCGCTGGCGTGGCTTGGAGGACATCCCCCAGGACTGGGGGCGCAGCGTCGTCACCATCGGCTCCTACGACGGGGTGCACCGAGGACACCAGCTGATCATCGGACGCGCCGTCGAGCGCGCCCGCGAGCTGGGCGTCCCCTCCGTCGTGGTCACCTTCGACCCGCACCCCTCCGAGGTCGTGCGGCCCGGCAGCCATCCGCCGCTGCTCGCCCCGCACCACCGGCGCGCCGAGCTGATCGCCGGGCTCGGGGTGGACGCGGTGCTCGTGCTGCCGTTCACCGCCGGGTTCTCCCAGCTCTCCCCGGCCGACTTCATCGTCAAGGTCCTCGTCGACAAGCTGCACGCCAGGGCCGTCATCGAGGGCCCCAACTTCCGCTTCGGCCACCGGGCGGCGGGCGACGTCGGCTTCCTGGCCGAACTCGGCGCCACCTACGACTACGAGGTCGAGGTCGTCGACCTGTACGTCAGCGGCAACGCGGGCGGCGGCGAGCCCTTCTCCTCCACCCTCACCCGCCGGCTGGTCGCCGAGGGCGACGTGACGGGCGCGGCCGAGATCCTGGGCCGTCCGCACCGCGTCGAGGGCGTCGTGGTCCGGGGCGCCCAGCGCGGCCGCGAACTCGGTTTCCCGACGGCCAACGTCGAGACCCTGCCGCACACCGCGGTCCCGGCGGACGGCGTCTACGCCGGCTGGCTGACGGCCGCCGGGGAGCGGATGCCGGCGGCCATCTCGGTCGGCACGAACCCGCAGTTCGACGGGGTCGAGCGGACCGTCGAGGCGTACGCGATCGACCGCGAGGGGCTCGATCTGTACGGGCTGCACGCGGCCGTCGACTTCCTGGCGTACGTGCGCGGCATGCTGAGGTTCGACACCCTGGACGGCCTGCTCCGGGCGATGGCGGACGACGTGCGGCGCTGCCGCGAACTGACGGAGGAGTACGACCGGGAGCACCCGCGCCGGGACTGACCCGGCGGCCCGCCCCCGGCCGCACCGCTCACCCCGTCTCCGCCCTTCCCGCCCAGTGGCAGGCCGCCGCGCCGTCCCCGCCGCCGCCCAGGACCGGCGGGTCCTCGCCCCGGCAGCGGTCCGCGACCGCCGCCGCCGCGCCCGAGGCGAGGACGTGGCAGCGGGCGTGGAAGCGGCAGCCGGAGGGGACGCGGGACGGGTCCGGGGGCTCGCCGGCCAGCACCACCGGGGTGCCGCCGGACTCCGGGAGCACCGACAGCAGCGCCTGCGTGTAGGGGTGCCGGGGAGCCGTCAGCACGGACTCCACCGGGCCCGTCTCCACGATCCGCCCCAGGTACATCACCGCCACCCGGTCCGCGATGTTCCACGCGAGTCCCAGATCGTGCGTCACCACCAGGGCGGACAGGCCGAGTTCGTCCCGCAGGCGCAGCAGCAGCGCCAGGATCTCGCCCCGTACGGACGCGTCCAGGGAGGCCACCGGCTCGTCCGCGACGATCAGTTCGGGTTCCAGGACCAGGGCGCCCGCGATGACCACCCGCTGCCGCTGCCCGCCGGACAGCTCGTGCGGATACCGCAGGAAGAAGCGTTCCGGTGGTCGCAGTCCGGCTCGCGCGAGGGCCCCGGAGACGGCGGCCCGCTCGTCCCCCGCGTACCCGTGGACGCGCAGCCCCTCCGCCACCGCCTCGTACACGGTGTGCCGGGGGTTCAGCGAACCGCTCGGGTCCTGGAGGACGAGCTGCGCCCGCTTCCGGTAGGCCCTGAGCGCCCGGGGGGAGTACGCCAGCGGCCTCCCGTCGAAGGCGACCGTCCCCGACGCCGGCCTGACCAGGCCGAGCAGGGAGCGGGCCAGCGTCGTCTTGCCGCAGCCCGACTCCCCGACGAGGGCGACGATCTCACCCGCGCCGACGTCCAGGTCCACGCCGTCCACCGCGCGCGCGGGCGGCGCGCCCCGCCGCCCCGGGAAGACGACGCGCAGTCCGCGCGCCGAGAGCAGCGGTCCCGGCGGGGACGGCACCGGCGGAGATCCGGCCCGGGACACGGCGTTCACGGTGTGCTCCCCACGTGTACGCAGGCGGCCCGGCGCCCCGCGCCCGCCTCCCGCAGTTCCTGGTCGGTCCCCGCGCAGGAGTCCAGCGCCACCGGGCAGCGCGGGTGGAAGACACAGCCGCCCGGCAGGCGCGCCGGGTCCGGCGGATCGCCCGGCAGACCGCGCGGCGCCCGCCGGGACGCGGGGTCCCCGATGCGGGGGAACGCCGAGGACAGCGCCCGCCCGTAGGGGTGCGCGGCCTCCTCGTACACCGCCCGCGCCGGCCCCTCCTCGACGATCCGGCCCGCGTACATCACGGCGAGCCGGTCGCAGGTGTCGGCGAGGACCGCCAGGTCGTGGCTGATCATCAGGAGCCCGAGGGACCGTTCGGTGACCAGGCCCTCGATCAGCCGCAGGATCTGCGCCTGGATCATCACGTCGAGGGCGGTCGTCGGCTCGTCCGCGACGATCAGCCGGGGGTCGCAGGCCAGCGCCATCGCGATCATCACGCGCTGCCGCTGCCCGCCGGACAGCTCGTGCGGGTGGGCGGCGGCGCGCGCGGCGGGCAGGCCGACCTGTTCGAGGAGTTCCCCGGCCCGCCTCCGGGCCGCCGCCGGGGTCGCCAGGCCGTGCACGAGCATCGGCTCCGCGATCTGGTCCCCGATCCGCCGCACGGCGTTCAGCGAGTGCATCGCGCCCTGGAAGACGATCGACGCGCCCGCCCAGCGCACGGCCCGGAGACGTCCCCACGACATCGCCAGGACGTCCTCGCCGTCGAGCAGGATCTCGCCCTCCGTACGCGCCGGGGGCGGAAGGAGCCGCAGCAGGGCGAGGGCGAGCGTGGACTTGCCGCAGCCGGACTCGCCGGCCACGCCCAGCCTGGTCCCCGCCTCCAGGGACAGGTCGACCCCGCGCACGGCGGGCACGGCCGCCGCGCCCGTCCCGTACGTCACCCTGAGGCCCCGCACTTCCAGGAGGCTCATCGCCCCACCCCCAGCTTCGGGTTGAGCACGGACTCGACGGCCCGGCCGCACAGCGTGAAGGCGAGCGCGACGAGCGCGATCGCGACGCCGGGCGGAGCCAGGTACCACCAGTGCCCGGAGGAGACCGCGCCGGCCTCGCGCGCGTCCTGGAGCATCCCGCCCCAGGAGACCACCGTCGGGTCGCCCAGGCCCAGGAAGGCGAGGGTGGCCTCGGTGAGGATGGCGGCCGAGATGCCGAGCGTGGTCTGCGCGAGGACCAGCGGCATCACGTTCGGCAGCACGTGCCGGGTCATGACGTGCCGGTGGCCGCCGCCGAGCGCCACCGCCCGCTCGATGTACGGGCGGGACTCCACCGCGATCGTCTGCGCCCGCACCAGGCGGGCGGTGGTCGGCCACGAGGTCACCCCGATCGCCAGGACCACCGTCCACAGCGAGCGGGACATCACGGTGGCGAGCACGATCGCCAGGACCAGCGTCGGCATCACCAGGAACCAGTCGGTGATCCGCATGACGACGGTCGAGAACCAGCCGCCGTAGTGCCCGGCGACGATCCCGACCAGGGTGCCGATGGCGACCGAGAGGGCCGCCGCGAGCAGCCCGACGAGCAGCGAGACCCGCGCCCCCCAGAGCAGCAGCCCGAGCAGCGGACGCCCGAACCGGTCGGTGCCGAGCGGGAACGCGGCGCTCGGCGGCTCCAGGGCCGTGCCCGGCGCCTTCGTCACCGACTGCACGTCCGCGCCCACGAGCAGCGGGGCGGCGAGCGCGAGCAGGGCGATCAGGACGAGCCCGGCGAGCCCGTACAGCCCGGCGCGGTGGGCGCGGTACCGCTTCCAGAAGCGGACCGCCGAGGCCTTGCGGCGCTGCCGGGCGAGGGAGGCCGCCGAGGGCGGCTTCCGCGCGGGTCCGGGGGAGACGGCGGGGGGCGGTTCCAGGGGTTCCGGCGCGGGGGTCGCGGAGGTCGTGGAGGAGGTCATCGGCCCACCCGGGGATCGAGCAGCGGATAGAGCAGGTCGGCGAGCAGGTTCATCAGGATCATCGCCCCGGCGAAGACCACGAACAGGCCCTGCACCAGGGGCAGGTCGGGCACGCTGAGCGCCTGGTAGAAGAGGCCGCCGAGCCCCGGCCAGGAGAACACCGTCTCCACCAGGATCGAACCGGCCGCCACGTGGCCCAGGTTGATGAAGACCATGGTCACCGTCGGGAGCAGCGCGTTCGGCACGGCGTGCCTGCGGCGCACCAGGTCGTCCCGCAGCCCCTTCGCCCGCGCCGTCGTCAGGTAGTCGCCGCCCATCTCGTCCAGGAGCGAGGAGCGCATCACCAGCAGCGTCTGCGCGTAGCCGACCGCCACCAGGGTCACCACCGGCAGGACCAGGTGGTGGGCGACGTCCAGGACGTACGCGGCGCCGGTCTCGCCCGTTCCCGACTCCATGCCGCCGGTCGGGAAGAGCCCGGGGACCGGGCCCGTGCCGACCGAGAAGACGATGATGAGGAGCAGACCGAGCCAGAAGGACGGCACCGACCACAGGGTCAGGGCGATCCCGGTGTTCAGCCTGTCCCCGAGGCCGCCGTGGCGCCAGGCCGAGCGGGTGCCGAGCCAGAGCCCGAGCGCCGAGTAGATCACCACGGCGACCCCGGTGAGCAGCAGCGTCGCCGGCAGCTTCTCCCCGATCAGCTCCCCGACGGGGGCGTGGAACTGGAACGAGGTGCCGAGGTCGCCCGTCAGGGCCTTCGCGCAGTAGTCGGCGAACTGCTGCCAGAGCGGCAGATCGAGCCCGAACTGCCTTCTCAATGTCGCCAGTTGGGCGGCCGAGGTCGGCACGCCGTGGGTCATCGCCCTCACCGGGTCGCCGGGGACGATCCGGAACAGGAAGAAGCTGGTGACGAGCACGGCGAGGAGCGAGACGAACGCGCCGCCCAGCTTCCCCGCCGCGTGGCGGAGGTAGCCGGGGGAGACGCCGGTGCGGGCCCCGCCGGCCCGCACCGCGCCGGCGGAGGTGCTTGTCGTCGTCACCGGCTACTCGCGGTCGTCGGCGGTCGCGCGGCGGCGGCGGGCGGCCCAGACGCCCGCGCCGAGGAGGACGACGGCGGCGGGACCGGCCACCAGCCAGACCCCGGCCGGCGAGGAGTCCGCCCCGGCCCGGGAGGACGACGCGGCGGGCACGGCCGACCACCAGCTCCAGTAGCCGTCCTGTCCCCAGAGGTTCCCGCCGTCCGCGGGCATGGTGGTGAGGGAGGCGATGTGGTCCGTGCGGTACGCCTCCAGGGCGTTCGGGTAGGCCATGACGTTCATGTACCCCGTGTCGTACAGCCGGGACTGCATCCGTTTCACCAGGTCCGCCCGCTTGGCCGCGTCGTACTCCACCGCCTGCCGCGCGTAGAGCCCGTCGAACTCCTCGTCGCAGATGAAGTTGTCGGTGGCCCCGGTGTCCTTCGGCGTGGCCGGGAGGGTGGCGCAGGTGTGGATGGAGAGGACGTAGTCCGGGTCGGGGTTGACCGACCAGCCGTCGAAGGCGAGGTCGTAGTCGCCCTTCTGCCAGGGGTCCGAGACGCTGTCCAGGCACTCGACCCGCAGGCCGATGCCGAGCTTGCCCCACCACTCCTGGAGGTACTTGCCGACCGCCTTGTCGTTCGGGTCGGTGGCGTGGCAGAGGATACGGAAGTCGAGCGGCCGGCCGTCCTTGCCGACCCGCTTGCCGTCGGCGTTCCTCCGGTACCCGGCGGCGTCGAGGAGCTTCTCCGCCCCGGCCGGGTCGTAGGCCCGCTTCTGCGTCCCGGTGGGCTTCCAGAAGTACGAGCCGAAGCGGGGCGGGATGTACCCCTCGCCCTCGACGGCGTGGCCCTGGAAGACCTTGTCCACGAGGGCGGCCCGGTCCACCGCGAGGAAGAGCGCCTTGCGGACGGCCGGGTCGAGGAGCGCCTTGTGGCCGTTGCCGAAGGCCGTCCCGTCCTGCGCGCGGGCGCCCGGGTTGGTGGCGAGGGCGTAGAAGCGGCGGCCGGGGGCGTCGTTGACCTTGATGTCCTTCTGGGACTTGAGGGCGGCGGCCTGGGCGGGCGTCAGGTTCGGGACGAAGGACACCTCGCCCTTCTGGAGGGCGGCGACGGCGGCGTCACCGTCCTTGTAGTACTTGAAGACCAGCTCGTCGAACTTGGGCGCGCCCCGCCAGAACCTCTTGTTGGGCTTGAGCCTGACGTACTGGTCGACCTTGAAGTCCGTGATGACGAACGGCCCGTTGCCCACGAGGGGGAACTGCTTGTCGTTGTTGAACTTCGAGAAGTCCGTGACCTTCTCCCAGACGTGCTTGGGCACGATCGGCACGTCGAGCGCGGTCATCGTCGCCTGCGGCTTCTTCAGCCTGATGACGAGGGTCTTCGGGTCGGGCGCGGTGACCTTCTCGAAGTTGGCCGTGAAGCTGCCGTTGGCGGTGGCGGCGTTCGGGTCGGTCATCATCTTGTTGAAGGTCCAGGCGGCGTCCTCGGCGGTGGCCCGCCGCCCGTCGGACCAGAACGAGTCCTCGCGGATCGTGTACGTCCACGTCAGCTTGTCGGGCGAGGGGGTCCACGCGGTCGCCAGCCCCGGGATCGTGCGGGCGTCCTTCGGGTCGTAGTTCGTCAGGTACTCGTAGGCCAGCCGGTGGATGCTCGTCGAGGTGAGCTTCTGGGCGAGGAACGGGCTCAGCGAGTCGATGCTCTGCGAGACCGCCACCGTGAGGGTGGTGCCCCCGGCCTTCCCGTCCTCGGCCCCGGCGGTGCCGGGGACGGCGGCGAGGGAGGCCGCGGCGAGGCCGGAGGCGAGCAGCAGGCGGAGGGTTCCGCGGGCGGGAGCGGGGCGGGGTGGAGCCTTCGTGACCATGACCATGGGACGTGACCTCGCGTCGGAGTTGCTGGCGTGGACCCTGGACTGACGATGAGTGAAGCGAAGGTGTATCAGCGGTGGTCTGCCGTCGTCAACGATGGCTCAAACCCCTTGTGGGCTGCGGGAACGCCGAGAGGCTCCGTACCGGGGGACCGGTACGGAGCCTCATTGGTCTACTCCTGTGACGCCCTACTGCTGAGGGGCTGGCGGTGCCTGCGGGGGTCCCGGCGGGCCGGCCTGCGGGGGCAGCGGCTGCCCGGCCCGCTGCTCGGGGGATTCCTGCGCCGGAGCCGGCTGCTGCCAGGCCGGGGGCGCGTCCGGGTGGCCGGGGTACGGCGGGTACGGCTGCCCGGACTGAGGGGGCTGGGACGGGTACGGCTGCCCGGCCCGGGGATCCTGGGGGGCGTACGGCTGACCCGGGGGGAACGGGCCGGGCATCGGGCCGGGGCCCTGGCCCTGCGCCGGCTGCCCCGGTGCCGGGTACGCCTGCGGCGGGTACGGCTGTCCGGGCTGAGGGGGCTGGGAGGCGTACGGCTGTCCGGGCCGGGGGGCCTGGGGGGCGTACGGCTGACCGGGGTGCGGCGGGTACGGCTGCCCCGGCGCGCCCTGGCCGGGCACCGGCTGCCCCGGCCCCTGCGGACCCGGCATCGGCGGGGCCATGTGCGGGGGCGGCGCGCCCTGGCCGTCGCCGGTCCAGAGGCCCTGCGCCTGCTGCGCCCGTACGAAGTCCTCGGCCACCAGCGCCGACAGGTGGAAGTACGCCTCGCGGGTCTTCGGCCGCATCATGTCGAGGTCCACCTCGGCGCCGGCCGCCAGGTGCTCGTCGAAGGGCACGACCACGACCCCCCGGCAGCGGGTCTGGAAGTGCTGCACGATGTCCTCGACCTTGATCATCTTCCCGGTCTCGCGGACCCCCGAGATGACGGTCAGGGAGCGCTGGACCAGATCGGCGTAACCGTGCGCGGAGAGCCAGTCCAGGGTGGTCGACGCGCTGGAGGCGCCGTCCACGGAGGGCGTGGAGATGATGATGAGCTGGTCGGCCAGGTCGAGCACCCCGCGCATGGCGCTGTAGAGCAGGCCCGTGCCCGAGTCGGTGAGGATGATCGGGTACTGCTTGCCCAGGACGTCGATCGCCCGCCGGTAGTCCTCGTCGTTGAAGGTCGTCGAGACGGCCGGGTCCACGTCGTTGGCGAGGATCTCCAGGCCCGAGGGCGCCTGCGAGGTGAACCGGCGGATGTCCATGTACGAGTTGAGGTACGGGATCGCCTGCACCAGGTCGCGGATGGTCGCCCCGGTCTCGCGCCGCACCCGGCGGCCGAGGGTGCCGGCGTCCGGGTTGGCGTCGATCGCCAGGATCTTGTCCTGCCGCTCCGTCGCCAGGGTCGCGCCGAGCGCGGTGGTCGTCGTGGTCTTGCCGACGCCGCCCTTGAGCGAGATGACCGCGATCCGGTAGCAGGAGAGGACGGGCGTCCGGATCAGGTCCAGCTTCCGCTGCCGCTCCGCCTCCTCCTTCTTCCCGCCGATCTTGAAACGCGAGGCGGCGCCGGGGTTCCGGCTGGACTTGGGCTTCTGCTTGTTGTTCCGCAGCAGCCGGTCGGAGGACAGCTCGACGGCCGCGGTGTACCCGAGCGGGGCGCCCGGCACCGAACGCTCGCGCTGGTCGTGCGTGACCGGCGAGGGCCAGGCGGCGCCGGTCCGGGGGTCGACGGGCGGCTGCGCGTCGTGCGGGGGCCCCGGCTGCGGCTGGGGAGCCTGCGGGGGTACGGCGCCGGGGTGCGGGAAGCCGTACCCGCCCGGCCCCTGGGCCTGTGGCGGCACCCCGCCGGGCTGCTGCGGGTAGCCGTAACCGGGCTGCTGCGGGGGCGTCCCGGGGTGCGGGAAGCCGTCACCGGCGCGCGGCGCCGGGGGCTGCGGACCGTGCGGGGCCCCGGGGTGGCCGTACCCGCCCGGCTCCTGGGCCCGCGGCGGTACGGGACCGGGGGCGCCGGGAACCGCCGGCGAGGGCCAGGCGGTGGGCGGCGGCGACCCGGCCGGGGCTCCCGGCTGGGCACCCGCGACGGGCGGGGCGGGCTGGAACGACGGCGGCAGCGGGGGCAGTCCGGGCTGCGGCCCGGCGGCCGGGAAGGGACCGGGAGCGGCGGGACCCCCGGAGGCCGGGAAGGCGCCGGGGGCGTCGGCCGGCCGGCCGGCGGCGTCGTACGGGCCGGGAGCGGCGCCCGGACCGAAGCCCCGCGGCGCGACGGCGGGGGCGTCCGGGGAGGCGGCCGCCGTGTCCGCGGCCTCCGTCTCCGTGGCCGTCTCCGCGCCGGCCCCGGCGGGCCGGTCCTGCGGGGCCGCGGTGTCGTCGGGGGTTCCGGCCGGCTCGCCGCCGGCCGTGGGGTCCGCCACGGACGGCTCGGCGTCCTCGGCCTCTTCCGGGCCTCCGGAGGAGGTCTCGCCGGGGCCCGCCGGGGCGTGGCCGTCCTCGGCCGGGGCCGGAACGGCGTCCGGGCCCGGGGGAACGTCCGTCCCCCCGGCGGCGCCCGCCGTCGCGGGCTCCGCGGTGCCGTGCCGGAGCGCGGCGGGAGAGAAGCGCACGGTGGCACCGCTCTCCACGTCTCCGCTTCCCCCCGCGGAGGGCGCGGCGGGCACCGCGCCGCCCGGCGCGGTGGGGTCCTTCGGCACGGAGTCGTCCGGCACCGGTGCCGTCGGCGCGGCGGCGGGGGCTCCGCCCGCCGGGAAACCGTCCGCGGGCGGCGCGGGCTCCGGTGCGGCGGGCGCGGCCGACGCGGGCGGTGCGGCGGGCGGCGTCGGCGTCACCGGCGGCGCGGGGCTCCAGTGGGGCTCGAAACCGCTGCCCGCCGGCAGGCCCGGCACGGAGAGGGGCGTTCCGCTCGGCGGCGGGGGAGTGGCATCGCCCGCCCCCGTACTGCCCGGCGCGTTCTGCGTGTACCAGGCGGGCGGGGTGTAGTCGATGGTGAACTCACCCGTCGTCTCGGCGGGGTCCGCGTCGGACTGATCGTCGGCGGATGGATTCCAACCCCCGTGGATCTCGTCGCGGTCGCCGTTCACTTTGCCTCCTGGTGTGGTCGAGCACCCTTGTGCCGTCGTGGGCGGGGCCCTTCCACCCTAATCGGCGCGGGCGACCCGCGGGCAGGCCCGGCGGGCCCGTCCGCCCGTCTCCGGCACCCGGTCCGGCCCCCCAAGTGGCCCGGCCGCGCCGCAGAGTGAGAACCTCCACCGTTCAAAACGATGCAAAAAGGGACGTAGGTGAGCGACTTCGTGCCGCTCAGTCCATCCGGCGCGCGCCGCCCAACAATCCGGTCTCGGCCTCCGTCGCCTGCGTCATCACGAACTGGCGGTCGTCCGGAGTGCACCAGAGGGTCACCCCGTCCGCGAGCGTGGACAGCGCCTCGTACTCGGGGCGCGGCAGGTTCATGATGCGGCCGATCCGGACCGCCTCGTCCGGGGACACCCGCTGGATCCCGGCCAGGGAGGACTTCTCCAGGAGACCGGGCGCGACCGGGCTCAGATAGGGGAGCAGGGTCACCACCGACTGCCAGGGCGCCGACACCACACGGCCGCGCGGCGGCCGCATGCCGCAGTCGCGCACCACGACCACCGGACTGCCCGCCGACGCGCCCTGCGGCGGCACCCGGCCCACCTCGTGCAGCGTGACGCACGGCTGCCCGCCGCCCGCGGCCTGCGCCAGTGCCGTCCACGCCCGCGCGCGGCCGGTCTCGACCGCCACCCGCGCACCCGTCGCGGCGACCCGCAGCGCCAGGACCTGCGCGGTCCACAGGCCGCCGATGAGGACGATGTCGTGAGGGACGGGCCGGTTGACGCCGAGCACGGCGGGGTGGCCCCCGGAGTCGACGCCCATCACCACGCCATCGTCACCCACCGGGAGGGCCAGCGCGTCGAGTTGCTCCACGGAGACGGAGTGCCGGTCGCGGCGCGGTCCGACGAGCCCGAAGCCGAACCGGGGCCGTCCGCCCCGCCCGGCGGACCGGGGGGCGGCGGGGGCGGCCGCCCGTCCGCCGTACGTACCGGAAGCCGGCCGCGAACCGTGCGCACCGGGGGCGACGGACGCCCCGGACGCCCCGGGAGCACCCGCGCCCGGCCGCGGACCGTGAGGGCCGGGGGGACCGTAGGGGCCGGGTGAGGGCGCGGTGGACATCAGCGCACACCCCCCAGCGGAAGCGTCGCCAGGACGCCGGGCACCTGTTCCCGGTCCAGTCGCACGAGCCCCGTCCTCACTCCGCGCGCCGCACGCTCCAGTTCGTGCCGCGCGGTCACCAGTTCCTCGTTGCTGCGTCCGGTGATCCGTACGTGGCCGGTCATCGTCACCTCCTGCCGGTCCCCGCCGCTCAGCGTCAGGCTGAACGTCGTCGCGAGCGCGGGCAGCGAGGTCAGCAGGGCCACCAGCTGCGGCATCGACGCGCCCGCGCCCCCGTTCCGGCCGCCCAGCTGCGGCCAGCGCCCCACCCAGTACGTCGTGTGCCAACGGTCGTCCACCCGCCAGGTCCGGGCGGTCTCCAGGGTCCGGCGTTCCCGCGCCCGGACCCGGCCCGCCTGCGCGATCGCCATCGGGCTCGCGCAACTGGACGTGGCGAGCGCCGAGGTGAGCTCCTGCTCGGTCAGCACGCCCGCCCGGAACCCGGCGCCCGCGAGCCGACTCGCCAACTGGTCCGCCGCGCGCACCAGGCACTTCTGCGCGCCCGTCACGCCGCCGCCGCGCGCGGCGACCGCCTCCGGGCACAGTTCGGGGTCGAGCTTGAGCGCGATCCAGGTGATCCGCACCGCGGGCGAACCCGTCTGCGCCTGGAGCGGCCCGTAGTTGCGCGCCGCCATCGACTGCGCCGGCAGGTGCGGCGCGGGCGCCGGCTGGGTGTGCTGCACGACCTGGGCCGACTCCAGCCGGATGCCGTCCACGCTCAGCGCGTCCCGGACGATTCCGACCGGCAGCGGCCGCGCCGTCCGGTCGGGCCGCAGCGCCGTACCCTCCGACTCGACCCGCAGGACCGCGGTCAGGAAGGTGCCGTCCCCGACCATGCCGACCGGGCGCCGGTCGCGGTCGTTGTACGTGAGGGTCCGCAGAGCCGGGTCGCACTCCACGACCGGCGCGAACCCCGGCTCGGTGCCCTCGGGCACCGTGAACGACGCGGCCCGGCGCGTCCGGGCGCGCAGCGCGAGGAAGGCGCCGAGCCACTCGGGCAGGGAACGACGGCGCCGGCGCACCACGGCCAGCAGGACGAGCACCACGGCCACCACGCCCACCGGGACCAGCAGCATCGGCTCCACGGCCCAGGCGACGAGCAGCAGGGCCGCCGCCACCTCGACCAGTACGAGCTGTTGCAATCGGAACGAGCCGAAATGACCGGGACGGGCCTGGAGTCGCGGCGAGACCGAGGAGCCGGACCCCGCGGACGGGGGTGCGGGGACGGAGGCCGCGGCGGGCCGTCTCCGCGTCGCGGAAGCCATGATGGAGAATCCCCCTCAATTCGTCCCGATGACCCTGGCCCGCCAGGGCTTTGGCGGCCGGATCACCCTACCCGCCCCACGAACCCCACGGGACAGCAGGCATAGTAGGGGGCCGGTCCGACGGCCGGGGCCCGGGTGCCGTTCCCCCGGCCGCCCCGCGAGAAGATCGCGCCTGACGAGAATGGGGACTCATGGCATCGCGGCGGGACGAGCTCAACGCGTACACCTTTGCGAAGAGGCGCACGGTGGCGGCATTCCTCCAACCCTCTCCCTCCGGTACGGAGGAGGGGGCGCCGAAGCCGCTGCGCGCGGTCCTCCCCGGGGTGGTCGTCGCCGCGTTGGCCGTCGCCGGGTTCGGCGCCTGGGGCATGTTCAAGCCCACCGCCCCCAAGGGCTGGGACGAGCCCGGCACCCGCGTGATCGTCGGCAAGCAGTCGACGACCCGGTACGTCGTCCTGCAGACCGGCAAGGGCAAGGACCGGAAGACCCTGCTCCACCCCGTCCTCAACCTCGCCTCCGCCCGGCTCCTGCTCGACCCCGACAAGTTCCAGGTCATCCAGGTCGAGGACAAGAAGCTCGACGAGGGCAAGCCGCCGCGCGGCCCGATCCTCGGCATCCCCTACGCCCCCGACCGGCTGCCCCCGGCGGACGAAGCGGGCCGGGCGAAGCGCTGGGCCGTCTGCGAACAGCCCGGCGCCGGCAAGGGCGCCGGAGTCCAGAAGGCGACCTTCCTCTTCGCCGAGCGCGACCTCAAGCTGACCGAGGGCGCAGGCCGGCTCGGGGACGGGCAGGTCCTGTACGTCAGGGGCCAGAAGAGGAACGCCCGGTTCCTTGTCGATCACACCGGTACCAAGTACCCGGTGAAGGCCGGTTCCACCGGACTCCTCACCGCGCTCGTCGGCCTCGGCAAGGAGCCCCAGCCCGTCACCGACGACTGGCTCGCCACCCTGAAGACCGGCGACGAGATCGACTTCCCGCGCGTCGACGGCCGCGTCGGGGACTCCGCCGGCATACCGGGCGACACCCTCACCGACACCGAGAACCGCATCGGCATGGTCCTCCTCGCCCAGACCGGCTCCGGCCCCCAGCACTACGTCGTGCTCGCCGGGAAGGTCCGGCCCGTCACCCCCTTCACCGCCTGGCTCCTCATCAACTCCCCGCAGACCGGCGTCCTCGACATGGACGGCAGGGCGACCACCGTCGACGCCTCCTCCATCGACCCGGACCCCACCCCCTTCCACGACGGCGTGCGCTGGCCCCGGCTGAAGTCCACCCAGGTCAACGCCGTCACCGGCTCCGGCGCCCGCGACACCGTCTGCAGCGTCCTCACCCACGTCGACGAGAAGGGCGGGACGACCCTCACCACCTGGGCCGGCCGCGACTACCCCGCCGACGTCACCGCCGGGGGCACCAGCACGTACGTCACGCCCGGCACCGGCCTCCTCTACACCCAGATCCAGGGCCGGCAGAAGACGCCCGGCGGCTCCCTCTTCCTCGTCACCGACACCGGCCTGCGGTACGCCGTCCAGGCCAACGGCGACAGCGACTCCGACCGCTCCGAGATCGGCGCGGGGGAGCAGCCGCAGAGCGGCGGGCGCCCGGAACCCAGCGACGCCCAGAAGCGTCTCGGCTACGAGAAGGTCACCCCGGCCCTGGTGCCGATGGAATGGTCCGAGTTCCTCTCGAAGGGCCCGCGCCTGGACACCAACAGCGCGCGCCGGCCGCAGGGTTCCTAGGGGGTACCGGTGACGACCACGCACCGCACGGCGGCCCTGCTCACCGCCGGCGCCCTCACCCTCCTCCTCGCGGCCCCCGCGGCGGCCGCCGCGCCGCACCGGGACGCGCCGGCCCTCGACGGCAGCGGCGAGTGCACCTTCCCCATGAAGAAGCAGATCGAGGGCACCCCCTGGCCGCTCCAGCGGGTCCTCCTCGACGAGCTGTGGCAGGACACCAGGGGCAAGGGCGTCCGGGTCGCCGTCGTCGACACCGGCGTCGACGACGTCAACCCGCAACTGCGCACCGCCGTCGACGCCAAGGCGGGCAAGGACTACCTCGAGCCCGACAAGAAGAACCCGGGCCCCGGCGACGAGAAGCGCGGCAGGACGGACGGCACCGTCGACGAGGTCGGCCACGGCACCAAGGTCGCCGGCATCATCGCCGCCCGCCCCCGCAAGGGCACCGGCTTCGTCGGTCTCGCCCCCGAGGCGACGATCATCCCCATCCGGCAGAACGACGAGAACAACAGCGGCACGACCGACACGATGGCCCGGGCCGTCGACTGGGCCGTCGCGAAGAACGCCCACGTCATCAACATCTCGCAGGACACCACCAGGGCCCTCGCCCCGGACTCGCCCCTGGCCGAAGCCGTGGCGAACGCGATATCCAAGGGCGTCGTCGTCGTCGCCTCCGCGGGCAACGACGGCATGGACGGCACCCTCAGGAACACCTACCCGGCCGCCCTCCCCGGCGTCCTCGCCGTCGCCTCCTCCGACCGCGACAACGAGCGCGCCGCCTTCTCCCAGTCCGGGACCTTCGTGGGCGTCGCCGCTCCCGGCGTCGACATCGTCTCCACCGTCCCCGGCGGCGGCCAGTGCGTCGACAACGGCACCAGTTTCTCCGCCCCGTACGTCGCGGGCGTCGCCGCCCTGCTCCGTGCCAAGTACCCGAAGTGGACCCCGGCGCAGATCGTCGCCCGCATCGAGCAGACCGCCGTCCGTTCCGTCAACGGGCGCGACAACCACGTCGGCTGGGGCGTGGTGGACCCCGTACGGGCCCTCGCCGACCTTCCCGGCACACCGCCGTCCTCGCCCACGCCCGACCCCGGCCCGCCCGAGCCGCCGGCCCCGGAACCGGCCCGCCTGGCGCTGTCGGAGACGTCCCAGGAGCGTTCCGAACGGCTCGCCACCTACGCGCTGGGAACGGGGGGCGTCCTGGTGGCCGTGGTCGCCGGAACGGCCACCGTGATCCGTGACAGCCGCCGCCGGAAGGGGGTACGCCCTTGAACGATCCCCGGAGCAGAGCTTTGCAGTTGGAACTGTCGTACCGAATGGCTAGAGTGGCCGCTGTTCTTGTGGGACGGGGGAAGTGACGTGGCAGGACCGGACGGGGACGGCAAGAAGGACCTGGAAGTCGGAGAGGTGACGCTCCAGACATTCCAGACGCGCATGCAGAAACTGCTCGACGAGTTGAAGAGTTCGCCCGCCGAGCACACGAAGATCGGCGAACAGAAGATCGCGCCGGACGCGTACGGCACGGGCTTCGCCGCCGCAACCGAGCTGCACGGGGCGTACGACAAGGTGCGCACGCGGCTCGAAGAGCTGACGAAGATCTTCGGCGAGACGATCGAGGCGATGGGCATTCGCGCCCAGATCGCCGACAAGGGCTACGCGGGTGTGGACGAAGAGGAGCGGCGGCGCTTCGCCGCGATCCAGAAGTCCGTCGAGACGGGCAACAACGAGCACCACGGCACCGGGGGCCGGGGCGCGCCCAAGCCCGGGCAGCCGGTCACACCGGCGCACGGGACCGCCGACACCGGCGGATTCAGCTGACGGGGGAGGAACACACGATGTCGGGAGAGTTCGAGGGGAAGTCCCTGGACGCCCTGTACGCGATGATCGCGTCGGCCAAGCCCGAGGAGCTGTCGAGCAGCGGCACCGCCCTCGCGGCGGCGGTGCCCAAGATCCTCGCCATCGCCACCGACCTGCGGCACTACATCAGCCGTGTGGAATGGGAGGGCGCGGGCGGCGACGCGTTCCGCAAATGGGGCGCGGACATGGTCTCCGAGACCCTGGTCCTCGGCGACTTCACCAAGGTCGTCTCCGAGGAGATGAAGCGCGCCGGCCAGGCCCTCACCGAAGCGAAGGCCGCCGTGCCGAAACCGGCGGGCATGTGCTTCGCGGACCCGGAGAAGGAGAAGGCCCGCATCGAGGCCGAGAAGGGCCCGAAGCTCCAGGAGGCGATCCAGCAGCTCCGGCGCCTGTCGTCGTACTACGACGCGACGCGGGAGCGGCTCGCGACGGAGCGACAGCCGGAGTTCAAGCCGCTCACCAGCAATGAGTACGGCTCTGAGCACGAGTACGGCACGGGTGGCGGCTCCGGATCCTTGGCATTCTCGGGTACGAGTACGGATACGGGCTCCGCCCCCGTCGTTCCCTCGTCGTCCCTGCGCCCTGCGGAGCCGGGCGCAGGCGGCACTGACCGGATCACTCCGCCGTCGCCGACGCCGCTGACCACGCCTCCTCCGCCGGCCGTACCGCCGGACAGGGCGGTGGACACCCACCTCGACTCGGTGACCATCGCGCCGGAGGTGCCGACCCGTCCCACGGCCCAGCCCCCGGCCGCGCAGCCCCCGACGACGAGCGGACCGGGGCCCGTGCTCCCTCCCGTCGCTCCGCCCCTCGCTCGGCAGACCGGTCCCCACGGTGGCCACCCGCTCCCGCGCCCGGCCACCCCGGCTCCGTCGGGTCCCGTCACCCGTGCCCCCGGGCTCACGGGTCCCGGCCCGCTGGGCTCCGGTCCCCGGGCCGAGGGCATCACGGGTGGCCGACAGGTCCCGGGCCACCCCGGCCCCGGTCGACCGGGACGCATGCCCATGGGCACGGTCATCGGTGAGGAACGCGCCGCCTCCCAGTTCGGCCGCGGCGCCGCGGGCATGCACGGCCCCGGCGCCGGGGGCTTCGGCGGCGCTCCCGGCAGCACGCCCGGTGCGGCGGGCCGCCGGCTGGCGACCCAGCCGGGCGGAACCGCCGGATCCGCCGCCACGTCCACCACGGGCGGGCGCGCCTTCACCCCCGGTGGCACGGGACTCGTCCGTCCCCCGGCCTCCACCAATCCGGATCGGAAAGAGCGTCGCGAAACGCGCAACCGTCCCGACTACCTGTCCGAGGACGAGGAGACGTGGACCTCGGGACAGCGCCGGATCGTCCCGCCCGTCATCGACTAGGAGCCCTTCCCGATGCCCTTCCCCACCCGGGCCGTTCGCAGCCGAGCGGTCGGTCTGCTCGGCGCTCTGACCGCCGTCGTCGCGACGTGGACCGTCGCGGCGCCGGCGGCTCAGGCGGACGACATGCGGTCGCGCCAGTGGTACCTGGACGCGATGAAGGCGGACGAACTGTGGAAGGTGGCCACGGGCAAGGGCGTCACGGTCGCCGTGATCGACACCGGAGTCGACCCGACACTGCCGGAACTCCGTGGAAAGGTGCTGCCTGGGTTCGACGCCTTCGACGACAAGGGGGGTTCGGGCCTGGTGGACGACAAGGACACAGAACGCCACGGCACGAACATGGCTCTCACCATCGCCGGCAGTGGTGCCGCAGGCGGTGCGAAGGGCATCGCTCCTGGAGCGACGATCCTCCCGGTCAGGACGGGCAACTTTGTCTCTCACGCGTGGAAGCCGGTCTTCAAGGGCATCCGGTACGCCGTGGACAACGGTGCCCGCGTCGTCAACATCTCTTCGGGCGGTCCGGCAACCGAAGCAGAGCTCAGCGAGTGGCGCACCGTAGTCGACTACGCCTTGGGCAAGGGAGCTCTGATCTTCGCGTCGTCGGGGAACTCCGGGCTCGAAACTGTCGACCACTACCCTTCGATGCTCCCCGGCGTCGTCGCCGTCGGAGCCCTCGACACCAAGGGCAAGATCGCCAAGTTCTCCAACTACGGCTCCCACCTGGCCCTCACCGCCCCCGGCGTCGAGATCCCGGGGCGTTGCCTCAAGGACAGGAACAAGTACTGCGCCATCGAGGGCACCAGCCAGGCCACCGCCATCGCCTCCGGCACCGCCGCCCTCATCTGGTCCGCCCACCCCGACTGGACCGCCAACCAGGTCCTCCGGGTCATGCTGGAGACGGCCGGGCACAACGGTCCCGTCCCCAGCAAGTACATCGGCTACGGCTCCGTACGCCCCGCTCAGGTACTCCTGGAGGGCAAGGGGAACCCGGGCGACCCGGACGTCAACCCGCTGCTCGCCGCGCGGGCGAACACGTCGCCCGCTCCCTCCGCATCGCAGACTTCCCCCTCTCCTGAGGACACGGGGGCAAGCGGCACGAGCCCGGCCACGGGCCCCGGGTCCCCCGGGAAGACCGGGTCGGCCACCGGGGCCGAGGAGAGCGGTCTCCCGCCCTGGGCCGTCGCCGCGAGCGCCGTCGCCGTCGTCGCCGTCCTGGGCGCCGGCGTGACGGTGGCAGTACGCAGGAGAGCGTCGACAGACGCATGAGCAAGGTCACTTCACCAACCGAGGAGCAGGAATGAGCACTCCCGCCGGCGGGTTCGGACTCGCGGACGACCCGGTCGTCAAGGCCAAGAACAAGATCATGGAGACCGGTGAGGCGGTCTCCAAGCAGGCGCGCGAACTCGCCAACATCCTGGAGACGTGCAGCGCCGGCTGGACCGGTGTCGGCGCGGTGGGCTTCAAGCAGGCCCAGACGACCCTCAACGAGGACCACGACGTCATCCGCCGTCTGCTGGGCGTGCTGCTCAACGCCGTCGGCGAGACGAAGAACCTCAGCAACGCGAACGACGACGACGTCCGTGCCGCGTTCGCCGCCGCTAACAACAGCTCCGCGCTCAACAACCTCTAAGAAAAGGGGACGAAATGTCTGCCGACAGCGCCGGTACCCGGGTCCGGTACGAGAGCGTCCAGGAGATGGCGAACCGCATCCGCACGGTCTCGCAGAACATCATCAAGGACATCCAGGAGATGGACACCGCACTCAAGGTCGTCACCGACACCTGGGACGGTGACGCGCACCGCGAGTACGAGATCCTCCAGCGCAAGTACAAGAAGCGCGCCGAGGACATGAAGGACCGGCTCGAGAAGGTCGCCCGGATCGTCGAGCAGGGCAAGGACAGCTACCGCGCCACCGACGTCAAGGCCTCCCGCCTCTTCACCGAGGCGTACTGACCCGCGTCCGCGCCCCGGTTCCCCGGAGGACACGCGAAGGGGCCCGCTTCCCCGGGGAAGCGGGCCCCTTCGCGTTCCGGCGGTTCCTACCGCAGGTCGAACTCCCCGTCCCTGGCGCCCAGGACGAAGGCGTCCCACTCGGCCTTGGTGTACCGCAGCACGGTGTCGTGGTCGAGGGAGGAGCGCATCGCGACGGCGCCGCCCGGCAGGTGGGCGATCTCCACGCGCTCCTCGTCGGGGCTCGTCCCGGGGGCCCCCTGCCACTCGACACCACTGATGTCGAGTGCGTACAGCTCGTCCTTCTCCTGCTGGGTGCCCATCTGGCTCTGCTCCTTCGTGCGGTGAAAAAAGGCGGAACGGCGTAGCGGTTCCATCATGGACGCCGGGCGGACGCCCTGTCAGACGGAACCGGGGGATTCACTTCGCCTGCGAGGCGAAGGCCCGCGCGAGCGCGAGGACCTGTCCGCGCTCCAGGGTGGTCTTCCCGGCGTCCCCGGCGGTCAGGACCAGGGCGAGGTCGCCCTTGCCGCCGGAGTCGAGCCGGACCGTCACCACGTTCCCGCCCTCGCTCTGCACGGCCTCCCCGGCCTTCGCCCCGGCACCCTTGACGGTGTATGCCCTGAGCGCGGAGAGGTCCATTCCGCCGGCGGCCTGGATGACGGGTGCCTGGAGGTACACGGCGTTCCCCTCGCTCACGGCGCCGGTGCGGACCTTCAGGTCCTCCCCGCCCAGGTGGTACGAGCAGGTGATCAGCGCCCCCGGCTTGCCCGCCCAGGGAGACTGCGGGTCCGTCGTCCGCCCGCCCTCGGCGAGCGCGGCGGGCTCATCGGCCTCGGCGCCGGCCGCCCCCGGCTCCACGCTCCGGTCCAGCTTCGCGGCCTCGGCCGCCGCGCCGGCGTCGTAGGGCAGCGGACACGTGTCGGTCCCGTCCTTGTCGGCCTTCTCGGCGATCTCGACCACCCGGTCCACGCTCAGGGCCCCTCCGGCCTCCTCCCCACCGCTCCCGCAGCCGGCCAGGACGAGGAGGAGGGCGGCGCCCGCCGCGCTCCGGGCGATGTGCTTCGCGTGGATCATCAGGAGGCGCTTCCGTTGAGGGGCTTCACGACGGGGTCCTTCGCCAGCGGCTCGTTCTCGCAGTCGAGGAGTTCGGTGGCCCGGCGTGCCATGAGGTAGGCGAACGTCATCTGCTGGTCCTGGGTGCCGTGGTCCTTGACGGTGCCCAGGTTCGTGGTGAACGAGACGGTCGCGTGGAGGAGGACCTTCTCCGACGGCTCCTTCAGTTCGCCGGGCAGTTCGCACCGTGCGTAGAGATCGGTGGTGACGTCGCCGGACCTTCCCGTCGCACCGTTCAGCCGGTAGCGGCGGGCGCCCTCCCCGGTCGTGTCCTTCTGCGCGCCGGAGAGCGGCACCCACCCGTACTCGACGGTCGTCTGGCCGCCGTCGCCGCGACCGTCCGGGAGGTACGAGCACTGCCTGACGGTGGGCGCCTTCCCCTCCTTCAGGTATTCGCGCAGGCGGTCCTGCGTCTTCTCGACGAACCGGGGGCCCGGGTAGCCGTTCCGGGTGGTGAAGGAGTCCGTCCGCATCACCCGGGTCAGCAGTTCCGCCTCGGGGGAGCCGGCGGAGACCGCACAGGCGTAGTCGTCCGGACGCTCCGCCCGCGGCTGCGTGTCGGTACTGCACGCCGTCGCCGCCAGTACCGTCGCCGTGAGCAGGAGGAACCGCGTCCGGCGCCTACTCACCGTGCTGGAGGTGCGTCTTGGCGGCGTTCCGCCCGGTGTCGTAGGCCTCGTTGGCACTGTTCTTGGACTCCTTCCAGGCCCCGTCTTCCTTGATGCCATTCTTCTCTCCCCAGGCGTCGAACAGACGGTTGGTGCCCTCCATGCCGCTCGCGTAGTTGTTGCTCGCGTCCTTCTTGCCCTGCGCCTCGGCCTCTTCGGTGACGTCCTTGACCCAGTCGTACTTGATCGTGTCGATGAGGGCGCCGCCCGCGGTTCCGGCGATCGGGATCTCACCGATCAGCCCGTTCGCGCCGATCGCCGCGTACTCGGCCGTGTCCTCGGCCCATTCGACCCTGTCGTCGCCCTTGTCCTTGTAGACGTCCGCGCCGATGCCGTTGAGCGCGCCCATCGCCACGCCGATGTCCCGGCCCCGGTCGTTCCAGTCCGCGCTCGAACCGTGCGTCTTGTCGCCGTCGTACGCGGGGGCCCCGGCGAGTTCGGAGGCCCCGTAGGTGCGCTCCGCCTCGTAGAGGAGGGAGTACGCCGCGCCGTCGTCGGCGATGCCGCGCATGACGCGGACGAGACTGCTCTGGCCCACCGCGATGTGCGCGTTGTCGCCCGAGCCGGTGATGTCGTCGTTGCCGCGGATGCCGCCGTAGGAGGCTTCCTGGCCGCCCAGGATCACGTGCGTGTCGGCGACGTAGTCGACGAGGGCGCGTGCCAGCGGCTGCTGGATGTTCTTCAGCTCGTCGGGGAACTCGTCGGCGCCCATGTCGTGGTCCAGAATCCTGATGGTGTTCTGCATGACCCGCGCCTGTCCCTCGGTGTGCGGCCCGGGCGGGCCGAGCTTCTCGCCCGGCTCGTGTCCCGTCGCCGCCGCCTGGATGGCGTTGCCGAGGCCCGTCGCCTTGAAGGGGTCGTCCATCTGCATGGGGGCCGAGTAGAGGGTGTTCATCGCCGGATCCGGCCACTTCCGGTCCGTGAGCAGGAACTTCAGGTGCTCGTTCGCGTTCCCCGGGGCCTTGGGGTCGAGGAAGTACTCCGCGTCCTTGGGGTCCTTGCTCATGATGTCGAGCAGGCCGTCCAGCGGGTCGTGGGCGAGGTTCGGCCGCTGGCCGTCGAAGAAGTGCTGCCAGACGTGGGGCTTCTCCTTCTCGATCCTGATCATGTCGTCGCCGATCTCGTTCAGGAACTCCTTGCCGTACGCCTTGGGGTCTCCCTGCTTCATCATCGTGACGAGGACCTGGTAGCCGTTGGTCACGTTGCCGTAGCGCCCGAAGTTCTCCGTACCGAGCCCCTTGAGCCCGTCCACGAACGGCCGGTACGCGTAGCCGTTCGGGTCCTTCGTGCCGGAGGCGATCGTGTCCGCCAGGCCGGCGTTGATCGAGTTGTAGAGCTTCTTCTCGGCGTCCGAGATGCCCCGCTCGTTCGACGCCAGGTTCATCCGGTCCGCTATCTTCAGGGCGTCCTTCGCGCCGAGGCCGTCCAGATAGGCCTCGCTGAAGTGCTTGTCGCCGGAGTTCTTCCGGAGCAGGTCCCGGTAGTGCTCCAGTTCCTCCTTCGACGCCTTGCCCTCGCGCACCTTCTCCGACAGGGCCAGCGCCTCGACGGCCTCGACGTCGCCGACCGGCTTCGCGTTGAAGCCCAGGGGAGCGGTGCCGTCCGCCCCGGAGGCGTTGAGCAGGGCGGTCTTGACGTCCGCGTCGAACTCCGTGACGGCCTTGACCGCGTCGTTGATCTTGGTCGTGTACGACATCTCCACGTCCCGCAGGCCCGGGTCGTGGCGGATGGCGTTGGCCTCCTGGGCGCTGACCTTGCTGAAGTCGTAGCTGGCGTTCCCGTACTCGGAGACCTTCATGCCGGCGGTCACGGCTTCGTCGACCGCCGCCTTCACCCGGCCCTTGAGCTCGGTGAACGTACTGTGCGCGTCCCGGAGGAGCGACTCCATGGCGCGCGCCTCCTTCTGCGCCGAGTCGAGCTCCTTGCGGGTGATGCCGAAGTTGGTCGCGCTGACCTGCTGAGCCTGGCCGGTCCACAGCGGCCCGCCCGTGGCGACGCTCTGGACCTCCTTCTCGTACATGTCCTCGACCTTCTTGAACTTCTCCGCCATGCTCTTCCAGCCGTCGGCGGCGGTGCTCAGCTTGCCGAGGTCGATCTCCATGATCTCCTGGTACGTCGGCATCGCTCTTCCCCCTAAAGACCCGAGACCTTGGACTGCGCCGGGGTGAAGCTGTACCCCGTCACGATGTCGTTGTTGGTGAACAGCGTCGACGCGCTCCGCAGCGCGGTCTTCTCCGAGTCCAGCCGCGCCATCAGGCGCTTCACCTGGCTGTCCCAGTGGCCGTGGGCCTTCTTGAGGCCGGTCGCGGTCTCCCAGCCCTTGAACTCGGCGACGGCGCCGTTGGTGCCCTCGTCGCCGGCGTCCGCGGCCGCCTTCACATCGGGCTGGATGTGGTTCTCGATGGTTCCGGCGGCGGCCTTCTTCCTGGCCGGCGACGTCGCCAGGTCCGGCTGGCCCCCGCCCCCACCCGGGTCGGAGGGCACCTGGTTCAGCCGCGTGCTCGACGACTGGTGTTCCAGGGCGGCGGTCTTGTGCTGGGCCCACTCGTCTTCGAACGACACGGTCTCCTCCTTGGTCGGGCCTCGGCCGGGCTGGTGTGATGCTTTCAGTTTTGAGGTGCGCACGTCCAACGACGTCTGTGCAGACGTGAAGGCCGCCGGGCGGGCCCGGGGCGGAGGCTCCCGCCCCGGGCCGGTGCCCGGCCGTGCCCGGTCACAGCTCCGGCATCCGCCCCGTCTGCACCAGCGACGCGCCGCCCCGGCGCCCCACGAAGTATCCGCGGCCCGGCGGCATCGGACGGGGCCGGGCCGTCCCGAGCAGGTCGCCCTCCGCCGGGTCGCCCGACAGGACGACGCCCTGCGCGCCCAGCTCCTTGATGCGCTGCATGAACGACTCGTACATCGAGCGGGAGGCCCCCGCGCTGTTGCGCGCGATGATGAACCGCACGCCCGTGTCCCGCGCGAAGGGCAGGTACTCCGCGAGCGGCGCCAGCGGGTTCCCCGCGCTCGTCGCCACCAGGTCGTAGTCGTCGACGACGATGAAGACCTGCGGACCCGACCACCAGCTCCGGTCCCGCAGCTGCTGCGGCGTCACGTCCTGCGGCGGCTGCCGGCGCGCGAACACGCCCGACAGCGCCTCCATGTGCATCTGCATCGAGCTCGCCATCGGCGCGTACTCCAGGAGGTGCTCCTCCGGCAGGCTGCCGAGCAGCGCCCGCCGGTAGTCGCCCACGACGAGCTTCGCCTCGTCCGGGGAGTACCGCTGGGCGATCTGCTGGACGATCAGCCGCAGCAGGTTCGTCTTGCCGGACTCGCTCTCGCCGAAGATCAGGAAGAACGGATCCGTCTCGAAGTTGACGAAGACCGGCTCCAGGCGGGTCTCGTCGATGCCGATCGCGACGCCGTGCTGCGGGAACTCGAAGCCCTTCGGCAGCCGGTCGGCCGACAGCTTGTGCGGAAGCAGCCGCACCGGCGGCGCCGGCGGACCCTGCCAGCCGGTCCGCACGGCCTCGACGAACGACGCCGTGCCCGCCGCGAGGTCGTCGCTCGCGCTCGACCCGTCGATCCGCGGCAGCGCCCCCATGAAGTGCAGCTTCTCCGGCACCTGGCCGCGCCCCGGCACCCCGGTCGGCACGTTCGCCGCGACCTTCCGGTCGAACTCCGAGTCCATGACGTCACCGAGCCGCAGTTCGAGCCGGCCCAGCATCTGGTCCTTGAGGGCCGCCCGCACCTCCATGTACCGGGAGGCCGTGATCACCACGTGGATGCCGTAGCCGAGGCCGCGCGCGGCCAGGTCGGACACGGTCCCCTCCAGGCCCTCGTACTCGTTCCGGAAGCCGCCCCAGCCGTCCACCACCAGGAAGACGTCGCCCCACGCCTCGCCCGGCAGCTCACCCGCGGCCCGCTTGCGCCGGTAGGTCGCGATCGAGTCGATGGAGTGCGCGCGGAAGAACTCCTCCCGCCGGTTCAGCACCCCCATCACCTCCGCGACCGTCCGACGCACCCGTTCCGGGTCGAGCCGGGACGCGACCCCGCCGACGTGCGGCAGGTCCGCCAGCGACACCATGCCGCCGCCACCGAAGTCCAGGCAGTAGAACTGCACCTCGGCCGGGGTGTGGGTGAGCGCGAACGACGAGACGAGCGTCCGCAGCATCGTCGACTTCCCGGACTGCGGACCGCCGACCACCATCATGTGGCCGGCCGCGCCCGAGAAGTCCCGGTACAGCACCTCGCGCCGCTGCTCGAACGGCTTGTCGATGAGCCCGAGCGGCACCGTGAGCGCGCCCCGACGCGTGTACTCCGTCGCCGTGAAGCCCCGCTCCGCCGTCCGCGCGAGCCCCGGAAGGAGCTGGTCGAGGGAGGGCGCCCGGTCGAGGGGCGGCAGCCACACCTGGTGCGCCGGCACCCCCTGCCCCTCCAGGCGGCGCACGATCACGTCGAGGATCGTGTCCGCCAGGGCGTCGTCCTCCTCCGCACGGCGCCCCGCCGGGTCCGGCGGGGCGTACACCACCGGAACCGGCGCCGCCGTGAACAGCGCGGGCCGCCGCTCCACCGGCAGCTGTCCCGCCTCCAGGCGCGGCCCGTCCGCCCGGTACGTCCCCGAGACGTACGCCGCCTTGAAACGGGTCATCTCGTCCGTGCCGAACTTCAGGTAGCCCGAGCCGGGCACCGACGGCAGGTGGTACGCGTCCGGCACGCCGATCGCCGTCCGCGACTCCGCCGCCGAGAACGTCCGCAGACCGATCCGGTACGAGAGGTACGTGTCGAGGCCGCGCAGCTTGCCCTCCTCCAGGCGCTGCGAGGCCAGCAGCAGATGCACGCCCAGTGAACGGCCGATCCGGCCGATCTGGATGAACATGTCGATGAAGTCCGGCTTGGCGGTGAGGAGTTCGGAGAACTCGTCGATCACCAGGACCAGCGACGCCAGCGGCTCCAGCGGAGCACCGGCCGCCCGTGCCTTCTCGTAGTCGTGGATGTTCGCGTAGTTGCCCGCCGAGCGCAGCAGCTCCTGCCGCCGCTGGAGCTCGCCGCGTATCGCGTCGCCCATGCGGTCCACCAGCGTCAGGTCGTCCGCCAGGTTGGTGATGACCGCCGCCACGTGCGGCATCTGCGACATGCCCGCGAAGGTCGCACCGCCCTTGAAGTCCGCGAGGACGAAGTTCAGCGTCTCCGAGGAGTGCGTCACCGCCAGACCGAGCACCAGCGTCCGCAGCAGCTCCGACTTGCCGGAACCCGTCGCGCCCACGCACAGGCCGTGCGGGCCCATGCCCTCCTGCGCGGCCTCCTTCAGGTCCAGCATGACCGGCTGCCCGTCCTCGCCGACGCCGATCGGCACCCGCAGCCGCTCGGCCACCGACCTCGGCCGCCAGGTCCTGGCCACGTCCACCGAACCCGCGTCCCCCAGGTTCAGCAGGTCCGTGAAGTCCAGGTTGGCCAGCAGCGGCTCGTCGTCGTCCCCGCCGCCCGTCCGCAGCGGCGCCAGCTGCCGGGCCAGCGCCTCGGCCGCCGGCAGGGACAGGCCGTCCGGCAGCCCCTCGTACGCGAAGCCGCCGCCCGACTCCAGGCGCAGCCGCCCCGGCCGCACCACCACCGACAGCCCGCCGCGCGGCTCGTCGAGCTCGCCGGACACCACTTCCACGATCGTCACGCCCTGGAGGCCCTCGGCCGCCGCGAACAGCGAGTCCGGCGGCACCAGGCCGCCGCGGGTGGAATCGGAGTCCAGGACCACGACCACGTGCGGCTGGTCCAGCACCGGCTGGTTCTCCCGGGAGAACCGCGGCCGCCCGTCCAGCCGGGAGCGCAGCAACTGCTCCAGCTCGCCGAGGTCGTCGCCGAACAGCCGCTTCGTACCGGCCCCGTCGACCTGTCCCGGCACCTGCGCGTGCGGCAGCCACTTCGTCCAGTCCCAGCGCTCCTGCGCCGGCCGCGCCGCCACCACGGCCAGCATCAGGTCGTCGGGGGAGTGCAGCGTCACCAGCTGCGCCACCAGGGAACGCGCCGCCGCCCGCGCCGACTCCGGATCGCCCGACACGGTCACGTGGTAGAACGCCCGCATCGAGACCGCCATCGGCAGCCCGTCCAGCGTGCCGTGCACCGCGAGGAACCGCTGCATCGCCCCCGCGCACAGCGGCTCCAGCTCGTCCACCGGCGCGGTCTCCGGTGCCACCAGCGGCGTCGCCAGCCGCTGGGCGCCCAGGCCTATGCGGGCCTGCCCGAAGTCGTGGTCGCCGACCCGCCGCTCCCACACCCGCGAGCCCTCGGCCACCACCGACCACAACTGCTCGGGCGCGGGGTGCAGATAGAGCTGCGCGTCCCGCTGCCTGCGCGCCGTGCGGCGGACCGTGCGCCGGGTCTGGGCGAGGTATTTGAGGTAGTCGCGGCGGACATCGGCCATTTGCCCCTGCGTACCGCGACGGAACCGGACGACCTGGGCGACGGCCATGCCGACCGTTGACGCCAGCATCAGCACGCCCATGATCCGCATGATCGGCGACGGCGTCATGAAGAAGAAGACCACCGACGAACCCATGCCGAGCATCGGGAGCAACTGCATCAGCGCCGACTCCTGCTGCCCCCGGGGAAGTTCCGGCGGAGGCTCCAGGACCAGTTCCTGACCGGGCACTTCCGGAGGAAGGGACCTCGGCGGGCGTTTGACGACGATCTGGCTCACCGGCGCATCAATCCCTCGTTGGAGGCGGGCTCGTGGCGGGAGCATCCGCGTCGGCATCCCCGTCGGCATCCGGGCGCGCGGACTTCCCCCATGGGACGGCGATCCTACTTGCAGCCCCCGTCCACGGTCCCCGGTAGGGTGGCGCGCGCATCGTGCGCAACCGCGAATCAGGGGGTTCCCACACGTGAGTACGACCGCAGCGACCGGTTTCTGCCGCGTCACCGTCGTGGCGCCCGACAGCCGCATCGACGTCGCGCTCCCCGAGGACATCGCCGTCGCCGACGTCTACCCGGAGATCCTGCGGCTCACCGGCCAGACCCAGGCCGTGGGCACCCCCACCGGTTATCACCTGGTCCGCCGCGACGGATCCGTCCTGGACGGCGCCCGCACCCTGGCCGCCCAGCGGGTCCTCGACGGCGACGTGCTCTCCCTGCGTCCCTTCGCCCAGTCCCTGCCGCCGGCCGTCTACGACGACGTCTCCGACGCCGTCGCCTCCGCCGTCACCCGCGACCGGCACCTGTGGAGCGACGAACTGCTGCGCGGCGCCGGGCTTTTCGGCGGCGTGCTGCTCCTCGTCCTCATGGGCTTCGTCCTCTGGTACGCCGACCCGGTCCGCCACGACACGCACGGCCTCCCCGGGATCGTCGCGGGCGCCGCGGGGCTCCTCCTCACCGCCTTCGCCGGTGCCGCCGCCCGCGTCTACCGGGACCGGCCGACCGCCGTCGCCCTCGGCCTCGGCGCCCTGCCCCTGCTGCTCCTGGCCGGCTCCGGCATCGTCGGCCCCGATGCCGGCCAGGGCCCCGGCCGCCTCCAGTTCCTGTTCGGCTGCGTCACCGTCCTCGTCGCCTCCGTCGCCCTCGTCGCGCTCACCCCCAGCGGGGACGCCCCCTTCGTCGCCGCCACCTTCGTCGCCGCCGTCGGCACCCTCGCCACCTTCGTCGCGATCCTCACCGAGTCGACCGCCACCGGGGCCGCCGCCGTCTGCGCCCCCGTCGCCATCGGCCTCGTCGCCTTCCTGCCCGGCCTCTCCGCCCGCTTCGCCCGGCTCCCCATCGGCTACGCCGCCCCGCGCGGCGCCGCCGACGACGAGTTCTCCGGCGACCCGCAGGGGTCCGGCGGGGAGGACCGTCCCGTCGACGGCGAGCGCATCGCGCTCCAGGCCCGCCGCGGCCACGAGATGCTCCTCGGCCTGGTCGGCGGCTGCGCGGCCGTCGTCGTCGGCTCCGCCGCCGTCCTCGGCTTCGCCGGAAACGTGTGGGGCCAGCTCCTCGCCCTCGCCTCCGGCCTCGCGATGCTGCTGCGCGCCCGCCTCTTCCGCTACACCTCCCAGGTCGCCTGCGCCCTGGTCGCCGGCGTCGCCGCCGTCGCCCTGCTCGTCCTCGGCCTCTCCCTGAACCCGCCGGCCGACCTGGTCAGGGACCTCCTGGTGTACGGGGACCGGGGCGGCCTCGACATCCGCACGATCTGGCTCACCGCCGCCGTCGCCGGCGGGGCCGCGCTGATCACCGCGACCGGCCTGATCGTCCCGAAGAAGGGGCTCTCGCCCTTCTGGGGCCGCCTCCTCGACCTGGCCGAGGCCTTCGTCCTGCTCTCCCTCGTTCCGCTCTGCCTCGCCGTCCTCGACGTCTTCACCACGGTCCGCTCCCTCACCGGCAAGTAGTCGCCGCGGGGAGGGAGCGGGAGGGGACGGCGAGAGGGCCCCCGGGCGCGCTCCGGCGAGCTGGTACGCTGTGTGACGGCCGTTTGTGTACGCGCTCCCGGAAGCCCTCGAAGCCTCTGGAAGCTGCGCCCATCGGACCTTCGCCCGCCGAGTCACGGAAGCTTCCCCTGAGAACCAGACCAGGGGCACTCGCGGGCGCACGAACCAAGAGGAGATCCGCGTGGCTCTCGACGCCGCCGTCAAGAAGCAGATCATGGCCGAGTTCGGCACCAAGGAGGGCGACACCGGCTCCCCCGAGGTCCAGGTCGCGATGCTGTCCCGTCGCATCTCGGACCTGACCGAGCACCTCAAGCAGCACAAGCACGACCACCACTCCCGTCGTGGTCTGCTGATCCTGGTCGGCCAGCGCCGCCGCCTGCTGCAGTACCTGGCCAAGAAGGACATCCAGCGCTTCCGCGCGCTGGTCGACCGCCTCGGCATCCGCCGCGGTGCGGCCGGCGGCGCCAAGTAAGACGCCGTGAAGGGAGCGGTTCCCCCACTTTCCGGGGGCCGCTCCCTTTGCCGTACGTGCGAGAAACCCGCGCGTCCCTTTAGTCTGGTAGCACAACCCCATACGACGAGCGAGAAGCCGCCGGCCGGCCGCCGGTCCTCGGTAGTGGCCCCCGGAACCGAATCCCCGGGTGCTTCGATCGAAGACCGGCCCGCCTCAGAAGCGCTTCTCCGCCGCCGTCGCACACCGCCCCCGGCCACACGGGCCGGGGACGCAAAGACGAACACGTAGGAGAAACCCATAGTGGAGAACGAGACCCACTACGCCGAGGCCGTCATCGACAACGGCGCCTTCGGCACCCGCACCATCCGCTTCGAGACCGGCCGCCTCGCCAAGCAGGCCGCCGGCTCCGCCGTCGCCTACCTGGACGACGACACGATGGTCCTCTCGGCGACCACCGCCTCGAAGCGCCCCAAGGACCAGCTCGACTTCTTCCCCCTGACGGTGGACGTCGAGGAGCGGATGTACGCGGCCGGCAAGATCCCCGGCTCCTTCTTCCGCCGGGAGGGCCGCCCCTCCGAGGACGCCGTCCTCACCTGCCGCCTGATCGACCGCCCGCTGCGCCCCTCCTTCAAGAAGGGCCTGCGCAACGAGATCCAGATCGTCGAGACGATCATGGCGCTCAACCCCGACCACCTGTACGACGTGGTCGCCATCAACGCCGCCTCCTGCTCCACGCAGCTGGCCGGCCTGCCCTTCTCCGGCCCGATCGGCGGCACCCGCGTCGCCCTGATCAAGGGCCAGTGGGTCGCCTTCCCGACGCACACCGAGCTCGAGGACGCCGTCTTCGACATGGTCGTCGCCGGCCGCGTCCTGGAGGACGGCGACGTCGCGATCATGATGGTCGAGGCCGAGGCCACCGAGAAGACCATCCAGCTGGTCAAGGACGGTGCCGAGGCGCCGACCGAGGAGGTCGTCGCCGCCGGTCTCGAGGCCGCGAAGCCCTTCATCAAGGTCCTCTGCAAGGCCCAGTCGGACCTCGCCGCCAAGGCCGCCAAGCCCACCGGCGAGTTCCCGGTCTTCCTGGACTACCAGGACGACGTCCTGGAGGCGCTCTCCTCCGCCGTCAAGGGCGAGCTGGCCCAGGCGCTCACCATCGCCGGCAAGCAGGAGCGCGAGGCCGAGCTCGACCGCATCAAGGAGCTCGCCGCCGAGAAGCTCCTCCCGGCCTTCGAGGGCCGCGAGAAGGAGATCTCGGGCGCCTACCGCGCGCTGACCAAGAAGTTGGTCCGCGAGCGCATCATCAAGGACAAGGTCCGCATCGACGGCCGCGGCATCACGGACATCCGTACGCTCGCCGCCGAGGTCGAGGCCATCCCGCGCGTGCACGGCTCGGCGCTCTTCGAGCGTGGCGAGACCCAGATCCTGGGCGTCACCACCCTCAACATGCTCCGCATGGAGCAGCAGCTGGACACCCTCTCCCCGGTGACCCGCAAGCGCTACATGCACAACTACAACTTCCCGCCGTACTCCGTCGGCGAGACCGGCCGCGTGGGCTCGCCCAAGCGCCGCGAGATCGGCCACGGCGCCCTCGCCGAGCGCGCCCTCGTGCCGGTCCTCCCGACCCGCGAGGAGTTCCCCTACGCGATCCGCCAGGTGTCCGAGGCCCTCGGCTCCAACGGCTCGACGTCCATGGGTTCGGTCTGCGCCTCCACCATGTCCCTGCTGAACGCCGGTGTGCCGCTGAAGGCCCCCGTCGCCGGCATCGCCATGGGCCTCATCTCCGAGGAGATCGACGGGCAGACGCACTACGTCGCCCTCACCGACATCCTCGGTGCGGAGGACGCCTTCGGCGACATGGACTTCAAGGTCGCCGGTACGAAGGAGTTCGTCACCGCCCTCCAGCTCGACACCAAGCTGGACGGCATCCCGGCCTCCGTCCTGGCCGCGGCCCTCAAGCAGGCCCGTGACGCCCGCCTCCACATCCTCGACGTGATGATGGAAGCGATCGACACCCCGGACGAGATGTCCCCCAACGCCCCGCGGATCATCACCGTCAAGATCCCCGTGGACAAGATCGGCGAGGTCATCGGCCCCAAGGGCAAGATGATCAACCAGATCCAGGAGGACACCGGCGCCGAGATCACGATCGAGGACGACGGCACCATCTACATCGGTGCCCAGGTCGGCTCGCAGGCCGAGGCCGCCCGCGCCACGATCAACGGCATCGCCAACCCGACCATGCCGGAGGTCGGCGAGCGCTACCTGGGCACGGTCGTCAAGACCACCACCTTCGGTGCCTTCGTCTCCCTGCTCCCGGGCAAGGATGGCCTGCTGCACATCTCGCAGATCCGCAAGCTCGCCGGTGGCAAGCGCGTGGAGAACGTCGAGGACGTGCTCGCGATCGGCTCCAAGGTCCAGGTCGAGATCGCCGAGATCGACCAGCGCGGCAAGCTCTCCCTGATCCCCGTGATCGCGGACGAGGACGCCGCCGAGGGTGACAAGGACGACGCCGCCAAGTGACGTCCCGTAGTTCCCGCGCGACGGCCCGCCCCTCCTCCGAGGGGCGGGCCGTCGCCCGTACCCAAACGCTTCTCCCGGGCAGGGACGGCATCGGCACGGTCCGGCGCACCACCCTTCCCGGCGGCCTCCGCGTCGTCACCGAGACCCTCCCCTCCGTGCGCTCCGCCACCTTCGGCATCTGGGCGCACGTCGGGTCCCGCGACGAGACCCCGGCACTCAACGGGGCGACGCACTACCTGGAACACCTCCTCTTCAAGGGCACCCGCGAGCGGTCCGCCCTCGACATCTCCGCCGCGATCGACGCGGTCGGCGGCGAGATGAACGCCTTCACGGCGAAGGAGTACACCTGCTACTACGCGCGGGTCCTCGACACCGACCTGCCGCTGGCGATCGATGTCGTCTGCGACATGCTGACCGGCTCCCTCGTCCTCGACGAGGACGTGGAGGCCGAGCGCGGCGTCATCCTCGAAGAGATCGCGATGACCGAGGACGACCCCGGCGACGTCGTGCACGAGCTGTTCGCGCAGACGATGTTCGGCGACACTCCGCTCGGCCGCCCGGTCCTCGGCACCGTCGACACCGTCAACGCCCTCACCCGGAGCCAGATCGCCCGCTTCTACAAGAAGCACTACGACCCGACCCACCTGGTCGTCGCCGCCGCCGGCAACGTCGACCACGCCGCGGTGGTGCGCCGGGTGCGCCGCGCCTTCGAGAAGGCCGGCGCCCTCGGCCGCGCCGACGCCGTCCCCGTCGCCCCCCGCGACGGCGCCCGCACCCTGCGCACGGCGGGCCGCGTCGAGCTCCTGAACCGCAAGACCGAGCAGGCCCACGTGGTCCTCGGCATGCCGGGCCTGGCCCGCACCGATGAGCGCCGCTGGGCCCTCGGCGTGCTGAACACCGCCCTCGGCGGCGGCATGTCCTCCCGTCTCTTCCAGGAGGTCCGCGAGAAGCGCGGACTGGCCTACAGCGTGTACTCGTACACCTCGGGCTTCGCCGACTGCGGCCTCTTCGGGGTGTACGCGGGCTGCCGGCCCAACCAGGTCCACGACGTCCTGCGGATCTGCCGGGACGAACTCGGCAAGGTGGCCTCCGACGGCCTCACGGACGAGGAGATCCGCCGCGCGATCGGCCAGCTCTCCGGTTCGACCGTGCTGGGCCTGGAGGACACCGGCGCGCTGATGAACCGCATCGGCAAGAGCGAGCTGTGCTGGGGCACCCAGATGTCGGTCGACGACATGCTGACCCGGATCGCCGCCGTCACCCCGGACGAGGTCCGGGAGGTCGCCCGCGATGTACTGGAGCGGAAGCCCTCGCTCGCGGTGATCGGCCCGCTGAAGGACAAGCAGGCCGACCGCCTCCAGCGAGCGGTCTCCTGACCCACGAGTCCCCTTAAGGAAGAGCAATGAGCAAGCTGCGCGTGGCGGTCCTCGGCGCGAAGGGCCGCATCGGCTCCGAAGCGGTCCGGGCCGTCGAGGCCGCCGAGGACATGGAACTGGTCGCGGCCCTCGGCCGCGGCGACGGGCTGGAGGAGCTCGTCGAGGCGGACGCCCGGGTGGTGGTCGAACTGACCACGCCCGACTCGGTGATGGAGAACCTGGAGTTCTGCCTGCGCCACGGCATCCACGCGGTCGTCGGTACCACCGGCTGGACCGAGGACCGCCTCGCGCGGCTGAACACCTGGCTCGACGCCTCCCCGGGGACCGGCGTCCTCATCGCCCCGAACTTCTCCATCGGCGCGGTCCTCACCATGAGGTTCGCCCAGCTCGCGGCCCCGTACTTCGAGTCGGTCGAGGTCGTCGAACTGCACCACCCGAACAAGGTGGACGCCCCCTCGGGCACCGCCACCCGCACCGCCCAGCTCATCGCCGAGGCCCGGTCGAAGGCAGGCCGCGCCCCGCAGCCCGACGCCACGACCACCGCCCTGGACGGCGCGCGGGGGGCGGACGTCGACGGCGTGCCCGTGCACGCGGTGCGCCTCCGGGGCCTGCTGGCCCACCAGGAGGTGCTGCTCGGCGGCGAGGGCGAGACCCTCACCCTCCGCCACGACTCCCTGCACCACTCCAGCTTCATGCCGGGCATCCTCCTGGGCGCCCGCCGCGTGACCACCGCCCCGGGCCTCACCTTCGGCCTGGAACACTTCCTGGACCTGGGCTGACGGCCGTGGGCGGAAAGATCACGTACGTCTTCCTCGCCACCGTCCTGGTGCTCGTCTTCGGGGTGGTGGCGATGGAGGGCGTCCTGCTGCTCCTCACGGGCGAGCCGGCCGCCATGGGCATGGGCGCGGTGGCGTTCCTGCTGCCGCTCGTCGGCTGCTGGTTCCTCTGGAAGAACACCCGCTTCGCGCGCCGGGCGAACCGCCTCGCCGCCGAGCTGGAGGCGGAGGGCGGCCTGCCCGTCGACGAGCTGCGGCGCACGGCGGGCGGCCGGATCGACCGGGACTCGGCCGACGAGGTCTTCGCCCGGCGCAAGGCCGAGACGGAGGACTCGCCCGACGACTGGCGCTGCTGGTTCCGGCTCGCGGTCGCCTATCACGACGCCCGCGACACCCCCAGGGCCCGCAAGGCGATGCAGCGGGCCATCGCGCTCCACGAGGGGCGTCCGGTCAGCGCGTGACGGCCGGGGCCGTGCCGTACTCGGCGTTCCAGGCCTCGACCGTGTCGGCGGCCCGGTCGAAGGCCTCCACCCGGGAGAGGAAGTCGGCGCCGTGGTCGGTGAGCAGCAGCAGCTGCTCACCGCGACGGCGGTCGAGCACCAGGGCCTGCCCCTGGACGGTGCGGGGGAGTCCCAGCCAGCGCACCGGCTGCTGCGCGGTCCGTACGGACGCCACCTCGGCCCACGGCACGGTGAGGGTCTTGAGGAAGCCCACGCGCCGCACGCCGGCCCGGCTCACCCAGGTGCCCATCCGCAGCATCCGCAGGGTGGCCGCGATGGCGAGTCCGGCGATGCCGAAGGTGACGGCCGCGCCGCCGAAGGAGCCCGCCGCGGCGATGATCACGGCGGCGAGGAGCACGAAGGAGGCGAGCAGCAGCGAGAGCGCCGCCGCCCCGACCCGCCAGGACCCCGGCCGGTACGGACGGCGCCACTGGTCGTGGTCGTCGAACGGCAGGGCGACGTGGTCGGTCGTGTCAAAAGCACGGTCGGCCGTCAGGAAGGGCAGGGGCACGACAGGTCCTCACTCACAAGCACGCTCGAAGGGGCGATGCCCGGTGAGGCTACCTCAGTGGCCGTCGGAGGCCTCGGACTGCTGCTGACGAGTGGCCGAGTCGCCCGACTGGAGCGACGGCATCCCGAGGACCAGGGCTCCGACGAGACCGGCCACGACGGTCAGTCCGAGCAGGGCCCGGCCCACGATCTGCGAGGCGCTGGGACGTTCCCGGGGCGGTGGAGTGACGTTACTGCGAAAGTGGTCGGCCTCCACGACGAACGCGAACGGTACGGCCTCTTTCCGGCGGAACATCAGAGCCACTCTCCTCGGGTGTCGTCGTGATTCACCTGTACAGACGAGGAAACCGGTCCTTTGGTGCCCGTTTTCGCCAAGGATTTCACCAAACCGGCCGAATGCAGTCCTTCGGTAGGAGAGGGCCTCCGACCTCCGGAGGACCCCTCGTTAAAGTGGGCGGCTGCACCCCGACTGGAAGGACCGCTGGTGAGCGACAGCCCCACCGAGAACGTGAAGATCGACTTCCGGAGCGACGTCACCGTCGACCTGGTCAAGAGCGCGGCGGCCGACTCCGACGTCCTGTGGGCCGCCCGGGTCTCCACGGCGGGCGAGCAGTCCCTCGAAGAGCTCCAGAAGGACCCGGAGCGCTCGAAGGGTCTCATCAACTACCTCATGCGGGACCGCCACGGCAGCCCGTTCGAGCACAACTCGATGACCTTCTTCATCAGCGCCCCGATCTTCGTGTTCCGCGAGTTCATGCGGCACCGCGTCGGCTGGTCGTACAACGAGGAGTCGGGCCGCTACAGGGAGCTCCAGCCGGTCTTCTACGTCCCCGACACCTCCCGCAAGCTCGTCCAGGAGGGCCGCCCCGGCAAGTACGTCTTCGTCGAGGGCACCCCGGAGCAGCACGAGCTGACGAGCCGCGCGATGGAGGACTCCTACCGCCAGGCGTACGAGACGTACCGGGAGATGCTGGCCGCCGGCGTCGCCCGCGAGGTCGCCCGCGCGGTCCTCCCGGTCGGGCTCTTCTCCTCGATGTACGCCACGTGCAACGCGCGCTCGCTCATGCACTTCCTGGGCCTGCGCACCCAGCACGAACTCGCTGCGGTCCCGTCCTTCCCGCAGCGGGAGATCGAGATGGTCGGCGAGCGGATGGAGGAGCACTGGGCCCGGCTGATGCCGCTGACCCACGCGGCCTTCAACAAGAACGGCCGTGTGGCCCCGTAGGGCACACATGTCCGAAGCCGCCATGCGAAGTGTCCGTATTGCGACGTTTCGAGAAGTTCATCTAGGCTGATCAAACGGACCCGGCGCTGTCTGAACCCCCGAGCAGGCAGCGCCGGGCTCCCTTCCTCCCGTCCCCCCAGAGGGGCACCCGGTGCTGAGCAGCGAGTAGCGTGTTACCCATGGCTCCGATCTCCACTCCGCAGACCCCCTTCGGGCGGGTCCTCACCGCCATGGTCACGCCCTTCACGGCGGACGGCGCACTCGACCTCGACGGTGCCCAGCGCCTCGCCACCCATCTGGTGGACGCGGGCAACGACGGTCTCGTCGTCAACGGCACCACCGGCGAGTCCCCCACCACCAGCGACGCGGAGAAATCGGAGCTGGTGCGAGCGGTACGGGAGGCGGTCGGCGACCGCGCCCACGTCGTCGCCGGCATCGGCACCAACGACACCCGCCACTCGATCGAGCTGGCCCGCGCCGCCGAGCGCGACGGGGCCCACGGCCTCCTCGCCGTGACGCCCTACTACAACAAGCCCCCCCAGGAGGGCCTGTACCGGCACTTCTCGGCCATCGCCGACGCCACGGAACTCCCGGTGATGCTGTACGACATCCCCGGCCGCAGCGGCGTCCCGATCGACACCGAGACGATCGTCCGCCTCGCCGAGCACCCGCGCGTCGTCGCCAACAAGGACGCCAAGGGCGACCTGGGCCGCGCGAGCTGGGCCATCGCCCGTTCCGGCCTCGCCTGGTACTCCGGCGACGACATGCTCAACCTGCCGCTGCTCTCCGTGGGCGCCTGCGGCTTCGTCTCCGTCGTCGGCCACGTCGCCACCCCGGAGCTCCGCGCCCTCCTCGACGCCCACCTGGGCGGCGAGGTCCAGAAGGCGACCGAGATCCACCAGAAGCTGCTCCCGGTCTACACCGGGATGTTCCGCACCCAGGGCGTCATGACCACCAAGGCCGCCCTCGCCCTCCAGGGTCTCCCCGCCGGCCCGCTGCGGCCCCCGCTCGTCGAGCTCTCCCCGCAGGAGACGGAGCAGCTCAAGGTCGACCTGGCCGCCGGCGGGGTAGAACTCTGATCAACGGACTTCACAACTGAACATCGTCACCAGTCGGAAACCACAACAGCAAGTGCACGAATGTCACGCGCGCCACGTGCCAGGGGGTACGTGGCGCGCGTGGTGAGGAGAGTCTTTTGAGTCATCCGCATCCTGAACTCGGTGCCCCGCCGAAGCTGCCGAAGGGCGCCCTGCGCGTCATCCCGCTCGGCGGGCTCGGCGAGATCGGCCGGAACATGACGGTCTTCGAGTTCGACGGCCGTCTGCTCATCGTCGACTGCGGCGTCCTCTTCCCCGAGGAGGAGCAGCCCGGCGTCGACCTGATCCTGCCGGACTTCACCATCATCCGGGACCGCCTCGACGACATCGAGGGCATCGTGCTCACGCACGGCCACGAGGACCACATCGGTGCCGTCCCCTACCTGCTCCGGCTCAAGCCGGACATCCCGCTCATCGGCTCCAAGCTGACCCTCGCGCTGATCGAGGCCAAGCTCCAGGAGCACCGCATCCGCCCCTACACCCTCGAGGTGAAGGAGGGCGACCGGGAGAGCCTGGGCGCGTTCGACTGCGAGTTCATCGCGGTCAACCACTCCATCCCGGACGCGCTCGCGGTCGCGATCCGCACCCCCGCGGGCACGGCCGTCGCCACCGGCGACTTCAAGATGGACCAGCTTCCGCTGGACGGCCGCCTCACCGACCTGCACGCGTTCGCGCGGCTCAGCGAGGAGGGCATCGACCTCCTGCTGTCCGACTCGACGAACGCCGAGGTCCCGGGCTTCGTGCCGCCGGAGCGGGAGATCTCGAACGTCCTGCGGAACGTCTTCGCGAACGCCCCGAAGCGGATCATCGTGGCCAGCTTCGCCAGCCACGTGCACCGCATCCAGCAGATCCTCGACGCCGCCCACGAGTACGGCCGCCGGGTCGCCTTCGTCGGCCGCTCAATGGTCCGCAACATGGGCATCGCCCGCGACCTGGGCTACCTCCGGGTCCCGGCCGGCCTCGTCGTGGACGTGAAGACCCTCGACGACCTGCCGGACGACGAGGTCGTGCTCGTCTGCACGGGTTCCCAGGGCGAGCCGATGGCGGCCCTGTCCCGCATGGCCAACCGCGACCACCAGATCCGGATCGTCCCGGGCGACACCGTGATCCTGGCGTCCTCCCTGATCCCGGGCAACGAGAACGCGGTCTACCGCGTGATCAACGGCCTGACCCGCTGGGGCGCGAACGTCGTGCACAAGGGCAACGCCAAGGTCCACGTCTCGGGCCACGCCTCGGCCGGCGAGCTGCTGTACTTCTACAACATCTGCAGGCCGAAGAACCTCATGCCGGTCCACGGCGAATGGCGCCACCTGCGCGCCAACGCCGAACTCGGCGCGATGACGGGCATCCCCAAGGACCACATCGTCATCGCCGAGGACGGCGTCGTCGTCGACCTGGTCGACGGCCGCGCCCGGATCACCGGCAAGGTCCAGGCGGGGTACGTGTACGTCGACGGCCTCTCGGTCGGCGACGTCACCGAGACCTCCCTCAAGGACCGCCGCATCCTCGGCGAGGAGGGCATCATCTCGGTCTTCGTCGTGGTCGACTCCTCGACGGGCAAGATCGTGGGCGGCCCGCACGTGCACGCCCGCGGTTCCGGCATCGACGACTCCGCGTTCGACGCGGTGCTCCCGAAGATCGACCAGGCGCTCAACAAGTCCTTCCAGGACGGCGTCGTCGAGCCCCACCAGCTCCAGCAGCTGATCCGCCGCTCCGTCGGCAAGTGGGTCTCCGACACCTACCGCCGGCGCCCGATGATCCTTCCGGTCGTCGTGGAGGTCTGACCAGCGCGTACGGGAGCGGGGCGCCACGATTTGCATCGGGGCGCCCCGCTCCAGTACGTTTACGGCTCCGCCAGAACGGGAAGCCCCCGGCGCCGATGTGCGCCCGGAAGGCCGAACGGGAGGCGGGAAATCCGACTCAGAACTTCTGATAAAGTCGGAGCCGCCGGAAGGGCCCGGAGCGAAAGCGAAACGGGGCCGGAAAGCACCGCCGAAATCGGGCCGGAAACGGTCTGGTAGAGTCGGAAACGCAAGACCGAAGGGAAAAGCCCGGAGGAAAGCCCGGAAGGGTGAGTACGAAGGAAGCGTCCGTTCCTTGAGAACTCAACAGCGTGCCAAAAATCAACGCCAGATTAGTTGATACCCCGTCCATCTCCGGATGGTCGAGGTTCCTTTGAAAAAAAGTCCGCCCTTCGGGGTGGCACACACAGCGAGGACGCTGTGGGCAGCCGGTCTTATTCCGGCCTGGCTGTCCCGCTCAACGCGAGTGTTTCACCCGATTACGGGTACACATTCACGGAGAGTTTGATCCTGGCTCAGGACGAACGCTGGCGGCGTGCTTAACACATGCAAGTCGAACGATGAAGCCCTTCGGGGTGGATTAGTGGCGAACGGGTGAGTAACACGTGGGCAATCTGCCCTTCACTCTGGGACAAGCCCTGGAAACGGGGTCTAATACCGGATAACACCGGCTCCTGCATGGGGG